>CAVVEX010000010.1:0-54070 GCA_963747395.1 uncultured Actinomycetes bacterium | reverse complement strand
ACGCCGGTTCCAAGCCGTTGCCGATCTGCTCGCTGTCCGGCGGTCCGTGTCGCTACTCGACGCGCCGACTTCCACGCATCTGTCGCAACGGGCGCATCGGTTCACCCTGTCGGCGGCTGGCGCGCTCGTCGGTGGCGCGGACGGTGAGTAGGTGGCTGGGGTTCGCCACCTGGATGCCGATGCCGACGTCCCGCAGGAGGAGCGGGTCGCCGTGGTGGCGCACCTGTCCCGGTACCGGGGCGCGTCGCGCGAGCACACAGAGTCCGACCTGCGGCTGTTCTTCGACTGGTGCCGCGACCGGTCTCTCGCGCCGCTGAGTGCGCAGCGGAACGATCTCGAGCTGTACGCGCGCTGGATGCAAGAGGTCCGCCGGCTGAAGCCGTCGACGGTGTCCCGGCGGATGTCGGTGGTCGCCTGCTTCTACCGGACCTGCGTCATCGACGGGCTGCTCGAGCACTCGCCCGCCGAGCACGTCCGCCGGCCCCGGGTGCCACCCGAGTCACCGACTCTCGGGTTTGACGCATCTGCAGTTCGAGGCGCTGCTCGACCGCCGCCCGCACCTCGGCAATCCCAACGACTTCGCGCTCGTCTGCCTGCTCGGCCTGCTCGGGCTTCGGGTGTTCGAGGCGACCGGGATCAACCTCGACGACCTCGGCGAAGAACACGGCCACCGCGTCGTGCGGGTCCGCGGCAAAGGCGGCAAGGTGGTGCTCGTCCCGCTACCGCCGGCGGTCAGCCGCGCCGTCGACCGCGCCGCCGCCGACCGCGCCACAGGGCCGCTGCTGCTCAACCAGCGCGGCGTCCGGATGGACCGGCACGCCGCGACCCGCCGGCTGCGCCGGCTCGCGTTCGCCGCCGGCGTGCAGGCTGCCGCGGATGCACCCGCACATGCTCCGGCACACCTACGTCACCACCATGCTCGACGCCGGCGTCGACCTGCGCGACGTCCAGATCGCCGCCCGCCACGCCGACCCGCGCACCACCATGCGCTACGACCGGGCCCGCAACAACCTCGACCGGCACCCCAACTACATCCTCGCCGCCTACATGGCATCTGGCACCTGAAGGTCGCCGCGTGGAAGTGCTGATCGTGTAAGCGGTCGCGCACTCCGGCGGCCTCCGTCGCCACGACGGCGCACTGCGGCTCCCGACAAGGTTGACCCGCGGACGACGGCGGCTTCGGCAGACGGTAGCGCGGGAGTTCGGCAGACGGTAGCGCGGGAGTTCGGCAGACGGTAGCGCAGGGGTTCGGCAGACGGTAGTGTCTGCGCCTGTGAGCAGGACCGTTGCCCCGATGACCGGCTACCACGCCCGAGTGGTCGACGCGCAGCTCGACGACCTGCTCGGCAGCCTTGCCGCGCTCAGCTTGGAGGGCCCGAAGGGCGTGGGGAAGACCTCCACAGCGGAACGGCGCGCAGCGACCGTCACGCGTCTTGACGACCCGGCGACGCTCGAGGTGATCCGGGCAGAGCCGTCCCGTTTGATCGTCGGGCCGCCGCCGGCGCTGATCGACGAGTGGCAACGCTACCCAGCATCGTGGGACATCGTGCGACGGGCCGTCGACGCCGATCCAAGCGCCGGCCGGTTCATCCTCACCGGCTCCGCCACCCCGTCCAGCCGTTCCACCCACTCCGGCGCCGGTCGGATCGTCCCGCTACGGATGCGCCCACTCACCCTCCCAGAAAGAGCTGTGGATAGCCCCGACTGTGTCGCTGGCGGCACTGCTTGCCGGTGACCGGCCGGCGCTCACCGGTACCACCGATGTGAAGCTGGTGGACTACACCACCGAGATCCTCGCTGGCGGGTTCCCTGGAATGCGGCACACGAATGACCGCGCAAGGCGGGCGGCGTTGGACGGCTACCTCGAGCGGATCATCGACACGGACCTGCCGGAGCTCGGCACACAGGTTCGGCGGCCGGAGACGCTGCGGCGCTGGCTGCGCGCCTATGCGGCCGCGACAGCAACCACCACCTCTTACGACCGGATCCGTGACGCCGCGACCGGCGGCGAGGACAGCAAGCCGGCGAAGACCACGACCACGCCGTACCGGGAAGCCCTTGAGCGGATCTGGATCCTTGACGCGCTACCGGCATGGGCGCCGACGAACAACCGGCTCGCCCGGCTGGTCTCCGGCCCCAAACACCACCTGGCCGACCCGGCGCTCGCCGCGAGGCTGGTCGGAGTCGACGCCGGTGCGCTACTGCGCGGAGAGGGCCCGCAGTTGGCCCACCGGAACGGCACGTTCCTGGGCGCGCTGTTTGAGTCACTCGCAGCGCTGAGCGCGCGCGTGTTCGCCCAAGCGGCCGAGGCGCGCGTGCTTCACTGCCGCACCCGCGGCGGCGAGCACGAGATCGATCTCGTCGTCGTCCGCGATGACGAGCGGGTCGTGGGCATCGAGGTGAAAATGTCTGCCGCGGTTGAGGACGACGACGCGAAACACCTCCGCTGGCTGCGCGACCAGCTCGGTGACGATTTCGCCGACGGAATCATCGTCACCACCGGCCCGGAGGCCTACCGCCGCAAAGACGGTATCGGCGTCGTACCGCTCGCTCTCCTCGGCCCCTGACCGACTCGTTCGCCAGGTACGTCGCTGACGCAGGGCCTTCTGCCGACGACCCGCAGCGTCATCTTGACGACACGAGCGCCGCGACGAGGGCTCCGGCAATACTCGAGGACATGCGCATCTGCCGCTTTGCGAGTTTGCATTCCGACCGGCCATGCCGACATCCGAGACCGTGACTTGGCGCCCGGGACTTCTACCCGGGCGGTCGTTGGTCGACAACGTAGCTGGAGACGTATTCGGCGTCGCTGTGGCTTCCGTGCACGGGCGGCCCGTCCGCAATGCTCATAGGCTTCGTTTCCCGGACTGCTGGCTCCGGCGAGCGTCCATGGCTGCGCCGAGCGCGACGCCAACACCGGCTCCGATGGCGATACCGACTGCGATCGCCCAGCCCCCGACCAATACGCCGATCGTTACTCCCACGCCCGCACCCACGGCCACCCCGATGCCCGTGTATTGAGCTTGCTCGCGCATCCTCTTGTCGCTGACCATGACTAGCTCCCATGCCTAGGCGGGCCAGTGTTGGGCGGGCCCACGGTTCGCAGTCAGTGGCGAAGGTCCCGGCGGGATGGGCGCGATACCCGCTTCCTGGTGCTTGACGTCCCATCTCCCGATCGCGGCCTGGCGCGAACCACCCGCAGTCACGACGCGCTCAGGGCAACGCGCGCATCTGCCGCGATGAAGTGTGCTCCCAGGGAACGCGTGCCGGACCGCCCACCGCAACGGTGGCGACCTCCTGCTGGCACGTCGAGGCGGCTTCGGTTGACGTGCTTGCCCACCAGCCTCCGTTCCTGGACAGTTGGACATCGTTGAGGGGGCGTCGTGAGGACGCGAGTCGTTCTTGTAGTCGTAGGCGTACTCAGTGTCGTGCTCGGCACAGGCACGGGCTATGAGCTCGGCCGGCACCACACCGCAGCCGTCGTCTGGCATACCGGGCAGGCCTACATCGGAGAACACGAAGCCAGCATGACGACCCCCGGTTGGACCTACGGTTTCGAGTCCTCCGTGCCATGGATCGATGTCGCCGGCGCTTACCACGGCGACGGCTGGCCCGACTGCGTCAACCCTTCTGGCACCCAGAAGCTCGTGACGTTCGCGACCACAACTGTCACGGTGAACGGCGCGACATCGCGTCCGGTCGTACTCGTCGACTGCCGCGGCCGCTGACACGAACTTCCCTACCGCGACACTCGCGGTGGGAGCAACGCACACATTTGCCGCGGTTAGGCGCGCCCCACGGTGTGCATACCAACGTGGTACCGTTTTGGTATGAGCACTCAGATAGCGATTCGGCTTTCCGATGACATGGTTGCGTTCATCGACGATCTGGTCCGTAGCGGCAACGCGCGCAGTCGCGCGGCCGTGGTGTCTCGAGCCCTCGAACGTGAACGGCGCCGCCAGGTCGCTGAGCGAGACGCCGCGATTCTCAGCCGGCACGAGCCCGACCCTGACCTGGACGGACTGGCTGAGTTCGGCGCGGCGATCCCACTCGAAGATCTCGATTGATGCGACCCATCCACACCGCCCGGCTGGACAAGACGCGCCCAGTGTTGGTGCTCACCCGCGAGCGGGTGCGCCCGCACCTGACCCGAGTCACCGTTGCGCCGATCACCAGCACCATCCGCGGCCTGTCGACGGAGGTTCCCCTCGGGCCAACCAACGGACTTGACCACGCCTGCGTCGTCAGTTGCGACAACATCGTCACGGTCCCGGTCGCGTTGCTCGGACTTCAGGTGGGTTTCCTTTTGGACGAGCAAGAAACCGCGTTAACGCAGGCGATCCACGCCGCATTCGACCTCGACTGACTGAGCCGGCCTCCGCACGCGAAGCATCCGCATTTGCCGCGATGACGCATGACCAGTTACGCGTCCCGGACCGTCGGCCACGCTGGGACACAATGAGTTCGACGGTTGTCACAGCGTCAACCCTGAGTCGTTCTTGATGTATCGGAGGCGGCCGTCGATGGCTGGCGCACCAGCGGTTCAACTAACAATCCACTACGGTGCGGCCGATCCGCAGGCGATGAACGACTGCTTCCATAGCTTCGGCGTGACCGACGTGACCGACGTGCTGGTACGGGGACCGCGCGCGTTGTGCACGGCCCGCGTGGTCGGCAAGTCGACCGACCGACTGGACGCTGTGGGCCGACAAGGTCGTTCCGTGCTGACGTCGGCGCGTCATCTCGCATCGGGTGAGGGCACTGCGTGCGTGATCCCTGAGCCGGCCCGGGTGACCCGGGCCGGCTCAGGGACAGTCGGGCCTACTTAGGCGTAGACGTCGACCCGGCCAGGCGCTGGCTTCGGCATCGGCGTGTTCCGGACCGCGTCGTCAGAATCGCCGTCGTGGTCAGGCCCGGCGCCCTCTGCTGCTTCCGGCCGCGCCGGCGGCACGTAGGCCGCCGCCGAAGAAACCGAACTCACCTGCATTTTTGCCTCCTTGCATCGGAGCGCGACACGAGGTCGCGACCGATCGCCGTCCATAGCGACCGGTACTCTCCCGATCGCGCTTGGCCGGCGACACCTGAGGGGAACCGGTCCACCGCTTGTGCGCGCAACCACTGCGACCCAAAGTGCGCCTGCCACTTCCTGCGGCCACCACCTATTGAGACATCGGCACGAATCGGGGCACAGTCGTCACATGAGCAACGAAGACCGTGTCGTCCTTCCGGGCAGCGACCGAGCGCCCGCCCCCGGCGTCCAGCGCGTCGGCGAGCTGGACCAACAGCGAGAAATCGGCGTCACCGTCGTCCTGCGTAGGCGCGCGCCCGCGCCGGCAGGCGCCGATCCGGAGGACGTGACGCTCGTCCAGAGCACCCTCACCGACCTGGGGCTGCGTGTCACGAGCGTCGATCCCGCCAGCCGCCGGATGCGGGTCGCCGGCACGGTCGAGCAATTGCAAACCGCGTTCGGCACGACGCTTGAGGACGTCGAGAGCGAGCACCCCGGCAGCGGTGCGCGCGTGGCGCACCGCCATCGCACCGGGCCGCTCACCGTGCCCGCCGTCCTCGACGGCGTCGTCCAGGCGGTGCTCGGGCTCGACGACCGGCCGCAAGCTCGGGCGCACATCGTGGCCGCCGACCCAAAAGCGGTAAGAACCAGCTACACGCCGGTCGAGGTCGGCGCGCTCTACAAGTTCCCGGCCGGCGCCGACGGCACAGGGCAAACGCTGGCCATCGTCGAACTCGGCGGCGGTTTCGACCGCGCCGACCTTGACGCCTACTTCAGCGCGCTCGGGATCCCTACGCCGAGCGTCACGGCCGTCGGCGTCGACGGCGCGTCCAACGTGTCGGGCCAGGATCCGAACGGCGCCGACGGCGAGGTGCTGCTCGACATCGAGGTCGCCGGCGCCGTCGCACCGCAAGCGAAGGTGATGGTCTACTTCGCGCCCAACACCGACGCCGGATTCCTCGACGCGATCGCCGACGCCAGCCACGCCACCGCGACCCCGACAGCGATCAGCATCAGCTGGGGCGCGTCCGAAGACAGCTGGACGGCGCAGGCGCGCATCGCCCTCGACAACGCGATCGCGGACGCCGTCGCGCTCGGTGTGACGGTGACCGCCGCGGCCGGCGACTCCGGCAGCTCGGACAGCCCGAGCGGCGCGTCGGCGGCCCACGTCGACTTCCCGGCGTCCAGCCCGAACGCCCTGGCGTGCGGCGGCACCACCCTGCACGCTGGCGCAGGCGCGATCACGAGCGAGACGGTGTGGAACGACGGTCCAAGCGGTGGCGCCACCGGCGGCGGCGTCAGCGACGTCTTCGCGTTGCCGCGATGGCAGACCGACGTCGGCGTGCCGGCTCGCGCCGGCGACTCGGCGACTCGCGGGCGCGGGGTTCCGGACGTCGCCGGCAACGCGGATCCGCGCACCGGTTACCGCGTGCGGGTCGACGGGACCGACACGGTCATCGGCGGCACGAGCGCGGTGGCGCCGCTATGGGGGGCGTTGGTGTGCCTGCTTTCACACGTGGCCAACCGCAAACTGGGCCTGCTGCAGCAAGTGTTGTACGCCGGGGTGCAAGCGGGCGCGGCCGCACCGGGCTTCCGCGACATCACGGACGGCGACAACGGCGCGTACCAAGCGGCTCAGGGTTGGGACCCCTGCACCGGCCTTGGCTCGCCGGACGGCACGGCGCTGCTGGCGCTGCTGCGACAACAGCCCTGACGCACTTCGCGATTGAGTGGACCTATCCAGTCGTCACAGAGCGCAGGAATCATCCACACAAGCGTCGAAGCCTGCCCGAGGCGCACGGCAAGCGTTACGTCAGCGCGCCGCAGCGGCGGTTGAGTTGCGCACGACGAGGGTGGTCGCGATCGTCTCGACGTGCGCCAGATCAGCGTGTCCCTCGACGGCGGCGCGCAACAGCGTGGCGCCTTTCGCGCCCATCTCCTCGGCCGGCAACCGCACCGAGGTCAACGACGGATGAATGACCGGCGAGAGCACGAGGTCGTCAAAGCCGGTGACGGAAACGTCCTCGGGCACCGCCGCGCCGATCTCATGCAGTGCGCTCAAAACGCCGTAGGCCTGGAAATCTGTGGCGCATGCGATCGCGGTCGCCCCATCGGAACGCCAGTTCTCCCAGCGCTTCAAGGTTGTCTCACGGGCTTCGTCGACGTCGATGCGGGTGGTCACCGCCGTGATGTTGGCGCCGGCGCGGCGTAACGCGCGACGGAACGCCTCCTTGCGAACGGCAAAAGTGCGGCTCGCCGTACTCGCCTCCAGGTACACGATCTCGCGATGCCCGAACTCGAGCAGGTGCTCCGCGAGCGCCGTGGCGCCCGCGACGAGATCGAAGTTGACCCGCACGAACTCGTCGGTGTCGATCGGGGAGTCGAGCAACACCACCGGCACGCCCGGATGCAGGTCGGCGACGAACTTCGGGTCGACGGCGAACAAGATCATGCCGTCAACACCGAGCGAGAGCAGCTCCTCGACGTTCTTGCGCGCGACGCTTTGGCCGACGTCCGTGGCCATCAGGAGCACCTGGTAGGAGCTGCCGAACGCGTGCAAGACGCCCATCTGGACGGAGCCGAAGAACGGGTTCGCGGTGTCGGGCGCGACAAAGCCGATCAGCCCGGACCGCCCGGTCGCGAGGCTTTGACCGCGGCGGTCGATCCGGTAGCCCAACCGCTCGGCGGCCGCGTGCACCCGGCGGCTGGTGGCCGCCGTGACCCGGCCCTCGGCCTTCCCGTTGAGCACCAAGGAGACGGTCGCGGCGGATACGCCCGCTGCCCGGCCGACGTCGGCCGCCGTCGCGCGTTTGAGCGCGCGCGCGTCAGGCGTCCGGTCGGTCACCGCTTCGCTCCCATCGCGAATCACGCGCGCCGGTGCGCACGATTCGCTGATCGTAGGCGATCGAACAGGCCACGGTGCGCGACTCTGCGGCAGTCAAGCCAACCGCTTCGGCGGACGGGAGACTCAGATTCCGGCGCCACCGGCCGACTAGGAGTGCGTCCAATCCAGGGAGCAACTCATGTCGGCCGATCCGGTCACCGGTCTACCCGCACGTCGCCGCCTCGGTGATGTTCTGGTCGAACGCGACCTCATCAGCCGTGAGCAGCTGAACGAGGCGCTTGAGGCGCAGCGCCAACTCGCCGGCAAGAACCGCAAGCGCCTCGGACAACTCATCGTCGAGATGGGTTTCTTGACCGAGCGGCAGATCGCCGAAGCGCTCGCGGAGTTGCTCGCGCTCGACTTGATCGAGGGCGGCGACCTCGCCGTTCCGATGGAGGTCGCGCGACTGCTGCCTCGCCAGGTCGCCGAACGCGCCCGCGTGCTCGTGCTCGGTCGCACACACGACGGCTTGCGGGTCGCGACGGCCGACCCCACGAACGTGGTCGCCTTGGACGACGTGCGGGCGTACACGGGTGCGCATTCGCTGTCGCTGGTCGTCGCGACCGAGTCGATGATCCAAGAGCACATCGCGCGCATCTACTCGATGGCCGAGGACTCTCGGCTCGGCGCTCAACCCGCGGACGACGCGGGCGACCCCGCCGAGGACGCGATGCTCGCGAAGGCGGCCGACCAGGCCCCGACCGTGCGGCTGGTGAACCAGATCCTCTCCGACGCCGTGCGCGTGGGCGCCAGCGACATCCACATCGAGCAGCAAGTTGACGGAGTGTGGATCCGGCACCGCGTCGACGGCGTGCTGCGCGACGTCACCAGAGTGCACAAGGGCGCCGCGCCCGCGCTGGTCAGCCGGCTGAAGATCGTGTCGTCGATGGACATCGCCGAGCGCCGGCTGCCGCAAGACGGACGCATGAAGATGGAGGCCAACGGCGTCCTCGTCGACGCGCGGGTGAGCACGCTGCCCTCGGTGCACGGCGAGAAGGTCGTCATCCGGATGCTGCCGAACGCCGAGAAGATCACCCCGCTCGAGGGCCTCGGCATGGAGCCAGAGCAGCTCAAGCAGCTGGTGCACGCCGCGTCGGCCGCGCAGGGCCTGGTGTTGATAACCGGGCCGACCGGGTCCGGCAAGACGAACACGCTGTACTCGCTCCTCTCGCACGTGTCGAACCGCGAGCGCAACGTCGTCACACTCGAAGACCCGGTCGAGATCCAGTTGCCGGGCATCACCCAGGTGCAGACCAACGACCGCGCCGGCCTCACGTTCGCGCGCGGCTTGCGGTCGGTCTTGCGGCAAGACCCGGACGTCGTCCTCGTCGGCGAGGTTCGCGACACCGAGACGGCGGCACTCGCACTGGAGGCGTCACTCACCGGCCACTTGGTGATGACCACGTTGCACACGAACAACGCGGCGTCAGCGGTGACCCGGCTGGTCGACATGGGCGCCGAACCGTTCCTCGTCGCGTCGTCCATGTCGTTGGTCGTCGCGCAGCGGCTGGTGCGGTTGCCCTGCGGGCACTGCGCGCAGCCGTACGCCCCGCCCAGCGAGCTGTTGCAGCGGTTGGGTGTCGACCCCGCCTTTCTCGAGGGGGCCACGCCGCGCCGGGGCGTCGGGTGCACCGAGTGCAACGAGACCGGCTATCGCGGTCGTGTCGGCGTCTTCGAGGTGCTGCCGGCGTCGCCGGAGATCCGCGAGACGATCACCAGGACACCGACCGAGTCGGCGGTGTCCCAAATCGCCGCCATCGGCGGACTCGTCACGCTGCGCCAAGCCGGCCTGCTGAAGGCGTTCCGCGGTCAGACCACCTTCGAGGAAGTCTTACGCGTCACCTGAGCGCCTTCCCCGCTTGGGCCTACCCCGACCGGGGCATGACAGCGACGTCACTGTTTTGATTCCGACGTCGTGGAGGTCACGTGCCATCGCAAGTAGTCGTGGTGACCGGCGCCAGCGGAGGGATCGGTCGCGCGGTCGCACGGTCCTTCGGATCGCGCGGCGCCAAGGTCGCCTTGCTTGCGCGGGGCGAGAAGGGCCTCGCGGCGGCGGCGGACGACGTGCGCGGCGAGGGCGGCGAGGCGCTACCCATCGAGGTGGACGTCGCCGACCACCAGCAGGTGTTCGCGGCCGCGGCGCGGGTCGAGGACGAACTCGGCCCCATCGACGTCTGGGTCAACGTCGCCTTCACCTCGGTCTTCGCGCCGTTCGACCAGATCAAGCCGGACGAGTACAAGCGCGTCACCGAGGTGAGCTACCTCGGCTTCGTCTACGGCACGATGGCCGCCCTGGAGCGGATGAAGCCACGCGACCGCGGAGTCATCGTGCAGGTGGGCTCCGCGCTCGCCTATCGCGGGATCCCGCTGCAGAGCGCATATTGCGGGGCCAAGCACGCGATCCAGGGATTCAACGAGGCGCTGCGCTGCGAGTTGCTGCATGACAGCAGCAACGTCCACGTGACGATGGTGCAGATGCCGGCGGTCAACACGCCGCAGTTCTCCTGGGTGCTGTCGCGGTTGCCCAGGCACGCCCAGCCGGTCCCCCCGATCTACCAACCGGAATTCGCGGCGCGCGCGGTGTTGTTTGCGGCGGACCACCCGCATCGGCGGGAGTACTGGGTCGGCAAGAGCACCGCCGCGGTGCTCATCGGCAACAAGTTCTTCCCCGGCGTGCTTGACCGCTACCTGGCGAGAACCGGCTACAAGTCCCAGCAGACGTCCGACCCTCGCTCACCCGATCAGCCGGTGAACCTCACGCACCCCGCCGACGGCGCCGACGGCCATGACTTCGGCGCGCACGGCGTCTTCGGCGACCGTTCGAAGAGCGGCGACCCTCAGCTGTGGGCGTCTCAGCACCACGGCACCCTCATCGGCGCCGCCGCCGCCGGCGCCGCGGCGGCAGCGGTCGGCGTCGCGGTCGCCCGCCGGCGGTAGCCAGCCGCGACGCCCGCGACGGCGGCGACCTTCACAGCCGAAATCCGCGAGTCGGAACAACCCGGATCGTGCCAAACTTGCACTCCTTGACGCCCACGTCGGCGTCCGGATTTGGTCAAGGAGTGCGATGTCGAAGCGGGGCTGGCTGCTGTTCGCGGCCATGTCGCTGATCTGGGGCATCCCGTACCTGCTGATCAAAGTCGCCGACGAGGAACTGACCCCGGCGACCGTGGTGTTCTTGCGCACCGGCGTCGCCGCGTTGCTGCTGGTGCCGATCGCGGCGCGACGCGATCTGCTGCGGCCATTGCTGAAGAAATGGCAATGGATGGTGGTCTACACGGTCGTGGAGATCGCCGGTCCGTGGTTGCTGCTGACGCACGCCGAGACCCGGCTGTCGAGTTCGCTGTCCGGGCTGCTGATCGCCGCGGTGCCGCTGATCGGCGCGATCATCATCGTCGGGCTGGGTGGCGAGGGCCGTCATGACGACCGCCTCGACGCCAAACGGTTGCTCGGCCTGCTGATCGGCCTCGGCGGCGTCGGCGTGCTGGTCGGCGTCGACGTCAGCGGCGGCGACGCCTGGGCGGTCGTCGAGATCGCGGCGACCGCGGTCGGGTACGCCGTCGGGCCGATCATCATCGTCCGCAAGCTGACCGACCTTCCGACGCTCGGCGTCGTGGCCGCGTCGCTCGGCCTCACCGCGCTGGGGTACGCCCCGGTGGCGCTCACGCAGCTGCCTTCGCACGTGAGCGGCCGCGTCGCGTGGTCGGTCGCGGGACTGGCGCTCATCTGCACCGCGCTCGCGTTCATCGTGTTCTTCGCGTTGATCGCCGAGGTCGGTCCGGCGCGGGCGACGGTGATCACCTACGTCAACCCCGCCGTCGCGCTCCTGCTCGGCGTGCTGCTGCTGCACGAGAAGTTCACCGCCGGCATCGCGATCGGCTTCCCGCTCATCTTGCTCGGCTGCTTCTTCGCGACCGCGCGCAGCCGTCGCCAGCTGGTCGTACCGGCCGAGTCGACGAAGCCAACTGACTCCACCGGATCGACGCTGGCCGGATCGACGCTCGCCTGCCAGCCGGTGCCCGAGGTGGCCGAACCGTAGGCTGAATGGCGATGAAAGCCGCCATTCGAACGCTCACCACAGCCGTTGCCGCCGTGCTCGCCACCGCGTTCGTGGCGAGCGGCTGCACCGCGACGAAGCACACCGGCCCGCAGCCCGCGGTATCGGCCGCGCTCTCGTCGGGGCTCTCGCCGTCGGACTCGCCGGTGATCTCCGCAATCGGGGACCCGCCAGTCGGCTCCGCGTCGGTGGCCACGTCGACGTCCACGGCGTCCGGCCCGACGACGGCGTCCCTCCCGCCCAGCCCAACGTCCGCTCCAACCGCTGCGAAGCCGACGGCGGCGGCGAAACCGACCCCGCCGGCCCAGAAGGCGACGCCGAAGCCGACGACGCCGGCGGCCGCGCCGGCGTTGCTCGTCCAGCAACTCGCTGACGTCGGCAACGCGCGGCAGGTCGTCGTCGTGACGTCGTCAAGCTGGACGACTGACGTCGCAACGCTGCAGACGTTCGAGAAGGACGCCACAGGTTGGCACCAGGTTTTTCCAGCGATGCCAGCGCATATCGGCCGAGCTGGCTTCTCCGCGGACAAGCACGAGGGCGATCTCAAGACGCCTGCCGGCAAGTACGGCTTCGGCACGATGTTCGGGCAGCGGGCGAACCCCGGCGTGAAATTCCCTTACCGGCAAGCTGATTCGCAGTCGGTGTGGGTCGACGACGTCAACTCGCCGTACTACAACACGTGGCAAGAGAACGCTGCGCTCAGCGGTGAGCACCTCGCGTCGTCCGGCTTCGCGACCGCATACGCGTATGCCGCCGCGATCGCCTACAACGTCAACCCGATCGTGAAGGGTAAAGGCAGTGCCATCTTCTTGCATGTGAGCACCGGCGGCGGCACCGCCGGTTGCGTCTCCGTCGCGCAAGCGAACCTGCTCCAGGTGTTGCGCTGGCTCGACCCCGCAAAGTCGCCGGTCATCGTGATGGGACCGACATCGGTGATTCGCCAGTACTGATCAGGCTTGACGCGACTCAGCTCGCCCACGCGGGCGTGGCGAGGTGCAAGTCGAGCCGGCCGCCTGGGCGGCAATCCGCGCTCGTGTACGCGTCCGGCATCCGCGGATAGAAGGTGCGCCAGTAGCGCACCGCCAGCTGGACCGCCTGCTCAGGCGAGGCTCCGAGCAACTCCGCCATCTGCGTGTCGTGTTGCGTCGCGTAGCACTCGGTGACCGCCTCGTTGGTGTTGCCGGCCATGTGCATCGACTCGTGCGTCAACACGTGCACGGCCTGCACCTGCGCGTCGCTGGGGTTCCGCTTGTTCGAGTCGAGGTAGGCCTGGAGGTCGTTGCACTGCTGGTGCTTGATGAGCGTCTTGTGCTCTGGCCGACCGTCGGGTCCCCACGCCACCCAGCCCAACTCGCTGCCGAGGTCCAGCGCCGAGCCGGTGAGCGTCTGACAGTTCACCTCGACCGGGATGCCGATGAGCTTCGACGCGGCCTGCCCGAGCCGGCCGTCGAGGTTGGCCCGGACGACGACCGGAAGCGTCGCCACCACCGCGATCACGGCGCATGACCCCACCGAGACGGCGGGAAACGCGCCGCCGGACGCGCGTGTCGACAGCAGCCAGCGTAAGAAGAGCGCCGCCGCCGCCACGCCGGCCACAACCGACACATCGAACATCACCACGACAGCGGTATCGGCAAGACCGGCCGCGGGCGTGAGTGATCATCGCCGCGACCTGGCGCTCGCCTCGACTGGCTCCGGCTCGACTGGCTCCGGCTCGGCTATTCCGGCTCGGCTATTCCGGCTCGAGGTGGATGGCTTGCTCCTCTGGAGTCAGCCCGCCGCCGTCCGCGCCCACGTCCGTCGCGTCGGTGTCAGGCTGCGCATCGCCCGGTTGCAAGCGCTCGTCGTTGGCAAGCCGCCCGACGTCGCTGCCGGCGGTACTGCGACGACGTCGTCCGCCGTTGATCTCGTCGAGAGCTGGGTCGGGCTCCTCGCGGCGGAGTCGCACATCGTGCGGCTCTCCCTCGACCTGCTCCTCGACGGTGGTGCCCCAGTCGACGCTCGCGTTGGGGGCGTCACCGGGAAGCGGCAGCTCCTGCGGGTCTTCGGCTTCCTGCTGCTCGGGGGTGCCGTCCTGCAGGTCCGGGATTCCGGCGTCCTCGAACCGCGAGCCGGCGTCGCGGTGGTGTGGGCGATCTGCGGTCATGCCCGTCCGCCTACCCGCTCGGCTTGCGGTCAAGCGGCTTCGCCATGAGCAATCGCGGGTAGGTCCGCAGTCGCGATTGACTCGATGAAAGGAGCAGCCGATGCCCGCCCGCAAGGCGATGCCGAGCACCGTCGCGCGCTCACCGAAGAAGGCGCAAGACACCTGGGCGAAGACATACGACTCCGCCATGGAGGAATACGGCGAGGGCGAGCGGCCGCGGCGGACGGCGTTCGCGTCGCTCAAGCACAGCTTCGAAAAGGTCGGCGACCACTGGGAGCCGAAGGGCCACAAGGGGCCGTCCGACAAGCAAGCGGCTCGCGGCGGCAAGGCGGCGCGGCAGCGCCCGACCAAGACGGCGGGCGGCGTCGACGCCAACGCGAGCAAGCGACATCTTTACGACCTGGCGAAGCGCCTCGACGTGCCGGGCCGTTCCACGATGAACAAGAGCGAGCTGGTCGACGCCCTGCGCAAGGCGAACAACCGGAAAACCGCGAACGCCCGCTCGTGACGCGCGGGCGCTCGGTGGGCGGCTAGCTAGCGGGTGGGCGGCTAGGGCCGGACGGCCATGCTCGGACGGCCCCAGATCGACTGGATCTGGACGACGGTGCCAGTGTGCGGCGCGGCGATGATCCGGCCGCCGCCGATGTAGATGGCCACGTGGTACGACGGGTTGCCCCAGAAGATGAGGTCACCGGGTTGCAGCGCCGACAGCGAGACTCGCGCGCCTTCGCGCTGCTGGGCGACCGAGGAGTGGGCGAGCGACACACCCGCAGCGCCCCAGGCGCGCATCGTGAGGCCGGAGCAGTCGTATGAGCCGAGCCCTGAACCGCCCCATTGGTACGGCTTGCCGAGCTGGGCGTAGGCGAAGCGAAGCGCGGCGGCGGCGCCACCAGAGGCGGCGACTGGCGCTGGCGCGGCGACTGGCGCCGGGGCTGGAGCCGCGACCGGGGCGTCAGCCCGGGCGACGCTGCGTTGCGGGGCGATCGCGAGGCGCTGCGAGGCGCGCGAGGCGGCCTGCTGCTGAGCGGCGCGGGCTGCGGCGGCCGCGGCGGCTTGCTCCTGGTGAAGTTGGTTCTGCAGGGAGTCGGCGACCGCCTGCTGCGCGTTGATGGCCTTCTCCACCGCTGCCTTGCGCGTCGCTAGCTGGGCGGCGGCCGTCTTCTGCGCGGCGAGCGCTTGGTCGGCGCGGGCCTTGGTGTTGTCGAGCTCGCGGCTGGCGTTGATGACCTTGGTCAAGCTGGCGGTTTGCACCCGGTTGACCTGGGCGAGCAGATCCGCCTTCTCTAACAACGCGGCCGGATCGGCGGACAGCGCGAGCGTGATGGCGGAGGTGGGGGCCGCGCCCTCGTACTCCGCCGCGGCGAGCGCCTGGATGCCCGCGCGGGCGGTCGACAGCTGCTGCTGCGCCTTGTTCACCGCAGCCTGCTGCGCCTTTGCCTGCGCAGCGAGCTGATCGAGCTGGGTCTGCGCCTGGTTGAACGCCTCCACCGCCTTGTCGGCCTGCACGCCGAGGGCGTCCAGCTTCGCCTGCGCCGCGGCGGCCGCGGCGGCGGTGTTCTTGCTGCCGACCGCGAAGGCGGACGACGGAACCGCGATGAGCGCGGCTGTGACAGCTGCGGCGGCGGCGACTGCGGTGACGAGCCACGCGGCACGGCGGTCGACGGACCGCCGTGAGGCGGCGCGGTCGTCAGACCGCACAGAGGCACGGTCGTCACACCGCACAGAGCACGTCGACAGACCGCAAGGACGTGGCAACCGTGTCGAACGGCACGCGATCGAACCCTTCTCCCTCGACCGCCTACCGAGTTAGCTGACGGGTTCGGGCGGGAAGATCGCCCTACGGCACGAGGCCGATTCACCCCAAGAGGACCTTGGGTCCCCGGTCCTGCGAGGTCGCAGGTTCGGCGGTTGGCCGACGCCCGATACCGGTTTGTTATCAAGCTCGGCCGGGTTGACCATAACCAGGTTGCGGCGCGGCGACAAGCAGATGACGGCTTCATGTCGAAGTTAAGTCCGATGACTGCTCAGAAGGACTAGGACGAACTATCACAGCCGCCCATCAAGCACGCGCGATCAAGGAAGCAGGTGTGACGGCGGTCACCCAGGCCGTCCGGTGCTCACTATGCCGCAAACGATCAGGCGCCCGCCACCACGTCGCCGTCGGCGACATGCGTCGGGATCCTCTTCAGCGGCGCCGGGGCAGGGCCCTGGATGACGGCGCCCGTCGCGGCGTCGTAGACCGAACCGTGGCACGGGCAGCGGAACTGCTTGCCGGCCGGCGCCACCGTGCAGCCCTGATGCGTGCAGATCGCGCTGAAAGTCACGATCGTCCCCGCCGCCGGCTGCGAGATCAGGACCGGCTGACCGTTCATCGTCGCGGACAGCGCGTCACCGATCGGGACCTGCGAGACCTTTGCCAACACGGTCGCGCCCGACCCTCCCGCGCCCGCGGCCGTGGAGGAGCCGGTGGGGGCGGCGCCCGCGTCGGCGTTGCCGCTCGCACCCGACGCGCCCTTGGAGCAGCCCGCCAGCACGAGCACGCCAGCGGCGCCGGTCGCGGCCCCGGCTGCCAGCAGCGTCCGCCGGCTCACCGCCGGCCCTGGCTCGGTGGCAGGGGTGACGACGGCTGCCGCGGTCGGCTCGATGTCCACGCGGTCTCCTGTCTCGCAATTCCGATCGCCCGCTCTGTGGGCTCGGACTGGGAAACGAGCGGAACCGCGAGACGGTTCAAGCCAGCGCCCATGTCCCGATTGGTGACGAGCCGAGCGGGTACACGGACGACGGACGACGCGTCGACGGGCCCGCGGCAAGGACGGCTGCGGGCCCGTCGGCGTCTTGCTGGCGCGTGTCGGCTTGTGTCGTTCAGCCCTTGATGAGGCCCTTGTCGACGAGGTAGGCCTTGGCCACGTCGCCCGGCACCTTCTTCTCGTTGTCGACCTGGGCGTCGAGAGCGCCGAGGTCCGCGCTCGTGAGCACCGGCGCCAGCTTGTTGATGGCGTCCGCCAGGGTCGTGTCGTTGGCGTACTTCTTGCCGACGATCGGGACGAGATTGTCGGCAAGCTGGACGTGCTTGTCGTCGTCCAGAATCACCAGGTTGAACTGGTCGAGCGTGCCGTCGTCCGTGGCGACCTCGACCATGTCGTCGTTGCCGTCTTGCACCGCCTTCTTGCCGGGCACCGAGTCGAAATCGAACGTGTCGAACTTCGTCACGTTGATGCCGTACTTGTCGATGAGCGCTCCGCCGCAGAACGCGCGCGACTTGCACTCGGCGGGCGCGGCCAACTTGATCGGCAACTTCGCGGCGGCGACGTCGCTCAGCGTCTTCAGGTTGTGCTTGGTCGCGAAGTCCTTCGTCACGGCAAAGGCGTTCTGGTCGGCGGCGTCGGAGGGTTCGAGCGCGGTCAGGCCCAGCGGCGACGCGAGTTTCTTCAACTGCACCAGCGTGGTGTCTTTATTGCTGGTGGCGACGGTCGGCGCGTTGGCGCCGTTCTCCTTGTGATTCAAGAACTCGGTGAAGGTCGCCGCGTAGTCAGGCACGATGTCGATCTGCCCGTTCTCAAGGGCGGGCTCGTAAATCTCGCGCGTGGTGACCGTCTTGATCTGCGTCTTGTAGCCGGCCGACTGCGCGAGCAGGGCGTACAGATTCGCCAGCACCTGGCTCTCGGAGAAGTCGGCCGAGCCGATGACGACGGTGCCGCCGCCGGTCGACGTCGAACCCGACGCTGATGCGGGAGTCGTGCCTGAGGTCGTGGTCGGGGCGCCGGCGCCGGAGTTCTTCGAGCTACTGCAACCGCTGATCGCGATGGCCAACGCCACCGCCGATGCGCAAGCCGCAAGGATGCGACGAGCCATGGCAACCGCCTTCTGTGTCCCGTGGCTCCCGTGAGCCACGCGTGTCGGACGGGCACGTCGAGCACCCGTGAATGCCTCCAACGCTACTGAGCCGGGATGCTTCCCTGCCAACGCGAATTCGCGCCGGTCTCAATAGGCGTCCTGCCGATTCTGCGCGTCGGCGCCGACAACGCTGGCGGCGACCAGCGCGGCTTCGTCGGCGGGCGTGCTTTCGCCGCCGCGCCGAGCGCGGCGTACGGGGTCGACTACCCGCTGCAACAACGCGAAAACTCCCTCGACCACCAACGCCAGCGCGACGACGAGCAGCGCCCCAGCCTCGAGCTCGGGCTTGTTCTGAGTGGCGAAGCCCTCCTGGATGATCCGGCCGAGGCCCGGTCCCGACACGAGCGCGGCGATGGTCATGGTGGCGATGATCTGAACGGCGGCGAGCCGGATCCCGTTCAACACAAGCGGCACGGCGAGCGGCAACTCGACGTGGCGCAGCTGCTGCAGCCCGGTCATGCCCATCCCCCGCGCCGCCTCGACCACCTGCGGATCGACCTCGCGAACGCCGACGTACGCATTGGTGAGCACCGGCGGGATTCCGAACAGCACCAGCGCCAGGACGACGGTCCGGTTGCCGATGCCGAGCGAGGTCAACGCCAGCAAGGTGAGGACGGCGAACGTCGGCACCGCGCGTCCGATGTTCGTCAGGTTGACCGCGACGAAGCCGCCCTTTTTTATGTGCCCGAGCCACATGGCGATCGGCAGCGAGATGACGATGACGACGCCGAGCGCGACCGCCGACAGCTCGACATGCTGGATCGTGCGCACCACGACGCCGTCCGACCCGCGCCAGTGGGCGCCGTTGGACAGCCAGTCGATGACTCCGCTGAGGCTGCTCATCGCGCCCTGCCGGCCCGCCGCGCCCATGGCGTCAGGACGAACTGCATCCCGACCAGCACCGTGTCGAGGGCAATCGCCAGCAGCACGCACAGCACACTCGCGGTGAGCACCTCGGCCTTGAAGTAGTTGGTCAGCCCTTCGTGAATGAGATTGCCGAGGCCGCCTTCGCCGATGAGGTAGCCGATCGTGGCGAGCGCGACGGTCGAGACGGTGGCCACCCGTAAGCCCGCGAAGATCGACGGCGTCGCCAGCGGCAACTCGACCTGGAGCAGGATTCGCGTGCGGCCCATGCCCATGCCCCGGGCCGCCTCGACCACCTCGGCGGGCACGCTGTCCAAACCGGCGAGCACATTGCGAATCAGGATCGTGAGCGAGTACAGCACCAGCCCCACGAGCACGGTCGTCGGCCGCAGGCCGGTGATCGGAACCAGCAGTCCGAACAGCGCGAGCGAGGGCACCGTGTAGATCGCGGTGGCCAACCCGAGCAGTCCGCCGCGAGCCTGTCGCCCACGTCGCACGGCGATCGCCAGTGGCAGCGAGACCGCCAGCGCGATGACGACGGTCTCGACCGTCAAGGTGACGTGCTGCTGGAGCGCGCTGAGCAGCTGGTCTTGTCGCGTGCTGATGAACTTCGCGCAGACCCAACTGTTTGCCTCGAGGCAATCGCCGGTGCGAAAGTTCATGAGTGGACGCTACCGAAGAGCCCGCCTCCGGGCCTGACCGTGTCGCGGAGCCGGCCCCAAGGTACGACCGTGTCACAGAGCCGATGATCCGGCTCGACCGCGTCACGAAGCGCTACGCCGACGGCACGACCGCCGTCGCGGAGCTGAGCATGGACGTGCCGCGCGGCTCGCTGGTGGCGTTGGTCGGGCCGTCAGGCTGCGGCAAGACCACGACGTTGAAAATGGTCAATCGGCTCATCGAGCCGACGAGCGGTCGGATCTTCTTTGAGGGCGAGGACGTCACCAACACCGACCCGGTGAGGTTGCGCCGCCGCATGGGTTATGTCATCCAACAGGTCGGCTTGTTCCCGCACCGAAGCGTGCTCGCCAACGTGGCCACCGTCCCGGAGATGCTCGGCTGGGACGCCAGGCGCCGCAAGACGAGAGCCCTCGAGTTGATGGAGCTCGTCGGGCTCGAACCGAAGCGGTTCGCCAAGCGTTACCCGCATCAACTGTCCGGAGGGCAGCAGCAGCGGGTGGGCGTCGCGCGCGCGCTCGCCGCGGACCCGCCGGTGCTGTTGATGGACGAGCCGTTCGGCGCGGTGGATCCGATCGCGCGCGATCATCTGCAGTCGGAGTTCCTTCGGTTGCAACAAGACCTGCGCAAGACCGTGCTGTTCGTGACACACGACATCGAGGAGGCCGTCCGGCTCGGCGACCGCATCGCGGTGTTCAGCCAGGGCGGCAAGCTTGAGCAATACGACACGCCCGCAGCGCTGTTGGGAACGCCGGCGAACAACTTCGTGGCGGACTTCGTCGGCGCCGACCGGGGGCTCAAGCGGATGTCGGTCACGCCGATTCTGCCCATCGACCTGGAACATCCCCCCGTCGTCCATCTCGATGATTCGTTGGTCACCGCGGAAACGCTGCTGCGCAAGGAGAACTCGCGCTGGGCGCTGGTGCTTGACTCCGCCGAGGGGCTGCACGGGTGGCTCGGCATCAACTCGACGTCGGCAAGCGGGCTGGTGCGCGACGCCGCCCGCCGGATGGACGCCTGGGTGCCGGCGGGCGCCTCGTTGAAGCAGGCTTTCGCGGAGATGTTGCAACACAACGCCGGCTGGATCGCGGTGCTCGACGGCGATCGTTGCATCGGCGTGCTGACGCCGCGAACGTTGCACGAAGCGTTGCGCCGCTCGGTCGAGGCCGACGCCGACGGCGTGGCCCCTGAGGAGATCGTGCTCGACAGTGTCTCAACCGCCTGACGGCGGTTGGCATCCCTGGAGGTAAGTGATGGCAGCCGTGGAGGAAGTCGACGTCGTCGTCGTCGGGATGGGACCCGGCGGCGAGGAAGTCGCCGGTCGTCTCGCCGAGGCGCACTTGGACGTCGTCGGAGTCGACCAGCGCCTGGTCGGCGGCGAGTGCCCGTATTACGGCTGCGTGCCGAGCAAGATGATGATTCGGGCCGCGAACGCGCTCGCTGAAGGGCGGCGGATTCCAGGCCTCGCCGGCCAGTCGCAGGTGTCGCCCGACTGGTCGCCGGTGGCGGCTCGGATTCGCGCCGACGCGACCGACAACTGGGACGACCACGTCGCGGTGGAGCGCTTCGAGGGCAAGGGCGGCCGGTTCGTGCGGGGGCACGGCAAGCTCACCGGCCCTGACACCGTCGCGGTCGACGGCCATGAGTTTCGCGCGAGGCGCGGGATCGTGCTCAACATCGGCACCGAACCCGCGTTGCCGCCGATCGACGGCCTCGCTTCGACGCCGCTGTGGACAAACCGCGAGGCCATCGCCACGACCCGCGTTCCGTCGTCCTTGCTAGTTCTCGGCGGCGGCGCGATCGGGGCGGAGCTGGCGCAAGTCTTTTCGAGGTTCGGCGCCAAGGTGACGGTCGTCGAGGCGACGTCGCACTTGCTGCCGCCTGAGGAACCGGAAGCCGGCGCCCTGCTGGCCGAGGTGTTTCGCCGCGAGGGAATCGCGGTGCGGGTCGACGCGAAGGCCGTCGCGGCGGCGCATGACACGAGCGGTTTCACCCTTCGGCTGGAAAGTGGCGAAAGCCTGACCGCTGAGCAACTTCTGGTGGCCACGGGACGACGCCTCGAACTGGGGGCCGCGGGCCTTGACGTGCTCGGCGTGGACGTCACGGCGCGCGCGGTACCGGTCGACGGGCGGATGCGGGTCGCGCCGGGCGTCTGGGCGGTCGGCGACATGACCGGGAAGGGCGCGTTCACGCACGTGTCGATGTACCAGGCCGAGATCGTGGTGGCCGACATCGTCGGCGACCCCGGCGTGCCAGCGGCCGACTACCGCGCGCTGCCGCGGGTCACCTTCACCGATCCGGAGATCGCCTCGGTCGGGATGACGCAGGCGCAAGCGCGCGACACGGGCGTCGACGTCCTGGTCGGAAAGGCCGACCTGGCCGCGACGTCGCGCGGCTGGATCCACGGACCCGGCAACGACGGGTTCATCCGGCTGGTCGCCGACGCCGGCCGCCGCATTCTGGTCGGCGCCACGGTGATCGGCCCGTCCGGTGGCGAGGTGATGTCGTCGCTCGCCGTCGCGATCCACGCCGAGGTCCCGATCGACCGGATGCTGCACATGATGTACGCCTATCCGACGTTCCACCGCGGCATTCTCGACGCGCTGCGCGACCTGCGCCAGCCGAGCTGACGGATCGCGCCTTCTTAGAGCAGGCCGATCCGGGAGAACGGCCAGATGCGCATGAAGGCGTGGCCGACCACGCTGCTTTCGGGAATCGTTCCGTTGTAGCGGGAGTCGGATGAGTCGTTGCGGTGGTCGCCCATGACGAACAACTGCCCGGGCGGCACGACGACCGGGCCGAACTGCTTCTTCGGATCCGGACCGTTCGTGAAGACGTACTTCTCGTTCAGCGACTTGCCGTTGCGGACCACACGACCCTGCGCGTCGCAGCACTGCACGGTGTCGCCCGGCAACCCGATGACTCGCTTCACGATGTCTTCCGACCCGCCGACCGCTTCTTCCCAGCTCGGGTCGACCGCCTTGAAGACGACGACGTCACCGCGATGGATGCCGTGCAGCTTGTACGCGAGTTTGTTGACCATGATGCGATCGCTGCCGCAGTCGGGGTCGCAACCGCCGTGCAGGGTGCGCTCCATCGAGCCGGACGGGATGCGGTAGGACTGCACGACGAAAGTGCGGATCAGGAAGGTGCCGACGACCGTGAGCGCCAGCAGCACGAGCCACTCGTTGCGCGCCCTTCGACGCCGCTTGGCCTTCGCGCGGGCGGCCTCCGGCGCCGTCTCGTCCGGGGGTGCCACGTTCGCTTGCAGGCCGTCGCCGGGTCCCGTCACGCTGCGAATCCCGGTCGAGTCGTCGCATCGCCTGTCGTGGCGCGAATGATCACGCCTTGACCAACGAACGTGAGTTCCCGCTCGTCCGCGGTGACGAAGATCGCCTCACCCGAACGCAGCCCGACCGGCTTACCAGCAGCACGGATCTCGACCTTCCCGCCGACGCACAGCACGATTTCAGGAACCTCAGCTCGGACGACGACGCGTTCTCCATCGGCGCGCAGCCGGGACAACTGAAACTCCGGCCGCGGGGGCGCCCACCGCTGCTCGTCGTCCGAGATCGAACTCGCCGAGAGCATCGCGGCCCGCGCTGACTGGAGGGTCAGCAACGGTCGCAGTTCCTCGATCGCCACGTGCTTTTGGGTGAGCCCGGCGCGGGTGACGTTGTCGGAGCAGCCCAGCACCTCGATGATCGTGCCCCGCAGGTACGCGTGGATCGTCCCGGGCGCGACGTAGAACACCTCCCCCGGCGCAAGGGTGAGCCGGTTGAGCAACATCGCGCCGACGACGCCGGGGTCGTCCGGATAGCGGTCGGCCAACTCCACGACCCACGCCAGATCTTGATCGGACGACGCCGCTGCGCGGACCGCGGCCACCGTCGGCGCGCGATCGGCGAGCGGCCATTGCGCGAGCTGGAGGAACGCCTCGCCGGTCGGCGCGCCGGAGCGCAGCGTCGCGACCACGGGAGCGAGCGCGGGCACGTCGAGCGAGGAGAGCGTCTCAAGCGCTTCGTCGGCCGGGCGAAAGCCCAGCAGCGCCTCGAAGTCGGAGAGCGTCAGCACCATCTCGGGCTTTGCGTGTGGATCGCGGTAGCAGCGCCGCGGGTCGGCGACGTCGACGCCGGACGCCGACTCGCGGGCGAACCCGGACCGAGCCTGCTCGTCATCTGGGTGGACTTGGAGCGACAGCGGGTGCGCCGCCGCGATGACCTTGACCATGAACGGCAGCCGTTCGCCGAACCGATCGATGACCCGCTCGCCCAGCGCCTCGCGCGGCGCGTCGGCGATGAACTCGGCGAGGGAGCGGCCGTCGCACTCCAGCCTCGACGGCGCGTGCGGGTGGGCGCCGACCCACAACTCCGCCTCAGGGTGGTCGCTCGCGGGTCGGCCCTGCAGCGCGGCGATCGCCTCGTTCGAGCCCCAGGCGTAGGGCATGACTGGGCAGGTCAATCGGTGCAAGCTCACAGCGCCGAGCCTATGTCCGCGCCTCAGCCGGTGGTGAAGCAGCGGCCCGCGCCGAGGGCCGCGAGGCCGCGCAGATCGCCGGCGCCGTAGCCGGCCAGCGGCCGAAGGCTCACCGGGTTCATGATCTGGGTCGGATCGTTGACGTGCCCGAGTCCGACCAGGTGGCCGAGTTCGTGCAGCATGATGTCGTAGCCGAACGTCGCCCCATCCGGCGTCGCCTCGATTTTGGTGATGTCAGGCGCGTCGAACACCACCTCGCCGCTGATGTTGCGCGCGTTCTTGCCATCGACCGCGATCGGCCCGCCAAGGCCGACCACATCGCCTTGGAGCTCGGTGAACTCGCTCGGGCCCGACCACGCGATCAGCACGGGCGCCCATTGTTTCCCGTACCTGTCCGGCTGATACGGATTGCGATCTGGAGTCGGCGCCTCGGTCGTTGTCCCGTCGTCCATGAAGAACAGGCCGGTCGCTTTGCTGATCTCGTCGATCGCCTTGTCGAGCAACAACTGGCCGCCGGGCGGTTCTCCTGTGGCGCGCACGACGTAGTGGATCGGCTGGCACGGGTCCCACGTCACCGGCCGGCCACCGTGCTGCCGCAAGACGGTGTACTCGCCGACGCCGGTGAGGCTCGCGGGCGCGGGGAGCACCCGCTGCGGGTCGACGAAGGATCGGCTCGGCGGGTGCGCGATGACGCGTCCGAAGTTGCCATCCCCCTGCCCGAGCGCCGTTCGGCCGTGTGGGCGGCTGCGCACAATGCCGAGCGCCAGCACCACGGCGACCGCGACGATGACGGCGATCCAGATCTGCGGCGGTTGCCGGCGCCGGCGCGGCGAATCCGGCGGCGCCGACGAGGGTCCCCAAGTCGGCGCCGCCGGTCGCGCGATGGCTGCGAAGTAATCGTCGGGGTCGGTCACATCTTCGTATCGGCGCGCGATCTGACCGGCCTAAGCGGGTGGGTCACCCAAGACCGAGCGCCAGCTCGTGAGGTTGGCGCTGACCGGGTGGCCATCGGTCGAAACGGTGACGCCGGCGGCCGGCCCGACGTTGTAGCCGACGATGAACCAGCCGTCCGCGGTCGTGCTCAGCCCGGTGCCATGAAAGCCGGGTGAACTCGGCGGCCGACCGATCTCGATCGATCGGTTCGGTCACGCCCTGTTGTACGCGCGGGGTGGTTGGAAGGTTGCCGCGGGCCGATCAGAGATCGGCGAGCGCGGTCTGCAACCCATCTCGGGCGTCTCGCGCAAGCCGGCCGAACGCCGGCCGCAGCAACGGGGCGACCAAGCGGAGCACGCCACGCAACTGGAACTGCGCCGTGTAGGTCACCTCCGTCCCCGCGGCCACCGTGCGGCAAGCGATCGTGTCGACCGCGACGACCGTGTCGTTCTCGCCGCGCAGCCGAATGCGTTCGTTCGGCGCCACTTCCTCGACGACGTATCGCAGCTGCGTCTGCCGGCCGCGGAAGACCGAGGTGTTGAGGTAAACGCTGCCGACCCCGCCGTCGCCCGACACCCTGGTGGTGGTCACGGTGTTCGGATCCCATCGCGTGGTCGTCGTGAAATCGCTGAGATAGTCGAACACTCGCGGGAGCGGCGCCGCGGTGCGGACGACGGCCCGCAATCTCACGCGACGGCCCGGCCGAACAGCGACGACCACGTGCGCGCAGGCACGAACCTCGACGCCTTGGCCAGCAGTGACATTCGCCGCGGGAACGCGATCACCGCGCGGTCGCGTTCGAGACCCGCGCAGATGGCGCGGGCGGCGGCGTCCGGCTCGATCATGAAAGGCATCGGGAACGTGTTGCCCGTCGTGAGGTCGGTGCGCACGAACCCCGGACAGATCGTCGTCACGTGCACCCCGCTGCGCCCGACATGCGCGCGCAACGACTCCAGCAGGTTGATCTGGGCGGCCTTTGTCGCGCCGTAAGCCTCGGCCCCGGGAAGTCCTCGATAGCCGGCCACCGAGGAAATCCCCGCTATGACGCCGCTTCCGCGCCGAAGCATCGCGGGCAGCACCGCCGCGATGGCGTTGCTCATGCCAGCGAGGTTGACGTCGAGGTGCCGCTTGAATATCTCGACGTCCCACTCGCGCGCGTCCATCTGGCGCCAGTAACCGGCGGCTAACACCACGACGTCGATCGCGCCGAGCTTGGCGCGCACCTCGTCGGCCGCCGCCGCGGTCCGCTTGTCGTCGGTGACGTCCAGCGGGACGACGAGCATCCGCCCAGCCCCGACCTCCTCCAGGCGATCCGCGCGTCGTGCGGAGATGGCGACTTTCGCGCCGCGGCTCTCGAGTTCGCGGGCCAGCGCGGCGCCGATCCCGCTTGACGCGCCGATCACCCACGCCCTCGCTCCTGGCAGCCTCACACCGATTCCCTTCTCAGTTGCAGTTGGCTGACGCCGAGATAGCCACCGCTGAATCCCGCCTCGCAATACGCGAGGTAGAACTCCCACATCCGCCGAAACGCTTCGTCGAAGCCATGAGCGTGCACCTGCGGCCAGGCGGCGAGGAATCGGTGCCGCCACAGCCGCAAGGTGCGCGCGTAGTGCCCAGCCAGGTCGCGGTTGCGGACGACGCGCAGGTCCGTTGCGGCGAGCGCGTCCTCGATTGCGGTCAGCGACGGGATGATGCCGCCGGGAAAGATGTACTTCTGAATCCAGCTGTAGCGACGACGCGTCGCGAGCATGCGCTCGTGCGGCATGGTGATCGTCTGCACGGCCGCCGCGCCGCCGGGCGCCAGCAGGCGATCGAGTTGCGCGAAGAACGCGGGCCAATAGCGCTCGCCCACGGCCTCCAGCATCTCGACGCTGATGATGGCGTCGAACGCTCCGACGACGTCGCGGTAGTCGACGACGTGAACGTCGACCAAGCCGGCCAGCCCGGCGGCGTCGGCGCGCACGCGGGCCGCCCGCGCCTGCTCCCGTGACAGCGTGATCGCGGTGACGTGCGCGCCGCGCGCGGCGGCGTGCACGGCCAAGGCGCCCCACCCGCAACCGATCTCGAGCACCCGGCTGCCGGCGCGCACCGCGGCCAGGTCGAGCATCGCCTCGATCTTGCGACGCTGCGCGCGCTCAAGCGTCGCGGCGCCGCCGTCCTCGCGCAGGTCGGCGGTGACATGGCGGTCGAAGTCGCGGTCGTCGAAGACCGCGCACGAATAGGACATCGTCGGATCGAGAAACGCCGCGAACATCTCGTTGCCGAGGTCGTAGTGCGCGGAGATGTTGCGGCGCGCGCCGTGGCGGTTGTTCTCGTGGGTACGCGGAACCCGCCGTTCGACGACCGCGCGCAATCGCTGCAGTGGCGCGGGCACGAGAGTCGCCAACTGACGCGCGAACGGCGTCAGCAGATCGCCGAGGTCAGTGCCGTGCGCCGCGGTCCAGTCCCCGGCCATGTACGCCTCGCCGAAACCGATCTTCGCGTCACGGGCGAGTCGGGTGAAGAACGCTGCGGGACGGACGATCCGCATCTCCGAAGCGTCCGGGTCGACGGGCCCGAGGCGGCGTCCGTCCGGATAGCTGACACGCACGGGAACCCGGCTCGCGGCGCGCTCGAAGACGAGCCGGGCCGCCCGTGCGCGCAACTGAATTCGGGGCGCGATCGTCACCGATCGACGCATCGAATCGGAGATTGTCACGTCAGACTCCAATCTGGCGCTGATGGACCGGCCGCGCCTGGACGGGCAGCCGGCGCAGCCACAGTCGAACGCCGTGCGCGCGAATGAGCGCCGAGACGCGCTGCGTCATCAGTGGTCGCCGCGCGACCGTCTTGACCAGCGCGAGCCGGGACGCCGCCAGCGGTCGGCCGTGGAACGCGGCCCCGAAGGCAAGCTCGCCGTCGCGCAGCAAGGACACCCCGACGAAGACCCGGCTGGGCGACAGCGCAAAGCGCAACCGGTACGTCCCGTCGACCGGGAAGAACGGTGACACGTACATCGCCTTGTCGGTCTCCGCCGCGCCCGCGGCGTCCGGTTCGACCAGGTAGGCGTGCCGCTCGCCGTAGGTGTTGTGCACCTCGACGACGACCTGCGCCGGCGACCCGTCGCCCGGAAAGCAGAAGAAGACGGTCAGCGGGTCGAACACGTGGCCGAGCACGCGGGCGTTGGCGAGCATCAGCACACGACCGTGCGGGCCGAGGTCGACGCTTCTCGAGCTGAGGAACGCCTCGACGTTCGCTTTGATGGGCCGACCCGGTTCGCCGAGATGGTCGGCGCTGCGGAAGGTCGCCAGCGGCCGCAAATAGCGCGGCAACGAGGGCACCTCGTCCAGGTCGACAAGCCACGCGTACACGCGGTGGCGGAACGCGCGCCGTATCGGTTGGTACCGCTGATGCACGACCGTTCCGTCGACGAGTGCAGGCAGCGGTGGCAAGTGCGACGTGCTCACCAGGCCACCCCGAAATGGCGGGCTGCCTCGACACCCGATCGGCAGCCGTCCTCGTGAAATCCCCATCCGTGATACGCGCCCGCGTACACCGTCTGTCGGGTCGCCAGGCCGGCCAGGTCGCGCTGCGCCTCGACCGCGGCCGGCGTGTAGATCGGGTGTTCATACGTCATCGACTCGACCCGGCTGCCCCGATCGACGCGCGCGTCGTCGTTCAACGTCACCAGGAACTGCTGCTTCGAACGCAACCGCTGAAGCTTGTTCATCCAGTACGTGACGGTCACCGGCTGCCCCACCGGATCGCAACCAAGCATCCGGTAGTTCCACGACGCGCGGGCCGCTCGCGCCTTCGGCAGAAGGGCCGCGTCGGTGTGCAGCACTGTGGCGTTTTCGGAGTAGCCAAAGGCTTTTAGGGTCGTGACCTCGGCGTCCGTCGGGTCCGCGAGCAGCGCGAGCGCCTGGTCGGCGTGCGTCGCGACGACCACGCGGTCGAAGCGCGCCGTCCGGCCGCTGGTGTCGCGCACGTCAACGCCGGCCGGCCGACGCCAGATGTCGGTGACCGGGTGCTCGACCCGGACGTCGGGCAGCGTGCGCGCGAGCCGCTCGACGTACGCGCGCGACCCTCCCACGACGCTGTACCACTGCGGTGACCCGCCGATGCGCAACATGCCGTGGTGCTCAAGGAAGTTGAAGAGGTAGCGCGCGGGATAGGCGAGGGCGTCGGCGCCACCAGATGACCACACGCACGAGACAACGGGAACGGCGTAGTGGCCGATGAAGTAGGCGTCGAACTCGCGTGACCGCAAGAAATCGCCGTACGTCGTCAGGTCGGTCTCTGGATTGGTTCGAGCGAAAGCACGCGCCGCGCGGTGAAAGCGCCTGACCTCGGCAAGCAGCCGAGCGAACCGAAAGTCGACCGCGCGACGCGGCTGCGCGAACACACCGCGGACACCACGCCCGCCGGCGTACTCAAGCCCGCAACCGTCGCAGCTCACGCTCATGCTCATCTCGGTCGGTTGCACCTCGACGTCGAGCTCCGCGAACAACCGGCGCAGCAGCGGGTAGGTGGCGTCGTTGTGCACGATGAAGCCGGTGTCGATCGCGTGCGACGTCCCCCCGGCGTCGACCACGTCACGCGTGTTGGCGTGGCCGCCGAGCCGGGGCTGCTCCTCGAAGACCGTGACGTCGTGGGTGCGGTCGAGCAGGTACGCCGCGGTGAGTCCCGAGACGCCGGCGCCGACGATCGCCACCGAGGGCCGACGCCGCCGCGTGTGCTGCCCCGGTCGGCGAAGCGCTCGATCAGCTGTCACGTTCCCAACTCTCGTCTAGGTTCTGTCTAGGTATCTGCCCGTTGAAATCTAGGCTCCGCCGGCGGGGTTGTCAAATGTCTGTCTAGAGACTGTAGAATCTCGGCCGTGCTGCGAATCGGGGAGTTGAGCCGGCGGGTCGGCGTCAGCGATCACCTGCTGCGCGCCTGGGAGTCCCGGTACGGCCTACTGCGTCCGGAGCGTTCGACAGGCGGGTTCCGGCTCTACTCCGAGGCCGACGAGCGGCGGGTGCGCCGGATGCAGACCCACCTCGGAGACGGGATGTCTGCCGCGCAGGCGGCGCGCCGCGCGCTTGAGGAGGAGCCATCGGCCGCGGCGACGGTCGACGCCGAACGCGGCGCGGCGGCGGGAGCACCGATGCCCGTCGCCCGCCTGCGGGCGATCCTGCGGCGCGCGCTCGACGAGTTCGACGAACCGGGCGCGCAAGCCGTCATCGACCGGCTGCTGGCCGATTTCACGGTGCCCGCCGCGCTGCGCGACGTCGTGCTGCCCTATCTCGGCGATCTCGGCGACCGCTGGGAACGCGGGGAGGTGAGCGTCGCGCAGGAGCACTTCGCGAGCAACGTGGTGCGCGGCCGGCTCGCCGGGCTGAGCCGCGGGTGGGGCGCGGGACGCGGGCCCCGGGCGGTGCTCGCCTGCCCGCCGGGCGAGCTGCACGACCTGGCGCTGCTGAGCTTCGGCATCGTCCTCCATGCGAGCGGTTGGCGGATCAGTTTCCTGGGCGCGGCGACACCGCTTGAGAACTTGCGCCGAACGGTCGACGTGGTTCGGCCGGACCTCGTCGTCCTGGCCGGGACCATGCGCGGGAGCCTCGAACCGTTGCGCGACGAGCTCACCCAGCTGGCCCGTCAGGCGCCGCTCGCGATCGGCGGCGCCGCCGCGACGGCGCAGCTGGCGGAGCAGATTGGGGCGAGGCTGCTGGCGGCAGACCCGATCACCGAGGCGCAGCAAGTCGCATGACGGGCGGCGACAACGGCGGCGTCTTGTGGCTCCGTCGCGACCTGCGGCTGCACGACCATCCGGCGTTGCTCGAAGCGGCGCGGCTCGGGCCGGTGACCGCCTTGTTCGTCCTCGACGACGTCGCGCTGCGCGAGGCCGGGCCGCTGCGGCTCGCCTGGCTTTATCGCACCTTGCAGGCCCTCGACGCGGACTTGCGGCGCCACGGCGGCGCGCTCACCCTTCGCAAGGGCCGGCCGGACGACGTGGTGCCGGCGTTCGCTCGCGAGGTCGGCGCCTCCAAGGTCCACGTTAGCGCCGACTTCACGCCTTACGGCGCGGCACGAGACGAGCGGGTGCGTGCGCGGTTGGCCGCTTCGGCCGGGGGCGGGGTCGAAATGGTGAGCACCGGCTCGCCATACGCCGTGACGCCGGGCCGGCTGACCACCACCGACGGTCGGCCCTACCAGGTGTTCACGCCGTTCTACCGGGCGTGGTGGCCCTGGCTGGCGTTCACCGTCGTCGTTCGACCCGTCATCCGTCTCGTGGTGCGTGGTACCGGGCGAGCCGATGCCGAGCGATCCGCTGCCCGACGCCGCGGTGCCACCGGCAGGCGAGGCGGCGGCGCTGGCAGCCTGGTCGGCGTTTCGCGACGGATCACGAGCCGAGTACGCGAGACTGCGCGATCGCCCTGACATCGACGGCACCTCGCGGTTGTCGGCCTATCTCAAGCTGGGCACGATCCACCCCCGCACCATCTTGACCGAGTTGAACCCGGACGACGACGCCTTCGCGCGCCAGCTGGCCTGGCGGGAGTTCTACGGTCACGTGCTCTATCACTGGCCGCGCAGCGCACATGAGAACTATCGACCCACGATGTCTTTGGTCACCCATGACGAGGGGCCAGCCGCCTCTCGCCGGTTCGCCGCGTGGGCGGCCGGCTGCACGGGATATCCGATCATCGACGCCGCGATGCGCCAACTGCTCGCGACAGGGTGGATGCACAACCGACTGCGCATGCTGACCGCGTCGTTTCTCGTGAAGGACCTTCACCTAGATTGGCGGCTCGGCGCGCGTCATTTCCAACGCCATCTGATCGACGCCGACGTCGCGAGCAACCAGCACGGCTGGCAGTGGGTCGCGGGCACCGGCACCGACGCCGCGCCCTATCACCGGGTCTTCAACCCGGTGACGCAAGGAAGACGGCACGATCCCGACGGCGCGTACGTCCGCCGTTGGGTGCCGGAGCTCGCCGGGGTTTCGGTCGAGCACGTGCATGCGCCGTGGAACGCGCCGGGCGGCGTGCCAGCCGGCTGTCTGCCGCCCATGGTCGACCACGACGCACAACGCGCCGAGTCACTCGCTCGCTACGCGGCCGCCAGACTCGCACGGGCACGGCGTCCGTCGTCCTAGTGTTGCCTTCGCCCTTTCGGCCATCGCCGCGCTGACGTTGCGCCCTAGCGCCCCTACGTCCGCGACTGACCGCGCGACCACGACTAGAGAACGTTGCCCGCAGTGATCAGAGTGTCGAGCTCGCTGACGTTACTCCGTCGGATCGGGACCACAGTTCCATGCGACGTTGTGGCGAGGATAAGGAACTCCGTGGTCGCCACATCAACGATGAGGCTCGCCGTGTGACCATCTTTCTGCCAGCGCAGTTCAAGACGAGATCGCTCGACGTGAAACGTGAACCATCCCCGGAAAGCTGGATGGGCGACCCGGAAGCGCAACGCGGCCAGCTGGTCTTGAACGACGCGCCGAGTCAAGTCGGCGCGGATCTCGCTGAGATCGTAGTGATGTCGGTTGATGTCACGGCCCGTGCCGGTCCGCCGGAGCAGGTCGACGTCGTTTCGGCCGGCTAGCAGTCCGACGTAGTAGACCTGCGGGATTCCCGGCACGAAGAGCTGGATGAGGCGAGCCGCGATATAGGCGCCGTCGTCTGCGCCTAGAGCGTCATAGAACGTGCAGTTGACTTGGTAGAGGTCAAGATTCGAGGCAGCGGCCCCTGTCGCTATCTCGCTTTCGCCCCGGCTGTTCGCGTGGACTCGCTTGACAAGTGAGCCGAGTTGCTCACGGGTGAGCAGTCCGGGAAACTGGCCCGTTGGGCCCGCGTCCATGACACCGATGCCGTCATGAGTGTCGAGAACTGTGATGGTGTTGGCCGGCCTCATGGCAAGCCACGAGGCCAGCGGCTCACAGTCCTGGCTCAGGAGCGCGTGAAGGACGAGCGGTGGTAGCGCGAAGTCGTACACGTAGTCAGCGTTACGAGCTGCCTCGATCTGCTGGTGATAGGGCGCGTGGATCTCGACGAGCACACGAGCGCCACGCTCGTGGGCGAACCGGCGAAGCTGCCGGATGAAGTCAAGTGTTGCCGGCGTCATGAAGCATGACGTGCCTGCCTCCTTCGCGACGTAACCCGCGGCGTCGAGGCGGATCAGGCGCACGCCGACGCTCGTGAGTTTGTCGACGATCGCGGTTAAGTATTCCCGTGTCTTCGCGCTTCGAATGTCGAGGTCGACCTGTCGCGGCGTGAACGTCGTCCACACGAGCCGCCGGACGCCGCCGAGCGTCATCGCGGTGAACGGGAGGCCCGGTCGCGGCCGATATATCGCGGCGAGGTCCAACTCTGTCGCGCCGGCCGGGAAGACCGAGCTCATCGTGAGGAACATCTCTCGCCACGAAGACCTATCCCCGTTGTCCACGACGTCGCGGAACTGCGCGGCGTCTGCGGACATGTGATTGACGATCACATCCGCCATCAGCTCGTGGGAACTCGCTAGGTCTCGCAGGTCCGACCAGGTGCCAAGGCGCGGATCAACCTCAGCGTGGTCGCGCGGGTCGAATCCAGCGTCGTCACCGTCGTAGGGCGAATAGAAGGGCAGCAGGTGAACTCCAGTGAACGCACCGGCGAGCGGCCCGCGGAGCAGCGCCGTCAAGCCCGCGATCGTGCCCCCGAATCGATCCGCGTACGCGATGAGGTGGGGACCCGTCGAGGTGGGATCGGCGCGCTCGGTCGCCGTTCCCGTCATGCTCCCGCTTCCGTGGGGACATGGTGCTGCGGCGCGGGATTCGCACCGAGGTCTGCAAGGCCGCTTCTCCGAACCTGAGACAGCCGGTCTGCGACGAACCTGGCTATGTGCCGCTGCCCTGCCACGGTCGGATGAACGCCGTCATCCTCCAGAAGATTCGCGAAGGCTCGCGCGCGCATAGACGCACCGACATCGACGCACGTTGGATCAAGCGTTCGAATGAGCGCGGCAACCGCGTCAAGTTCGTCGGCCCGCCACGTGACCGGCGCGTCGCGGAAAGAGAAGCTGATGCGTTCTTGGTCTCCCGGTGGCGGGGTGAGAAGCGTGACATCCGCGGCGAGGTCGCCTCTGGCGAAGTCTGTCAACGCCCGGACATTTCTCTCGGTCTCCGCGAGCGCCACCATGCGGTACGCGTGCTTCGGACCGTGGTAGCGAGTGTCGTTGGTGCCGAGCATCAACAACACCCACGTGGGCCGCGCGGCCTCAATGACGTCCAGCCGCTCGAGCACATCCGCCGTGGTGTCGCCGCTCACTCCGAGGTTCACGACCTCGACTCCTGTCGGGACCGCAAGTTCGATGGAGGCCTTCAACAGCTCGAACCATCCACGCCGGTCCGCTGTAACCGAGTCTCCGATCGCGACCAGCCGGTCGCCCTCGGCGAGTGGAATCGCCTCGACGGCGGCCTTGAAATCTGCGTCAGCCAACAACTGCAAGGCATCCCGTTCAACCGCTGCGGCCATGGCGGCGACGGTGTTCCGAACGAAGTCCGTTGTTGACCCCGTCATACTTGCCAGCACCTCGACTTGGAGGTCTTCAGGCACTGGGAACCGCTCAAGCAACGGCCAACGGTTCATCCGGGTGTATCTGATGAACCGCTCGCGCTCTTCAGTGGTCGTCAATGGTGGTACAGCCATCAGCCCTTCACCGCGCCTTGCAGGAGGGCTGTCGTGAAACGACGCTGGAAGATCAAATAGACCACCAACGTAGGTGCAAGGATGAGAAGTGATCCTGCGCACAAGAGCGGGATATCGGTGCCGTACTGGCCTTGAAAAGCTCCGAGCGCTCCTGCCATGGTTCGTTTCGCCGGATCGTCGACGAGGACGATCGCCAGAAGGAACTGATTCCACGTCCAAAGAAAGAGCAAGATGCCGAGCGAGGATATCGCGGGCATCGCCAGCGGCACTTGCACCCGCCAAAAGGCCTGCCACACATTCGCGCCGTCGATGCGCGCGGCCTCGGATAGGTCAGTCGGAACATTCACGAAGTGAGCGCGCATCCAGAAGACCGAAAAGGGCATAAAGAGTCCGATGAGCGGAAGGATGATCGCCCACCTCGTATTCAGCAGCCCCATATCGCGGACCTGGTAGTACAGCGGGGTCAGCACAGCTTCGAACGGCAGTGTCAGGCCGAGCACAAAGACAAGGAACGCGGCCCGGTGCCCCGGCATGCGCAGGTGGCCGAACGCGAATCCCGCCATCGTCCCTATGAGGACGGACAGCGGCACGACACCCAGGACGATCAGCACGCTCGAAACCAGCAGTTTGCCCATATCTGCGGCGCGAAAAGCGTCCACGAAATTGTGCCAGTGGGGAGTGCTCGGCCAGGAGATTCCGTTCGGGTAAGTACCGGCCTGGTGCAGCGCGGTGAGGAAGAGGCTGACAAAGGGAACGAGCGTCACCACCATCAGGAGCAGCAGCAACACGCGCCCGCTCAGCGTCTCCCGTCGTCCGACGATCATTAGTCCTTGTCCCTCGTCAGCCACTGGATTGGAAGGACGAACACCAGCACTAGGAGCATCAACGCGACCGCGAGGGCCGACGCCTGTCCGACCTCACGCTGGAAGAAGGCGAGGTAATAGACGGCGTAGCCGGGCACCATCGTCGAGGTCCCGGGTCCGCCCTGGGTCGAGATGTAGATGATGTCGAAGCTCGCGAGCGCCGCGATCACCGTCACGGTTACGCACACGCCGATCTCTTGGCGCAGCGCCGGCAAAGTGATTGAGACGAACTCGCGCGCCGAACCGGCGCCGTCTAGCCTCGCCGCCTCATAGATCGCCGGGTCGACCTTGGTCATACCTGCGAGCAACAGCAGTGTGCACAGGCCTAAGAGCACCCATGCGCCGATCAGGCCGACGGCAGGCAAGGCGAATGTAAAGTCACCTAGCCACGCTCGCGTGATGCTTCCGAGCCCGATGGCGGACAACATCTGGTTGATCAGACCGGTCGAGGACAGCAGCCAGCTCCACATGATGCCCGCGGCGACGAGCGGGATGATCTGTGGGAAGAAGATCACTATTCGCGCGACAACCGCCAGCCGGCTCCCGGCGATCCTCCGAATCGTCGACGCGATGAGCAAGCCCAGAACGACTGGTATCGCGCTGAAGAACGCGATGAGCTTGACCGCGTTCAATATCGACCCGAAGAGGGTTGAGTCCGTGAACAGCGCCGAGTAATTCCGCAGCCCGACGTACGTCGACGGCCCGATGCCGTCCCATCGGTAAACCGAGTACTGGAGAGTGGACAGCAAAGGACGCAGCACGAACACCGCGTAGAAGGCGATCGCGGGCGCCGCGAACAGCCATCCCGTCAACGCGCCGCGACCTCGCCGACGCGCGCGCGCAGTGCGGGCGGGTGGCGCGGCCGACCTCTCGACCGACCGCGCCACGGGTTGCCCCAAGTGACTCACCACGAATCTCAGTGCCCGACTTCGCTCACGTACTCAGACTGAACTGTCTCAAGCATCCCCTTGGGCGTCTGCTTCCCCCCGACCAGCTCCTGGAGGTTCGGAGTCCACCCCTTGGCATAGATGGAGCCGGTCGCGTTCGCGATGAAGTCCATCGCCCCGTTGTCCTTCGCAACCTTGCTGCCAGCCGCCAGGGTGCTCGCGGTGACAGTCCCGGCCTGGATCGGAGGCATATACGCGTCGGCCAGGCCCATCGGGTGCGAACCGCCGACCTGCACGTCGACCGTCCGCGCCTGCTGATTCGTGGCGACCCAGTTCAAGAAGAACGCGGCGCAATCGGCATGAGAGGCGCCGTTGCCGATGCCGAGAGTCAGCGGCGTCGACATGGCCGCCTGTGTTCCACCCGCCTGCAGCGGCGGCATAAGGAAGAAGCCGACCTTGCCAGGCATCTGCTTGTCGAGGTTGCCTGACTCCCAGTCACCGTCAAACATGAACAGCCCCTTACCGGCGGTGAATCGGCTCATCATGGTCGCGTAGTCCATGGCGTTGGCGTCATTGACCAGGTACCCGTCCTTGATCCACTGCTGCAGGTGCTCGGCGGCCTGGAGGTTCGAGGGCGTGTCGATCGTGGAGCCGCTCTTCTGCCAGATCCAGTCGTTGATGGCGCTCGGTGGACCGTAGTCCGCCATGAGGTTCTGCAGCGGGAAGGCCAAGCCTCCCGTCGCCCCACCGTTGAACTGCAGGATCGGAGTGATCCCAGCCTGCTTCGCCTTTTGCATGTCCGCGTCGAAGTCCGCCAGCGTCGCAGGCGGACTCGTGATGCCGACCTGCTGGGCGAGCTCCTTGTTGTAGAAGACGCCCGGTCATGCTGTAGTTGAGCCCCATCGCGTAGAGCGGGCCCGAGCCCCGGCTGCCGTCGTCCGCGACGCGCATCGACTGCAGCTGCGAAGCTGGCCACTTGTCCCAGCCGAAGGCCGACGCGTACGGGTCCAGGTTCTTCAGCAGGCCGTCCTTTGCCAGTTCCGAGACCTGCGGCAGGCGCATGAGATCGGGCGGATCGTTAGCGAGCACGCGCGGCGCGTTCGAGGTGAGCGCGGCGAACTGGTCGTACCGGATGCTCCACTTCACGTTCGGGAACTGCTCGCTGAACTCGTCGGTCAGCGCCTTGCAGATCGGGAACCCGGTCTCGAAGTACGCGTTCAGAGTGACCGGCGCCGTCCCGCATGTCGGAGCCGCTGCCGCCGCAGACGAGGGAGGAGCCGACACGGTGGACGCGGTCGTCGGCGACGAGCTGGCGGTGCTTGATCCACTCGCATGAGACGAGCCCGGGCCGCTGCAGGCCGCGACAGCCAGCAGGCCGCCTGCTGCCAGGACAGCGGCCGCGTGATGGCGCCGTCCCCCGCAGCGGACGGCGTTGTGGCGAAACATATAGCTGCCTCCCTGGTTGGTTGTTTGCCGGCGCTCGACGCGAGTCAGCCCGGTCAGCGAACGAGTCACAATCGCCAGCCACTGCCCACGAGCCGACAGACACGTGCGGCACCGCGAGCGCCCAGGTCCGAGAAGCAGCACCGGCTGGCGACGAGACAACCGCACCGGCTCAACGCCTGTCAAGAGGTTTCGGAAAAGCACTTCAAAACGTTACGTGCTCGATCGCTCCACGACTTCGAGACCCAGCACGAGCGTGGAACGTGACGTCCGGCCGTCGAGCGAACGCAGCAGCCTGACGGCGGCCTCACCTGACTCTTCAAAGGGCTGCCGCACGGTGGTCAGGTCAGCCGCGGACGCCATGTCACCGTCGTCAAAGCCCATGACGGCGACGTCGCCGGGGACGGTCAAGCCGAGATCGCGGGCGGCCAGCAAGGCGCCGACCGCGAGCAGGTCGTGATGGGCCATCAGTCCCGTCGGGCGGGGGTCGCACTGCAACAGGCGCGTCGCTGCGGACCTGGCGTGCGCGACGGAGTTGTCACTGATCTCGACGACGACGTCGCAGCCACCGGAGGTGGCGACCTCCTTGAAGCCAACGAGTCGGCGGACAGCCTGCGACTCGTAGTCCGATACTTGCCGCTCCAGGATGTAGCCGAGCCGCTTGTGCCCTTTCTGCACTAAGTGGCGAGCGGCGAGCCGCCCACCCTCAACGTCGTCGATGATCACGCGACTGAACCGGTCACTGTCGGCGTCCACGGCGACCGTCGGCAGTCCACGGTCGTGGAACCGCTTTGCGATCCCCGCCTCGATCGGTAGGCCCATCACGAGGAGACCGTCGAGCCGGCCGTGGATCGGCATGCTCGCGAGCGCCGGCGAGGAGGCCAACGCAGCGGACTCGTGGTCGAACACGACGACCTCCAAGCCGAACTCGCTCGCGGCTCGGAGCACGCCGGCCAACCGTCGCAGATAAGACGCGTATGACGTGAACGGGGCCATGACGCCGATCCGCCCGGTGCCCTGGCGGGCGAGCATGACGGCCTGGGTCTTCGGGACGAATCCCAACTCGTCGGCGGCGGCCAGCACCCGCTCGCGAGTCTCCGCCTTCACGCGTTCCGGCTTGTTGAGGACGTTCGACACCGTCGAGATGCTGACCCGCGCGCGCTCCGCGACCTCGTAGATGGTGACGTTGCCATTCGTCACGCGTTGGACCAACTGTCCGCCCCGCCTTTGCTTGACGGGCTCATTCCAAGCCCGGGCACCGCCAACCGGCCGCCCGAGAGGATGCTACAGAAGTGCTTTACAAAAGCAGGCCGTTGCCGGGACGCGCGGCAGGCGTTGAGGAACAAACCAGTGCAGGCTGGACCACTCGCGAGCTGGCATGGGCCACCCAGGACGCCGCGGCAGGGTGGCTGCAGGACTCGACCCCAACGGGCCGGCCGACTTGAGCGGCGACCCGGCGCCAGACCGGCTATCAGGCCGCGCAGCACACGCCGTCAGCGGACTCGGCGCGGCGCAGCGCGGCTCTCGGGTCTCGAGCTGGTCAGCCGCCGTCGGCCTCCGCCGACGCGTCGGCGAAGTCCGCGGCACGGTCTGAACCCGCCGGTGTCGGTGGCGACTGCAAATCCCGCTTCGTCAACGCCAGATATCCGACGCCGAGCACCATGAGGACGGCGAACGCGCCCGCGACGGGGCCGGCGCCCAAGCCGAGACCGTGTTCGCGCCGCGGCTTTCCCAGCCCGTCGGCGATCGACGCCCCGAGCGGCCTCGTCAGGACGTACGCGATCCAAAAGCAGGCGATTGAATTCCAGCGCAGCCACCGATAACCGGCTGCTGGTATGAGAATCAGCACGCCAAAGAGCAGCGCGGACGGAAAGTAGCCCATGTGCGCGGTGATCGAGGTGAAGTCACCCAGCGCGGTGCCCATCGCAAACGTCGTGACCACCGTCGCCCAGTAGAAAGCCTCCCGCCTCGAGGAATCCACAGTGTGAATGGATAAGGTTCCTTCGGTTTTTTGCCACCCGACGAAGACGGCTGCGAGGACGAGCGCGTAGAGGATCGTCGATGCCGTGTAGGGGACGCCGAGCGCGACGTGCAGCACGTCGGCCGCCATCGTGCCGAAAACGCCGACCATCGCGACCGCGAACCAGTACCTCCACCGGTCGTAGCGGCGGGCTTTGAACTGCCAGCTCAAAGCGACGACGAAGAAGACGAATCCCGCGATGACGGCGAGTTGCGGCGCCACCGCGTGAACCGAGTAGTCGGATGTCGACTCGCCAAGCGCTGTCGACAGCCCCTTGATCAGCCAGAACGCGGCGGTGATCTGCGGCACCCGCAGGGCGCCTCGCCGGGTCCACTCTGAAAGCAGCCTGCGGTCGCTCACATCCACCGCCCCTCCTACGACGAGAATCGTAGTAGGCGTCCGGATACGGACTGCGGTCCGGATGCGCGGTCGGCGTCAACCGGAAAGTGGTCGACAGCGCACTCGACGGCCAGACCTACATCGTGGCGACGTTTGTCGCCGCCGGCCGAGGTCGGTGGCTAGAGCGACGACGCCACGTTCAATATCGCAGTTGCCATTTGTTGCGATCTCACCGCAGTCAACGGCCCGGGCGGAAGCTCGAAGGCGAACGCGCTGCGGGGGATCAACGCGTCCTCGAAGCCGATCGCGCTTCCCGGATAGTCGGCCAACGACATCTCCTTGACGTGAAGTGAGGCGGCGAGCCGGTCCTCGATCGCGCGTGGGCCTTGCGAGATGTCGATCACGTTGAGCGACTGGTGAAACCAGACGCCGACGGTGGGATGGATGCGCCGCAAAAGCGCCGCCATCGCTTGCGACTCCGGCTCCGAAAGCGGCCCTGGCCCCGAATGGTTCGCCCCGCCTGGCCGCTGCAACGGCTGCCACCGGTAGGGGAAGTTGCGGTTCAAGTCGACTCCGTCGGCGTTCGCGCGCCGATCCGCGAGCTCGCCGTCCGGGTTCAGCGTGGCGACCAACCACAGATGGGCGCGCGTTGTGGCGCCATCCGCCAGCAACGCGTTCACCACGGCGATGCCAGCGGCTTCGTTGCCGTGTATGCACCCCACAACCAACACACCCGGACGCTGGGGATCGCCTAGCTCGACGAGCCGCAACGGGACGCCGCCCACCGATTGGCCGAAAACCTGCACACGGTCGACTCCCTGAACTGACGCGGGCGGTATTCGCTTCCGTGTGGGCGAAGGCACCGGCGAGACCATGCCGTACGACGACGCGATCGGAGAACCCGTCGACGACGCGGCCGAACGCGCGGCAGCCGATGACGGCGGGGCAGTTGCGCGGCCGTCGCCGGTCGTGCCATTGGCGCACCCGGCACCGGCGATGAACACGCACATCACGCCGATGGCCAACGTGGCACGACGTCCTTGCCGCATGTGCGTTTCCGCTCTCTCCGGCTGCCTCAATGCTACTACTTCTAACGTAGTAGGTTGGGCCGCGCCACGAGACCGTCGTCCACCCGGCGCCTGCGGATACCGCGGTCGCCGGCTGAACGATCGCCGTCACCGCGTCGCGCTATGAACCGCTGGGCGCCGCCTCGAGTCGAGCCAACTGAAACACCGCTATCCCAAGCGCCACGAGCAGCAGCGCCAACACGAATCCACCGGATGGGCCAGCGTGAACCTTCTCGTCATAGACCGCGACACCGACGACGACGCTGAGCAGCGGGTCAATCGTGGATGCGGCGGGCAGGCTCGCGGTCAGCGGCCCCGCCTGGAACGCGACCTGGTTGAGCAACAACCCCGCGCCGCCCAAGACAACGAAGACGTAGAGCTGCCATGACGTCGCAACCGCCGCGACTCCGTGGGCGGCGACGTCGGTGAGCGCCTTCAGCAATGCCGCGGTGGACGCGTAGATCACGCCGACGGCAACGCCGATGAGAGCGGCCGCCTCGCCGGCGCGCTGCCGGCGTCCGAGCTCGACGCACGTCGCGGTCGCGATCGCCCCGACAATGCCTGCGATCACCGCCGGTAGCCGGTCGACGTCGCCGCCGGAATGACCGCTGATGTCTGCCACGGCGAGGAACCCGGCGAGGGACGCGCACAACGCCATCGCCCACAACGCCTGCTGCCCGCTGACGCGGGCGTCACCGTGGAGCCAGTGGCGAAATACCAGGGCGAACAACAGACCAGTGACCAACAGCGGTTGCACGAGCGCCAGCTGGCCCAGGTGCAGCGCCATCGCCTGCAGGCCAAGGCCAACGGCGTCGAAGGCCAACCCGGCGAGCCAGTAGCGATGCGACAACGTCGCCGCCGCAAGCCGCCGGAGGCGGTGCGGATGCAGAGTTTGCGCGTCGGGCGCCTCGCCAGCGCTGACGTGTTTCAACGCGCTCGAAGCGGCGAACGCCACCGCTGCGCCCACGCTGAGCGGCACGACCACCACCGCACCGCTCATCACGCGTTACGCTCCTCCAGGCCCGTCGTCCAGTCACGGGTCGCGCGAGGCAGCGCGTCAGCAGTAGCGACCGCGCAGCCGCCAACTTGTCGCCGGGGAGAACCTACCCGACGATGATGGAAGGAAGTTCGTCCGTTGCCGACCGGGCCGACGCCGTGAGGATCGTCCATGTCACCGACGGCTACGTTCCCCGGCTCGGAGGCATCGAACGCCAGGTCCACGACTTGGCCGAGCGTCAGGCGGCTGACGGGCACGATGTGGCGATCGTCACGGCCGTCGCCGGGCCGTCGGGCGACGGCGCCGCGGCGGTTCGCCGCCCACGGTCAAGCGTTCCCAGGAGCGGTTCACGCATCCGCTACGAGTGGGCTTACCACGGATGTGACCGGCGGTTGTTCAGCAAGGCGGATGTCGTCCATCTGCACGCCTCAACGTGGTCGCCGCTCGCCTTCCTGTCATTGCGGACGGCGGCTCACGCCGGTGTGCCCGCCGTCGCGACGCTGCATTCGCTGTGGGATTACGCGACTCCCTTGTTCAGGGCGGCCGATCGGCTCACGCGATGGTCGAAATGGCCGGTGGTCTGGTCCGCGGTCAGCCACGTCGCGGCCGAGCCACTCGCCGAGATCGTCGGGCCTGCGGCGACGGTGCACGTCGTCCCGAACGGCGTCGACCCGGCCGAATGGTCAAGGCCGCGTGCCCAGCGAGGCGACGGTGCTTTCCGCGTCGTCAGCGTCGGCCGGCTGGCCGCCCGGAAGCGGCCGCTGCCACTGTTGAAAATCCTGCGCGACGCGCGGGCCGTCCTCCCCTCGGCCGTCCATATGGAAGCCGTGCTGGTCGGCGACGGTCCGGCCCGGCCGGCGCTCGAGCGGTACCTCGCCAGGCACGGAATGCGCGCATGGGTGCAGCTGCCCGGCGCCCTCGACCGGGACGCCATCGCAGACGAGCTCGCTCGCGCGGACGCGTACGTGGCCCCGGCGACGTTGGAGTCGTTCGGCATCGCCGCGCTTGAAGCGCGCTGCGCCGGGTTGCCGGTTGTCGGCCACGCCAAATGCGGGCTCGCGGATTTCATCGAGCATGACCAGGACGGCCTGCTCGGGGACGGAGACGCGGCGATGGCCCGAAACCTGGCGCGGCTCGCCTCCGAACCGGACCTGCTGCGGCGGATCACCGCGCACAACCGGTCCGTCGCGCCGCCCGTCGACTGGAACCGCGTCCTGCGCAGCTGGGACGACCTGTACGAACAGGCGGCCATGCTCCCCCGTCGGCATGGGGGAAGAACACCGCAAAACACGGCCGCTGAGGACGCCCCCCAGTGACCGCGACCGTGGTCTTCTTCCACGCCCACCCCGACGACGAGACCCTGCTCACCGGGGGCACCATGGCTCGCCTCGCCGGCGAGGGCCATCGGGTCGTCCTCGTGACAGCCACCCTCGGGGAGGCCGGGCTGTCCGCCTCCGGCGCCTCGCCGAAGGGCCTCGCCGACGTCCGGCGCGCCGAGCTGATCCGCGCGGCCTCAGTCTTGGGCTGCGAGCGCGTGTTCGACCTCGGCTTCGCCGACTCCGGCAGCGACCCGCGCGTCGCGCCGCCGCCGGACTCCTTTTGCGCCGTCCCACACGACGTCGCGGCCGAAAAGCTCGCCTGCATCCTCGACAGCGAACGCGCCGACGCGCTGACCACGTATGACGCGGCGGGTGGGTACGGCCACCGCGACCACGTGCGGGTGCACCAGGTCGGACGACGCGCCGCCGAACTCGCCGGCACGGACGTGGTGTTCGAGGCGACCGTCGATCGGCAAGCTCTGCAAAGAGCCCTCCGGGTGGTGAGCTTGTTCGCCCCGGACAAGAACGCCTTCGCCGCCGAGCGATTCGACTCGTTGTACACCGACCGCGACGAGCTCACCCACCGCGTCGATGTGCGCCGCTACACGGAAGCCAAACGGGACGCGCTCGCCAGCTATCACAGCCAAGCGGTCGGCGGAGAACTTGAGCGAACCGTCGCGTGGATGCTGCGCCTGCCCAAACCGCTGTTCCGGCTCGCCTTCGGCTGGGAGTGGTTCGTCGAGGAAGACCGACTACCGCGCCGTCCGCTCGCCTCGCAGCTGCTCGCGTGATCGCCGTCAGTTGAGCGCGAGCCCCTGCGGGATGGTCACGAAGCCGCAGCCCGCGGCTGGCCCGCGCAGCACGCCGTGAACGCAGATGCGTTCCGCGCCAGTTTCCAAAGCGGTGACCTATCGTGGCTTTCCTTGAGCCCACACCTTGCCAGTGGCGTGCGGCACGTCAACGACGCATCCTCGGGGTCAGGTCTGGTTCCAGGTTTTCCCGCCGTCGGATGTGGTCTCGAAGTACTGGCCGGTGCTGCAGTTGGTCTTTCCGGCCGCGCACGCGTTCTGCTCGATGGTGACGGTCGCGTTCTGAGCGTCCGTGGCGCCGATACTGGCGACACCTTGTGGCAGAAGGCTGGCTGCTTTCAACCAGGACGCCCCGTCGTCGGTCGAGCGGTACACGCCGCCGGTCGGGGAGGCCAGCCACCACGAGTCGCCGGCCGCGGCCACCGCGGTCGGATTTTCGTCGTAGGGGCCGCCGAGGGAAAGCGTTTGGGCGCCCGCGGCGTTGAACGTCGCCCCGCCGTCCACGCTGCGAAGGAGAACGAACTCGCCATTGTTCTTCGCGTCCGGCTCGGTGACCGGCAGATACACCGTCGTCCCGGAGATGACCGGTGTGCCGGCGACGTAGCGATCTGACGTGATGTCATTGACAACCGACGCACCCCAGGTGGCGCCGGAGTCGCCGGAATGCGCGACGTCATTGAACAGTTCCCCGACGACTCCGACCGCCTTCGCGCCGAGGATGGCGACCGAGTCCCAAGGGCTGTCCACGTCTACGGATCGTTGGGTGAACGTGGTGCCGGAATCGGCGGACACGAACATCCGCGGGACGGCGACGGAGTGCGTGAGTTGCAGCTGGGAGAGCACCAAGACCTGGCCGGGACCGCCCGGGACGATCGACACGCCGCCCGCTTGCTTTTCCGCGCCACCCAAGTTTGACGGCCAGGCTGGCGTGAGGCGGACGCCCTGCGACCACGGGGCAGTGACGGAGTCACGCGCGTACACCGTGAACGAAGGCCCGGCTGCAGCCTGTGCGACGAGCCAAATGTGCCCGTCCTCCCTGGCGGCGACCGCCATCACATTCGCCGCCGTCACAGCGGCCGGCAGAACCAGCTGAGCGAAACTCCGACCGGCGTCGAAACTGATGTAGACACCGTTCGAGGTGATCGACCACGCGGCGGAGCCGTTGCGGCCGAGCGCGCCCGACGCGGCCGCGGCGTTGCCGGTGGTTTCGCGCAGCCGGCCAGCGCGACCACCACTGCGACCGATGTCAGCGCCGCGCCGCGGTGTGATCTGTTGTTCACGGTGAGCCTCAGCCTCCCGTCGCAGGCCCCGTCACAGCACGTCACCGCAGGTCGCGGCAGTCCCCGTGGACGTGCTCGCGGCTAGTAGCTGTCCACCCAGTTCTCGTCAATGGTCTCCCATTCGAGCTTCAGCATGGCGTGCCCGTAGCTGCGGATCTCTCGCGGTTGGGGCGTCGAGCGGCATGTTCCAGCAGAAGGGCAGCATGTTCCGGAAGACAGATCCCGGTGCTCAAGACTTGCCGTCCGCCGTCACAGAGGTGGGTGTGCGAGCCGCCGCCGCTGGAACCGCTTGGAACAGCTGAGCGTCTAAGTCAGGTCGCCTAAGTCGAGGGTAGAGCGATGAACTTAGTAATCGAGGTGAAAGGCGAATGGTTCCTCAAGTCCTGCAACGACGTGCAGACAACGGGGTGTCTCCGCTGGCGAGTTCCAGTGCGCTCGGCAGCGTCACACTCGCCGTCACGGGGCCCGATAACGACACTCGGCCATTGATTAGTTTGAAGCCGGACCCCTCCGGCAACTTCACCACCGATCTCCGGCTGCCTCAGAACCTGCCAGCTGGTCGCGCGACATTGTTCGTCGAAGGTCACGGACTTCCCGTGACACTGACCGTGACGGGTTAGCTGATCAGCGGTGGGAGCCCGTCCCTACGTCGGGGTGGGCCCTCGAGGGTCCAGGAGGACCGTGCTGGTCTCCTGGCTCTTCGACGACGAGCGGGCCGTCGCCTTGAACCCGCTGTTGACAAGGCGAACATGTTGAAAACCGCACGCGGCAGCGCGGTCGACCCGCCGGATTCGCACGCGCGACCGCCGGGTCGTGCTGTCGTAGGAGACGATCCACCGACGCTGGTCCGCGCCGTCGTTGCGAGGCGGCAAGTCGAAAGAAGTGCGTCCGGTGGGGTGAGACGCGGACGGGTCCGCCGGACACTACTCAGTGTGAGACCAGTCGATGCCGACGAAGCCGCGTGGCGACGCGGCGCCGACGGCGACGCCGAGGCCTTCGCGTCGGTGTTCGACCTCCACCGTGATCACGTGTTCCGCCAGGCCTTGCGGCTGGTGGACACGTGGGAGGAGGCCGAAGATGTCGCGGCCGCGGCCTTCCTGGAACTGTGGCGGCGCCGCCGCGACGTGCGGGTCGTCGGCGGCTCGGTGCTGCCGTGGCTGCTGGTCACAACGGCGAACCTGGCCCGAAACTCTCAGCGCGCGCGTCGCCGCTACCGCGACTTCCTTGCGCGGCTGCCTCGAGAGACCCGCTCACCGGATGCTGCTGAGGCGATGCTGGACGACACGGCCGCGGCGATCGACCCACGGCTGCGGGCCGCGCTCCGTGCCATGCCGGCCAAAGACCTTCACCTTCTGCTCCTGGTCGCGTTCGCCGACCGCACGCTGGCCGACGCGGCCGCTGTGCTCGGCATCAGCCCGTCCGCGGCGAAGAACCGGCTCCACCGGGCCAGAAGTCGGCTGCGCGAGCAGCTGGACCACCCCGAATCTGTCCGCATCCGCCCAGGAGGCCCCCCGATGACGGTGAAAATGGACGACCGGTTCGCGGCGGGGCTGCGCGCCGCCCTGGTCGAGCACGTGCAGGCGAGCCCGACCCGGCGGCGCCGACGCTGGCGCGTCACTCTCACCGCCGGGGTGGCGGTGCTCGTCACCGGCGGCGGGGTGGCCGCCGCCGCGGCCACCGGCGTGCTGTCGCTGCCCGGCGGAGACGTGTCGACCCCGCTGGCGGCGTCGGTGACCCGAACCGGGACCGGCGCGCAAACAATCCGACTCGGTGCGCCGCCGGCCGGCGCGGGCAGCATCGACGTCAAACTCACCTGCCTGACCGCCGGAACGTTCCGCACCGCCGACGGCGCGACCCTGCGCTGCGACGCGGCAGACGCGGCGTCCGGGCAGACCATGGGCTGGCGTCTGCCCGTTCAACCCGGGCAGCAGTCGACGACGATCCGCGCCGACGCCGGCGAACGTTGGCGCTTGGTCGCCACCTACTCCGCCGTCACCACCACCAGCTGGGGGGTGAACGCCGACGGGCTTACTTTCGGCGTCGCCAACGACCGCGGAACGCCGGACCTGGTCGCGGTGCTCGCCACGAACGGCAAGGCGGGCTACGTCTACGCCAAGGACCTGACCGAACCGGCGCCGGCGAACCCCAGCCAGGCACTGCGATGGCAGAACTCACCGCTCGTCACGATCCACCTGCCGGTGTTCGAGCCCGACGGCAAAACCCAGATCGGCGTGTTCGACGTGCGCCGGCACGCCGCCATGCAGCACGGGTGACGGCGTGACCGTCAGGGCCAGCGAACAGCTGGTGATCGTCGGCGGGGACGTCAACCAGGTTCGGCGCTGCCTCGCGGCGGCCGGGGTGACCGACGTCCTCGACATGGCCGCGGCTGACGGCGCCCAACTGCTCGCCCGAGTCGAGCGGATGAGCGCGGACAACAGGGACGCGCTTCACCAGTGCCTCGCGGCGAGCGGCGCCAACGTGTTCTCAACGCCGGACGGCGGCCCGCTTGCCCGCGCAGTGATCGCCCAGCATGCTGTCACCGGCCGATCGGGGACCAAGCTGGTGATCGTCGAGTCCACCAACGTGTCCGGCCAGCCTCAGCGCCGAGACGTCACCATCCGACACGACCGGGACCGCGGTGACACAGCCACCGGCTACAGCGTCCGCGTCCGCGACACCCAGGCGGCGAATCATCTGATCGACGCCCTCATCGCAGCGATCCGGTCGGGATGGCTACCAACCGACGGACCCCCGCCGCTTGATGACCTCGAAGAACCTAAATAACCCGTGCCGCAGAAGACCTGGCGGTCGCGAAAACCGCCGTCATGTTGGCGAGATGTTGGCGAGCGCGAGCGCGGAGGCGTCGACGAACGCCGTTCAGCAGCGGGGCCGCGCCAACACGGCGCTCACGAAAACGCGGTGGACCAGCCCGGACCAGGCCGGACGGAATGACACCAACGCGGAGGGCGTGGGATTTGAACCCACGAGAAGCTTGCGCTCCTAGCGGTTTTCAAGTCAGACCACGACTCGTCCACGTGGTTTCGTCTGGTGCTCGCACGTGCGCTGACGTGCGGTTTCGTCCTCCAAGTAATCCATCTCGCGCGGCTTAGTGCTGGCTGGTGCCGGGGCGTTCGTTGGCGAGACCCGACTTGGCTCAGATTAGTGCGCAGTCTCGTGCCTGTGAATGGCATCAAGGGCGGCGCGTAGGTCTTCGGGTAGTGGGTCGGCGGCGGTGACAGTGCGCGCGCCGGCTTGGATCTCGATGACGCGGTAGCGGCGGGCGGTGCGGACGAATCTCTTTATGCTCCAACCGGTTTGGGTCTCGATCCAGCGGCTGACTGCCAGCGCCGCGAGCACGATCGTGAGGTGGGCTTCGATCGATTCTCTCTTGTGGTGGTAGATAGGCCGGGCTTGCAGGTCGTGTTTGGACATCCGAAACGACGCCTCGATCTGGAACAGCCGGTGGTAGGCGTCGATCACGAACTCAGGCGTCGCGTCGAGGTTGGTGATGTAGCCCTTCAGCCCGGCCAGCGAGCGTGCCTTGGCCTCCAGAGCGCGGTTGACGGTCTTGGTCCCGCCGGCCAAGGTGATGAACCGGTTGCGTTTGACCGGGGCCTTGCCTGCGACCGCGTTCTCGGCTTTGGCGACCTGCTCGTCGACGCCGCGCAACGTCCGCCGCGCCCGGTCGGCCTTGTACTGGTAGTAGATGACCTGGTCTTTGCGTTTCTCGCTCGGCCCGGCCGGCCACGGCTGGACGAACACCTGCCCGTCGGCGATGTCCTTGCCGGGGTGTTTCTCGCGCCAGTTCTTCACCACATAAGGCAGTTCGGGGATGCGCATGCCCAAGATGAACGACAACCCCTCGGCCTCGATCGCTCGCCGGTTGGTCTCCGACACCATGCCGGCGTCCGCGACGATGGTGACGTCGGCGAGGTGGTGGGCGGCCATGAACGAGCGGATCGTCGGCAGCATCGTCGTCGTCTCGGCCTTGTTGCCCTCAAAAGCGTTGACCATCAACGGGAAACCGGAGGCGTCCGTGAGCAGGCCGATGGTGATCTGCGGCTCGAGTCGGCGTTCCTTGGAAAACCCCGGCTCGCGAAACCCGTCCCCGGCGTCGGTCTCGAAATACAACGTCGACACGTCGTAAAGCACCAACGACGCGGGCCCGAGCCGGGCGTGGGCCGCGCACGCGGCCGCCAGCCCTTGCCGGAACGACTGCGTGGCGAACACCGGCAGCCGACGCTTCAACGTCGCATACGCCGGCGCGGCGACGCCGATCTCCTCCAACACGCGCAGCGAGTCCAGCTTCGATGTGGGCTCGATGATCCGCGCCAGCACCAGGTCGCGGAACACCTCGTCGCCGCCCGTGGCCGCGTCCAAGCCGAGCACCTCGAACCCGTGACGCAGCCCGTCCCACAAGTGCGCCATCCGCGAGCCGGTGATCGGCAACGCGCCGGCCTGCCCGGCCGCCCAACCAGCGCCTTCGGCGCCGCCGAGCCCGAGGTCGAGCTCTCTCTGACCGGCGTTCAACCGCTGCCGCGCGGCCGCTTTCAACACCTCCAACTCGGCCTCGTCATGCGCCGAGCCGATGTGCTCGATGTCGCGCGAGCCACCACGCGTCGAATGGACGATCTGCACCGCCGTCGCCCCCGACGCGGTCCTCACCGTGCGCACATATGCCACAAACCCGAAGCCTACGAGCCCGATTTAGTGCGCAAAATCCGCGCCGCCGCCACCCATCACCGCAGCTCAACGGCCTGTCGACGGACCGGAGCAGCAAAAGTGAGCCAAGTCAGGTCTAAACCAATAGCCGGTTCGTGAAAGCCACCGGCCGTGCCGGAGCGATCCCATACGTGCTTGAGCTCGCGACAAGCCCCTAAGGGGCCTAGCTGCAGGCCCGTTTCGCTACGTCGCCCGTCACCGCCGCCCGCGTGGAGTCACCACGTTCGGGCAATCCTGGCTCGTGACGGTCACCGCCATCTAACGCTGATGGCCGACGTACGTCGGCGGTCGAAAAACCGCCGCCATGTCGGCCAGATGTTGGCGAGCGGCGAGCACGAAAGCGTCAACGGAGACCGCTCAACGCCGGTCCCGCGCCAACACCATGCTCACGAAATGTGTCGCACAAGACCGGACCAGGCCGGACGGAATGACACCAACGCGGAGGGCGTGGGATTTGAACCCACGAGAAGCTTGCGCTCCTAGCGGTTTTCAAGTCAGACCACGACTCGTCCACGTGGTCCCGTCTCGTGTGGGCGCGTGCTGTGACGTGCGGTTTCGTCCTCCGTCTCGTCCATCTGGTGCGCGTTGGTGCGGGCTGGTGCCGGGGCGTTCGTTGGCGAGCTGTTGGCGCAGAACACGTTTCGGCGGTGCGCCATGCCTGACATCGAAAGTGCCGAGAACGACGCTACCGCAGGTGTTCTTAGTGTCGAGGAGCGGTTCGCGATCGTGCCGGAGTGGCTGCTCGACGCCGACGTCTCCGACACCGCGATCCGCCTGTACGCCGTCCTGCTCCGGTACGGGCAGTCCTCGGGTGCGCGGATGCCCGGACGGGCCACCCTCGCCCGCCGGCTACGGAAACGGTCCGTGGACACCATCGACCGGGCGATGCGCGAACTCGTCGCCGTCGGCGCGGTCACGGTGGAGCACCGGTACGCCGGCGGGCGTCGGCTGACCAACCGCTACCACCTCAACGCCCACCCACCCGACGGCCCGCCGCGGCCGAGCACGACGGCGCCGGTCGAACACGACGTCGCGATACAGGATGCTGCGGGTAGCCGCACGATCGCGGCTACCCCTGCCTGCGTCCGGCCAGGTCGAGCGCGCCGTTGAGCGTGGGGATGGCCGCATCGATGCGGCCGGGGTAGCCGCAACGGTGCGGCATAACCCAGAGCACTTCACCCAGACCACCACCTCCTCCACCCCCCAAACGCGCGACAGCGCCGAGGCGGTGGAGGTGGTGAACCGGTGGCGGGTCGAAGAAGACCGCTTCCTCGAACCGGCTCGGCATCACCGACGCCGACGCGTTCACCGCCGAGATCGCGAAGCTGCGCCGCGACGCCGGTGGGCCGTCGGCGCGCTGGGCGCGGCCGTCGCTGGTCGCCGCGCTGCAGGCCGCCGTCAAAGCCCGCGGCTGGCCCGCCGCAGCACGCGGCGGCGGCGTTGCGGATCGTCGCCGCCGACCCCGCCACCCGCTCCCCGATGCGCCTCGCCGAAGCAGGACCGTGGTGGGACGACGCCGCCCTCACAACACCGGCCACGCGGAACCGCGAACGGGCCTCAGCGCCATGGCGGCGCGCGACGGGCTCTCGCTCGAGCAGGTCGAAGCCGAGCTCGCCGGAGGCGGACGGGCTGCGCGTCCGGCTGCAAGCCGACGCCCGCCAACAGTTGCGCGCCGAAGGGCAGCCGGTCACCCGCGCGACCGTGCTGCGCCGCGCCCACCAACTCCTGCAACAACACCAGCGCGACGCGGCGGTCGCGGTATGAGCAGCGAACACACCGCGGCATCGCCCGGCTCGAGCACGCCGCGACCGCCGGCGTGCTGCTGCTCGCCGCCGGATCGTTCGTGCTGTCCTACGACGCGCTGCACCAACTCGCCGTCGCCAACCACGTCCCGCGGCCGCTGGCGTGGATCTGGCCGCTCATCGTCGACGGGTTCATCATCACCGCCAGCCTCGCCGTCCTACACGCCGTGCTACTGGAACGCACCTCCGCGCTACCCGTGGCTGCTGCTGCTGATGTTCTCCACCACGTCGGTCGTCTTCAACGTGCTGCACGCACCACCGACGCTGGTCGCACGACTGGTCGCCGCGATCCCACCCCTCACGCTCGTGCTGTCGTTCGAACTGCTCATGCGCCAACTCCGCGACCGACCGCAACGACGGCCGAGGCGCACCCGGCGATCGAGCCACAGAACGCAAGGGTGCGATTTCCGGCTGAGCCAGTTGAGAAAACCGGCACGTCAGACGCCGTGGCAACCTTAGGTCATTCGCTTCTGCAACGAGCGCGCGAAATCCATGAACAGCACCGACACGATAGTAAGAAGCTCACCGGCAAAACCCTCGGCCAAATCCTGGGCGTTTCCGACGGGTACGCCAGACGACTCCTCCGGCGAGATCGCAGCGACCCAAGACGTCAACCTCGGCGTCGAGCCGGCGGTCAGTTGAGACGTGTCTTCACAAGCACGCAGATACTTCTACGCGGTTGACGAGCCGACGCCCAACCACGGTTCTGTTCGCCCGGCTCATGTCGTATTCAGTGCGGCTGCCGGGAGGCTTTGGCAAGATCGTGACGTGCGGCCGCCGTCCAGTGACTAGGCCTAACGAGCGACTGAGCCGGCTGGTTGGCTTCCTGCCTCTACTCCGTCGAGTTCGTCATGGACTACGTGCAGCTTCGGTTCGACGGGTCCGCCGACGACATGCCGGTAGTGAACTGCGATGTGCGCCATCGGTGGAACGAACCCGGCCAGCTCCTACACTCGGGAGACCTGGGCTACGCCGACGCACTGCGCGCGTTAATCCCTCAAAGTGTCGAAGTAACGGCCGAGCACACCAGGGTCGGCCTACGCCTTGAGTTCGAGGGTGGATCGATCGTCCTATGCCTCGGCGCGAGGACGTGTCGGTGCCCTACCGCCTTCCTGGGTGGATTCACCGACGGGCGGTGGATGTGCTGGCGTCCTGGCGAAGACACCTTCGAGGACCTCGCCTGACGCGCGGCCGCTCTACGAGATTGGCGCGGGCAGGGCGTGGGCCCGATGCGCCAATGGAATGGCTCATGGATATCTGCGAAGCACACTTCGCAAATCCAGTGGTGTGCATCCTCGGTCGAATACCCTCGCCCGACGGCATCCTTGTCGTCTCGGGCAATCGGGACACCGATGTGACGCTGGCAGAAAGAGCAATGGTCGTGATCCCAGCCAGGCCGGCTTGGGTGCCAGGTTGGATGACAAGTCGCCGACCTTGCAAGTAGCCTCGTGCTCCCCGTCAAACCGGCTCTTGGTACCTGAGGTGGGTGTGAGCAACACGCGGGGCTGAGTTGCGGGTAGATGGGCCGAGGCCTCCCGAAGATCGAAAGCGACCAAGCTTTTCGATCGGAAGGCCTCGACGATGTCTGAGGGTACGGCGTGCGCGAGCATGCGCACGGAGGGTTGCTACTGCGCGCGGTGTGATCTTCTCGTCGGTCTCGACGGGCTGCACGTGATCGAGGTCGCAGACGTCACGACCAAGGGCGGGGTCCGGCTGCGGGTGGAGGTCGAGTCGCCTGCCCGGGTGGAAGGCTGCCGCCTCCTGCGGTGTCGTGGCCGCCAGCCGCGGACGTCGGATGGTGCGGCTCGTCGACACCCCCTGCTTCGGGCGGCCGGTCGAGTTGCCGTGGCGCAAGCGGGTCTGGCGCTGCGAGGAGTCCGGCTGTCCGACGGGCGCGTTCACCGAGCAGGTCGAGACCGTCGCGCGGCCGCGGGC
>CAVVEX010000009.1:0-60902 GCA_963747395.1 uncultured Actinomycetes bacterium | reverse complement strand
ACCGGTCGATTCGGGCGATTGCCGCTCGCACGGCCGCGCTGATCAGCGCAAGCCGTACTCGACGATCGTGGTCGGGATGACGACGCGCCGCGTGGTGATCGGATGGTCCGGCTCGGAGTTGGCGATGCGATCGCAGAGCAGACTGGCGGCCTGCCGGCCGAGTTCGCGCGGGTCGTACGACACGACGATGAGTGGCAAAGCCAGCATGTCGGCCAGTTCGAAGTCGTCGAAGCCGGCCAGCGTCGTGTCGGAATGGCGCCCGCGAATGGCGCGGTAAGCGCCGATCGTGTTGCGGTTGTTCGCAGTGAAGATCGCTGTCGGAGGGTCGTCCTGGTCGAGCAGCTGGTGCGTCGCTTGCTCGGCGGCGGCGACGTCGCGCTGCTGCCGTGACACGAAGCGGTCTTCGACCGTGAGCCCGGCCTCCTCGAGCGCGGCGCTGAAGCCGCGGAACCGCTCCGAGCCGGTCCACGTCGACGCAGGCAGCCCGAGGAAGGCGATCCGGCGGTGCCCACGTTCGATCAGGTGGTGCGTCGCTTCCCAGGTGCCGCCGAAGTCGTCGAGCAGCACTGCGTCGACGTCGATCTTCACCGGCGGACTCGCGGCGAGCACTACGGGCATGCCGGCAAGTTGTGTCGGGTCTAGATGCGCGTGGCTGCTGCCTGAGGGCACCGCGACGATTCCATCGAGACGCCTGGACGCGAAGTCCTGTACCAGTTGCCGCTCGCGCCCGATGTCCTCCGCCGAATTGCCGAGCATCACCCGCATGCCCTGTTCTGCGGCGGCCGCCTCGACGCCGAGCGCGAGTTGTGAGTAGAACGGGTTCGCCAGGTTCGTCACGACGAGGCCGATCAGACCGCTCGACCGTCCGAGCCTTAGGTTGCGGGCCACCTCGTTGCGGCGGTAACCGAGCGAGTTGACGGCCTCCATCACGCGCGATTTCGTCGAGGGCGACACGCGCGGGTCGTCGCGCAACGCGCGTGACACCGTCATCGGACTTACCTTCGCCCAGTCGGCGACGTCGCGCATGGTCGGGTTCACGATGCCGGGCGTCGGGACCGTCATCGATGGCTCCAGTTCGTCGATCCCCTCGTGGGGTCGGCGACGGCGTGCCACGCAGCGCCGACCAGGCTCGATTCTTCCGTGTTGTTCGAGCAGATGATGTTGTCGGCGCGCCAAGACTTGCCGGGGCGAAGGCTTGTGTCGGCTAGGCCCTCTCGCAAGGCCGGGGCGATCTGCGCCCAGGACGCCGAAATGCCGCCACCGACCACCAGCACGTCGGCGGCGAACCTCGCCAGCCACGGCGCCAACGCCATGCCGAGTGCGTGGAACGCGGTGTGCAGGGTTTCGCGGGCCGTTTCGTCGTCGTCCGCCGCTCGTCGCATGATGTCGTGGACGTCGAGCTGACGCCCTTCGGGTGCGACGGCAGAGTGGTACGCCGCGACGATCGCCCGCCGGCTGACCACCTCCTCCAAGGGGCGCTCGCCGATCCGCAACAGGTGGACCGAACCCTCGGGCGGGACGTCGGGTCCGCTCGTCACCGGCCGACCGTCGTCCAGAAACGCAGAACCGACTCCGGTGCCGAGCGTTATCGCGACCGCGCGCGAGGCGCCCTTCGCGGGGCCGGAAACCCACTCGCCGATCGCAAACGCGGTGGCGTCGTTGACGAAGGAGATGTCATTCGGCCGCTCGGGCAGAGTCGCGAGCAGCGCTCCCTTCAGGTCCACGCCGTTGAGGGCATCGAACTTTCCGACGTCGCGAAAGCGGCCGACGCCGCGCTCGTAGTCGAACGGCCCCGGCATGGCGATGCCGAGTGTCGACTCCTTGAGCGCACTGAGACGGCCCGCCGCCAAGACGATGTCGGCGAGGATCTCGGTGGCGTTGCCGTCGCAGCGGAGGTCGTTGTGGCTGACCGTTCCTTCGACCGTGTGCCAGCACGTCGTGTCGACGAGAGCCGCGCTGACATGCGTGCCCCCGATCTCAAGCACGGGAGTGCGGGTCATCGCACCACTGCACGCACCAGACGAACCGCGGTGTGCCCGGACACGACCTCGTATTCGCCCACGGCGGCTGGAATCACGATGGTCTCGGCGTAGGACAGCGGATGCTCTGACCAGCCGCCCGCCTCGTCTTCCACGCGGATCGTCACCGCTTCGCCTTCCACGAGATTCAACACGTGGAACCTGCCTCCGGTGTGTTGGCCTGCTGTGGCGAAGGGTTCTAGCACCAGGCGTTGGACGTCGAAGAACATCTCCGGCAGCCGGCCGATCAGCTCAACCATCCATCCTGCACCGCTGTCGATCACCCGCGCCGGCTGGATGAGATCCTGCCGCACCGCATCTCCCCGGCGCTCCGGGTTGAGATTGCGGAACGCGTGGTCGACGTGCACCGGCCGTTGCCCGCCGTCGGCGTCCCTGCGAAGCCAGTCATAGAAGCGCAGTGAGTACAGGTACGGCGTGGCGCTGACCTCGAGGACGACGTTGCCCATGCCGCTCCCGTGCGGAGTTCCGGCCGGGATGAGGAACAGCTGATGCTGGTCCGCAGGGAACGTCTGTACGAATTCCTCGATATCGAAGGCAGCGGCATGGTCGTTCGCATGGTGCGCCTTGTCCTCGAACGCTTCTACGTCGGCGTCTTCACGTAGACCGAGGTAGACAACGTGGTCGTGACCGCCGACCATCACGTAATAGGTCTCGTGCTGCGTGTACGGCCAGCCAAAGACGTCGCGCATGTCGTTGTCTCGCGGATGGCAGTGCACCGAGAGGCTGCCGCCCCCGACGGTGTCGAGGTAGTCGAAGCGAATCGGGAATGAGGTGCCGAAGTCCGCTCGCACCGCGTCGCCCATCACAGCAGCGGGGTGGGACGACACCAGCAACTGGAACGGGACTTCGACTGCCAGCTCCGGTGACTCGCCGATCAGGATGCCGCTCTCGGGTGCGATGAGCTCATATCCCAAAGCCGTGTTTCGGGCCTGCTGGTTGAAGCCGAGTTCCTGTTGTGCCCAATGGCCGCCCCAGGACGTCGTGTTGAAGGTCGGTCTGGTGCGGAAGGGACGAGACGCCAGCAGCGGAAGCGTGGCGCGCAGCGCGGCACCGGTGATCCAGCGCGGCGAGTCGACGGACTGCGTGTCGACCCAGCAATCGACGTCCGCGGCGATCACATCGCGGTGCCGGTCGAGGAGCGGCCAGTCGATGTAGAAGAGGCGGCGCGTCGTCGGTGGCCCGTCACCCGGCCGCTGACCCAAGTTGGTTCCGCCCCCGATGCCTACCGCCGCCTCCGCATACCGCTTCGGGAGGTCGGCGTACCAGAGAAGATCATGACCGACGAGTGCGGCGCCGGGTCCGAAAACCAGCACGACCTGACCCGTGGCCCGCGGCGGTGCGGGCATCTCGTCGAACAGGTCGGAGAGTGCGATCTGCGGAATCGTGGCGAAGTCGGGGTCGTCAGCGAGCTGTTCGGCGGGCGCGGTGCGCTTGACCACCTGGTCCCAGGCCGCCATCTCCGACCGGACGTCGACGAACGCGAGGGTCCCGCCTCGCCCGGAAAGTTCACCCGTCACCGCAGAGACGAGCGCATCCCAGTCCAACACCGCCGGACCGTCGATCGAGAGGATCGCGCCTTCAGCCGGAAGCTGGGCACACAGTGCCGGCCAGCCCTGCCGGACCTCTCCTCCGACGCTCGGGTAGCAGGGCAACGGGTCGTACCGTCTCGCCGCATGCACTGCTCGATGCACCTCCGCCGACAACCGAACCTGGTCGCGAGTGATGATAACGTCATCATCTCGGTTCGTGCGACCTCTTGACCGAAGTTGACATGCGAGCCAGGGTGGTCGTCGCAAGATTCCCTTTGGGACCAGGACTTCTGTGAGGGCGCAGGGGCGGCATGTCCAGCAGGATCATCAAAGGTCTTGTCTGAAGCGATGTGGTAGCGATACCATCCCGGGAAGTTCAGCACCAGCGGTTATGGCACGTACGGCGGGCCGTCGAGCTCAGCCGACCGACACGACGTGAAAGAGGTACCGCATGGGTTTGCTCACTCGCACTGCGAAGTCCAGACGGCGGATGCTCGGCCTCGGCTTCGTGGCCGCGACCTCAGCCGCGGCGTCGATCCTCGTGGCGGCGCCAGCGGCAGTCGCGGCGCCTCGAACGGACGCAGCGTGCGACGCCGCGTCACCAGTGACCGTGACCGCCGCACCGGACACCTCATACGACACGACGTTCAACACGTACGGCAACACCAGCGGCGCTTGGTCAGGCGCGGACAGCACATACTCGGCCCGGGTGCCCGGCGACCGTGAAGTCTGGTCGTTCTCCGACACGCTGGTCGGGCCGGTCAATCCCGACGGGTCGCGCTCCGCGACGACGCCGTTCGTCAACAACTCGTTCGTCGTCACCCGGCACGGCCAGTTCAGCACCGACATCGGCGGCACGCCGTCCGACCCCTCGTCGCTCGTCGCCCCCGCCGACCCGAACGCGTGGTACTGGAGCGGCGACCCGGTCTCAACCGGCCGATACCTCGACGTCCCGTATCTGGAGTTCCGGCGGACCGGCACCGGATCGTTCGACTTCGCCTGGGTGAAGAACGTTCTCGCTCGGTTCGACGCACGCACCCTGAAGCCGGTGCGAGTCTTCGACCTCCCCTCGGCGTCCGGGGTCGAGTGGGGCTCGTGGGTGATGCGCGACGGCGGGTTCACCTACATCTACGGCGTCGAAGATCTCGGTGGCGTGAAGTACATGCACGTCGCGCGGGTGATCGGCGACGATCTGACCCGCCCGTGGCAGTACTACACGGGTTCCGGGTGGTCGTCGGTCGAGGCCGATTCGACTCGAGTCACGGACGGCGTCAGCAATGAGTACAGCGTCTCTCGACTCGGCGCCGGGTACGTGCTCATAACACAAGACACGTCCGAGTTGTTGAGCAGTCACATCGTCGCCTACTTCTCGTGCTCGCCGGTCGGGCCGTTCATCTCCAAGACGGCCGTTTACACGACCCCCGAGACAGGCGCGTTCGGCAGCTACGCGAACGGGAACGTCTTCACGTACAACCCGCACGCCCATCCGGAGCTCAGCCGGGGCAACCAGCTTTTGATCAGTTACAACGTGAACAGCTTCGACATCAACGACGTGTTCGCTGACGCCAGTGTCTACCGGCCCAGGTTCATCGTCGCGACGTTCGACGGACTGGGTATCCCGCACCACGGTGCGGTCACGCCGGTAGGTCGCTGATGAAGGAAACCAACGATCGATCACAGACAGCGGCCGGAGGCGGCCCATTCGTCCGCGGCTGCAGCGATGAGGAGACTCGAGGATGAGAATGCAACACGCACGCGTGCTGTGCGCCACCGTGGTCGCCGGCCTGATCGCAGTGGCGGGCTGCAGTTCGGGCCACAGCTCGAACGCGAAGACGACGCCGACCGGGTCTGCCGGATCGACGCCGCCCGCGAGTGCGGGGGCGCCCGCCGGCAGCTCTGGCGCAATGGCGCTCGGCAAGACCGGTGGAGAGACGCTCAAGCTGTATAACGACAAGGGCGCCTGGTCGGACTACTTCAAGCAGGTCGGCCAGCTCGCGCAGCAGCAAATCGGCAGCATGCTCGAACCCGTCGGCTACACCGACGAGAACACCTACCAGGCGTTCATCAAGGCGTCGCTTCAGACCAACGTCAAGCCTGATCTGTTCACCTGGGCGACAGGTGGTCTGCTCCAGCAGATGGTGAAGCAGGGCGCGATGGCCGACACCTCGGCGATCTGGGCGGACGCGATCTCCAAGGGCTACCTGACGAAGCAGCTCGAGCCGTATTACACCGTCGACGGCAAGCAGTACTGCGTGCCGCTGAACGTCGCCTACTGGGGAATGTTCTACAACAAGCACGTCTTCGACAAGTACAACTTGCAGCCGCCGAAGACATGGGCCGACTTCACCAACGTGCTCACGACGTTGAAGAAGAACGGCGTCACGCCGATGTACCAGACGTCGACCCTCTTCTCGTTCGTGTGGTTCGAGCAGCTGCTCGCCGGCTCGAACCCCGATGTCTACAACGCGCTGTCGACCGGTAAGGCGAAGTACACCGACCCGGCCGTCGTCGACGCGATGAAGACCTGGGCGGATGAGGAGAAAGCAGGCTACTTCTCCGACCCGTCGACCAAGACGCAGCCGCAGGCCATGCTCAAGTCGGGCGACGTGGCGATGGTGCCGTTCGGCACCTGGTTCAACACGAGCATGACGAGCGAGGGCCAAAAGCCCGGCAGCGACTACGGCTTCTTCATCATCCCGAACAGCGACTCCTCATTGGCGAAGACCTCCGTCGTCTTCGAGACCGGTCCACTCTGCGCGTTGGCGAACGCGCCGCACAAGAAGGACAGCGCGACGGCGATGCAGTGGTGGCTCACGCCGGACGCTCAGGCGAAGTGGGCGGGTAGCCGCGACGACGTCTCGGCCAACCCGAAGGCGCCGGTCACCGACCCTGCCCTGAAATCGGTCACCGAGGCGGCGGGCAGCGGTCAGTACAACCTGATCGAGCGTTACTTCGAGGCGGCGCCCCGCCGGTCCTCACCGCCGCGCTGGACGCGTTCGGTGCGTTCATGGTCCACCCCGACAGCTACATGGATCAGCTGAAGACGATCCAAAAGGCTGCCGACCAGTACTGGTCGTCGAACCCGAGCTGACCAGGCCAGTCCATGATGTGTCACGCCTCTCACCCAGGGGCGTGACACATCATGGCAGCGGCCGAACCAGCGAGCCGTGCGGCGGCGGAGAAGAGGAGTAGTCAGTGACCCAGCTCGCGCACGCACCGACGGCCGGTCAGCTTCCCCGGCACCAGGGGCGACGCCGGCGGGGGTTGGTCGGCACGATGCAGGCGTGGACGTATGTCTCGCCTGCGGTGCTCGTCGTGGCCGCCTTGCTGTACGCGCCCTTCCTCTGGACGCTCTACCTGAGCTTCACCAAGTACGGCGGATTGGGCAGCCCGAAGTGGGTGGGGCTCGCCAACTACGCGCAGTTCTTCCACGACAGTGTTTTGTGGACGGCGATCACCAACACCCTCATGTGGGTCGTCGGCACGATCGTGCTCCCGGTCGGGCTCGGCCTGTTCGTGGCAATGAGCAGCTTCCGATCCAAGCGCGGGACCTGGCTGCGGTTGCCGTTCCTCATCCCATACGCGATCTCCGGCGCCGGTGTCGCAGTGGTCTGGGGCTACATCCTGCAGCCCGGCGGCGCTCTCAACAACGTGCTTTCGTGGCTGCACCTACCGGGCGGCCACACCTCTCTGCTCCTCTATCGGCCGGCGAACACCATCGTGATGATTGTCGCCGCGACGTGGCAGGGCGTCGGCGTCAACGCCCTTCTGTTCGTCGTCGGCTTGCAGTCCATTCCCGTCGCGCCGCTCGAGGCCGCGCGCATCGACGGCGCGAACGGCTGGGCCATGTTCAGACACGTCGTGTGGCCGTTGCTACGACCGCTGACGGCCGTCGTCGTAGGTCTCGCGATCGTCGCGAGCCTGAAGACGTTCGACGTCGTATGGGTCATGACGCAAGGCGGCCCCGGACGATCCTCAGAGACACTGGCGGTCACGATGTACCGCGACACCTTCGTCGCCGACAACTACGGATACGGCTCGACCGTCGCGGTGCTCCTCACGGTTCTCGCCGGCGTCGCCTCGGTCACGTACCTCCGGCGCCAACTCAGCACTCGGCGCAGCGTGAGCTGGTAGGAGGTCCTCATGGGTAAGGTGCTCTCGCGTTCGGTGTTCGCGGTGCTCTGGGTCGGCTGGCTCGTCCCGCTGTACCTCCTGGTCGTCAACGCGATTCGCTCGACCAGTGACTACAACTCACACTCCACGTGGCAGATCCCCAAGCACTTCGCGCTGTGGGGCAACTTCATGACGGCTTACCACACCGCGGACCTCGGCCAGAGCCTGCGCGAGCACGCTCCTGTACTCGGTGGCTGGGCCGGCGATCGCGGTCGTCATCGGCGCACTCGCCGGGTTCGCGATCGTGGCGCTGCGGCTGAGGTTCGGCTTCTTCTGGTTCATGCTCATCTTCGGTGGAAGCATCTTCCCCGCCCAGATGCTGCTGGTGCCGCTGTTCGTCGGCTACGCCCACGTGAACCTGTACAACCACAGGATCGGGCTTGTCCTCATCTATACGGCGATCAGCGTGCCGTTGGCGGCGTTCATCATGCGCAACTTCTTCACCGGTATTGCGTATTCGGTGTATGAGGCGGCGGTCATCGACGGCGCGTCGCGATGGCGGATCTTCCGGCGGATCTACCTGCCGTTGTCCATCCCCGCGCTCGCTGCCATCTTCATCCTCGAGTTCACGTTCATCTGGAACGACCTGCTCTTCGGGCTCACACTGAGCCAGACCAACAACGTGCGCCCGGTCATGACAGCGCTGTCGGGACTGCTCAGCGCCTACGCCGGGACGACGTACAACGTCGTGCTTGCATCGATGCTCTTCGTGTCGATCCCCACGTTGGTCGTGTTCTTGTCGACACAACGCCTGTTCGCGCGCGGCTTGTCGCTGGGCCAAACCGGATGAGCGACCCCGACATCCCGACGTGCGCGGACCTCGCGAGTGACCGCCTCGTCGGCCGGTTCGACGACATGTTCAACCCCCCCGGCCTGACCAACTTCCTCGGCGCCGCCCAGGTCGATCACGATCTCGTCGCCGTCCGCAGCGTCAACTTCCCACCGCTCTCGCACGGCGACACGGTCACCGGTGCGCTCTTCGTTGACGGGCGACTGTTCCGCTCGTTCGGCGCCTCGGTCACCTTTCAATGGCGTCCTGACCGCGTGACCCGCGAGGCCGAGCTGGGGTCGCTGTCGTTCCGCTCGGTCGCCGTGTGCCCACCCGGCACGACCGGCGTTGTCGTCGACGTCCAAGTGCACAACCGTGCCTCCGGTCCGCGCAAGGTGCGGCTCGGGTTGTCCGTCGCGTCGACAGCCACGAGATCGCCCGAGCCTTGGCGCAGCGCTGTGCCTCCGAGCGAGCCGAACTCCAGCACTGTGGAGCACGGCCGAGCCGCTGTGCTCTCGGCCGCGCGCGAGTCCGAAGGCCTCAGCCTGCAAGGTGTCGACGTCGCTCCGGTGCGTATCGAACCGCGATTCATCGAGGTCGAGCTCGAACTCGGGTCGGGTGAGACGCGCCGCTTCGGTTACGTTCACGTCGTCGATGTGTCGCGTGAAAATGCACGAGTCGTTTTCGATCGTCTCGCTCGCGATGTGCCGGCGGCGGTGGATTCCGCCTGCCGGGAATGGGATCTCGAGCTTCAGGCGATGTTCAGCCGCGGCAACGGCCGGTTCAGCGGCTGCCTCCCGACTCTTTCGACGTCCGACGACGCGCTGCGAAAGCTGTATTGGCTGGGCGCGGTCGGCGTCGCCTGGTTCAAGCGCGACAGCGGCGCGAGCGTGCTCGGCCGGGTGTACGACACGCTCATGCCGCGGTATTGGCAGACAACCACGTTCATCTGGGATTACGCGCTCAGCTCGTTCGTGCACGCGCTTCTCGACCCCGTTCCGATGCGACGCCAGCTCGAACACTGGATCAGCGTCGACATTCACACCCACTTCGGCACCGAATGGCAGACCGGCGCGCCGGCCGGCTATTGGTACGCGGTAAACGACTACGCCATGACCCGCCTCGTCCGCGATTACGTGCGCTTCACCGACGACAGGCAGTTTTTGCATGCCGAGCTGGCGACGCCGACCGGCGGGTCGAAGCGGGTCGCCGAACACCTCACGGATTGGGCTCGTGCCTGGCAGGGATTGCGAGGCAAAGGCGGGCTCGCCGATTACGGCGAGATGGACAACCTGCTCGAATGTGTGAGCACGTATGTCCATGAGGTGGCCAGTTTCAACGCCACGAACGTTTGGGCGCTGCGCGCGGCGGCCGAGATCACCGACGCGATCGGCGCCACGGGCGCGGGCGACGGTCTGCGGGGCGAGGCGGCCGCGCTCGCTGAACAGGTCAAGAAGCTGTACGTCGAAGGCGCCGGCTATTGGCGGGCCGGTCAGCCCGACGGAAGCTCGGCACCGGTGCGGCACTGCCTCGACTTCGCCAACGTCGGAACCGCGTTGGCCGCTGATCTCTCACCGACGCAGCGGCAGGAGATGGTCGACTTCTTCGTCCGTGAGTTGCAGACCGAGTCGTGGATGCGGGCGCTGTCGCCATGGGATCTCGACTCGTCGTTCAGTTTGCGGCCGGATCACCAATGGAACGGTGCGTATCCCGCGTGGCCACCTGACGCGGCGCGCGCATTGGTCGACCTTGGGCGGCCCGACGTCGCCATCGGCTGGCTCGCAGGGCTCGCCAAGAGCGCCAATCAGGGGCCGTTCGGTCAGGCGCATTTCGTCGAGGAAGCCGCCATGCCGGTGAACGGTGGTGCTCGGAAGGCGCCACCGCAGTTCCCGTATCTCATCGACTGGGCCTGCTCGTCGTCGGGCGCTTGGGTGAGTCTTGTGGTCGAGTCGTTGTTCGGCGTGCGCGTGCCCGTCGCCGGTCCGCCGTCGGCCGCTCCGCTGATCGGCAGCCTCGACGCTGACGCCCGGTTGAACGGGTTGGTCATCAAGGGCGAGGAGTACGTCGTCACCGCGTCCGGTATGCAACGTTCGAGGATGTGAGCCTCGGCGGCTCGCCGTACCCGACCACAGCCGTTCCGGGCCGCTCGAGATCGGCGACGCCGAACGATCCGCTACTGGCCAAGGACGAGCAGCGGTGGCGGGCCCGCGATGGGGCCAGCCACAGTGGTGATGAGCGCCGGACCTGGCATGCCGGTTTGCCAAATGAGCAGTTGCCCGTGGTCGCCTTGGCTGACCGTGATGAATATCGAGCTGTCGGTGCTGTCGAACGCCACCCCCGCTTGAGTTTTTGGCGCCATCTCAAGGCCCGGCACGACGTCGATGCGGCCGGTGTCCAAGTGCAGGATCGCGACGTCGGACGGCGGTGCCGGGTGTCCGCTGGCGAAGCGCGGATCCTGGTTGGTGCGCGTCAGCTGGAAAGAGGCGAGGCGACCGTCGGCGCTGAGACTCACCTCCGAGGTGATGGCGCGGCCGACCGGTAGTGAATACGTTCGCAGCGTCTTGGCGGTGGTGATGTCGATGCCTTCGAGCGTGCACGCGGTCGTGTCCTGGGTGCCGCAACTGCGGGGCTGCGTCAAAACGCTGTGGCCGTCGGCGGCGAGTGGATATCCGTCGCCCAACGCTCGAACTAGCGCGCCGGTCGAGGGATTGACCACTTCCAGGGCCGGCGGCGAGTCGGGGTTCGTCGGATCTTCGCGGGCCACGACCAGGCCAGCAGCGGTGTCCGCGACCGGGTAAGCGCCGGGCTCGAGGGTGATCGTCGGGCCGCCGTCTAACGGTGTCAGCACCGCCCCCGGGCTGACGTTGGCGGCGGACGATTGAGTGGTCGGCGAAGGATAGGTCACCTGCCACGCGTGGTGCGCCCCGCCGAGCAGAGAGTCGGCCGTCACGCCGATCGGTCGCGCAGAGCCGCCGGCAATCTCATACACCGGGCTGGCGCTGCCGTAGGTGGCGTCGCATTGTCCGACGAGCGCGTAGTCGCCGTGCGGCCCGGCCGCGAGGTCGCCGATCAGCCACCCGGTCTGGGCAGGCATGCCTGGCAGCGGCGTCGACCGCAGGCCCGCGACCGTCACACTATGCAGCCCGACGCCGCCGATGAGCAGCTTCGCGTTCACCGAGGCGTACCGCTGAGCGAGCTCGGTTTGCGGCAGGTACGCGGTCCAGCCGCACGCACCCGCCGCGGACGGCCACGGCGCCGATGCCGTGGTGACGGGAACCGCTCTGGTGGCGCTCGCGGTAGCGGCGGACGGCGACGGTGTGGTCGCCGGCGAGGGTGGCGCGGCGGCCGGGTGCGACCCGCCGCGACTCACTGCGAGCGCGACGACGCCGCCGGCGCATGCCACCGCGGTCGCCACCCAGACCCAGCGGGGCGGCGGTCCGCGTCGACGGCCGCCCTCCAGAACATCGCTCACAACACCAACGGTAGGCCGCGCGCCGGCTGCTCGCCCCACCTCGCCTCGCCTCGGCGGCGATGGCTCGGCAGGGTCGCACTGGCATGCTCGTGACGTGAACATGTCGCCCGTCTCGGCCCGCAGTCCGCAGCTCATCGCCTACGCGAACCGCCTCGGCGGCTCCATCCCCGAGCTGGCGGCGCTGCTCCGCGGCCCGCTGGGCGGCGTCTTTGGCGGCGTCCACATCTTGCCGTTCTTCCGGCCCTTCGACGGCGCCGACGCCGGTTTCGACCCCGAGCAGCACACCGAGGTCGACGCCCGCCTCGGCAGCTGGGACGACGTCCGCGAACTCGCCCGCACGCACACCGTGATGACGGACGTCATCGTCAACCACGTCTCCACCGGATCGCCGCAGTTTCGCGACCTCGTCGAGCGCGGCGACGCCTCGTCGTCCAGCGGCATGTTCTTGTTCATGGACGCTGTCTTTCCCGACGGCGCCAGCGAGGCGGAGCTGACGACGATCTATCGCCCGCGGCCCGGCCTGCCGTTCACGATCGTGACCGTCGGCGGGCGAAAAAGGCTGCTCTGGACGACGTTCACCGCCGAGCAGGCGGACCTCGACATCAACCACCCGGCCGCGTGGGCTTACCTCGCCGACATCGTCGACCGGCTCACTGACGCGGGCGTGTCGATGCTGCGGCTGGACGCCGTCGGCTACGTCGGCAAAATCGCCGGCACAAACTGCTTCATGACTCCCGAGGCGCAAGCCTTCATCGAGCGCCTGCGCGCCTACGCGGCCGAGCGCGGCGCGACCGTCCTCGTCGAGGTGCACGGTCACTACCGCCAGCAGGTCGAGCTCGCCGGCACCGTCGATTGGGTCTACGACTTCGCGCTGCCGCCGCTGATCCTGCACGCGCTGCACGCCCACGACCCGGCGCCCCTCGGCCGCTGGCTCGACGTGCGGCCGGCCAACTGCGTCAGCGTGCTCGACACCCACGACGGCATCGGCATCGTGGACATCGGCCCGAGCGCGTTGCTGCCCGGCGTTCCGGGTCTCCTCGAGGCAGGGCAGATCGACGCGCTCGTCGAATCCATCCACGCCGCCACCGGCGGCAGCAGCCGGCTCGCCACCGGCGCAGCCGCCTCCAATCTCGACCTCTACCAGCTCAACAGCACCTTCTACGCCGCAGTTGGCGAAGACGACCGGCGCTACCTGCTCGCCCGGCTTGTGCAGCTGTTCCTGCCGGGCATCCCGCAGGTGTACTACGTCGGGCTGCTCGCGGGCGGCAACGACGTCGAGCTGCTCGAGCGCACCGGCGTCGGCCGCGACATCAACCGGCACCACTACACCGCCGCCGAGGTCGAAGCGGCACTGAAGCGACCGGTCGTCGCGGCGCAGCTTGCCGCGATCCGGCTGCGCCATCAGCACCCGGCGTTCGGCGGCGGCCACACGTGGACGCTCGACGGCACGCGCCTGCTCGTCGCCTGGCAGCACGGCGACGAGCGGGCCAGCCTCGACGTCGACTTCGCCGACCTGCGCCACCGCGTCAGTTTCACGCGCGCGGGCGACGACGTCGTAGTGGACGACGCCCTCGCGCTCGCTGGGCCGACCGGCCATCGGCCGACGCTCGCGTGATGCCCCCATCCGGCCGGTAAGGTCTGGCCCCATGTACCACCTGGCGCAGATCAACGTCGGCCGGTTGGTCGCGCCCGAAGGTTCGCCGGAAGTGGCCGATTTCATCGATGCGCTCGATGAAATCAACGCCCTCGCCGAAGCCGCGCCTGGATTCGTCTGGCGACTGAAATCCGAGTCGGGCAACGCGACCGACATCAAGGTCTGCGACGATCCGCTGTTCATCGTGAACATGAGTGTCTGGGAGTCGCTCGACGCGCTGGGCGAGTACGTCTACCGGTCCGGCCACATCGACTTCTTGCGCCGACGCCGCGAATGGTTCGAGAAGCCCGCGCAGCTGCACATGGCGCTGTGGTGGATCCCGGCCGGCGAGCCGCCGACCGTGGCGGAGGGGCTGCGTCGGATCGACGTGATTCGCGAGCTCGGGCCGTCGCCGCGCGCGTTCACGTTCGCGAAGCCGTTCTCCGCGCCCGATGCGGTTCGTACTAGGTTCGCCGGTACGGGGCGAGCAGCTCCTTGACGGCCGCGGTAGAACCCCAGTCGTCGTCGAACATCGCCATCAGCGCGAGCAGCTGTCGCAGGTGCACAAGCGGCAGCCGGGCCAGCCAATCCGAGTCCTGGCCGGTGAGATCGGCGTAGACGTCGAAGAAGCGCCCCGCCGGTGGCGGGTGCGGCGAGCACCACAGGTGGCTCAGGTCGACCTCGGGCCAGCTAAAGGACACCGCCGGGTCGATCACCGCGGGACGCCCGTCGGCGGTGGCCAGCACGTTGTTCGCCCAGAAGTCGCCGTGGGTCAGGACGGCGTCGCGCGCGGGCAGCAGATCCGGCAGCCAGCCGCAAAGACGTTCGAGGGCGGCCCGGTCGGCGGCGTCGAGCTTGGCCTGCACCCTTTTCTCGGGCATCCAGCGCAGCAGGCGCTGCTCGGCGAAGAAGGCGAACCCGTCGTCGCTCCAGCGGTTGCGCTGCGGGAAGCGACCGAGCCAGTTGTCGCGGTGCCAGCCGTGTCGCGCGGACTGGGTGCCCATGTGCAGGTGCGCGATGGTGACGGCGAGCTCCTCCCAGAACCGCTCGTCGGAGCGTTGCGGCTGCAGCAGGCTGAGCACCAGCGCGCCGGACGTCGCGGCCACCACGTCCGGTGTCGGGACGCCGTTCTCGCGCAACGCCTCGAGACCCTCCGCCTCCGCGAGGAAGACACCGTCCGCCGTCGCTGCTTCGAGCGTCTTCACGAACACGCTGGTCCCGTCGTCCAGCCTGGCGAGACCGCTGACCGCGGCCAGCCCGCCCGACGCCGGCTCGACCGACGTCACGCCGGTGACGCCCGCTTCCGCCAGTCGCTCCCGCAGCAACCCGTCGACGCTAATCACGGTTCTCAGTAACCAGCGTTCGTCGGAGTCGAAGCATCGGTGACAACGCCATGACGGCCCTAGCCCTACTGACCGGTCAGCGGACGGGACGGCGGTTGTAGAGGTGGATCGACCATAGGTACGTCGCGGCGGTGATGCCGAGGCTCCACGCGATGGCCGCGACCGCGTGGTCGGCGACGGGTCCGCCGGTCAGCAGGTGTCGCACGGTCTCGGTGACCGGCGTGAACGGCTGGTATTCCGCGAACTGGCGGAGCCCGGCGGGCAGCGACCTGGTGGGAACGAAGCCGCTGCCCAGGAATGGCAGCAGGGTGAGGAACATCGGCGTGTTGCTGGCGGTCTCGACGCTCTTCGCGGCGAGCCCGAGCGCGGTGGAAAGCCAGATCAGCGCAAGCGCGAACATCAACAGCACGCCGAGCGCGGCCAGCCAGCTGAGCGCGCTGGCGTGCGGGCGGAAGCCGATCGCCACGGCGACACCTGCGAGCACCGTCAAACCGACCAGCGCTTGCAGGAGCGTACCGAGCACGTGCCCGGTGAGCACCGCGCCGCGGGCGATCGACATGGTGCGGAATCGGGCGACGATGCCCTGGGTCATATCCATCGCGACCGATATCGCGGTGCCCAGCGCGGCCGACGCGACGGTCATGATCAGGATTCCCGGGGTGACGTAGTCGAGGTAGGCGCCGCGATCGTTGGAAGTGCCCGACGGTTGGGCAAGTCCAGCGCCGAGCTGCCCACCGAAAACGTAGACGAACAGCAGCAGGAAGATCAGCGGCATCCCGATGAGCATGACGGTGATCGACGGATAGCGAATCTGGCGCTTGAGGTTGCGCCTCAGCATGGTGAGGGAGTCGGCCAGCGGGTCGCGAAGACTGCTGTTCATCGGACTGCGACCTCCTGTGGTTCGGCTCCGGGGGATGTGACGTGGCCGGTGACCGCGAAGAACACGTCGTCTAGGTCTGGGGTGTGAATCGACAGCTGGTCGACCTCGATCGCCGCGGCGTCGAGCTGGCCCAGCAGCCGGTGCAGCGCCGCAACGCTGCCGTCGCCGGGCACCAGCAGGGTGAGGGCGTTCTCGTCGCGCGCCGCCGCTGGCACCAGCTGGGCCGCGGCGTCCAGCGCGGGCAGGGTGGTGAACTGTAGCTGGACGTGGCCGCCCGGAACCCGGCGCTTGAGCTCGGTGGGCGTGCCTTCGGCGACGATGCGGCCGCGATCGAGCACGGCGATCCGATCGGCGAGCTGGTCCGCCTCGTCGAGGTACTGGGTCGTCAGGAAGATGGTGATCCCGTCGCGGACCAGGTCCCGGATGCTGTCCCACATCGCGCGCCGGCTGCGCGGATCCAAGCCGGTCGTGGGCTCGTCGAGAAAGATCAACCGGGGGGTGCCCATCAGGGTCATGGCCAGATCCAGCCTTCGGCGCATGCCACCGGAGTAGGTCGACGCCGGTCTGCTCGCCGCATCTGCGAGCTCGAACCGGTCGAGCATCTCGCCCACCCGCCGCCGCCCGGCCGAGCGCCCGAGGTGAAGCAGGTCGGCGATCAGCTGCAGGTTCTCCGCGCCGGTGAGCAAGTCGTCGACGGCCGAGAACTGGCCGGTCACCCCGATAGCACGACGGACGCCACGCGGGTCGGCGACGACGTCGCACCCGGCGGCTGACACCGTCCCCGCGTCGGCCGGGATGAGCGTGGACAAGATGTGCACCATCGTGGTCTTGCCGGCCCCGTTCGGGCCGAGCAACGCGAACACAGTCCCTTCGGCGACACGGAGGTCGACGCCGTCGAGCACCAGGTGGTCACCGAACGACTTGCGCAGTCCGGCGACTTCGATCGCGGCAGTCGTCAGCATTCCCGGCTCACAGTTGGGAGTCGTCGGGGAGGTTGCCGGCCTTCACGAGCGCCGCGTGATGCGCGATCCACTCCTTCTCCAGGGCTGGCAGTTTCTCGGTCAGAAAGTCGGCGAACGCCGCCCACCACAAGAGCACCGCCTGGCGCTCGAGCGGAGCGCCCTTGAGCACCTGCAATCCCTCTCGCGCTAGGTCGCCCTGCTCGACGTACTCGCTGACGTCGAACCCCCACGCCTGCGAGGACGTCACGTCGATGCGTACCCGGTCGGTCCGCTCGCCTGCGGCGCGGGATCGCCGGACGATGTGCAGCTGCTCCAAGGTCTTGACCGCGCCGGTGATCGCACTGCGACTGGCCAGCAGCGCGTCGGCCAGCTCGGCGATGGTCTGCTCTCGCGGGTCGCAGATCGCCAGGTACCCCAGCAGCCGCCCCACCATCGGCGCGAAGCCGTAGCGGCGGGCGTACAGCCGGCCGGCGTGGTCGGCGAACGTCAATTCAGCATCCGAATGCATGGGCACAAGATACAGACAAGACTGATATAACACAAATCTCTGTCATTACGAGCACACGAAGTGAGCTCAACCCCTCGATTCGACGGCGGCGGGCTGGGCCGGCAGCCGCAGTTCGAAGGTCGCGCGCCGCGCCCAGGCCCGGGCGAGCAGGCGGACACGTCGCCGCCGTGGGCGCGCGCCAGCCCGCGGGCGATGGTGAGCCCGACGCCGGACCCCGAGGAACGGCGCAGTTCGCCCGGTGCTCGGTAGAACCGCTCGAAGACCCGCTCGACGTCGTCGGCGCGCAGGCCGACCCCGCTGTCGGTGACCCGCACGATGGCAGTGGTGTCGTGTTCGCAGGTCACCGTCACCGCCACCGCGCCGCCGGGCGGCGTCGCGACCAAGGCGTTGCCGAGCAGGTTCGTGAGCACCTGCGCGATTCGATCGGGATCCATTCGGACCGGGCACGCGATGGCGGCGCTCACGACCAGATCGACGCCGGCGTCGTCGTATTGCGGCCGCAGCCGTTCCCCGACGGCGCGGGTGACCTGCGCGAGGTCGGCGTCGACGGGCCGAATCTCCAACCGTCCCTCTTCGGTTCGGGACACCGCCGACAGGTCGTCGGACAGCCGGTGGAGCCGGCGCACCTCGTCGGACAGGGCCGACAGGTTCTCCGGTGTCGGCGCCAGCACACCGTCGATGAAACCTTCGACGTAGCCGTCCAAGGTGGTCAGCGGTGTGCGCATCTCGTGGGCGACGTCGCCGAGCAGCCGGGCCCGGCGCGCCTCGGTGCCGGCGAGTGCGCTGCCGAGGGCGTTCACGTCGGTCGCGAGCGCGGCGAGTTCCGGTTCCGCCGGCAGGGGCACCGCCGTCGCGTAGTCGCCGGCGGCGATCCGCCGCGTCGCCGCGCGCACGGACTCCAATGGCCGCAGCAGCCGCCGGGTCACGAATGCGGCGACGATCCCGCCCGCCGCGATGCTGGCGCCGACGGCGATCAGCAGACCCTTGTTGAGCGCCGACACCAACGCCGCATGCGTCGACGCGTTGACGCCTTGACCGTTTCCCGCGCCACCCGGCCCGTTGCCGGCGCCCATCATGGCGCCCTGCCCGTTCATCGCGCCCATGCGGTTGTCGAACAGCGGCGGCACGAGGAAGCGGACGGTGAGGTACGCGGCGATCGCGCCGACGGCGATGACGACCGCGTAGGACGCGAACAACCGGGTTGGTAGGCGAATGCTCATGCCGGCCTTCCAATGAACTTGTACCCCGCGCCGCGCACGGTCGCGATGAGGCGCGGCTCAGCGGCGTCGTCGCCGAGCAAACTTCGCAGGCTGCGAACGTGGACGTCGACGACCCGCTCGTCGCCGTAGAAGTCGTATCCCCACACGCTTTCCAGTAGCTGCCGCCGTGAAAAAACGCGGCCAGGCGTCGACGCGAGAGCCACCAGCAGGTCGAACTCCAGTGTGGAGACGCGGACGGGAAGCCCGTCCACGGTGACGTCGCGACCGGCTCGGTCGATGCTCACGCCTTCGAAGCGCAGAACGTCGTCGTCCGGCTTGGGCGCGCCCCTGTCCCGACGCAACACGGTCTTGACCCGGGCCGCGACCTCGCGAGGGCTGAACGGCTTGGTCACGTAGTCGTCGGCGCCGACCGCGAGCCCGACGAGCTTGTCGACCTCTTCGGCCCGCGCGGTGACCAAGATGACATAGACGTTGCTCCTCGAGCGCAGCTCGCGAAGCACCTCGATACCGTCCATGCCGGGCATCATCACGTCGAGCAGGACGACGTCTGGCGCTTCGCTCTGCGCCACGCGCAGCGCCTCGGCGCCGTCGCCCGCCTCGACGACGGCGAAACCTTCGGCCTCCAGGTAACTCCGTAGCACCGAACGGATGCGCGGCTCGTCGTCGACGAGCAAAACGCGTCTCATCAGGCTCACCTCGTCCCGCCAGGCTAGGCCCTGGAAGCCGCTCGCGCGGCCGCCAGGGCCGAACCGGGGGGTCAGGAGTCAGCCGCGCTCGGCGTGACCTGGCTCGGCTGGCTTTGCGGGCTCGGCTGGCTTTGCCGGTCTTGCAGCATCTGCTGCCGCTGCTGCTGCCGCTCCGCGCGCCACTGCTGCGCGTCCTGCGAGTTGTAGTACGGGCAATCCGCGGGATCGCCGACGCCTTGGCCCATCATCGCGCCGTAGCCGTGCCCTGGACCGTAGCCGTTTCCCGGACCGTAGCCGTTTCCTGGACCGTAGCCGTTTCCTGGACCTACCGTTTCGGTTCGGGCTGCGTCGTCGACGCGGCCGGCGGCGGCGCGGTGGTCGTGGTCGCCGCCACCGCGACGCCTGCGGGCAGCGCAAGGCCAGCCATCAGGCCACCCACGATCGCAAGCTTCTTGACGTTCATCTGCTTCCTCCATCAGCTCGGTCTTGCTTACGACATCGAGCCTCGCGCCCGCAGATGCGGCGCACCACGACGGCGACTGTGAAGCCTTGATGAAAGGAAGCCTTGATAAAGACGCCGCCACGATCACGCAGGCAGCGCATCTGCGTCACCCAGCGCACCGGCCGACGCGGACCAGTCGGAGCGGCCGAAGAACGCCGGCACGGCCTGCGCTTCCAGCGGTCGGGCGAAGTGATATCCCTGACCGAGATCACACGAGAGCGCCTGGAGGATCGCGTGTTGCTGGCGCGTCTCGATGCCCTCAGCCACGGTTTCCATGTGCAGGGTGCGAGCTAACTCCGCGACGGTGCGGACGATCGCCGAGCCCTCGACGGATGTTTCGATGGCGTCGATGAACACCTTGTCAATCTTCAGCTGATCAGCAGGCAGGCGCTGCAGGTATGCGAGAGATGAGAACCCGGTGCCGAAGTCATCAATAGCAAGGCGGACGCCGAGTGACTTGAGCGGACGGATCAGGCCGATGACGCGATCCGGGTCTCTCATCAGCACGGATTCGGTTATCTCGAGCGTCAGCGAGCACGCCGGAAGTCCCGTCTGGCTCAGCACCGCGGCGACTAGATCAGCGAACGCGGGATCGTCCAGTTGCCGGGCCGACACGTTAATGCTGATGCACAGGTCGGGGATCGACGTCGCACGCCAGGCTGCGGCCGCCGCGCAACCTTGGCGCAGCACCCACTCGCCAATCTCGGTGATGACGCCGTTGCGCTCGGCGAGCGGGATGAAGATGTCGGGCCGGATGAGCCCCCGGCTCGGGTGTTTCCAGCGCACGAGTGCCTCGACGGCGACGGCGGCGCCGCTGCGCAAATCGATGATCGGCTGATACTCCAACCGCAACTCGCCTCGGCCGGCGGCCTGATAGAGGTCAGGTCCGAGTTCGAGCCCGTCGATCGCCTCGGCATGCATGGTCGGCTCGTAGACGAGCGCCTCACCGCCGCCAGTTCGTTTGGCGCGGTACATCGCGATGTCGGCATTGCGAAGCAACTCGTCGGCTGTGCTCGCGCAGCTGCCACTGGACGCGATGCCGACGCTGGCGGAAACGAAAACCTCGCGGTTTGCCAGGCGTAGCGGCGCCCGAAGGGCGCGGGTGAGTCGGTTGGCCACCGCCCAGCCAGCGCTGTCCTCGACGGTCTGTTCAAGCAGAATCGCGAACTCGTCGCCGCCGAGCCGTGCTGCGGTGTCCTCACCGCGGACGCTTTCGCGAACCCGACTGGCGAACCACGCGAGCAACTCGTCGCCCGCGGCGTGACCCAGACTGTCGTTGACGTCCTTGAAGCGGTCGAGGTCGACGAAGAGGACCGTGACGTGGGTGTCGTGACGTGCTGCCATCTGCAAAGAGTGGTTCAGGCGATCCATGAAGAGCGCGCGGTTCGGCAACCCGGTCAACGGGTCCTGGTACGCGTCGCGCATCGCCTCAACCGTTCGTGCGTCGGTGAGGGCGACGCTGGCCTGTTCGGCGAACGCCGTCAGCGTGGCCCGCCAATCATCGATGTCGGCGTCGTCCGACTTCGCCACCGTCACCAGGCTGCCCGCGGTTTGGCCTTCGATGTGCACTGGCGCCGCCAGCGCCGTGCGGCGAGCGGCGGATCCGACCTGCGCCGTCCGCGCGACCAGTTCGTCGGTCGCAACGGCTTCAGCGGCTGTCGCCATGACGAGCGAGGTGTTGTCGGCGTCGTCCGAGGCCGACACCGACGCCGACGCGGAGACGACGCGGTGCTGGCCGTCGACCGGCGACACGATCACGAGCGCGAGGAACGCGCCGTCGAGCAACTGGGAGGCGCCCGCCGTCACGGCGTCCAAGACCGTCTGCGACGGCGCCCGGTGCGAGATGGCCCGCTGGATCATCAGCATCGACTCGAGCAGCCGCTGTCGGCTACCGACCGCGTCGAGCAACCGCAATCGCTCGGCCGCCTCCAGTTCGCGCTCCGTTCGCATCGTCCGCTCTAACTGAAGGGCGCGCAGGCTCCGCAGCGCAAGTCCCAGCACGCGCGCCATTCCTTGCAGGAGTTGGCGTTCCTCACCGCTGAACGCGTCGTCGATCCGGCTGATCACCAAGCTCTCGCCGCTGTCGTCGGCTAGCTCGGCCGCGAGCGCATGGAGCAGACCCAGTGGCGCGACATCGATCGTGGTCGCGCCATGAAGGGCGGGACTGAACGCGCCGACCGGTGGAGTAGCGCGGCCCATTCCGACGCATGCCACGACCTCGTCGTCGCGGATCACCGCGCCGAGTTCAGCGCCCAGTGCTTCGACGGCCCGCTCGACCGCGCCACGGATCGCGACCCATTCGTCGTCTTGCGAGGTGACGGCCTCGAAGTACTCGGTCAGCTGATGGATGGACCAGTGATAGTCCACCGATCCCCCCTCACGCGAAAGCCACCAACACCAACGTGAGGTGATGCATGCCTTGGGCGCCGCGAGACCGGGCGATCTCACCCATCGTGTAGAACCCGGCGAACGGCGCGTCGCCCGCCTTGCCAGCGAGCCTGCTCACCTCCTCTGCGACACCGTCGGCGCCGAGGAAGAGGTAGCGCGCACCGCAGTCGAACGCGAGCAGGCCGACCGGCGGGACGCCGTCGAGCGGATCGACCGCCTCGGCGTACGCGTCATCGACGGTGCGAAGCAGACCTTCTCGGTCGGATTCCATCATCCACAGCAACGCTCCCTGCGGCACGTCGGCGATGCATTGGAGCGAGCCCGACTCGACATTGCCCGCCGTGGATCACCCGGATGTCCTCGCCGCTGCGCCGCGACAAGCCGAGGGGGCGCTTCAGCGCGAGTTGCATGAATGCCTGCTCGTCCTCGGCCATTGACCGATCGACGCCGAGTCGCTCGGCGAACACGTCAAGCGCGGGCTCACCGTCGAGTTCGTCCACCCGGCCACCGGCGCTCTTGGTCGCGACCATCGGCTCGCCGGTCTTTTGCCAGCCGTGCGCGACTCCGACACCGATCGGGGCGTCGGAGCCGATAGCCGCAGCGACCAGGGCCCCGCGGAGCACACGGACTCCGTCGGAGTCGCCGATGAACTGGAACGTGTTCTCGTAACGGAAGTCGTCAGCGGCGCAGCCTCCGGCCAGCGGAACAGTCGCTCCGGCCACGCTGTAGGCGCCGCGGACCAGCTCATGTTGTTCGCCGCCAAGGCCGTCTGCGAGCAACAGCAGCAGCTTGTGCTCCATCGTCAACGACTCGACCGCTTCGGCCACCCGCTCGCCCGCGGCGCGCTGCCCGGACGACACGTTCATCGCGACGCTCGTCTTGATCTCGAAGCCATCGCCTCCGAGCGCGGACACGACCACGCAAGGCTCGGCCGGCCCGCCCGAGGCGAGGTGCGCGATGCCGCTGCATCCGATCAGCGGAACGCCGTCGGCCTCGGCTGAAACGCCGTCGAGCATCGCCTCGAAATCGATGTCGGCCGGGCAGAAGACCATCACGAGCGAGGCGGGCCGCCCTGCCAACGCGGCGCGGGTCGCCATCGCGCCGGCTGCGCGCGGGTCGGGGTCGGCGCTGCGACCGGCGCCGAACCAGCGCCGCTGCGTCGCAGGGGTGCCAGCGGGCCGCGAACCGTCGTCGCGGGTCAGGCCGTGCGCGCCACTCGACACAGACATCGAAACCGACATCGATTCAGCCTCCCGCCATGCCGGATAGACCCCGACACGGCCACATCGGCACGGCGGCCCTGGATGTGAGGACTACCGGGCTAGCGCTCCAGGACCATGCCGGCGTTGCGCAGCACTCGAGAGATGCCCCGCCCCGCGGCGACCACGACCGGCGCGATCGCGGTGGGCGGCACTTTCGCCGTCACGACAAGAGAGACGGCGGCGACCACCGCGTCTTCGGCGTCCCGGATCGGCGCCGCCACCGAGAGCGCGTCCATCGTGACCTGGCGGTCGCTGATCGCGAAGCCTTGCCGCCGGACGTCGGCGAGCTTGCGGCGAAGCACGGAGGCGTCGTTGATGGTCTTCGGGGTGAAGCAGGCGAGCGGCGCGCCCATGACCTCTTCCTGCAACGCCTCGTCAGCGAATGCGAGCAACACGAGACCGACGCCGGTGGCGTGCAGCGGGAACCGCAGTCCCACCTGGGTGCGGACGCCGACCGCGCGTCGTCCGGCGATGTGCTCGATGTAGACGACGTCGTGGCCGTCGCGAACGGCGAGCTGCACGTTCTCGTGCGTCGCTTCGTAGAGGTCCTCGAGGAACGGCATCGCCGCCTCTCGCAACCCGACGCCGCGCGGAGCGTGCGAGGCGATTTCCCATAGCCGCAAGCCGATCCGATATCTCCCGTCGGGGTCGCATTCCAGAACGCCGAGCCGGCGCAGCTCGTGCGCGAAGCGGTGCACCGTCGTCAGGGGCAGCCCGCTGCGCCTGCTGATCTCGGTCAGTGACAGCCCCGGGTCCCCGGAGGCGCCGGAGGTGAACGCGTCGAGAAGCTGGAACACCCGCGCGGTCGAGGATCGCATGCTACAAGTCGAGCACGAGCCGGCCGCTTCGTGACCGGGAAACGCAGATCATCATGACGTCGCAGGCCGCGCGCTCGGCGTCGGTGAGAACGCAGTCGCGGTGATCCGGCGTCCCTTCCAGCACTTCGGTCTCGCAGGTGCCGCAGGTTCCTTCCTGGCAGGACGAGAGGACGACGACGCCGGCCGCCTCGACGGTGTGCAGGATCGACGTCCCCGCCTGCACCGTCAGGGTCTTGCCAGAGCGCGCCAGCTCGACTTCGAACGGCTGATCGTCTGCCGCGTCGAACGGAGCGGTCGGGGTGAACCGTTCGACGTGCAGCGCGCCGGCCGGCCATTCGAGGCAGAACTCTTCGACGACCTGGAGCAGCGGCGCCGGTCCGCAGCAGTACACCAGGGTGTCATCGCGGCGGGTCGCGAGGATCTCCTCGACCGGGAGCAGCCCGCGCTCGTCCTGCGGCCACACCCGCACGCGACCGTCGCATTCGGCGAGCTCGTCGAGAAACGCCATGGACGACGCGGAGCGGCCGCCGTACCAGAGCTGCCATTGTGCGCCCGCCTGCGTCGCCGCGCGCAGCATCGGCAGGATCGGCGTGATGCCGATGCCGCCGGCGATGAACAGGTAACGCGCCGCGGGCGCCAACTCGAAATGGTTGCGCGGTCCGCGAACGGTGAGCCGGGTTCCTTCGGCCAGCTCGTCAACGACGTACGCCGAACCGCCTCGCCCGGCTTGTTCTCGCAGCACGCCGAGGCGCCACTCCTCATCGTCCGCCGGGTCGCCGCACAGCGAGAACTGCCGCACCTTCTTGTTCGGCAACACGACGTCGATGTGCGCGCCCGGCGACCACGTCGGCAACGGCCCGGCCGCAGCGCGCAACGCGAGCGACACCACGTCGTCCGCGATCACGCTCTTGCGGACGACGACGACGTCGAGTTCGGCGTTGGTTGGCACGTCAACTCCGGTGGACGGCGACAAGGTGTCGCGGGTCCGGTTGCGGCGGCTCGCGGCGGTCGTCGTGACCCACCGGATGGCCGGTGAGCCACTGCCACAACTCGATCGGGTCCTCGGACTCGCGCTCGGCGCCGCATCGGCAGTGCCCGAGCAGCCGATCGGCGCCGGGCACCCAGTCGACCCGGTAGGTGACGGTCGCGCCTTGCAGTTGCGCGCGCGAAGGTCGAGCGGCCATCCGTCAGCCCGACGTCGCAGCCGTCGCCGCCGTCGCGGCCGGTGCGCGCGCGGTGTCGCCGGCCGCGATCTGCGCGGCGAGCAGCCGGCGGGCGGCCAGCCCTCCGGTGTCGATGTTGATGCTCAGCTCCTGGTAGGCCGGCGGCTCAGTGGCGATCACCGTCTCGAGCAGGTTGAGCGCCGCGACGTCTTGCAGCACGACCGTGCGGTTGCTCTCGGCGAGGAACTCAGAGACGCTCTGGTCGCCTCGCGCGAAGTCGCGAGCCACCGCCCAAAAGTCGTGCGTGCTCGTCGCGGTCTCCGGTGTGATGGCGTAGACGACCTCGACGTGGAACGCGGCGCTGTCGTCGCCGGCCGCACCGGGTTGGACGCTGGCCGCCACCCGGCTGTGCAGCAAATACAGGCACGGCGGGTGGTACTCGATGTCCTGCCAGCGGTCGATGCGGCCTTCGATGCCGGTCGACTTCTCATAGAACGGCGGGCAGGCGACGTCGTCCATGTGCCGGGAGACGAACACGACGCCGTGGTCCTCGTCGACTTCGGTCGTGATCGGCGTCTCGGCGACCTCGGGTGTGCCGATGTATCCGCCGTGCAGGTAGGTCTCGTGCGAGAGGTCGAGCAGGTTGTCGACCAGCAGCCCGTAGCGGGCGGCGAGTGGCTCCATGCCGCACACCGTCGTCCACTCGTCGGAGGCGAGCCAGGGAGCGCGCGGAATGCGCTCTGGATCGGCGGCGGCCTCGTCGCCGATCCAGATCCAGACGAAGGAGTCCTGCTCGACGACCGGGTACTTCTTCACCCGCGCGGTGCGTGGCACCCGCCGCTGACCCGGCACCTTCACGCAACTGCCTTGCGCGTCGTAGGTGAAGCCGTGGTAGCCGCAGACCAGCAGGTCACCGTCCAGCGCGCTCGCCGACAAGCGGAACTGCCGGTGCACGCAGCGATCGGCAAGCGCGACCGGCTCACCGCTCGCCGTCCGGTAGAACACGATGGCCTCGCCGCAGATCGTGCGGGCGAGCAGGCGTCGGCTGACTTCTGCGCCGTACGCGGCGACGTACCACTGGTTGCGCGCGAACTCCGTTCTCACGGCGGCCTCCGGGGGCTGGTGACGACTCCTTTGGCCGCATTGTGAACAACTGTTCGGAGCCGTAGAAAGGCCGTCTTCCGCCCACCGGAAGGACCGACGCGGTTTTGGCGCTTAACTCTGCGGAGCCTTGTCCTTGTCCTGCAGCCGCGTGACCAAGTCGTTGAGGGGCTTCGTGCCAGCGCCGATGACCAGGCCCGTGATGAGAAGATCCACCCAGTGCCAAGGCTGCTGACCACTAGCCAGGACGCTCCCGAGCATCGTGACGTTGAGCGCGCTCGACAAGATGAAGCCGAGAGCCGACGCGGCGCCCCAGGTGACGATGGCCGTCATGTCTCGGTCGGAGTTCAGGTCCGCCGTCGCGCTGGCGATGTCAGCCTGCTTGCTCGCCTTGTCGTCGGGTGCCGCCTTGGCCGCCTCAAGCCGCTTCTTCGTCTCCGCGCTGTTCGGCCCGAGGATCGGCGTGAACGGCTGAATGATCCGCTCGATGGCCAGTGCGAGGACGAACAGGACGGCGAAAACGCTGATACCGCTGGCAATTTCAAAGGCCGGCTTCCCGTCGAACCAGGCTTTGTGGATCCCGAAGCCCGCGAAATAGCCTCCGACCAGAATGGCGGCGGCGGCCGCGTACGTGGCGAGCGTGCGGTGTGACTTCACGAGTCCGCCGGCCGGCCGCACCAGGGACCGTCGTCACCAGCGCAAGTACGTTGGTCACGAGTTAGCGCGGCAGGTGGTCGGGTCAGGTGGCGTGCGTTTCGACGTACGTCGTCAGCTCGTGCAAGGTCGCGATCTTGGCGTAGTCGCTTTCCGGAACGGCGACTCCCGTCAGGTTCTGCAGTTGCTCAAGCAGCCGCACGAAGTCGAGCGAGTCGATGTCGAGCGCGTCGCGCAGTCGCTCGTCGGCGTCGACCGTCGACAGATCCGCCTCCGGCGCGATAGCACCGACCGCTTGCCGGACGGCGTCGTCAATCTGAGTGGTGTTCACAACTCCTCCGGTTTCTGAAGCAGCGAATCGATCGCGGCAAGATACAGTCCGCCGCGGTGTCCGTCGCTGGCTCTATGGTCGGCCGCCAAAGTCGCGGTCACACACATGCGAACGCCGAGCATCCCGCCGTCCGCCCATGGTCTTTCGGCCACCTTGCCGAAGCCGACCAGCGCGACCTGCGGCGGGTAGATGACGCCGAAGACGCTGTCGACGCCTTGGTCGCCGAGGTTCGTGACGGTGATGGTCGGATCCATCTCGCTTTGCCGCAGCCGGCCCGCGCGTGCTCTCGCGACGAGATCGCGCAGCTTCTCCATCAACTCGTCGAGCGACAACGTGTCGGCGTTGTGAATCGCCGGCGCGATCAACCCGCCCTGCCGCAACGCGATCGCCACGCCGAGATGGACGCCGGCGCCGGGGGTGAACGCGTCGTCGACCCAGAATCCGTTCATCTCAGGGACGTTGCGAATGGCGCACGCACTTGCCTTCAGCAACAACGCCGCGTGCACCAGCCGCGCGCTCAACGGCCGGTCGAGATTCACCTGATGCAGCCAGTCGGTCGCCGTGGTGAGATCGATCGGCGTGCTCAGGTAGTAATGCGGAATCTCGCGCTTCGACCGGGCCATCAAGGCGCCGATCGCCTGCCGCATCGCGCGCGCCTTCGCCTGCATGTCAGGCACCGGCGTCCCCGTCGGTTCGACGGGTCGCTCGGCGGCTTCTGCCGCCGCCGCAGGAGGTTTCGCCGCCACGCGCTCAACGTCGTCCGCGGTGATCGTGCCGCCAGGGCCGGTCGGCTGCGCGCTGGCGAGGTCGACTCCGAGTTCCGCGGCCCGCCGCCGTGCGAACGGTGACACCCGCATCCGGCCGCCTTCGGGCGCGACCGTTTTCGGCTGACGCGGCAGCATCGCCGGCGCGTGCGCGTCGACGTCCGCTCTGGTGATGACACCGCCAGGGCCCGAGCCCGTCACGGTTGCCAGATCGACGCCCAGCTCGTGAGCGCGGTGCCGCACGAGCGGCGACTCGACCATGGGTCCGATCTCGGACGACGAAGGCGGTGCTGCCACCACTGGCGCCGACGGCGGCGTCAGGCCGATCTCGACGACCGCGGCGGCCTCGCCGCCGATGACGGCCAGCGGCGCGCCCACGGGAAGCGTCGCGCCCGGTTCGGCGATGAGCCTCTCGATGACGCCGTCCTGGAAAATCTCAATGTCCATCGCTGCTTTCGCGGTGTCGATGACCGCGACGACGTCGCCTCGGTGCACGACGTCACCGGGCTTGACGAGCCACTCCAACACGGTGCCCTCGTCCATGTCCGCGCCGAGCGACGGCATCGCGAACTCACCCATGAGCGCCCACCAGCTCACGCGTCGCATCCACGATCCGCGCGGCGTTCGGAATCGCCGCCTGTCTCCAGGTGCCGCGGATACGGCATCGGCACCTCGGCGCCGCACACCCGGACGACCGGCGCGTCGAGGTCGTAGAAGCGCGTTCTCCGATATGCGGGCGGTGATCTCAGCGGAGATGCCTCCGCTGCGCCAGCCCTTCGTCGATGATGACGGCGTGGTGGGTCTTGCGCACCGACGCGAGGATCGTCTCCTCGTCGAGCGGCCGCAGTGTCCGCAGGTCGACGACCTCCGCGTCGATGCCGCTCGCCGCGAGCTCGTCTGCCGCGGTCAGGGCGGCCGGCAATGTGCCGCCGTAGGTGATGAGCGAGACGTCGGCGCCCGGCCGGCGCAGCTGCGGCGTGGTCGATGTCGACTGGTCCCGCGTCGTCCGCCAGTTCGCCGGCGGCGTTGTAGAGCGTGCCGTTCTCGAAGATGAGCACCGGGTCGGGGTCGTCGAAGCGCGGTCCACAGCATGCCGCGCGCGTCTTCGACAGTCGCCGGCGCCAGCGACGCGCAGCCCGGGGATGTGGGCGTACCAGCCCTCGAGGCTGTGGGAGTGCTGGGCGGCGAGCTGGCGTCCGGCGCCGGTCGTCATCCGGATGACGAGCGGCACGTTGAACTGGCCGCCCGACATGTGCAGCAACGTCGCCGCGTTGTTCATGATCTGGTCGAGGGCCAGCAGGCTGAAGTTGACCGTCATGATCTCGACGATCGGCCGCATGCCGTCCAGCGCGGCGCCGATCCCCGCGCCGACGAAGGCCGATTCCGACAGCGGCGTGTCGCGGATCCGCTCGGGCCCGAACTCCTCGAGCAGTCCCTTGGTGACGGCGTAGCAGCCGCCGTAGCGGCCGACGTCCTCGCCCATCAGGAACACCCGGTCGTCTCGTTGCATGGCCTCGCGGATCGCCGCGCGCATCGCTTCGCGGTAGGTGGTCTGTCGATGGCATCGTCGCTCGGCCTCGCTGTAGACGAACCGGGTCAGCTCCTCGACCGGCTCCCAGTGGCCCGCCTCGGCGAACGCGACCGCTGCGTCGATCTCGTCCGCGACCTCGCGCTTCCAGCGCCGCCAGGTCGTCGTCGCGAGATGGCCTCGGCCGCGCGAGCCGCTCGGTGAACATCGCGATCGGGTCGCGCTCCTTCCACTCGCTCGACCTCGGCCTTGTCGCGGTACAGCTCGGGGTCGAACATCGAGTGCGCCCTGAACCGGTAGGTGCGCAGTTCGAGGAAATGCGGGCCGCCGCCGGCCCGGATCGGCTTCAACCGCGCGTCGGGCGGCCTCCTCGACCGCCACGCACGTCCATGCCGTCGACCGGCCACGGCGGGCATCCCGTAGCTCGCCGCCTTCAGCGCGAGGTCGGTCTGCGATTGCGCGCGTTCGATGGCGGTGCCCATGGCGTAGAGGTTGTTCTCGCAGCAGAACAACACCGGCAGCTTCCACAGCGCGGCCAGGTTGATCGCCTCGTGGAACTCGCCTTCGGCCACCGCGCCGTCGCCGAAGAAGCAGGCGGTCACCCGGTCGCTCGCCGCGCATCTTGTCGGCCAGCGCGAGGCCGACGGCGACCGGAAGCCCGCCCGCCGACGATGGCGTTGCCGCCGATAGAAGCGGGTCGCCGCGTCGAACAGGTGCATCGACCCGCCGCGTCCGCGGCTGCAGCCGTCGACCTTGCCGTACATCTCCGCCATCACCGCGCTCGGCCGACACCCCGCGCAGCAGCGCGTGGCCGTGCTCGCGGTAGGTCGCGACGACGGCGTCGTCGGCGGTCGAGCGCCTCGCATGCACGCCGACGGCCACCGCCTCCTCGCCGATGTAGAGGTGGAGGAAGCCGCGGATCTTCTCCTCGCTGTAGAGCTCGACGCACTTCTCCTCGAAGCGGCGGACCCGCAGCATCTGGCGGAGCAGGTGCGAGGCCGTGCTTCGGCTCGACGCCGAGCGCCGCGTTGTCGGTGCTCATCAGCCACGCTCCAGGGTCGAGAGGTCTCCCTCGGGCAAGCCGAGTTCGCGGGCCTTGAGCAGCCGGCGCATGATCTTGCCGCTGCGCGTCTTGGGCAGGTCGCGTCGAGAACTCGATCTCCCGCGGCGCGACGGCCGGCTCCGAGGCGTTTGCGGCCGAAGCCGATGAGCTCGAGCTCGCAGCTCCTCGGTCGGCTCGTAGCCCGGCCGCAGCGCGACGAACGCCTTCACCATCTCGCCGGCGATCGGGTCCGGTATGCCGATCACGCCGGCCTCGGCGACCGCCGGGTGCTCCATCAAGCGCGCTCTCGACCTCGAACGGCCCGATCAGGTGGCCCGGCCGACTTGATGACGTCGTCGGCGCGCCCGACGAACCAGAAGTAGCCGTCGGCGTCTCGCTCGGCCAGGTCGCCGGTCAGGTACCAGCCGCCGACGAAGCACCTCCGGTAGCGGCCGTCGTCGTGCAGGTAGCCGCGGAACATCGACGGCCAACCCGGCTTGCAGCACCAGTTCGCCCTTCGACGTCCGGCTCGTCGACGAGTTCGACCTTTCCGTCCGTGACGACCGGATCGCCGTCTCGGTCGCCTCGGCGACCGCCGCCTCGATCGCCGGGCAGCGGCGTCCCATCGAACCCGGCCGGATCGGCGTCGACGCGAAGTTGGCGATCATGATCCCGCCGGTCTCGGTCTGCCACCAGTTGTCGTGGACCGGCAAGCCGAGCGCCTCCTCGCCCCACACGCACCGCCTCGGGGTTCAGCGGCTCGCCGACGCTCGCCACGAACCGCAGCGACGACAGGTCGTAGCCGCGCGCCACGCTCGGCGCCGGCCTTCATCAGCATGCGCAGCGCGGTCGGCGCGGTGTACCAGACGTTGACCCGCTGGTCCTGCGAGGATGCGGTACCAGCGGTCGGCGTCGAAATCGCCCTCGTCGACGATGCGGTCACGCCGTGCGCGAGCGGGGCGATGATGCCGTACGACGTGCCGGTCACCCAGCCCGGGATCGGCGGTGCACCAGAACACGTCGTCCGGATGCAGGTCGAGGGCGAACTAGCCGGTGGCGTAGTGATTCGACCGACGGCCTGGTGCACGTGCACCGCGCCCTTCGGCGTGCCCGTCGTGCCGCTGGTGAAATGCAGCAGGGCCATCGTCCTCGGGGTCCGTCGGCGGGATCTCGAAGGTCGGCTCGGCGGCCGCCATCAACGCTTCGCAGGTCCAACGTGCCGGACTCGGCGCCGTCGACGAGGATGACGTGCTCGAGCGCGGGCAGCTCTGCCCGCAGCTGGCTGATTTTGCGCAGGTAGAAGGCTCGGGTCGTGACCAGCACCTTGCCGTCGCCGAGTGCCAGTCGCTGGCGAATCGGCTCCGGGCCGAACGCGGAAAACAACGGGCAGAAAACGCTGCGTGTTCTTCAGCGTTCCAAGGGCCGCGATGTAGAGCTCCGGCACCCTGCCGAGCAGCGAGAACACTCTGTCTTGCGGCCCGACGCCGAGACCGCGCAGCACGTTGGCGAAGCGCCCCGTCTCCGCCGCGAGTTCGCCATAGGTGTAACTGCGGATCGACTCGTCTCTCGTCACGAATCGAAGCGCCTCATGGTCGCGGCGCGAGCTTGCGGCGTGGCGATCCACGGCTTCGTGCGCGATGTTGAGACCGCGACCTCGAGGCAGCCCGTCAAGAGCATCGCGAGCGACTCCCAGGTGAAGGTCGCTCGACTCGCCTCGTAGTCGATCATGTTGGGTTTGACACCCGTCCGGGCGCTCACTCCGGCGTCCGGCTTTTCAATAACCGGCCAGATCATGCCTCCATGCAGCGCCCCCCCGGCGCCGCCGTAAAGAGTCCTTGGTCCCGCCGCGGTCCCGCGGCGGCCCTGCGGCGTGCCGTGCGGCGTGCCGTGCGGGCGCGGCCGTCGTCGCGCCGGTCGCTCACCAGTTGGTGAGCAAGACCGCTTGCAGGACAAGGCCGGTGAGCAGTTGCGCGGCCAACCAGAACCGCGCCCACCTTCGACCGGCGAGCACCGCGGTCGCGACCAGCAGCCAAATCGCGAACGGCAGCCAGATCCGCTCCACCTCTCCCTTGGACAGCCCGGAGACGTCGGACACGACGACCGCGAGCAGCGCGCCGCCGACGGGCCACCACAGTCGCGACCGGCGGGGCAACGCCGCGAGTCCGGCGATCGCGGCGGGTCCGACGGCGACGGTGAACGCGGCCAGGTCGGCGAGCAAGAAGTAGTCGTATGGCCGCACGCTCGCGATGCCCTCCGCATAGCGAATCCGCGTCGCGTTCAGACCCGTCCACCACCAAAACCCGGACGACGCGAAGGCGGCGGCCACCGCGGCCACGCCGATCGCGCCGACGATCAGTGGTCGGATCCGTCGGGCGCAGACCACCACCGCGACCGTTACCGCACCCAGTGGCGCGATGCCGTACGAGCAGTACAACGCGACACCGAGCAGCAGGCCGCCGGCGACCGACGACCGATCCGAGCGTCGTCCGGCCGCCTTCGCGGCGACCGCGAGCAAGGCGACGCCGACGGCTGACAAACCAAGGAACAAGGCGTCGGCGCTGGTCGCGATCCAGATCGCGATCGGAGCGAACGCGAGGAACGGCGCAGCTCGACGGGCCGAGTCCTCGCAATCGACATGGCGGACGACGACGGCGGCGGCCGGCGCGGCGGCGGCCCCGACCACGATCACCAGCAGCGACGCCCAAACCGCCCCGCCGAACCCGACGCGCTGGAGCAGCGCGAACGTCAGCAGCGTGCCGGGCGGCCCGCCCGCGACGTGCACCGACCAGGAGAACTGGCCGGCCGGCGGATCGTGCACGTGAGCGACGAACCCCGACAGATATGCGCCGATCCCATGCACGTGCGCCAGATTGGGCAGGTACTCGTCTCCGGTCGACAGCGGGCGCGTGATGCCCGGACGTACCGTCGGCGAAGGCGAGAACGAGCGCCCAGCGATCGACGAGAGCCAGGTGGCGACCAGCAGCCATCGCCACCGCAGCCGTCTCGGCCAGCCGAGGCGCCATCGCGAGCGCGGCGACGGCGAGCGCGGCCGACGGTATGATGTGCGGACCAAGGCGGAGGCTTGAAGTGGCCGAGCAACGGCGCGGCCGAACCGAGAAACATGTTGTGATGGCGCGCCCACCGGAAAGAGACGACGAACATCGCGGTCGCCAACACCAACGCGGCGACCTGTCGCGCCAGCAGCAGCGGTAGCCGGCGCGGCGGCGCCAGCTGGCGACGTCCCTTCGTCGGCGCCAGCCGGACTAGCCCGGTCATGTCTTTCGACCGACTTTCGCCGGATGGCGACATTTCGCACGACGTAGACCGAGCCGCTTGACCGCGAACGCGACCACGCTGAGCAGCAATCCAGCGGCCCAGAAAGGGTTCTTGGGTTTGGCCGGTCGCCGAGATGTAGGTTGTGCCACCTTGCCGGATGACGCCGGGCAGATAGACGACGAAAAGCAGCGCGCTAGCGGCGGCGGGCACCCGAACGTAGTTCACCCGCGCCGCGTGGAGAATCGCCACCGCGAGCCGGTCGGCCGCCGCGTACAGCGGAAACGCGACGAGGTCGTGGCCGACGACCGCGCCCGCGAACCAGGTCAGCATCCGCGGCAACGAGGGGTTGCCCGAAAGCAGGTCGATCACGTAGCCGGTCAGCGCGAACGGGCCGAGGACGGCGAGGCAGCTCGAAAATTCCGACGCCGTTCCAGTGGTGGGCACGCGTTCTAGTCATGGCTGCTCACCGGCCGTGGAACTCGATCGCGCCGACCCACTTCGTGTTGTGGACGCCCGGCAGCGCGGGCACGATGACCCGCGCCGGAAAGCCGTGGTCCAGTGAGAGCTCGGCGCCGTTCACCCGCAGCGCGAGCAGCGCGTCCCAGTCGCGCACCTGATTGGCTTGCAGCGTCGCCGCGGTGAACGCGCCGAAAGCGCTGCATCGAGGCGACGTGCGCCGAGGCGGGATCCGGCACCCCGACCAGCCGCGCGAGGTCGGCCAACCGGACGCCGCTCCACGTCTGCGTCGTCGACCAACCCTCCACGCAGGCGATCGGCAGGGTCGCTTGATGTTGCGGCATCGCGAGCAACGCCGCCCGGTCGAGCGTCATGCTTTGCGCACCGCTGGACAAGCGCAGCCGCCACCGCGACCCGGTCTGGTCGGCGGTGACGCCGGCGGCGGCCGCGGTTTTGTTGACCTGGAAGGCGTTCGGACCGCTTCCGGCGGAACGCCCGCGCGGCAGGAGCAACGCCAGTCGCCGCGCGGGACCTCCGACGCTCTGCCCGACGGTCAGCCCCGCGAGCACTACCATCCCGCCGCCGATGAGGCCGAGCGCGCCACGACGGCTGATCGTCGGGGCCGCAGGCGCCGTCGCCACCAACTCGCCGTCGTCCGTTGACGAGCGGGAGCGCAAGCCGCGGATCATCCGCGGCAGTCTCATCACCACGTGGCCGACGAGGGCGCCGATGAAGACCCACGCGCCGAAGTAATGCGCGGTGTAGAAGTCGAAGCCGAACACGTAGTCGTACTGAACATTGAGCACGCCGGTGAGGAACTCGAACAGCACGCTGCCGACGAGCAAGCCCAGCAGCAGCCGATTCGCGACGTCGGCCAGCGACCGAGCGGGTGGCCAGACGAACAACTTCGGCAGCACCGACCACAGCTTCGCGAGCAGCAACGGAATGAGGACGAATCCGAGGTCGACGTGCAGCCCTTGCGTCAGTTGATAGAGCCACGACGGCCGGGTCGGCCAGTTGAAGAACGGCAGGTGCAGCACCCCCACGTGCGCGGGCAACGCCTGACCGAACTGCGGGCCATACGCGATGTAGGACAGCAAGCCGGTGCCGATCAGCAGCGGAAGCCCGACCAGCAGCGCGGAGCTCAAAACCGCGGTGAACCACGGACCCCGCAACGGGCTGCGCCACAGCCGCGACTCGTCAAGGCCTGGTGGCCGGTGCGACTCCAAAGCTCGCCAGAACCTTGCGGGGAAGCCGTACCGGGGCGCGTCAGCGGCGTCGATCGCCCGACCCCGCTCGCGGCTGCTCGTGCTCATCCGACCGCCCGCAATGGCAAGTGAAGCTCGAGGAACGTCCTGCCGTGCGTGGTCCACACATCGGCGACGTGCAGGCCCGCCGCGACCGCAAGCCGGCAGGCGTCGCGCGGACCGACGCGGGCCCACGGGAACGGTCCGCCGATCGGGCGACCGTGCTGGTGGAAGCGGACGCGCAGCCGCTCGTCGCAGTCGTCCGGCTCCGTCTCGACGAGCAACCGTCCACCGGGCGCAAGCAGGTTGACCAGCCGGGCGAACAGCCGCAGCACGTCGCCGCCGAGTCCGACGTTGCCGTCGACCAGCAGCACGGTCGGCCAGCGACCTTCACCCGGTAGTCGCGCGAAGACATCGCGCCGCAGCGCCGTGCCGCCTCGCCCGAGCGCCAGCTCGACCGCCGTCCGGGCTAGGTCGACTCCGAGCGCGGGAACGCCGCGCTCGGCGAGTGCGCTGACGAACCGGCCAGGACCGCAGCCGACGTCGAGCACCGGCCCGCGGCAACGTTCGACGACGCTGATGTCGGCGTCGTCGACCGGCGCGAGAAAGCGGGCGACGTCCAGTGGAAGCACCCGGCCATGCGCGTCGAGCAGGTTCAGCGGGGCCATCGCGGCGAGCGCGCGCTCGTACGGGCCGAGCAGGCCGGCCTTCATCGGGTCGCTCCCGCAAGCGCCCGGACCGCATGGGCGAACGACCTGCGCGGGTTGGCCGCCGCGACCCGCACCGCGGCCGCGAATGTGTCGAAATCCTCGAGGGTGTCGAGCAACTGCACCCGCAACTTCCTCTCGCGCAGCCGTTGAAGCTGCGCCCGGCCGGTGTGCGCGGTCGACATCGGCACACCGCTGATGACGGACGCCGCGTGCGCCGGCGCGGCCAGGCCAATCGCCCAGTAGCCGCCGTCGTTGGCGAGACCGAGGCAAGCGTCGTAGCAGTCAGGGTCGAACGCGGCCAGCTGTTCCTCGCGCAGTTGCGGGGTGTCCATGCCGATCAGCAAGGCGGGGCCGTTCGCGTGCCCGAACGCGGCCGCCAGCCGGGCGTCGAGTCCGCCACCGCATTGCGCCGCGCACGTCCAACTGGGCGGCAGCCACGGCCCCGGCTCGCCGTCCAACACGACGACGTGGCGCCGCGCGGGCACTCGCGACGCGACGCGCAGGCTGTCGGACAGCGCGACGTTGGCCAGCTCGGCGGCTTGAGTGTGCGTCAGCGGCGGGACGAGTCGGGTTTTCACCCGGCCTGGCAGCGGTTCTTTCGCGATGACGAGCACGGTGTCGATCACGTCGTCAACACCGCTCGGACGTCGCGCAGCGTGTGCAGCGTTCCGGCGAGTGTGCCGCTGACCTTCGATTCTCCGGCACGCGGCAGATACTCGACGTCGCGCTGAGCAATCCGCCAGCCGGCCTGCGCGGCTCGCAACAAAGTCTCGACGGGATAGCCGCAGCGTCGGTCGTCGATCGGCAGCGCTGACAGCGCGTCGCGAACCGCGACCCGCACCGGGCCGATGTCGCGCAACCGCACGCCGGTTCGGTGTGAGACCACGCGCGCCAACGCCCGGTTGCCGAGCCGGGCGTGCAGCGGCCAGCCGGCGTTGCGAACCGGCACTCGCCGGCCCACCACCAGATCGGCGGCGCCGTCGAGCACCGGCGCCGCCAAATCGGGGATCGCGCCGGGATCGATGGTGGCGTCGCAGTCGCAGAAGGCGACCACGCCCGCGCGAGCAGCCAGCAGTCCGGCGTGGCAGGCGGCGCCGTACCCGCGTTGCCGGCACTCGACCACCACGGCGCCCAACTCGGCCGCGATTCTCGCCGATCCGTCGGTCGAGCCGTTGTCGACGACCAATGCCCGCGCGCCCGGCGGGATCCGCGCGAGCACCCAGGGCAGCGCGGCGGCCTCGTTCCAGCACGGCAAGACGATGTCGATCGAGGCGATGTCGAAGGCGATGTCGAAGGCCATGTCGACGGCAGTGTCGATTGCGTGGTCGGTCACCCGCAGCACGCTAAGTCCAGGACCGGCCGGACAACCCTTACCGAACGATGAACTCCGAGTCACGGCTGTGCCGGCGGCCGGCGCGCTACCTAGACTCGATCACGTTATGGCGCGGGTACTGGTCGTCGACGACGACGTGACGCTGGCCGAGGTGGTCATCGGCTACTTGGAGCGCGCCGGGCACACCGGAACTCACGTGACCGACGGCCCGGCGGCGCTCGCCGCGGTGGAGGCGCAACCGCCGGAGCTGATGGTGCTCGATCTGATGCTTCCGGGCATGGACGGCCTGGAAGTGTGCCGGCGAGTGCGAGCAGCGCACCCGCAGTTGCCCGTGCTGATGCTCACCGCGCTCAACGAGGCCGAGGATCGCATCGCCGGACTCGAGGTCGGCGCGGACGACTACCTGGCGAAGCCATTTTCGCCACGGGAGCTGGTGCTTCGGGTCGACTCGGTGTTGCGCCGGGTGTCGCGGCCGTCGTCGCCGTCCGTGCTGACCGCCGGGAGTCTCACCGTCGACACGGCCGCGCGACGGGTCACTCGGGGGGACCGCGAGATCTCGCTGACCGTCCGCGAGCTCGACCTGCTGGCTTACCTGATGGCCAATCCTGGGCGGGTGTTCCGCCGCGAGCAGTTGATGCAGGCCGTGTGGGGTTGGACGTTCGGTGACCAGTCGACGGTCACCGTGCATGTGCGGCGGCTGCGCGAGAAGGTCGAGGATGATCCGACCGAGCCGGCGCTGATCCACACCGTGTGGGGCGTCGGATACCGCCTCGACGTGCCGGTGAGCGCGCCGTGAACATCGGTTCCATCATGCTGATCGCCCTCGGCTGGGCCGCCGGTGGCGCCGTGCTTGGGTGGCTGCTGACGTTGCCGCTGCATCGTCGCTCACTCGCCGGGTTGCTCGCGTCGGTGGTGCTGACCGGCACTATGGCCTCGGTCGCCGCGGTGGTCGGCAACGTGCACGCGATGTTCATCTCGACCAACGAGTTGGCCGCTGTCGTAAGCGTTTCCGTGGTGGCCGGGTTGGCGGCGGCGGTGAGCGCCGGCGTCGCCGCCCGCCGGCTCTCGCGCGACAGCCGTGCGTTGCACGCCGCGGTCGCCGCGGTCGCGCAGGGGCGAACGCCGGCCGCGCGTCGTCCGTTGTCGACGAAGCTCGACCAGTTGCACGCCGAGCTCGCGACGACCGCGCGGCAGTTGACCGAGTCGCGTGACCGGGAACGCGCTTTGGAGCGGTCGCGGCGGGAGTTGATCGCGTGGATCAGCCACGACTTGCGCACGCCGCTCGCCGGCGTGCGCGCGATGTCCGAGGCGCTCGAGGATGGCGTCGTCGAAGAACCTGACCGCTACTACAAGCAGATTCACGAGCAGGTGGATCGGCTGGCCGGCATGGTCGACGACCTGTTCGACCTGTCGCGCATTCAGGCCGGCGCGTTCGGCGTCGACACCGAACCGGTCGCGGTGCACGATCTCACCTCCGACTGTCTCGCCGCGCTCGAGCCGCTTGCCGGCGCGGCTGATGTGCGGCTGCGCGGGCACAGCGAGGGCGGTGCCACGGTGACCGGCAACGCCGCTGAACTCAACCGGGCGCTCACGAATCTCATCGCCAACGCCGTCAACCACACGCCTGCCGGTGGTTGCGTGGACGTTCGGGTGCGCACCGCTCCCGAGCGGATAGAGGTGTTGGTTCGCGACGAGTGCGGTGGCATCCCTGACGCCGAGCTTGAGCGCATCTTCGAGGTCGGCTATCGCGGAGAGCCCGCCCGCACGCCGTTGCTCGGCGAGCATGGCGGCGCCGGGCTCGGACTCGCCATCGCGCGCGGCATCGTCGACGCTCACGCGGGCACCCTCGACGTCCGCAACGTCCCCGGGGGTTGCGAGTTCCGCATGCGGCTGCCCGCCTGAGCGATTAGCTTCGGGCCAACTCCGCGACGCCCTCGTCGAAGTCCGCCCGCGCCGCCCAGTTGAGCTCGGCGCGCAGCCGCGACGAGTCGGCGGTGATATGCCGGACGTCGCCAAGCCGGTACTGGCCGGTGACCTCCGGCGTCGGTCCCGATAACGCTGCGCTCAACGCGGCAGCCATCTCACCGACCGTGCGCGGCGTTCCGGAGCCGACGTTGTACGCGCGCGCTCCTGGCGTCGCGCCCGAGTCGGCGGCGGACCCCGGGCCGAGGGCGGCGACCGTCGCAGCGGCGACGTCGCGCACGTGGACGAAGTCGCGCAACTGCCGGCCGTCCTCGAACACCCGCGGCGCGTGACCCGATCGCAGCGCCGAGATGAAGATTGCCGCCACGCCCGCGTATGGAGTGTCGCGCGGCATTCCGGGGCCGTAAACGTTGTGATACCGCAGTGCCGTCATCGCGCCGCCCGTCGTCCGCGCCCACGATGTGGAGAGGTGCTCCTGTGCGAGTTTGCTTGCCGCGTAAGCATTTCTGGGGTCCGTCGGCGTCTCCTCGCCGACGAGCGCGGGCTCGAGAGGCTCGCCGCAGCGCGGGCACGGCGCCTCGAACCGGCCTGCCGCCAGGTCAGCCTCCCGGCGTGGGCCAGGACGCACCTGGCCGTGCGCGCGACAGCTGCCCAAACCCTCGCCGTAGACGACCATCGAGCTGGCAAGCACGAGAACGCCGACGCCGGCGCGCGCCATCGCCGCCAGCAGAACCGCGGTCGCGAGGTCGTTCGACGACGCGTAGTCGGGCAGATCGGCGACGTCGACACCAAGACCGACCTTGGCCGCAAGGTGGCACACCGCGTCGACGCCGGCGAGCGCGTTCGCGACGACGTCGGCGTCTCGAACGTCGCCAATCACAAGCGGCGCGGGCAGCGATACGTCGCGACCGTGGTGCACGTCGGCCCGCAACGAATCCACCACCCGGACGTCGTGCCCGGCTTCGAGCAACGCGGCCAGCACGTGGCGGCCGATGAATCCCGCGCCACCGGTCAGCAACACTCGCATGCCACGATCGTTCCACGCGCGCTCGCCGAGCCAGGGCCAATTCCGGGACAGGCGCTAACCGGTCGAACGCGCGTCCTGCGTGGTGTGGCTGTGCCAAACGCGCGTGAGCAGGACCAACGCGACCACCTGCGCGGCGACGACGAAGGTTCCGACCGCGGCGAGGCTCACTTCGTAGAGCAAGCCGATGATCGCGGCGCCGGCCAGCCAGGCCACACCGTAGATCGCGGTGAACGTTCCGTAGCCGGCGCCGCGACGGTGGGCGGGCACGAAGTCGGTGACCGCGGCGCGCATCGTCGAGTCGTGCACGCCCATCGCGGTCCCCCACACCACCGCGCCGATCACCACTGCCGCGATCGAGCGGCTGAACGACAGGAACGGGACGGCGGCGGCCAGGATCGGCAACGCGAGCAGGCCGCGCAACCCGACGCGGTCGTAGATGCGACCGAACACGATGGCGGCCAGCGCGGCGGCCCCCATCGCGCCCGAGTAGAGGACGGCGACGAGAGCTGGGGACAGCACGTGTTGGGCGGTCAGGTGGTAGGCCAGCACCGCCCAGGTCGAGAAGCCGAGCATGGTGGCCGCGGAGAACGCGGCGTAACGCCAGAAGATCGCAGGGAGATGCCCCTCGAGCCGCAGGTTCTTCTTCTCGGAGACGTGCGCGCCAGGGTCGTATGCCGCCGGGTTCGGCGCCGCGACGCGCAGCCGAACAAGCACGATGAGAGCGGCGGCGCCCGGGACGGCGAGCATTGCGAACGCCGTCCGAAGGCTGGCGCCCAACGCCACGGCGCCGCCGACCAGCAACGGGCCGATGAGGGCGCCAGTCTGGTCGAGCGCCTCGTGCAGCCCGAACGCGTAACCGCGCCCGAGCTTGGCCGACGCGTGGGCGAGCATCGTGTCGCGGGCCGGTGTGCGCACCGCTTTGCCGAGCCGTTCGCCGCTGTACAGGGCGCCGGCTGAGGCGAGCCCAGGCGCGATCGCGACGAGCGGCACGCAGCACGCGGTCAGCGCGTAGCCGGCGATGGTCTGCGGCCAGGGCCGGCCGGTGCGGTCGGAGATCCGGCCGGTCACCAGCCGAAGCACCAGCGCGACCGCCTCGCCGATGCCGGTGATCACGCCGACCACCGCGGCGCTCGCGCCGAGGCTGCCGAGGAACGGCCCGATGATCGAGCGCGCGCTCTCATAGACGACGTCGGAGAGCGCGGAGACCAGGCCGAACCAGACGACGAACCGAACGGGGCTCACCCGGTTGCGGGTCGCGACGGTCAACGGGCACCCGCCGGACCGGGCGCGGCTCGGAGCCGGCCGCTCACGCGGAGCAGACAGGTCGCCCGCAGCAGATAGGTCATATGCGTGGCACCCACCCCACCGCCCGTTGCCCGTTGCCCGTTCCCGGCGAATACAGCGACTGCCGCAGGCTAGCAGCGCCTCCAGGTGGGAACATGTCGCAACGACGGCGCGCCAGCTGGGACGCCGTCGGGCGATCGCGCGGCCGAGGTCAGCCTGGCGACGGAGTGGCGGACGTATACCCCCTGGGGTATGCTGAGGTCGTTCCGTCACCCCCTTCGAAAGGAAGTCCTCATGTGCTCACCGGCCATCTGCCCCGACTGCCGGAAGATCACCTACTCCGGCTGCGGGATGCACGTTGACCAGGTGCTCGCCGGCGTCCCGCAAGAGCGACGCTGCGAGTGCGGCTGAGACCGGGGTTTGAAAATGCTCGAGATCATCCCGATCGACACACCGACACTCGGTGACCGCTCCTACCTCGTCCACGACGGACAGGTCGCCTTCGTGGTGGACCCGCAGCGCGACATCGACCGCGTCGTGGGCCTCGCCAAGGCGCGCGGCGCTCGGATCACGCACGTGTTCGAAACGCATGTGCACAACGACTACGTCACCGGCGGCCGCGCGCTGGCCAACGCGACCGGAGCGGTGTACTGCGTCAACGCGGCCGATCCGGTGGCGTTCGAACGCACGCCGATCGCCGATGGCGACGTCATCGAGATCGCGCCGACGATGTTAGTCAAGGTGCTCGCGACGCCGGGCCACACGTTCAATCACCTTTCATACGCGTTGATTGCGGACGACGTGGTCGTCGGCGTCTTCACCGGTGGTTCGCTGCTTTACGGCTCGACCGGCAGACCCGACCTGCTCGGCGACGCGCACACCAAAGACCTGGCGCACGCGCAATACCGGTCAGCACATCGCCTGGCCCAATTGCCAGAAGCCGCCGAAGTTTTCCCGACCCACGGTTTCGGCAGCTTCTGCTCGGCCACCCAATCTGAGGGCACCTCCTCGACGATCGGCCAAGAGAAGCGAACGAACCTCGCGCTCACGCAAGAAGAGCAACGGTTTGTGTCAGAGATGCTCGCCGGGCTTGACGCGTTCCCCGCTTACTACGCGCACATGGGTCCGGCGAACTTGGCCGCGCCCGCGCAGGCGCCTGACCTGTCGATGCCGACGCTGGCGAACGCCGACGAGTTGCGGCGGCGCATCGACGCCGGCGAATGGGTCGTCGACCTGCGCGCGCGGACGGCGTTCTCGGCCGGCCATCTCGCCGGCGCCCTGAACTTCGGCATCGACGGCCAGTTCGCCACCTATCTCGGTTGGACCATGCCGTGGGGAACGCCGCTCACCCTGCTGGGCGAGAGTGCCGAGCAGGTGGCGGAGGCCCAACGCGAGCTCGTACGCATTGGCATCGACCGGCCGGCCGCCGCCGCCACCGGAACACCACAAGAACTTGCCAAGAACGAAAGGTTGGAGACATTGCGCACGGCGGTCTTCACGCAACTGAAAGACGCTCGCTCGACGGGAGATCCCGTCGTCCTCGATGTGCGGCGCAGCCTGGAATGGAGGGAGTCGCACGTCGAGGGCGCGTTGCACATCCCGCTGCACGAGCTGTTGGACCGACTCGGTGAGATCCCTCCCGGTGAGGTCTGGGTGCATTGCGCGGCGGGATACCGCTCGTCCATCGCCGCGTCGATTCTCGCCGCGCACGGCCGCAGCGTGGTAGCCGTCAACGACGAGTTCACCGCCGCGGCCGAGAGCGGCCTCCAGCTTGTGGGCGGCAAGGGAGTCGCGGCATGAGCGTCTCGTCGACATTGCGCAAGCTCTTCGGCCGTCCGTTCGACAACGTGAGCGCGGCCGACGCGGCCGCCCTCGTCGAGAAGGGCGCGATCCTGCTCGACGTCCGGGAGCCGCACGAGTGGCAGGCCGGGCACGCTCCGAAAGCCCGTCATCTGCCGCTCGGCCAGTTGCCCAACCGAGCGCGTGAACTCCCGAGCGGTCGGCCGATTCTCACGATCTGCCGATCGGGTTCGCGGTCGGCGCGCGCGGCCGCCATGCTCGCCAGCGACGGTCGGCAGGTGTCGAACGTCGCGGGGGGCATGCACGCCTGGGCGCGCGCGCAGTTGCCCGTCGTCGCTAAAGGCGGTCGGCCCGGGCAAGTCGTCTAGGGCGGCCAACGCAGGTGCTGGGTATCGCGATCGCCGTCGGAGTGCTGATCGGCGTTTCTCTTGGCGCACTCGGCGGCGGCGGCTCGATCCTGACCGTGCCGGCGCTGGTCTACCTCCTGGATCAGTCACCGCACGCCGCGACGACGGGCTCGCTGCTCATCGTGGGTGTCACCGGGCTCGTGGGCATGGTGGCGCACCTGCGCGCCGGGCGGGTGCGCGTCGGACAAGGCCTGACGTTCGGGGTTCTCGGGATCGCCGGCTCGTACGTCGGCAGCCGCCTATCGGCGAACGTCGATCCGAACCTGCTGCTCGCCGGTTTCGCGTTGCTCGTGCTCGGCGCCGCGATCGCCATGCTGCGCCGAGCGCGAGGCACGCGAGCGCCGAGCGCCGCGCCGTCCTGCAAATTGCCGTCGCTGATTCCGCGGCTCGACCTCTGCCGCACCATGCGACTCGTCGTGGCCGCCACCGCCGTCGGGTTCTTGACCGGGCTGTTCGGTGTCGGCGGCGGCTTCGTCATCGTTCCCGCGCTGGTGCTGGCTCTCGGCTTCACGATGCCCGTCGCGGTCGGGACGTCGCTGCTCGTCATCGCCATCAACAGCGCCGTGGCGCTCGCCGTGCGCATGGGCGAGCACACGCATCTGGACTGGCCGCTGCTCGCGGTCTTCACCGTCATGGCGATCGGCGGATCGCTCATCGGAAACCGAGTGGCGTCGCGGGTTGACGCGACGAAGTTGGCAACCGCCTTCAGTGTGTTGCTGGTGGCGGTCGCGGTTTACACGTTGGCACGCTCGATGCCGCACTTGCTGTGAGTTCGATGTGGAGCGCCGCTCGACGCGAATTCGACGGTTAACGTGGACGACGTGAGTGCGTCGTCCCGTGCCAATCGCTGGCTGCGCGCTCGCCCCTTGCTCGCTGTCGTTGTCATCGCCGTACTTGCCCTTGCGACCGCGCAATTCCTGCCGCGGCTGCGCAACGCGGTCGGCCAAGCCACCAACTTGCCGGCGCCGTCCTGGCCATGGATCGTGCTGGCGACGCTGGCAATCACCGCCAGCTACTGGTTGTCGGGCTTGGCACTTCAGGTGGCCGTGGGAGCTCGGCTGCCGATGAGGCGCACTGTGTTGGTGCAGTTGGCCGCCGCGGTCGCGAACCGGCTGACACCCGGCAGCGTCGGCGGCGCGGCCATCAACGTCAGGTACCTGACGAACATCGGCAACAGCGTCGGCGCGTCCGGCGCGGCGGTGGCGGTGACCGGTGCGGCGCACCTGGTTGTCGCGGTACTCGGGCTGGTGTTGTTCGGGCCCGCCGTGCTCAGTCGTGACGCCGGCCGCGTCCTCTCGTGGTCGCGCGCACCGTGGTTCTGGCTGGCCGCCGCCGCGGTGATCGCAGTCGCGACCGCCGTTGTCGTCGTGCGACGTCGGCGGCACGCGTCGGGCGCCCCCAACCGGCTGCGCTCAGCCATCGGAGACGGGTCGCGCGCCGTGCGAGCGCTGGCCGCCGAGCCGACGCGCATCGCCAAGCTCCTCGCGTACGTCGGCGGGGTGAAGGCGGCGAACTTGCTCGCGTTGTACGCGACCCTGTGGGCGTTCGACGGGGACGTCGCCGGCTGGCGGGTGGCGTTCGCGTATCTCGTTGGCGCCACGAGCGCCGAGGCGATCCCGTCGCCGGGCGGCCTTGGCACCGTCGACGCGGCACTGGTCCTGGGGCTGGTCGGCACCGGATCGAGCGCGGGCGCGGTGCTGGCCGGCGTCGTCGTCTACCGGCTGCTGGCGTTCTGGGCGCCGATCATGCCCGGCATGGCGAGCTCGGCCTTTCTGCGCCGCCGCGCCGTGCTGTGAGTCTGCCGGGTTGTGAGTCGCCGGCGCACGTGATCTTCACGAAACCGTAAGCGTGCGCGCCCACGATCACGGTGTGGGCGACCTCGCCGTTGGTCCCTCGCCGCGGGTCTTTAGTCCCTACGGCCTTGGCCCTTCTCCCCTGTGTGCCGATCGGCTCGCACGCCGAATCTTGCCAACAGACGCGTTTGGTGACGCCTTCCGGGTTACCGGCATTTGACGAAGAAAGAGGGTCGTGGCGTGAGTAGTGGCGGGCCAGCGGTGCTGGCGATAGACCTGAACCATCCGGGGCACTACGTGCACTGGGGAGTCATTCAGATCTCGGTGGCGAACCTCGTCGTCATCCTGCTGATGCTCGCGGTGTTCGTCGCGGCGTTGCTGCTGCCGTTCCCCGGACGGAGGCGGAACCGGTGACCGCGGCCGACCACGCGACGACCAACACGCCAGGCGGATCGGAACCGGCAAGCTGGACCGGTTGGGTGCGACGGCGCGCGCTGCGCAGCTTCCCTCCGGACGAATTGCTGCCAGACAGCCAACCGGTCTACGTGGCGTCGTGGATTTACGTGTTCGGCGTGGCGACGATCGCCGCGTTCATCGTGGTGCTCGCGTCGGGCGTGCTGCTCGCGTTGCGAGGGCCGATGTGGTGGCACGGCTCGGACGTCGGCCACTACGTGAACAGCCTGCACCTGTGGAGCGTCGAGCTCTTCATGGCCTTCATGGTCATCCATCTTTGGGGGAAGTTCTTCATGGCGGCCTGGCGCGGACGGCGCGCGCTTGACCTGGATCACCGGCGCGGTCTCGTTCCTCGCCTCGATCGGAACCGCGTTCACCGGCTATGTGAGCCAGCAGAACCTCGACTCCCAATGGATCGCCACGCAGGCCAAGGACGGGCTGAACTCGGTCGGTATCGGCGCCTACTTCAACGTGCTCGACTTCGGTCAGATGCTGATGTGGCACATCGTCTTGCTGCCGCTGGCCGTCGGCATCCTCGTCGTCGCCCACGTGCTGATGGTGCGCCATCGCGGCGTCGTCCGCCCGCTGCCGCTCCCGACGTCCAAAACTGACGCGCCCGCGCAGCTGCCACGGCAGGAGACGTCATGACCGCCCTCGCGCGACGCCGTCACGGCGCCGGCGGCAAGCCGTTGGACGTCGACGCGCAGCAATGGACCGGACCCAAGCGGCCCTACGACCTGGTCAAGGAATTCACCATCGCGCTCGTCGTGGTCGCGGTGTTGACCGCGGCGCTGGCGGCGATCTTCTCCTCACCCGACGACAAGCAGGTCACGATCGCGCAGTGGGCCAAGGCGTCACCCAACGACTTCGTCGCGACCGCGGTCACCGAACTCGACGGCACAAGCGGGACGGCGACCTACGGCGCCCCCTACACGCATGACCCGTCCGCCGCCCAAAAGATCGGGCCGCTCGCGCCGCAGAACTGGCCGGGTGTCACCACGCCCGTCGACACCGTCACCGACTTCGTCGTCCGCCCGCTGGAGGGCGCGGCGTCGGTCAGCGCCGACCTCCAGGCCGCGCTGGCGACGTGGAGCGCCGCCACCCCGGATCAGCAACAGAAGTGGGCCGCCGCCTACGACGACGCGCTTTCGAACGCGCCCGACAACGATCCGGCCAAGGCAGCGAGCGGCGATTACGGTCCGGTGCCGGTCATGCTCCAGCAGTTGCTCACCCTCGCCAAGACCGGTGGGTTGGACGGCGCCTTGCTCTCGCAGGGCGAGTTCTACCAGACCAACTACACGAAGCCGCTGCTGCTCTTGGCGGACGGTTCCTATCTGGAGAACCTCGCACGCGACCAGCACCTGGGTGGCGACCAGTGGGGCATGATGAACGAGACCGGCAACTATCCGGGACAAGCGTGGCTTTGGCTGTACACCTTCTGGTACCAGGTGAAGCCGTTCTCCACCTCGGGTAACGCCGACGCCCTCGTCTGGGGCCTGATGATGCTGCTCACCGTGGTCTTTGTGCTGGTTCCGTTCATCCCAGGCGTGCGGTCGATCCCGAAACTCGTCCCCGTTTACCGGTTTATTTGGCGCGACTACTACCGCAGCCAAGCCGAGGCGGCGACGTCCAAATCCCAGGCTCCTTGATCTTCACGCAATAGTCAGGCGCCGCGCTGACGATGAGGGTGTGAGTAGGCGGCGTTCGAAGGCGCGTCACTTTCGCTTGTTGGCGCGACATCGTTGGCTGACGGCGATGCTGGTCGTCCTCGTCGGGCTGACGCCGGGATGGTGGTCGCTCGGCACCGCGTTAGCCAATCCCGAGCTGGGCAGCTCGCTTCCAGCGCGCGCCGCCGAGTGGGCGCGAGACCACGGTGGCCGCTCAATCGTCGTCTGGGCGGAGAACGCCTGGTACGGCCATCACGCCCCGGCGGTGGGTGGCGCGTTGGCCGCCGGCGCGATTCCGTCTGTCCCGTCACCGTCACCGTCACCGGCGACGGTGAAAGCCGATCTCCGAGCTCCGGTCAGCAGCGCGCCGCCGCTTGCGCATCTCGCGAAACCCGCACCGCTTCAGCCGTTCGTCGCAAGCCCGGTGCCGGGAGAGGGCGTGTGGCATCCCGTCGGACGGTTCATCGACGGAATTCCCGCGGTGTACGAGGCGTTTTTGCGGCCAGACGCGATCCACACCGGCGAGGTGACCGGTGTGGCGTGGATGGACTCCAAGCTGCTGCGCGCGCAGCTGTACTCGGGCAGCTACATCCCGGGCGGCGGGCCGTGGAAGTACACGGCGCCGATCGCGCCCGCCGCCGCCACCAGTTTGGTGGCCGCGTTCAACAGCGGATTCCGGCTGCAGGACTCGTTGGGCGGCTACTACAGCGAGGGCCGCACGGTTCGCGCTTTGCGGCCGGACGCGGCGTCGCTGGTGATCTACCAGGACGGCACGGTGACGGTGGGCGCTTGGGGCAAAGACGTGACGCTCACCCCGGACGTCGTCGCGGTGCGGCAGAACCTTCGACTGCTCGTCGACAACGGTCAACCGGTCCCCGGCCTTTCCGCGAACGACACCAAGGTGTGGGGGCGGACCGTGAGCAACCGGATCTACGTCTGGCGATCGGGTCTCGGCGTGACGAGCTCCGGCGCGCTCGTCTACGTCGGCGGTCCGGGCCTGAACATCACCGACCTCGCGAATGTCCTCGTGCGGGCGGGCGCCGTTCGCGCGATGGAACTCGACATCAACACGGACTGGGTGAACTTCGCGACGTGGGCGCCAGCGTCGCCCTCCGGCGCCGCCACGTCCGCGAACGGCGCCGACCTGCTGCCGGCGATGTTCGGCACGCCAGGCCGCTACTTCTCTCACAGCTGGGCCCGGGACTTCGTCACGATGTCGGCCCGGAGCGGGCCATGACCGCTCACGGCCACGCCCCGGCGCTGCGGACGACGTCGGCGGCTGCTGGCGAGATCGCTCGTCCGATGCCCGGCGCCGGCTCACTGCTGCGGGGCCCGACTGCGTTGCGGCTTCGCGCCCTGCTACGGGCGGCTCGTCCCAAGCAGTGGCCGAAGAACGCCCTGACGTTGGCGCCCGTTCTCGCTGCGAGCGCGTGGGGTCGCGCCGACGTCGTGAGCGCCGGCGCGGTCGTGCTGCTCGCGTTTACGTTGGTGGCGTCCGCGGTGTATCTCGTCAACGACGTTTTTGACGCCGCGCACGATCGAGCGCATCCGGTGAAGTGCGAGCGCCCAGTCGCGGCCGGAGCGCTGCCCGTCAGCTGGGCGCTCGCGGGCGCTTTCCTGGCGGCGGCCGCCGCGTTCGTGCTCGCGGGCGTGACGCATCACGGCGAGTTCGGCGGCGTGCTGGCGGGCTATCTCGCCGTGTCGCTCGCGTACAGCGTCGGCCTCAAACACGTGCCAGGGCTGGAAATCTTGGTGGTCGCGTTCGGGTTCGTGTGGCGGCCCGTCGCGGGCGCCGAGGCGACGGGGATCGCGGCGTCCGGCTGGTTTCTGGAAGTGTGCTGCGCCGCGGCGCTCACGGTGGCCGTCGGCAAGCGGTTGGCCGAGCTCGAACAGCTGCGGACATCGGCCAGCGCGCATCGCAGCAGCTTGCGCTTCTATCGTCCGAGTTGGCTCCGGTGGGCACGCCGGCTCAGTTCTGCGGCGACGCTGGTTTGCTACCTCGGGTGGGCGGTGACGCGCTGGCATGGCGCCGGGATGTACGTCGCCATCGGCTCGGCGCTGCCGTTGGCGTTCGCGTTGCGCAGGTACGCGGCTCGCAACGATCGCGGGCACGGTGGCGCGCCTGAGGACTTGCTGCTCAGGGACCGTCCGCTCCAGGCCAGCGCGTTGATGTGGCTGGCGATGTTCATCGCGATCGCCCATGTCTAGCGGGGGGGACGCGGTTCGCGCGTTCAGCGGTTGGGGTCGCACGACGTCCTCGACCGCGGCCGCCGCCCGCCCGCGCGACGAAGAGGAGTTGGCCGCGCTGATTCGCGTCGCCTCGTCGCGCGGCCTGCTGCCGCGAGGCCTCGGTCGGAGTTACGGCGACGCCGCGCAAAACGCCGGCGGCGTGGTCGTCGAGCCGTTCCAACCCGATCGCAAGCCGGTGATCGCCGGTGACCTCGTCACCCTGAGCGCGGGCACCTCTTTCTCGCACCTGCTACAGGCCGCGGTGTCGCGCGGGTTGTTGCCCCCGGTGCTGCCCGGCACGAGGCATGTCACCGTCGGAGGCGCGATCGCCGCCGACGTCCACGGGAAGAACCATCACGTCGACGGCAGCCTTGGGCGATGGGTTGAACGCCTGGTGTTGTTCGACGGGCTCGGCGAACGCCGCGTGTTGTCGCGCGACGCCGACGCCGAGGCGTTCTGGGCGACCGTCGGGGGCATGGGGCTCACCGGCGTGTTGACCGAGGCGACGCTGCGGCTGCAACCGATCAGCACCAGCTACCTTCGCGTGCGAACCCGTCGGGTCGCCGATTTCGGTACGCTCCTTTCGACAATGCGTGACGGCGAGGCGGCGCGCTACCAAGTGGCGTGGGTCGACGCTCTTGCCCGAGGGCGCGCGATCGTCGAGGACGGCGAGCCGGCCCGGTTGTGGGACCTGCCGGTCGCCGCGCGGCGGAAGCCGTTGGAGTACCGGCCGCGCACCCTGGTGGTCGCGCCGCCGCTTGCGATAAGCCCGCTGCGTCCGCGACTCGTGCGAGCCTTCAACGAGGTCTGGTGGCGGCGGGCCGGTGATGGCGAGCGAATCGTTCCGCTGTCTCGGTTCTTCCATCCCTTGGACGGCGTGGGGCAGTGGCCGCGGTTCTACGGACCTCGCGGCTTCCTGCAATACCAAGTCGCGGTGCCCGACGGGGCTGAGCACGTGCTCGAGCGGTTCGTGACGACGCTGCCCGCGGCCGGCCTCGGACCGTTTCTCGTTGTGTTGAAGCGATTCGGGCCAGGGAACGCCGCGCCGCTGTCGTTCCCGACGGCGGGCTGGACGATCGCCGCGGACTTTCCCGCGGGGAATCCGGCGTTGGCGGTCGCGCTTGACGAGCTCGATGAAGCGACCGCCTCGGCCGGCGGCCGCGTCTACCTCGCGAAGGACGCGCGGTTGCGGCCCGACCTGCTGGCTCAGATGTATCCGGAGCTGCCGCGCTGGCGGAAGATCCGCGACGAGCTCGACCCGCTCGGCCGCTTTCAGTCCGACCTCGGCCGCCGGCTGTCGGTGCGATGACGCGCGACGGCGCGGGGCGACCGCGGCGCGTCGTCCTGCTTGGTGGCACGAGCGAAATCGGCCTCGCGCTGGTCGTCGCGTTGCGACTTCAGCCGGGCGCGACGGTCGTGCTCGCCGGCCGTGACGACGAGCGGCTGATGGCTGCGGCGGAAACGTTGCCTGCAGAGTTGCGCGTCGAGCGAGTGTGCTTCGACGCGGCGAGCCCGGAGACTCACGCCGCGCTTTTCGACCGTCTGTTCACCGAGGACGTCGATCTGCTCGTCGCCGCATTCGGCGTGCTCCCGCCGCAACCCGAGGCCGAGCGAGAACCGATGCGCGCCGTCGACAGCATCGCGGTGAACCTGACCGGGCAGGTGTCGGCGTTGCTCCACGCGGCGCGGCACATGCGCGAGCAAGCGCACGGACAACTGGTGGTGTTCTCCTCCATCGCCGCCGTCCGCGGTCGGCGCGCCAACTACGTCTACGGCGCCGCGAAGGCGGGTCTCGACGCGTTCGCCTCCGGTCTTGCCGACGCGTTGCACGGCGGCGGGGTGCGGCTGCTGCTTGTGCGGCCCGGCTTCGTGCGCGGCCGGATGACGCAGGGCATGGCTGCGGCGCCGTTCGCGACCACACCGCAAGCGGTGGCCGCCGCCACCGCGAAAGCCCTGCATGGACGACGCCTCGTCGTGTGGGTGCCGTCGTCGCTAGGAGCGGTGTCGCTGGCGATGCGGTTCATGCCGAGAAGCGTTTGGCGGAGGTTGCGGTTCTAGCGTGCCGGCGCCGCATCGCGCACGCCGTCGGACGTCGACGTCCGATGAAGTTCGACCCGCTCGAAGGTGACGAGCCGCCCGCTCAGGCAGTCGGCGTTGGCGTTGACGAACTCGCGCAGCCGATCCTCCTCGTCGATGAGGACGACGGCGACCGGTAGGTGGTCGGAGACGTCGAGAATGCGCGTGGTGTGGATGTCGCCGTCCCGGCCGAAGCCTTCGATACCGCGGAACACGGTGGCTCGCCGCCAGCCCGACCGCCTGCGCTCGATGCACGATGACGTCGCTCAACGGCTTGTGGCGGAACCTGGCGCTGTCGCACAGGTAAACGGTGAGTCGCGCCGATTCGTCGATGGTCACGGCGTCCTCCCGCGATGGGTGCCACCCTGGTGATACCACCAGCTACAGTGCTTAGCACGGCGGAGGGGCTCGCCGTCAACCGCCGATCCCGGCCAACGGTCCCTGCTTGTGGTCTAGTGACCGAGCGGGACGTTGGAGGTGCGAGCGTGACTACCGACCGTGGGGGTCTGCCTCAGCGCGTGGTCGCGGGCGGGTTCGATCGGCTGCCGATAGACCCCGACATCGAGCCGGAAGAGCTGCCACGGCGGCGGAAGTCGCGCTGGCCCCGGCTGCAAGCCGGCGTCGTCCTGGCGGTTTTCGTCGGCGGTTTCTTCGGCGGGCTGGCCCGATACGGCATCGGCGACGCCGCGCCGACGCCGAACAGCGGCTTCCCGTACTCGACGTTCGCGATCAACCTCAGCGGCGCCTTCCTGCTGGCCTTGTTGCTCGTGCTGCTGCTCGAGGTCTTGCCGCCGACGCGGTTCCTCCGGCCGGCGCTCGGCACCGGCTTCCTCGGCGCCTACACGACGTTCTCCTCCCTCGCGACGTCGACGGATCAGCTGGCCGCGCACGGTCACGCGGGCCTCGCCGTCGCGTACGCGGGGTCGAGCCTTTTCGGCGGGCTCGCCTGCGCGTCGTTCGGCCTGGTCGCTGGCCGCGCGGTGAACGCCAACGGCGTCGCCGCCGTCGGGAAGGAGACGACGAATGAGCGCCGGGGCGATCTGCAGCTCAGCGTGCTGGTCAGCGAGCACGCGCACTACCGGCACCACCCGCTCTACAGCGAGATCGTGCATCGGGCGCACAAGCAAGGCCTCGCGGGGGCGAGCGCCTTTCGCGGGATCGAGGGATTCGGCCACTCCCACCATCTGCACGAGGAGCGGCTGCTCGACTTCTCCGGCCACCTGCCGGTGCTGGTCGTCGTCATCGACACCGAATCGAGAGTGCGGCAGTTCTTGACGCAACTCGCCGACATCACGCCGCTGGCCATGCTGGTCACGCTGAGCCGGTCGAGGTGCTCACACCCGTCGCGGAGCCGCCGTCATGATGCTCGCGTTGGCCGTCGCCGCGCTCGCCGCAGTCGGCGCGGCCTGCCGTTACGTCGTCGACCAATTCATCCAGCACCAGCACGACAGCGTGTTCCCGTGGGGCACGTTCGCGATCAACATCGTCGGCTCGTTCGCGTTGGGTTTGGTCACCGGCTCGGTGGCTCATCACGGGTTGTCGACGACCACCGCGACGATCGTCGGCGCCGGATTTGCGCCGGCTTCACCACGTTCTCGACCTGGATGTGGGAGACGCTCGCGCTCAGCGAGACCGGCGCGCTACTTGAGGCGATGCTGAACATCTTCGGCAGCCTCGCGATTGGGCTCGCGGCCGCGGCCGCCGGGTTCGCGTTGGCGCTGACTTAAGGCGCGCAGGTCATTGGACTTTGTGACGTTCGGCCCGGGAGGCGAAGGCCAAATTCTGGAAGGGTGACGGCGGAGAAAGGGGCCTTTCAAAATGGCGACTGTCACGTCGGTGCATGCGGTGGAAATTCTCGACTCAAGGTCTCGGCCGACGCTGGCGGTGACGCTCGGCCTTGCCGACGGCACGGTTGCGCGGGCGGGCGTGCCGTCCGGCGCGTCGACCGGCTCGCGCGAGGCTGTCGAGCTGCGCGACGGCGACCGCGACCGCTACGCCGGGCTGCGGCGTGCTGCACGGCCGTCGCGAACGTCAATGGCGAGATCGCCGACTGCGCTGTGCTGGCCGGGCGTTCGACGACCTGGCGGCGCTCGACGCGGCGCTGATCGCGCTCGACGGCACGCCGACGAAGTCCCGGCTTGGCGCGAACGCGGTCGTCGGCGTGTCGATGGCGGCCGCCCGGCGCTGGCGGTCGGCAGCGGCGTCCCGCTGTGGCGCAGCCTGCACGCCGCCGGTGTGCCGCCGCGGCTGCCCGGCGCGCACTTCAACGTCGCTCAACGGCGGCGCGCACGCGCCCAACACGCTCGACTTCCAGGAGTTCATGCTCACCCCGCTCGGCGCGCCGTCGGTCGCGGAGGCGGTTCGCGCCGGCGCGGAGGTCTACGCGGCGCTGAAGCGCCGGCTGGCGGGCAAGGGGTTCGCGACCGGACTCGGCGACGAGGGCGGCTTCGCCCCGGACATCGCCGCGCCGGAGGACGTGCTCGCCGAGCTCGTGCAGGCGATCGAGGACGCGGGCTACCGCGCCGGGCCGCGACGGCGTGGCGATCGCGCTCGACCCGGCGGCCAGCGAGTTCTACCGCGACGGCCGCTACCACGTCGCCGGGCGAGGCCTCGCCGAGCGACGACATGATCGCGCGATACGACCAGATGATCGCCGCGACTTCCCGGTGTGGAGCATCGAGGACGGCCTGGCCGAGGGCGACTGGGACGGCTGGGCGCGGCTCACCGCGCGCGCTCGGCGACCGGGTGCAGCTGGTCGGCGACGACATCCTGGTCACGAACCCGGCGATCATCCGCGAGGCGATCGAGCGAAACGATCGCCAACGCGGCGCTGATCAAGGTCAACCAGATCGGCACCGTCACCGAGACGCTCGAGGCGATGCGGCTGTGCCGCGAGGCCGGCTGGGGCGCAGATGGTCAGCCACCGCTCGGGCGAGACCGAGGACAGCTTCATCGCCGACCTCGCCGTCGCCACCGGCTGCGGCCAGCTCAAGTCCGGCGCGCCGGCCCGCGGTGAGCGGGTGGCGAAGTACAACCGGCTGATCGAGATCGAGGCCGCCGCGAAGCTGCCATACGGGCTGGCGCAGTAGCCGGCAGCCCGCCGACCGCGCGTGACTCCGCCGCGAACAGGGGAGACAATGGGCTAGGCGACGGGGCTCGCCGGCTTGATCACGGCGCTCGCCGTTGACGGTCCCTGACACGCACTGTGACCGGAGGCTTGGCGTGGCAGCGGACCAATCGGTGACGACGAGTGCGCGTTCGCGCAGGCCGGACGACGTGGGGCAGTGCAGCGCGCTGTTCCCGCCGGGCTATTCCTGGTTCGACGCCCAGGTGCGACAACCAGCGGACTTGCTGAAAGACCTCAACCTCGACCAGGTGATCGAGGCAGTCGCGAGCGGCAGGGACGAGTACGACCTGCTGCCCTTCCTGCACAACCCGGTGCCGCGGTCCGCAGGGGTGCGGGCGATCGAGTACCGGCACGAGGTGTTCCGCGACCTCGAGCGCGACGACGTGCGCGCGGCCGTCGAGTCGTTCGGACGGCGCATGCGCGACATGCGCAACAAGCTCGAGCGGGTCCGGCGGCTGCGTTATCCGCGGCAGAAGCAGCGCTGGCTGCTCGACGCGGTCGACGACTATTGCGCCGCGGTCGTCGCGTTGGCGTCGGATTTCGATTCGCTCCAGGTGGCTTCGGAGGGGCTGACCGCCGTCGGCGGGCACCTGCGCGGCTACGCGGCGTCGCCGGGTTTCGCGGAGCTGGCGGCCTCGACGTCGGACGTGAAGGCGCAGCTCGCGAGCGTGCGGTACTGCCTGCGGATCCAGGCGGCCCGCATCGAGGTCACGAGGTACGACGGCGAGAACGACTACAGCGCCGAGGTGGCGGACACATTCGAGCGGTTCCGCCGCCGGCGCCGGGAAGGAATACCTGGTCAAGTTCGACGACTGGCCTGATATGAACGACGTCGAGGCCCAGGTGCTCGACGGCGTGGCGCAGCTGTACCCGGAGGTGTTCGCCGCCGTCGACGCGTATTGCGAGCGACACACTTCTACTTGGACGACGTGGTCGCGACGTTCGATCGCGAGATCCAGCTCTACCTCGGCTACCTGCGGTACATCGAGCCGATGAAGGCGCGCGGAGTTGGCGTTTTGCTACCCGAGCGTGAGCGACTCGTCGAAGTCGGTGCGGGCGAGCGCGACGTTCGACATCGCGCTCGCGCGCAAACTGGTCGGCGAGCAGCGCGCCGGTCGTCACCAACGACTTCGCGCTAACCGGCGTGGAGCGCATCTTCGTCGTCACCGGGCCGAACCAGGGCGGCAAGACGACGTTCGCCCGCACGTTCGGGCAGCTCCATTACCTTGCCGCGCTGGGTTGTCCGGTGCCCGGGACGGCGACGCGCAGGTCTACCTCTTCACGACCGATGTTCACCCACTTCGAGCGTGAAGAGGACGTCGCCGACCTCACCGGCAAGCTCGAGGACGACCTGAAGCGGATCCACGCGATCCTCGACGACCGCGACCGCCGACAGCGTCGTCATCCTCAACGAGATCTTCACCTCGACCACGCTGGAGGACGCGATCGATGCTCGGCTCGAACGTGCTGACCGGAGTTGATCGCGCTGGATCTGCTCTGCGTCTGCGTCACCTTCATCGACGAGCTGTCGCGGCTCGGCGAGACGGTGGTCAGCATGGTCAGCACAGTCGACCCGGACGATCCCGGCGAACCGGACGTTCAAGGTCGTGCGGCGGCCGGCCGACGGGCTGCGCCTACGCGATCGCGATCGCCGCGAAGCACGGCCTGACCTACGACCGGCTGAACGACTGCGGCGCTCGGGATCGGCGGTCGCATGAAGGCGCATCTGCTGTATCCCGACCGCGACTTCGACGCCGAGGCGGCGCTGCCGTTCGAACGCGGCGATCTGACCCAAGACCTCGGCGTTGACGTGCGTGCTGCGCGCGATGGCGGGGGCGACGACTACCTGTTCGACGTCACGCGGCGGGTGCTGTTCGCGAGCCTGCAGGAGCGTCGACGTCATCACCTACCGGCAGCGGGTCTTGCGCGACTGCCTCGGCACAGCCGGACGTCGTGCGGCAGCTATACCAGCTCGCGGTCGAGACGATCGACCGGCGAGAAGAAGCATCTGGGGCTATCATGGCGAATCGAACGCCGAGCTCGATCCTGTACCGGTCGGTCGAAGGTGCTGGCAGTTCCTGGTCGAGCGGCTGCGGACGTTGCGCGGCGGTCGCCGGACGAGGCCGCGCGCGGTTCGGCTCCGACGGGTTCGCGGCGTTCTGCTTCGGGATGCTGCGCCGCGAGCTCGACGACGATTACTTCGCGTCGATCGAGGACCATCTGAAGCGGCTGAGGTTCCGCGACGGCGTGCTGATCAGCGCGAGCTGGGAGAGGGCAACAAGGGCGTCGGCTACGTCGTGCGCAGCCCGAGGCAGGTCAGAGCGGATCGTCGGCCGGATCGCCGGCCGCAGCCGTCCGCCGTCGTTCACGCGTGCCGCATCGCCGACCGCGACGAGGCCGGCGCGCAGGCGCTGGCCGACCTGCAGAGACCGCGGGCATCAACCTGGTCGCCAACGCGCTGGCGCAGTCGACCGACCACATCCTGAGCTTCTTCGAGATGCTGCGCACGGAGCTGGCCTTCTATGTCGGCTGCCTGAACCTGCATGAGCGGCTGGCGGGAAGGGCGAGCCCACTGTGCTTGCCGACGCCGGCCGCGGCGGCGCGCGCCGCCTGTCGTTCCGGGGCCTGTACGACGTGAGCCTGGCGCTGAGCCTGCGGCGACCGGGTCGTCGGCAACGACGTCGACGCCGACGGCAAGGCGCTCGCTGGTCGTCACCGGCGCCAACCAGGGCGGCAAGTCGACCTTCCTGCGCGGCATCGGCCTGGCGCAGCTGATGATGCAGGGCGGGATGTTCGTCGGCGGCCGAGTCCTTGACGCGCCGAGCATCGTGCACGGCCTCTTCACGCACTACAGGCGCGAGGAGGACACGAGCATGACGAGCGGCAAGCTCGACGAGGAGCTGGCTCGGATGAGCGCGATCTCGACCAGCTCGGCCGCACGCGATGGTGCTGTTCAACGAGTCCTTCGCCGCGACGAACGAGCGCGAGGGTTCGGAGATCGCGCGGCAGATCGTGCGGGCGCTGATCGAGCGCGACGTCAGGGTCTGCTTCGTGACGCACTTCTACGACCTGGCGCATGGGTGGTGGTCGCAGCAGATGCCGTCGGCGCTGTTCTTACGGGCGGAGCGCCGGGACGACGGGCAGCGCACTTTCAAGCTCACCGAGGGCGAGCCGCTTCGAACGAGCTTTGGCGCGGATCTTTTCGAGCGCCCTGCGCTGCCTGAATCGCGCGAGTTGACTCGTCCCGGCACCGGCCAGTCGTAAGGTCGTCGCGCGACCAGAGTTCGCTCGTTGGAACGCGAAATCGGCGATGTCCAGGCGCATCCGTCAGAGTTTGACTGTCGATACCGATTCACGACCGAGCCCCAAGGGCTCTTCCAGATCAGCTCGTTTGGGTCAGATGACCGCGTTTCCGGTTCCAAGGTCAGGGCTGAGCCCCGTCGAGTGGTGTAGCTCGTCGCGTGTTGCTCTGCGAGTGAGAGCTGACTATGCCGTAGCGCGAGCTCCGGTGGTCCGGGCTTGTCTTGGTGGCGTGGGTCGCGTGGCTCGCAGCGGGGTGGGTGCGGGCGGGTTGAGCAGGGCCATGGACTCCTCGGAGAGGTAGCGGCGGTCGGCTGTCCTGCCACTCGTCGTGGGCCTCGATCAGCACGCAGGCGGAGAGCCGCAGCAGGGCGGCGGGGTTGGGGAAGATCCCGACGACGTCGGTGCGGCGCTTGACCTCGCGGTTGAGCCGCTCGAGCGGGTTGGTCGACCAGATCTTGCGCCAGTGGGCTTGCGGGAAGTCCGCGAACGCGGTGAGGTCGGCCTTGGCGTCCAGCAGCAGCTGCGGCGACGGCGGGGAACTGGCCGTCGAGCATGTCGGCGACGACGTCGACCTGCTCGCGGACCTGGCGTCCGGTGGGCTGGGCGAAGATCGTGCGGATCGTCGCGGCGACCATCTCGGCGTGGCCCTTGCCGACCTTGGCCAGGGCGTTGCGCATGAAGTGGACCCGGCAGCGCTGCCAGCGCGGCGCCTTGCAGCACGGCGGCGATGGCGTTGGTCAGGCCGCGGTGGCGTCGCTGATGACCAGCTGGACCCCGCCCAGGCCGCGGTCGCGCAGGCCGCGCAGGAACTCGGTCCAGAACGCCTCGGTCTCGCTGTCCCCGACCGTCGCAGCCCAGCACCTCCCGGCGGCCGTCGGCGGAGACGCCGGTGGCGATGACGACGGCCTGGGACACGACCCGGCTGGTTGACGCGGGCCTTGCAGTAGGTCGCGTCCAGGAACACGTAGGGGAACGCGTGCTCGTCCAGCGGCCGGGTGCGCCAGGCGGCGACCTCGCCGTCGAGCTGGGCGCAGATCCGGGACACCTCGCTCTTGCTGATCCCGGTGCCGCCCAGCGCGACGACCAGGTCGTCGACCCGGCGGGTGCTGACGCCTTCGACGTAGGCCTGCATGACCACCGCGTGCAGCGCGACGTCGATCCGCCGGCGCGGGGCCAGCAGCGCGGGGAAGAACGACCCGGTGCGGACCTTCGGGATCTTCACCGTCAGGTCGCCGGCGGCGGTCGTGACCGTCTTGTCGCGGGTGCCGTTGCGCTGGGTCGTGCGGGCCTCGCTGCGCTGGTGCGGCTCGGCGCCGATGAGCGCGGTCGCCTCGGCATCGACCAGGGCTTGCAGCATCGTGCCGAGCAGCCGTGCGCATCAGCTCGCCGCCGTCGGCGCTGCGCATCATCTCGAGCGAGCTCGAGCAGGGCAGACTGGTCCAGGGCCATCGCGTGAGTCCTCTTCCGTGAGTTCCTTGGTCGGGTTCTCACAGAGCCTCACGCGGTGGCCCCTCAACGTCCGGGACCGACACGAGCCACGTCCCGATCAGGAGCCCGAGTTACACCACTCCAGGGGACTCACCCCGAGGTCAGCCAGACGTTCCAGTTCGACCGGACGATGGCCGCGCAACTCATGGCCGCACTGCGAGAGGCCTTTCCGGACATCCGGTAGGCAGCTCGCCGTCGAGTCCTCGAGGCCGGCTCGTGACCGCGGCCCGTGCAGCATGCCGCTGTCGGCCGCTAGCCACGGCTTCCCACCCAAAGCCGGTCTCTCGCACCCTTTCGCCGACGCGCCCGCGCGGACCAGGTCATCGTAGATCGGCGCGGCTTCCGTCACCTAAATGTCGTCGGCCGATCAGCTGGCGCGCTGAAGAGCCGCAGCGGCGGCCGCGCCGCCGCCAACGGAGCGTTCGGGCCCCCGAAACTGGCGTGGGCTAACCCGTCCTTGGCTGAGCGCTTGGTATGGTTTACGAGCTATCCCATACCAACGAGTCGGAGCGAGGTGAGGATGTGCGCGGGCAACT
>CAVVEX010000008.1:0-25685 GCA_963747395.1 uncultured Actinomycetes bacterium | reverse complement strand
GAACGCCGCGCGCAAGCTCACCAGGGCGTGATTCGGCGACGAAGTGGCGGCACGCCCGCCATGCTCGCACGCCCTGACGCCGTAGGCTCGTGTCTCAGTCACCTCACGACGAGGAGGTCGTCCGATGGCGCCCGGCCCCCAGCCCAACATGCAGCAGCTCCTCAAGCAGGCGCAGAAGATGCAGCAGCAGCTGATGGACGCCCAGGCGGAGCTCGCCGACACGCAGGTCGAGGCACGGCCGGCGGCGGGCTGGTCACCGCGACCGTCACCGGCAGCGGCGAGCTGCTGTCGGCTGGCCATCGACCCCAAGGCGGTCGACCCCGACGACACCGAGACGCTGGACGACCTCGTGCTCGCCGCGGTCCGCGACGCCACCGGCAACGCGCCGCAGCTGAAGGAGCAGAAGATGGGTCCGCTGACGCAGGGCTCGGCGGCATGGGCGGCGGGCTGCCCGGTCTGCCCTTCTGCGCAGGCTCGCAGACGTGTACGAAGGCGTCGTCCAAGATCTGATCGACGAGCTCGGGCGGCTGCCCAGCGTCGGTCCCAAAAGCGCGCAGCGGATCGCGTTTCACCTGCTGGCCGCTGACCCCGCCGACGTACGCCGGCTTGCCCCGGCTGCTGATCGAGGTCAAGGACAAGGTCCGGTTCTGCGCGCTCTGCGGCAACGTGGCCGAGGACGACGAGTGCCGCATCTGCCGCGACCCGCGGCGCGACCCGTCGGTGCTCTGCGTCGTCGAGGAGCCCAAGGACGTCGTCGCCATCGAGAAGACGCGCGAGTTCCGCGGGCGCTATCACGTGCTTGGGCGGCGCCATCAGCCCGATCGAGGGCGTCGGCCCCGACGATCTGCGGGTTCGGGAGCTGATGGCTAGGCTGCCGACGGGACGGTGAACGAGCTGATCCTCGCAACCGATCCAAATCTCGAGGGCGAGGCGACCGCGACGCTATCTCGCGCGGCTGGTCAAGCCGATGGGCTTGCGGGTCACCAGGCTGGCCAGTGGTTTGCCGGTCGGCGGCGATCTGGAGTACGCCGACGAAGTCACGCTCGGCCGGGCGTTCGAGGGGAGAAGGCAGCTCGATGTCTGAACTGGTGGTCGAGGATCACTCCGACGGTCTGACCGACTTCGCCGCGGAAATCGCCGACCAAGTCGAGAGCTTCGTCATCGCGGTGCGCGAGATCGCGCGCGGCGACGAGCCCGGTGGCGCGGTCGCGCTGTTGCTGCTCGAGGTGCTCGCAGCTGATGCTCGCGGGCGGCCAGCTCGGGCGCGATCGCCGACGTCGTCCCGCACCGACGTTCGAGCCCGACGCCGGTCCTGACCCCGACATCGACGAGCTGCGGGAGCGGCTGGCCGCGTGCTCGGCCCGATCGACCGCTACGTGGAGATCTTCGACCCGTACCAGACACCCGGCGAGCGCGGCGACGTTCGTGATCTCCGACGACATCGCCGACGTCGCCTCCGACCTCATTCACGGCCTGCAGCACTTCCGCGCCGGCCGGGCATCGAGGAGTTGTGGTGGTGGCAGTTCTCTACCTCTCGCACTGGGGCACGCACGCCGGCGCGGCGCTGCGGGCGCTGCAGTCGGTGGTGGCGCACGCGCGGCTTGACGTCAGCTCTGACTCGGGCTGCGAGCGGGGCGGGTGACGCCGGCAAGGTGAAGTCCGCCGCTTCCGGCGCGGCCACGGTCTTCGTCAGCTGAAGCGAGCTGCTCCGAAACTGCGCGCTTACCAACATTCCGTCGCGCGTAGCAGTACGTGCCGGGGCGAGGTCGCTGCTCGACGGCACCGCGGTGACCGCGAGCAGGCCGCCGCCGGCGCCCTGCCGGCCGAGCGATGTCGTGGCCGCGGGTCCGACGTGCACCGCCCGGAGCCCGGCCTGGTGATCTCGTCGAGCGCCGACGTGAACAGGTGCTGCAGGCCGGGTCGCCGGACGGCGGGATCGACGCGTTCGGGCCGGCGAGCGTCACGCACAGCGGCGTCGTGCTCGCCGCCGGCGAACTTGCACGAGAACGTGCCCTTGTCGTCGACGATGAATCCGGACGCTCGTGCCGCTCTCGCCGACGTCGATGCGGGTCGCGCGACGGCGTGTGGAACACGGTCACCGTTGCCGGTCGTGGCGGATTCGTCCCTTGGGCCTGGTAGGTCGCTGTGAAGGAGAGGGTTTTCGCGGCGGCGGCCTGATGTCGCAGCTCGGCGAGCGCGGCGGCGGCAGCCGACGCGCCCGCCGACGCTGCCGCCGTCCGGTGGCGTTGCTGCTTGTGGCCTGACGGTGCAAGCGCGCGTGGGCGGCCAGGCACGCCACGCCGCGACGGCCAGCCCTCGTGCGCGCGAAATCCACGAAAGCCAACCTATCGACCCCCGGTAGACTGCCCGGGCGGTCGGTGCAGGCCCCGGTCGGCCCCCGTGCAGTGCCGCCCGCCCCCCGAGGAATTGTCCGCCCGTGGGACTCGTCGTCCAGAAGTACGGCGGCTCGTCCGTCGCCGACGCCGACGCGCATCAAGCGGGTCGCCGCAGCGGATCGTCGCCACCCGCAAGGCGGGCAACGACGTCGTGCGTCGTCGTCTCCGCCATGGGCGACACCACCGACGACCTGCTCGACCTCGCCGCAGCAGGTCTCGCCGCTCCCGCCGGCGCCGCGAGCTCGACATGCTGCTCACCGCCGGCGAGCGCATCTCGATGGCGCTGCTGGCGATGGCGATCCGACCTCGGCATGGAGGCGCGGTCGTTCACCGGCAGCCAGGCCGGCGTGATCACCGACTCCGGCACGGCAAGGCGCAGATCATCGACGTCACGCCAGGCCGCATCCGCGACGCGCTCGACGAAGGGCGCGTCGCCATCGTCGCCGGCTTCCAGGGCGTCGCCCAGGACACCAAGGACATCACCACGCTCGGCCGCGGCGGCTCCGACACCACCGCCGTCGCGCTCGCCGCCGCGCTCGGCGCCGAGGTCTGCGAGATCTACACGGACGTCGACGGCGTGTTCACCGCCGACCCGCGCATCGTGCCCGACGCGCGGAAGCTCCCGACAGCGTCTCCTACGAGGAGATGCTCGAGATGGCGGCGTCCGGCGCCAAGATCCTGCACCTGCGCTGCGTCGAGTACGCGCGCCGCTACAGCGTCCCGCTCCACGTGCGGTCGTCGTTCTCCACGAAGCCCGGCACCTGGATCGTCGACATCCCCGCGGAGGAGCAGCATGGAAGCACCCGATCATCTCCGGCGTCGCGCACGACCTCGGTGAGGCCAAGATCACCGTCGTCGGCGTGCCCGACAAGCCCGGCGAGGCGGCGCAGATCTTCACGCGTGGTCGCCGACGCCGGCATCAACATCGACATGATCGTGCAGAACGTCTCGTCGGTCGACACCGGCCGCACCGACATCTCGTTCACCCTGCCGAGCACCGAGCTGACGCACGCGATGGGCGCGCTGACGAAGGCGCAAGACCAGATCGGCTTCGAGTCGCTGCAGTCCGACGACCAGATCGGCAAGGTGTCGCTGGTCGGCGCGGGCATGCGCACGCACCCCGGCGTCACCGCGCAAGTTCTTCGTCGTCGCTTGCCGACGCCGGAATCAACGTCGAGATGATCTCGACGTCGGAGATCCGCATCTCGGTTGTCGTCCGCGAGCACGAACTACCGCGCGGCGGTGCCGCGTTGCACGAGTGCGTTCGAGCTCGACGACCCCGAGGGGGCGCGACGGTTTACGGAGGTACCGGACGATGAGTGGCTTGCGCGTCGGCGTCGTCGGCGCCACCGGCCAGGTCGGCGGTGTGATGCGGCGGCTCCTCGCCGAGCGCGAGTTTCCCGTTTCGCAGCTGCGCTACTTCGCCTCGGCGCGGTCGGCCGGGACGACGTTGCCGTGGGGCGACGACCAGGTCGTCGTCGAGGACGCCGCCGTCGCCGATCCGTCGGGTCTGGACATCGCGCTGTTCTCCGCCGGTGGGGCCACCTCGCGCGAGCTCGCGCCGCGCTTTGCCGCGGCCGGCGTGACCGTCATCGACAACTCCTCGGCCTGGCGGATGGATCCCGACGTCCCGCTCGTGGTGAGCGAGGTCAACCCGCAGGCCGTGCACGAGGCCCGCAAGGGGATCATCGCCAACCCGAACTGCACGACGATGGCGGCGATGCCGGTGCTCAAGCCGCTGCATGACGAGGCCGGTCTCGTGCGGCTCGTCGTCAGCACCTACCAGGCGGTGTCTGGCGCTGGGCTGGCCGGCGTCGAGGAGCTCGACAAGCAGGTTCGCCAGGTCTTCGACCGGGCCGCCGACCTCACGCACGACGGCTCTGCGGTGACGTTCCCCGAGCCGGTCAAGTACGTCCGGCCCATCGCGTTCAATGTGGTGCCGCTGGCCGGCTCGATCGTCGACGACGGCAGCTTCGAGACCGACGAGGAGCAGAAGCTGCGCAACGAGAGCCGCAAGATCCTGGGCATCCCGTCGCTGCGGGTGTCGGGCACCTGCGTGCGGGTGCCGGTGTTCACCGGGCACTCGCTGTCGATCAACGCGGAGTTCGCCGCACCGGCTGTCGGTGGCGCGCGCGCTCGAGCTGCTCGGCGCGGCGCCCGGCGTCGTGCGTCACCGACGTGCCGAATCCATTGCAGGCGGCGGGCGTCGACCCAAGTTTTGTGGGTCGGTTGCGCGTCGACCCGGGTGTTCCCGATGCCCGCGGCCTGGCGATGTTCGTCAGCAATGACAACCTGCGTAAGGGAGCGGCCCTAAACGCCGTGCAGATCGCCGAATTGGTCGCCGCAGCGCGCTAACCGGCCCGGCGCGGGCGCGGCCGGTCGGCATCGCGTTCGGACTTCTGCTTGCGCCGCCAATCCCGCGCCCAGCGATCTCGATCGAACGTGTACAGCGGCTCTTTGCCGTCGAACATGGGCCAGCCGTAGCCCCACCAGTGGTCGTCGCTCACCCTGAGATCGAGATACGCCGGATACCGGCGGTATGCGCGGTCGCGTCGGTTGGCGTCGTCCTCGTCTTCGGGCTCGATTTCGGCACCGTCCTCGTCGAGGACCGCGAGTCGAAGTCCCGTCGCGGCGAGCAGGATCGCCATGCTGTTCACGGTCGCTTTCGCAGGCAAGCGTTCGACGCGAGCGACAGTGCTCTGCGGTACCCCAGCCTTGTCGGCAAGCTCGCGTTGGCTCAGGTCGGCACGGTGTCGAGCGGCGCGCAGGTAGCGATCGGCTGGAAAGGTCACGCACGCCAGCTTGGTAGCTCGGTCGCTGCTTACGAGCTCAAGCGGGTCACGCGGTTGATGATCGAATTCTTGGCTGGGGATAGCCGGGCATGGGTTGGTTCCGGCGGCAGCCGGTTCTCTTTCGGATGCGCTTTGCTCTGAGTCAAGTGTTCTGAGTCACGCGGCTGGTTCTGAGCCACGCCACCTCGGAAGCCGCATCGGGTTCCTGTCGTGGTTCAACTCCAGTGTCCACCGAAGCGGGTCAACTCCACGGTTCGCGCGCGCCGGCAGGCTGGTAAAGCGTCAGTTCAGGCCGAGGTGGCGGCGGGCGAATGAGATTTCGGCGGCCACCTGGCGGATGCGCTCTTCGATGACGAGCGAACCGTGGCCGGCGTCGAAGCGGTACACCTCGTGCGGCGCACCTCGAGCGGTGAGCGCGGCGATGTAGTTGTCGATCTGCCGGATCGGGCAGCGCGGGTCGTTCGCGCCGGCGAGGATCAGCACCGGCGCCCGCACGTCGTCCACATAGGTGATGGGCGACGACTGCCGGTAGCGATCGGGGACCGTCTCGGGCGTCCCACCGAAGAGCGAACGGTCGAAGGCGCGCAGCCCTTCCATTTCGTCCTCGTAGGCGGCGACGTAATCGGCGACCGGCACGCCGGCGACGCCGACGGTCCAGGCGTCCGGCCTGACCCCCAGCCCGAGCAGGGTGAGGAAGCCGCCCCACGAAGCACCGGCGAGCACCACGGCGTCCGGGTCGGCCAGCTCCGAGGACACCGCCCAGTCGCGGACCGCGGCGATGTCCTCGAGTTCGGTCAAACCCACCCGGTGTTCGATCGCGTCGCGCCACGCCGACCCGTAGCCGGTCGAGCCGCGGTAGTTCACCCGGACGACGACAAAGCCGGCGTCGACCCACGCCGCGACACCGGGGACGAACGCGTCCGCGTCCTGGCTGGTCGGGCCGCCATGCACGAGGAACACCGTCGGCTGCGGGCCGGTGACTCCGGCCGGCTTGGAGACTAGGGCGTGGATGAGACCGCCGGGCCCGTCGACCCAGGCGTCCTCGACCGGAACCGAGTCGGGCGCCTCGGCCCCCGGCGCGCGGAACACGACGCGACCGGCGACGTCCCGGACCGCCGGCGGCTGCGCCCCCGACGACCACAAGAACTCGACGGCGCCGTCCGGGCGGGCGGTCGCGCCGGCGATGGTCCCGCGTGGGGTGGGCAGCGCGGACAACTCGCCGGTGGCGAGGTCAAGGCGGTAGAGCTCGCTTCGGGCGTGGTGCTCGTGGCCGATCAACACCGCCGACGCGTCGTGGTACCAGCGCGCCGAGAGGTCACCGGGCAGGCTGATGTCGAGTTCGTGCTGCGCGCCGGTCTGGACGTCCCAGATCAGCGGCAGCCAGCGGCCATGCCGCTCGTTGAGCACCAACAGCCGCGAGTCGCCCGGCGCCGGCGCGAAAGCCACGGCGCGCAAGCCCAGTCCGGGACCGTCCCAAAGCTCGCCCGCGACCGGTTGATTCGGTGAGTCGACCCGCAGCACGCGCAGCGCCATATGGCGGGAGTCACCGTGCTCGCTGTGCTCGATGGCGAGCAACGTCCCATCGCGGCAGAGCGCGGCGACGTTCGCGTCTTCTTTGTGGGAGTAGATCGCCACCGGCGGGTCACCGGCGCGCGCGACGTGAACGGACGTCCCGTCGTCTGTGGAGCGACCGACGACGGCGACGCCGTCGCGCCCAAGCGCGAGCCCCGCGGGGTAGGAGGGCTCGAGCCCGGCGACCGCGACCTCAGCGGCGCCGCCCTCGAACGGCTGCCGGCGCCACACGCCGAACTCATTGCCGCCGTCGTCGTCGAACCACCACACCCACGCGCCGTCGGGATCGATCGTTCCGACCCGCGTGCCGGCAGCTCTGTCGGTCACCTGGCGGGTGGCGTCGGTGTCGCGGTCCCACGTGTAGATCTCGACGGTGCCGCTCGCGTTGCTCGCGTAAAGGCAACGCTGAGGGGAGTCCAGCGCCCACTCCGGGAGCGTCACGCGCGCGGCCCGGAAGCGGGCCTTCCACCGCTCCTGCGCGGGGTCGGGACGACGTCCAGGTTCAGGCTGAGGCTCCGTGGTCACAGGCCATAGTCTGCCGGATCAAGGTCCGAAGCGTCGCTTGTGCCTGGACCGCCACGCGAGCGCACACAACGGACAAGCGTCGCGCGGGGGTTGATCTGAGACCTCGCCCTCGACGATCATCTGCTCCCCGCAGTACGCCGTCGTCAAGCAGCCGGCCGCCAGCCGCGGCGGCGGGTAGCCGTGCTTGACCGACGAGGTGACGTTCCATGACGACCGCTCGAGCTCGGGTTGCTGCACGTCCACCCGACCAACGGTACGTCGGGCTCGGTGGAAAGACGGAACGCCCGGCTCTCCGCTGGCGCGGAAAGCCGGGCGTTCTGATCTGTCGGGGTGGCGGGATTTGAACCCACGGCCTCTGCGTCCCGAACGCAGCGCGCTGCCAAGCTGCGCCACACCCCGAAGAAGCCCTAGGAGTCTAGCTCAGGGCGCCGCGACCAGTGTCAGCCCCGGTCGCCTCCGGCGACCAATGTCAGCCCCGGTCGCCTCCGGCGACCAATGTCAGCAACGTCGCCTCGGGCGGGCAGGAGAACCGCACCGGCGCGAACGGCGAGGTGCCCAACCCGGCGGACACGTGCAACCAGGAGTGCTCGTAGCGGGACAGCCCGCGGGCGCGGGCGCGATCGAGCCCGCAGTTGGTGACCAGCGCGCCGTAGAACGGGACGCGCAGCTGCCCGCCGTGGGTGTGACCGGCCAGGATGAGGCGGCAGCCGTCGTCCGACATCGGTGACAGCACCCGTGGCTCGGGGGAGTGGCTGACGCCGATGGTGAGCGCGACGTCGGCGTCGGGGTCGGCCGACACGTCGGCGTAGCGGTCGCGCTCGATGTGCGGGTCGTCGACGCCGACGAGTTCGATGCGTCGGCCGTCGGCCTTGAGGAAGCCGCGGTTGTTCGACAGGTCGAGCCAGCCGGCGTCGGACATCGCGTCGCGCAGCTCGCGCCACGGCAGCTCGGGGCCGGTGACCCGATCGCCGCCGTCCGGCAGCAAGTAGCGGGCCGGGTTCTTGAACTGTGGGGCGAAGTAGTCGTTCGACCCGAGGACGAACGCGCCGGGCCGCTCGAGCAGCGGCGCGATCGCGTCGATGAACGGCGGCACCGCGTCCGGGTGGGCGATGCTGTCGCCAGTGTTGATGACCAGGTCGGGCTGCAGCGCGCCGAGGCCGCGCAACCAGTCGCTCTTCCAGCGCTGGCCGGGCGTCAGGTGGACGTCGGAGAAATGCAGGATCCGCAATGGGCTCGAGCCGGCCGGCAGCACCGGCACTTCGACTCGGCGCAACCGCGGTGAGCGGCGCTCGATTCCGGCGGCGTAGGCGACGGCGGCGGCGCCCGCCGCGCTGACGGCGAGCGGGACGGCGATCAATCTGCGCATGCGTTCGAGTGTCTCAAATGCCGTGCCGGGCGCTTTTGACGTGGCCGCAAAATGCGGTGCCGGGCGCTTTTGACGTGGCCGCAAAATGCCGTGCCGGGCGCTTTTGACGTGGCCGCAAAATGAGGAGTGGGACACTGATCGTTATGACCGCTTCACCGGACACCTCGCTCAAGACCCGTCTCCACGACGACCTCACCGACTCGATCAAATCACGCGACGAGCTGCGCACCGCCACGCTGCGCATGGTGCTTTCCGCGATCACCACCGAAGAGGTCGCCGGCAAGCAGGCGCGTGAGTTGTCGGACGACGAGGTGCTTCGAGTGCTTGCCCGAGAGGCGAAGAAGCGGCGCGAGGCGGCTGAGGCGTTCGAGGCCGGCAACCGTCCTGAGCTGGCTGAACGTGAGCGCGCCGAGGGCGCCGTGATCGACGTCTACTTGCCCAAGCAGCTGGACGACGGTGAGCTGCGCGCGCTGGTCGCCTCGGCGATCGAGCAAACCGGCGCGAGTGGGCCGCAGGCCATGGGCGCGGTGATGAAAGTCGCGACCGCCAAAGTCGCCGGCCGAGCCGAAGGCGGCCGGGTGGCGGCTGAGGTCAAGCGTCAGCTCGCCGGCTGACGCTGGTTGGCGCCGTGGTTTGGCTGGCGCCGTGGTTTGGCTGGCGCTGGGCGTTGGCTGGCGCGTGACGCCGGCCTGCCGTTCGTCGTCCTAGCCGTTCTTCTTTTTCTTCGGCGGACCCGGTTTGACCGGAGGGGCGTGCGCCGTGTTGCCGGTCGCCTTTGGTGACGCGGGCGGGCTGCCGCTCGGCGGCGGTGACGCGGGCGGGCTGCCGCTCGCCGGTGGTGAGCCGCTCGGCGCCGGCGGCGCGCCAGTGCTCACGTGGATCGTGATCTTGTTGCCGACGTAAAGCGTCGCGCCCGCCGCGGGGTCGGTGGAGGCGACCATGCCTTGCGGCTGGTCGGACGGCACCGGCGTCGCATCGATGGACACGTCGAGCCCGAGCTTGCTCAACGCGTCGGCCGCCGCGTTCGGGTCTTGCCCCGTGACGTCCGGGACGGTCACCGGCTCGCCGCGCAAGGTGGAGATCGGCGGCTGCACGAACGTCTCGACCGGCAGGCTCTTGACCGCCGATGTCATCGCGAGCTGCCAGATCTTCCCGGCCAGCGTCGAGCCGAACACCTCGGCGTAGTAGTGGCCGTTCACGGTGATGTTGCGCATCGGCGTCGCTGAGTCGGGGTTGCCCGTCCACACCGCGGCGGCCAGGTTCGGGGTGTAGCCGCCGAACCAGCCGTTCTTGTATTGGTCGTCGGTGCCGGTCTTGCCCGCGGCGGGCCGGCCGATGCCGAGGCCGGTCGCTGTCGCGCCCGGCTCCGTGAGCACGCCCTGCAGCAGCGACGTGACGCCGTTCGCGACGTCCTTGTCGATGGCCTGCTTGCAACTCGGGCCAGGCGCCTTCGGAGGAGTCAGCCCCTGGATCGACGTGGTGACGCCGGTGATCGCCTCCGGCGCGCAGGCGATGCCTTGGTTGGCGAAGGTCGCGAAGGCGCCGCTCACCGAGAGCGGGTCGACGTCCTCGGCGCCCAGGGTGAACGCCGGGATCTGGTCGAGCGGCAGACCGTTCGACTGTTTCACGCCCATCGACTGCGCGATCTGGATCGGTCGGCACAGCCCGGTCTTCGCCTCGAGCTGGGCGAAGTAGGTGTTCACCGAGTACCAGGTGGCCTTGACCATGTCGAAGGTGCCGGACTCGCTGTCACCGGCGTTGTGGACGGTCCACTTATCGGTCGGATTTCCGTCGCAGTCGGTGGTCGATCCCTTCGGAATCGTCACCGTCTGCGGGGACACGATCCTGGTGCCGGTCGGAATGCCCTCCTCAAGGGCGGCGGCCAGCACGAAGATCTTGAACGTCGAACCGGCGTGGCGTCCGTTCGACCCGTCGTGCGCGGCGTCGGCGGCCAGGTTGATCTCGGTCTGGCCGGGGCCGCTGCCGAACGCCCGGTTGACCGCCATCGCCTTGATCGCGCCCGTTTTCGGGTCGACCAGGTCGATCGCGGCCGCGAGGCCGGCGTTCTTCGTCGGGTCGGGCGGGACGACGGTGTTGACCGCGTTCTGCGCGGCCTTTTGCATGTTCATGTCGAGCGTTGTCGAGATGACCAGGCCGCCGCGGCGCAGCAGGTTGGCGCGCGCGCTTGCGTTGGCCCCGCCGTAGGCGGGGTTGTTGAGGAACTCCGCCACCACGTACTGGCAGAAGTACGGCGCGGCCGTGGTCGCGCAGCCGTTCGGGATCTCCGACACCTTCAAGCCCAGCGGCGTCAGGATCGCCTTGTCGGCGGTGTCCTGGCTGATGTACTTCAGGTCGGCCATCCGCTGGAGCACGATATTGCGCCGCTTCAACGCGTTGTTCGGGTTGAGGATCGGGTCGAACGTGCTGGGGTTGTTGATGACGCCCGACAGCAGCGCCGCCTGGGTCAGCGTGAGGTGGTCGGCCGACTCGCTGAAGTAATGCTGCGCGGCGGCCGAGATGCCGTAGGCGCCGCTGCCGAAATAGACGGTGTTGAGGTAATCGTCGAGGATCTCGTCTTTGGAGAGCTGCTTCTCCAGCGCGATGGCGTAGCGAGCCTCGGTGATCTTGCGGGTCAGGTTCTTCGCGCGCGCGGCGCGGGCGCCGGCGACGTCGTTGTTGGCGGCGTTGGTCTCGACCAGCGCTTGCCGGACGTACTGCTGGGTGATCGTCGACGCGCCCTGCGAGGCCGAGCCGGTGGAGCTGTCCTTCACCAGCGCGCGCAGGATGCCCTTGGGGTCGACGCCGTGATGCTCGTAGAAGCGGGAGTCCTCGATCGCCACGATCGACTGCCGCATGATCGGCGCGACCTGGGACAGGTCGACGGACTGGCGGTTCTCGTAGTAGAACGTCGCCAGCTCGGTGCCGTCGGCTGCGAGGATGACCGACCGTTGCGAGAGCGGGGGCTGCTGCAACTCCGGCGGCAGGTCGGTGAAGGCGACGTTGCCGATCATGTTCCTGGTGAACACGCCCACCCCGCCGACGACCGGCAAGGCGAGCGCGGCGACGAGCGCGCCGGTCAACACGGCGAGGACGACGAGCACGACGAAGCGGGTCAGCTTCGACCAGGCGCTCAGCCGTTCTGCGGGCGGCAGCCAGCCGCTTCCGGCGCGTGTGGACACCCATGCAGGGTAACTGTCACGCCCGGCGAAGGCCGCGCGGCCGCGCTCGCGGCGGTCGGTTAACCGCCTTAGTCGGGGCTAGGCGGATGGTCCGCCTGGGCCAGCGTGAATGGGCCGAACGGAGCCTGGTGGGTCGCCGTCCCCGCTCCGTACCGTCGAAACACATCGCTGATCGCAGATCGCGAGTGAGCTAAGGACGGGGACCTATGGCTTGGACCAATGACTGGACCGCGCGCGCCGCGTGCCGAGGCAGCGACCCGGACGCGCTGTTCGTGCAGGGGGCGGCGCAAAACCGAGCCAAGGCCGTCTGCTTCGGATGCCCGGTGCGGGCCGAGTGCCTCGCCGACGCCCTCGACAACCGGGTCGAGTTCGGCGTCTGGGGCGGTCTCACCGAGCGGGAGCGCCGCGCTTTGCTGCGCCGCCGGGCGAACGTGTCGTCCTGGCAGCGGCTGCTCATGACCGCGATGGAAGACTTCGAGCGCGCCGCGGCCGACCGCTACTCGGTAGCCGGCTAGTCCCGCTCTCCGCCCTCGCACAGGGCTGCCGCCAGCTCGCGCAGACCCGCCAGGTCGTGGATGTCCCCGGCGAACGCCGGCGCTGACGTCGTCCGGACTTTCGGGTGCGCGAGCCCGAACCCGGCCAGCCTCTGGTGCTCGCTGCTTTGCGTTTGCACCCGCTGCGCGTGGGTTCGCAACACCCCGGCCGCCAACGCCGCCGCCTGGCCGCCTTCGCCTTCGAGTGCCTCGGCGGTCGCCAGCGCCTTGCCCGCGCTCAGCTGCGGGACCGCCGTCACGTGCACCCGGTTCATGACGACGCCGGCGAGCGGCATCTGCTCCTCGACCAGCCGCTCGACGAAGTACGACGCCTCGCGCAGCGCGTCGGGCTCGGGAGCGGCGACGACCACGAACGCCGTGCCGGGAGCGCGCAGCAGCTTGGCCGTCGCGTCGGCGCGTTCGCGCAGGCCGCCGAACATGGTGTCCATCGCGGCGACGAACGTCTGCACCTCGGTCAGCAATTGGGCGCCCAGCAACTTGGTCATCGCGCCGGTCATCACACCGAGGCCCGCCTGCATCACCTTCACGTAGCCGCGGCCGCCCACCTTCGCAGGAACGAGCAGCGTGCGAATGAACCGGCCGTCGAGAAAGCGGCCAAGCCGGCCGGGCGCGTCGAGGAAGTCCAACGCCGAACGGCTCGGCGGAGTGTCGACGACGATGAGGTCCCATCGGTCGGATTTCCTCAGCTGGCCGAGCTTTTCCATCGCCATGTACTCCTGCGTGCCCGCGAAGCTCGACGACAGCGATTGGTAGAACGGATTCGCCAGAATCTGCGCGGCTTTCTGTGGGCTGGCGTGCGCCTCGACGATCTCGTCGAACGTGCGCTTCATGTCGAGCATCATCGCGTGCAACTCGCCGGCTTCGCCGCTGCCGCCGTTTCGCCACGCTTTGATGCCGGCCACCTTGCGCGGGGTGTTGTCGAGCTCGGTCAAGCCCATCGACTGCGCGAGCCGGCGCGCGGGGTCGATGGTGAGCGTGACGACGCGTCGTCCGGATTCGGCCGCGCGCACGCCCAGCGCGGCGGCGAGCGTCGTCTTGCCGACCCCGCCCGAGCCGCAGCAGACGACGACCCTGGTGTTCGGATCGCCGAGCAAGGCGTCGACGTCGAGCGACCTGGCCATCACGCCGCTCCCTGGGCGGACAGCTCGCTGGCGAGCGCGTACAGCCGGCCGATGGAGTCGGTGTCGAGGTCAGGCAGCCGGTAGATCGGTCGCCGCGCCGCTTTCAGCTTGGTGAGCAGCCGGCGCTGGGCGCTTACTCGCAGCGCGTGGTCGCTGGCCTCGGTGGTCAGCCCGCGCACGGTGTCGTCGTCCGGCTTCACGCCGCCAGCGGCGAGGCCTTCGCGGAGCAACCCGACGTCGAGCTTGCCGGCGGCGGCGGATTTCAGCGCGGACGACGGGAGCAGCGGCTCATGCGCGCGGTTGACGATGACGCCGCCGACCGGGAGGTCGAAGGATCGCAATTCGTCAATGCCGTCAAGGGTTTCTTGCACCGGCATCTCCTCAAGCAGCGCGACGAGGTGCACCACGGTCTGCGGCGAGCGGATCAATCGCATGATGGACTCGGCCTGCTTGTTGACCGGGCCGATGCGGGCGAGGCCGGCGACTTCGGCGTTGACGTTGAGGAATCGGGCGATCCGGCCGGTGGGTGGCGCGTCCATCACAACCGCGTCGTACACGTAGTCGTCGAGATTTTCGGACGGCGGCACTGCGGCCGCGGTGCGCGCTGCTCTCGACGAGAACCGGCGCCGGGTCGCCTCATAGGCCTTGCCGGTCAGCAAGACGTCGCGGACGCCCGGCGCAATCGTCGTCGCGAAGTCGATCGCGCCGAACTTGCGCAGCGCCCGGCCGGCCCGACCGGCGCGGTAGTACAGCTCGAGGTACTCGAGCAGCGCCTCTTCGGGGTCGATCGCCAGCCCGTAGACCATGCCGCTCTCGGGCGCGACGGCGACCTTGCGCTCGGCGTAGGGCAGCGGCGGCGCGTCGAAAAGCCGGGCCAGACCCTGGCGTCCCTCGCACTCGACGAGGAGGGTGCGCCGGCCGCCGGCCGCCAGGGCAAGCGCGAGCGCCGCCGCGACGGTGGTCTTGCCGGTGCCGCCCTTGCCGGTGACGACGTGCAGCCGGACGCCTTCCCAGTCGCGGTCGCGGGCTTGGGCGGCGGCGCCTCGTCGTGGTTGAGAGCTCACTGCGCGAGCGTATCCAGGAACTCCGGGCACTAGGCTCTGCGTGCATGACGACCTGGGAGTACGCGACCGTGCCACTGCTGGTGCACGCCACCAAGCAGATCCTCGACAACTGGGGCGACGACGGTTGGGAGCTGGTCAGCGTCGTGCCGGGGCCGAGCGCCGAGCAGCTCGTCGCCTACCTGAAGCGGCCGAAGTCAGGATGAGGAGGACCGGATGAGCACGCCAGAGGAGCGGATCGCGTCGCTCGGCCTCGCGCTGCCGCCGGTCGCCAAGCCGGTGGCTGCATACGTGCCCGCCGTCCGCACCGGCGCTACGTGTACACGTCCGGCCAGCTGCCCACGGTTGACGGCGAGCTGGTCGAGGTCGGCCGGGTCGGCACCGACGCGGACGCCGCCGTCTCTCCCGAGGCGGCCAAGGCGGCCGCCAGGGTGTGCGTGCTGAACGCGCTCGCGGCGGTGCGCGCGGTGGTCGGCGACCTGTCGAGGGTGGTGCGCGTCGTCAAGGTCGTCGGTTTCGTGGCGAGCATGCCGAACTTCACCGGCCAGCCGGGCGTGGTCAACGGCGCCAGCGAGCTGCTCGGGGAGGTCTTCTCGGACGGCGTGGGCCAGCACGCCCGGAGCGCGGTCGGCGTGGCGGTGCTGCCGCTCGACGCCCCGGTCGAGGTGGAGCTCATCGTCGAGGTGGCCGAGTAGCTGGTCGCGTTTCGCCGGCCGGGCTAAGGCGTCACTCAATGAGCCTGGCCGAAGACAGTCCGGCCTGCGCGCCACCGATAGGCTTGCGGCCGTGTCGAATGACGAGACTTTTTCTGATGTCCTGCAGGCAAACGAGGCTCACGCGGCGACCTTCAAACTCGCCGCGCTCGAGGGCAACGCGGCCAAGGGGCTCGCGGTGCTCACCTGCATGGACTCGCGCATCGACCCGCTCGGAATGCTCGGGCTGAAGCCCGGCGACGCCAAGATCCTGCGCAACGCGGGCGGCCGGGTCACGGACGACGTGCTGCGCACGTTGGTGCTGGCGGTCTACCTGCTCAACGTGGACCGCGTCATGATCGTCGAGCACACCCGCTGCCGGATGGCCGGCGGCAGCGAGGACGACGTGCACGCCGCGATCGCCGGCGCGGGCGGGCCCGACACCCGCAGCATCTCGTTCCTGACCACCGACGATCAGGAAGCCGCCATCCGCCACGACGTGCAGCGGGTGCAGTCGTGGCCGTATCTGCATGGCGTCCAGGTCGGCGGGTTCGTCTACGACCTCGGCGACGGCCGTCTTCGCCAGGTCTGCTGAGCGGGTCCGCCGTGCCGGAGGGTTCGCACCGCCCGCCGCTGCCGCTGCCCCTGCCCCTGCCATCGGCAGACCTGGTCGAACGCGCGCGCGCATTTCAAACCGCCAACACGCCGCCGCCGATTCCGCGGCCGTCCGCCACCGTCGTGTTGCTGCGCGACCACGCGGACGAACTCCAGGTGTTCATGCTGCGCCGCCGAGTGGCGATGGCCTTCGCCGGTGGCATGCACGTCTTCCCCGGCGGCACCGTCGACCCGTCCGACGACTCCCTTGAGATGACCGCGATCCGCGAGACCTTCGAAGAGAGCGGCGTGCTCTTCGCCGCCGGAGACCCGCCGGATCAAGCGCGACTCGAGCAAGACCGGCTCGCGCTCATCGAGCACCGGAGCGCGCTCGCCGACGTCCTCGCGACGCATCGGCTCGTGGCACAGCCCGAGCTGCTCCGACTCTGGTCGCGCTGGATCACGCCCGAGTTCGAGCCGCGGCGCTACGACACCCACTTCTTCGTCGCGCTTGCCCCAGCCGGCCAGCACGCCCGCGACGTCGGCGGCGAGTCGGACGACGCGGCGTGGGTCGCGCCTGTGGCCGCGCTCGCCAACGCCGAGCGCGGCGAGTGGTTCTTGATGCCGCCCACCGAGACGACGTTGCGCGAGCTCCTCCGGTATCGCAGCGCCGAGGAGCTCTTTGCCGACGCGGAGAACCGCACGCCCTACGTGATTCGAGCGTCGGTCGACCTCGACGCCGACCCGCCGGTGTTCATCCTCGGGGCGACGTCGTGAGCCGCGCGCGCCTTGTCCGGGCCAACAATCCGTCGCCGATGACGCTGGCCGGCACGAACACCTGGGTGCTGAAGGGGGCCGCCAGCTCGCGCGCGATCGTCGTTGATCCCGGGCCGTCGGACGACCAGCACTTCCAAGCAATCTCCGACGCCGCAGGAGCTGTCGGCCTCATCCTGCTCACCCACGGCCACCCCGATCACGCGGAAGGCGCCGGCGAGTTCGCCCGGCTTGCCGACGCACCGGTCCGCGCGATCACCGAGGTTTTGTGCCGTGAGGCCGAGCCGCTGGCCGACGGCGAAGAGCTCGAACTCGACGGGCTGCGCCTCACCGCGCTCGCGACACCCGGGCACAGCGGCGACTCCACGTGCTTCCTGCTTCCGGCGGACGGCGCGCTGCTCACCGGCGACACGATCCTCGGCCAGGGCAGCACCGTGGTCGCGCATCCGGACGGCACGCTTGCGGACTACCTGGAAACGTTGGGAAAGCTCCGCACGGTCGTCAAGGAGCGCGGGGTTCGCGTCGTCCTGCCGGGGCACGGGCCGACCCGAGACGACCCGGCCGAGCTTGTCGAGCAGTACGCGCTGCATCGCGAACGACGGCTCGATCAGGTGCGTCGCGCCGTAGCGAGCGGCGCGACCACAGCAGACGAGGTCGTCGACGTCGTTTACGGGGACGTCAGCGCGGCGGTGAAGTTCGCCGCGCGCTGGTCGGTGCTCGCGCAGCTTGAGTACCTGGGCGTCACTTCGCCCGGCGAGTGAGGCCCTCGATGTCCTTGATGACGACGGCGCGCGACTCGATGCGGATCCAGCCGCGGCCGCTGAAGTCGGCCAGCGCCTTGTTCACCGTCTCCCGCGAGGCGCCGACGAGCTGTGCCAGCTCCTCTTGGGTCAGATCGTGCACGACGTGGATGCCCTCGGGGGTCGGCTGGCCGAATCGCTCGGCCAATCCCAGCAGGGCCTTCGCCACGCGTGACGGGACGTCGGAGAAGACAAGATCGGCCAGAACGTCGTTGGTGCGCCGCAGCCGCTGAACCAGCGCCTGCAGCAGTTGGACCGCGACATCCGGGTGGTCCATGATCCACGGCCGCAGGGCGTCGTGGGCCAGCGAGGCCAGCACCGAGTCGGTGAGCGCGACGGCGCCGGCGGTGCGGGGGCGGGGGTCGAACAGCGACAACTCGCCGAACATCTCGCCTGGGCCGAGCACGGTCTGCAGGCTCTCCCGACCGTCGGCGGCGGTTCGAGCGATCTTCACCTTGCCGTCGATCACCGCGTAGAGCTTGTCGCCCTGGTCGCCCTCGTCGAAGATGACGTCGCCGCGGTTGAACTGCTCGCGCTTCATCACGCCACGCAGCGCCGCCCCAGCGTCATGGCTGAGCGCGGCGAACACTGGCAGCTTGGCGAGCACGTCGTCCACGAGCGTGATTCTCACACCTTCGGGCACGATCCCGCAGGTGGGTGAGCGATCAAGCGCCGTGTCGCGGGTCAGCCGCGGGCCGCTAAGCGGGGCCGTGGCAGGGCAAGCAGGCACAGCGAGGGGTCCTCGCGGTAGCGCGCGATCAGCTCGCTGGTGGCGCCGGCGATGCGCCTGTGCAAGGCGGCGCGGTAGGCTGACAGCTGGATTTCCGCGCCGGCCAGGTCGCGGGCCAGCGCCTCGTTGTGGTTCGGGTCGCCGGGCTTCGGCTCGCGCTCCCAAAGCTTCGCCAGGTCGGGCAACGGCGGGATGTCCTCGACGGGCACGACGGTGATGAGCACGCGTCGTCCACTGTTGAGACGGGCTTCAGCGAGGACGTTGCGCAAGTTGTCGACCTTCACCGCGCCGGCCTCGCCAGCCCGGACGACGTCCAGGCGGGCCTGGATGATGCGCCGCCAGTACGAGACCCGGTTCTCCTCTTCCGCAAGCGCCTGCCGGTAGGCGCGCAGGTCCTCCATCGAGAGGTGGTTGAAGGCGTCGTTGCGAGTCGGCGCGTGCCGCACGGCGGCCTTGCCGCGGCTTTCGACGCTGCCCGTGCTCACCAGCGGCCCCATTCGTCATTTGTGCGGTTTCCTCACGCGGCATCGGCGCAGATCTGGAGGTGCTTGAGGTGGTCGCGGTGAGCGTCACCCGGTCAGGGGAGCCGACCGCTACCGGATTGCGCTCAACGTGAGTACCGTCGGGTGCCTCGCATTCACCCGAGCATCACCACATGGGGGCACGCGGTGGCTATCTCGCACAAGATCATGCGGCAATGCCATGCAGATGGTCGTCTGCCAGCTCGGCGAGGGGCAGACGCTCTACGCGGAGGCCGGAAAGTTCCTCTGGAAGACGGTCAACGTCGGGGTCGAGACCCGGATCAGCACGCCGAGCGGCAGCCAGGGCGGCGGCGGCGGCGGCTTCCTGAATGCCGCGCTCAACGCCGGCAAGCGGATGCTCGCCGGCGAGTCGCTCGCCTTCCAGTACTTCACCTCCGCCGGCGGCATCGGGCCTCGTCAGCCTCGCCGGCACGCTGCCCGGCGAGATGCGGGCCATCGAGCTCGACGGCACGCGCGGCTGGTTCGCCGAGAAGGACGCGTTCGTCGCCGCCGAGTCGACGCGTCAACTTCGACATCGCGTTCAGCGGCCTGCGGTCGGGCCTCAAGGGCGGCGAGGGCTTCGTGCTGGAGAAGTTCACCGGCGTCGGCACCCTGCTCATCGCCGGCGCGGGCAACTTCATCGAGCTCAACCCGGCCAAGTACGGCGGCAAGATCCAGGTGCACACCGGCTGCCTGGTCGCGTTCGAGGACACCGTGACGTTACGGCGTCGAGCGGATCGGCGCGCTGAACGCGCAGACCCTGATGAGCGGAGTGTTCGGCGGCAACGGCTTCAACCATGGCGACGCTCGAAGGTGACGGTACGGTGATCCTGCAGTCGATGACGATCGAGTCGCTGGCGCACGCGATAGCCAAGAATCCCACCGCGGCATGACGAGAAAGCAAGCAACCCGCTGGGCAGCCTGTTCGGAGGTCGTGACTGACATGGGATTCCTGGACAAGGCCAAGGAAGCGCACTGCAGGCCAGCGCAGGCCAGCGATGCCAGCAGGGCCAGGCGAAGGTGGAGGCGATCCAGCAGAGCCGCCAGGAGTCCGAGCTTTACAAGGCGCTCGGCGAGGCGGTCTACAAGGCGCAGCGGCAGGGCGGCGACCAGGCGGCAGTCGACGCGGCGGTGACCGCGCTCGACAACCACTTCGCCCAGGTCGCCCAGGCGGCGGCGAACGCGCCCGCGGCGGACGGTGGCGCGTCGGCCAACGGTGGAGCATCGGCCGCGGCGCCCCCGCCGTCCGCCTCGGCTCCTGCAACGCCGCAAGAAGGCAACTTCACGCTCGACGACATGTAGTTGTGCTAGCGGTCGCGTCGCGCGTGCGGGCCGCCGCGCCGGGCCGCGCGCGCCGACCGCCGCATACCGTTGCAAGCGTGGTGTTTCGCCGGGTCGTAGGGTTCGCCGGTTTGCCAGCAGTTCCAGATCACGTAGAGCCAGGCGCGGCCGAGGACGCGCACGGCGTGGGGGTGGTTGTGGCCGCGGCGCGGGCCCGGTCATACAGTTCGGCGGCCCACGGGTTGGCCTTGCGAGAGTCGGCGGCGAAGTCGGTGACGGCGTCGCGCAGTTGCTTGTCACATGCCCAGCGGAAGCTCACGGCGCGCAGCTTGCCGGACTGTCTGGTGGAAGGCGCCATCCCGGCCAGGCAGGCCAGCGACGCGGGTGGGGAACCGCCCGCGGCAATCGCCGATCTCAGCGAGCAGCCGGCGGCGCGCACCGTTCCGGAGCGGGCAGGAGGTGAACACCTGTCCGTCGGCGTGGCGGCGAGTTGGTCGCCGATGTGTGCGGCCAGCGCCTTGATCTGTTCGGCCAAAGCGGTCAGCACCGCGATCAGGCGTCGCTGACGGCCGCGTCGGCGCCGCTTCGGGCCCGGTCAGCCGCGCGTCGCGGCCTGAAGGCGGCGTGCAGCGCGGCCGGTCGGCCCCGCCGGGTAGCCGCCGCGCGAAGCCAGGCCGCGAGCCGTTCGCCGACCGCCAGTCGGATTTGTCTTGGTGTCGAACCTCGCCAGGAACCGCAGGCTGATCGGCGAGTCGATGCGGCGAAAAGCCCACAGCGCGGAACGCTGAGGGCGCGCCGCTGGCCGCGCGCGCCGACCGCCGCCGCGCCGGGCCTGCGCGCGCCGACCGCCCGCCGGAGCGTCTTGGAGGCTGGCTTTGCGGTCCGCGACCAGCCGAGCCCGGTCGTGCGCGCGTGTCGGCCAGCGCGACGCGTCGAACCGATCGCATCGTTACCGGCGGAGCCGTAACGGCCGCGCAGGTTCTTCACTTGATGCGGGCTGACCACCACGACGGTGACGCCCGCGGCCACCAAGGCGTTCACAACCGGCCCGTCAGGCGTTCGATCGCCACCTCGGCCACGCCGTGTCGCGCGAGCTCGCGAGCAACCCCGCAACCCGCCAGCGCTATGCGCCACGACGCGGCGGTCGACCTCGCGGCCGTCACCGTCCACGATCGACACCGCGTGGTCATCAAGCGCCCAATCGATCCCGGCCGTGACACCGTTCGCCGGTTTGGCGACAACGCGTTGCGGCAGACTTCACGTCAGCCTCCTCGCTGCTCATCCCAGTGGGGAGGCACCTTCTCGGCGGCCGAGACGCGGCTGCCGCATCGCTCACTGATCGGCGCTCGACGGCGCTCAGCCCTGTTGACGGTCCGCGCGTCCCGGCAACCACCCGACCTCGCCAATCTCAGAGTGGACGTCAACGCGTCAAGTCACAATGCGATGCCGCGCGCCTCAGGTGCATCGGAGACTATCTGAGTCACCCACAGCAGCTCTGAGTCAGCACTGGCGTGAGCCGACGAGGCGGCGGATGGCTTCACTGGGCGTCGGAAGCGGCGCGCTTGGTTGGGTCAGGGTCGCCGGCCACTAGTTGGGTCAGGGTCGCCGGCCGCCCCTCGCCGCCTGACTCAGAGCTGCTGGGGCGACTCAGAGCTCATGACTCAGAGCAAAGCAGCCCAGACGAAGAGTGGCTTCCCTGCGCGGAGACGGCGACCGCCCTGCCGGCGACTGCCCTGCCGGCGACTGCCCTGCCGGCGACTGCCCTGCCGGCGAATGCCCTGCGCGGAGACGGCGACCGCCGATTCGGAGATGCGGAACCACCGGGCGAGCGGTCGGGCGTGGTCGTCAGGCGTCGTCCGATGTGTCGCCGCGAGCGGTTAGGCTCGGCGGCGTGGCGCGGCGCGATTTCGAGAACGAGACTGACACGGCATTGGTTCGTCGCGCGCGCAAGATGAACAAGATGCTGACCGAGCTGTATCCCGACGCGCATTGCGAGCTCGACTTCACGAATCCGCTTGAGCTGCTTGTCGCCACGATCTTGTCGGCGCAGTGCACTGACAAGCGGGTCAACATGGTCACGCCCACGCTGTTCGCCAAGTACACGACCGCAGCCGACTACGCGGCTGCGGACCGCGCGGAGGTCGAGTCGATCATCGCCTCGACCGGCTTCTTCCGGGCCAAGACCAACTCGATCCTGGGCATGGCGCAGGTGTTGTGCGACCGGTTCGGTGGTGAGGTTCCGAACAAGCTCAAGGACCTCGTCACCCTGCCAGGCGTCGGCCGCAAGACGGCGAACGTCGTGCTGGGAAACGCGTTCGACGTCCCCGGGATCACGGTCGACACGCACGTGATGCGGCTGGCCAACCGCTTCGGCTGGACCACCTCCGACGACGCCGTCAAAGCCGAGCAAGACATCGCGGGGCTGATCCCCCGCAAGGAGTGGACGTTGCTCTCCCACCGGGTGATCTGGCACGGCCGCCGGGTCTGCCACGCCCGCAAGCCGGCCTGCGGCGCCTGCGCGCTTGCGCCGCTGTGCCCGTCGCATGGCATCGGACCGACCGACGAGGAAACTGCCAAGAAGCTGGTGAAGACCGGGCCGATTGAAGCGTTGTCCTAGCGTGAGCCCGCAGAGTAGAAGGAGCGGGCCGTGAGCCCGCAGAGCAAACGGTCCTGGATCGCCGTCGCCGTCGTCATCGTGTTGGTCGGTGTCGCGTTCGCCATCAACCGCGCCACGAAAACGAACAAGTCGGACGCCGTCGGGTCGATCCCCAGCCGGCAAGAACTCGTCGCCCGGGCGAACCTGCCCGACTGCCCCACGACAACCGGCAGCGGCGCGATCGACAACGGCCTGCCGAGCCTCACGCTGCCGTGCTTGGGCAATGGTCCGAAGGTCGATCTCGCCAAGCTGCGCGGCCCGGCCATCGTCAACATTTGGGCCGGCACCTGCGAGTCGTGCCGTGCCGAGGCGCCGTTGCTGCGGGACTTCGCGGCAAAGGCCGCGGGGAAGGTGAGCGTGCTCGGCGTCGTCGACGGCGCGTACCCGGCCGAGACTTGGGACGACGCGCTCGACGCGTCTCGGGGTCTCGCGTTGCACTACCCCTCGGTGTTTGATCAAAAGGGCAAGCTCGTCGGATGGGTGCGCAGCGCCGGCATCCCCGTCTCGTTGTTCGTCGGCGCCGACGGCAAGGTGGCGTATGCCCACATCGGGCAACTCAAGACTGGCGACCTTCAGATGCTGACGAAGAAGTATCTCGACGTCGAGATTCCGGCGTGAGCGTTTCGCCGCCGGCCTGGCTCGCCCAGCTGGTCGAGGCGTCGACTTCGCTGACCGCACGCGATCTCAGCCGCCTCGAGACTCCCGCGACCGGTGGCCGGGAAAGCGCCGTCCTCATTCTCTTTGGCGAGGGACCGCGCGGTCCCGACGTCCTGCTCATCGAGCGCAGCCGCGACCTCAAGCACCATCCGGGGCAGGCCGCGTTTCCAGGTGGCGGCGCCGAGCCGGGGGACGACGGGCCAGCGTCGACGGCGTTGCGCGAAGCAGCCGAGGAGACCGGTCTGGAGCCGGCCGGTGTCGAGGTGCTCAACCTGCTGCCGCCGCTGTGGGTTCCGCCGTCCGACAACCGGGTGACGCCGGTGCTCGCGTGGTGGCGCGACCCGTCGGTCGTGGCGGCCGCCGACACCGCCGAGGTCGCGGCCGTCGCGCGGGTGCCGATCACCACGTTGGTCGAGCCGGCGAACCGGTTCCGCGTCCGGCATCCAAGCGGTCACGTCGGCGCGGCCTTCGACGCCGGGGAGCTGTTCATCTGGGGGTTCACGGCCGGTCTGCTCGACCGGCTGCTCGAGATCGGCGGCTGGTCAGTGCCGTGGAACCGCGCTGACGTGCGCGACCTGCCGTGATCGTCGTCCGGTTAGGTTGAGTGCGTGCGCGGCGACTGGCTCGACATAATCCTCGTGGTGCTGGTCGCGTTGTCGGCGTTCTCCGGTTACCGTCAAGGCTTCGTGGTCGGCGTGCTCTCTTTCGTCGGTCTGCTCGGCGGCGGCGTCATCGGCGCTGAGATCGCGCCGTGGGTGGCCGGTCACTTCGCCGGCAGCGCCGAGGCCATCGCTGGCGTGGTCGTCGTCTTCGTCGGGGCGTCGTTGGGGCGCGCGGCGGCCGGCGCCGTCGGCACCATGCTGCGCCGGCAACTGCATTGGGACGCCGTTCAGCTGGCGGACTCGATCGGCGGTTCGGTGATTTCGGCGGTGGCGGTCTTGCTGATCGCCTGGTTCATCGGCAGCTCGCTCGCGCAGTCGCCGTTCCCCGGTGTCGCGCGGACCATTGGCGATTCCGCGGTGTTGAGGTCGGTCGACCGCCAGGTTCCCGGCCAGGTGCAAGTCTGGTTCGCCGACTTTCGCCGGGTGGTGGCCGGTGGAGGTTTCCCGCAGGTCTTCGGCGCGCTCGGCGCCGAGCGCATCGTGCCCGTCGCCCCTCCCGACGCCGCCGCGCTCGACGAGCCGCAGGTGCGGGCCGCGCAAGGCAGCGTCGTGAAGGTCAGCGGCACCGCGCAGTCGTGCTCGCGCGACATCGAGGGCAGCGGTTTCGTCTTCGCGCCGGGCCGCGTCATGACCAACGCCCACGTCGTCGCCGGCGTTCGTCGTCCGACCGTGCAGATCGGCGGGCAAGGCCCGCGGCTGCCGGCGACCGTCGTCTACTACGACCCGCACGTCGACGTCGCGGTGCTCGCGGTCGACGGACTGACCGCCAAACCGCTCGCGTTCGACACCAACCCGCCTGGCCCCGGCGCGTCGGAGGTCGTCGCGGGATTCCCGAACAACGGACCGTACACGCTCGCGGCGGTGCGGGTGCGTGGCGTCGAGAACGCCCGCGGCCCGGACATCTACCAGGATCGCCAGGTCACCCGCGAGATCATCGCGGTGCGCGGCGACATCGAGCCAGGCAACTCCGGCGGTCCGCTCCTCGACCTCACCGGACACGTCGACGGCGTCGTGTTCGGCAAGGCGGTCAACGACTCGCAGACCGGCTACGCGCTGACCGCCGGTCAGGTGGCCGCCGCCGCCAAGGCGGGCGCGAGCGCCACCGCGCCGGTGTCGACCCAGGGCTGCGACTAGCGCGGGCTCACGATTCGCGAAGCCGCAAACGAAGAGCGTCAACGCGGACGTCGCGGGTGGCTTCGATCTCCTCCGCGAGCGCGGTGGCCGCTGCCGTGACGCCAGGCACGTCGACGCCCTGGGGATCGCCGGCGTAGCGGGCGACCCGGTCGCCGCCGCGACGCAGCAACTCGGCGGCGCCCTTGTGATTGCCGCGCATGGCGTGCGTCAGGCCGACCGCGATCTGCGCGAGCCCCTGCCAAAGCTCCCGCTCGGTCACCGGGCGCGCCTTCCACAGCGCCTCGAGCACCTCGTGCGCGTGAAATGGACGCGCGGTGTCGAGGTAGCGCTGCGCGAGGTCGATCGCCGCCGGCACCGGCAGGTCGAGCCGGTCGGGCACCCGCTCGACGCCGCCGTCGGCGTCGCGCGGCAACGGCCGACCAAGGGCGTCGCGCGGCCGCGCGTTTCGCGGCCGACCGGCGGCGTCGCGGTCCCGGTGTCGGACTCGGTCGCCGTGGCCGTCGCCGTCGCCCTCGCGTTCCAACGACCTCACCGGCTGCGGTCGATCTCGTCGAGCCAGTGCGCGATCTCGCCCGACACCACCTTCGGCGCTTCCTCGTGCAAGTAATGTCCGGCGTC
>CAVVEX010000007.1:0-334819 GCA_963747395.1 uncultured Actinomycetes bacterium | reverse complement strand
CGAAGCCCGACGAGCCCGTTGTCATCTTCAACGGCGATGTGCTGTCCGGCCACGACATCGCCGCGCAGATCGCGTTGCACGAGGAGCGCGACGCGGCGGCCACGTTGTACCTGACGACCGTCGACGACCCCGCGGGCGTTCGGCTGCGTTCCCGTCGATGAGGAAGGCCGGGTCACCGCGTTCCTCGAGAAGACGCCCGACCCGGTGACCAATATCATCAACGCCGGCTGTTACGTGTTTCGGCGGGAGGTCATCGAGACGATCCCTTACGGCACAAAGGTTTCTGTCGAGCGCGAGACCTTCCCGCGACCGCTTGAGTCGGGCGCGTTGGTGCTCGGCTCGTCGACACGTCGTACTGGCTCGACCTCGGCACGCCCGCCGCGTTCGTGCAGGGCTCCGCCGATCTGGTGCGCGGTGTCGCGCCATCGCCCGCGGTGCCTGGCCCGACCGGCGAGCCGCTCGTCCTGCCTGGCGCGCGGGTCGCGGCGTCGGCGAGGGTCCTGGGCGGCTCCTGCGTGAGCGCCGGCGCCGAGATCGGGAGCGGGCCGTGGTCGACGGCAGCGTCGTCTTCGAGGGCGCGATCATCGAGGACGACGCGCGCGTGCGCGCGAGCATCGTCGGCCGTGGCACGCGGATCGGCGCGGGCGTGGTGCTCGACGGCGTTGTGGTGGGCGACGGCGCTGACATCGGGGAGCACAACGAATTGCTTTTTGGTGCGCGAATCTGGCCGGATGTCGTGCTGTCGCCGGAGCGGTGCGCTTCTCGAGCGACGCGTGACGCCGAGGACGCGGTGACCGCCGAACTCGCGCTGCCGCGCCAGCGCGTTCACCGCTCGCACCAGCCCGTCGACCTGCACGCGACCCTCGGGACGCACAAGCGCGGGCCGCACGACCCCTGCCATCACATCGACGCCGCCGGCGCGCATTGGCGCACCTGGCGCACGCCCGACGGCCCGGCCACCGTAGATTCGCCGCCGGCAACGGCGAGATCACGGTCGCCGCCTGGGGCAGCGGCGCCGGCTGGGCGCTCGATGTCGCGCCGTCACTGCTTGGCGCGGACGACGACTGGAGCGGCCTCCGCTCGACCACGCGATCCTGCGCGACACCCGCCGGCGGAATCCGGGCCTGCGGTTGAGCCGTGGCCATCGGGTGTTCGAGGCGCTGGTGCCTGCGATTCTCGAGCAGCTGGTCACCGGGGTCGAGGCGCTTCGCAGCTGGCGGCAGCTGCTGACGCGGTACGGTGAGCCGCCCCCGGGCCGACACCTGTCGCGCTGAAGGTGTTTCCGACGCCGGGTGTGCTGCGCGAGATCCCTGACTGGGAGTGGCATCGGCTCGGCCTCGACGGGCGCCGGCGGCGAACCATCATCGCCGCCGCGCATGCTGCGAACCGCATCGACGAATGCGTGTATCTCGATGTCGAGACATCAGCGAAGCGGTTGCGCTCGTTGTCCGGCGTTGGTGTGTGGACGGTCGCGGAGACGTTGCAGCGCAGCCACGGGCGCCCGACCTCGTGTCGGTGGGCGACTACCACATCCCCAACCTGGTGGGGTTCGCGTTGACCGGGACGCCGCGCACCGACGACGCCGGGATGCTCGCGTTGCTCGCGCCGTACGCGGGGCACCGGCAGCGCGTCGTCCGGCTTCTTGAGGCAAGCGGAAGACGCGCGCCGCGCTTCGGGCCGCGGATGCCCCTTCGCGACTACCGTCGCAGCTGACCCGGGAGGTGCGATGAGCCTCGACGACATCGACACGCGAATCGTCGCCGTGCTGCGCGACGACGCGCGGGCCAGTTTCGCCGAGATCGGCGCCGCGGTGGGTCTGAGCGCCCCGGCGGTCAAGCGGCGGGTCGACCGGCTTCGCTCGTCCGGTGTGATCACCGCGTTCGCCGCCGTCGTCGACCCGTCGGCGCTGGGCTGGACGACGGAGGCGTACGTCGAGGTCTACTGCCAGGGGAAGACCACGCCCGGGATGATCGCGGCCGCGGTGACTCGCCACCCTGAGGTGGTCGACGCGTGCACCGTCTCCGGCGACGCCGACGCGCTGGTGCACGTGATGGCCGCCGACATGCGGCACTTCGAGGAGGTGCTGGAGCGCATCGGGGCGGAGAAGTTCGTCGTCCGGACGAAAAGCGTGCTGGTGCTCTCCCGGTTGCTCCGCCGCTGAGCCTGTGCGCAACGATTCGCCATACGTGGCCTGATCAACGCAACGAATCGACGGCAAAGCGCAAGAGAATGGCTTGTCCGAAAGTGGGCGCTGGCCGATCGTAGAGGCATGACTCTCATTGAGGACCGGCCCCAGGCCCAGGCGGCGCCCGCCGAGCGCGTCGCGACCCGCCGCCGCTACCTGATGTGCCGAGCCGCGGCACTTCGCGGTCGAGTACGCGATCAACCCGTGGATGGACCCCGACCGTGCCGCGTCGACCGCGAGCTGGCTGTCCGCCAGTGGCGGGCGCTCGCCGACACCTATCGCCGGCTGGGCCACCGCGTCGAGCAGATCGAGCCGGTCGGCGGCCTGCCCGACATGGTGTTCGCCGCGAACGGCGCCACCGTCGCGCGCGGGCCGGGTGTACGGCGCGAAGTTCAAGCACGCCGAGCGGGCGCGCCGAGGGGCCGGCCTACCTCGACTGGTTCAGGGACGCCGGATATCGCGTCACGCACGAGGCGGCGCAGGTCAACGAGGGCGAGGGCGACCTGCTTGTCGCGGGACCTGTGCTTGCCGGCACCGGCTTCCGCACCGACCCGCGCAGCGCACGCCGAGGCGGCCGAGGTGCTCGGCTGGCGGTGGTGTCACTGCGGCTGGTCGATCCGCACTACTACCATCTCGACACCGCGCTGTGCCGTGCTCAGCGAGCGCCATATCGCCTATTTCCCAGGCGCTTTCGACCCCGAGAGCCAGGCGATGTTGCGCGAGCTCTTCCCCGACGCGATCATCGCCGACGCGGACGACGCGAAGGTGCTCGGCCTGAACGCGGTCAGCGACGGACGCCACGTCGTCCTTCCGTTGGAGGCCACCGAGCTGGCGAAGAAGCTCGCCGCGCGGGGCTACCAGCCGGTGCCGGTCGCGCTCAGCGAGTTGCGGAAAGCGGGCGGCGGCCCGAAGTGCTGCACCTTGGAGCTGAGGTCATGACCACAGAAGCGCTCGCCGGCTCACAGCGTCGTCCGGCTCCACAGCGTCGTCCGGCTCCACAGCGTCGTCCGGCTCCGCAGCGTCGTCCGGCTCCGCAGCGTCGTCCGGCTACATCGCGCTCGACGAGACCTACGCGGCGCACACGTACCACCCGCTGCCCGTCGTCCTGTGCGAGGGCCACGGCGCGTGGGTCACCGACGTCGACGGTCGCCGCTACCTCGACTGCCTTGCTGGCTACTCGGCGTTGAACTTCGGGCACGGGCATCCGGCGATCGTCGCCGCCGCGCGCGAGCAACTCGAGCGGTTGACGCTGACCAGCCGCGCGTTCCACCACGACCTGCTCGGAGACTTCGCCCGCGACCTCACCGAACTCGCCGGTTTCGAGGCGATGCTGCCGATGAACAGCGGCGCCGAAGCTGTCGAGACGGCGCTGAAACTCGCGCGCAAGTGGGGCTACGAGGTGAAGGGCGTCGCCCGACGGGCGAGCCAGCATCGTGGTGGCGAAGAACAACTTCCACGGTCGCACGGTGAGCATCGTGAGCTTCTCCAGCGACCCGGTGCGAGGCGGAACTTCGGCCCGTACACGCCGGGCTTCCCCGCGGTCGACTTCGGTGACGCCAACGCGATCGCCGACGCCATCGACGACACCACGGTCGCGGTGCTCATCGAGCCGATTCAGGGCGAGGCCGGCGTCATCATCCCGCCGGACGGCTACCTGCGCGCGGTGCGCGACGTCTGCACGCGCGCCGACGTGCTTGTTCATGGCCGACGAGATCCAGTCCGGGCTCGGCCGCACGGGCCGCACGTTCGCGTGTGACCACGAGGGCGTGCGTGCCCGACATGTTCATTCTCGGGCAAGGCCCTCGGCGGCGGCGTCATGCCGGTGTCGGCGGTGGTCGGCCGACGCGACGGTCCTGGGCGTGCTCAAGCCCGGGGAGCACGGCAGCACGTTCGGCGGCAACCCGCTCGCGTGCGCCGTCGGCCGCGCGGTGGTCGGTCTGCTGCGCACCGGCGAGTTCCAGGAGCGGCCGCCGTGCTCGGCGCCGAGCTGCACGAGCGGCTCGACGCGCTGGTCGGCCACGGCGTGGTGGGCGTGCGCGGCCGCGGCCTGTGGGCCGGCGTCGACATCGACCCCGCGCTCGGCACCGGTCGGGAGGTCTGCGAGGCGCTGCTGCGCCGCGGGGTGCTGGCCAAGGACACCCACGGGTCGACGATCCGGCTGGCCCCGCCGCTCGTGGTCACGTCGTCCGACCTCGAGGTGGCGGTCGACGCGCTGGCGGGCGCGCTGCAAGACCTCGCCAGCTGACCAAACCTCCGCGCCGAGTGAAGGGTTGGCGCTGCGAATTTCGGCCAATTCGGCAGCTCCAACCCTTCAGTCGGCGCTTGAGGCGGGCGGGCGGCGCGGCGCGGAAGGCGGGCGGGCGGCGCGAAGGAGAGGCGTGGAGCGGGCGGCGCGGAAGGCGGAGGTCAGCCGCGCAGGTCGGCCGCTAGCGCCAGGGCCGCGCGCGCGATCTCGGCGGCCGCGTCGACGTCGGTCATGAGCAGCGGCCGAGACCGCACCTCACGCCCTCGACGACGGTTCCGGCGTCGACCTCGTCGACCAGCCAGCCGTCGATCAGTTCTGGCCCGTAAGGGCGCCCACCGCCGCCGCCGAGGTCTCGACGCCGCGCACGGTCAGGCAGGCGTCGGCCATGCCGCGCACCGGCGCGCCGCCGATGATCGGCGAGACCCCGACGATCGGCGCGGCCGTGGCGACCAGCGCGTGCGCGGATGCCGGGGACCGCCAAGATCGTCCCGATGCTCACGATCGGGTTGGACGGCGGCAACAGCACCACGTCGGCGGCGGAATCGCCTCGACGACCCCTGGGGCCGGCGTTGCGACGTCGGCACCCACCGCGATGATCTCGACAGCGGGGGTCTTGGCGTGCAACCGGACCCACCACTCCTGGAAGTGGATGGCCGGCGACCCTCGTTGTCCGTCGACCACACACGTGCGTCTCGACCCGGTCGTCGGACATCGGCAGCAGCCGGACGCCGGGCCGCCACCGGTCGCACAACCGGGCGGTGACCTCCGACAGCGGCACGCCCGCTGCCAGCCATTGGGTGCGCAACAATGTGCGTCGCGATGTCGCGGTCACCGAGGCCGAACCATTGCGGATGCACGCCGTAAGCGGCCAATTCGTCCTTTACTGCAAAGGTTCTTTGGCCCGGCCCCAACCCTGCTGCTCGTGGATGCCGCCCCGAGGGTGTACATGACGGTGTCGAGGTCGGGGCACACGCGCAGCCCGAACAGGGTGATGTCGTCGCCGGTGTTGCCGATGACGGTGATCTCGCGTCGGGCTCTTCGGCGTGCAGCGCGGCGCGCAGGCCGCGCAAGAATCGGGCGCCGCCGATGCCGCCGGCCAAGGCGACGACACGTCGTCCGGCCCTCGGGTTTGGTGCTGCGGTCATGCTGCGAAGCGTCGCACAGCGGCCTGGCGGGCCGCCGGTCCGGGCGGCCGTGGTCAGGGGCGTTGAGCCCGAATATCACCGTTCGGCTTGACTAGCGGGTAATGACGCGCATGTAATTCCACGCATGTGCTCCAGACGGAGCAATGCCGGCGGTGGCGCAGCGGAGCGCCAGGCGCTGACGATCAAGGGTCGAGGAGGTGCGCGGTGACCGAGGTGTATCGCGAGGTCTACCCGCTGCACGGTGGCGTCGAGCTGGCTGGCGGGGCGGACGAGGTGTTCCCGCTCGACGTCGAGGAAGAGCTTCGCTGGCAGGAGCAGGCCCTGTGCGCCCAGACCGACCCGGAGGCCTTCTTCCCCGAGAAGGGCGGGTCGACGAGGGAGGCGAAGAAGGTGTGCGGCCGGTGCGACGTGCGTGACGAGTGCCTCGACTACGCGCTCGGCAACGACGAGCGGTTCGGGATCTGGGGCGGGCTGTCGGAGCGCGAGCGCCGGCGGCTCAAGCGCCAGGCGGTCTGATCCACCCGAGCGCGGCGGCGTAGTCTCGGCAGGGTCTCGCGCGCCTATGGCGACCGCGCGGCGTCTCCGCGTCCGCCTCGACACTTCACATCGCCCATGCCTCCTCGTTCGCCCCGGGTCGCCCGCCCGCGACACCACGTGACGGCCGTCCTGGTCAGCCACGACGGCGCCCGGTGGCTGCCCGACGTGCTGACAGCGGTGCAGAACCAGACCCGCCCTCCGCAGCGGGTCGTGGCCGTCGACACCGGAAGCGTCGACGAGTCGCCGGTGATCCTGCGCGCCGGCCTCGGCGAGGAGTCGGTTCTCGGCGCACCTCGGACGGCGGGGTTCGGCTGCGGCGGTCCAGGCGGGTCTGGACCTGGTCGGCGAGACGCCGACCGCGCGTGGCGGCGCCGACACGGTGGAGTGGGTCTGGCTGCTGCACGACGACGTCGCGCCCGAGCCGGAGCGCTCGACGCGCTGCTCGCCGTCGCCGACGACATGCCGTCGGCGACCGTGCTGGGACCGAAGGTGCTGGCCTGGGACGCCGGGTGCACCTGGGCGAGGTGGGCGTCACGCTCGACGTCACCGGCCGTCGCCAGACCGGGCTCGAGCACCGCGAGGTCGACCAGGGTCAGCACGACGCGATCCGCGACGTCCTCGCCGTAGGGTCGGCCGCCGCACTCGTCCGCCGCGACGTGTGGGACCGGCTGGGCGGGCTCGACCCGGCGCTGGCGGTCGGGTTCCCGACGACCTCGACTTCGGGTGGCGGGCGAACCTGGCCGGTGAGCGCGTGGTCGTCTGCTCGCGGGCGATCGTCTACCACGCCCAGGCCGCGGCCGCCGGCGCCGCCGGGTCGACTGCGCGCCGCCGTATCCCCGACGCGTCGACCGGCAGGCCGCGCTGCGCACGATGGTCGCCAACGCCAGCCCGCTGTGGCTGCCGTGGATCGGCACCAGGCTGCTGCTCGCCTCGGTGCTTCGGGCGCTGGTGTTCGTGCTCACCAAGCGCCCGGTCGACGCCTGGGACGAGACGCGCGCGGCCCTCGCCGTGTTCGGCCGACCCCGCGCGCTCGCCAAGGCGCGATCGGCTCGCAAGCCGCGCTGGGTGGTGCCGCACTCCGACATCCGCCGGCTGCTCGCGCCGCGCGGCACCGCGGATTCGGTACTACGCCGAAGCGCTCTCCCAGCGGGTCGCGACGGTCGGCGCCGACGAACCCAATGACCAGCGGGGCCTCATCCGCCGGGTCGCGACGCGGCCGGGCGTGCTGCTGGTCGCTGGACTGCTGCTCGTCGCGCTCGTCGCGGAGCGCAACGTGCTCGGCGGCGACCTGCACGGCGGCGCGCTGCTGCCCGCTCCTGGCGGCGCCAGCGACCTGTGGAACACCTACACCCGGCACTGGCATCCGACCGGCTTCGGCAGCTGGGCAGCCGCGCCGCCGTACCTCGCGATGCTGGCGGTCCTGGCCGGGATCCTGTTCGGCAGCGCGCCGTTCGCCGTCCAGGTCTTGGTGCTGGGCAGCGTCCCGCTGGCCGGTTTGTCGGCCTACCTCGCGGCCAAGCCGCTCGCGCCCGCGACCCGGGTGAGGGTTTGGATCGCGGCGACTTACGCGCTGCTGCCGGTCGTCACCGGGTCGGTCGTCCGCGGGGCGGCTCGGCGTCAGCGTGGTCGCGATCGTGTTGCCGTGGGTGCTGTCGGGTCTCGCGCGCGCCTTGTTGCCGCGGTTCGGCGCGGACGGCGGAAGCGGGCCGGCGGGCTCCGCGCGGCATGGGTGGCCGCCCTCCCGCTGACCATCGCGACCGCCTTCGACCCCATGGTGTACGTCCTGCTCGGCGCGGTCGTCCTCATCGCGCTGGTGTGGTCGCTCGCGCAACGCGCCTTCGTCCGCGCCGGCCGCGCCCTCGTGCTGCTCGCTGCGCCACCTGTCTTGCTGCTGCCCTGGACGGCCCGGCTGGTGGCGCACCCTGCCCTCATCGTCGCGGGGGTGGGCCAGGTCTCGTCGGGCGTGCAAACCCGCTCGCTGCCGCCGATCGATGTCTTGTTGCTGCGCCCGGCGGTCCCGGCATGCCGCCGGTGTGGCTCGAGGTCGTCGTCGTCCTCGCGGGGCTGGCCGGGCTGATGCAGCTCACCCGCCAGGCCCGGCCCGGCTGGGCTGGTTGCTCGCGCTGGTCGGCCTGGTGGGCGGCCTGGTCGCGGCACACGTGCGGGTTCGCGTCCGGGCGCCGCCGCCTCGGCCACGGCCGTGGCCGGCTGGCCTGGCACCGCGACCGCGCTGATCGGCGCAGGGCTGCTGATGGCCGCGGCGGTGGCCGGCGCGCGGCTGCGCGCCCGGCTTTCCGCGGCCAGCTTCGGGTGGCGGCAACCGCTTGCGGTGTTGTTGACCGCGCCGCCGTGGCGACTCCCGTCGCGGCGGCTGCGCTGTGGCTGAACCGCGGCACCGGTCCGCTGCTGGGCGACGGCGCCACCGAGGTGTTGCCGGCGTTCGTGCGCGACCCGGCCGCGAGCCGCGGCGAACCCCGCACCGTGGTGCTTCGTCCGCCGACCGCGCCGCCGATCGGCGTCCCCACGTCGTCCGGACCGGCCACCGACACCGTCACGTACGCGCTGTTGCGCGACCGCTCGCCACGGCTCGGCGACGCCGACCTGCCGCCGGACCCCAAGCAGGTCGCGCTGCTCGACTCAGCGGTCGCGGACCTGGCGGGCGGGTTCGGGCAACAGGCGGCGACCGAGTTGGCGCACGCTGGCGTGCGGTACGTGATGACGCCGCAAAGCGCCGACGGCGGCCTGGCAACCCGCATCGCCACCGCCGGCGGCCTGTTGCCCAAGACCACCGACGGCGGCTGGACGGTGTGGCAAGTGCAGACCGACGCAGGCCGGATCGCGATCGCCACCCAAGGCGACGACACCTGGCGGCTCGCCGACGCGACCGGTGACGTGGGCGCCCACAGCGGTCCGATCACCGTCCCCTACGCGCCGAACCCGCGGTTGTTGGTGCTCGCCGAGGCGCCGTCGCCCAACTGGCGGGCGGTCGCGGTCGGCACGACGAAGGGCGCTCGGGTGCCGCTCGCGGCGACCACCCTCGACGGCATGCAGGCGTTCCAGCTGCCGACGTCCGGGGGAGACATCGTGATCGAACGCGCGCCCGACCAGCGCGCGGATTGGCTGGTCTTCCAGCTGATCGCGCTGCTCGTGGTGATCGGCGCGGCGATTCCGGGCGGACGGCGGGCCGGACGCCGCGGGCCCGGGCGCCGAAGCCGGCCGCGCGCGGGCGCGAACCCGGAGGACGACGCCGGCGTGCGGGCGCCGATCGGGGCGTCGTCGTGAGGCGCGATCCCCGCCTGGTGGCCGTCGCCGTCGTGGCGTTCGTCGCGATCGCGATCACCTGGGCGACGGTCAGCGAGCCGGCGAAAGGACGCGCCGCCTCCGCGATGTCGAGCGCCATCCCGATCACCAGCGCGGCGATGGTGTGCCCGCAGGCCGGTGGCACGCCTTCCGGCGGCGCCGCCCGCATCGGTTACGCCGCCTTCGGCAACGATCCGGTGGACGTCGCGAAGACGTCCGCCTCGACGATGCCACTCGACCCGGACGGCGTCTCCACGCCGCTGCCGATCAAGGGCGGCCATGCCTGGGTGGTCGACGGGCCGAAGACCGTCGGGCCGGTCCAAGTCGACGTCGACGGCCCGCTCGCGACCCAGGTCGGCGCGGTCCAGTTCACCCGGCAGACGATCGGCCAGTCGTGGCAGGTCTCGACGTCGCCCTGCGAAGGGCCGACGACGCACGCGTGGTTCGTGGGCTTCTCCACCGGCGTCGGCGCGCACGCGACGCTGCTGCTGAGCAACGTCGACGACGTGCCGGCCACGGTCGACGTCGGCATCTACGGCGACACCTCGCCTCCCGACACCGACACCGAGCACGGCTTGACCGTGGCGCCGCGCACGCAGCTCGCTGTGCGCCTCGACAACGTCGCGCCAGGACTGACGAACGCCGCCGCCGAGGTCACCGCGACGGCCGGGCGCGTGGTGCCCGCGCTGCGATTCGACCAGCAGAACGGCTCGATCCCGCTCGGCGTCGACTTCGTGCCGCGCGCCGACAACGCGGCCCTGAGCCAGACCGTGCCGGGCATCCCGGGTGGCGACGGCAGCCGCCGGCTGGTGATCGCGGCGCCGGGCGGCGTTGACGCCACCGCTTCGGTGAAGCTGGTCACCGCCGACGGTTCGTACACGCCCACCGGCATGGACGTCGTCGACGTCCCGGCCGGCGGAGTGGTGAGCGTCGACCTCGGCGCGGAGCTCAAGGGCGCGGCGGCCGGCGTCGTCGTCACGTCGACCGAACCGGTCGTCGCCGGGGCGGTCGCCACCTTGAAGCCCGACAAGGCCGGGGGCACGGACGTCGCGTTCACCGCGGCGGTGCCGCGGCTGTCGGGGCCGGCCATCGCCGCGGACGGCGAGACGGCTGCCGATCGGCACACGCAGCTGGTGCTGACGGCGCCGGATGGCGACGCGCACGTCCAGCTCAGGCTCGTGCCGTCCGCCGCCGACACCGGACCGGTGGTGAGCCCGCTCACGGTGCCAGGCGGCACGACGGTCGTGGTCGACCTGCGGTCGATCTCGCAAGACCAGGCGCCCGCCGTTCAGCTGTCGCCGGAGGCGGGCGGACCGTTGTTCGCGGCGTGGGTGCTGCAAGAGACGAGCAAGACCACGGCCGACCTGACGTCGTTCCCGCTGTGGGGCGTCCAGACGTCGCTGTCGCGGCCGCCGGTCAGCGCCAACCTGATGGCCGGCCTGCCAGGTCGCACGGCGGTCACGCCCTCGCCGCCGGCGTCCTCCCCCGCGGGCTCCCGCCGCCGGCGCGGTCAGAACCGGCCGGGTCGCCTCAGCCGTCGTCGGAGCCGCCGTCGTCCCAGCCGTAGCTCGGGTCGACGACGTCGGGTTCGAGCCCTAGCAACTCCGCGACCTCCTCGACGACGACGTCGTGCACGAGGTCGGCCAGCTCGTCGGTTCCAGCCGCGCGAGCCTCGATCGGACGGCGGTACAACACCACCTGCGCCGCCGTTTTCGGCGTGCTCGGATAGCAGGATCCGAGCGGCACCGGTTCGGCGGGGTTGCGGCCGAGCAGCGCCGGCGGCGGGACGTCCTCGACGGCGAACTGGACGCGCTCAAGCTGCGTCGCCCATCGGCTCTCCAGGTCTTCCACCGCGTCGAGCACCAGGTCGTCGAACGTTTGCGCCCGCGTGCGCGAGATCGGCACGGCGGCCGGCGCGAGAGGGCCGCGCATGCCGCGGCCCCGGCGGTCGCGGCCGGGTTGGCCGGGTTGGCGGTGCGGCGGACGTGACTGGGTCACGAGTCGCAAGCCTAGGCGGCGCGGACGGCGTGCACACCTGCCCGGCGGCGACACGTTGCGCACAACAGGCGGCGGATCGCGCGCGGCGAGGCCTCGGGCGACTAACCTTCGCGGTCGTGAGCACACTTCGCCGCTGCACGCGGACCGCGTGCGGCGAGCCAGCCGTCGCCACGCTCACGTACATGTACGCCCAGTCGACCGCCGTCGTCGGACCGCTGGCGACCTACGCCGAGCCGCACTGCTACGACCTGTGCGCCCGTCACTCCGCCCGGTTGACCGCGCCGCGCGGCTGGGAGGTCGTCCGGCTTGAGATTGCCGAGCCCGTCGGCCCGACGCCGGACGATCTCGAGGCGCTCGCTGACGCGGTGCGTGAGGCTGCCAAGCCCGCTCCCGCCTCGGTAGGGGCGGCCTCGTCCGATGGTGCGGCGCAGACCGTCGGTCGCCGCGGCCACCTTCGGGTTTTGCTTCCGCCACAGAGCTGACGCGGCCCGTGTCGGACGGGCCCGCCGGGGCGGGCGCCGGGCTGCGCCGTGAGGGCGCTGGGTGGGGAGATTGGGCGGGGATATTTGGGCGGGGATATTTGGGCGGGGACGTGCGCGGGGACGTGCGCGGGAGCCCGGCTGGTACCGAGAGGTCTTCCGGCGCTCCTTTGCTCTGAGTCACAGGTTCTGAGTCACGCCACCACCAGCTCGCAGCTGCTGGTGGCGTTACTCAGAGCTGCTGGCGTGGCGTGACTCAGAACCTGTGACTCAGAGCAAAGCGCCCCAGCGAGCGAACCGCCTCCCCGCGCGAAGCGGCCCGCGCGCCCGCGCGAACCGCCCCCCCGCGGTCCCGCGCGAAAGCCGGCCCTGCCCTCGCGCCGGTTTGTCCGGTTTGTCACAGACACGCCGGAGGCTAAAGGAGACCGCGCGGCTAGGCCGATAGGGGGAAGGTCACCCGAACGGGCGCGGTCCAGGCGGGTGATCTTCCCCGAGTCGTGTCGGAACAGATCTGAGGAGTAGCCGTGCCGAAGTCCGCAATCACCCGGACACCCCGCCAAACCGCCACCCCGCTGACCGGCCCAGCGTCGCTGGTGAACGTCCGTGCGCGGCAACTCATGACGTGCCAGGGCTGCGGCAACGAGCACGTCACCGCGATCGCCATGACTCTCACCGACGGCTCGCGCGTCGAGTTCGCCTCGTGCCACCGCTGCGAGACCCGCTGGTGGCTGGAAGGCGGCGAGCGGCTGAGCTTCGACGCCGTGATCGAGAAGACCCGCAAGATCGCCTAGCGCTGCCCGCATGATCCCTGGGTAGGCTGCCCACTGTCGGCAACCCCGCCGGCGTCCACGTTCACCGAGTGGGGAGGCAGCAGTCGTGCGCGACCTGTCGAAAATCGTCAAGGCGTACGACATCCGAGGTGTCGTCCCCGACGAATTGGACGAGGAGACGGTGCGCGCGGTCGGCGCCGCGTTCGCGCACTTCACCAAGGCGTCGTCCATCGTCGTGGCCCACGACATGCGTGAGTCGTCTGGCCCGTTCTCCCGAGCGTTCGCCGAAGGTGCGACCAGTCAGGGCGCCGACGTGGTGCTCGCCGGTTTGGCCAGCACCGACATGCTTTACTTCGCCGCCGGCTTCCTCGACATGCCGGGCGCGATGTTCACCGCAAGCCACAACCCCGCGAAGTACAACGGCATCAAGCTCTGCCTCGCTGGCGCCAAGCCGGTCGGTCAAGAGACTGGTCTGGTCGAGATCCGCGACCTCGCGCAACACGGCGTGCCCGCCTACGACGGAGCACCCGGCAAGGTGACCGAACGCGACCTCGTCGACGAGTATGCGAAATTCCTGCGCGGCCTTGTCGATCTGGCGGAGATCCGGCCACTGATCGTCGTCGTCGACGCTGGCAACGGCATGGGCGGCTACACGGTGCCGCACGTGCTCAAGGGGCTTCCCCTCGATGTCCGGCCGATGTACTTCGAGCTTGACGGCAACTTCCCGAATCACGAGGCCAACCCGATCGACCCGAAGAATCTCGTTGATCTGCAGGCGAAAGTCCGGGAGACGGGCGCTGACATCGGGCTCGCTTTCGACGGCGACGCCGACCGCTGCTTCGTCATCGACGAGCGCGGAGAGATCGTGCCGCCGTCCGCGATCACCGCGTTGGTCGCGGTTCGGGAGCTTGAGAAGTCGCCCGGCTCCAGCATCATCTACAACCTGATCACGTCAAAGGCCGTGCCCGAAATCGTCCGCGAGCACGGCGGAAACCCGGTGCGCAGCCGGGTCGGGCACTCGTTCATCAAGGCCACGATGGGCGAGACGAACGCGGTTTTCGGCGGCGAGCATTCCGCGCACTTCTACTTTCGCGACTTCTGGCGGGCTGACTCCGGCATGCTCGCCGCGCTGCACGTGCTGGCCGCGCTTGGGGAAACGTCAACCGGCACAACGCTTTCTCAGTTGCTCTCTGAGTACACCCGTTACGTCGCTTCCGGTGAGATCAACTCCACGGTCAACGACCAATCCGCCGTCACGGTGAAGGTGCGCGCGGCCTACGCCGGGAAGCCTGACGTCGAGATCGACGAGCTTGACGGCCTGACCGTCACCGCGCCCACCTGGTGGTTCAACCTGCGGCCGTCGAACACGGAGCCCTTGTTGCGGCTCAACGTGGAGGCTGACGACCAGGCGACTCTGGACAGCGTCCGCGACGAGGTGCTCTCGTTGGTCCGCGGCTGAAAGGAGCGCGCGGTGAACCTCGACGAGTCATTGCTGGAAATCCTGGCCTGCCCGGCGTGCCGCTCGCCGCTGCGCGTCGAGCGGCTTCCCGACCATCCCCAAGACGCCGATCCCGAAGAGCTGGTGTGCGCGAACGCGGATTGTCGTCGGGCGTATCCGGTGCACGACGACATTCCGGTGCTGCTCGTCGACGACGCGCGGATTCTCTCGGCCGACGCGCACGCCGCGTTGCTCGGCTGACTACGTAGGCGGGGCTGATGGACCTGCAACTCGACGAGCAGCTGCTCGACGACGTCGACGCGCTTGCCGCCGCCGACTCCGCGGCGATGCTCCGCATCGTCGCGGGCGCCGGCGCCCAGGTGCGGGAGGCGGCGACGACGGCCGCCGAGGCCGGCGTCGAGTCGCTCGGGCAGGACCGGCCGCGCGCCGTCGTGTTGTCGGCGGTCGGCTCCAGCGCCGCCGCCTGCGAGTTGTTGCGCGCGCTGGTCGCGGACGACGTTCCGTTGCCGCTCGTGGAGGTGTCCGGGCCGAGCCTGCCCCGCTGGGTCGGCCCGCTCGACCTCGTCGTCGGCGTCTCCAGGTCGGGCACCGCGCGGCCCACGCTTGAGGCGATTTCGGAGGCGGGCAGGAGGGGCTGCCGGATCGTCACGATCGCGGGCGCGACATCGCCGCTCGCAACGCTGTCCGATCGGATGCGCGGCCTGCAGGTCGGCGTAGACCGCGCGCACCGACACACCCGGGCCAGCCTTTGGTCGCTTGCGGTTCCGCTGCTCGCCGTCGCCGACGCGCTCGGCCTGGCCACCGTTCCGGCCAGCGAGATGACGCTCGCGGCCGATCGGCTCGACGAGGTCGCGGAGACCTGCCGTCCAAGCAGCGAGTCGTTCGTCAATCCGGCGAAGAAGCTCGCGGTCGAGATCGCCGGAAACCTGCCGGTGGTGTGGGGCGCCGGCGCGCTATGCCGGACCGCCGCCAAGCGTCTCGCCCGCCAGTTGCACGCCAATGCGAAATATCCCGCGCTCGACGGTGGCCTCCAAGAGGCCGCGCACGGCACCATCGCGTTGTTCGACGGACCGTTCGCCGCTCCCGCGGCGACCGACATCTTCCACGACCCGTTCGAGGACGAGACGCCGCAGTCGCTTCCGTTGCGGGTGCTCCTGACCCGCGATTCCGGCGAGACCCAGGACGACGCGGCGTTGCGGATCGCGGCCACTCGGCTCGCCGAGGAGCGCGGTGTGCGCACCAGCGAAATACTCGCTGATCCCGGACGCCCGCTGGAGCGATTGGCGCAGCTCATCGCGCTCGGTGACTTCGCCAGCGTGTATCTCGCGCTCGGCATGGGGCTTGACCCGTCGCCCACGCGCGCGGTGCTGGAGATGAAGGAGCGTGTCGACGACCGAGCGCGAGCGTCGTGCTGGACATTGGGAACGCATGAGCGAGCACGGCAGCACGAAGGCGATTCTTGCTGCCTTGTTGGCGAACCTGGGCATCGCGATCACGAAGTTCGTCGCCTTCTTGTTCACCGGCTCGTCGTCGATGCTGGCGGAGTCGGTGCACTCGGTCGCTGACACCGGCAATCAAGCGTTGCTCATGCTGGGCGGACGACGCGCCCGCCGCGAGCGCGATCGCTCACATCCCTTCGGCTACGGGCAAGAGCGCTATTTCTACGCGTTCATCGTGTCGCTGGTGCTGTTCAGCGCGGGCGGAGTTTTCGCGCTGTGGGAGGGAATCGACAAGCTCCGGCACCCGCACGTGGTGACCGACGCGTGGGTCGCGATCGGTGTGCTGCTCGTCGCCATGGTGCTGGAGTCGCTGTCATTTCGCACCGCGCGCGCCGAGTCAAAACCCCTGAAAGGCAGCGCTTCGTGGCCTGAGTTCATCAGGCGCACCAAGAACCCCGAGCTTCCGGTGGTGTTGCTCGAGGACTCCGCCGCGTTGTGCGGATTGGCGTTCGCGCTGCTCGGCGTGTGCCTCGCGTTCGTCACCGGCAACGGCCGCTGGGACGGCGCCGGCACGCTGGGCATCGGCGTCCTGCTGGTGAGTGTCGCGGTGACCCTGGCGATCGAGATGAAGAGCTTGCTCATCGGCGAGTCCGCGTCGACCGACGTCGAGCGCACCATCGTCGACGCGCTGCTGGCCGGGTCTGAGGTCGACCGCGTCATTCATCTGCGCACCATGCACCTCGGCCCTGAAGAGCTCTTGGTGGCCGCGAAAATTGCGGTGGCGCATGACAACACGGCCGACATGGTGGCGCGCGGGATCGACGCCGCCGAACGACGCGTGCGGGATGCGGTCGGTTTCCAGGCGGTCATTTACCTCGAACCCGATCTCGATCGCGGCGGCGCGAATGGCTCGCCTACCGCAACGGATTCAGCCGGTAGCGCTTGATGACGTCGGGCAACCACGCGGGCCGGTCGAACTGGAGGCCGTACGTCGCGGCGATCTCGCCGATCGCCGCCGGGTCAGGTTCGCCCTGCGATGTCAGCTCGACGATCTCGCGGAAGAACCCCTCGAAGCCGCCAGGGCTGATGATCTCGATCATGCGCGCCGGCCGCGGGCCGGCGTTCCACATCGTGTGCAGTTCGCCGCGCGGTTTGGTGATGTACCCGCCTGCGCCGAGCACGACCTCCCGGTCACCCGACCGGAATCCGATCTCTCCCTCAGTCACAACGGAAAACTCGTCCTCGCGGGTATGCAGATGCGGCGGCACGATGGCGCCGACGGGGAAGGGGTGCTCGACGACCGACACTGCGCCTCCCGTGTCGGCGCTCCACAGCTTGAAGACGACGCCGATGGCGCCCAGGTTGCCTGCGGCTCCTTCTCCCGGTCGAACGACGGTCAAAGGGGGCGCGGTCGTGTCCATGGCAGGCTCCTCAACATTTGGCAGTACAGTGGTGTCTTGCGAAATTGGTACGCCGTTTCGAGGACGGTGTCAATAGTTGAGTGAACATGCGCGTTCAGCCAAACCTCGCGCTTACCAGATGCGGGAGCGCGCGAAGCTGGTCGACGACACCCGGAGGCGGATCGTCGAGGCGACCGTGCGGCTGCACCAGAGGCTCGGTCCCGCGGAGACGACGATCGCCGCGATCGCGGCCGAGGCCGGAGTCACCCGGCTGACCGTGTATCGCCATTTCCCCGAAGACGAGGCGCTTTTTTACGCCTGCTCCGAACATTGGCGGGCACAACAGGTGGCGCCTGATCCCGCAGTGTGGGCTCGGGAGAGCGAACTGGCGCAGCGTGTCACGACCGGATTGGCCGACGTCTACCGGTTCTATCGAGCCGGTGAGGCGATGCTGACGATGATCTACCGCGACATAGAGCTGCTGCCTGCGCCGCTACGGAAAGGCATTCTCGCCCGTGATGACGCGTGGTGCGACGCGCTTGTGGGCGCTCGTCCGAGCCGCCGATTGCGCCAGGCCGTCGGCCACGCCATCGCGTTTTCGACGTGGCAGTCGCTGTGCGTGCGGCAAGGGTTGGCCGACTCCGAAGCGGTGGCTCTGATGCGCGACCTCGCCGTTGTCGCTGCCCACCCGCGGCGTAAGTCACCGTAGCGGCCAGCCTCGGCACGTCAGCCAAGCCAGGTGTGCAACGCCGCGGTCGCTTGGGCGCACCCGACGTCGGCGGGGGGCTCGGCCTGCAAGCGCAGCGGAGGCGCCTGCCAGGCGGAACTCGCGGCGGTCGCGAGCCTTTCGACGGTGTTGTGTCCCGTGCCAGGTGCCCCCATGCCGAGCAGGTAACGCGCGACGTCGTAACGCACGTCCGCGTTCCCCAACAGCGTGCCGTGCAACGCGGTGACCGTCTCGTGCGGGACAGCTGACAAGGTGCGGGGCGGCACCCCGACCGAGTCGGCCAACGGCAAGACCGCGAACTGCTTCACGCCGGGCACCGGGCAGCCGAAGATTTGGTTCAGCGCGTCGGCGTGCGACCCGAGCGACTGGATGAACGGGCTGTCGGCCGACACGTGCAGCGGCGTAAGGTCGTTGGTCGCGTTCGCGATGCCGCGCAACTCCCAGCCGGCGCCGAGCCCTGGCCCGGTCGCGCCGGGCGCTGGGTAACTGCCGCGCGCGGGCCGCACCAACGGGCTGAGCAGGACGACGTGTGCGACGGGCGGGTTCGGCGTGGTGAGCAGGTAGATTGTCGCGAGCAGCGAGCCTTCGCTCTCGCCCACGATGTCGACGCGGTGACCGCTTTGCCGGGCCAACTGGCTCACCTGCGCCCTGAACCTGGCGAGCAACACCGGCAGCGGCCGTTGGGTGGCCGCGGCGTCGTAGGGGAGCGGTTTGCCTTGCTTCGTCGTGCCGAGATAAGAGAATTCGCGCGCTGAGAAGCCAGGACCGAGACTCGGTGGGTTGCCGTCCCAGTGCACGCCGTAGCCGCTCACCAGCAGAACGCTGTGCTGCGGATGGTGGATGGCGTCGACGACGATATGCGCGGGTGGCCGGGACACCGCCGAACTGGGCGGAGTCGCCGCCGCGCTCACACCGAGCACGGTGACCGCGACGACGCCCGCCAGCCCGAGCGGGCTGACCGGCGCCAAACGCAGCCGGGCCGGCCGGGCCAGCGCGTGGACGAAGCCTCGCCACGCCCACGCGTCGGCCAGGCCGGCCGCGACCGCGATCGCCGGCGCCCACCCTCTCGGCGCCGACACGATGACCGCACCGGCGATCGTGAGTTCGATGTAGCTGAGCACCACCCACGCGATCGACCGCAGACGGGGATGCCGCAACCACCAGCAGTCGATCGGGCCGTGGTGGACGAAGATCGCGATGCCGAGCGCTGACGGAATCGCGGCGAGCCACAGGTCGGAGATCGGCGCAAGCGAGAACGCCACGAGCAGGCTGGCGCACGGGCTTAACAGCAGCGCGGCGACCGCCGTCGACGAGCAGCCTCTGATGAGCGCCTTGCGCCACGGCAACGGGTCGGCGGTCTTGGGCCAGACCGCCTTCACCATCGCGGCGGTCAGCACGCCGCGCGCGGCGATCAGCAGGATCGCGCCGCTGACCAGCGCGGGCCAGCTGCCGGCGTAGGCGAGCAGCCAGCGCTCGTCGTGGAAGACCCCCCACGGCGCGGGCGCGGCGATTTGAGGCGCCAGCGCGAGCGCGGTCCCGGCGTCCCAATGAAGTAAGGCGAGCGTCTCGACGACCACGAGCCCGACGCAGAGCGCTCCGAGCCGGGTGAACCCGGGGAGCGATCCCAGCGCCCCGAGCGACTGCGGCGACTTAAGCCGCGCCACCAGGTGCGCGAGGGTCGATCGGCGGGCAAACTCCCGTCGGGCGAGGGCCATGGACAGCGGTTACCCGGCTAACGGCAAGTTATTACGCGCTGATCACGGAAACATAACGGAATGATCACGGACCATCGCCGAGCGAGCCGCGCGGCGTGGCCCGTATCCTCGTGCTGAACGATCGAGACTCGTCCAAAGCCCCGGAGTGCCCCACATGACGTCCGACTTCAAGGTCGCCGACCTGTCGCTTGCCGCGTTCGGTCGCAAGGAGATCAACCTCGCCGAGCACGAGATGCCCGGCCTGATGGCGATGCGCGAGCGCTACGGCGAGAGCAAGCCGCTGTCCGGCGCGCGGATCACCGGCTCGCTGCACATGACCGTGCAGACCGCGGTGCTGATCGAGACGTTGGTCGCGCTGGGCGCGCAGGTGCGCTGGGCTAGCTGCAACATCTTCTCCACCCAAGACCACGCGGCCGCCGCGGTCGCGGTCGGTCCGACCGGCACGCCCGAGGCCCCGGCCGGCGTCCCCGTCTACGCCTGGAAGGGCGAGACGCTGCCCGAGTACTGGTGGTGCACCGAGCAGGTGCTGCGCTGGCCCGACGGCGACGGTCCGAACATGATTTTGGACGACGGCGGAGACGCCACGTTGCTCGTGCACAAGGGCGTCGAATTCGAGAAGGCCGGCGCGGCTCCGGATCCCTCGACCGCCGAGTCGGAGGAGTTCGCCGTCGTCCTCACGCTCTTGCAGCGTTCGCTTGCCGAAGACCCGCAGCGGTGGACCAGCATCGCGTCGGCCATCAAGGGCGTCACCGAGGAGACGACCACGGGCGTCCACCGGCTGTACCAGATGGCGTCGTCCGGTTCTTTGCTTTTCCCTGCCATCAACGTCAACGACTCGGTGACGAAGTCGAAGTTCGACAACAAGTACGGCTGCCGGCACTCGCTCATCGACGGCATCAACCGGGCGACCGACGTGCTCATCGGCGGCAAGGTCGCGGTGGTTTGCGGATATGGCGACGTCGGCAAGGGTTGCGCGGAGTCGTTGCGCGGCCAGGGCGCGCGGGTCATCGTCACCGAGGTCGACCCGATCTGCGCGCTGCAGGCGGCGATGGACGGCTACCAGGTCAGCACCTTGGAAGACGTTGTCGCCACCGCCGACATCTTCGTGACGGCGACCGGTTGCTTGAACGTCATCACCGCCGATCAGATGTCGCGGATGAAGCACCAGGCCATCGTCGGCAACATCGGCCACTTCGACAACGAGATCGACATGGCCGGTCTCGCGAAGCTTCCCGGCGTGCAGCGGGTGAACATCAAGCCGCAGGTCGACGAGTGGGTTTTCGCCGACGGGCACGCGATTATCGTGCTGTCGGAAGGTCGGCTGCTCAACCTCGGCAACGCCACCGGTCACCCGAGCTTCGTGATGAGCAACTCGTTCACCAACCAGGTGCTCGCGCAGCTCGAGCTGTTCACCAAGACCGCCGACTACCCGGTCGCCGTTTACACGCTGCCGAAGCACCTCGACGAGATGGTCGCCCGGCTGCACCTCGCCGCGCTCGGCGTGAGGCTCACCGAGCTGACGCCGGCGCAGGCCGCGTACCTCGACGTCCCGGTTGAGGGCCCGTACAAGTCAGACGGTTACCGCTACTAAGCCGGCGGCCCATGGTAGGTACGTACCGCGACCGCTGGATCGAGTGCACCACGCGCGAGATCCGCATCCGTGGCTACTACTTTCCCTGGGGCAGCAAGGTGATTCCGTACTCGCGGATCAGGTCGGTGCGGCGGTTGCGGCTCGACCTGATGCACGGCAAGTGGCGGATCTGGGGTACCGGCAACCCGCATTACTGGGCGAGCCTCGACCCGTCGCGGCCGCGCAAGGACGTCGGCTTTCTCATCGACTTCGGCCGGTACGTGCAGGCGTTGATCACCCCGGACGACGCCAAGGCGTTCGCCACCGTGGTCGGACAGCACATCGACGTCGTCTGACGTCCCTCGATCGCGCCGAGCGAGTCGTCTGACGTCCCTCGATCGCGCCGAGCGAAGGGTTTGGGTCCCAAAAGTGGGCTGTTTGGCAGCGCAAACCCTTCACTCGGGGGGGTGGTGGCGAAGTCGGCAGCTGTGGTGGGTGCTATTCGTTGCGGGCGGTCTCCGGGCCGGTGATGCGTCGCAACACCGGCAATGTGGAGGCGATCAGCCCGAGTGACGCGATCAGGCCGACGATCACGATCCCGTAATAGCCAGCCCCCGGCGACACCAACGGCTGGTTGAGCTGCGACCGCAGGAACAGCTTCGTCGCTAGGAATCCGACGCCGATCGAGATAGCCGAGATGATGAGCAGCGGCACCGCACTTTCTAAGGCCACAACCCGCCGCAGCACCCCGAGCGGCGCGCCGGTCAGCCGCAGCAGGCTGAACGGGCGCTTCCGCTCGCTCAACCCGGCGATCACGCTCACCGCGAGACTGCAGCCGGCGATCGGCAGGCTGGTCAGAATCACCACGTCGGCCAGTTGCTGGTACTGCTTCGTCAGCGTGAGCTGATCGGCGTAAATCTCGGCGAGCGTCGATGGCGCGAACGTCGAGGGGTAGGCGGTCTCGAGTGTCGAGCGGGCTTGCTCAATCGACGCCACGGAGCCGTTGGTCGTCACGACGATCGTCGCCGGTGGCATCGCCGCAAGTTGGGAGACCGGTGTATCGGCGGTCGGCCAGGTGATCTCGGCCATCGTCCGCTCGCCGCGCAGGCTTCGACCGAAGTGCGGAAACACATACACCGTTTGGGCGCCGGGAGCGCAGTGCCCGAGGTCGGGTGCCTGGGCAAGGTCGGCGCACGACGCCAGGATCGCGGGCGGCTGTGGCCCGGACGGCGGAGTAACAGTCACCTGCGCATTCGGTGGCGGGTTGCCGCGCACGCTGGGGGGAGGCCCGGTGAGTTCCTGCGGCACTGGCGACGAGCTGCGATAGAGCTGAACGACTCCTTGCACTCCAGGAACTGCGCGCAGCTTCGTGATGAGGGCCGGGTCGACCGGCGATTGCGGGGTGTGCTGCCCGGGGAAGGTGTCGAACTCCTGGACGAGCACCGCATTCGGTGTGCGGTTGCTGGCCGTCCCCGTGGTGGCGGCGATGCTGGTGATGACGCCGGTTGCGACGCTGGTGACGTACAGCGCGACGATGAGCCCGCTGATGGCGCGAAAGCCGGCCTGCGGGTTGTCAGCCAACCGTCGGCTCGCGATCAACGCGGCCGGACGCCGGGTGCGCGCGCAAGGAGCCTCGCGCCGACCATCGTCAGCCAGGGTCCGGCGACGACGAGTCCGAGCATGCCAGCACGAATCCGATGAAGTACGCCTGATCTCCCCCTGCGTCGTCGGCGGGCGCCCGGCGCGCACGAAGTACCGACAGCTCACGCGAGGCCGGCGAACAGCGGAATCAACCGGTACGCGCGCGGCGGCCGGGGAGTGACCCGACGGCTCACGCCCGAGCGGCGAGATCTGCACCCGGCGCAACGCCACCCGGGCGGCGACCGCAGCGGCGATCGGCACACCGAGCGCCACCACGAGGATGTCGGGAAGGTTGAGTGAGAGGTCGAATGAGATAGAACGGCGCGCCAGTGAAGGGAATCGGCGCGAGCGCCGGACGTAGCGCGAAGAACAACGCGAAGCCGAGCGCCACGCCGATGCCCGCGGCGACCGTCGATTCCACGGCTGAGATGACCGAGATCTGCCGCGGTGTGGCGCCGACGAGCCGCATCGCGGCGAACCGTTGCTCGCGCCGGGCGGCAGACAACCGGGTGGCGACGGCGATGAAAATCAGCACGGGAACGATGCAGCGCGCCGGCCGCGACGGCCAGCACCAGGTCGATGCCGTCTCCGTTGATGCCGATGTCATAGCAGCGGTTGTCGCAACTGCTCGGCGACGTCGTCGCGATGCTGGTGACCTTTGACGTGTCAGGCAAGCTTGAAAGCTCAGCCGGCGTGCGCCCGACCACGATGATGAGCGAGGTCGGCGACGGCAGCGCCGCCGCTCCGATCGTGCCGACCTCCTTGCCCGGGTAACGGTCGCCGAGCTCGGCCGCGGGGCTCTGCTGCAGCAGCTTCGTCATCGCCGGTGACGCGTAATACTCGCCCGGACCCGGCAATCTCGGCATTCCCGGAGGCACCGGTGAATGCGGCCCAGTCACGGCGACGTCGACTCGTCCGATCGTCTTGCCCTGAAACTCGTCGGCGCGCACGTGCCACATAGACAGGGTCGATGTTCGACTGATCGGCGGACGACGATGGCGCGGCGCCGGTGTTCAGCCACGCGTAGCGGGCGTTCTGCGAGTTGACCGCGTTGATGCCCGCGAGGGTGACCAGCAGCATGCCGACGCCGAGAGCGGTCGCGCCCGCGATAATGGCGAGCCGGACGACGGCCTCCCGGCCGGCCGCCAAGGTCAGCCGTAAGCCGAGCCGAATCATGGCGTGCTGCGATCCGCGCTTAGCGCGCGCACCATGCCGTCACGCACGATGACCTCGCGATCGGCATATGCCGCGACGCGCGCCTCATGCGTGACCAGGACGACGGTCGTGCCGGCCTCGCGGGCCGCCGAGGTGAGCAACTCCATCACCCGCTCACCGGTGAGCGAGTCGAGCGCGCCGGTCGGCTCGTCGGCGAACAACACCTGGGGCCCGGCCACAAGTCCGCGGGCGACCGCCACCCGCTGCGCTTGGCCGCCCGAAAGCTCGCCCGACCGGCGTCCTTCCAGCCCGTCCAGCTCCAGCCGGTCGAACCAGCCGCGCGCTTTCTCCAGCGCCTCCCGGCGCCGGACGCCGTTGAGCAGCAGCGGCAGCGCGACGTTCTCCTCGGCGCTCAGCTCGGGAACGAGCTGCCCGAACTGGAAGACGAAACCGAAGCGGTCTCGACGCAAGGCGCTGCGCTGCGTCTCGGGCAGCATGTCTATCCGTCGTCCGGAAAACTGAACCTCACCGGCGGCGGGCACCAAAATCCCCGCAAGGCAGTGCAACAACGTCGACTTACCGGAGCCGCTGGGGCCCATGACGGCGACCACCTCGCCGGCGTCGACGGCCATGCTGGCGCCGCGAAGCGCCTCGGTGGCGCCGAACGACAGCCGGACGTCGCGCGCCTCGATCAATGGCTCTGTCATCGCCGCACCGCCTTCGCGAGGTTGTCGAGCCGGGCCGCGGTCAGGTCGATCCAGCGCAGGTCGGCCTCGAGGTGGAACAACCCGTGGTCGGCCAGCAGCGCGTCGACCTGGTTGCCGGTGCGGCGGACCTCGGTGAGCTCGCGCATGCGCTGCAGGTGCGCGGCCCGTTGCAGGTCGAGGTAGTGCTCCGCGGGCCGGTCGAGCATGAGCGACAGCACGACCTTGGCGAACAAGGTGGTCTGCAGGTGCGGCTCGGGCTCGACCGGCTCGGTGAGCCAGGTCTCGACCTCGGTGGCGCCCTGCTCGGTGATCACGTAGCGCTTGCGGTCGGGGCCGGCGCCCGGCTCCGCGTCGCCCGGGAGCACCTTGCCGTCGCGCGCTAGCCGGGCCAGCGTCGAGTAGACCTGTCCAAACGGCAGCGGCTTGCCGCGGCCGAAGAAGGTGTCGTAGTCGCGCTTGAGGTCATAGCCGTGGCTGGGCGAGCGCTCGAGCAGGCCGAGCAGCGTCATCGGAACCGTCATACCTAGATGTCTACACTGAGTGTGTACTCGCGGTCAATAGGCACATCCGGTCGTGGCACGTGCCCCGGGCGCGAAGCCTTCACTCGACTTCCGTCGAGTGAAGGCTTCGGGTCGTCGGACGCGCCGATTTCGCAGCGCAAACCCTTCACTCGGCGAAAGGGGGATCGAAACGGTTAGCCGCGGCGGGGATCGACGTGAATCTTGGGGCCAGGTCCGGCGTTTTCCGGACGACGGCCGGCCAGCACGTCCGCCACGTCGTCCAAGCCGACGGTCGCGGCGACGAGGGCCTCGGTCTGGATCGCGCCGGAGGCGAATAGCTGGATCGCGCCGTCCAACCCCGCCGACGCGGCGAGGATGCCGATCATCGTGACGTCGTTGAAGACCAGCTCGCGGGTGTCGATCGCGCTCGGCGTGGAGGCGAGCCCGACGAGCACCACACGGCCTGCGGGTTCGACCTGCTTGATCGCGCGTGCCGACGCCTCGGACGACGTGCTCGCGTCGATCACCGCGTCGTAGCGGCAGCCGGCGGCTAGGTCGGAGAACAGCGTGGTCGCGTGAGCGCCGAGCGAGGCGGCCAGCCCGAGCCGCGGTTCGTCGACCCCGACGACGTCGACGATCGCGCCGCGGGCGGCCGCGAACTGAAGGATCAGCAAGCCGAGCGTGCCCGGGCCCCACACGCAGACCCGGTCGCCTGCGCCGATCTGGGCCGCGTCGACGGCGCGCAACGCGCACCCGGCGGGTTCGACGAGAGCTCCCGTCGTCCACGACATCGTTTCGGGTAACCGATGCAGCGCCGTCACGGGAACGAGGACTTGCTCCGCCAAGGCGCCAGGCCAGCCGCCGCGAATGCCTATCTCATAACGGTTTTCGCAGACATGGTGGCGGCCACGCCGGCAGCGCGCGCACTCGCCGCAGCCGAGCATGGTGTCTCCGGTCACGCGGGCGCCGAGCCAGTCCTCGTCGACGTCAGGCCCGATTGAGCTGACCGTGCCGGCCCATTCGTGCCCCGGCCGCAGCGGGTACTTCTCGTGACCCTCGAGCAGATACGGCATCGTGCCGTCGAACAGATCCATGTCGGTGCCACAGACGCCGACGCGCTCGACGTCGACCACCACCTGGCCGTGAACGGGCGTTGGCGGTTCGACGTCGACGACGCTCGCTTGCTTTGGACCGCTGATGACGAAGGCGCGCACGGTGACATCATGGCGGGACCAGTGGGCTGAAGGGGCGATGATGGCGGCATCCGGCGAGGCGAAGGCGCGACGCAGTCAGATCTGGTACGCCGGTGATGATCGAAACGCCTTCATCCATCGCGCCTGGATGCGCCGCGGTTTGCCGAGCGACGCGTTCGAAGGTCGGCCGCACATCGCGATAGCGAACACCGCCTCAGACCTCGCGCCGTGCAACATGCATTTGACGGACGTCGCCACGAGCGTGAAGGCCGGCATCTGGGAAGCCGGCGGTGTGCCGCTCGACATGCCGGTGATGTCACTCGGCGAGACGCAGGTGCGGCCGACCGCGATGCTGTTTCGCAACCTTGCGGCGATGTCGATCGAGGAGATGATCCGCGCCAATCCGATCGACGGCGTGGTGTTGCTTGGCGGCTGCGACAAGACGATTCCCGCGTTGCTGATGGCGGCGGCGTCGGTCAATCTGCCGGCGTTGGTGGTCCCGGGCGGGCCGATGTTGACCGGGCATTTCCGCGGCGCGCCACTCGGCTGCGGCACGGACGTGTGGCGGCTGAGTGAAGAAGTGCGCGCCGGAACCCTTACCCGGCAGCGTTTCCTCGATGCCGAGACATCGATGATTCGCAGCCGCGGTCACTGCAACACGATGGGCACCGCGTCGACGATGGCCTGCATGGCAGAGGCTCTCGGCATGACATTGCCCGGTATGGCGGGGATTCCGGCGCCTGACAGCCGGTTGCTGGAGCAGTCGCACGAGGCCGGCAAGCGCATTGTCGAACTGATCGAGTCCGGGCGGCGTCCGAGCGACGTCATGACGTTCGGCTCGTTCGCGAACGCGATAGTCACACTTTCCGCCATCGGCGGTTCGACCAACGCGATCGTGCACCTGCTGGCGATCGCCGGTCGGCTCGGCGTCCCGCTGTCGCTCGAGGATTTTGACCGGATCGGCTCCCATGTGCCGCTGCTGGTCGACCTGCAACCCGCTGGCCGACATCTCATGGACGACCTGTTCCGCGCCGGCGGGTTGCTTGCCGTGCTGCGCGAGGTGCGCGACCTGCTCGACTCCTCGGCCGTCACCGTCACCGGCGAACCGCTCGTCGAGTACCTCGATGACGCCGAGATCTTCGATGAGGAAGTCATCCGGCGGCGTTCCTCGCCGCTGCTGCCGGAAGCTGGGATCGCCGTGTTGCGTGGAAATCTCTGCCCCGACGGTGCCGTCATCAAGCCAGCCGCGGCCACCGCTGAATTGCTGAAGCATCGCGGGCGCGCGGTCGTCTTCGACAGCATCGAGGACGCGCGTGCTCGCCTTGACGATCCGTCGCTGGACGTCGACGCCGACAGCGTCCTGGTGCTGCGCGGCTGCGGCCCGAAGGGCTATCCCGGCATGCCCGAGGTTGGCAACCTGCCGTTGCCCGAGAAGCTGCTCGCGCAGGGTGTGCGCGACATGGTGCGCATCAGCGACGCCCGCATGAGCGGGACCGCGTACGGAACCGTGGTCTTGCACGTGGCGCCTGAGGCAGCGGCGGGCGGACCGCTCGGCATCGTGCGCACCGGTGACCCGATCGTGCTCGACGTCGACGCTCGTCGGCTCGACATCGATCTGCCGGAGGCTGAGTTGCGCACTCGGACGCCTGCGCCACATGCGGGATACGCGGCGCCGCTGCGTGGCTGGGAGAAGCTCTACGTCGAGCACGTGCTGCAGGCCGACGCCGGCGCCGACCTCGACTTCCTCGTCGGGGCGAGCGGTGACGAGGTCAGCCGCGAGTCTCACTAGCCCCACCCCGCGCTGAGTGAAGGGTTTGTGCTCCGAAAATCGGTGAATTAGCAGCGCAAGCCCTTCACTCGACGAGCGTGGCGGCCGGGCCCGCCATGTGACCGGGCCCGCCATGCCGCCGGGCCCGCCATGCCGCCGGGCCCGCCATGCCGCCGGGCCCGCCATGCGCCCCCATAGACGGTGTGACAGGGTCGGTCACCGTCAGGTGAAGATGCCCGCCACGTCGGCACCATCGGCGAAGCCGTTTTGCCGCCACGCCTCATAAACCGCGATCGACGCGGCGTTCGAGAGGTTCAGCGAACGCAGGCCCGGCCGCATGGGAATGCGCACCAACTCGGTGACGCGCGGGTCGGTCAGCACCGGCTGCGGCAAGCCGGTCGCCTCGGTGCCGAACATCAAGACGTCGCCGGGCGCGTATTCGACGTCCGAATAAGAAAGTGTCGCCCGGCCGGTGAACGCGAAGACTCGCGCGGGCGCCCACGACTGCCACGCCGCCTCGATGTCGCGATGCATCGTGACATTCGCGAGGTCGTGGTAGTCGAGTCCGGCGCGGCGCACTCGCGATTCGGAGAAGTCGAAGGCGAGTGGCCCGACGAGGTGCAGTTCGCAGCCGGTGGCGGCGGACAGCCGGATCGCGTTGCCGGTGTTGGGCGGGATTCGCGGTTCTACGAAGGCGATGCGAAACATGGTCAGGCCGGGGGAGCGAATGGCCCGGACGGCGGGGGCTCGTCCGGTGGCGGTGGCGCGGGTGTGACGGTAGGTGGGGTGAAGGAGAGCGTTGAGGACGGCGCTGCGTGCGTCGTCCGAAGCCGTTCTTCTTCCCGGCGACGTCGTTCGGCGAGCACGGCCGACAGGTAGGCCCACCCGGGAGTTCCTGGAGGCGGGTCGGGCGTCACCGCTGAGCTGACCGCCGCGACCAGTTGGTTTCCCATCGCGGTGCGCGCCTCCGGGCGCAACTCATGTTGGCGGGCGAGGAACTGACGCACGTCCATCGCGAGGTCGTTGGAGAGTCGCGAGAGGTCAAGCAACCGCGCCCACTCAACGAGCGGCGGCGGCATCGAGACCGGTGCGGTCGTGCGGCTCGGCACCCGCTCCTGCACGACGACGGTGCCCGCGAGCAAATCACCAAGCCGTTTCGCGCGCCGGTTGATGATGCTGCTCAGCAACGCCGGTCCCCAGAACTCGAAGGGCATCAGCACCGCCCGCACGAACGCGTGGCGGAACCGCTCCGGCGCGCCGTCGTCGCGGACCACGCGGATGCCCAGCGCCGCCTTGCCGAGGGTGCGGCCACGCCAGAGCGTCTCGAAGGCGATCGGGTATCCGAGGAACACGCCGACGAACGCGACGATCACGACCGCAGCGGCAAGGTCGCTGTCGGCGCCCTCCAGGATGCGGGCGAGCAGCAACGTCACGACAATCCAGGCGGCGAACTCGGCGAGCAGATCGATCACGAACGCGACCAGGCGCGACGGCCAATGCGCGAGCCTGATGTCGAGCGAGACCGCCTCACCGGTCACCACGCCAGCCGTCATAGCCCACTAGTCTGCCGGTTCATGGACGTCGACGCGTTCGTGACCGCGCATCGCGACAGCTGGGCGCGTCTTCAGCAGTTGGTGCGGCGCGCGCAGCGCCCGGCGAGGTTGAGCGGCGCGGAGATCGACGAGCTGGTCTCGTTGTACCAGCGAACCGCCACTCATCTGTCGCTCGTCCAGTCGCGGTCGCCTGACGCGCAGCTGATCGCGCACTTGTCACGGTTGACGGCGTCGGCCCGTGGCGTGATCACCGGCTCACGTGATCCGTCCTTCGCTGACGTGGCCCGCTACCTGAAGGTCACCCTTCCGGCGGCGCTGTACCGAAGCGCCCGGTGGTGGGTGCCGGTGGCCCTCGTGAACATCGCGGTGATGTTCGCCCTCGGTCTGTGGATGGGCACCCACCCGCACGTGATCGCCAGCCTGGTGCCGTCAAACGCCGTCCGGCAACTCGTGGAGCACGACTTCAAGCACTACTACTCCGCGCACCCGGCCACCGACTTCGCCGCCCGCGTGTGGACCAACAACGCGCTCGTCGCCGCGGGAAGCCTTGCCCTCGGGGTGTTCCTCGGCCTGCCGACGTTGTACCTGCTGTGGGCGAACTGCGTGAACGTCGGCGTGTCCGGAGGAATCCTCGCCGCCAACGGCAAACTCGGTGAGTTCTTCGCGCTGATCCTGCCGCACGGCATGCTCGAGCTCACCGCGGTCTTCATCGCCGCGGGCACCGGCTTGCGAATCGGCTGGACCATCATCGATCCCGGCCCGCGCAAACGCGCCGACGCGCTCGCCGCCGAAGGACGACCGGCGCTCGCGGTGGCGCTCGGTTTGGTGGGCGTGCTGCTGGTGTCAGGGGTGATCGAGGCCTTCGTGACGCCGTCGCCGCTGCCGACGTGGGCTCGCATCTCGATCGGAGCGATCGCCGAACTGGCCTTTCTCGCTTACATTTTCGGGCTCGGACGACGTGCTGCGCGGGCCGGTGAAACGGGTGACGTCGATGAGTGGCTGCGCGCAGACGCCGTCGCCGCTGCCGGGTGAAACCGTGGATGATGCTCCGGTCTCCTCCTTTTCGCCGCCCCTCCTTTCGCCGCCCCTCCTTTCGCCGCTCCTCCTTTCGCCGCTCCTCCTTTCGCCGAGTGAAGGGGTTGCGCTGCAAATTGAGCGGAATTCGCGGCGCAAACCCTTCGGTCGGCGAGAAGGAAGGGGAAGTCAGTCGCGGTAACGGCGCGGGCGGCCTGGGGCGTAGGTCGACTTCTCCCACTCGCGCAGCCAAGCTTGCGCGCGCTCGGGATCGGTCGAGAGGCCGAGCGCGGTTTCGTAGTCATCGATGATCTGCAGGCCGCCCGCGAGAATGTCCCGCTTGGTGTAGGGGTACACCTCGAAGCCGTGGCGGCGCAGCATTCGCCATCGGCTGGTGTCAGCAGCGTGGCGCTCCGGCTCGTCATGGTTGGCGCCGTCGAACTCGAAGACGCTCTTCCCGTCGGCGCCGAGCAGGTCGACGCGGGCAAGCCATTCACCTCCTTCGTCCCGCAAGATGGCTTGCGGCTCCGGTGGCGGCAGTCCCGGAATCACCAGCACCAACCGCAGCACCGTCTCCATGGCGGATTCGCTTCGTGGATCAGCCAGGCTCATCGCGCGACGTAGCGTGCGGACCCCACGTCGTCCGGGAACGCAGTTGTCGAGCACCCACTTCGCCGAGGCGCAATCGCGCCGACGCAGTGCGGAGTCGGCCATGACCACCAGGTCGATGAGCGACCACTGAGCCGCCAGATCCTCCAGCGTGCGCAACCCGGTCGTGACCCGAAGACCGGCGAGCTCCTCGACGTCGTCGGGGCCGAGGGCGCTGCGGACGCAGCGGACGTCTTTGCGTTCGAGCAGTCGTTGCGGTGGCACGGTGACGTGGAGCGGGCGTTCTGGCGCGCGGCGCGGCAACCACCAGCCACGAAGCGCAGCGGCGGTAAGGCCGCTGAACACCGCGTCGTCCGGCAGCGCGAGCGAAAGCGCCCGGCACATGGCGGCCAGATCGGCGCCAGCGTCGGGCTGCTCGTACACCCCGCGGAAGCGCGACGTCCAGCGCGGATGGCGCAGCTGGCCGCTGGTGACGCCGGCGCGCAGAGCTTGTTGGCGGGTGAACGGAGTTTCGAGCATCTGCCCACGCTGCGGCCTGGACCAGGGCGCCAGGCAGGCGCGGACGGTCGCTGTGGATTGTCGTCGGGCGTCCTGTGCGCATCGAATGAAGGGTCCGCGCTGCGAATTTCGCGCCGAATTCGCAGCGCAAACGCTTCACTCGGCGAGAGGGGTTGCCCGGCGAGAGGGGTTGCCCGGCGAGGGTGCGGCCGGTCGGCGAGGGTGCGGCCGGTCGGCGGGTGGGTCAGTCGCGCAGCCGCGTCGGGTCGGCCACCGTCGGATAGGGGTACGGATAGGGCTCGGCGCCGACCTTGGTCAGGCGTTCCATCGCATCGGGATCGAGGGTCCAGCCGGCCGCGCCGAGGTTGTCGTCGAGCTGCGCCATGTCGCGGGCGCCGATGATCGGCGCGGTGACGCCGGGGCGCTGCACCACCCAGCGCAGCGCCACCTGCGCCGGCGAGTGGCCGGTCTCCTCGGCGATGGCGAGCAGTTCGTCGATGACCGACCAGGTGCGCTCGTTGGCGTAGTTCGCGAACGTCTCCGACCAGCCTTGCGCCTCGGCCATCTCGATGCGGGTGCCCTGCGGCCGGCGTGGTCATGCCGCGCCGATACTTGCCCGAAAGCCAGCCGCCGCGCAGCGGGCTCCACGGGATCACGCCGACGCCCTCGTGCTGCGCACACCGGGACTGCTCCCACTCGATCGTCCGGTCGAGCAGGTTGTACAGCGGCTGCAGGCTCGACGAACCGCTCAAGCCGCGCGGGTGTCCGCGACGTCCACGGCCTTTTGCAACTGCCAGCCGCGAGAGTTGCTCGCGCCGATGTAGCGGACCTTGCCCGCCCGCGACCAGATCATCAAGCGTCGCACAGCGTTTCCTCGATCGGCGTGCCGGGATCCCAAGCGTGTGGACTTGGTAGAGGTCGATGTGGTCTGTGCCGAGCCGGCGCAGCGAGTCGTCGACCGAACGCATGATGTGCTTGCGGGACAGCCCGGCGTCGTTGGGGCCATCGGTCCCATGCCCCAGCGCACCTTGGTGGCGATGACGAATTCGTCGCGATCGCGCTTGCGCGAGCCAGCGTCCGAGCACCTCCTCCGAGCACGCCGGTGCTGTACACGTTCGCGGTGTCGATGAAGTTGCCGCCGACCTCGATGAAGCGGTCGAGCATCGTGTGAGCTGGTCTGCTCGTCGCTTTCGCGGCCGAAGCTCATCGCGCCCAGGCACAACTCGCTGACCTCGCATGCCGGTGCGGCCGAGATAGCGGTATTCCATGGTTAGCGGTTCCTTCCTAGTGTTGATTCGGCGAGCAGCCCGCGGCGGTGGGCGACCCTATGGTGGATCGCGGCGAGTTGCTGGTTCGTGTCATGGCTCCCACCTTGCAACTTGGGCCGCGCTCCAGGTCAAGGGGGTGCCTTCCCGTGCGCCGAGTGAAGGGTTCGGGTCGCAGATTGTGCCGAATTCGCAGCCCGGACCCTTCACTCGGCGCGGAAGCGCGGACGGCGGGAGCGCGGACGGCGGGAGCGCGGACGGCGGGAGCGCGGACGCGCGGGAGCGCGGACGGCGGGAGCGCGGACGAGTCAGAGCCGGCCGGCGGCCTTCAGGCCCAAATACCCGTCGGCCACCGCGCCGGCGAACTCGGCTGGAGGCGCGGACACCACCTCGACGCCAAGCCGCCGCAGCAGCGTCGACACCCGGCGCGTCGCCGCGATGCGTCTCGGCGGCAGCGGCGGCGTTGTAGACCTCGCCGGCGTCGCCGATGCCAGCGGCCATCGACGCCACCACCGGGTCGGCGACCGACGCCACGACGACGAGATGACGCGCGGTGCAGCGCAGGCAGCACGGGCAGCAGTCCCTCGTCGAATCGCCGCCTCGTCGAGGGACGTGAAGCACGACGACGAGGGCGCGCTGCCGGACCCGGCCAAGCACCGCCGCGGCCATCGCGCGCGCGTCGGTCTCGACCAACCGGGGATGCAGGCCGGCCATCGACCGCAGCAACGCTGGGAGCGCGTCTCGGCGGACGCCGCCTCGGCCGACAGGCCGCGCGCCCGGGCGTCGCGCCGACATCACCGACACCCGGTCGCCGGCCTTCGCGGCCAGCGCGGCGAGCAGCAGCGCGGCGTCGATGGCGACGTCGAGCCGGGTGCCGTCGCCCACGCGCGCCGGCCGATGTGCGGCCGGTGTCGAGCGACGAGCACGCAGCCGCCGGTCGCGCTCCGGCCGCCAGGTGCGAACGACGACGGTCGATGCGCCGCGCTGTCGCCCGCCAGTCGATCGACCGCGCGTCGTCACCCTCGACGTACTCGCGCAGCGAGTCGAACTCCGTGCCCTCGCCGCGAATCGCGCGCCGCGATGCGCCGTCGAGCTAGCTGCAGCTTCGCGAGCTTCTCCGGCAGTTTGTCGCGGCTCGGAAACGCAGGCAGCACCCGCACCCGCCAGGGCGCCGGACGCGACCCGCTGCCGCGCCGCGAGGCCCAGCGGCCCGACGCTCGCACCGGTGATCCGGCCGCGCGTGCAGTTCCCTGCGCCGGGAGGGATGCAGCGCGGTCGGCGAACCGGCGACGCTCGCCCGGCAGGCACGAGCACGCGCTGCGCGCGACGGCGCGATTTGCGCGCTCGGCGGCCAGGCGTCGCGGGCGACGCCTCGAACCGGCCGCTTTCCTCGATTGCACGATCACAAAGCCGACCGCGAGACCGTTCTCGTCGAGCCGCGACGAGCAGCATCCCCAGATCCGAGACACTTGCAAGGCGCGGACGCTGCCCGCAAGCAGCAGGTCGACGGCGACCCCCAGCGACCAAGAGGCCTTCGACGAGCAGCAGCATCCAGCCGCCGAGCGGCGCGACGACACACGAGAAGCACGCCGCCCAGCGCGACGCATCGCCGTTCGCCGACGTCAGCCGCCATGACAGTCTCATCGTGGCGCGGGAACCGACGCCAACACGCCGCTCTAACACCGCGTCCGCCGTCGCTCCCTCCAACTCCGCCTCTGCGCGCAGCGCGAGTCGGTGCCGCAACGTCGGGCGGGCCAGCGCCTTCACGTCGTCCGGCGTCACGTAGTCGCGGCCCGACAGCCACGCCCACGCGCTCGCCGTGGCGCAACAACGCCGTCGCCCCGCGTGGGGAGACGCCCAGCGACACGGACGGCGACTGCCGCGTCGCCCGGCACAAATCGACGATGTAGCCGAGCACCTCGGGAGCTACGCTCACTCGCGCCGCGGCCGCCCGGCCAGCAGCGAGATCCGCGCCGCTCGGCGACCGGACCCGGCGCCGACAGGTCGCGCGGGTCGAATCCGTCGGCGTGACGCGACAGCATGCCAACCTCGTCGGCGCGACCGGGCAGCGGCACGTTCAGTTTCAGCAAGAACCGGTCGAGCTGCGCCTCGGGCAACGGATAGGTTCCCTCGATATTCGACAGGGTTTTGCGTGGCGATCACCATGAACGGCGTCGGGAGCCGATGCGGCTCGCCCTCGACGGAGACCTGCCGCTCCTCCATCGCCTCGAGCAGCGCGGCCTGGGTCTTCGGTGGCGTGCGGTTGATCTCGTCGGCCAGCAGCAGGTTGGTGAAGACCGGACCTTGCCGAAAGGCGAACTCGCGACGTCCGCGAGTCATAGACCAGCGAACCGGTGACGTCGCCTGGCATCAGGTCGGGCGTGAACTGCACGCGTTTCGTGTCGAGCGACAAGCGCCGCCGCCAGTGACGCGCACCAACAGGGTTTTCGCGACGCCGGGCACGCCCTCGAGCAGCACGTGCCCGTCGGCGAGCAGCGCGACTACCACGCCGCTCACCACGGCGTCTTGCCCGACGACGGCCTTGGCGATCTCTTCGCGCACCGCGATGAACGCGTGCCTCGACTGCTCGACCCCCGCCGCGCTCGCGCCGGCGCCGGCGCCGGCGCTGGCGCTGGCGCTCGCCGTGCTGCCATGGCTCGGCCCGCTCACCCGATGACCTCCCGCTCCAAACCCGCCAGTCGCTGCGCGAGCGACACCAACTCGCGATCGTCGACCGGTGCCGAACCGTACAGCAGCGCCTCCACGTCGCGCGCGTCACGCCCCGCGCGCGTCGCGATCGCGTCGACGAGCACTTCTCTCGCGGACGACGGGGGACCGCCCGGCAGCACGCCGAGTCGAGTCGCCAAGGCCGATCGAGTTGTCGATCGCAAGGCGTCGGCCGCTCGGCCGCGCGCCTCGGCGCGCCGATAAAGCCGCGCGCGGCCGACGACGGTCTCGGCCTGCCGCACGACCACCGGCAGCGCCTCGGGCACGAGCCGGCCGAGCCTGCGGGCCCGCCACAACGCCAGCGAGGCGACGGCGATCGCCAGCTGCAGCGCCGCCCATTTCAGCCGGTCGGGCAGCAGATCGGTCAGCGTCGAGCGGCCGCTCGAATCGGCACTGGCACCGACGACAGCGGGTGCCAACCACACCAACTTCGGTTGCCCGGAAAGCAAATTCAGCGCAAGTGCGGCGTTGCCGTCGTCCGCTATCTTGCCGTTGGTGAACGGCGTGGCGTCGCCGAGCAGCGTCACCTGCCGACTGTCGCGGCCGACCGTCACGAGCGCGTATCCGTCGACGAGCGGGTAGCAGCCGACCCCGCCGTCGGGGACGCGATACGAGTAGTGGCCGGTGGTCACCGTGCCGGCCGCCGTCGCGGCGGGCAGCGAGCAGGATGGCGGCACCGACGCGGCCGGTAGGTCGGAGGCGTCGCCGCCAGGCACCACGCCGAGGTCGAGGCCACCTAGCTCCAAGGGACCGGCCCCAAGCACGACCAGGTCGGCCGGGTTGGCCGCCAGTTGCGCCAGCGCGCCGTCGTCCAATCTCTGCGGCTGTGACACGACCAGCGTCGTGCCGGCCCCGGCCTGCGACACCGCCGACGCCACGGACGTCTCGGTGTCGACGCTCACCCCGTGTTGGCCGAGCAACGCGGCGAGCGCGTGCGTTCCGTTCGGCCGAAACGAGCGCGGGTCGAGGTTGCCGTTGTTGGCGCCGGAACTCAGCACCGCCACCACGATCGCGGCCACCACGCCGAAAACGGCCACCCCGACGATGACCCGATAACGCCGCCAACGTTGCCGAACAGAAAGGGCGGACGACGTGCCGGCCGTGGTGGCGGGAACGTCGTCGACGGCCGTCGCGGTCATCGCGGCGTCACCAACGCGCGATGCGAGCCAGCGACCGACTCGTCGAGCCGGCGCAGCGTTTGCTCATCGTCCGGGGTGGCGATTTCGCCGCCGTACCAGACCTTTTCGAAGATGGACGACGCGTGGCGCAGGTCGTCGGCGATACCGGGCAGCGCCGCGGACGCCTCCGCGCACAACTCGGCGACGGTGCGGCCTGGCCGCGGATCGAGCACGCCGCGCTCCTCCAGTTCCCGCGTCGACGCGCGCAACCATTCGCGCACCGCTTCCGCGTGCTGCGCGCGCCGCGCGAACTCACGGGCTAGCGCGCGATGGTCGGCCGCGCTGCGCCGCGTCTGGCCGAGGATCCCGCCGAACTCCGCGCCCACTGTGCGGCGAACCCGGCCGACTCGGATCGCGACGGCGGCGGCGACGAGCGCGAGCAGCACGACGATCACGAACAGGCCGACGCCCTTCCCCGGCGAGTGCCGGGCCGCCGCGCTGAGGGCGTCACCGACGCGATGCAGCACCCAGCGGATCACCCGTTGCGCGATCGACGGGTCGCCGTGGTGATACGCCGGCTTCGACAACTCCAGTTGCGCCGCGTGGCGCGCGTCGTCGCGAGTGATCGGCGGCGGGGGGCTGGCGGCCAGCAGCGCCGCCTTCGCTAGCGACGCGGGGATCACGTGACCGGCGGGGCGTCCGCCGCTTGCCGGGCGGCCTGGGCGAGTTGGATGTCGAGGCCTTCGGCGCGCATCCGCCGGTCGATGTAAATCAGGGTCACCGCGGCTGCGAGCAGCGGTTCGGTGAGCATCCAGACGATGCCGCCGCCGACTGTCGACAGCGCGATCGAACCGGTCGACGGCGAGTTTCCGCCGCTCAGGTCCTGAAACGACGAGATGCCGAACGGAACGGACAGCACGCCGGCCGCGATCACCACGATCAGATAGGCCAAGGCGCGCAGTCCCCACGTGCGCCAAAACGCGCCGCGCACCAGCCGCCACGACCGGGCGATCGCCGCCCCGACTCCCGTGCGCTCAAGCACGAACGCGGGGACGGCGATGGCGACCTTCCCCCACAGGTACACGGCGAGCGGGATGGCGCCGATGACGCCGAACGGACCCGCGATCAACAGCAACACCGGAAGGAAGGGCAGGGCGCCGGCGACGACGCTCACCAACGCCAGCCGCCACCATCGGGCGCCGATCGAACTCAGCACCGCTCGGCCCTCGATGCGTTGGCCGACCACCGCCTTGCCGACGACCTCGGTCACGACGCCCGCCAGGAAAGCGGAGAAGACGGCTGACGCCACATAAGAGAAGACCACCGCGGCGACGCCGCCGCTGGTGATCACCAGATGGCCGCCGTCGTTCGTCGACAGGCTCGACGTCACCGCGCCACCGACGTTCGACAGCGCCGCGCCGAGACCAAGCCGGACGAGCTCCAACACGGCGGCGAGCACGAAGGCGCTGCCGAAGACGATCCTGGGGTTGCGGCGGATCGTCGCGAACCCGCCGTCGAGGATCTCGCCGACCGACAGCGGTCGAAGCGGAACCACTCCGGGCTTGTAGTCGGCGCGGGGCGCGTATCCCTGCCAACCCGGCGCGCCGTCCCAGCCGGCAGCCGGCGAAGCCGAGGGCGAGGCTGAGGGCGAGGCTGCGGGTGAGGGCGACGGCTGCGCCCAGTCAGGACTCTCAGCCACGTGTGACGGCCCTTCGCGGAGACGGTGTTCGCTGCGGGACCCATAGTCCCATGAGGCGCCCGCGCAGGGCGGAGATCGCGCGGGTCCCCCAAGAACCGTCGGAAGGTGAGAACATCAGGCTCATGAAAGGACGTGTGCTCGTCGTCGATGACGACACCGCACTGGCCGAGATGCTCGGCATCGTGCTGCGCGGCGAGGGGATCGAGCCCTTCTTCGTTTTCGACGGCGACAAGGCGCTGGCGGCGTTCCACGAGACGAAGCCGGATCTTGTGTTGCTCGACTTGATGCTGCCCGGCACCGACGGCATCGACGTTTGCCGCCAGATCCGCGCCGAGTCGGGCGTGCCGATCGTGATGCTCACCGCCAAGAGTGACACGGTCGACGTCGTCGTCGGCCTTGAGTCCGGCGCCGACGACTACGTGGTCAAGCCGTTCAAGCCCAAGGAGTTGGTCGCCCGGCTGCGCGCTCGGTTGCGCCGCAGCGACGAGCCGGCGCCCGAGGTCATCACGATCGGCGATCTCACGATCGACGTCGCCGGCCACTCGGTCGGCCGCGACGGCGTCCCGATCCCGCTGACTCCGCTCGAGTTCGACCTGCTGGTGGCGCTCGCGAAGAAGCCCCGGCATGTGTTCTCGCGGGAGGTGCTGCTCGAGCAGGTGTGGGGATACCGGCACGCGGCCGACACCAGGCTGGTCAACGTGCACGTTCAGCGGCTGCGCTCCAAGGTCGAGCGCGATCCCGAAAACCCCGAGATCGTCGTCACCGTTCGCGGTGTGGGTTATAAGGCGGGTCCGGCCTGAGTCAGGTGAGCAACTCCAGCCCTCCGGCGTCTGGCTCGCCGTCGCCGGGCGAAACGTCCGCGCCCCTGCCGATCCACATCGTGCCTTCGAGCATGGGCCGGCGGCTTCGCCGAGTTGGACGACGTGTGGTCAAGCGGTGGCGCAGGTCGATCCAGATCCGCGTTGTCAGCAGCACGCTGATCGTGTCGGCGCTCGTCGTCGCGTTTCTGGGATTTGTCGTGTTGGCGCAGGTGAAGTCCGGGCTCCTGCAAGCGAAGGTGCACTCGTCGTCCAACGAGGAGCTCAACGGGCGCGGCACCGCGCAGCAGTACCTGAGCCAGGGCACCGGCATCAACGCGCTCCAGACCACCGTGCAAAGTCTGAGCTCGCAGCAGTCGCGTCGGCAGCCCGGCGGCTACGAGGTGGTCGGTTACGTCGAGATCGCCGACAAGGTCTCGACGTCGCAACCGGCGAAGAGCAGCGACTTCGACGCGAGCAGCATCCCGCAGAAGTTGATCGACGCGGTCAGCAAGGGTGACGCGCAGTACTACTACACCTACACGACGATGCGGTTCACCGACGGCTCGCCGAGCAAGCCGGGCTTGGCGATCGGCAGTTCGATCAGCGCGAACAACAACCGGTTTCAGATCTACTACGTGTTCTCGCTGGAACAAGAGGAGCAGACGGTCGCGCTGGTGTGGCGCACGCTCCTCTTCAGCGGCATCGCGCTTGTCGTGTTGCTTGCCGGCATCGCCTGGCTCGTGACCCGACAGGTCGTCACGCCGGTGCGGATGGCCGCGCGGATCGCCGAGCGACTCGCCGACGGTCGGCTGCAAGAGAGAATGCGCACCAAGGGCGAGGACGACCTGGCCCGGCTTGCCGCGTCGTTCAACAAGATGGCGGAGTCGCTGCAAAGGCAGATCCGGCGGTTGGAGGATCTGTCCCGGATCCAGCGACGGTTCGTCTCCGACGTCTCTCACGAGCTGCGCACCCCGTTGACCACCGTGCGGATGGCGGCCGACGTCTTGTTCGAGGCTCGACAACAGCTCGACCCCGCGTCGGCGCGCTCGGCGGAGTTGCTGCAAACCCAGCTCGACCGCTTCGAGTCGCTGCTTGCCGACCTGCTGGAGATCAGCAGGCACGACGCCGGCGCCGCGTCGCTCGAGCCCGACCCGATCGACCTGCGCGACTTGGTCCGCCATGTGGTCGACGCGAACGAGCCGCTTGCCGCTCGTCGCGGTAGCGCGGTCAACCTCCACGTGCCCGACGAGCCGTGCGTGTGCGAGGCCGACGGCCGCCGGGTCGAGCGCATCTTGCGTAACCTGCTGGTCAACGCCGCGGAGCACGGCGAGGGCCGGCCGATCGACGTCTACGTCGCGGCCAATCGCGAGGCGATCGCGGTCGCCGTCCGAGATCACGGCATCGGGCTTCGCCCGGGGGAGGCGTCGCTGGTGTTCAACCGGTTCTGGCGAGCCGACCCGGCGCGTGCCCGCACCACCGGCGGCACCGGTCTCGGATTGTCGATCGCGTCCGAGGACGCGCGGCTGCACGGCGGCCGGCTGCAGGCATGGGGCGAGCGCGGCCGCGGCTCGCAGTTCGTGCTGACCCTGCCGTGCCGCGTCGGGTCGTTGTTCTCCGCCTCGCCGATTCCGCTGGAACCAAGCGACGACGAAGAACCGGCGGCGCCTCCGCAGCAGGCGCCGATGAAGCCCGCCGGCGTCACCAATGTCAGCTCCGTCTCCGGCCCGAGGTCGTCATGAGTTTCGCGCGACTCACTCCATTTCGCGGCGCGATTTCCCTTCTGGCGGCGGGAATCCTGGCGGCCGGCTGCACCGCGATCCCGACCACCGGCGGCGTGCATGCCGCCGGCGCGCAAAAGAACGAGAACGAGCCACCGTCCCGCGTGGTTTTCCAACCGCAGGGTCCGGTCGAAGGAGCGTCGGCGACCGACATCGTCGACGGATTCCGCTTTGCCAGCGCGGATTTCGCCGACATCAGCATCTCCCGCTCCTTCCTGGTCGACCCGACGTGGCAGCCGGACGAGGGCGTGCGGGTGATCGACGAGCAGAGCGGGCCCGCGACCTTCACCCCGCAGGGCGACCATGCGACGGTGCGCTACGTCGACCGCTGGATCGGCACGATCGCGGTCGACGGCACGTACCAGCCGACGACCGGCAATCAAACGGTCGACTACACCTACGAGCTGATCAAAGACGCCAAGTCAAAAGGGCAATGGCGCATCGTCAACCCGCCGCCGTACCTGATCCTGCCGAAGAGCCGAATCAACGCGAACTTCAACGCCGGCTATCTGTATTTCTTGAGCCCGCGCAACGACCAGGTGTTCGTGCCGATCCGCGTGTTCCTGCCGATCACCGGCACAGACGCGGCGCGTGAGCTGGTGCTACAGCTGCTTTCTGGGCCGCCGAAGTGGCTCCAAGACGCGGGCGTCACCAGCGCCATCCCGGGCGGCACCCAACTGCAAAGCGTGACGCAGTCGCCCGACGGCGTCGTGACCGTCGATCTGTCACCCGAGATCGCCAGCCTCAGCCCGGCCGACCGCGACGCGGCGTCGGCGCAGTTGGTCTACACGCTCCAGGGATATGGCCGCGGAGATTTCAAGATCGAGGCGGCCGGCCAACCGGTCGACAACAGCCATCACGCGTCGCTGCAGTCGACGAAGACGTGGAGCGCGTACGACACCGACTCCCTCGACGCCGGCTCGTTCTACTTCATCGGCGACGGCCATCGCACCCGCAGCGCCTCCGGCCAGCCGATCCAAGGTGACGCCGGCAGCGGCGCGGTGAAGTTCCTGTCGGCCGCGGTGGCGCCGAAGGCGGCGAACAGCCCAGGCCCCGATCTCATCGCCGGCATCGACTCCGACGGCTCCACCCAGCACCTGTACGTCGGCACGATGGCGCAACCCAAACGGGTCGACTTCGGCGCGTCGTTCACGACGCCGTCGTGGGACATGTTCGGCAACGTCTGGACAGTGCGCGCCGAGACGCCGCAAAGCCCGCAAGAAGTGCGGGTGAGCCCGGTGACGCAAGCCGGCACGACGAAGTTCATGACGGTCAACAACCAGGAGCTCGCCGCGTCGCAGCTGATCGAGACGCTCCGTGTCTCACGCGACGGAACCCGCGTCGCCGTCATCGCCAAGTCGGCCGCCGCCGGACCGCAGTTGCTCGTCGGCCACGTGGTGAAGACCGCGAACGGCGAGTCGATCGTCGGGTTCTATCCGGTCGCGCCGTCGCTCGTGCCGGTGCCCGACGGCGTGGTGTGGGCGTCGTCGACGAAGCTCGAGGTGCTGGCCACCGCGTCGGGCGCCACCAGCCCGTCGATCTGGAGCGTCGACGTCGACGGTTGGAGCCAGGAGCAAGTGCTTGCCCCGCCGGTCGACATCGTGTCGATCGCGAAGGCCCCTGGCCAGCCGCTGGTCATCGGCACCAAGAGCGGGCAGATCGAGATCTCGCTCAACGACGCGTGGCAGGTCGTCGCGACCGGCACGACGCCGCTGTACCCAGGCTGACCCGTTTCGCACAGCCGGAAAATCGGCGAGCCACAGATCGGACGACGCGGGCGACGGGCGTCCGCTCGCGCCGCCAGGATCGACCGCTGTGGGCCTCGCCTCGGTTGCCGTCGGGTTGTCGCGAGCGGCGCTCGACCTGGTCGCCCCGGGCCGCTGCGCGGGCTGCGCCCGCCTGGTCCCGGTTCCGCTGTGCGAACTGTGCGCGGCGGTGCTGCGCGGCGGCGAACCGCTCGCCCGCTGGATAGCGACTCCCACGGGCGCCGTGCCGGTCTTCGCCGCCGCTCCTTATGACGGCTGCGTGCGCGCCGCATTGATCGCCTACAAAGAACGCGGACGACGCGACGTCGGCGCCGAGCTCGCGTCGGCTTTGACCGGCGCGGCGGTGACCGCCGCGCGCAGCGGCCTGCTCGCGTCGTCCGCGCTGTTGGCGCCGGTGCCGTCGAGCCGGGCCGCGGTGCGCGAGCGCGGATACGACGCGGTGTCGCTGCTGGCGCGACGCACGGCGTGCCAGCTGCGCGGCCTCGGGTTCGACACGACGACGGCGCCGGTGCTGCGGCACGTCCGCGCGGTCGCCGATCAGGCCGGACTGCCGATCGCGCAGCGCCGCGCCAACCTCAGCGGCGCGCTCGAGGCGGCGGATCGGCGCGACCGAGCGGCCCTCGGCGGTCGGGTGGTCGTGGTGATCGACGACATCGTCACGACCGGCGCGACCGCCGCGGAGGCTTGTCGCGCGCTGACCCGAGCGGGCGCCGTCGTGACCGCGGTGGTCGCGGTGGCCGGGACCCCGCGATCGCGCGCCCACCCTCGGACAGTCGGCGATTGAAGAAGAGGACGAACAGCGCGCCCGTGGGCCGTTTGGACGGTGCCAATGCTGCCGTATCGGGCTAGGTTGAAGGTGTGGCGTCCGCCCGGGTCCGTGGTTGCGTCGGTGCGCAGCAGCGCACCGGCAAGCCGATGCCAGTCGCAGGCGAAACGGTCCACGTAAGGCGACTTCTCGTCGTCCGAGCACGGTGCGGCTTAGGAGTAAGCCCTGCCTCGCCGGTGGTCGCGCATTGTGCTGTCGCACATCGCGCGGTCGCCGTCCGGGAGAAGGTCAGTAGTGGCATTGAAGCGCGCCCGCGCGCTGCGAGCACCTCGGCAGGCGGATGTGGGGTCGAAGACCAGGTCGGCCGGGCGGACGCCACACGCCCATCAAGTCCAACGCCGGCGACAAAGTCAGCGGGTGCGGCCGGAGATTCGAGGGAACGCTTGAGATCTGCGCCGTAGCCGAAGGTCGCTGGTTCGAGATCACTGGGTCGAGTTGGCCGGGCCGAGTTGGCCGGGTGGAGTCGACGGGAGGAGTTCACGGTGGACATCGTGGTCACGGGTAGGCACATAGACGTCCCCGCGCGGGTTCGCGCCCACGTGGAGGAGAAGCTCGCCAAGGTGCAGAAGCTGTGCCCAAAGGCGATGCGCGTCGACGTCGAGATATCCAGGGAACGCAATCCGCGGATGTCGGAGATCTGTGACCGCGTGCAGCTGACCTGCGTGTCCCGTGGCCCGGTGATTCGCGCCGAGGCGCGCGCCGACACGATGACCGCCGCTTTCGACCTGGCGTGGGCAAAGCTGGAGGCGCGGTTGCGCAAGACGGCCGATCGGCGGCGAGTGCATCGCGGCGCGCGCACGCCGGTCTCGGTCGCGACGGCCACCGCAGTCGTGCCGCCGGACGAGACGGCGGTTATCGCGGCCAGCCGGGCCGGCTCGGCCGGCTCGGCCGGCCCGGTCGAGGGCCAGCCAGATCCGTACGCCGCGAAGGCCAATCACCTGGAGGCGCTCGCGGGTGAAGCGGGCGAGGGCCCGATGCTCGTGCGGGAGAAGCTGCACCGCGCGGTTCCGATGACCTTGGACCAGGCGCTGTACGAGATGGAGCTCGTTGGCCACGACTTCTTCTTGTTCTGCGACAAGGAGAGCGGCCTGCCGAGCGTGGTGTACCGGCGCCGCGGTTACGACTACGGCGTCATCCGACTGGAGGCGTACGACGGGGCGACTGAAAGCTTCGGCGGCGCCGAGCCCAGCGTGGTCAACGGCACGCAATCGGAGCAAGATCTGCCGCTTCGCAGCACGATGTGACCCGTGATGTCCGTACGATGGGCCCCGGATGGCCGGATCGGACCAGGACACAGGCTAGGCGGGTAGCGCGAACAGGCCGGTCGAGGAGATGGGTCCGGGGCTGTTTGGATGCGGCGAGTTGGTAGCGCGGCGAGTTGGGTAGCGCGGTGAGCGAGTGGGAGGCGTCGTGAGCGAAGGGCATCGAGAGCCGGGAAACGGGCTCGGCCGACGGGGTGACTTCGCTCCTGGAGTGGCGCCCGCAGGGGCTGCCGGTCTTCCGGCCGGTCGCCCGCAAGCGGCCAGACCGCCGATCGGCGCAGGGCGTCCGCAGCCCGCTTCCGCGGCGCCGTCGGCCGGGACCGCGGCTGCCGGCGAGTCCGGGACATCGTCGGCGCCGGGTGAGCCGATCCGGGTGCTCGTCGTCGACGATCACGCGCTGTTCCGCCGCGGACTCGAAATGGTGCTGGGCCAAGAGCCGGACATCGACTTGGTCGGCGAGGCGAGCGACGGCGCGGAGGCCGTGAGCAAGGCCGGGCAGACGCTGCCGGACATCGTGTTGATGGACGTCCGGATGCCCAAGCGCAGCGGCATCGAGGCGTGCACGGCGATCAAAGACATCGCGCCGTCCGCGAAGATCATCATGCTGACGATCAGCGACGAGGAGGCCGACCTCTACGACGCGATCAAAGCGGGCGCCATGGGCTACCTGCTGAAGGAGATCTCGATCGACGAGGTGGCCGCCGCGATCCGCGCGGTGCACGGTGGCCAGTCGCTGATCAGCCCTTCGATGGCGTCGAAACTGTTGAGCGAGTTCGCGTCGATGATCAAGAAAGGCGACTCGCGGCAGCAAGTGCCCGCGCCGAAGCTCACCGACCGCGAGATGGAAGTGCTGCGGCTCGTCGCCAAGGGTCTGAACAACCGCGACATCGCCAAGGAGCTGTTCATCAGCGAGAACACGGTCAAGAACCACGTGCGCAACATCCTCGAGAAGTTACAGCTGCACTCGCGGATGGAAGCCGTGGTGTACGCCGTCCGAGAGAAGTTGCTCGAGATCACCTGACGCCGGCACGTACGGCCCGCGTGGCGGCGGCCGGGAGCACCCGCTCGATCGCGACGTCGTCGCAGCCGACCCAGTCGGCGGCCTCGCGCAGCGCCCGCCCGATCGAGGCGGCAGCCGCGCCGACCCGCGGAGGCGTCGCGAACCGCGGCTCGACGGTGACCTGCCGGGCGACCAACACGCCGGCCTCGCGCGCGGGGTCGACGCGCGCGATCAACGACCCGCCGGCCAGCACCGGCATCGTGAAGTACCCGTGCTGCCGCTTCTCCTTCGGCACGTACGCCTCGAGCCGGTGGTCGAACCCGAACAACCGCGCGGTGCGTTTGCGGTCCCACACCAGCGAGTCGAACGGTGAGAGCAACGTGGTGCGATGCCGCCCTCGGGTGCCGGCGGCGTCGAGGGCGGCCGGGTCGGCCCAGGCCGGCGATCGCCAGCCCGCCACCGTGACCGGCGCGAGGCCGGTCTGCGGCAGCAACCGGACGACATCGCGGATCTGCAACCGGAAGTAGTCGGCGAGATCTGCCGCGGTCGCGACGCCGAGCGCCTGAGCCGACTTGCGGATCAGCTCGCGTTTGCAGTGATCGTCGCCGAGGTCGTCGTGCAGCGCGTCGGCCGGGACCACCCGCTCCGGCAGGTCGTACACGCGCCGCCAGCCGGTGCGGGTCGCGCAGATCAACTCGCCGACCGCGAGCAGGTACTCCGCGGCGTGCTTGATGTCGGACCAGCCCCACCAGGTGGACTCCTTTTTGGCGCCGCCGAGCTGGGTGGCGGTCAGCGGCCCCTCCAGCTTGATCCGTTGCAGCACCTCGTCGACGGACGACGTGACCCGCTCGTTCCAGACCGCCTGGCGCTCGCGGTACCGGCGCCGCCGGAACGCGAACAGCGGCCACTCCGACAGCGGCAGCACGCTCGCGGCGTGCCCCCAGTACTCGAAGGCGTCGCCGCGCCCCCAATACGCTCGCTCGACCTTCGCCCGGCCGATCGCCGCGAGCCGCGCGTAGGCGACCAGCTCGTGCGAGCGGGCGAGCACCGAGATCGTGTCGAGCTGGACCGCGCCGAGGCCGCGCAGCACCCCGGGCACGCCGGCCCGGCGGTCGGGCGCTCCGAGCAGCAGTTGGGCGCGCAGCGCCAGCCGCCGGGCGTCGTCGGCCGAGAGCTCAAGGGCGGTCATGAGGGGTGATCGTAGGGTCGGCCGCCGTCAAATCGCGCGTTCACTCGCCTACGATGGCTGCGACGGCGCTCACACCGCGTCGTCCGACTTGGCGTGCCGCCCGGCTTACGAACGAACCTACGAGGAGCCAATCCACGTGCCAGCGCTTCTAGACAAAGTCCTGCGTGCCGGCGAGGGCAAGACGCTGCGCCGCCTCAAGCAGTTGGCCGACCAGGTCAACAGCATCGAGGAGGACTTCGTCGCGCTCTCCGACGCCGAGCTGCGCGAGCAGACCGACGAGTTCAAGGCGCGTTACGCCGACGGCGAGAGCCTCGACGACCTGCTGCCGGAGGCGTTCGCGACCGTCCGGGAGGCGGCCCGCCGCACCCTCGGCCAGCGGCATTTCGACGTCCAGCTGATGGGCGGCGCGGCGCTGCACCTCGGCAACATCGCCGAGATGCGCACCGGCGAGGGCAAGACCTTGGTCTCCACCCTGCCGGTGTACCTCAACGCCCTGGCCGGCAACGGCGTCCACCTGGTGACGGTCAACGACTACCTGGCCCGGCGCGACTCCGAGTGGATGGGACGGGTGCATCGCTTCCTCGGCCTCGAGGTCGGCGTGATCCTGGCCCAGATGCCCTCGGAGCAGCGTCGCGTCGCGTACGCGGCGGACATCACCTACGGCACCAACAACGAGTTCGGCTTCGACTACCTGCGCGACAACATGGCGTGGAGCTCCGAAGAGCTGGTGCAGCGCGGTCACTTCTACGCCGTGGTCGACGAGGTCGACTCCATCCTCATCGACGAGGCCCGCACGCCGCTCATCATCAGCGGGCCGGTCGAGCTCAACCTCAAGTGGTACACCGACTTCGCGGCGCTGACCAACCGGTTGCGGCGCGGCGAGGAGGGCGAGGGCGACTACGAGGTCGACGAGAAGAAGCGCACCGTCGCGGTCACCGAGCAGGGCGTGCAGCGGGTCGAGGACTGGCTCGGCATCGACAACCTCTACGAGGCCACGCACACCGCTCTCGTCGGCTACCTGAACAACGCCTTGAAAGCCAAGGAATTGTTCAAGCGCGACAAGGACTACGTCGTCATCGACGGCGAGGTGCTCATCGTCGACGAGTTCACCGGCCGCATGTTGTACGGCCGGCGTTACAACGAGGGCATGCACCAGGCGATCGAGGCCAAGGAAGGCGTCGAGATCAAGCAGGAGAACCAGACTCTGGCCACGATCACGCTGCAGAACTACTTCCGCCTGTACGACAAGCTCGGTGGCATGACCGGCACTGCCTACACCGAGGCGGCCGAGTTCGACCAGACCTACAAGCTCGGCGTGGTGCCGATCCCGACCAACCGGCCGATGCAGCGCATGGACCAAAGCGACGTCGTCTTCAAGTCGGAGAAGTCGAAATTCGAGTCGGTCGTCGACGACATCGCCGAGCGGCACGAGAAGGGCCAGCCGGTGCTGGTCGGCACGGTCAGCGTCGAGAAGTCGGAGCTGCTGTCGAGCATGCTGCTCCGCCGCGGCATCCCGCACGAGGTGCTCAACGCGAAATACCACGAGAAGGAAGCCGCGATCGTCGCGCAGGCCGGCCGCAAGGGCGCCGTCACGGTCGCGACGAACATGGCCGGCCGCGGCACCGACATCATGCTCGGCGGAAACCCGGAATTCCTCGCTCAGCTTGAGCTTTCGGAGAAGGGGCTGTCGCCGGTCGAGAATCCCGAGGAGTACGAGGCGGCCTGGCCCGACGCTCTCGAGAAGTGGAAGTCGTCGGTCGCGGCCGAGCACGACGCGGTGGTCGGGGCCGGCGGCTTGTACGTGCTCGGCACCGAGCGGCACGACTCGCGGCGCATCGACAACCAGCTGCGCGGCCGCTCCGGCCGCCAGGGCGACCCCGGGGAATCGCGGTTCTACCTGTCGCTCGGCGACGACTTGATGCGGTTGTTCAACGGCGCGGCGGTCGAGCGCATCATGGACACCCTGAACATCCCCGACGAGGTGCCCATCGAGTCGAAGATGGTCACCCGCGCGATCCGTTCCGCGCAAACCCAGGTGGAGCAGCAAAACTTCGAGATCCGCAAGAACGTCCTGAAGTACGACGAGGTGCTGAACAAGCAGCGCACGGTCATTTACGCCGAGCGCCGCCGCGTGCTGCACGGCGACGACTTGCACGACCAGGTCGCGCACATGATCGACGACGTCGTGCAGGGCTACATCACCGCGGCGACGGCCGAGGGCTACGCCGAGGAGTGGGACCTCGACGAGCTGTGGAAGGCGCTCAAGGCGCTGTACCCGATCAGCCTGTCGATCGAGGACCTCGAGACCGCGAGCGGCGGCGACCGCGCGGGATTGTCGTCTGAGTTCCTGATCGAGGAAATCACTGCTGACGCCCAAGCCGCATACGAGCGGCGCGAGGAGTCACTCGGGGTCAAGCCGGACGGCGAGCCGGTGCTGCGCGAGCTCGAGCGCCGCGTGGTGTTGTCGGTGCTCGACCGCAAGTGGCGCGAGCACCTGTACGAGATGGACTACCTGCAAGAGGGCATCCAGCTGCGCTCGTACGGCCAGCGCGACCCGCTGGTTGAGTATCAGCGCGAGGGCTTCACCATGTTCACCACGATGATGGACGCCATCAAGGAGGAGTCCGTCGCGTTCCTGTTCAACCTCGAGGTGCAGGTGACCGTCGAGCCGACGGCCGAGGAAGGCGCCGAAGCCGCCTCGGGTGAGGCGGCTGAGGGAGCGGGGGGTGCCGCGGGCGGTGTCGCCGTCGAAACGCCGCAAAGCCCGGACGGCGAGGAGCGAGCGCTCGCGCCGGCGCCCGCCGGAGGGCCCGCCGACGAGTCGCCTACCGAGGCCCAGGCGAAGGCGGCCGCGATCGCCCGGCTGGTGGCGCCGGGGTTGCAGCTGCCGCGTCGTCCGGCCCGACTGGAGTACACCGCGCCGACGATCGACGGCGACGCCGGTTCGGGCCAAGCCGCGGCGGCGACCACCGACGACGGCCAGCCGGCGTTGATGTACGAAGGGACGCCGCGCAACGCGAAGTGCCCCTGCGGATCAGGCAAGACTTACAAGCGTTGTCACGGAGACCCGCACAACGTCGCGTGACTGCGGGTGGCCAGCCAGCGTGAGGTGGCGACCGGTAGACGTCTGCGGGGTTCTATCCCGGCAAACGTCTACCGGTCGCTTTCCCTGTCAGCCAACCTGCAACGCGGTGCATTGCCAGCGGCCGTCGAAGCCTTCAAGGCGCAGCGCGATCGCACGGCATCGCGCGCCGTGCTGGACGACGGCGCACACTTCGGCGACACCATCGGCGGGCTCGTCGACGTGGATTGATCGCACGATCGCGCCTACCCGCCGACCGGTTGCCGGGCGCTGACTTAGCAGCTCGGTGCGCGCGATCCGACGCTGCAAACCGGCGTAGACGTCGGTCGTGGTCCAGCGCACGAGTTGTGTCACCGGCCGCACGCCCGATGTCACCTCGACCATCGCCTGAACAAGCCGGCCGGCCCACACCTTTGGCTCCGGCAGATTCGCCCGCGGAGTCTGCCGCGGACCGAAGTCGTCCTCCGACCTTCGTTGCTTGCGGCCGCCCGGCCGCTTGCCCGATTTGCGTTCCAGCGGCGGCACCATCTGCAGGCGCCGATGGCTGCCGCGCGACAGGTCGGATGGTTGGTCCGGTGCGACCGGCAAGCCGCCGGGAAACGCGAACGCGAGCGCGAGGGTGCCCTGAGCGCCGCGGTCGTTGTGGGCTTTGTGGTCTTCGAAGGCGCCGTCGCGGTCGCGGTCGCCGGCGCCGGTCGCCTCGTCCTCAAACGGCGGGTCGCACAACGGAACCGGCGCTCGCCGCAGCTGGCCGGCTTCGTTCGACGGCCCGGCGTCGACGCCCGGCGGGCTGACCACGTGGTCGTCGGTGGGCAAGACGTCGGCGCCGGACCTGGGCCGCCCAGCGGGCGTCGCGGCGTCGGTTGGTGGGGCGTCTTCGGCGGGCACGGCCAGGGCGGAGGCGGTCGCAGCCATTGGATTCCTTTGACTCGGCGGGACGGCGGTTGGGGAGTCGGGGGGAAGGCGGGCGAAGTCGAGCGAAGGCGGCCGAAGGCGGGAGAAGGCGGGCGAACGCGGGAGAAGGCGGGCGAAGTCGGGTGGTTCGAACTCGGGGCACCGAGGCGATCGCTCACGCGGGGGCGCGCAGCACCAACCCCGGATGAATCAGCTGTGGGTTCGGACCGATCGCTGCCTGGTTCGCGGCGTACCACCGCGGCCACGCGCGAGCGATTTCGGCGGCGGACGCGTGCGGGCCGAGATGCCGGGCGGCGATGTCCCACAGCGTGTCGCCGCGGCGGACCACGTAGCCGGTGTCGGGTGCGTTGGCCGTGTCGCGGTGCGCGCCCCCGGTCAGGAGCGGCGCCGAGGTCATCGTTCGCGCGGGGTCGCGCGAGGCAGGGATTGGCGCCGCGGTCATCGGTGGCGCCTCGCTCGCCGCAGGGCTCGCTGCAGGGCTCGCCGCAGGGTTCGGCGAGTGGCTCGGGGACGCGGTCATCCTGGGCGCCGAGGTCGTGGGTGGTGCCGCGGACGTCGCGGAACTGGCCCGAGCCTGCGCGTCGGCGCCGCCGAACACGGGTGCCAGAGGCCGGTCGAGGTTCGGCAACCCCGGCCGGTCGAGGCTCAGCACCGCGATCGGACTCGGGGGCGCCGAGCCACCGCTGACTTGGGCCGCGCCGGCGACACCCGCGGTCAGCGGGCCGGCGAGCAGCGTCGCCCCGAGGATCCAACGGGCGCCACCGCGCAGGACTCGCGGCGCGACCCAGGTCGACGCTCGTTTGCATGTGGTGGCCAGCGCGCCGGAGCCGAGCGCGAACGCCTGGAGTGCGACCACGAGCCCGAACCAGCACAGGCACATCCACGCGGCGGCGCCAGCGACGGCGACCAACAGATCGTCGAATCGGCTCGGCGGATCACGCGTGAGCGCCAGCAGTGAATGGGCGGGAGAACCGGCAGCCCACCACAACAGGTAGCCAACGCCGCCAAGCGTGGCCACGACCCGTGTCGCGCGCCGACCGACCGAGCCAGCCACCGTAGCCATTGCGCTCCCTACCTTCGTTTACCTATGTTTGCCTTCGTACACCTCCATTAGCCTCATGTCAATACTGTTCGCGGCGGTTGGCCGAGCCGACGGCTATCCTTCGCCGAAGCGATTCGAAGGGAGCACTTGTGCGGTGGGAGGCGTTGTTCGACGACCTCGAGGCCCAGTTCGACGCTGAGCACGCGGCCGAATTCGCGGCCGAGGTGAGCGACCGCACGCGTCGCGAGCTGGCGTTGGTCAGGCTGGTCGATCGGTTGCGGCCCGCGCGGGGCGAGGCAATCGGCGTGCGCGTCGCCGGCTTCGGCAACATTGACGGTGAGGTCGCCGGCGTCGGCGCCGATTGGCTGCTGCTGTCGGAGACGGGCGGCCGCGAGGCGCTGATCCCGTCGTCCGTGATCGTGTCGATCACCGGGTTGGGCGCGCTGTCGGCGACTCCCCGAAGCGAGGGCGAGGTGGCTCGCAGGCTGGGGTTAGCCCACGCGCTGCGCGCGGTGGCTCGCGACCGGGCGCCAGTGACGATCGGTTACCTGGACGGCGTCACGTCGTCCGGCACGATCGACCGGGTCGGCGTCGATTTCCTTGAGATCGCCGAGCATCCGCCGGCGGAGGCTCGCCGCGCCGCCGCGGTTCGAACGGTGCGCACCGTCCCGTTCGCGGCGCTGGTGATCGTGCGACTTGCCGGGTAGGCGCCGGGCCTCAGACGGGCACCGGGTGGGTGCGGCTACTCGTCGTCCAGTTCGCCGCCGCCAAACGGGTGCGTGCTGACGAAGTCACGCGTGCGGTCGTAGGCATCCTTGATGTACCGCTCGAGCTGCGCCGACTCGACGCGCCATTGGCCGCGGCCGCCGACCTTGATAGCGGGCAGCTCGCCGGAGCGCACCAGAGCGTAGGCCTGCGCCGCGGAGATGTTGAGCACCTCAGCGACGTCACTCAGCAAGAGGAAACGCTTCTCCACGTGCCGCTCCTCGAATCCCCTTGTCACACAGCGTTTTTGCGTCGTTACGATTCGTCATCACCCGTGCGGCGCACGCGCCCGCGCCGCAAGTCTGCCACCATTTGCCACGGCTGGTTTCGGTTATCCACAGTTGGCCTTCGAGGACATGCGGATGCCCGTGCGATGCCAGCAAAATAGCGACCGACACGACGAGGTCAACGCCTGCCGACCAACGGGGTGAGTCCTGCTATGTCCGATCTGCCCGCGCCGCCCGCCAGTCGGCTGAAGCCGCCGTCGTGGCTCGACGGCCGACTGATCGTCGGGATCGCGCTGGTGTTGGCGTCGGTCGTGGTCGGGGCGAAGATCGTCGCGTCGTCCGGCCATTTCGACGAGGTCTGGGCGGCCTCGCACGACCTCGCGCCAGGCGCCACGTTGACCAAGTCGGATCTCGTCACGGTCAAGGTCCGCTTCCATGACCACGGCGCCGGTTACTACTCCGCGTCGGGCAAGTCGTTGGTGGGCCGGACGACCATCGCGCCGCTAAGCGCCGGCCAGTTGATTCCCATCGCCGCGGTGCCGGCGCAACCGCCGATCGCGACCCGGTTGGTCACCGTGCCGGTCGCCAAGCTGCACATGCCGCACGACAGTGACCTGCAGGGCAAGCAGGTCGACCTGTACGTCACGGTGAAAAGCACGGTGGGGCAGCCGCAGCAGGCGCCGCAACTCGTTCTCGCGAACGTCACCGTCGCCGACGTGATCGCGCAGTCGTCGCTTGCCGACTCGGGGAATTCCGGCGTCGTTCTTCAGGTTCCGTCGCAGTACGTCAACGCGGTTGTCGGCGCCGTCGAATCAGGTTCGATCGACGTCGTGCGGGTGCCCTCCGACAACGCCTCCGCCGCTCCGTCACCGGGTCCGTTCTCACCGAGCCCGTCAGCGGCGGCCAGCTCGTCCGCCGGGGCGAGCGAGGGCGCGACGACGTGAGCGTTCCGGTCCTGACCGCCGTCACCGACTCGGTGCGCGAAGCCGACTTGGTGTCGGCTTTCGAGCGCGCCGATTACGGCGTCAGCGTCGTCCGTCGTTGTGTCGACCTCGCCGATCTCCTTTCCACCGCGGCGGGCGGCACGGCGCGGGCCGTCATCTTGTCGGCCGACTTGCGTCGTCTCGATCGCGACGCGCTCGCCAGGCTGGCGACCGCGGGCGTCGCCGTCGTCGGGTTGGTCTCGGGCGACGACGCCGAGCGGCGGTTGCGACAGCTCGGCGTCCGGCACGTGCTGGGCGGCGACGCCGGCCCGCAGGCGATCTCGGCTGCCGTCACCGACGCGGTCGCCGAAGAACTGGAGACGGCGCCTGATCCGCTGCAACTCGGCTATTCCGACCCCCGCGCGGCGTTGCCTACACTGCCAGCACTGCCAGCACTGCCAGCACTGCCGGCCGTCGACGACGACGTTGTTTCGCCGGAACAGCCGAGCTGGGACGGACGGCTCGTGGCGGTGTGGGGTCCCACCGGCGCGCCAGGCCGGACGACGTTGGCCGTCACCATCGCGACCGAGGCGGCCCAGCTCGGCGTCAACACCTTGCTGGCCGACGCCGACGTCTACGGTGCGGTCGTCGCGCAAGCGCTCGGATTGCTGGACGAGTCACCGGGCCTGGCGGCCGCGGTGCGACAGGCCAACACCGGCAATCTCGACATCGTTGCGTTGGCCGAGCTGGCGCGTGTGGTGTCGCCACGACTTCGAGTGCTGACCGGTATCGCGCGCGCCGACCGCTGGCCGGAGCTGCGGCCGTCAGGCCTGACCGCCGTTTACGCGCTCGCGCGCAGGATCGCCGCCCTCACCGTCGTCGACTGCGGCTTTTGTTTGGAGCAAGACGAGGAGTTGAGCTACGACACCGCCGCGCCACGGCGAAACGGCGCGACGCTTGCCACCTTGGCCGACGCCGACCACGTGGTCGCCGTCGGAACCGCCGACCCGGTCGGACTGCAGCGGCTGGTGCGCGGGCTCACCGAGCTGACCGAGGTGCTGCCGGACTGCCGTCCGCACGTGGTGGTCAACCGGGTGCGCACGGGGCCGATCAACGGCGAGCCGCACGCGCAAATCGCGCAGGCGCTGTCGCGCCACGCCGGGGTTGAGGACGTCACGTTCGTGCCGCACGACCAGGCCGGCTTTGACCACGCCGTCGCCGGCGGCCGTTCCATCGGTGAGGTAGCGCCGGATTCGCCTGCGCGGCAAGCATTGCTGCCCCTTGTCGCGCAAGTGGCGGGCGTCGGTCTCACGTCCCGCAGACGCGGTCGGTCGCGGCGGCTGCTTCGCCACGCCCGCTGACGCGTCAGCGCCTCCCAGTCTTCTCAGTACTTGAAGCGCGCGACGACCTGCTGCAGCTGACCCGACATCCGGGCCAGCTCCTCGGCCGCGTGTCGCGCGCTGCCCACGGTGCCCGCCGTTTGCTGTGTCGCGCGCGCCACCCGGGTGATGCGGTTGGCGATCTCGTGCGCGCCGCTTGCGGCCTCGTCGATGCTGCGGTTCATCTCGTTCGTCGTCGCGGTCTGCTCCTCGACGGCTGACGCGATGACGGTCTGGATCTCGTTGATGCGCTCGATGATCGAGCTGATCTCGCTGATCGCCGCGACCGCCGCGGCGGTGTCGCCCTGGATCGCGTCGACCCGATGCGCGATGTCCTCGGTGGCCTTCGCCGTCTCCTGCGCGAGGTCCTTGACCTCGCCCGCCACGACCGCGAAGCCCTTGCCTGCCTCGCCGGCGCGGGCGGCCTCGATGGTCGCGTTCAGCGCGAGCAGGTTCGTCTGCTGCGCGATCGAGGTGATCACCTTCACGACCTGACCGATCTGCGACGACGACTCGCCAAGCCGGGTCACCATGTCGTTGGTCGACGCGGCGACGGTCACCGCCTGCGCGGCCACTCTCGTCGCCTCGCTCGCATTCACGCTGATCTCGCGGATCGAGCTGCCCATTTCCTGACCGCCGGTCGCGACGGCCTGCACGTGAGAGGTGACGGCGCTCGCGGTGTCGGCGGACGCGTTCGCCTCGCCCGACGCCGCCTCAGCGGAACTTGCCAGCGCGCTGGCCGCGTTCGTGAGTTCCACGGACGCCGACGCGAGCGTGGACGCGTTGCCGCTCACCGAGGCGAAGTCTTGCCGAAGCTGCGCCGACGCGCGATCGAGCGCGCTGGCCAACCGGCCGATCTCGTCGGAGCTGTCCAGCCGCGCGCTGCGGGTGAGGTCGCCGGTCGCGAGGCCTTCCGCGACGCCGACCACCGAGTTCACGTCGGTCCGGATCCGGCGGGCCACCCGCCAGCCGATGAACAGCGCGATCGCGATTCCGATGAACAGGATCAGCAGCACGTTGCGGTTGGCGGCGGTCTGCTCGCGCAGCACGGTGGAGATTTCGGAATGGGCGGACGTCGCGACGGCGGTGTCCCGAGCGGCCTTGGCGTGCGAGGCCATCGAGGAGATCGAGCTGAGCGCCACACCCGCGATCGCGCCGGCGGTCGCGACCGCGACTAGCACAGCGACGTTGATCTTGAACGCCAAGGAGCGGTCGCGCCAGGGACGCGCCGTCGTGGCGGTCGATGAGGGCCGCACCGCAGTGACACCTGACATGTTCGCTCCGTCGAGTCGCCGAACCCGGCGCGGCGGTGGGCCGCGCGGCGGCACTGGGGGCAACCAGGCGCCAATAGGTGCTTCGGCTCAATTCGCGCGGGCCTGAGCCCTCGGGACGCGACTTTTCGATCTGCTCGCGTCGCGTCGGGAGGCGCGCGCGTCGCGCGTGGCAGCATGTGCTCCGTGCGCGTCTACGTCCCCACCAGCTTGCCCGATTTGTCGGGCCGGGTCAGCGTCGGCGCCGACGACGGACCGGTCGACCTGCGGGCCGTGGTCGCCGACTCGGGCGCCGTCGCCTTCGCGGTGACCCCAGGGCTGCGCGAGTGGTACCGCGAGGGGGACCTCGAGGAGTTGGAGTACGTTGCGTTAACCCACGCCGCGCGCGCGTCGCTGCGGCGGCTCGCGTCGTCCGGGGACGTCGGCGTCCCGCGCCGCGTCGTGCTGGCTGTCGACGTCTCGGACGGCGACGTCACCGCGGCCCCTGACATCGACCACGCGGCCGTCCGGCTAGGCGCGGCCGTCGTCCTGGACGCCGTCGCGGCGGTGCATGTCGACGACCCGTCGGCAGGTCCGGACGTCGAAGCAGCGGCCCGGGCGGTCGCGGCGGCTGACGCCGGCGACGACGACGCGCAGTTCATGGTCGACGGTCTCGACGACCATGAGTTGCAGTGGTACGCGGTCCAAGAGATCGGCGCGCTGGTCGGCTAGCTAGCCGAGCAGGCCGAGCGAGCCGGTGCGCGTCAACCGAGCCGACCGCGAGCCGACCGCGAGCCGACCGCGAGCCGACCGCGAGCCGACCGCGAGCCGACCGCGAGCCGAGTGAAGGGTTGTCGCTGCCTCCGGGGGTGAATTTGCAGCGCGAACCCTTCACTCGCGGGGGTACTCGCGGTGGGTATTCGCGGAGGTCAGGCGGCTGCTCGCTCGAGTTCTCGCTCGAGTGATCATTCAGCTGGGCGCGCCGCGTGGCGATAGGCATGCCAGGATGGAGGCGACCCGCCTCATCCTGCGGATCACCCCAGTCGCCTGAAGCAAGTCGCCCACGCAAGCAGAGACCCCGCAAGCGAGCCGACGCCAGGAGCACCAACGCGATGGACGCCGTCACCACGGTTCCGAACCCCACGAACGAGCCACCCCTGGGTTACGCGCCAGGAAGCCCCGAGCGCTCGAGACTCGAAAGCCGCCTCAAGGAGCTCGCCTCCGAGCGCGTCGACCTCACCCTCGCCTTGGGCGCGCGCCGGCGGATGGGCGGCGGTGAGCGGATCGACGTCGTCCAACCGCATCGCCGTTCGGCCGTGCTCGGCACGTTTGGCGAGGCCACCCCGGACGACGTGAGCGAGGCGGTCGGCGCCGCCCTCGCGGCCGCGCCGGCCTGGCGCGAGCTGTCGTTCGACGACCGGGCCGCGGTCTTCTTGAAGGCCGCCGACCTGCTGACCGGATCGTGGCGCGACACGATCAACGCGGCGACCATGCTCGGGCAGAGCAAGACGTGCTACCAGGCCGAGATCGACGCGGCGTGCGAGCTCGCCGACTTCTGGCGGTTCAACGTCCAGTTCGCCCGGCAGATCCTCGCCGAGCAGCCGATCTCGTCGCCGGGCACCTGGAACCGGGTCGACCACCGTCCGCTCGAGGGCTTCGTGCTGGCCATCACCCCGTTCAACTTCACCTCGATCGCGGGCAACCTGCCGACCGCCCCCGCGTTGATGGGAAACGTGTGCGTGTGGAAACCCTCGCCCACACAACAGTTTTCGGCGCACTTCCTGATGGACCTGCTGACCGCCGCCGGCCTGCCACCCGGCGTCATCACGATGGTCACCGGCGGCGGCGCCGCGGTGTCCCAGGTCGCGTTGCCGCATCGCGACCTCGCGGGCATTCACTTCACCGGGTCCACCACGACGTTCCAGCATTTGTGGCGCGGCGTCGGCGAGAACCTGTCGCGCTATCGCGGTTACCCGCGGGTCGTCGGAGAGACCGGCGGCAAGGATTTCGTCGTCGCGCACACGTCCGCCGACGTCGATGTGTTGCGAACGGCGCTGATCCGCGGCGCTTTCGAATACCAGGGGCAGAAGTGCTCGGCGGCCTCCCGCGCCTACGTCCCGCGCTCGGTGTGGAACCGCCTGGAGCCGGAGTTCGTCGCGCAGGTCGAGTCGCTGTCGATGGGCGACGTCACCGACTTCTCCAACTTCATGGGCGCGGTGATCGACGGGCGGTCGTTCGGCCGGTTGCGTGAGGCGATCGAACGCGGGAAGTCGACGCCGGGCATGACCTTGGTCGCGGGCGGCCAGCTTGACGACGCCGAAGGTTGGTTCGTTCGGCCGACCGTCTTTCTCGCCGAAGACCCGAACGACGAGGTGTTCACCCGCGAGTACTTCGGACCGATCCTCGCGGTGCGCGTCTTCGACGACGATCGCTACGACGAGGTGGTGGCGCAGGCGGCAGACGTCGCGCCCTACGCGCTCACCGGCGCGGTGATCGCCCAAGACCGCGCCGCCATCGCGGCGGCCACCCACGCGCTTCGGTTCTCGGCCGGCAACTTTTACATCAACGACAAGCCGACCGGCGCGGTTGTCGGACAGCAGCCGTTCGGCGGTGGGCGCGCGAGCGGCACCAACGACAAGGCCGGGTCGATGCAAAACCTGCTGCGCTGGACGAGCACCCGCGCCATCAAGGAGAACTTCGCGCCACCGATGCGGGTCAACTACCCCCACATGGGTTTCTCGGACGACGGGAGCGCGCGATGAGCGGCGCGTTCGAGCGGCACGACGAGGAGTTGGAGCAGGACAAGGCGCGGCTCATCGCGGCCGCGTCACAAGGCCGCGAAAACAGCCACGACGTCGAGCCGTTCCTCACCCGGTACTTCCAGCACGTCGCGGCCGAGGACGTGTTGGACTGGCCGCTGGTGGAGCCTTACGAGGTGGCCTGGGGGCATCGCGACTTCGCGACGAACCGGCCGCCGGGCTCGCCGAAGGTGCGGGTCGTGACGTTCGACTCCGACCAGTTGGCCGGCCGTGCCGCCCACACGCTCGTCGAGATCGTCACCGACGACATGCCCTTCCTGGTCGACTCGGTCACCCAAGAGTTGTCGCGGCACGACATCGCGATTCACCTTGTGGTGCACCCGCAATTCGTCGTCCGGCGCGATCTCGACGGGCGGCTGCTCGAGGTGCTCGGCACGCTTGACGCGCACGAGGCGCCGCCCGACACGCTCGTCGAGTCGTGGATGCACTTCGAGGTCGCTCCACAAAGCGGCGCGGACGCCGAGCGCAGGCTGCACGACGACATCGTGCGAGTGCTGCGCGACGTCCGCGACGTCGTCGAGGACTGGCCGCGGATGCGGATGGTCGCGCAACAGGTGGCTGAGCAGGTCGCCACGTCGCCGACGCCGGGGCTGCCGATCGACACCGCCGAGTTGGCCGAGACGGCGGAGTTCCTGCGCTGGCTCACCGACGATCACTTCACCTTCTTGGGATATCGGGAGTACCGGCTGCTCGAGGACCCCGAGACCGCTGAACCCGCGCTCGGTGTCGTTCCGGGCACCGGCCTCGGCATCTTGCGCGCCGACAAGCCGAAGCCCCGACTGCTTTCGACGATGCCGTTGGAGGTGCGCGAGAAGGCCCGTGACCCGCAGCTTTTGCTTATCACGAAAGCGAATTCTCGGGCCACCGTGCATCGTCCGGTGTACCTCGACTACATCGGTGTCAAGGTTTTCGACGACGCGGGCAAGGTCGTGGGGGAGCGACGTTTCCTCGGCTTGTTCACCTCGACCGCGTACGTGAGCAGCGTGCTGTCGATCCCGCTGCTGCGGCGCAAGGCGGCCGCGGTGATCGAGCGATCCGGGTACGCTCCACAAAGCCACAGCGGCAAGGACCTGATGCAGATCCTCGAGGATCTGCCGCGTGACGAGATGTTCCAGACGTCGCTGCCGGAGTTGTATCAGACCGCGATCGGTGTGTTGCATCTCCAGGAGCGGCGGCGGCTGCGGCTGTTCATGCGAAAGGACGTCTACGGGCGGTTCGTCTCCTGCCTGGTCTATCTGCCCCGCGAGCGATATAGCACCCAGGTGCGGCTGCGGATGGAGCGCATCCTGCTGGAGGCGCTTGGCGGCACCAGCGTCGACGACACCTTGCGCGTCGCGGAGTCGGTGCTCGCGCGCGTGCACTTCGTGGTCCGGGTCGACACCGACGCGATCGCCGACGTCGACCGCGATGCCCTCGAGCGCCGGCTGGTCGCCGCGACCCGCACCTGGGACGACGACTTCTCCGAGGCTCTGCAGGACCGGTTCGGAGAAGCCGACCGCACGCTGCCGGACCGCTACGTCGGGGCGTTTCCCGAGGCGTACAAGGAAGATTTCCCGGCGACCGTGGCCGTGGACGATCTGCAGGAAGTCGAGCGCCTTGGCGTCGACGGGTTCGCGCTGCGCCTCTACGAGCCGATTCACGCCGCACCGGACGAGCTGCGGCTGAAGGTGTACCGGCTTGGCGCCGCGGTGTCGTTGTCGCAGTTGCTACCCCTGCTGCAAAGCATGGGTGTCGAGGTCACCGACGAGCGGCCGTACGCCATCGAGCGGCGCGGCGCCGATCCCGCGTGGATCTACGACTTCGGGCTGCGGAGCCGCGTCGTCGACGGCTCCGGCGACACCGAGACGACGCGTCACCGGTTCCAGGACGCGCTCGCGGCGGCGTGGCGCGGCGACGCCGAGGCCGACGGCTTCCAAGCCCTGGTGTTGCGCGCCGGGCTCGACTGGCGGCAGGTCGTGGTCCTGCGCGCGTACGCGAAATACCTGCGACAGGCCGGTTCGCGCTTCAGCCAGGACTACGTCGAATCGGCTCTCGTGTCGAACGCGGGCATCGCGAGGCTGCTCGTCGAGCTTTTCGAGGCCCGGCTCGACCCATCGTTTGACGGCGATCGCGATGCCGCCGAGGCGGAGTTGACCGGCCGCATCGAGAAGTCCCTCGACGAGGTGGGAAGTCTCGATGAGGACCGCATCATGCGCAGCTATCTGTCGTTGGTGGAGGCAACGTTGCGCACCAACCATTGGCAGCGCGTCGAAGGCGAGCCGAAGGGCTACCTGTCGCTGAAGTTCGCCTCGCAGGAGATCCCCGACCTGCCGCAACCGCGGCCGAAGTTCGAGATATTCGTCTACTCGCCCCGGGTCGAGGGCGTGCATCTTCGCTTCGGCGCGGTGGCCCGCGGTGGCATTCGCTATTCCGACCGGCGCGAGGACTTCCGCACGGAGGTCCTGGGGCTCGCCAAGACGCAGACGGTGAAGAATGCGGTCATCGTGCCGGTCGGGTCGAAGGGCGGCTTTGTCGTGAAGCGGCCGCCCGCGGACACGACCGACCGCGAGGCGCAGCAGTCCGAGGTCGTGTACTGCTATCAGACGCTTATTCGCGGCTTGCTCGACCTCACCGACAACCTGCTCACCACGCCCGCCGGTCGGCAGACCGTGCCGCCGGCCGACACCGTGCGCCATGACGGCGACGACAGCTATCTCGTGGTCGCCGCCGACAAGGGCACCGCCACGTTCTCCGATCTCGCCAACGGCATCTCGGCGGAGTACGGATTCTGGTTGGGCGACGCCTTCGCGTCGGGCGGGTCGGCTGGCTACGACCACAAGGCGATGGGCATCACTGCGCGCGGCGCGTGGGAGTCGGTCAAGCGGCATTTCCGCGACCTGCGAGTCAACTGCCAGACCACCGACTTCAGCTGCGTGGGCATCGGCGACATGTCGGGCGACGTCTTCGGCAACGGGATGCTGTTGTCGCGGCACGTCAGGCTGGTCGCGGCGTTCGACCACCGGCACATCTTCATCGACCCCGAACCCGACCCCGCCACGTCGTTCGAGGAGCGCAAGCGGTTGTTCGCGTTGCCGCGCAGCTCGTGGGCCGACTACAACGCGCAGCTGATCTCGAAGGGCGGCGGTGTGTGGCCGCGCACCGCGAAGGCCGTGCCGGTGTCGACGGAAATGGCCGAGGCGCTGGGAATCCCCGAGACGCCGCTCGCGCCGTCCGATCTCATGCGAGCGATCCTTCGCGCGCCGGTCGACCTGTTGTGGAACGGCGGCGTGGGCACCTACGTGAAGGCGCACGCCGAGACCAACGCCGACGTCGGCGATCGCGCCAACGACGGGATTCGCGTCGACGGCCGCGACCTGCGCTGCAAAATCGTCGGCGAAGGCGGAAATCTGGGCTTCACCCAGCTCGGCCGCATCGAATTCGCTTTGACCGGCGGGCACATCAACACCGACGCGATCGACAACTCCGCCGGCGTCGACACCTCCGACCACGAGGTGAACATCAAGATCTTGCTCGACGTCGCCGCCCGCTCGGGGCGGCTGAGCCCGGCAGAGCGCGGGCCGCTGTTGGCGGGGATGACCGACGAGATCGCCGCGCTCGTGCTGCGCGACAACTACTCGCAAAACTTGGCGCTTGCGTGCTCGCAGGCGCAGGCGCCCGCGACGCTGCACGTGCACGCGGCCTACATGGACGCGTTAGAGAAGTCCGGCCAGCTGTCCCGCGCACTCGAGCGGCTGCCCGACGCCGAAGGCGTCGCCGAACGGCGGGCGGCCGGCCTCGGGTTGATGCGGCCGGAGCTGGCGGTGCTCGTCGCGTACGCGAAAATCACGACGGCGCAAGACATCGCGGCCTCCGATTTGTCGGACGACATCTTCGCCCAGCAGGCGCTCGTCGAGTATTTCCCCTCCGGCTTGCGTGAGCGTTTCGCCGCCGCGATGGCCGAGCATCCGCTGTTGCGGGAGATCATCGCCACCCAACTCGCCAACCAGTTGGTGAACTACTCGGGCGCGACGTTCGTCGCCCGGCTCGGCGGCGAGACCACCGCGTCGACCCCTGAGATCGTGCGCGCCCACACCGCCGCCCGCCAGGTGTTCGACACCGACGCCGTTTGGGCCGACATCGAGGCGCTCGACGACGTCGTGAGCAGCGAGGTGCAGACGTCGCTGCTCGTCGTCGTCCGGCAGGTGCTCGACAAAGCCTCGCGGTGGTTCCTTGCGAACCGGCGCCCGCCGATCGACGTCCCGGAGACCGTGTCTCGGCTCGAGCCGGGCGTTCGCAAGGTGCTTGCCGGACTGGGCGAGACGTTGCGAGGTGAGCAGGCCGAGCGGTTCGCCGCTGAGCAGCAGCGGCTGGTCGACGCGGGCGCCGCGCCGAAGCTGGCGCGTCGGGCGGTGGCGCTCGGTGAGGGCCTCAACGCGTTGTCCGTGGTGGAGATCGCGCTGCGCGCGACGACGGACGTCGAGGAGGTCGCGCGAGTGCACTTCGCCCTCGCTGACGTGCTTGGCGTCTCGCGGTTGAGCTCGTTGATCGCGGCGCTGCCGCGTGACACTCGCTGGCACACCCTGGCTCGCGCGGCCGCGCGCGACGACTTGGTCGCCGCCCACGCGGAGCTCACCGCCGACGTGCTCGCCTCAACCCCTCATGGCGGTTCGGCGGACGATCGCATCGCGGCGTGGCGGCTGGCCAACGCCGCGGCGCTCACTCGCGCGGGGGCGGTGGTCGACGACATCCTGGCCAGCGACGGCGCCGATCTGGCGACGCTGTCGGTCGCGCTGCGCGAGGTGCGGGCGCTGGTGCGCTCGGCCGGCCTGCCGGATCGGTGACCAAGTCCGGCGCGTCCCGGGAATCCGGGGTCAGCTGCTGGAGATGGCCGGAGCACCGCTCGGTGCGGCGATCTGCAGCGCGACGGCCGTCCCGTGCTCGACCAGCAGGCCGCGACCAGGCGGAACCCGCCCGCCGGTCTGGCGCGACAGCCTGACGCCGAACACCTCGCCGTCGAGTGGGCCGCGTGGCGCGAGGAGAACGCCGCAACGCGAGCGCCGCGCCTCGACGACGAATCCGCGGAATCCGATCGCGAGATCCTCTGTCATTCCTGCGACCACGAGCAGCCGACCGCTGTCGCGGGCGTCTCGCGAGAATCGCTCCAGCGGCGCCGCGGCGGGTGTGTCGAGCACGCGCTCCGCGTCGTCGACCAGGACGGCGACGCGCTGTCGCGGCGCCGACAGCACGCCGTCCACCTGCGGGTCGAGCGCGCTGATCGCGGCGTCGACCCACGCGCCGACGGACGACGGGCGCGCGGTGATCAACACGGTGAACCAGCCGGCTGCGCGCAACGACGCGGCGACGCAGCCTAGAGCCGTGCTGCGACCGGATCGCGGCGGACCGGCGATGACGAAGCCAGGGCCGGCGTCGACGAGGTCGATCGACACCGGTTCTGCCTGATCCCCGCCGACGCCGAGCAAGACCCGTGCGTCACCGTGTTGATCACCGCGCGCGCGTCGTCCGACGAGGCGTTCGAGCTCTTCGAGGACGACGTGGGCGGGCAACTCGTCAACGCGGCGCGGACGGCTCGACGCGGTCAGCCCTTCGTCGCGGACCGCCGCGTCGGTCGCGATCGTGTTGAACGCCTCCAGTTGCCCGGGACCGGATGGGTCGGCCGAGAGTAGGCAGATCTGCAGCTGGGTGAGGTCGTGTGCGCAAAACCCCCTGCCTGCGGGCAAATTCTCCGGCACAGCACCCGTGGGCAGCCCGATGAGCGCGAAATCGGCGCGGTCGGCGAGCCGCAACACGAGGCGCTGGTCGACCAGCGACGCGAGGCGGCCGACCAGCCCGCCGCGATCGGCGGTGGCGAACACGTGCACGCCGGCGCTCGCGCCGTCGCGCAGCAGGTCGAACATGCCGTCGACCACGCGCCCGCCGTCGACGTCCTCGAACGACGAGAGAAACGACTCCCAGCCGTCGACGAACACCGCGAGGTGGGGGAGCGGCGCGCAGCTTCGTGTCCGCTGCTCGTCGATGGAGTCGAATCCTTGGGCGGCGAGCTCGGCCCGCCTGGCCGCGAGTTCGCCGGCGAGCATCGAGATCAGTCGCCGGGCGCGGTCTGACTCGTGGGCCGCGACGATGGCGCCGCAATGCGGCAGGTTGGAGAGCGCGGCGATCGCGCCGCCCGCGCAGTCGAACGCGTACACGTGCAGGTCGGCGGTCGACGTGCTGCGCGCGAGCAACCCCGCCAGCGTGCGCAAGGTCGTGGTGCGGCCGCTGCGCGCGCTGCCGGAGATGACCAGATGGCCAGCGCGAGCGAGGTCGGCGACGTACGCCTCACGGCGTTGCAGGGCGGGCAGATCACGCCAGCCCAACGTCGCCGTCAGCGGCGGATCGTCGACCTCGGACGACGTGATGACGTCGGGCAGCGGTGGTAGCCATGGCGACGCCGGTGTCTCGACAGCGAGATACTTCGCCGCTTCGCCGCAAGCGGCGACGATGACGTCGAGGTCCTTCTCCGCGTGCTCGCTCTCGCGCGATTCCCCTGCGGTGGGCGCGGCGTAGCCGAGCGAGCGAAACGGCGCGATGCGCACGCTCGTTTCGGTGACGGCTTCCCGCACGGCGCCGCCAACCCGCCCGCACTGGAACGCCCGCAACTCGCTGTGACCGGTGCGCGCGTACCCGCGGCCGGGCGTGAGCCGGCTGATCCGGGCGGCGTCCGGCGCCTCGATGACGTCGCGGGACTCCGATTCTCGCGTCACGGCAAGGCAAATCCGCAGATTCGTATTGGCGCGGATGTCAGCGCTCACGACGCCCTCGGGACGTTGCGTCGCCAAGACGAGATGGATCCCAAGCGACCTCCCCCGTTGGGCCACGCCGACCAATCCACCGACGAAATCTGGCAGTTCGTCGGCTAGTGAGGCGAACTCGTCGACCACGATGACGAGCCGGGCCAGGTTCCGGCCACTCGCCCGGTACGCCGCGATGTCGGTCACGCGCGCGCTCGCGAACAAGCTCTCGCGTCGCTTCAGTTCGGCGGTGAGCGAGACGAGGGCCCGTTCGGCGAGAGCGCTGTCGAGATCTGTGACGAGGCCGGCGGTGTGCGGCAGCGCACCGCACGCGCCGAAGGCGGCGCCGCCCTTGTAGTCGACCAGGACGAAGGTCAGCTCATCCGGTCGGTTCGCGACAGCCAACGAGGCGACAAGGGTTTGCAGCAGCTCACTCTTGCCTGCGCCGGTCGTCCCGGCGACCAACGCGTGCGGCCCGTCACGCGCGAGGTCGACCTCGAAGACGCCGTCGCTCCCGACGCCGAGAACCGCCGCCGTGCTTCCCGCTCTGGCGGACCAGCGCGCCGCCAACGCCGCCGCGAAATCGTCGGTCGAGTCGGCCACCGTGGCGACGTCGAGCCACCGGAGGCTGTCGGGTAGTGCCGCGGCGCCTTCGCTCGGTGTGTCGTCGCGCAGCGGCGCCAGCGCGCGCGCGATCCGCTCAGCCAGAGCGAAGCTCACGTCGTCCGCAACGACATCGCGGACGGCGGGCGCGCTCGCGACCGACAGCTCCACCCGGCCGCGTGCGTCGTCCGAGAACTGCGCGACCGCACCGCATTCCTCGGGTAGTCGCGCGCCGTCGGTCTCGAGGCAGATCGCGAAGACGCCGACCGACGGCCCGTCGCGCAAGACGTCGGCGAATCCGGGGGTGGGGCGCAAGGCGTGCGCGCCATCGATCAGGACGACGATCGCGCGCGGAGACGAGCCGGCGCCGGCGTGTCGGCGTGTCGTGATGAGCGCCTTGAGTTCGCCGACGCGGGCGGCGGTGGTCGGGCCGTCGAGTCCCAGCAGCGCCTGGCTGCGGGTGCCGTCGGCCGGCAGGAGGTGGGGCAGCCAGCGCGTCCAGGTCCACCGGTCGGCGTTCGCGGGCTGCGCGAGGACGACGGTCGCGACGTCGCGCGGAGGGTGCAGCGCCGCGACTTGCGCCAGGAGGGAGCGGGCGAGCGCGTCGACGCGATCACGAGGGCCGGCGAGCCCGATCACGCCGACGGCGCGCAGATTGAGGGTCACCGGCGCGTCGGCCAGCACGGGGCGTTCGACGGCTTCATCGCTTGGCGTCGCGGCCGCGACCACAGTTCCGGCGCCCACCCGCAGCACGGCGAAGTCGGGATCGGTTCGGCGGCGTTCCCACAACCGGCGGCTGGGTGCGGTGGCGATCTCGGCGACCGTGGCCGGGTCAGGACTCCAGGCGCGGCGATCGGCCAGCTCGGCGGCCAACGCGGCCGCGAGCTTGAGCTGCGCGGTCGACAACGCCTCGGCGTAGCCGATGGCCTGCGCGCGGGCGGCCCGCCGCTGGCCGACCCGGTCGCCGAGCCATTGACCGGCGAGCATCAGGGGCGACAACACGGTGAACAGCAGGTATTCGGGGCGACGCATCACAGCGGCGAGAGCGACGCCGGCGAACAGCGGCGCGACGGTCGCGATCACCGGCAGCTTCGCGGGCGCGCGCTCTTGCGGCCGCGCCGGGAACTCGATCTCTTGGCCGGCGCCGGCCGGGTCGACCACGTGAAGTCGCGGCGGCCGGCTGACCCGGTGTTGGCTGTCGGCGGCGCCTCGGGTGATCGGCGGTTCGCAGACCGCCAACGTCGCAAGGTGAGGCCGGTCACCAAGGACGACGATCGCGCCGTCGCGAAGGCCGCTCGCCGAGATGGGGACGCTGGGGTCGACGGGGCTGCCGTCGATGATCAGTGTCGCGCCGGGCGGGACTCCGAGCGACGTCGCGATCGCATCCGCCAGTTCGCCGGACGACGTCGCGCAGGTCGCGCCTGGCGCGTCGACGACGACGTCCTCGCCGCTCGGGTGGCGCGCGGTGATGACCGTGATCGTGGCGCGCACGTCCACCCCTCCCGGCTCAATCGGCTGCTCCGCCGATTGTCGCGAGGTGCTCGAGCGTGTCGCGGGGTTGGCGGCTCCCCTGTGGATAACTGTCCGCAGTTGAGGGGTCGCAATGGGTGCTGACCCGTTGGGCCCATCGCGCAAATGGTTCAGCTGAACCACGCAACGTGACTCCGACGAACGGCTCAATGATCATTTGCTCCATTCGGCGCTACAGGATGCGCCGAGTGGCCCAAGATAGGCCTTGCCGATGCGGGTCCACCGGATTGCGAAGCGAGGTGACGGCATGGCCGCAAGTGGGCGATTAGCGGGGGATTCCCTCGGCGCTCACCGCGGCCGCGACCGGAGCCCTTCGCTGGGTGAGCCGGCGCTTGCTTTCCGACGTTCGCGTGCGCGCACAGCGCAGGGCGGACACCTCCGAAGGCGAAAGGAGGTGCCCACCATGCGCGGTTGGACGTGGGGCTGAGATCCCAACGTGTGACCCCCAGGGTCACCTTGAGAAGGGCCGGGCGCTACCGGCCCTTCTTGCTGTCCGGAGAACCGGACAACTGGTAGTTCGACCGATGAATGGCGGCTCTACTGGTCCATTCGGCCTATTCGATTTCTCGCGCTCGCGCCGATGGTTTTGTAGCGACGTGAGCGAGGGGCGACTTTGATGGCCGAGCACGGCATGACGCACGCAGTGCGGCGCGTCGTTTGCCTTGCAGGCGGACTTGCTGTCGTCTGCCTTGGCCTAGCTGGGTGGCTTTACAGCGCGGAGCCCGCTCCTGATTGGCGGCGATGGGTCCTAGCGATAGCGGTGGCGATCGTCGCGGACCTCGCGCTGGTTCGGATCCGCCGCGGTGCGACGAAGCGCTCGCACAACTGGCGGGAGACGGCGTTGATCGTCGGCTTCGTTCTCCTGCCGCCGGGACACCTTGTCTTTGCGATGGTCGCGGCCGAACTCGTGGCACTTGCTTTGCACCGCATGCGGCCCGTGAAGCTGGCCTTCAATACCTCAGTGGTCGCCATCGAATCAACGGTCGGTGCACTCAGCTTATTCGGCGCGCATCTTTATCACGGCGACCCGTACTGGCGTGTGATCTTGGACGCGCCTGCCTTGCTCCGCCTGCTGGCGGCAAGTGCGGTTACGCCGTTGATATCCGTCCTGCTCATCAGCGCAATTGTTGGTGCTGAAAGAAGCCGACCGATTCGTGATGGCGTGCGCGAGGCGCTACCCGCGACGGGGGTCGTGTGGACCCGCAACGTCATGGCTGCGCTCGCGATTGTGGCGGTCGCGATGTGGTCGCCGATCGTCACGGTCGTGGCGCTAGTCGTCCTCGTTGTCGTGCACGTGTTCAGCGCCGATCGCACGGCGATCCGCCAGGAGCGCTTCGCTTGGCATCGGCTGCAGGAGGCGATCGACCAGCTGCGCGACGTCGAGCTCCAGGCGCTGATCAGCGACGCGACCGCCGCGGCGGCGACGATGATGCGCGCCGACGCGGCCGAGATCCAGCTCTACGCCAAGTCGGGATACGAGACCGTGTTGCGAGCCAGCGACATCGAGGATGCCCACACCCCGACCGGTGATGAGGCTCCACCCGGCCACAGCATGGACGTCGCGCTGTCGACGAGAGAAGGCAAGATCGGCGAGTTGCGCTTGCTGTTCACCCAGCCTGTGCGACTAAGCGAGACCGAACACGACTGCCTGACCGCCTTCGCGAACGCGTTGGCGGTCGCTCTTGCGAATGCGCTGAAGTTCGACGCGATCCGCGACGAGGCTTACCGCCGGATTCGCGCCGCGTACGTCGATCCCGTCACCGGCGTCGGCAACCTGATGATGCTGGAGGAGGAGTCGCGCGCGGCGATTCCCGCCAGTCATCAAGGCAATCTGGTCGCCATCGCGGTCATCGGGCTCAATCGGTTCGCCGAGGTCAACGACCTGCTCGGCGCGCAGGCCGCCGACCAGATGCTGCGCGCTGTCGCCACCCGGTTGAGCGGCAGTCGTCCGTCGTTGCGACGTCGTCGCGCGGTTGCACGGCGCCGAGTACGTCTTGCTCTTGAGGGAACTCGGTAGCGAGCAAGCAGCCGAGGCGCAAGCCGAGGTCGCCGTCCGGTCTCTTGGGACCGCCATCACCGCCGACGGGCTCGACCTCACCGTCGACGCGCACACCGGCGTCGCTTGTGCGCCGTCCGACGGCACCGACCTTGACGACCTCGTGCGCCGCGCCAGGCTCGCGATGTACAAGGCGCGCAGCACCGACGTGCCGGTGTACCGGTACCAGGCGGAGCTCGAGCCGCCCGCGCTGGCCCAGGTCGAGCTGCTGCGCGACCTGCGCGAGGCGCTGGCGCAACGCCAGCTGATACTGCACTTCCAGCCCAAGTTCAGCCTTCGCGACGGCCGGCCGATCGCCGCTGAGGCGTTGGTGCGCTGGCTCCATCCGGAGCGCGGCATGATCCCGCCGGCCGAGTTCATCCCGCTGCTCGAGCGCTGCGGACTCGTCGGCGACCTGACCCGCTACGTGCTCGAAGGATCGATCGCCGAGTGCGCGGAGTGGCAGCGAGAAGGGCTGCCGCTCGCGGTCGCGGTCAACCTGTCGGCGCGGAACCTGCTCGATGAGGACCTGCCGCGGTTCGTCCTCGATGCCTTGCCCGCCACAACCTCCCGACCGACCGGCTCATCTGCGAGATCACCGAGACCGCGGTGTTCTCTCGCAGTCCGATCGCGGCGTCGGTGCTCGACCAACTCCGCGCGTCGGGAGTGAGCCTGTCGCTCGACGACTTCTGCACCGGCTACTCCTCGCTCAGCCTGCTTCGCGAGCGCACGATCGACGAGATAAAGATCGACCGGTCGTTCGTGAAAGACCTCGGCATCGAGTCGCGCGCGACGCAAATCGTCACCGCCCTGATCGACCTGGCGCATCGCTGCGACATCATCGTCACCGCCGAGGGCATCGAAACGCCTGTGCAGCAAGAACTCCTGACCGCCTTGGGCTGCGATCACGCGCAGGGCTATCTGCTGGCGCGGCCGATGGACGCCGCCGCCGTGCGCGCGTTCTTCTTCGATCGCATGAAGGACGCGCCGGTCACCCAGCTCCCTCGGCAGCCGCGCCGCCGGATCAATCCGGCCAGTGTCATCGCCGAGTGGGACGAACCTGACGTGCTGGGCCGCGGCGTCGTCTGAGGCGCGAAAGAGGTCAGGCGAGATCCGCTAGTTGCGCGCTTGCGGCCACGCTCGCCCGAGTTTGTCGCACTTTTCTGGCAATCGCGAAATGCTCGGACGACGAGTTGTGTTGCGCCGATCGGGCTAACTTCGCATTCCGCCACGCGGAGTAGCGCGAGGATATCCACAGCAACGGCTCACGCCGGTTGATCGGCATTCCGCCCGTCGCTACCCTCTCGTTGCCGATTACCTGGGAAGGAGCCCCGGGGGACCACTCAAACAGGGGGATTTCAGTGGACGCCGTCGACATCGTCGAAGACGAGGTCCGCGAGCTAATTCGCCGACGTGGGCTCGACCCGTCGACCGACTCCGTCGCGATTCGACTACTTGTCGAAGACGTCGTGGTCGATTACGACGAGCGGACGTTGACCAGCTCGTTGCCGACGCTTTTCGACAAGCCGGCGGCAATGCGCGCGGTCTATGACGCGGTCGCTGGGCTCGGACCGCTGCAGCAGTATCTCGACGACCCGCTGGTGGAGGAAATCTGGGTCAACGCTCCGGGCAGCGTCTTCGTCGGCGAAGCGCGGGCGCAGCGAGCTGACCAACACGATCCTGACGTCGTCCACAAGTGCGCGACATCGTGGAGAAGATGCTGAAGTCGTCCGGACGACGTGTCGACCTGTCAACGCCGTTCGTCGACGCGATGTTGCCGGACGGCAGCAGGCTGCACGTCGTGATCCCCGACATCACGCGCGAGCACTGGGCCGTCAACGTTCGGAAGTTCGTGCTCTCCGCCCACTGCGCTCGACGAGCTCATCGAACTCGGCACGATGACCGACGCAGGCGGCCCGCTTTCTTGAGGCGGCGGTCGCCAGCGGCCTGAACATCATCGTCGCCGGGGGAACGCAGGCCGGCAAGACGACCTTGTTGAATTGCCTTGTCGGCCGCCATCCCGGCCCGCGAGCGCGTTGTCACGTGCGAAGAGGTCTTCGAGCTGCGAGGTGCCGCTGCCCGATGTCGTCGCGATGCAAACGCGACAGGCGAATCTCGAGGGCACCGGTGAGGTCCGGCTGCGCAGGCTGGTGAAAGAAGCCCTTCGGATGCGGCCCCAACGCATCATCGTCGGTGAGGTTCGGCAGGAGGAGTGTCTTGACCTGCTGATCGCGCTGAACTGCGGCATTCCCGGCATGTGCACGGTCCACGCGAATAGCGCGCGGGAGGCGGTCGCGAAGCTGTGCACGCTGCCCCTGCTCGCAGGCGAGAACGTCGGACATAGCTTCGTGATCCCAACGGTCGCCGGCAGCGTCGACATCGTCGTGCACACCTGCACCGACGGACAAGGTCATCGGCGGGTCGGCGAAATCGTCGCGATCCCGGGCCGTGTCGAGGGTGTCGGCGACGCAAGCGTCATCGAGGTAGAGGACCTTTTCGTCACGCGCGGAAACCGCTTGGTCCGCGCGGACGGTTACCCACCGCATCCCGAGCGCTTTGAGGCGGCCGGTCTTGACCTCCGCGAGTTATTGCAGCATGCGACTCTCGACGCGGCGGGGGCCCGCTGATGGGCGCGCTACTCGGCCTGCTCTTCGGCGTCGGCGTGTTGTTCGTGTGGAGGTCAGGGCCTCGTCGTCCCGTGAAGCCACCAACGCGCACGCCGACGCGAGCCGAACGCCTTTCCGATGTGCTGTCGCAGGCGGGAATCGAATCGGTCACGCCGCGACAGCTGATCGGTTCTTCGATCGGACTCGCCACCGCGGTGTTCGTGCTGTCGGCTGCCGTCTCTCGCACGGTTCCCATCGCAGCGGCGTTCGCGATGTTCGCGGGGCTCACGCCGATGACGCTGGTGCGCTACCGCCAGCGTAAGCGACGCACCGAGTTGCGGGATCTGTGGCCCGAGGCCGTCGACAACCTGGCTTCCGCCGTTCGCGCGGGGCTGTCGTTGCCCGAGGCTTTGTCACAACTCGGCGTGCGCGGTCCTCAGGAGTTGCGGCGTCCGTTTCAGCGATTCGCCGAGGACTATCGCGCGACGGGCCGCTTCTCCGAATGCCTCGACAGACTGAAGTCCGCGCTCGCCGACCCGACCGGTGATCGCATCATCGAGTCGTTGCGGCTCGCCCGCGAGGTCGGAGGTAGCGATCTCGGGCGGTTGCTGCGCACCCTTTCGACGTTCCTGCGAGAAGACGCTCGGACGAGGGCGGAGTTGGAGACCCGGCAGGGCTGGGCCGTCAATGGCGCGCGGCTCGCGGTTGCCGCCCCGTGGTTGTTGCTCGGAGCGCTGTCGCTCAACCCGCACGCCGTGCAGGCCTACAACAGCACGGCGGGCGCCTTCGTGCTCTTGCTTGGTGGCGGCGTCTCGCTCGTCGCCTACCGGATGATGCTTCGCATCGGCCGCCTTCCGATTGAAGAGCGGGTGCTGCGATGAACGTCATGACGGGCGTCGCCCTTGGCGGGTTGGGCGGTGTCGGCGCGACCTTCGTCGTCTATGGAGCCCCGCGCAATCGCCGACCTGGTCTCGAGGAGCGGCTCGCGCCGTACTTGCGCGACGCGCCACGCCGCTCGAGCCTGTTGGCATTCACTCCCGCCAGCACACCCTTCCCCACGCTGGAAAGAATCCTGCGCCCTGTCATGGGCGACACCGTCAGGCTGCTCGACCGGATCCTCGGCGGCGCGGGCAACACGCGCAAGCGACTGGAGCAGGCGGGTCGCCAGATGACGGTTGACGAGTTCCGCGCCGAGCAAGTGCTGTGGGCGTCGATCGGCTTGCTCGTCGGTGTGGCGCTCAGCATCGCCATGCTCGCGAGCAATCCGCACCGGCCCGCCCCGCTGCTGTTGCTGCTGTGCTTTGCGGCGACGCTGTCGGGCGTCGTCGTCCGCGACGTCGCGCTGACCAAGGAGGTGGCGAAGCGCGAGCAGCGCATGCTGGCGGAATTTCCAGCGGTCGCAGAGATGTTGGCGCTGGCCGTTGGCGCGGGTGAAGGCCCCGTCGGAGCGCTTGAGCGGGTCACGCGGAGCAATCGCGGCGAGCTTGCGAGGGAACTCGGCGCCGCGTTGGCGGAGGCGCGCGCTGGAGCTTCTCTGGTCACGGCGTTGGAGAACATCGCCTCTCGCACGTCGCTTCCGGCCCTTGCCCGCTTCGTCGACGGCGTCGCGGTTGCGGTGGAGCGCGGCACGCCGCTGGCCGAGGTGTTGCGCGCGCAAGCCGTCGACGTTCGCGAAGCCGGAAAGCGGGCGTTGCTCGAGTCGGGCGGAAAGAAGGAGATCGCGATGATGGTCCCCGTCGTCTTCTTCATCCTGCCCGTGACCATGCTCTTCGCGCTGTTTCCCGGGCTCGTCTCGCTCCGGTTGCTGGCGTGACGTGTGAATCCCAGCAAGCAGAACCGTTCATGTCAGATTCATTCGCAGCGAAGGAGAACGGCCATGGGAATGGCCAGGACAACAGCCATACCGTGCCCGTGCGGCCATGATCGGCCTGCACGCGAGGGCGCACTCGCCACAGGAGCGCGAGCGGGGCGACGTGCCCGGCTGGGTGATGATCACCCTCATGACCGCGGTCATCGTCGTGCTGATCTGGGGGATCGCCAGCAGCAGCCTGCAAAATCTGCTCAGCAGCGCGTTCTCCAAGGTCTCCGACCAAAGCAACAAGTAGCGGACGACGAGGGCGCGGCCGTCGTCGACTTCGTCCTCGTCATGCTGGTGCTGCTGCCGATGTTCGTCGCGATCTTGCAGCTTGGTCTCGCGTTGTACGTGCGCAACACGATCGCGGCGTGTGCGCAAGAGGGCGCGCGGTACGGCGCCGACGCGGACTTCGTGAGCCAAGGCGCCGAGATGATGACGGCGCGCGCGGCCGACCGCACGACGTCCTGCATCAATAGCGCAGTCTCCAGCGCGTTTTCGCGCAACGTCACCGCCTCCGCGCCGACGCTTGCTGACGGCGGCGCGCCCGTCGCCGTCGTGGAAGTTCGGGTCGCGAGCCCGCTGCCGGTCATCGGGTTGTTCGGCCTCGGCGACCAGGTGCTTCACCTCCAGGGCGACGCCATGCAGGAGACGCCGTGACGCGCGTCCGGTGCTGGCTCGACCAGCGACTGCAAGACAATCGCGAGGCGGGTAACGCGGCGCTCGAATTCGTCGTCCTGGCAGTGCTCTTGCTGGTGCCGCTGGTGTACGTCATCCTCGCCGTGTTGCGGGTGCAGGGCGCGGCTTATGGGATTGCCGAGGCGACCCGCGAGGCCGGGCGCGCGTACGTCTCCGCCCCCTCGTCGTCCGACGCGTTCGCGCGAGCATGCACGGCGGCTACGGTCGCGATGCGCAATCAAGCCGGTGACGAGTTCGACTGCGCGTCGCAACTTCGTGTCACGTGCGTCGGCGCCTGCGTGTCCGCGCTGACGCCGGGCGACACGATTCGCGTCGAGATCGACCTGCCGGTCGCGTTGCCGATGCTGCCGTCGTCCGTGTTCGGTAATCCCACCGCCATTTCGCTTCAGTCGGTGCACGACGAGGTCGTCGACGAGTTTCGGGCCAGTTCGTGAAGAGAGCCCCCGACGACGAAGGCACCATCACCCTTCTCATCGTCTTCTTCGCACTCATCGTCGCCGCGCTCATCACGGTCGTTGTCGACGCGTCGACGGTGTTCCTCGCGGAGCGCCAACTGCAGTCGGTGGCCGACGGCGCCGCGGCGGCCGCCGCCCAACGCGCCGACATCGGCGCGATCTACCAAGGCTCGGCGACCAACGCGCTCCCGCTGTCAGCGGAGGCTGTGTCGAACGCGGTCGGCGCTTACGTCTCACAGTCGGCGCATCGGCCGCACGAGTGCCACGGCAGCGACCACGTCGTGGCCGCGCAGACCGACGGCCGGACGGTGACCGTGCATCTGCGCTGTCAGGTGCCGTTGCCGTTCGTCAACGTGGTCGCTCAGCTGTGGTCGGACGGCGTCACCATCGACGTCGTCGCCAACGCGCAAGCGATCATCCGCCCAGCTGGCTAGTCAGCTGCGCCACCCAGCTGCGCCACCCAGCTGCGCCACCCAGCTGCGCCACCCAGCTGCGCCACCCAGCTGCGCCCGCCCGGTCGCCCCGCCGTCCACCTCGTTGCGGGGTAACAATTCGTCGCTATAGAGCTGAGAGTTACCCCGCTGCGGCCGTAGTGGCTCCCGCGGGACGTTGTGCTCTAGCGGCCGCTCGCGCGCCGGCGAAGCGTCGGCGTCACCCCACCGCGCGGGTCACCGGACCGGGAGCGCTGATGCACACACTCGCCTTCGACCACCTGACGAAGCGTTACGGCCGAGCTGTCGTCCTGGACGACGTGTCGTTCGTCGTCCAACCTGGCCGAGTCACGGGCTTTCTCGGCCCGAACGGCGCGGGCAAGTCCACCGCGATGAAGGTGCTCCTTGACTTGGCGAAGGCGACGTCGGGGGAGGCGACCATCGGCGGTTGCCGCTACCGCGACCTCGCGTTCTCGGCGCGCACGGTCGGCGTCGTCCTGGAACCGAACGCGTTCCACCCCGGACGTACCGGTCGCAACCACCTGCGCGTTCTCGCTGACGGTCTTGAGTTGCCGACGCGCAGGGTCGACGACGTCCTCGAACTCGTCGAGCTCGGGGACGCCGCGAACCGCAAGGTCGGCGCGTACTCGCTGGGGATGCGCCAACGGTTGTCACTCGCCGCCGCGCTGCTCGGCGAGCCGACGGTGCTCATCCTCGACGAGCCAGGCAACGGACTCGACCCGCAAGGCATCCGGTGGCTACGGCAGATGTTGCGGGCCCGGGCAGCGGCGGGCAACACCGTGTTCGTCTCAAGTCACCTGCTCGCCGAGGTCGAGCATCTCGCCGACGACGTCGTGGTCATCAACCGCGGCAAGCTCGTCACGAGCGGCCCGCTTGCCGCACTCGAGCATGCTGTGGTCACCGTTCGCAGTCCGCAAGTGGGGATGCTCGCCGATCTTCTTGTCGCCGCGGGCGCGACGGTGACCGTGAAGGACGATCACAGCCTGATGGCGCACGGCGTCTCGGCGGCGGAGATCGGAGACACCGCTCGCGACGCAGGCGTCTCGCTGCATGAGCTGCACGCTGAGTCAGGGTCGCTCGAGGACCTGTTCCTCGGCTGGACCGGTGAGAAATCCGCCGCGAGACACGGCGCGCGCAACGAGGCGGTGCCGGTATGAGGTCGCTGCATCTGCTCCGCGGTGAACTCCGCAAGCTGACCACGACCAAGATGCCGTGGGCGTTTCTGGCAGTGCTTGTGGTCCTGGCCGTCCTCAACGGTGTCGCGGTCGCCGCTGGCACGGACATGGACGGCAGCAAGACTTTCATCTCCACTGGCGCCGATCAGCAGTCGATGATGGCGTTCGCCAACAACGCGGTGATGGGCGCCGCGTTGTTCGCGGCCATCGCGGTGGCTCGCGAGTACGGTCACGCGACCGTCGTCCCGATGTACCTGACAGAGCCGCGTCGGATCCGCGCGATGCTCCCGCAGCTGGCCGCGGTGATGCTGGCGGGCGCCGCGCTCAGCCTCGTTGGCGCCGGTTTGATCGTGATCGCCGTGGCGGTCGCGCTGCCGACGACCGACTACGGCTTCCTCGTCTCCGCCGGCGGCGTCGCGCACGTGCTCGCCGCGTCGGCGTTCGCCGGGGCGGTCGGCGCCGCGCTCGGGGCAGGGGTCGGCACGGTCGTGCGCAACGTCGGCGGGGCCGTCACGGCGACCTTCCTGCTGCTCATGGTCTTGCCGCCGCTCGTCGTCCAGCTCGCCAGTGACGCGCAATCGTGGGCGCCGGCGACGCTGGCCAACGTCGCGTCCGGCGTCGCCACGGATGTCGCCACGCCATCGGCGTTTGCCGCGCTGGCGCTGTGGGGCGCGACCCCGGTGTTGCTCGGAATGCTGGCCCTCCGACGTCGCGACATCGTGTGACCAGCGGCATCGGCCGACCAGCGGGGTAACAATTCGTCGCTATAGAGCTGAGAGTTACCCCGCAGCGGGCATCTTGGCTCGGCCGGCTGCTGCGCGCGGGGCCGGGTGGCTCACCCGAGCGCCCGCAGCGACGCGCACGAGGAGGCCGCCGGCGTCGGGAACGGCAGCGGCCATGAGTCCAGCGCCGACGCCGTGAGCCCGATCGCGAGCGGGTCCGCGGGCAGCGTGGTGTGACGCGCCGCGTCGTCCGGGCAAATGCTTTGCAGCTCGACGTTTCTCGCGCCGTCGAACTGGGCGGACGTCGCCGGCACCACGACCTCGTCGTGCGACGTCCACATCGACAACCACGGCACGCCGGTGCGCGCGGGCGCGGCGGCCGACAGCGACGACAGCAGTGAGCTGCCGGGCGCCATTTGCGCGCACGCGGTCGGGCACGCCGACGGCAGCAAGCCCTCCGCGAGCCCGGCGATGCGCGTTCCATGCAGCGGCGCGCCAAGCGTCACCACGCGACGCACGTGCGAGGGGTCGCTTTGCGCGTAAAGCGCCACCACGATGCCGCCCGCCGAGTACCCGACCAGGTCGACCGACGCCGCGCCGCCCTTCAGCTCCGCGCTGACCTGCGCGCCCAACACCTGGGCCTGGCCGCGCAGGTCACCCGTCGCGTTGTCGGGCAGGTCGAGCGTGATCGTCGTCCGGCCCGCCTTTCGCAGCGCGGCCGCGAGCGGGTCGAGCATCTGCCGATCGCCGCCGTACCCCGGAACGATGATCACCGGGCCCGGCTTGCCGTCGGGCGGGCGCGGGGAGAACACCGGTGGCGCGGACGGCGAGGGCGTCCGGCCACCGCGCGCGCCCCCGCTGGCCGTCGCTGTCGGTGTCGGCGAGCCGGACGACGAGGCGGGCGCACCCGATCCGGACGATGAGGCGCGCGCCGCCGGTCCGGGCGACGCGTCGCCCGACGCGAGAACGGTCGCGAGCACCGCTCCCGCGATCACCAGGCAGCCGAGCAGCACCCACACCAGCGGGTGCGGACGGCGTCGGGTGGTGGAGGGAGTCGGCGGGGGAGCGGCCACACGTCAGTTTCGCCTATCCAGGCGCTGCGCGGCTGCTCGCCCTGACGGCCGCCGAGGCGACCGCCGACGAGGCGTCGGGGCGACCACCGACGAGGCGTCGGGGCGACCGCCGACGAGGCGTCGGGGCCGCGCAACCGACTACGCTGGCGAGTTGTGTCCGCCCTCGACCCGCACGACGAGCTGAAGCAACTCGACGCCACTCTGTCCAGCATCGAGCAGGTGCTCGACGTCCCGAAGATGCGCGAGCGGGCCGCCGAGCTTGAGGATCAGGCGGCGTCCCCGGATCTGTGGAGCGACCCCGACGCCGCGCAGAAGGTCACCAGCAAGCTGTCGTACCTGCAAGGTGATCTTCGCCGCGTCGAAGGGCTGCGCCGCCGCCTCGACGACGTCGGCGTGCTGCTCGAACTCGCTGAGGCCGAGGACGACAGCGCCACCAAGGACGAGGTGACCGCCGAGATCGGCGCGCTGACCAAGGCGATCGGCGAGCTCGAGGTGCGCACGCTGCTGTCCGGCGAGTACGACTCCCGCGAGGCGCTCGTCACCATCAACTCCCAGGCCGGCGGCGTCGACGCCGCCGACTGGGCGCAGATGCTGCTGCGCATGTACTTGCGGTGGGCCGAACGGCACGGTTACCCGACCGAGGTGCTCGACACGTCGTACGCCGAAGAGGCGGGGATCAAGTCGGCGACCTTCTCGGTCAAGGTTCCTTACGCTTACGGCACTTTGTCGCCCGAGCACGGCACGCATCGGCTCGTGCGCATCTCGCCGTTCGACAATCAAGGACGGCGGCAGACCTCGTTCGCGGGCGTCGACGTCGTGCCCGTCGTCGAGCAGAGCGACCACGTCGAGATCCCGGACGACGACATCCGCGTCGACGTCTACCGGTCTTCGGGCCCGGGGGGTCAGGGCGTCAACACCACCGACTCGGCCGTGCGCATCACGCACCTGCCAACGGGCATCGTGGTGAGCTGCCAGAACGAGCGCAGCCAAATCCAGAACCGGGCGAGCGCGCTGCTGGTCTTGCAGGCGAAGCTGCTGGAGCGGCGGCGGCAGGAGGAAGCCGCGAAGATGTCTGAGTTGCGCGGCGAGACGACCACCAGCTGGGGCACCCAGATCCGCAACTACGTGCTGCATCCCTACCAGCTGGTGAAGGATCTGCGCACCGACGTCGAGACCGGCAACACCGCAGCCGTGCTCGACGGCGAGATCGACGACTTCATCGAGGCCGGCATCCGCTGGCGGCGTCAGTCGGCGTAGTCGTGGCGCTCAGCGGCTGGGCCGAGCGCGGGTTGGCCTCAGTCAAAGCCGAGGGCGGCGACCCGCAGTCAGCCGAGGCCGGCGACGGCGAGCCAGTGGCCCGCCAGCAGCAAGATGGCGAGCGCCAACAAGGCGATGACGGCGACCGCGGCGGCGGGTGGGAGCCCGGCGAATCCATGGTGGTGCACCTGGTCGCGGGCCGCGCGGCAAACCGGGCAGCGGGCCTGCTCCACCGGCCCTGCGCAGGCGGCGCAGATGAGGTGTTCGCACGACATCGCACCCGCCTCCTTTCAGCCGGGGTCTCACCGGCGTCTCACCGGACGTGTTCACCGGCACTTCGATTGTCGCTCGCGACGCCTTGATGCGCGAGCGATCGCTCGATTCCTACCCGTCGCGTGCCCACATCACGGGCGAAGGCGCGGCCAACTCGACCGAATTGCCCATTTTCTACCGCGTCCCCCGGGCTAGTCCTTTGTCGGCGGAATCGTCGATCATGGCGCTGACCTGCGGTTTTACCAGAACCTGGACGACGCCGCGCGGCGACGCCGCCGCGCGGGCTGCCCGGCGTGGGCGTTTCGGCTGTCTAGACTGGCCCGCGTGATGCGACCGTGATCCGCTTCGACAACGTGACGAAGACCTACCCGCAGCAGTCCAGGCCCGCGCTCGACGACGTCTCCCTCGAGGTGGAGAAGGGTGAGTTCGTGTTCTTGGTCGGCGCGTCCGGGTCGGGCAAGTCGACCTTCCTGCGGCTCGCGCTGCGGGAGGAGAAGCCGACGCAGGGGCGCATCTACGTGGCGGGCAAAGACCTCGCCAAGCTGTCGCCGTGGAAGGTCCCCGGCCTGCGCCGCCAGGTCGGCACGGTGTTCCAGGACTTCCGGCTGTTGCCGAACAAGTCCGTCTTCCAAAACGTGGCGTTCGCGCTCGAGGTGATCGGCCGGCCGCGCAGTCAGATCGCCAAGGTCGTCCCGGAGGTGCTCGACCTGGTCGGTCTCGCCGACAAGCACACCCGGCTGCCCAGCGAGCTGTCCGGCGGTGAGCAGCAGCGGGTTGCCATCGCCCGCGCGTTCGTCAACCGGCCGATCGTGCTGCTGGCCGACGAGCCGACCGGGAACCTCGACCCCAGCACGAGCGTCGGCATCATGAGGTTGCTCGACCGGATCAACCGCACTGGCACCACCGTCGTCATGGCGACCCACGACGCGCAAATCGTCGACTCCATGCGGCGGCGAGTCATCGAACTTGAAGGCGGCCAGGTCGTTCGCGACCAGTCGCGCGGTGTCTACGGATACTCAAGCTGACCGACCGATCGCCCACTTCTGATTAGGACCTGGTTAGAAACTCATGCGGCTCCGATTCGTGTTCGGCGAGCTTGCCAACAGCTTGCGCCGGAACTCGCTGATGATGTTCGCGGTCGTCGTCATCACCGCGTTCTCGATGCTGATCCTCAGTGCGGCCCTGCTCGTGCGCTCGCAGGTCGGCATCACCAAGCACTCGTTCTACCAAAAGCTGCAGGTCTCGGTTTGGCTCTGCCCGGAGAACAGCCCGCATCCGCAGTGCCCGACGCAGGCGAACAGCGTGCAGATCGACGCCATCCAGCAGCAGCTCGACAGCCTGCGGCCGTTGGTGACCAACGTCGACTTCGTCGACCAGAACCAGGCGTGGGCGATATTCAAGGATCTCTTCGCCAACCAGCCAGACCTGGTCAACAACACCGACCCGAAGGCGCTGCCCGAGTCGTTCGTCGTCAAGTTGAACGACCCGAAGAAGTTCGACGTCGTGAGCACGGCTGTCTCGGGAATGCCGGGCGTCGACGTCGTCCAAAACCAGGACGATTTCCTGAAGAAACTGTTCGGCATCATGAACGCCGTGCGGTTCGTCGCGCTGGCCGCCACCGGCGTGCTCATCATCGCGGCCGGCGTGTTGATCGGTGTCGCAGTCCAAGTGGCGGCGGCCAGTCGACGGCGGGAGACCGGAATCATGCGCCTGGTGGGCGCGTCCCGGCTGTACATCCAGCTGCCCTTCTTGCTTGAGGGCGTGCTCGCCTCGCTGATCGGCGCGCTGCTCGGCTTCGGCGGGGTGGCGGCGATAAAACACTTCCTCGTCGACGGCAGGCTGAAAGCGATCCTGCCGGTGTTGGGCGGCCGGTTGATCGGTTGGTCCGACGTCTACGCGACGCTGCCATGGCTGGTCGGCCTGTCCGTCGTCGTCGCCGCGTTTGCCTCGTTTGTCACGCTGATCCGTTACATGCGGGTCTGACGACGTGCGCTCTCTTCTCGCCGAGCCTCTGTTCTCGCCGAGCCTCTGCCTCTCTCTCTCGCCGAGCCTCTCTTCTCGCCGAGCCTCTCTTCTCGCCGAGTGAAGGGTTCGTGCTGCTGAATTGGCTGTTTGGAGGACGCAAACCCTTCACTCGGCGAGAGGGACGCGGGCGCGCGGGGAGTGCGGGCGCGCGGGGAGTGCTCCCGAGTGGGCTGATTCTCCTAAGTTCTTCAGCCAAAAGCACGATGGAGTGACGTGCGGGAGGTCTACGTAGGTCGACAGCCGATCTTCGACGCGTCGTTGTCGGTGCTCGGCTACGAGTTGCTATTCCGGCACAGCGCGAACGCGGAGACGGCGACCTCTGCCGGCGACCGCGCGACCGGCCGGGTCATCGTCAACACCTTCGCCGAGGTCGGGCTCGACCGCATGGTCGGCAACAAGCGGGCGTTCGTCAACCTCACCCGCCCGTTCCTGGTCGGCACGCTCCCGCTGCCGTTCGACCCCGAGGACGTCGTCCTCGAGATCCTTGAGACCACAGCGGTCGACGACGACCTGCTCGCCGGGCTGCAGCGGCTGATCGCCGCCGGTTACACCCTGGCCATCGACGACTTTCGCGCCGACGACATCGAGCGCACCCAGAAGTTGCTGCCTTTCGCGACGTACGTCAAGGTCGACGTGCTCGACCAGACGGACGACGAGTTGGCCGAGTCCGTCGAGCAGTGCCGCGCGCATCACGTGCACCTGATCGCCGAGCGGGTCGAGGACCACCGCACGTTCCACCGGTGCGTCGAGCTCGGCTTCGATTACTTCCAGGGTTATCTGCTCGGACGGCCGGCGGTTGTGTCGACCCCCGGCCTCGCGCCGACGACGGTCGCCTGCATGGAGCTGCTCAACCGGCTGTCGAAGCCTGACGTCACGTTCGACGAGCTCGTCGAGATCGTGCGGATCGACCTCGGCCTGAGCTACCGGTTGCTGCGCGCGGTCAACTCGGCGGCGTCGGGCCTAGTGCGACCGATCTCCTCCGTGCGTGAGGCGCTGGTCATGCTCGGGCACCGCCAGTTGCGGGCCTGGATCCTGCTGATGGTGGTGGCCGACGCCAGCGACGTCGTCGAGGAGCAGTTGACGTCGGCGATGACCCGCGCCCGCATGTGCGAGCTGCTCGCCGTGCACCTGCGCGCCGTGCGCCCGGACGTCGCGTTCTTCGGCGGCCTGCTTTCGAGCCTCGACTTCTTGTTGAACATGCCGATGAGCGAGGTCGTCGAGCGGCTGCCGCTGGAGGACACCATCCGCCGGGCGCTGGTCTCCCGCGAGGGCGAGCTCGGCCAGATCATCGACACGGTCGCGGCGTACGAGGTCGCCGACCTCGAGGCGCTCGCCGCATCCCCGATCGAGTTGTCCGATCTCGCGCCCGCTTACCTGAACGCGATCGCCTGGTCGATGTCGGTGACCACCGACGCGGTCAGCGCCTAGTCCGGCTTACTGTCCTTCTCCTCGCGCAGGCCGGCCGCGAGCGCCTCGACGTCCTTCTGGGACGGTGAGGCGGCGGATCGGTTGGCCTGCTGCACCTCGATGAAGACCTCTTCGCGGTGCACTTCGACGTCGCGGGGGGCTTTGATGCCGATGCGGACGAGATCGGGCCGCACCTCAAGCACGGTGACCACAACGTCGGGCCCGATCATGATGCTCTCGCCGACTCGGCGGCTGAGAACCAGCAACTGGCGCTCCTTCCCTGGGGGGCCAGAGCGCCGATCTTACCGGGCGGGTGGTCAGCTCGCGCGTTGCGCCGCGTCGCGCCGCGAGTCGGCTTGCGCGGCGAGGGGGGCCTTCAGGGAGTAACCGGCGTTGACGAGGGTCACCTGGGCGGCCTGGCGGGTGTGCACGTTGACCACGATCGGGGCGAACAGGTTCGCCGTGGTGCTGCCCAGGTCGGGTCCGACGGTGAGGAGGACGAGGAGCATCGCGTCGTCCGCGGCCTTGATCTCGAGCCGCCCGGCGGTCGCGTCGTCGATCTCGGGCGCGTACTCAGGGAAGAAGGGGTACGGCGCGGCGGCGACGAACTCAAGTCCCTCGATGTCGAGACAGGTGAGCCGGAACAGCACCTCGTTGTCTGGCGCGACGCGCACGAGCGCGAATCGGTGTGCCAGCGGGAAGCCGATCAGGTTGCCGGCGAAGTCCAGCGTCGGCACGTCGATGAGCGTCGCGGTCATGGTGGGCGTCCTACCTCAAGAAATCGGTGAGCGAGAGTTGGAGAACTTTGGACATGGCCGCAAGCGAGGCCTGGTAGCTCACCTGCTGCATCGTCAATTCGGTCGCCGCCTTGGCGGTGTCGACGTTCTCGACGTCCGACAGGCTTCCGGTGAGCGTGTCGGCGTGGCTGCCGGCGAGACTGATCATGTTGTTGATCCGGTTGTACGCCGCGCCCTCGATTGATTGCGCTGTGGTCATGCGGTCGAGCGAGGCTTGAATGCCGCCCAGGTCGTTCGTCAAGTTGGCCGGATTGCTTTTCAGGTCGCTCAGGACCTGATCGAACATCGTGAAGGTGTCGCTGCCGGGGGCGCCGAACGCGTCCGCCGCGTTGACGTTCACCTGCACGGTGGTGTTGCTGCCGACCGTGCGGGTGACCGCGCCGGTGTCGCCTTGGTAGGAGACGACGCCGGTGCCCGGGTCTTGCACGTACGCCTGGTTAAGCGACGTCGTGCCGCCGAAGATCGGCCGGCCGAGATACGTCGTGTTGGCGAGCCCGAGCATGTCCGACTTCAAGCTGTCGACCTCCGCCGCGATGGCGTTGCGGGAGGTGGAGTCGCTGGCGCCGGTGTTCGCGGCCTGCGTGGTGAGAACCCGCAGCCGGTTGAGGATCGCGACGCCGCTTTGCAGCGCGCCGTCGGCGGTGCCAAGCCACGCCAGGCCGTCGTTGCCGTTGCGCTGGTATTGGTTCGCCCGCGCGATTTCGCTGCGGTAGCGCATCGCCTGGTCGGTGCCGACCGGGTCGTCTGACGGCTTGGTCACTTGACGTCCGGAGCTCAGTTGCAGCTGCAGCCGTGACAGTTCCGCCTTGTTGGCCTGCAGTCCGGCCAGCATCGACGTGGTGACGGCGTTTTGGGTGACCCGCATGCTCACGAGTTTCTTCTCCTCGCCTTAGACCAGCGTCCGGTTGATCAGCGTGTCGAGCACGCTGTTGATCACGCTGAGGAACTTCGCCGAGGCGTTGTACGCCTGCTGGTAGGTGATCAGGTTCGTCTGCTCCTCGTCGAGGTCGACGCCGGCCGCCGAGTCACGCGACGACTGAATCTGCTGGACGACGCTGCCTTGGGTGCTGACCCTTTGCTGCGCGCTTTGCGACTCCGACCCCAGCTTGACGATCATCTGCCGGTACGTGGCGTCGGCGCCCGTGCCGGAGAAGTCGGCGAGCTTCTGCGCGTTGCTGCCGTCGAGGCTCACGACCGGATTGCCGTTCGCGTCGAGCGTCGGAGCGTTGGCCGACGCGGCCACGCCGTTCGGGTCGGTGAGCACCACGGTGATGTTCGCGGCGGTGGTCTTGGCCGGGTCGAAGAACGGTCCGCCCGACGCGCCGGTCAGGTCGTAGCCCGCGCCTTGCTGCGCGTTGACGCTTGCGACGAGTTGCGCGGCCACGCCGTCGAGCTGCGTGGCGTACGACGGGATCGTGGTGTTGAGCGCCGTGAGCAAGCCGCCGACCTGGCCGGACGCCGTGTTCACCACCTGCCCCGTGTCGACCCACGACAAGCTCACCGGGTTGGCCGTCGCTTGGTCGACCGCCGTCGCGCCGCTGACGGTCAGCTGCCGGGAGAGGCTTCCTGAGACGAGCGCCGATCCGCCGACGAAGACGTCTGTCGAGCCGTCGCTGTTGACGCGCGTGGTCGCGCCGACCTGCGACGAGAGCTGCCGGATCAGCAGGTCGCGCTGGTCCATCAAGTCGTTGGGGTGGTTCCCGGCGCTCGTCGCGGCCACGATCGCCTTGTTCAACGCGGCGACGTTGGTGGCCGTGTCGTTCACGTTGCTGACGGCCGATTGCAGCGACTCGCTGGACGACGTCCACTGTGACGCGAGCGAACCGGCGGCCACGTTCAGGCCGGCCGCAAGGGACTGCGCGGTTCCGATGAGGGCGGTGCGGCCAGCCGTGTCGCCAGGGTTGTTCGCCACGTCGTCCCAGCCGTTCCAGTACGACGAAAGCAATGCCTGCAGACCGCTGTCGCCCGGTTCGCCGAACGAGTTCTCGATGTCGGCGAGTGTGCTCTGCGTGCTTTGCAGACTCGACAGCGTGCCGTTCTCGGTGTTGGCGCGTTGCTCGAGGAAGCTGTCTTGCAGCCGTTGGACGTCCGAGAGGCTGACGCCGGCGCCCACGCCGTCGGACTTCGAGTACATGGCGGGGATGACCGAGCCGCCGACGGCGGTGAAGACGGCGCGCTGCCTGGTGTATCCGGCGGTGCTGGCGTTGGCGATGTTCTGGCCGGTGACCTCGAGTGCCTTGCGTTCAGCTTGCAGCGCCGACAGCGCGTTGCCGATGGTGCCGAACTCCGTTCCCATCAGATCGCCTCGTCGAGCAGCCGCCGGCGTGGGACGGAGTCCTCGCGCTTGCCGGCCGAGGTGTAGCCGTCGATGGAGACCGCGCCGATGGAACGCAGCGTTTCTTGCGCCGAGCGGTAGGCGTTGCTGACGAAGTCGCGGTTCGCCTCGGCGAGCGAGGAGATCTCTTGGGTCAGCGTCAGGAACGCGGCGCGGTGGGCGCGGAACAGGTCCGACCACGGGGCGGGCGCGGCGTCGGCCAGGCTTGACAGGCTCGGGTTGGGGTCTAGGCCGAGCGACGCGGCGACCGCGTCGACCTCGATCGAGCGGGTGAGCTCGGTGAGGCGGATTTGCTCGAGCACGAGCTCGACCTCGCGCGTGGCACGGGCGAGCCAGCGCACCTTGCCGGCGGCGAGCAGGAGTTGCTCTTCCTCAAGCTTGAACAGCAAGACGTCGAGCAATTCACGCTCTCGCCAGAGGATGTCAGACACCTCGGCGAGGCCCATCGCGCAACCTCCTCGCGCAACCGCGCTCCGTCGTCACCACGCGGGAAGCGCGGCAATCGTTGGGCTCCCATCGGCGGGTGCGCGGGGTAGCTGAGAGATCTTTGCGAGCGAATCGGTGTCGTGGGCGGCCTGGCGCGGGTCCTCTCGCCAGGGTGCCTACGAGATGTACCGACATCAACGCCTTTCGCGAAGGTGTGGGCACGGCTTTGGCCGTCCGTGGATCTTCAATCGAATCCCTAAGGTCGGCTCGGCGAGCGCCGATGGAGCGTTCGGCCGACAAAAAGTCGGAACGAACGAAGGGCTGGCCCACGGACGGACCGCCCCGAGGCCCAACTCAAGGAGGAAAATCAAATGGGTCTTCGCATCAACACCAACAGCGACGCGCTCGACGCGTACCGCAACCTGTCGATGACGCAAAGCAAGCTGTCGGACAGCTTGCAGAAGTTGTCGAGCGGCTACCGCATCAACAAGGCGGCGGACGACGCGGCAGGCCTGTCCATCAGCCAGGGTCTGCAGGCGCAGATCGGTGGACTCTCCCAAGCGGTCAAGAACGCGCAAGACGGCATCAACGTCGTGCAGACCGCTGACGGCGCGCTCACCGAGGTCGACTCCATTCTGCAGCGCATGAACGTGCTGACGGTCCAGGCGAACAACTCCGGTTCGCAGGACTCCGGCGCGGTCTCCGCGGCCCAGGCGGAGTTCGACCAACTCGCCGGCGAGATCGACAACATCAGCTCGACCACCAAGTTCGGCCAGAGCAACCTGCTCGATGGCACCTACGGCGCCTCCGCGGCGTCGGAGAGCTTCTCGATCAGCGGCGGTTCGGTGACGGCGTCCACCGCTAGCTTCAAGCTGGCAGGCACCTTCAACAGCACCGCGCTCGCGGCGACCGCAGTCAACGTCGCCGACGGGACCTACAGCACCGCGAGCGACTTCCAGGCGGCGTTGCAGAACGGCATCGACTCCACGCTCACCACTGCGGGCATCGCGGCCGGGGCCGTCAAGGCTGCGGTCACGGACTCCGGCGGCGGTGTCTGGAAGGTGACACTGGACTCGAGCGCTGTCGGTGCCACGAACACGTTCGCCACGTCGGCGTCTGCCGGCCTGACGGACGGCAACAGCAACGCGGTGAAGTTCGACGGCACGTCGGGTGCGCAGGGCACCGGCGGCGGCGTGTTCCAGATCGGCGCGGACAGTGGCGACACTCAGACCGTCACGATCACGAACGCCAACTCGTCGACCCTCGGCGTCGCCGCGGGCACCGACGTCAGCAAGGCTACGACGATCACCGCGGTGCAGACCGCCATCAAGAACGTGTCGACCCTCCGGTCGACGCTTGGCGCGTACCAGAACGGCTTCCAGCACACCATCAACAACCTGAACGTCACGGTCGAGAACCTGCAGTCCTCGAACTCGGCGATCCAGGACACCGACATGGCGTCGGAGATGGTGAACTTCACCAAGGCACAGGTGCTCCAGCAGGCCGGTGTCTCGATGCTGGCGCAGGCCAACTCGTCCTCGCAGGCGGTTCTGAAGCTCCTCGGCTAGTCGACACTCAGGGGTTGGGACTCTCGCAAGGTTAGAGAGTCCCAACCCCTGGTCTGCCTTGAACAACGGTCGATAGGACCAGCAGTAGCCGACTAGAAAGCGGAAGGGAGCGGCGTACCAATGGCGACGACGGTGAGCTCGACGAGCGGTGGCTCGAAGATCGACGGCCTCATCAGCGGCCTCGACACGACGTCGATCATCAACGCGATCATGGCGCAGGCCGCGCTGCCGCAGACCAACCTCAAGAACAGCCTCGCCGCGCAGCAAGCGAAGCTAGCGGCGTACCAGACCATCAACGCCAAGTTCGCCGCGATGCAGACCGCGTCCGACGCGTTGACCACGGCTTCGACCTGGCAGTCGATGGCGGTGACGTCGTCGTCAAACTCGGTGACCGCGACGGCGTCGTCCGGCGCGCAGGCCGGCAACTTCACCTTCGACGTGACGCAACTCGCGTCGGCGCAGTCGTCGGTCTTCGCCAACACTGTTTCCAGCACGTCGGCGAGCGTGGTCACCGGCGGAACGCCCGTCACCATCACGGTCGGCTCCGGTTCGGCGGTGACGATCGACACCGGTGATGGTTCACTCGGCGCTGTTGTCGCCGGAATCAACAAGAGCAGCTCGGGTGTGCAGGCCACTGCGGTGCAGGTGTCCCCTGGCCAGTACAAGCTTCAGCTGACTTCGACGACGACAGGCGCCGCGTCGAGTTTCACGACCAGCGGTCTCGACTCGGGCGCGCTCGGGGCGATGCAAAACACGTCGACCGCTCACGACGCGCAAATCACCGTCGGCGCCGGAACCCCGGCCGCGTACACGATCTCGTCGAGCACCAACACCTTCAGCGACGCGATCCCCAACATGACTTTCACGGTGAGCCAACTAGCCACGGGCGTGTCGTTGCAGACCTCGCCAGACAGCTCCGGCATCGCCGACAAGGTGCAATCCATGGTCGACACCGCCAACGCGGTGCTCACCGAGATCACCAACGACACCGCCTACGACGCGCAGAACAAGGCCGCGTCGGTGCTCACCGGCGACATGACGGCTGAGCAGTTGCGCAACAACATCTTGGGTGCGGTCGGCTCGATGCTGGGGAACGGCACCAGTGCGACAAGCGTGGGGCTCTCCGTCACCAAGGGCGGTCAGATCACCTTCGACCGCGGCGCCTTCCAAACCGCTTTCGACGCCAACCCGGCGTCGGCGCAAGCCGCGTTCGGACCGGGCGGCGCCTTCACGCCAGCCCAATCGGGGCTGAGCGGCACCGTCACCCTGCAAAAGAGCACAGACGCCACCAGATCCGGCTCGTACGACGTCACGGTCACGCAGGCCGCGACGCAAGCGAGCGCGACGATCGACACGTCGGGCGGCATCAGCGCCGGCCAAACCATCACGCTGGGCTCCGGCTCGAGCAGCGCCACTTACACCGTGCAAACCGGCGACACCGCGCAGTCGATCGTCGACGGGCTCAACGCCCTCGCCGCTAAGAACAAGCTGGGTATCACCTCGACGCTCGGCGCCAGCGGGGCCATCAACCTGGCCGCGACCGCCTACGGGTCCCAGTACACGTTCACGTCGTCCGCGACAGGCGGCCTGGTCGCGTCGTCGGTCACCGCCGGCACGGACGTCGCCGGAACAATCAACGGGCAGACCGCAAAAGGGATTGGCCAGGTGCTTTACACGCCGGTGGGCGCGCCGGGCGTCGACGGGATCATGCTCAACGTCACGCTCACCACAGCGGACGTCGCGGCGTTGGGCGGCGGATCCGCTGGCACGTTCGACTATTCAGCCGGTGTCGCCCAAAAACTCGGTTCCGTCGCCAACGACGCGATCGCGTTTCAGACCGGCTCGTTGACGAACGAGATCAGCGGCACGAACTCGACAATCAGCGACCTCAACAACGAGATCGCCAGCTGGCAGATCGTGCTCGACACCAAGCAGACGGCGCTGCAAAAGCAGTGGGCGAACCTGGAGACCCAGCTCGGCCAGCTCCAAGCCACCGGCTCGCAACTGAGCGCGGCGATCGGCGGGCTGCCCGGCTACTCCAGCTCCAGCTCCGGCTCCAGTACAAGCTCCACCGGGTGAGGGATGACGACATGGCTATGAATCCGAAAGCGCGATACCTCGGCGACGTCGTCTCAACGGCAAGCCCCGCGCGTCTCGTCGTCATGTTGTACGACCGGCTGTTGCTCGACATCGTGCAGGGCCGTGACGCCCTCCGGCAAGGCCATCGCGTGGAGGCCGACAAACACCTGCGGCACGCGCAAGACATCGTCTTCGAGCTGCGCAGCAGCCTGCGCGTCGACCAGTGGGACGGCGCGGCGCGGCTGGCCAGCATCTACGGCTGGTTGCTCAGGGAGCTGATCCAGGCGAACATCGACCGCGACGCCGACAAGGCCGAGGAGTGCCGCAAGCTCGTCGAGCCGCTCCGCGAGGCGTGGCACGGTGCGGCGGCGCAGCTGATGGCGCAGGCGGGCTGAACCGTGGCGGCGTCCTGGTCTGACGTTCTCGACCTCTACGACCGGGCTCTCGACAACTTCGAGCGCCAACTGGGCGATGGCGACACCGCCATCGCGCGATTCGAGTTCGAGCTGCCGCCCGGCCTCGGGCCGCTCCCACCGGAACTCGCCGAGCAAGCTCGCGTCGTCCAAGCGAAGTCGGCTCGCGTCGAAGAGCGGGTGCGCGACGTCATGACGCACACCGCGCACGAGCAGGCGGCCGTCACCAGGGCGCGCACGCAGGCGACCCTGGCGCGTCGGCGCCCGGCGTTCGTCGACGTCGAAGCCTGACTCGATCGGAATTCTTCTCAGAACCCCGCGCCTCCGGCCGATGTGACGGCTGAGCACGGATCGCTCACGTAGGACGCCACGGATCGGCGACCCGAGAACGGCATTTCGGTGGCCGGAGGTGCGATCCAGTGTTCGACGACCTCACGACGTCTGCGCTCGAAGTCGCGGTGTCAGGGTTGTCCGCACGCCAGCGGGCGATCGCGGACAACATCTCCAACATCAACACGCCGGACTATCACGCCAAGCGGGTCACCTTCGAGCAGAGCCTGCAGGCCGCCATCAACAGCGGCAACCCGGCCGCCGCGACGATCGCCACGAAGACGTCGCTCGAGCCGACGCAGATCAACGGCAACAACGTCAACCTCGACGAAGAGACCGTCTCGATCACCGACACCGGCCTTAAATACCAGACGAGCGTCGAGGCGCTGAGCGCCAAGTTCCAGCTGCTCAAGACCTCCATCGGGAGCGTCTGATGGCCGGCCTGTTCGCCACGATCGGCATCAGCGGCACCGGCCTGACCGTGCACCGCAAGTGGATGGACGCGATCGCCGACAACTTGAGCAACAGCAACGACGTCGTTTCGGGCAACCAACCTGCTTTCGCCGAGCGGTACGTGCAGGCCGCGTCAGCCCCCGGCGGTGGCGTCGAGGTCGTCGGAGTGCGCTACGGCTCCAGCACCGGGATCGAGTCGTACGACCCGCAAAACCCGTTGGCGGACGCGAAGGGCTACGTGCGCCACGCGGACGTCGACGTCACAGGTCAGATGACCCAGATGATCATGGCGCAGCGCGGCTACGAGGCGAACCTGTCCGTGCTGAGCCGTGCGACTGACGCCTATCAGCAAGCCCTCCAACTCGGGAACAAGTGAGTCCGCGCATGGCTGCGATTCCACCGATCTCCGGTTTCTCACCAATTCAGCCCATCACCGCGTCGCCTTCCGTCACGGCGTCCGACCCCGCTTCCGGCGCGCAATTCGGCAACGCGCTGACCAAGGGCATCGACGCGCTGCAGCAGACGCAGGCGACCGCGGACAACCTGGCGACCAAGGCGGCGACCGGTTCGCTGCAAGACATCACGTCGTACATGATCGCCAGCAACGAGGCCGCGATCGCCACGCAACTCACCACCGCCGTGCGCGACAAGGCGGTCTCCGCGTTCACCTCCATCATGAACATGCAGATGTGACGGGCCGCGAATGAACTTCGACATCAAGCGAGCGCTCGAGCGGGGCCGTGCCGTCCTGGCGGACTTCACCGCCGGCCAGAAGACAATCACCGCGTTGGTGGTCGTCGGCCTGATCTTCGGTGCCTATCTGTTCAGCGGGTGGGCGTCGAAGCCCAGCTACACGCCGCTGTTCTCCAACCTCGCCGCGTCGGACGCGAGCGCGATCACCGACAAGCTCACCTCCGCGAAAGAGCCGTACAAGCTGGCGGACGGCGGAAGCACCATCTTGGTGCCGCAGAAGGACGTGTATCAGCTGCGTTTGGACATGGCAAAGGCCAACCTCCCGACCGGTGGAGTGAGCGGCTTCTCGCTGCTCGACAAGGGCGGCATCACCACGTCGCAGTTCCAGCAAAACGTCGAGTACCAGCAAGCGATCGAGGGTGAGCTCGCCAAGACGATCGAGGCGATCGACGGCGTGAGCGCGGCCGTCGTGCACGTCGTCCTGCCGAGCAACGACGTCTTCACCAGCGACGCGAGCAAGTCGACCGCGTCGGTCCTGGTGACCACCGACCCGAGCAAGCCGTTGAGTCCCACCCAGGTGCAGGCCGTCGTCCACCTCGTCGCATCGAGCGTCGAGGGCCTTGACCCGACCAACGTCACGGTCGCCGACTCGCAGGGCAACATCTTGTCGACGGCAGGCGCCGACGGCCAGCTCACGGCGGCGAGCAGCATTCAGGATCAGCAGACGTCGGCGTACGAGCAGCGCGTCTCCAGCGCGGTGCAAAATCTCCTTCAGCCGTTGGTCGGCTCCGGCCACGTCATCGTGCAGACCAACGCCACGTTGAACTTCGACTCCCAGGAGACGACGTCGGAGAACTACGTGCAGCCGAGCCCGGGCACGACGCCGATCCCGCTCTCGGAGTCGAAGAGCGTCGAGACCTATTCGGGCACGAACCCGAGTTCCACAGGCATTCTCGGCCCTGACAACATCGCCGTCCCGACGCCGTCAACCACCGCCAGCCCCGGCACGTACTACAACGGCACCTCCACCACCGACAACGCGATCGGTCGCGTCGTCCAGCAGGTGAAGACCGCTCCTGGCGCCGTGGAGCACATGTCGGTGGCGGTGCTGCTCGACAGCACCGCCGCAGGCAAGATCAGCGTCGGCGACGTGCAGAAACTGGTCGAGAACGCGGCCGGCATCGTCACCTCGCGCGGTGACAGCGTTCAGGTCAGCACCATGCCGTTCGATCAGAGCGCGGCGAAGGCGGCGCAGCAGCAGATCGCGGCCGCCAAGAAGACCAAGGACATGAACAAGCTGATCGGCTTCGGCAAGGACGGTCTCATCGGCTTCCTCGTCCTTGGCGCGATCGTGTTCTTCATGCGCAAGGGGAAGAAGGCGCGGGAGCAGTCGCCGGTGCTTGGCGTGTCCGAGCGGCTCGAACTCGAGGAGGCGCGCAAGATGCGCGCGCTGCTCGCCGCCCAGCAAGACGAGGTCGTGCGCGAACTCGTGCCCGGTCCGCGCGGCGCCGACCGCCTCGAGCTTGGCCGACCGGCGATCGACAATGAGATCGGCGAGCTGGTCGAGCGCCAGCCAGAGGAAGTCGCCCAGCTGCTGCGTGGTTGGCTGGCTGACCGGAGACCGTCGTGAGCGACGTCACCGGTTTGCGCAAGGCCGCGGTTCTGCTCGTCCAGCTCGGCAAAGAGCGATCTGCCACGGTGCTGTCGAAAATGCGCGACGGCGAGGTTGAGGAGATCACGGCCGAGATCGCCCGGCTCGACTCCATTGACGCGACGATGGCCCAGCGCGTCATGGACGAGTTCGAGGAACTCATCGCCGCGCACAAGTACTACAGCCGTGGCGGTCTCGCGTTCGCCCGTGAGGTGCTCGAGGCGAGCGTGGGCGCCGACAAGGCCCGCGACATCATCGAGCGGCTGAACGCGGTGCTCACGGAGATGCCCTTCCAGTTCCTGCGCCGCGCCGACCCGCGGCAGATCCTGTCGTTCCTTCAAGACGAACACCCGCAGACGATCGCCCTGGTGCTCTCCCACATGGGCGCCGAGCAGGCCGCGATCGTGCTCAGCGGAATGATGCCCCAGATGCAGGCGGACGTCGCGCATCGCATCGCGGTGATGGACCGCACATCGCCTGAGCACGTCAAGCTGGTCGAGGGCATCTTCGAGAAGAAGCTCGCGACCGTGCTTTCGCAAGCGGAGTCGTCGACCGTCGGCGGGCTTGGCCCGCTCATCGACATCATCAACCGCTCCGACCGGGCGACGGAAAAGCTGATCCTCGAGGCGCTTGAGGAACGCGACCGCGAACTCGCCGAGACCGTGCGCGCCCAGATGTTCATGTTCGAGGACATCCTCAGCCTCGACGACAAGGCCGTTCAGCTGGTGTTGAGGCAAGTCGAGGTCGCCGACCTCGCGACCGCGCTGAAGGGCGTGCGCGAAGAGGTGCGCACAAAGGTCATGGCGAACATGTCGGAGCGTGCGGCGGAGAACCTCGAAGAGGAGATCTCGATGCTCGGGCCGGTGCGACTGAAGACCGTCGAGGAGTCGCAGGCGAAGGTCGTCCAAGTGATCCGGCAGCTCGAAGAGTCCGGGCAGGTTGTCATTCAGCGGGGGGCGGACGATGAGTTCGTCGACTAGCGCGCCGACGCGCTCGGAGATCCTGCGCGGTTTCGACGCCACGCAGGTCAGCCTCGCCCGACTCGACGCCGACCTGCGGCGGAGCCCATTCGCCACCGGGCGTTTCACCGATCCCCGACTCGTCGACCCGACGCTGGAGAAGGCTTTCGAGGGCGCCGTCGAGTTGGCGCGCGCGCAAGGGCACGCGGACGGATTCCAGCAGGGTCACGAGGAGGGGTTGGCCGCCGCACAGCGGGAGAAGGAAGCGGCGCTGGAAGTCGAACTGGCGATCCTGCGGCAGTCCGAGCAGCAGCGGCAAGACGCGCTGCACCGGGCGGTCGCGTTGTTGGAGCAGGCGGCGGCGGCCCTCACCGAGCAGCAAGCCGAGGCGCTGCACGACGTCGAGGATGTGGTGCTCAACGCGGCGTTCGACCTCGCGACGACGCTGCTGGGGCGCGAGCTTGAAATGGCCACCGCGCCGGTGCGAGACGCGATCCGGCGGGCCTTGACCGTGCTGCCCGGCGACGTGCCGGTGACCGTGACAGTGCACCCGGTCGACGTCGCCGCCCTCGGCGACCTCGCCGAGATCACCGCCGGTCGGGTCGTGCGCGTGTTGACCGACGCCGATGTCGAGCCTGGGTCATGTGTGGCGGACGGCGGCGCCACGCACGTCGACGCGAGTCTCGCGGCGGCCATCGAGCGGGTGCGGCAGGTGCTCACGCGATGACCTTCACCACCAGCTGGGGTGACATCCTCGACGCGGCGCGGCCTGGCGTGCAAGGCCGGTTGAGCGGCGTCGTCGGTCTGAGCTTGCACGCGGACGGCGTCAGCGCCGCCATCGGCGACATCGTGCATGTCGAGGCGCCAGGCCTGCCGGTGCTCGCCGAAGTCGTCGCGGTGCGCCAGGCAGGACTCGCGTGCATGCCGTTGGGCGACATCACCGGCGTGCGGGCGGGGGCGTTGGTGACGCCGACCGGCGGCCCGATGGTCATCCCGGTCGGCCGGTCGTTGCTGGGCCGCGTGCTCGACGGTCTCGGTCGTCCGATGGACGACCTGGGGCCATTGGACGACGTGGAAAGCGTGACAGTGGACGGGAATTCGCCGCACCCGCTTCGCCGCTCACGGATCGACGAACAGCTGTCCTTGGGAGTGCGCGCGCTCGACTCGCTCGTTCCCTGCGGTCGCGGCCAGCGGCTCGGTGTCTTCGCCGGCTCCGGCGTCGGCAAGTCGTCGTTGCTCTCGATGATCGCGCGGGGCACCGAGGCCGAGGTCTCGGTCATCGCGCTCATCGGCGAGCGTGGTCGCGAGGTCCGCGAGTTCATCGAGAACGACCTCGGACCTGAAGGTCTCGCCCGTTCCGTCGTCGTCGTCGCGACCTCCGACGAGCCGCCGCTGGTTCGGTTGCGCGCGGCCTTCGTGGCGACCCGCATCGCGGAATGGTTCCGCGACGGGGGAGCTCACGTCGTGTTGATGATGGACAGTCTCACTCGGTTCGCGATGGCACAGCGCGAGGTCGGGCTGTCGGTCGGAGAGCCGCCTGCCACCCGCGGGTATCCGCCGTCGGTGTTCGCGTTGTTGCCCAAGCTGCTGGAACGCGCTGGTTCGGCCGAAAGCGGCAGCATCACCGGCCTCTACACCGTGCTCGTCGAGGGTGACGACATGAACGAGCCGATCGCCGACACTGCACGCTCGATCCTTGACGGCCATGTCGTCCTCACTCGCCGGCTCGCCACCAGCGGCCACTTTCCAAGCATCGACGTGCTCGAGTCGATCTCTCGTGTCACGAACGCGATCACGACACCGCAACAACGCGAGGACGCGACGGCCTTGCGCCAGATGCTGGCAGCGCACCGCGACGCCCGCGAACTCATTGAGATCGGCGCGTACGCGCCTGGCTCGAACTCGCTGGTCGACTCCGCGTTGCGTTTGCGCTCGCGCATCGACGCCTTCCTTCGGCAAGACATCATGGCGATCACACCGGCCGCGCAGGCATGGAACTGGTTGCACGACTTGGTGGCCGCGTGAAGCGCTACGTCTTCTCTCTGCATCGGGTGCTGCGCGTCCGCTCGACCCAAGAAACCGTTGCGCGGCAGGCGTTGCGCAGCGCCGCCGAGCATGCGGCGCACGCCGACGAGGACTACGACCAGAAGATGCGCAACTACGAGGCGAACGTCGCGAGCGCCGCGTCGCTTCGCGGCACGGTGCTCAACATGCTCGCGATGCGCGGCGTGGAGACTATGCGCGCGCAAGCGGTGCTGGAAGCAGAACGGCAATCTGCCGAGGCCCACGCGCGGCGCGAAGCGGCGCACGAGAGTTGGGTGCAGGCAAAGCAGAAGGTCGGAGCGTTGGAGAGCCTTGACGAGCGGCAGCACGCGCTGCATCGCACGGAACAAGAGGCCGCCGAGCAGGCGGAGGCGGACGACATCGTCAACGGACGACGATTCCGCCGTGGAGCCGACGCCGGGGAGGTGTCGTGATGAGCGTCGTGGAGGACGTGCAGAGCAGGATCTCGGCTATTTCCCAACTGTTCCCGACGGTGTCGGCGCAGGCCGCGCCATCGGTCGCCGTCAACTCGTCGATTCAGACGTACGGCAGCGAGTTCGAGTCCGCGTTGGCGAGCATGTCGTCGATCGACGTCGCGAACTCGGCAAGCGGCGCCTCGGCGGTCTCGCAAGGCGCGGCGACCGGAGTCACCGGCGCCGGAGGTGCCACCGGCGACGCCGTCGTCGCCGACGCGGAGAAGTACCTCGGTGTCCCCTATCTGTACGGCGGAACGGATCCGAGCACGGGGCTTGACTGCTCCGCGCTCGTCCAGCGGGCCTACGCGGACCTTGGGATCTCGCTGCCGCGCACCAGCCAGGAGCAAGCCACGGTCGGCACGCCGGTGCCGTCACTCGCCCAGGCCCAGCCAGGCGACCTTGTTTGCTTCGGGGACCCGGCGACGCACATCGGAATCTACGCGGGCGACGGCAAGATGGTGGTGGCGCCGCACACCGGGACCAACGTGCAGGTCCAAGACATCACCACCACGCCAAGCACGATCCGACGGGTCCTCCCGCCGACCCCCGGCGTCGACGCCGTCGCGACGCGCCCTGCCGCGTTGTCGACGAGCACGGTGAGCGGTTGGCCGTCGGGCGCGTCGTCCTATGCGACCGCCTTCGCCGCCGCCGAGCAACGGTATGGCCTGCCCAATGGCATCTTGTCGGCCGTCGCGCACGCGGAGTCGAACTACCAACCCGGCGCCGTGAGTTCGGCCGGCGCGATCGGCCTCATGCAGTTGATGCCCGACACCGCGAAAGCCCTAGGCGTCGACGCCACCAATCCCGCGCAGGCCATCGACGGCGCGGCGCGGCTGCTCAAAGGCCAGCTCAACAAATACGGCTCCGTGCAGCTCGCGGTCGCCGCATACAACGCGGGCGGGCCGGCGGTCGACCGCTACGGCGGCATCCCGCCGTATACCGAAACGCAGAGCTACGTGCAGAAAGTGATGTCCTACATGAACGAGGCCGCATGAAAGCCATCAGCCCGGCGCTGCCGATGACCGCGCCGTCGCGGCAATCGAGCGGCGCCGACACGTCGGCCGCCGACGAAGCGTTCGGCGCGCTCATCGCGGCGGTGATCGGCGCGCCCGTCGCTGGGTCGACGCCGTCTCCGGCCCCGACAACCTCGACCTCCTCCGCGCCTCGGGTCGACAAGATGGACGACCCGCGGCGCTCCGCCGCGGATTCGCGCCCGACCCGCGACGCGCGGGACGCGGCGAACGCGGCGGCGACAGACCCGGCTCAGTCGAACGACACGACGGGTCCGACCAACTCGAAACCGTCGACCGACTCGACACCGTCGACCGACTCGACGCAACCGGCGGCCGCGAAGTCGTTGGCCGGCGAGGCCGCCAAGCAAGCCACGCCGTCGGGTTCGTCGTCACAGTCGTCAGGCTCGGCGTCCTCTGGTGCGGCGGCGCCGGCAGCCCAGTCGGCTCACCCGGCGAAAGTTCCCGCCGGGCTTGAGAAAGCGGCCGCGGCGTTGGCGAAAGCTCTGGCCGCGTCGACCGGCGACACGGCAAAAGCGACGCCCGCGAAGGGGGTTCCCGCCGTCGCGGCCGCAGGCGCCTCGGCGAAGCCGGGGTCGGCCCTCACCGAGGGCCAGCTGCCGATGCAGCTGGTCGCAGCTGTCACCGCGACGCGCCCGGGCGCGGGGTTGACTGCGGTCACCACTCCCGGCAGCACCGGCGCCACCCCCGAAGGCAAGGCCGACGCGAAGGTCGCAGACCAGATCGGACCTGCGGCCGGCAAGGCCTCAGCGCGAACCACGCCGGCCGTCGCGGCGCCGAACGCCGACGGTTCGCCAACCGCAGCAGCCGCAGCAGCCGCAGCTAGCGCCGCAGCGGCAACGGCGACGCCGCAAGGTGCGACGCCGCAAGCGTCGTCCGATGCGAGCTCCACGATCGCAAAATCGGTCGCCGCCGTGACGACGGACGCGACCCACAAGACCGTTGCGGCGAAGTCGGCGGCGCAGGACGCGCCGATCAACGCCGACGCGACTCAGCGCATTGACCCGCAGCTTTCGGCGCAGGTGCCCGTGGCAACTCCCACGCAGCCGTCGCCGGTCAGCCCTGCACAGCAGCAACCGGCGTATCCGCCTGGCATGGTGTCGCAGCAGGTCGTCCAGGTGGTCGCGCCGTTGCGCACGTTGAAGGACGGCGACTACACGCTTTCGCTGCAGCTGCACCCGGCGGAACTGGGCGCGGTGACGGTGCGAGTCGAGGTGCAGCAAGGCGTGTTGTCGGTGCACATGTCTGCCGAGCACTCGCATGGGCAGGACGCTTTGAACCAATCGCTGGCCGATCTTCGCACCCAGCTGCAGAGCAGCGGCGTGCGCACCGGCGACATCGTGGTGACGGCCAGGCCGTCGGTCACGCCGCAACAGCAGGACCAGCAGCACCACACGGGCGGGCAGCACCCGCAGGAGGCGCCGGCCTACGACGACACGGGCGCCGACCGTCGTCCGGGCCACCGCCCTTCGAACCTCGCGCGATCGCTTGCGGACGACGACACCCTCGACGTCCGGATCTAAGGAGCACACGATGACCACCCCCGTCAGCGGTGTCGGCACGACGCCGCCCACGCAACAGTCCACGCCATCGAGCCCGTCGTCCGGCGTGGTCGACCTCGGCGGCATCAACAGCAACACGTTCTTGAAGTTGCTGGTGGCGCAGCTCAGTCACCAAGACCCGATGAACCCGACCGACAGCAGCACCTACATCACGCAAGAAGCGCAGTTCTCGATGGTGCAGAGCATGAACGCGCTCGCCAAGCAAAACTCGGCCATCTTGCAAAGCCAGCAGATGCAAGAGGCGACATCGTTCATCGGAAAGAACGTCACGTATGTCGACGCTAAGGGAGTGCAGAACGTCGGCGTCGTCTCGAGCGCGTCACCGGGATCGAGCGGCGCCCTCGTCCGTGTCGGCGACTCGCAGATCCCGATCAGCTCCATCACGTCCGTCTTCGCGGCCAGCGCCAGCGCGACGACGCCCTGAACCCCAAGCCGAGCACCACCGAACAATCGAAACGAGGAATCCGCATGCTTCGCTCGCTCTTCGCCGGAGTCTCCGGTCTGCGTGCGCACCAGACGATGCTCGACGTCGTCGGCAACAACATCGCCAACGTCAACACCACTGGCTTCAAGTCGTCGTCCGTCGAGTTCGAGGACACATTGAGCCAGGCTCTGAAGGCCGCGGGCGCCCCGCAAAACGGCCAGGGTGGCACCAACCCCGCGCAGGTCGGGCTCGGCGTGCAGACTGCGGCGATCAACACGTCCTTCACCCAGGGCCCGGCCGAGACGACCGGCGTCGACACCGACCTGATGATCCAGGGCGACGGCTTCTTCGTCGTGAACGACGGCGGCCAGCAGGTGTACACCCGCGACGGCGCCTTCACGTTCGACGCGAACGGCAACCTCACCACCGCGAACGGTGGGCTGGTGCAAGGTTGGACGGCCCAGAACGGCGCCGTGAACACCAGCGGATCGATCAGCGGCATCAAGCTGCCGCTCGGCACCTCCATGCCGCCCACCCCGTCGACCACGGCGACCCTCGCCGGCAACCTGCCTGCCGACGGAAGCGGCTCGCCGGTTTCCAACGACCTCAAGGTGTATGACGCCAAGGGCCAGCTCGTCGACGTCGCGCTCACCTACAAGTGGGACAGCGCAGGCAAGACGTGGTCATTGAACTTCACCGACCCGTCGGTGGTCGCTCCGGCGACCCAGCCGTCACCCGTGAGCCTCGCGTTCGACGCCAGCGGGAAGCTGACCACGGCGTCGCCGACTACGGTCACCCTGAACGGGCAGAGCATGAGCCTCGACATCTCAGGGCTGACCGCGTTCGGCGGCGAGAACACCGCCGCTGTCATCACGTCCGACGGCAACGCGATGGGTTCGCTCGCGTCGTACTCCATCTCGCCCGACGGCACGATTCAGGGTGTGTTCACCAACGGCATGAAGCAGCCGCTCGGTCAGATCGCGATGGCGACGTTCAACAATCCCGGCGGTTTGGACAAGGTCGGCAACTCCGAGTACTCGTCGACGGTGAACTCGGGCCAGCCGCAGATCGGCACCGCGGGCACCGGTAGCCGCGGGCAGTTGGCCTCGGGCGAGCTCGAGGGCTCGAACGTCGACCTGTCGCAGGAGTTCAGCAACCTCATCATCGCCCAGCGTGGCTTCGAGGCGAACTCGAAAGTCATCACCACCTCCGACGAGGTGCTGCAGGACCTGGTGAACCTGAAGCACTAGTAGCCCGAACGCAGTAGCGACGGTTCACCCGGCCGGTCACCCGGCCGGGTGAACCGTCGCTGCGTTTTGCGGGAAACCGACCCTTCAGCGCCATCGGCGGCCCGAGCGTCCTCAGATCCCTCGACCCAGGGCCGAATAGGAAACTGCCCGCCACGGATCGGCGGGCACGGCACCGCGACCTCGCGACGGAACGCGAGACGCCGAAGCTCCACGGACGGAGGACTCTCGCGATGATTGTCTTGACGCGGCTCAACGGTCCCCCCTTCGCCTTGAACCCGGATCTCATCGAGCGGGTCGACGCCAATCCCGACACCGTGGTGACGCTGGTCGGCGGCATCAAGTACGTCGTCGCCGAGTCCCTTGAGGAGTTGCTCGCCAAGGTCCGCGACTTCCGCGGCGAGGTCATCGCGACCGCGTACGCTTTCGAGTCGGCTCCTGCTCACGAGCGCAACCTGCGGGTCGTCACACCTGCCGACGCCGACCTAGCGCACGCGAAAGACGTGTGAGATGGATCCAGCGACCCTAATCGGCATCGGCCTCGCCCTCGGCGGCATCTTCATGTCGATGATCCTCGAGGGCAGCAGCCCGGTCGCGATCATCCTCCCGGCGCCGATGATGCTCGTGCTGTTCGGCACCATCGGCGCGGCCATGGCGGGTGGCCTGCTCAAGGACACGACGGGCTCGATCAAATGGCTGAAGATGGCGCTGCTCGCGAAGCCGACGACGGCGGACGGCCTTGTCCAGGACCTGGTGCGGCTCGCCGACCGCGCGCGTCGCGAGGGCCTGCTCGCGCTGGAAGACGCCGCCCGCGAGGTGGAAGATCCGTTCTTGCGCCGCGGACTCGAGCTCGCGATCGACGGCACCGACCCAGAAGAGCTGCGCGAGATCCTCGAAGCCGAGGTCGCCGCGAAGCGCAAGGAGTACAAGCAGGGCGGCAAGCTCTTCGCGGACATGGGCGGATACGGCCCCACCCTCGGCGTCATCGGCACGGTCGTGAGCCTGGTGCACGTGCTCGCGAACCTGAGCTCGCCCGAATCGCTGGGCAAACTCATCGCGAGCGCGTTCGTCGCCACCTTGTGGGGTGTCATGTCGGCGAACGTCATCTGGCTGCCACTGGCGAACAAGATCAAGCGGTTGGGCGAGATCACCACCCAGCAGATGGAGCTCGTCATCGAGGGCGTGCTGTCGATCCAGGCCGGTGTCAACCCGCGGCTGATCCAGCAGAAACTGCGCTCGTACCTGCCGGCGGGCGGCAAGGCGCCGGACGACGAAAAGCCCGCGAAGGCGGCGGCATGACGACCAAACCGCGCCGTCGTGCTCACCGCGGCGGTGACCACGAGGAGCACGAGGAGGCGAACCACGAGCGCTGGTTGCTCACCTACGCCGACATGATCACGCTGCTCATGGTGTTGTTCATCGTGCTGTTCGCGATCAGCGTCGTCGACAAGAAGAAGTTCGCCGCGCTCGCCGACGGACTTTCGCACAACTTCGGCGCCACGAACAAAGTGCTGCCCGCTGGCACCGGCGTGCTCGACGGCGGCAAGACGTCGAACAACGATCAGGGCCAACTCGCCGCGAACCCGGCGCAACCGCTGTCGCCGATCGACCAGGTCGAGGTTTCGCAGCAGAAACTGCAGCAGACCCTCAAGGACAATCTGATCAAACAAGAGCAGCAGACCTTGCTCGATGCCAAGCAACAGATCGAGGCTGCGCTTAAAGCGAAAGGTCTGCAAAACTCGGCCAGCTTCAAGCTGACGTCGCGTGGGCTGGTGGTCAGCATCGTCACCGACCAGGTGCTCTTTGACACCGGCCAGGCCAATCTCAAGCCGGTTGGGCAAGAGGTTTTGGACGCCGTCGCGCCCGCGCTGCTGAAGTTGCCCAACGACGTCTCGGTCGAGGGCCACACCGACAACGTGCCGATCACCGGCGGCCTGTTCGCCTCCAACTGGGAGCTATCGGCCGTGCGCGCCACGACCGTGCTGCGGTATCTGATAGCTCACGACGGCCTGCAGCCCGATCGGTTGGCGGCGACCGGCTACGCCGACACCAAGCCGGTCGTGCCCAATGACTCGCCCGCGCACCAAGCGCAAAACCGCCGCGTCGAGCTCGTCGTGCTGTCCACGCTGCTTGACGACGGCTCGACCTCCACGACCACCGCAACAGCGCCGCACACAGCAGAAGGATCTGGATGACCACCATGACCGAGAAGCCGGCGAAGGTGGCCGACGTGTCCGCTGAAACCGCCGCGCCTAAGAAGAAGAAGAGCAAGAAGAAGCTGATCATCGGACTGGTGCTGGTGGTCGCGCTCGGCGGTGTCGCCAAGGTCGAATTCCTCAGTCCCAAGAGCACCTCGCAGGCGGCGGTGGTGGCCAAGCCGGGCCCGCTGGTCGCGCTCGACGCGGTCACCGTCAACCTGTCGGGCGGCCACTACCTGCGAGTCGGCGTCACCGTTCAGTTCACCGACAAGGTCAGCGCGTCTGCGCCGCCCGACGGCGCTTCGGCGCTCGACCAGGTCATCGCGTACTTCACCGGCCAGGATGGCACCCCGTTGCAGACCAGCACGGGATTGGAACAGGCCAAGGAGGGCCTCAAGAAGAAGATCACCGACGTCTACCCCAAGGATCCGCTCTACGACGTGCTGTTCACGACTTTCGTCGTCCAGTAGCTCGTCGCCCAGCAGCGCGCCGTCCACCAGGCCGCGCAGCACGCGCCCGAGCGCACAACTTCACATCGCACGATCTCGTGATCGCCTGCTGATCGTCCGCTGATCGTTGCGGGCCGCGCCTGCCCGCGCGGCCCGCCAGGCCGGCGGGCCCGCGTCCGCGCCCGGAAAAGACTCAGGCGCGGGCGCTGCCTGCCGATCTGAGGTTTCGTGACCTCGCCGACGATCGCGGAGGCGCCGGGCGTCGCGCACGGCACCGTGCGCAACCCTCGCGCGAGCCACGAGCCCAAGCTCTACGACTTCCGTCGTCCGAGCAAGCTCAACCGCGGTCATGTGCGCAAGCTGCACATGACCTACGAGACGTTTTGCCGGCAGTTCACCACCGTTTTGACCAGCACCGTGCGGGTGTTCTCGCTGCGTCGAGCTGGTGGCGGTCGAGCAGATGCCGTACGGCGACTACATCGAGTCGATCCCGACGCCCTCCTTCCTGGCGCTGACGTCGATCGAGCCGTTGCCGGGCACCGCGATGCTGCAGATCCCGCACAAGACCGCGATGCTGTGCGTCGACCGGTTGCTCGGCGGCCCCGGCATCGCCCGAGCAGCCGGAGCGGCTGTTCACCGAGATCGAGACGCAAGCTGATGCGCTCGCTCTCGCAGCGGGTGCTGCACGAGTTGCGATACGCGTTCGACGGCATGGTCTCGCTCAACCCCGAGGTCGTCGGCGTCGAGGCGAACCCGCAGTTCGCGCAGGCGGCGGCGCCGTCCGACGTCTACGTCGTCGCGTCGTTCGAGATGAACGTGGGCAACCAGGAGGGCCTCGCCACCTTCGCCATGCCGTTCACCGGCCTCTACCCGGTGCTTGAGGCGGCCGCGGCGCCGAAGCGCACCGACCGCAGGGACATCGTCGCGCGAAGCGCCGCCGCGCTGCAGGCCCGGCTCAGCGACGTGCCCGTCGACGTCGCGGTCGACTTCGGACAAGTGGCGCTCACACCGCAGGAGATCCTCAGCCTTTCCGTCGGCGACGTGCTCCCGTTGCGGCACGCCACCAACGCGCCACTTCGGGTCACCTCCGGGCGGCATGACTTTCGCCGCACGGTGTGCCTGGCAGCACCGGCAAGCATGTCGCGTGCCGCATCGTCGAAGACCCAGAGCCCCAGGAAGGCATGACCAACCGATGACTGAGTCAACTGCTGCCGAGGTTCTTGAGCCCGAAGGCTCGTTCACGGCGATGACCGACGGCCCGGCCGCCGTCGCGCCGATCGCCGACGACACGAGCCGCGGTGGGAGCCGCAAGCGCAGCAAGCCCGAGGACGCGGCGGCGAACGCGTTGCAGGCGTTCGGCGGCGCGGATCGTCTCGACCTGCTGAGCAACGTCGAGATGGACGTCACCGCCGAGCTTGGCCGCACCCGCATGACGGTTCGCGAGTTGCTCTCCCTCACACCCGGCGTCGTCGTCGAACTCGACCGCATGGCGGGCAGCCCGATCGACCTCTTCGTCAACGGCACGCTGATCGCGCGCGGCGAGGTCGTCGTCATCGACGAGGAGTTCGGCGTCCGCATCACCGAAATCGTCACACCCGGCGCCTCGGAGAACGGGCGATGAGCGGCATGCTCGGACCGGCGCTGCGCATGGTGGTCTCGCTCGCCATCGTGCTCGCGCTGATGTACATCGCGGCTCGGTTGCTGCAGCGGATCCGCGGTGGCGCGCCCGCTCGCCCTGCCTCTCGTCGGTTCGCGGCGGTCGCGGCGGTGACGTCTTCGATGAAGAAGACCAAGGTCGGACGACGCGCTTCGCGGCGCCGCGTGCAGCTCGACGTCATCGCCCGCCAACCGTTGGGCAAGAGCGCCTCGGTGGCGGTTGTGCGAGTTGGAGACCGGACGATGCTGATCGGCGTCACCGACGCCAACGTGCAGTTGCTCAGCGAGGTCGACGCCGCGTTGTTCGACGAGGCCGAGAGCACGTGCGGAACTCGCGGAGTTGGCGGGGGCCGCGCCGGCGCCGACGCGCGGTTCGCGCTCCGCGGTGTCGGTCATGGACCTGTTGCGCGAGCGCACGGTTCGGCGGGCCTGACCTTCATGGCCGACGCTGCCGCGCGGGAATCGCGGCGATCCTGGTTCGGTCGCGCGCTCTTGCTGCTGATTTGCGCGGCGATGGGGCTGATCGCGCTGATGATGCGTCCCGTCGACGCCTCCGCCGCCCAGCCGGTGGCGCGGCAGATGGCGCACGTCGCGGCGGTGCGCGCCGACTCGACCCCGGCGCCGATCACGCCGATCCAGCCGATCGCGCCGATCGCCGTGCCGTCGGCGCAACCGAGCGGCGCCGCGTCCTCCGGCTCGACGACCACGCCGACTGGGCCGACCGTGACGACGCCCACCGGGCCGACCGGACCGGCTAAACCGGCTGGCCCGCAAGGAACGGTCAGCGTCAGCATCAACGGCGTGAACGGCAAGCCGAGTCAGTCGGTCGTCATCATCTTGATGATGACGGTGATCTCCATCGCGCCGGCCGCGCTGATGCTTTGCACCAGCTTCACGAAAATCATCGTGGTGCTCTCGCTCACCCGTAACGCGCTGGGATTGCAGAGCGTGCCGCCGAACCAGGTGCTCGTCGGCCTGGCCTTGTTCCTGAGCCTGTTCATCATGGGTCCGACGCTGTCGTCGGTGAACAAGGACGGCGTGCAGCCCTACCTGCACAACCAGATGACCGCCTCGCAGGCGTATGACGCCGGAGTGCAACCGCTGAAGCAGTTCATGCTGAAGCAGACCCGCAAGGCCGATCTCGCCTCGATGGTCAGCGCCAGCAAGGAGAAGAAGCCGGCGACTCAAGCGGACGTCTCGATGACGACGCTCGTCCCGGCGTTCATCCTCTCGGAGCTGCGAGCCGCCTTCATCATCGGCTTCGTCATCTTCATCCCGTTCCTCGTCATCGACCTCGTCGTCAGCTCGTCGTTGATGTCGATGGGCATGATGATGTTGCCGCCGTCGATGATTTCGCTGCCATTCAAACTGTTGCTGTTCGTGATGGTCGACGGCTGGGGCCTGATCGCGCACGCACTCGTCACGAGCTATCACTGAGCAGGCGACCACGATGACCGACACCGCTGTTCTGCACATCGCGATGCAGACGATGCTCGTCACCGCGAAGTTGTGCGCGCCGATGCTCCTGACCAGCCTCTGCGTCGGCTTCGGTATCTCGATGTTCCAGTCGGCGACGCAGATCCAGGAGTTCACGTTGTCGTTCGTGCCGAAAATCATCGCGGTCGGCGTGGCGATTCTGATCAGCGGCAACTGGATGCTCTCGACGCTGATCGACTTCACGCATCAGCTGTTCGACGCGTTACCGAGCCTCATCGGCGGCGGCTGATCAGGTGAACATCAACGTCTCCACGTCGCTGCTCGTCGCGTTCCTGCTGGCGACCGTGCGGACGTCGGCGTGGATCGTGCTGGTGCCGCCGTTCGGAGGCCGCACCATGCCCGCCCTGTCGAAGGCGGCGTTGTCGATGGCCTTGGCGTTTCCTGTCGCGCACCGGTTGGCGCCGCAGGCGCCCGAGCCGCAACTTGGGCCGATGCTGTCGGCGATTTTGATGAACGTCGCGGCGGGCTTGACGCTCGGCATCGTCACGCTGCTGCTGTTCTCCGCCATCCGCGCCGCCGGCGAACTGATCGACTACTCGGGCGGGTTCTCACTCACTCAGGCGTACGACCCGATGATGCTTCAAAACAGCTCGATCTTCGGACGGTTCAACCAGCTGCTGGCCGTCACGTTGCTGTTCGCCAGCGACGGCTATCTCATCATCGTCAAGGGACTGCTGTCGTCGTACGACGCGTTCCCGCTGCACGGCACCGCGCCGCTGCAAGTGCTGCAAGAACTCGTGACGAAGGACGTCGGCACGTTCATGGTCTCCGCCGTCGAGATCGCCGGCCCGCTGCTGGCCGTGCTGTTTCTCGCCGACGTCGGGCTTGGCCTGCTCACCAAGGCGGCGCCGACGTTGAACGTGTTCTCCCTTGGCTTTCCGCTGAAGATTCTCATCACCCTCAGCCTGATCGGCGTCACCTTTGTCGCACTGCCCGAGGCGCTGAGCGCGCTGCTCGGCAAGATCTCCAACAACACCGACGTGGTGTCCGCCGTCTTCTCGACGAAGCACTGACGCGGTGGCGACATAGATGGCCGATCGCTCAGACAAGACAGAGAAGCCGACACCGAAACGGCTCAAGCAGGCGAAGAAGGACGGCCAGATCGCCCGCTCGGCCGACGTCGGCGTGTGGCTGGGCCTGCTGGTCGCCGTTTATCTCGTGCGCTTCACCGTCGCGAACACGGTTCATCTGAGCGAGCGGCTGTTCTCCCAGGTCGGCGACTTCGTCGCGAATCCGGACGCCGCGAAGCTGGTGCCGCTGCTCACGTCGTCCGTGATCAAGGGCGCGATCGCGGTCGCGCCGCTCGCGTTCGGAATGCTGGCGACCGGCGTCGTCGCCTCGGCGGCCCAAGGTGGCGTGCACGTCTCGACGAAGGCATTCAAGCCGAAGTGGGATCACCTCAATCCGTTCAAGGGATTGAAGCGGGTTTTCGGCGTGCGCGGTGTGTGGGAGGTCGGCAAGGCGCTGGCGAAGACCGCGATCCTCGCGCTGTTGCTCTACCAGACGATCCATTCGATGGTGCCGTTGACGCAGACCGGGGGCGTCGTCCCGCTTGGGACGGTGTTGCGCAAGACCGGCGACGCGCTGTTCGGATTCGCCCGCAACGCGGCGATCGCCGGCCTGTTGATGGCCGCGGCCGACTACGCCTACCAGTTCAAGCGCACCCGCAGCGCGCTGAAGATGAGCAAGCAGGAAATCAAAGAGGAATACAAGAACGCGGAGGGCGACCCGCACGTCAAGAGCGCCATCAAGTCACGGCAGATGGCGATGCGGCGGAGCCGGATGATGGCCGCGATCGCCGGCGCCGACGTCGTGTTGGTGAACCCGACGCACGTCGCCGTCGCGCTGAAGTACTCAGCCGGTCGAGGGGCGCCCAAGGTGGTCGCCAAGGGGGCTGGCGCGATCGCGGCACGGATCCGCGCGGAGGCCGACAAGCATCGGGTGCCGATGGTCGAGGACGTCCCGTTGGCCCGCGCCATCTACCGGGTTTGCGACATCGGCCAGGAGATTCCCCACGAGCTGTTCGTCGCGGTGGCGCGCATCCTCGCGTTCGTCTTCTCCTTGCGCCGCCGGGGGAGCGCCGCGGGGCTGCACCATCCGGGCGCGACGCCGGAGAGCGTGGTCGCCGGGGTCAAGAAGCGCCGCGGACGACGCAGGGTGGCCGCAGGCGCGCCGCCTGCCGCGCCGTCGCCGGCGGTCCGCCGCGCCGTCTGCCGCGCGGTCTGCCGCGCGGTCCGCCGCGCGGTCCGCCGCGGGTTGATCGACCAACAGGGGCCGGTCCTGGGCGGCCTGCCGGCGGCTCGGGCGAGAGCGGGGTAACTTGTGCGCGCTGGAGAGCTGGAAGTTACCCCGATGGGCTTGTCCGTCGGCTGCGCGCCCGATCCGCGACGTCCGATCCGCGCCGTCCGATCCGCGCCGCCAAGCCCGCGACGCCCGATCCGCGACGCCAAGCCCGCGACGCTAAATCCTCAGGACAGCGCCCAGCCCGCCGATGGGGGCGATCGAGGGACGTCTGTCCACGTGGGCAGACGTACAACGACGTCCCGGTGAGGTAGCGTGCGCGCGACTCGACTCGGCCAACTTGGTGTGCCCGCCGGCGTGATCGCGATCATCGTGATGATGGTCGTGCCGCTGCCGACGGTGCTGCTTGACATGCTGCTCGCGGCGAACATCACCGGCGCGCTTCTCGTGCTGCTGGTGTCGATGTTCGTCCGGCGGCCGCTCGACTTCGCCGCGTTCCCCTCGCTGCTGCTGATCGCCACGCTGTTCCGCCTCGCGCTCAACATCTCCGTCGACGCGGCTTGTGCTGCTGCACGGTTACGCCGGCAAGGTGGTGCAGAGCTTCGGCCACTTCGTCGTGGGCGGCATCGCTGATCGTCGGCCTCGTCATCTTCTTGATCCTGATCATCATCCAGTTCGTCGTCATCACGAACGGCGCCGGGCGCGTCGCCGAGGTCGGCGCGCGGTTCACCCTCGACGCCATGCCCGGCAAGCAGATGGCCATCGACGCCGACCTGAACGCCGGCCTGATCGACGAGCACGAGGCGCGCCGTCGCCGCGTCGAGATCACCGCCGAGGCCGACTTCTACGGCGCGATGGACGGCGCCCGAAGTTCGTCAAGGGCGACGCGATCGCGGCCATCGTCATCACCTTGGTCAACCTCATCGGCGGCCTCGGCGTCGGCATCATGCAGCGTCACCTGTCGATGGGCGACGCGGTCTCGACGTACAGCCTGCTGTCGATCGGCGACGGCCTGGTCTCCCAGATCCCGGCGCTGCTGCTGTCGGTGTCGACCGGTCTGATCGTGACGCGCGCCGCGACCGAGCAAGACATGGGGACCGATGTCATCCGGCAGATCACCGCGCAACGGCAGGCGGTGCGCATCGGCGGCGTCGCCGTCATCGCCCTCGCGCTCATCCCGGGTCTGCCCAAGCTGCCGTTCCTCGTGCTCGGCGGCACCGTGTTGATGGTCGGTATGCGGCTGAAGGACGCCGAGCAGGCGAAGGAAACCACCGGCCAGCCGGAACTTCCCGCCGCTCCCGCGCCCGACTCCGCCGAGGCCCTGGTCAACGAGATGCGGGTGGAACCGCTCGAACTCGAGCTCGCCTTCGACCTGGTCGACCTGGTCGACAGCTCGGCGGGCGGCGAGCTGCTCGAGCGCGTGCGCGCGCTGCGCCGCAAGCTGGCGATCGAGCTCGGAATGGTCATCCCGATGGTTCGCACTCGCGACAACCTCGACCTGCCGCCAGGCTCCTACGCGATCCGGCTCAACGGCGTCGAGATCGCCCGGGGCGAGGCGCCTCCCGGAGCGGTGCTCGCCATCGGCGACAACCTGGCGAACCTGCCCGGCACCGCGACCACCGAGCCGGTTTTCGGCCTGCCCGGCAAATGGCTGCCCCACGAGCTTCGCCAGCAGGCCGAGCTGGCCGGCGCGACCGTGGTGGACCGGGCGTCGGTCATCACGACGCACCTGGCGGAGGTGGTGCGGAACAACGCCGCCAGGCTGATCTCCCGCGAGGACGTCAAGACCCTCACCGACTTGATCCGCCGCTCCGACCCGATCGTCGTCGAGGAACTCACGCCCGCGCTGCTTCAGCTCGGCGACGTCCAGCGCGTCCTTCAGGGACTCCTTGAGGAGCAGGTGCCGATCCGCGACCTGGTGCGGATCTTCGAGGCGCTCTCACAGCGGGCCCGGCAAAGCGTCGACCCCGAGGGACTCGTCGAGGCCGCCCGCGCGACCCTCGGCGCGGCGATCTCCGCGCCGTACGCGCAAGACAACCGGCTCAGCGTGATCACGCTCGACCCGCTGCTCGAGCAGCGCATCCTCGAGCGGCTCCGACCAGGAGAACACGGCAGTTTCCTTGCCTTGGACGCCGAAGATGCCGAGCACATCGTTATGGAGACGAATCGCCTCGCCGAGCGGGCGGAGCAGCTGGGCAACGTCCCGGTTCTCGCCTGCATGGCGCAGTTGCGGCCGGCGCTTCGCCGCCTGATCAAGACCGCGAGCCCCCGGCTGCCGGTGTTGGCGTACGCCGAGCTCGGCTCGCAGTTCCAGCTAGAGACAGTGGGGACGGTGAGCGCAGCCCGTGCGAATGCAGCTTGATGGTCCCGATCTGGAAGAGCTTCTGGTCCGGGCCCGCGACGAATACGGCGAGGACGTGCGCATCGTCAAAGCCGACAAGGTGCGCAGTGGTGGCATCGGCGGCTTCTTCACGCGCGAGCACTACGAGCTGAGCATTGAGTTGGACGACGTGAACGCTGCCGGTCCTGCTGCCGGTCCTGCTGCCGGTCCTGCTGCCGGTCCCGCGGCCGGTGCCGCTGCCGTCACCGAAGCGCATGACGAGCGGCCGATCACGCTGCTCGACCTGGCTGACGCGATCAGCGACCGCGAACTTCAGTCGCAGCACGAGCAGGTCTCACAGCGGCAGGACTCGCTGCAGCGAGAGCCCGAGCCGCTGCCGTTCACGCCGGGCATCGGCCCGTCGATCTCGACCGAGGGCGCGTCATTCGCGAGCATCCTGGCCGGTCTGACCCAGACGGTCGCCGAGCCCGCGTATGCCATGCGGGCCGAGAAGTCCGTTGAGAATCCTGCCAGGAAGTCGGTCGAGAAGTCCGTCGAGGTGAGGCCGACTTTCGCGCCGTCCATGCCCGCGCCGACGACGGTGCGCGTGACCGAACAACCACGATCTCAGTCGCGGCCGGCGAGGAAGTCGCGCGCGGTCGGCCGCGCCACGTCGTCTGAGATATCGCTGCGCGACCTCCGTGACCTGGGATTGCCGCGAACGATGCTGCCGGCCCGGGAGCAAGGCGACTTGCTGTCGGTGCTCGTCTCCGGTTTGCGTTCGTTGCCGTCGGCGCCTCGGTTGCCGCTCGCCGCAGGCGCCATCGTGGCGATCGTCGGCGAGGGCGAGAGCGCGTGGGACGCGGCGTTGCAGGTGGCCCGCTCTATGGGGCTCGACGAGAAGTCGCTGGCGTTCGTCACCGCCGGCGGCGCCCCGGCGAAAATCGCCCCGGCCCGGCGGGTCACCGACCTCGAGCAGTTGCAGGTGCGGTTGGAGCGCTGGCGCAAGCGCAGCACCGCGACGATCGTCGTGGTCGACGCGCCGATGAGCGTGCGGGCGGCGGCCTGGAGTCGCAAGGCGATCGGCGCGCTTGACGCGTCGGCCGTGTGGCTCGTCGTTCCAGCCACCCGCAAGACCGAGGACGTCGCGCGGTGGGCGGATCGCCTGGGCCGTGTCGACGGCGTCGTGGTGACGGACGTCGACGCGAGCACCGACCCGGCGTCCGTGCTTCAGTTGAACATTCCGGTGGCGTGGCTTGACGGGCGTCCAGCGACTCCAGGGGCCTGGGCCGGGCTGCTGGTCGATCGGTTGGTGGCCGCGTCGTGAGCAAGGTCAGCGTCGACATGTTGTCGCTGAACGCGCTCGTCTCACTGCGGATTGGCGACGACGGCATCGACTACCCGTCGCGCATCGAGGATCTCGCCGCCGACACGGTCATCGTCGCCGCTCCGCACCGCGCCAACGCGGCGTTGTTCGAAAGCGGCGACCGCACCGTGCAGTTGTCGTGGGTCTCGCCGCGCGGTCGCTACGAACAGCGCTGCGAGCTGGTCGAGCACATTTCCAGCCGGCCACGGCTTTGGCGGTTACGTCCGCTCGACGGCGCGGTGCTCATTCAGCGCCGACGCTACGTGCGGGCACGCGCGGCGGTGTCGGTTTTGCTTTTCTTCCCAGGCGTTGTCGTGCCCGGCACCACGATCGACATCTCCGAGGGCGGCTTTCGGGTGCGCGTCGCCCGACGCGATCTTGAGGAGATGGCCGCCACGACCATCCACGTCACCATCGGCGGTGAACCGTTGGAGATCCAAGGCCACGTCGTCCGCACGTCGATCACGGAGCTGGGGCAGACCGAAGTGGTGATCTCCTTCGAGGCCGGGCGACGTGAGTCTGACGCGATCCGGCGGTTCGTCTTCGAACTGCAGCTGCGAGCGAGGGCGGCGATGCAGGCATGAGCCGGCTCAAGCTGACCGGCGCCGGACTCTTGCTGGCGCTCGCAGTCTCGTGGCCGGCGATTCGAAACGGGATGATCGACCACACGCTCACGATCAGCGCGATGTTCGTCCGTGTCGGCGTCGCGGTGGCCCTGGTGATGGCCGGGCAGGCGGTGTTGTCGAGCGTCATCGACTCCTACCGGCTGCAGAACATGATTCGTAAGAACCGGCGCGACGCCATGGACGCGAAGTCCGCTCAGCAGCAGGCGGCCGAGCGCGATCAAGCGGCCTGACGGTCGCGGTGAGCAAGCGGCCTGACCGCCGATCACCGTAGAATCGGGCGGTGTTCTTGAACCGCCGAGTAGCCCGCACCGCCGCGATCGTCGCCGTGGTGCTCGCGGCGTACGGCGGGGGAGTGCTGACCGGCGTGCTGGGCGGTGGGTCGTCGAGCGGGCGCGATCACGCGGCGCCCACCGCGTCGCCTGGAGTGTTGGAGCAGGCTGCCACCACCATCGAGCAAAACGCGGCGAAGCAGATCTCGAAGACCGACCTTGAGAAGGCCGCCGTCCAGGGCATGCTGCAGGCGCTCGGTGACAAGTGGTCGAGCTACTTCACGCCGAACGACTACGCCTCCTTCGAGGCGGTCATGGACGGCGAGTACACCGGCGTCGGGCTGTGGGTGCACCGCGATTCGTCCGGCGGCGTCAGCGTTTTGAGCGTCCAGACCGGCACACCGAGCGATGCCGCCGGCATGCGCTCTGGTGACGTCATCACGGCCGTCGGCGGCGCGTCGACGGTGGGAAAGCCGGTCCCGGACGTCGTCAACGCGCTGCGGGGCGCCAGCGGCACGACCGTCTCGGTGACATACACCCGCGACGGCGCGGCGCACACGGTTTCGCTGAAGCGGGTCAGCGTCTCGACCGAGGACGTCAGCGCCAAGGTGACCGGCGCCGTGATGATCGTCAAGGTGCGGGCGTTCAGCAAGGGTGTCGGCGCGAAGGTCGCCGCGTATGACGCCACCGCTCGCCAGCGGCACCTCTCGGGCATCGTGCTCGACCTCCGTGGCAATCCCGGCGGGTTGCTCGACGAGGGCGTGCGCACGGCGTCCGTCTTCTTGGACGGCGGGTTGGTCACCACGTTCGAGCGCCGCGGGGCGCAGCCGCTGCAGCTCAACGCGAACAAGGGCGGCGACACGGGCATCCCGCTGGCTGTCTTGGTCGACGGCGGCACCGCGAGCGCGGCGGAGGTCGTGACGGGCGCGCTCCAAGACCGCAATCGCGCCGTCGTCGTCGGCTCTCAGACGTTCGGCAAAGGCTCGGTGCAAGAGCCGAAGGTGTTGTCGGACGGGTCGGCGATCGAGTTCACCGTCGGGTCGTATCGCACGCCGTCCGGGCGGTCGTTGGACGGCGTCGGCGTGCACCCGGACGTGCTGGTGGCGGCGGGGACGTCGTCGGCAGTCGCGGAGGCGCAGGCCGTCGAGGTGCTCTCCGGTTTGATCGCGGACGCCGGCACGGGCGGGCACGGCTGATGCCGAAAGAGTCCGGCCGAAAACTCATCGCCAGCAACAAGAAGGCCCGTCACGACTACCACATCGACGACGTCGTCGAGGCCGGCGTCGTGCTGATGGGCACCGAGGTGAAGTCGTTGCGCGCCGGCCGCGCGTCCCTCGTCGACGGCTACGCCGTCATCAAGGAGGGCGAGATCTGGCTGCAGGGCGTGCACATCCCGGAGTACACCGAGGGCACCTGGACCAACCACGAGCCGCGGCGCTCGCGGAAGCTGCTGCTGCATCGCAAGGAGATCATGCGGCTGATCGGCAAGACCCGCGACTCAGGGGCGACGCTGGTGCCGCTCTCCCTGTACTTCAAGGACGGTCGGGCCAAGGTCGAGCTGGCGCTGGCGCACGGCAAGAAGACGTATGACAAGCGGCAGGCGTTGGCCGAGCGACAGGCTGGCCGCGAGATCGCCCGGGCGATCGGGCGCCGCTCCAAGGGGATGTCCGACTAGCAGGCCTGCTCTCGCCTGCGGGAGTTGATCACGTTCAGGGGTCCAGCACCCCCGAGGACACCTCTGCAGGCATGTCCTCGGGCCAGTTCAGGTGTCCAGGGCGGCTGCTTCCGGCGTCCACGTAGACTGGAACCACAACTGAACAGCGGACTTCTACCGCACCATCCCATCGAGGGGGTGACTGGTTTCGACTTCGGACGTCGAGACAGGGGAAGCGGGCCGAGGAAGGCAGCGATGATCTCGTTAACCATCCGCTGCAAAAAAAATAAGCGCCGATACTAATCGCGCCGCGTACGCACTTGCTGCCTAAGTAAGTTGCGTCGCTGTCAGCCTAGGATCGCCTCCGACCTAGGACCTGGCATCAGCTAGGGGGCTAAACCGTTCGACCCGGCTGCGGGGTCGAACGGGAAACCAAACAGCAGCTGAGCCCGTCACGACGGCTTGCCTGTGTGACCGTCGGGGCTGAGAAAGACACAGCAGGCTGCGCCCGGAGAAGCCCTTTCCCTACGCCGAAGGACCCGGGTTCGATTCCCGGCACCTCCACCAAGAGGTCTTCGCAGAATGAAGGCAACTCTTCGCAGAATGCCGCAGCGCCCGGCCCGTCTCGGGTCGGGCGTCTTGCGTTGTGGTGGGACGACGAACGCCGCAACACCAGCGGTGTCGTCCCGAGAGCCCGGCGCCAACTGCATTCGCAGACCAGGCTCCTTGCCAGTTTTGCGGTGCGGCCCGCGGCCCGCAGCGGGTTGCGTCGCCGTCCTGGATGTGCTCACCGAGTTGTATCCACCGCCGCGGGCAGGTGTGCGACGCCAACAGTGTGTGGCCGGTGCGCGGGTCGACGATGAGCCGATGCTGGCGGTCAGGTGCCCGCCGGGAGGCTGAGTCAGCCTCAGGGGCCGGTTGCCTCATACATCCGGTACGTGTCGCCTGCGTTGGCGCGGGTGAACGTGAAGAACCGGTCGTTCAAACCATCGGTCATGTTCCAGCGGGCGGCGTCTCCCCGGAAATGCAGGTCCATCGTGACCAACGCAGTGAAGTCGTCCGCAGACTTCCACGTTGTCTGCTTGCACGTCTTGATCGTGCCGTTCAACAGCACCGGCGCGTCGGCGCCCGCAGATCCCTGCACAGGCGCACCTGAGGGCACCCCCTCGGGGACGAAGTACGTGGCGGCGGCCGCGTACGGCCCCGCCTTCACCCACAGATCCAGGTACGCCTGAACCTGTTGCGTGGCAAGGTCGCACGTCTTTTGCAGGTCCCAGGTGGGGCCTGCCCGCGGGTCGGGGTGGCCACTGCCACACGCCGCGAGGGCAGCGGCTGCAGTCAGTGCCACCAAAACCGAACCAACCAGCCGGTGTCGTGGGAGTCGGGACCGCGCCATGTGGCACCTCCGATTGTGGGCCAAGTGTAAGCGGGCGAACCGGTGCCTGTCGGGGGCCGGGCGGGCCGCGTCGGCCGCACCTTGACGGACGACGAGTTGGCCACGTGGGTCGCGCAGTTGGCCCAGCAGTACCCGCCGGAGCGGCTGAACAGGATCCGCGACCGCGCTCGTGAGCTCGCGGATCTCGTAGGGACGGCAAACCGCTTCGGGGTGCTCGATGAGATGATCGCGACCGCGCTGGGGACCGCGCCCACCCCACGCAGAGGTGGCTTGCTCGGGGCGCTCGCGGCTGGCCGGGCGTGGGACACGGGCAGGTTGGCGCGGTTCGCGCAGTTGGCGGACGACCTCGCCTCCGGCGCGCTCGATCCGTCGCCTGCGCGGCTTGACATTGCGGCCACTGCGGCATTGCGGGAGCAGCCGTTCTTCGAGGCGTACTTCTCCAACTTCATCGAGCGGCACCGAGTTCACCCTGGAGGAGGCCGTTCACCTCGTCTACGACGGTCAGGTTCCTGCGGCTCGGCCGGCGGACGCTCACGATGTGACGAGCACCCACGAGCTCATCAGTGACTCCGACGACGCGCGGGACGCGCCGGCGACGGCGGGTGACTTCATTGCGCAGCTGAAGCGCCGGCACGCACGCGTCATGGCCGCCCGCCCGGAGAAACGGCCCGGCGAGTTCAAGGAGGAAGCGAACCGGTTCGGCTCGTACCAGTTCGTCGAGCCTGAGCTTGTCGAGGCGACTTCACGAGAAGAGGGTGCGAGCCCGATGTCGGCTGCGCAGACTTGGGGCGCTGTCGCCGCCGCCGCACTGGTGCGGTTCCCTCCAGTGCATGACGGCGGCGACGTCGGTGGTAATGGCGCCCGCAGGTTCGCGTCGTCCAACCCCACTAACTGAGCGTGTCGATCACCGCGACCTGCACGGCGTCCGAGAGCGCGTTCACGCCACCGAACATGTGCCACGTGGTGACGCTGCTCTTGTTTCCGTCGAGATAGGTCGCGCTTGCCGCCGGCAACGACTTCGGCGCCGACAGCACCAGGGCCCCGCCGAAGTGCGCTTCGAAAGCGCCACCGCTGAGGGCATCGGGAAACGCCGTCCCGCTCGCGATGCCGATGCTCGTCGGCGCGTGGAACAGCCCGCTTGCCACGGCGGTCGCGGTCGCGTAGCGGTCGGCGCCCGCGAGCGGCGTCGCGGTCGGCGCCGCGATGACGGCCCAGCCGCCCACGGCGTACACGTTTCCGTTGTGGGCGGACAGGTACGCGCGCACCGCTGCCGGCATCCGAACGCCGTCGGTCAGCAGCACAACTCCACCGATGCTCGCGGCAGCCGGTCCGGCTGAGAGCGCGTCGGGGAAGTTCGTCCCCGTCGCCAGCAGGACTGTTCCCGGATTGCCAAGCGCGCCGGCGACGGCGATCGCGGTGTCGAAGCGGTCGGCGCCCGCGTATCGCGTCGGAACGTAGCCGAGCCTCGTCAACGCCGTGTCGACGGACGCCGGAACAGCGCTCGTGCCGCCGAGCACGTACACGACGCCGCCGACCGGCAGTACCCGCTGAATCTCCGCCTGGGTCGCGGCGCCCAGTGAACCGCCGCTGACCAGCAACAGCGGTGCGCTCTTCGCTTGCGCGAGCGGGACTCCGACGAGTGCGTCGGCGTAGCCGTCTCCACTTGCCAACACCACGGCCTTGGCGCTGCCGGCCGCCGGGAACGCCGCCTGCGACGTGAGCACCGCGGTGCCGAAGCGGTCGGTCCCGCCCAACCGCACGTACGTGAGCGGCGACGAGGCAGTGCCCGTGGCTCCGCCACCCGTCGCGACCACGGACCACGTCTCGCTGCGGTACGACGTGGACCTGTTACCGGCCTGGTCCGTCCCGCGGGCGGAGAGGAAATACGTCCCCGGGCTCAGGGCGGAATAGGTCTTTGAAGCGCCGCAGGGTTCCCAAAGGCCTGCGCTGCCGTCCGTTGTCAGCTGGCACTCGAACGTCACACCGTCTTCGTCGGCGGTGAGAGCGAATGACGCCGTGGCGCCGAGGGTGCTCGCCGACGTGATCGTGACCACCGGCGCGGTGGTGTCCTCGCCGGCGCCCGGTGGCTGCTGACCGTGTGATTCGGGAGCTGAGATCACGACGGTGGCGGGATCCACGGTGTTGCCACTCACGAGGCTGACGCCGAACGTGTAGCTGCCCACCGGGGCGCCTTCGGCAACCGTCGCATACCAGTTCACCGGGGTGTAGCCGGTTGTCAGCGTCATGCTCCACGTGCCGGTGAGCCGTCCCTGGGTGTCGACCGACAGTGACATCGGCGCCATCGTCACACCGTTGTCGCCGTACACGTTCACCTCGCCAGACGTGAGCGACTCAGGCGCGGAGACGGTCAGCCGCAACGAGCCGGTTGCATCCCCTGGCGAGTGGACCGTGACCGGGATCGTCACGGCCGCACCTTGCGTGGCGTACTTGACGAGCGATCCGGCCCACAGCACGGTCGCGACGTTGTCATGAGCCAGGACAGTTCCGATGTCCTGCGCGAGCACCGTCGATGGGTCGTCGACACCGACCAGATCGAGCGTGAGGTTGTACGGACCGCTCGGCGCCGCGTCCGCGATCTGCACGTCGAAGGTCGTCGCGACGTTGTAGCCGGGCTTCACTGGGAACCCTGTGTCTGGGCCCCACCAGCCCACGAGATCGCCGTTGGCGTCTGAGGTGAACGGCACCGCCTGCCCGTCGGCCGCGATCGCCGTCACGTCGTCGGCCGCCAAGGCGTCCGGCGCTTCGATGGTCAGTCGTAGCCGTGCCGCGGCGATCTGGTCGCCGGCCCACGGGTTCAGCAACGACGCGGTGACCTGGAAGAGGAACGACTTGAAGACGTCGTGCGGCAATACACCGAGGTCGACGGCCGGATCGTGGATCGCGGCGAGCTGTTGCGCGTAGGTGTCCACACCGGGGACATCCATCGCGAAACCAGGAATGAACGTGTTGTCTGGAATGAAGTTGCACAATGAGCGGACGTCGTCAGCCAACTGCGCGAACGCGGTGATGCCGGTCAGCGTGTGAGTGCCGATCTCGGTGTAGGACGACAGATTCGTGAACGGCACCACGTCCACGATATGGCTGACCTTCCAGGTCAGAGTCGGGACGTCGAGCCAGGTGACGCTGCCCTTGAAGGTCTCCGAGCGGTTGTAGGTGAAGTGGCTGTAGTCGACGAGCTGCTCGCTGCCAGCCAACGCTTCCGCAGGGTTGTCAGGATTAGCGGAGCGGACGAATTGCACGCCCCACGGCGACACATATTCGGGCACCGGCGGCGTCGCCGTCGGGTCGGCCGGCGCAGGGAAACCGATGATCCGGTTGTAGTACTCGATGCTGTCGATGTTGATCGGCGTCGCCTTGCTTCCCGCCGCGCCGATGGCCGTCGCGGCAAGCTCCATCGCGTCGAACCGGCTGTTCGACATCTCGTCGCCGGGGACCGGGCCGATCGCGGCTGGTGGGCCTGCCAAATCCGCTGGAAGACCCGCAACGGTGCCCGTCAGCATCAGCGACCGGTAGATCGCCGAGTTTTCGGGGGACGCGTCAATAGGAGTGCCGTCGTAGCTGATGCGGCCGGTCGCCTCGAGCGCGATGGCGTCCGCGTACCGCAGCTTCGTTTCCACGTCCGCGGTCTTCCGCGCGATCACGTCGTCTGCCATGCGCGCCTGATTCAGCCGCTCCAGATCGACTTCCTTGACAAACATGGCGTATTGCGGCTGCGGATCACACGGTCCGATTTCGGCGACCGGCAGCGGAACCGGTGGATTGGTGAGCCACTCACCCTGCAGTGGAACGACCCAGACCTGCCGACCGTCGACCGGGTTTGGCGCGGACGTCAGGCCGGCAATGGATTGGTAGGCCACCGGCTGAGCGCAGTACTCGACGGATTGCGCCTCGGTCTCCGTCGCCGGAACCACGTACTTCTTCAGGATCGGCGACCCATTCGCGGCGCGCAACACGATGTTCAGATCGGCGTACAGCGAGCCCGTGTCGGTATCGCCACTGCCACTGCCACTGCCACTGCCACTGCCTCCGCCACTACCTCCTCCGCCACCGCCGCCACCACCTCCGTTACCGGCAGCGATGGCCGGCGTTGTCAGCAGCATGGTTATCGCGAGTGCGCCGGCCAGTTGCGCGGCACGCCGTCGTGCATTCATCGGTGCCTCTTCCTCTGTGCGCAGGATCGCTGCGCCTCGTGAGGTCGAGAGAGGCGTCACGGCACGAGCTGAATCTCCTGTTCGCGAGCCACGTCCGGCGACAGTTCGTGGACGGGGATGACATCGCGCGGGTAGGAGTCAGCGGGTGGGTGATCCCCTGACGGACCCCCCTGGGTGGTCGCCTCGGCGGGCGTGTGATGCGAGGGCAGAACCGAATGACAGCCCAACACGCAACTTCGCGACGCTCTCTGGAAACGCGGCCGTGCTCTTGAGCGGCGAAGACCTGCTCGGGCTTCATTCGGGCCCTCCCTCGCCGTCCGACCGTGGACCGGCCGGGCGACCCCGCACGTGAAGCTGTGAAATCGAGGCACCACGTACAACGCTGACCGTTGTCGAGGTGGCGGCCTCGTCACAGAGTCGCCGGGCCCTGCGCGGACCAGACCAAGGTCCCGGCCGAAACATCTCAACTCTTCTGTGGTCCGATCAGCGGCTCAACCATTTCGTCGCGCGGCTCCTACGTCGGGCTCCTACGTCGCAGACCGAATGGTTGCCCCGCAAAGGGCTCGTCGTCGCTGACGTCGTCGCCGCAGCCGACGAGAAGGCGATGGCGCAAGGCCGAACAGCCTGCGCGAAAGGTCGTTCGGCTCTGCATAGCCTCAGCAACGCCAGGCACAGTGGAAGACGCCGGGCCGGCAAGCGCCCGGGGGCAGACATGACATGGACGGCAGCGACACCCGCCGTGATTGACCCATCGTCGCAAGACGGGGAGTCTCGCCCCCGGGCGTGTCGACTGGGTGCTGCGCGCGACGCCGTTCTTCAGCGTGGTTGGGAAAGCACGTAGGTCTGGATTGCGAGGACGGCCGCGCCCCGGCACCACTGGGTGGTGTCGCTTTCGAGCACGTGCGTCTTCAGTGCGCTGGCCCGCGGGTCGCGGTCTTGTCGGATCCCATCTTGGACGGCGTCGGCGGCGACATTCGCGAGATGAACCCCTTCGCCGCCAAGCACGATCAGTTCCGGAACGGTCAGTGCGCCCACCGCGGCGATGAGCCGCCCGAGGCCGCGGCCCGCTTCGTCGATGATGCGTCGAGCCGCGGGGTCGCCCGCGTCGGCGAGGTCGAGACACTGGCTGTAGTCCAGCGACCGGTCCAACACCGCTGAGACAGCCTTCGTTATCGACGGGATCGCGAGGAGCGCCTGGGCGCAGCCGCGATGACCTTCCGGGCAGACGGGTCCGTACGACTGCAGCGGCCAGTGACCGACGAGGCCGATGCCGGAGTCCGCGCTGAGGACGATGCGGTCATGGATCACCACGCCGTAGCCGACTCCCGCCCCTATCGTCAAAACGGCGAATCGCTGCAGGCCGCGCCCTGCCCCGAACCAGTGCTCGGCCTCGGTGAAGGCCACCAGGTCGTTGTCGACCGCGGTCGGGTACCCGGTTCGATCGCGCAACATCGAGCCCAGCGCGACGTTCGACCACCCCAGAAACGGTGCTCGGACGACGAGGGTCTGGTCGGTGACCAGCCCGCCGAGACCCACTCCCACGGCGGTCACGACCGGCGCGGTGGCGGACAGTTCCGCAACCAGTTCCGCGACGGCGTCCGCGACGTCGTCAGGCTCGTGGCTGGGAAGGCGCCTGCTGGAGAAGCTGACCACGTTCGCGCGCAGGTCGGTGACCACGCCGAGCGCCTCGTCGCCGGTCAGCTTGACGCCGATGAAGTGGCGCGAGCGCGGCACGACGTCGAGCGGCCGCGACGGGCGGCCCGCCCGCCCACCGCCTTGGTCCTCGCCTTCGACAAGCAGCCCGGCGGCAAGCAGCGGGGCGCTCAGGCGGGTGAGGGACGGTTGCGACAGATCGAGGCGCCGAGCGATCTCCGTGCGCGACAGGGGTCCGTGGATCAGCACCTCAAGCGCGACCGCGCGCGATCTGTCGGCCTGCGGCAGCCACCCGGGAGGCGCGTCGCCGTTCACCACCGCAGTCGAGGAATCTTCCACACCGGTAGTTCTACACGACCGCAGGCTTTTGCGCCAGAAGCAACACGGACGCGAAGGTCCAACCGCCGCTGCTCACTGTGACGCGAGCGTGCCGCAAAGTGGGCCGCGCGTCGTGACGTATTTGTTGCTTGACGAAAGCAACCCTACGGTTCTACGTTCTCTCCCATACCACGGCTGCGGCCTCCGGACCCGCAGCGTTCACCGGAGCAGGTCGGCCACCGCGCTCCGGCTGGCACGGTCTCCACTCGCGATCTCACCAGCACACCGATGATCCAGACCACCGATCACCCGAGCAGCTATCCGACCTTAGGAGCCAGTTCATGAAGCGTGTTCGCACACGCGCCATCGCGCCGCTGGCCGCCGCGCTTTGCCTCGCGGCCGCCGCAAGCGCCTGTTCCAGTTCGTCAGGCGGCAACCCCACGGCAGGCGCCAACAGCGCCAGCACCACCCCGCCGGCGGCCAACGCGGCAGCCAGCACTTCTGCGGGCGCCTCGACCGGCACGGACAACGGCGCGTCAGTGACGCTCACTTTCTGGGGGACCTACGGCAACGGCGGCAACAAAGCGCAGACCGACGTCCTGAACGGCACGATCATCCCCGCCTTCGAGAAGGCGCATCCCAACGTCAAGATCAACTACGTCGACATCCCGTACGACTCGTTGCTTCAGAAGCTTGAGACCAGCGCCGCCGGCGGACAGCTCCCGGACCTCATCCGCAGCGACATCAACTGGGTGCCGAAGTTCGCGAGTCTCGGCGTGTTCGCGAAACTCGACGGCATGCCGGACTTCGACAAGCTGGCCAGCGACACCTATCCGGGTTCGCTTGCCACGACGAAGTGGCAGGGCCACTACTACGGCTTGCCGCTCGACACGAACACCCGCGTGATGATCAGTAACCCGCAGGCGCTCGCGTCGGCCGGCATCACGGCGCCGCCGTCCACCTTCGACGAGCTGAAGGCCGATGCCGCCGCTTTGAAGGCGAAGAAGGTCGCCGTCTTCGCCGACAAGGGACTTCAAGGCTGGACGTTGCTGCCCTGGATCTGGTCGGGCGGCGGCGACATCACCAACGCGGACCTGACCAAGGCCACCGGCTACCTGAACAGCCCGCAAAACGTCGCCACCTTGCAGATGCTTGTCGACATGTACAAGGCAGGGGAGATCCCCAATCTGCTGATCGGCAACACGGGCGCGACGTCGACGCAGGACGGCCTGCCTAAGGGCACCTACGCGACGATCCTCGACGGGCCGTGGATGCACGACATTTGGGCCGCGCAATATCCCAAGTTCCAGCCGACCTACTCGCCGGTGCCAGCCGGATCCGGCGGTTCGATCAGCGTCGTCGGCGGCGAGGACATCGTCATGACGACGGCCTCCAAGCACCAGGACGCCGCTGAGCAGTTCATCGCGTTCACCCAGACCGCCGACTACCAGATCGCGATGGCGAAGACCGGTCAGATGGCCGTCGTCAAGAGTCTTGATGACCAGGAAGCCGCCGCCGTGCCGTACTTCGCCCCTTACATTAAGCAACTTCAGACGGCGAAGCCCCGGCCTGCGGTCCCGGATGCGCCGCAGATCGACACCGCACTGCAAAACGACCTGACGCCGGCGTTCCAAGGGAACACCAGCGTGCAGGCGGCGCTCGACAAGGCTGCGCGTGACATCGACCCGCTCTTGACGGCAACCAAGTGAGTTCCGGATGCCGCTGACCACGACCGTCGTCCGCGTGCGGGACGCGCGCGGACGACGGTCGGGGGTGGGGCCCGCCTCACATGCGGGCCCTACCCGAGTTCGTCGCCGGCCGCTGACGCCGTACCTGTTCATCGCGCCCGGCTTTGCGCTGTTCGCCCTGCTGATCGCGTACCCGATGGTCAGGGCGTTTCAAATGAGCTTCTACGACTGGGCCATCGTCAAAGGCGCGGCCAGCAAGTTCACCGGCGCCGACAACTATGTGAAGGCATACCACGATCCCATCTTCTGGCGAGCGTTGGTGAACAGCGGCGCGTATATGGCGTTCACGGTGCCCGCGCAGGTGGTGCTCGGCTTGGCGGTCGCGATGCTGCTCAAAGCCAAAGCTCCCGCCCGTTCGCTCTTCCGCGCGCTGTTCTACCTTCCGGTGGTCACGAGCTGGGTCGTCGTCTCGCTCCTCTTCCAGTACTTGTTCGCCGACAGCGGCCTGGTCAACTACGGGCTGCACAACCTGCTCCACGTCACCTCGCACGACACGTCGTGGCTCTCGAGTCGATGGACCGCGCTCGCCGCGATCGCCGCGCTCGGGACGTGGAAGGGGATCGGCTGGTCGATGATGATCTTTCTCGCCGCGTTGCAAGCGGTGCCCCGCGAGCTTGAGGAATCGGCCGCGATGGACGGCGCCAACGCGTGGCGCCGGTTCCGCGCCGTGAGCTTGCCGGCGATCTGGCCCGCGATGGTCTTCGTCACCGTGATGCTCGTGATCGGTGGCTTCAACGTCTTCATCTCTGTCCTGCTGATGACGAACGGTGGACCCGCCGACCAAACCCAGGTGCTCCTGACCTATATGTACAAGCAGGCCTTCACGTACCTCGACTTCGGATACGGCTCCGCGATCGCGATCGTGCTGACCGCGCTCGTCTTCGTGCTGTCAGCGGTGCAGATGAGAATCATGCGTCGCCCGAACGAGAACGGCGCGTTGTCATGAGCAGGTCGACAAGTGGGCGGACGAATCGGGGCGCGAGCACCGCGCGATACGCCGTCCTGGTGATCGGCGCCGCCATCATGGTCACGCCGTTCCTGTACATGCTGTCGACGTCTTTCAAGGCGCAGCAGTACGTGCTGACGACGCCGCCGCAGTTCATCCCCCACCCGATGACGGTCGAGCAATTACACCGCAGCGTGGCAGTCGAACCATTTCGGGCGCTACTTCTTGAACTCGGTCGTCGTCGCGGTGACGAGCACAGCACTGTCACTCCTGTTGAGCTCGATGATGGCGTTCGGCTTCGCCCGCTTCCGCTTCGCGGGCCGGCAGTTGCTGTTTCGCGTCCTGCTGCTGGGGCTGATGATTCCCGCGATGATGCTCATCGTCCCGCAATTCGTGCTGGCGAAGTACCTGGGACTGCTCAATTCGTATAGCGGCCTGGTCGTCTTCTATGTCGGCAGTTCGCTTGCTTTGAACACCTTCCTGCTCCGGGGTTTCTTCGAGTCGATACCGGTGGAGCTCGAACAGGCGATGGAAATTGACGGAGCCCGTGCCTTCACCAGGTACTGGCAGTTGATCCTGCCCTTGTCGAAGCCCGCGCTGGCGACGGCGACCATCTTCACCTTCCTCGCCGCCTGGGACGAGTACGCGTGGGCGCTCACCATCATCAACTCGCCGGAGAAGCGAACGCTGCCGCTCGCGATTCCACTTTTTCAGGGTCAGAACCAAACTCTTTGGGGCTTGGTGTTCGCCGCGTCCGCCATCGCAGTCGTTCCGGTTCTTGTGGTTTTCCTGGTGTTCCAGCGCTACTTCGTCCAGGGCCTCACGGCCGGGGCGCTGAAGGGATAGTCCTGCCGTGCCAACCGAATCTGAGCTCCTTCCGCTTCGCAGTGTGTTCGCCGAGACCGACAATGTGCGCCTCGACCTTCGAGGCCTGGTGGGCGGCGAGCTTCGAGTGCTCCACCTTGGAGACGTTGTCCGCATTCTTGACGTCGCTCGCCCTGGCGTCATCGACGTCGGGGAGCTTTCCCCCGGCGGCTACGGTGTTGAGCTGTGGACGGATCGACGCGTCGCTCGCACCGCGATCCAGGTCGCCGACGGCCCGCGTCGTTATTGTCGCTATGGGTTCGTCGCCGATTACCGCCCGGAACGTGACGTCCAGGGCGTTGCTGACAACATCCGGCGGCTGCACCTGACCGACGTCCAGTTTTACGACTGGGCGTATCGGCACGCAGACCTGCTCGGCGGGGGCGAGGTCTACGCGGACGCGCTCGGGCAGCCGGTAAGCGTGCAGACGGTTCAGCAGCTGATCGCGGCGACACGCGACGCCGGAGCGCGGGCGCTCGGCTATGCCGCTGTTTACGCGGTGGGGAAGGACGAGTGGCCGCTGTGGCAAGACCTCGCGATGCTGACGGCGTCGGGTCGGGAGCACGCGCTTGGCGACTTCCTCTCCCTCGTGGATCCGGCCGACGAGCGATGGTTGAAACACTTCACCGCCGATCTTCGCGCCGCGACGGCTGCAGTCGGATTCGACGGCTACCACCTTGACCAGTACGGACAACCGAAGCACGCGCTGCGCCGAGACGGCGCAGTCGTCGACGTCGCTGAGTCCTTCGCGGCAATGCTTGAGCAAGTGCGCGACGCGCTTCCGAACGAGCGGATTGTCTTCAACAACGTCAACGATTTTCCGACCTGGCGCACCGCGGCCTGCCAGGTCGACGTGGTGTACATCGAGCCCTGGTCACCCAACACCACGCTGGGCCATCTGGCTCGGCTCGTGCGCGACGCCAGAACCGCCGGCGGCGGGAAACCGGTGGTCGTCGCGGCCTACCAACACGTTTACGACACAGCGCCGACACCAGTTGCCGACCTGGCCACCTCATTCACGATGGCGACGCTGTTCTCCCACGGCGCCACGCAACTGCTGTGCGGCGAGGCCGACCGCATCCTTGTCGATCCCTACTACGTCCGGAATCACGTCGTGGAGGAGAGCACGGCAGCGCTGCTGAGGCGGTGGTACGACTTCTTGGTCGAGCACGTGGAGCTCTTGCAGCCCGACCACGCGGTCGACGTCACCGCGGCGACGGTGGGCGACTATAACGGCGACTGCGAGGTCGTCTACCAAGGCGCGGCAGTGGCCGACCAGCCAATCCCCTCAATGGTGTGGCGGCGCGTGGTGCAAGTTGACGGCAGCTTGGTCGTGCACCTCATCAACTTGATGGGCCAAGACGACACCGAGTGGGACGCCGTCCGCAAACCGCCGGTGGTTGTCGCGCACGGAATCGTGCGGGTCCGGCGGGTTGGTCCGGGCGTCCCGCGAATCCGAGTGGCCGATCCTGACCAGCAGCCACACCTCGTCGAAGTCGAGGCGCGGCCTGACGGTGACTACGTGACCGCCGTGCTCCCGCCTCTGAGCGTGTGGCAAATGCTCGTCATCGATCTCTGAACCGATCTCGCCTTCGAAGCTTGGAGCAAATGTGCCGTCGTCCCTGCCCGGTAATCCGCCTTGGTGGCGTGACAGCGTCGTCTACCAGTTGTATGTGCGGTCTTTCGCGGACGCTGACGGCGATGGTGTGGGTGACCTCGACGGCATCACCGAACACCTTGACTACGTCGAGTCGCTTGGCGTTGACGCGATCTGGCTGAACCCGTGTTACCCGTCACCGAACCGCGACGGCGGCTACGACGTTGCCGACTACACGACCATCGACTCCGTGTACGGCGGAATGCCGGCGTTCGGTCGACTTCTCGACGCGGCGCACTCGCGCGGACTCCGCGTTCTCATGGACCTGGTGCCAAATCACTGTTCGAGCGCGCACCCGTGGTTTCAGGAAGCGGTGCGATCTGCACCGGGTTCGCCGGCCCGCGCCCGCTTTCATTTCCGGGACGGCTGTGGGCCGGACGGCGTGGAGCCGCCGAACAACTGGCGTTCGACTTTCGGGGGACCGGCTTGGACCAGGCTGGTCGGCGCCGGCGGCGTGCCTGAGCAGTGGTACCTGCACAGCTTCGACACCAGCCAACCTGATTTCAATTGGTCGAACCCAGATGTCGCTGACATGTTCGCCGACGTGCTCTACGAATGGTTCGACCGCGGCGTCGATGGGTTCCGTATCGACGTCGCGTACGCGATGGTCAAGCACGGTGAGTTGCCTGACGCGCTGGACCCGACGAACAACCCGTATATGTGGAATCAGCCCGGCGTGCACGAGATCTTCGCCCGCTGGCGGACAATCGCGGAGTCCTACGACCGCGAGCTCAACTTGGTTGGCGAGGTCTGGCTCCCATCGGCGGAGGCCGCGGAATACATTCGGGCCAGGCGGTTGCATCAGGTCTTCTACTTTGATCTGATGCTCCAGTCCTGGGACGCCACCGCATTTCAGACGACGATCCAAGAGACGCTGGCAAGCGTTCCAGACGACGGCGGAGTGCCCACCTGGACGTTGAACAACCACGACGTGCACCGGATGGTCACCCGGTACGGACTGGTCTCGGAGCACTCCATCGCGACGGACGACGCCAACGCCCGCCGCACGAGGATGCGCGGCGTCGTCGACGTCGACCTCGGATTGCGGCGGGCTCGCGCGGCGGCGTTGTTGTTACTAGCGCTCCCGGGCTCGGTGTATCTGTATCAGGGTGAGGAACTCGGCCTGCCCGAGGTTCTCGATCTCCCAGATGACGCGCGTCGCGACCCGATCTGGCACCGCTCCACTGGAACGGAGCACGGCCGCGACGGCAGTCGAGTGCCGCTGCCGTGGTCACCGGATCCGCCCGTGTTCGGGTTCAGTTCCGACCCGTACGCGTCACCCTGGCTGCCGCAGCCGGACTGGTACGGCAAGTACGCCGTGTCGGCTCAAGGCACCGATCCGCATTCGACGCTCAGCGTGTATCGCAGTGCGCTGGCGGCGCGCCGCCAGCTGTTTCAAGGCCCTCTCCAATGGTTGGAAACGGGTCGGCCTGACGTTCTCGCGTTTCGCCGTGGCAACGGGACCTGCGTCACCGTCTTCAGTGACACGTCGTTCGTGCCGCCGGCCGAATGGGGCTCGGCCGTCGTGTCCAGCCGCGAGGGTCATTCGATCAACGCGGTCGGCTGTGCGAGTTACTGGCTCGGCCCGCCGGCGAACTGACCGATGGAAGGACCAGACGGCTCGCGTCGCCTACCATCCCCGAATGGAGCATAGGTATCCGCGCGCCTTTCGGGCGGCGTCAGGCAGTCTGGTCGCGAACCTGCTGCGCCGCGCGACGCCCCACCCGCACACGTTTGTGTGCGGTGTTCGCTGGCCGGACGACGCGGCGCCTAGCGGGCGTTGGCATTACGAGCGCGCGTGGGTCGATCCCTGGGCCGAAGGGCACGACGGGAAACAGCTGCGGGTTCGGCTCGGCGACAAGCAGATCCTGCACATCCGCCTTGATCCAAATCCGTGGTGGAGCGGCGACGGCCCGCCGCCTCGGCCGGGAATGCTGACGCTCGCCGCGCGGTCCACGCAGGCCGGCGAGCGGGTGTTGCTCGCCGTGCCGGCCGGCAACGTGTGTGACTTCGGCGTCGACGCGCTGTAGCCGGCAGCCGTTTGGCGTGCGCCGCGGCGGGAAGTCGCTTGCCTTCACGCCGTCGAGGTGCTCGCAGGTCTCGGGCATCGGGTGCCGCCTCTCGTCGGTTGATGAAAGCATCGGTGAAACTCTCGACTCGCCCTACCCTTGTTGCCGCGGCGCAATCCCCCCTCTACGCTGCCCGAGGCTAAAGCGAAGGAGCGCGCGGTGGTGTTGGAGCGGGCTTACCGTCCGTCGATCACGACCGCGTACGCGCTTTTCGTGCTTGTCGGCGTCAGCGCCGGTGTCGGCGGCGTGTTGCTTCCCGCGCAGATCAGCGATTACGGCGTTGACAAGGCCACCATCGGGTTGGCGTTCTTCGCGTTCTCAGCCGGATTCATGCTGGCTGGCGCGACCGTCGGTGGTCTGGTGCATCGGCTCGGCATCGCAAACGCCATCGGCCTCGGTGGCGCGGTGTTCGCCCTCAGCGCGCTTTACACCGGTGTCCGACCTCCGTTCGCGGCGTTTCTCGTCGTCCAAATCGTCGCCGGTTACGGCATCGGTGTGCTCGAGTCGGTGCTCAACGCGTACCTCAGCGAACTGCCTGAGCCGACCACTTTGCTCAACCGATTGCACGGGTTTTTCGGCGCTGGCGCGTTGGTCGGCCCTGTGCTCGCCGCCTGGATGCTTCAGTCGACGCGCTGGACCGCGGTCTGGCTCGTGATCGCCGCCGCGAGCGTGGTTCTCACCGTCGCGTTTCTCGTCGCCAGCCGCGGGATCCCGGAGGCGAAGCGCGAACCCCAAAAGACGAAGCGGCCGAAGGGCTTGCTGCTCGACTCCTTGCGCAGTCGCGGCGTGGTGTTCGGCGCGATCTTCCTCGCCGTCTACGTCGGTCTCGAGATCAGCGTCGGCAACTGGGGCTACAGCTTTCTCGTCGGCCATTTCCACCAGACCGCTTTGCTCGCCGGCTACACGATCAGCGGCTACTGGCTAGGCTTGACCGTCGGACGGTTCGTCATCAGCCCGCTGTCGGCTCGCGCCAACATCTCGCCCCCCGTCACGTCGTTCGGGTGTCTCGTTGGCGTCGCGCTCAGCTCGGTGCTCGTCTGGGCGGTGCCGGTCACGGCTGTCGCGGCGGTCGGATTCGTGCTCTTCGGCTTCTTCCTGGCCCCGCTCTTCCCGACCGCTATGGCGATGGCGCCGCGGCTCACCGAGAAGCGGTTGGTGCCAACCGCGATCGGCGCGATGAACGGCGCGTCGGTCATCGGCGGATCACTGTTCTCGTGGATGTCGGGCGCCATCGCGCAAGGCGCCGGCGTCTGGACGCTCATGCCGTTCGCACTCGGGCTCGCACTTCTGCTGCTCGTGCTGTGGCAGCGGCTCGTCGCCAACTTGGTCGTCCCGACGCCGCAGCAGGCCGCCGAATTGGTTTGAGCCGCGGCTTAGGGTGAGGCCATGTCGCACTTGATCGATGGCCACGTCCGGCTGCCGTCTGGCGTTCGGCTCGCCACGCGCAGCGCCGATGGGCCGCGTCGTCCGTTCCTTCTCGTGCACGGCTTGGCCTCCAACGCCCGCCTGTGGGACGCCGCGGCCATGCACCTCGCCGCCGCCGGACACCGCGTGGTCGCCGTCGACCAACGCGGCCACGGGCGTTCCGACGAGCCACCGGACGGCTACGACAACGACACCTGCGCCGCCGACCTCGCCGCCCTGTGCGACGCCCTCGGTCTGACCGGCGACCGGACGCCGATCGCCGCCGGCCAGTCGTGGGGCGGCAACGTCGTCCTCTCCCTCGCCGCCAAGCACCATGCTGCGGCCGCCGTCGCGCTGCTCGACGGTGGGTGGCTGCGCTTGCGCGGCAGGTTCGAGACATTCGACGAATGCTGGGCGCGACTTGCGCCGCCCGACTTCAGCGGCGTGAGCATGTCTGACATCACGGCGCGGGTGTTGAACCATCATCTGAGCTGGCCGCCGGAGTCGCGCACCAGCGCGTTCGGCAACTTCGTCGAGACATCGGACGGCGGGGTCCGCGCGCGGCTTTCGCGCGCGCACCACGAAAGCATCTTGCGATCGATGTGGCGCAGCGACCCGCGCGAGCTGTATCCGCTGGTCGACGTCCCAGTGCTGCTCATGCCCGCCGCCGGCCCGGACGACGCCGATGCCGAAGTCGCACGCGCCTTGGAGTCGATACCTCGCGTCGACGTTCGCTGGTACGCCGGGGCCGACCACGATCTGCACGCGCAGCAGCCGTCGCGCGTCGCCGCCGACCTGCTCGAGTTCGCGGCCGCGACAGGACTCTCATGAGCCAGCTCGTCATCATGGGCTCGGGAGAGACAGCGCCCACGATGGTTCCTGTGCATCGCGAGGCGTTCGCGCAAACGCCGGACGGTCCTGCGGTGATGCTCGACACCACGTTCGGCTTTCAACTCAACGCCGACGAGTTGGTGTCGCGCACTCGTCGCTACTTCGCCGAAAGCATCGGAAAAGAGATCGATGTCGCGGGCTGGCGTCGGCGCGACGACGACGCGCTGCAACGAGAGAAGACACTGGCGCTGTTAGGCAAGGCGACCTGGGCGTTCGCCGGACCGGGTAGCCCGACGTTCGCCTTGCGGCAATGGATCGGCACTCCGGTGCCAGCCGCGCTTGGCGACGTCGTCCGTCGCGGCGGCACGTTGGTGATGGGAAGCGCGGCGGTGGTCACCCTCGGTGCGTGCGCGATTCCCGTCTATGAGATTTACAAGGCCGGCGTCGACCCGTATCTCGCGGAGGGCCTCGACCTGCTCGGTTCGCTCACGGGGGTGCGGGCGATGGTCATCCCGCACTACGACAACGCGGAGGGCGGCAGCCACGACACGAGGTTCTGCTACCTCGGCGAGCAGCGTCTCGAGTTGCTCGAGCGCAACCTGCCTCCCGACGTCGGTGTGCTCGGTGTCGACGAGCACACCGCCCTTGTCATCGACCTTGAGAGCGAAACCGCCGCGGTCAAAGGAAACCACCTGGTCACCGTGCGCCGCCAGGGCGAGTCGCGCGAGTTCGGCGGCGGCGCCGTGCTGTCGTTGGCCGAGCTCGCGGCGCTTCTGCGCGGCGCCGAGGAGCTGCGGGGCCACGCCACCGTCGCGTCGTCGGCGACGCGGTCGATGGCGGAGGCCGAGGCCGGCACGTCGTTGCAAGGCGCCACCGTGTCGGCGCGCGCCGCCTTCGACGCGGCGCACGCCGCGAGAGACGTCGACGGTTGCGCCGTGGCGATCCTGGAGTTGGAGTCCGCCATCCACGACTGGAGCGCAGACACGCTGCAAAGCGGCGACGTCGACGACGCCCGCCGCGCGCTGCGCGCGTTCGTCGTCCGGCTCGCCGAACTTGCTGACGCCGGTGTCCAAGACCCGAGGGACGCCCTGGCGCCCTTTGTGGAGGAGCTGCTCGCCGTGCGGGCGGCGGCGCGCGACGCCGGCGACTACGCGGCGTCGGATCGCATTCGCGACCGGCTTGCCGCCGCGGGGATCGACGTGCGTGACACGCCGGCCGGCGCGGAGTGGTCGCTCGCCTCGACCTAGACCCGAGTCCGCGGGCGCACCGCGGTGCGGCCCTTCCACGAGCCACCGCGGCCGCGCAGGTGTTGCCACGCCGAGTCGAGCGTCATCGCCACGTATAGCAGCGCGATGAACGGCAACGTCAGGCAACGCCAGATCGAGAGCCGGTAGAACCGCAGCATCGGCAGGTACGTCACCGCCATCAGCGCCCACGCGGCACCTCCAACCGCCGCCAACCACCACTCATGGGCGACGAGACCAGCGATAACCGAGCCAACTGGAACGACGTACACGACGAGCAATCCGATGACGGTCGCGAGCAACAACAGCGGTGAGTAACGCAGCTGGGTGTACGCGCTGCGGGCGATCATCCGCCACAGGTCGCGAAGGGACGGATAGGGCCGCACGCTCCTCACGTCGTCCGCGAGGCCGAGCCAGATTCGGCAGCCGGCGTGTCGCTTGAGCAGCGACGCGAGCGCGACGTCGTCGATGTGGGCGTCGGCGATCTCCGCGAGGCCGCCGGCGGATTCCAGCGCGGCGCGGCGCACCAGCATGCAGCCGCCGGCGGCGGCCGCGACGCGCGACCGCGCTGAGTTCACCCGACCGAACGGGTAGAGCTGCGCGAAGAAGTACACGAACGCTGGCACGACCACCCGTTCCCACGCGCTGACGGCGCGCAGCTTCGCCATCTGCGAAACGAGATCGAACTGCTTCGTCCGGGCGGCGCGCACGAGTTCGGCGACCGCGGTGGGGGAGTACTCGATGTCGGCGTCGGTGAGCAGCAAGTAATCGCACTCGCCCGCGGCGGCGACGCCGTTCGCCATCGCGTGCACTTTGCCCGCCCAGCCGGGCGGAAGTGGCTCGGCGGCGATGGCGGTGGCGCCAAGCCGCCTCGCCACCTCAGCCGTCGAGTCGGTGCTCGCGTCGTCGACGACGATGACGCGGAAGTCCCCGGAATAGCGCGAGGCCATCAACGTCGGCAACGTGGTCGGCAGCACGGCCGCCTCGTCGCGGGCCGGCACGATCGCCACCACACTCGGCCAGCGTTGCACCTCGCCCCGCTCGGGCAACCGGATCGAGGTCCGCCAGAACCCGGCGCGGCCGACGGTGAGGTGCAACCATGCGACGAGCGCGACGGCGGGCATGACCAACGACCACACGCCGCCAGTATCTCCGAGCTCGGAATCTCCGAGCCTAGTGTCTGGGAGCCGGGCTTCTCGGACGACAGCCGCACACGCGAACTGAGAGCTAGCCCACCGCGGGCCGGGTGGCGATCAATCGACCCAGTCGAGCGTCCGCTGCACCGCTTTGCGCCAGCCGGCGTACCCGCTCTCCCGCCGCTGCGCGGGCCACGATGGCAGCCACCGTCGCCCCTCCCTCCAGTTGGACCTCAGCTCGTCGGTCGACGACCAAAAACCGACGGCGAGTCCGGCCGCGTAGGCGGCGCCCAACGCCGTCGTCTCCGCGACGACGGGCCGCGACACCGGGACGTCGAGGATGTCGGCCTGCAACTGCATGCACAACTCGTTCGCCGTGACACCGCCGTCGACCTTCAACTCGCGAAGCTCGAAACCGGTGTCGTCGCGCATCGCCTCGACGACGTCGCGGGTCTGGTAGCAGATCGCCTCCAACGTGGCGCGCGCGAGATGCGCGTTGGTGTGGAAGCGCGACAGCCCGACGATCGCGCCGCGCGCGTCGGAGCGCCAGTAGGGCGCGAACAACCCGGAAAACGCTGGAACGAAGTACATTCCCGCGGTGTCGTCGACGCGATTCGCCAGCGTCTCGCTGTCGGCGGCGCCGGCGATGACGCCGAGCTGGTCGCGCAGCCACTGCACCGCCGAACCGGTGACGGCGATCGACCCTTCCACCGCGTAGTGAGCGGGTCGGCCGTCGAACTGGCAACACACCGTGGTGAGCAGGCCGTGCTTTGACCGGACGATCTGCTCACCGGTGTTGAGCAGCAAGAAGTTGCCTGTGCCATAGGTGTTCTTGGCGTCGCCGACGTCGAAGCAGGTTTGGCCCATCATCGCCGCCTGCTGATCTCCGAGCACGCCTCCGATGACGACCTCGCCGCCGAACGGGCCGTTCGTCTCCGTGCCGCCGAAGATCCCGGACGACGGACGGATCGCCGGAAGCATCCCTCTTGGGATATCGAACAGCGCCATCAGCTCGGCGTCCCACTGCAGCGACTCAAGGTCCATCAGCATCGTGCGGCTGGCGTTCGTCACGTCGGTCACGTGCGCCGCGCCACGGGTGAGGTTCCACAGCAGCCAGGAGTCGACGGTGCCGAACACGGCGCGGCCGTCTTCGCTAGCGGCGCGCACTCCCGCGACGTTGTCCAACACCCACTGCAGTTTCGCGGCCGAGAAGTACGTCGCCGGCGGCACGCCGGCCTTGCTGCGGATCAGCTCACCGGCGCCGGAGGCCTCCAGTGCCGCGACGGCGTGGTCGGTGCGGGTGTCTTGCCAGACGATGGCGTTGGTGTAAGGGACTCCGCTCACGCGGTCCCAGACCACGGTGGTCTCACGTTGATTGGTGATGCCGATCGCCGCGAGGTCGCGCGCCTTGAGGTTTGCGGTGCGCAAGGTCGTCTCGATGACCGCGCGGGTGCGTTCCCAGATCTCCGTGGGGTCGTGCTCCACCCACCCTGCGTGCGGCAGCAGTTGGGTGTGCTCGAGCTGATGGCGGGCGATCTCGTTGCCCGCGTGGTCGAAGACCAAGAACCGGGTGCTCGTGGTGCCTTGGTCGATCGCGGCGACGAAGTCAGCCACGGTCGACCGCTTCCCCGCTGCGCCGCGCTGCCACGCCCGCCGCCGCCAGCTCCACGCGCGCTTGCTCGCCCAGTTCGGGCGTCACCGGCACGGTGAGGTCGCTCAGCACGGTGGTCGGGTACCCCAGCCGATGGGCGTCGAGCGCGGTCGCCTTCACGCAGTGGCTCTCGGCGATCCCGCAGACCTCCACGTCGTCGACGCCGGCGTCGGCCAGCACGCGTTCGAGCGTTCGGCCTGACTCGTCGACACCCTCGAAGCCCGAGTACGCGGCCGCGTGCTCGCCCTTCTTGACCGCGATGACACCCGCCGTCTTCGCGACGACCGCGGCGAGCGCCGGATGCAGCTCGGCGTTCGCCGTGCCGGCAATGCCGTGCGCCGGCCAGCTGTCGACCAGGTCGGGATGGTCCGAGAAGTGCGACCCTGGGACGACGTGCCAGTCTTGCGTCGTCGCGACCAGGGTGTAGTCGGCGTGCCGGTCCCGCAGGAATTCGGCGATCCTCGCGGCGACGTCGTTGCCGCCCGCGACGGGCAGCTCGCCGCCCTCGCAGAACGTCGGTTGCACGTCCACGACGATCAACGCCCGCCTGTCGCTCATGCAGGTAGGGTAGAACGCCCAATTCGCATCCGAGGGAGACGCGTGGCCGACGAGCCCACCGAGCTGCAACGCGAGCAGCGCTATGTCGACCGGTTGTACTCCAGGCTCGACGAGCTGCGCGCCCGCACCGGGACGGACCTCGCCTCGGTCCGCCGGGAGCGGCCCAGCGGCACCCATCAGAACCGCTCGGAGCGCGACGCGTTCGCCACGATGTACGAGCAGCGGCTCTCGCAGTTGAACGCGGTCGAAGACCGGCTGTGCTTCGGGCGGTTCGACGTCCGCGAGGGCACCCGGCGCTACGTCGGGCGGATCGGTTTGTCCGACGACGAGCGGCAGCAGCTGCTGATCGACTGGCGAGCCCCAGCGGCGCGGCTGTTTTACCAGGCGACCGCGGCGGCGCCCGCCGACGTCGTCCGTCGTCGTCATCTCACGACGCGCGGCCGCTCGGTCGTCGCGATCGAAGACGAGGTGCTCGACCTCGACGCCATCAACGGGACGGAGCTTTCGCACCTGACCGGGGAGGGCGCGTTGCTCGCCGCCCTGAACGCGCATCGCACCGGGCGCATGACCGACATCGTCGCCACCATCCAGGCGGAGCAGGACGAGATCATCCGCTCCGACCTCGCCGGTGTGCTCGTGGTCCAAGGCGGGCCGGGCACGGGCAAGACCGCCGTCGCGCTGCACCGCGCGGCTTACCTGCTGTACACCTACCGCGACCGGCTCGAGCGGCGCGGCGTCCTCGTCGTCGGACCCAACCGGGTCTTCCTGCGCTACATCGAAAAGGTGCTGCCATCCCTCGGCGAGACCGGCGTCGTCATGGCGAGCGTCGGGGAGCTGTTCCCAGGCGTCACCGCCGAGTCCGACGACGCGCCTTCGGTGGCCGCGATCAAGGGTTCGGCGCGAATGGCCTCGGTGCTGGCCGCCGCCGTGCGCGCGCGGCAGCGGGTGCCGTCGTCCGCCGTCAAACTGGACGTCGAGGGGCGCGAACTGGTGCTGCGGCCGCACGTGGTGGCCGCCGCGCAGGCTCGCGCCCGCCGAGGTGACAAGCCGCACAACCTAGCTCGCGTCGGCTACGTGAAAGAACTGCTCGACCAGTTGGCGTCGCAATACGCGCGGGTGCTCGGCGTGCGGCTCGACGCCGACAACCGCCGGGAGCTCGTCGCCGACTTGCGCGCCTCGCCCGACGTTCGCCGCGAGATCAACCTCACCTGGATGCCGCTCACGCCGCAGCGGCTGCTCGAGGGCCTCTACGCCGAGCGGCGTTTGCTGGCGCAGGCGGCGCCGTTTCTCAGCGCCGCCGAGCTCGACGCGTTGCACCGGCCGCGCGGCAGCGCGTGGACGGTCGCCGACGTTCCGCTGCTCGACGAGGCGGCGGAGCTGCTCGGCGAGGGGGAGGCCGCGTCAGAGCAGGCGCGGGCGGCAGCCGCGGAGCGGCGGTCGGCCATCGAGTACGCCCGCGGCTCACTCCAGTTGTCAGGGGCGGGAGCGTTCGTGTCCGCGGCGCAGCTCGCGGACCGGTTTTCCGAGGGGGGACCGGTGCTGTCGACCGCCGAGCGCGCGACCGCGGACCGCGGCTGGGTGTACGCGCACGTCGTCGTCGACGAGGCGCAGGAGTTGTCGGCGATGGCCTGGCGGATGCTGATGCGCCGGTGCCCGACGAAGTCGATGACGCTCGTGGGCGACGTCGCGCAGACCGGTTCGGCGGCCGGCGCCGACTCGTGGGCGGCGGCGCTTGGGCCGCACGTCGGCGATCGGTGGCGGCTCGCCGAGTTGACCGTCAACTACCGGACGCCCGGCCAGGTGATGCGGCTCGCCACGGAGGTGCTGCGCTCCGCCGGCATCGAGGCGCCCGCGCCGACGTCGGCGCGCGAGGGCGACTTTCCCCCTGTGGCGCAAGCAATTTCGCCCGATGACGCCGGATCGCTCGTCGCCGGCGTTCGCGCCGAATTCGACGTGCTCGACGGCGGGAAGCTCGCCGTCGTCGCCGCCGCCTCGCAGGCGGACTCGGTGTACGCCGCGCTCTCGGCGGCGTTGCCCGCCGGTGAGGTCGGCCACGGCGCGGGTTCGCTCGACGCGTCGGTGGCCGTGCTCTCGGTCGCAGCGGCGAAGGGTTTGGAGTTCGACGCGGTCGTGCTTGTCGAGCCGGCCCAGATTCTGCGGGAGTCGCCGCGCGGCGCGAACGACCTGTACGTCGCGATCAGCCGCCCGACCCAGCGGCTGCGAGTGTTGCACAGCGAGCCGCTGCCGGCGGGCTTCGCCGCGCTGCGGTGATTTCTTCGGTCCCTTTCATCTTCGACTCAGCCAACTCCCAGCCGCCGCGCCGACTGTTGCTAGTGACAGTTAGTGGACGACGCGGAGGAGTGCCCGGTGGACCCGTACGAGAACCAGCGGCCTGATGAGCAAGCACCCGACCCCACGCCCTGGTGGTCGCGACCCTCAGTTCCTCCGGAGTCGGCTGTTCCTCCGGCGCCAGCCGCGGCGGCGCCAGAGCAGGCGGGCCCCGACGTCCCGCGGGCGCCGTTCGGGCCAGCGGAGACGATCGAGTCGACCGGGACAACTGAGGCGTTCGGGACAACCGAGGCGTTCGGGACAACCGAACCGACTGAGCCGGCCGAACCGACGGAACCGATGGCGCCCGACGGGTCGGGGCCGAGGCGCCCTCGCCCGTGGCTTCGGCAAACCGGCTCGCTCGTGGCGGCCGTCGTCATCTCAGCGGCCGCGACAGGCGCCGTCGTCCACACCATCGACGGCAACGGCACCGGTAACGCGACGCCGGCGGCGTCGTCGACGACCGCGAGCAACCTGCCGTCGGCGGCGCAGCTGTCGTCGAACGTCAAGTCGGCGCTCGCCAAGATCGAGCCCTCCGTCGTCATCATCAACGACACCGTCACCACGTCGGGGAACGGCCGCGGCGGGTTCGGCGGCTTCGGCGGCTTTCAAGCGAGCGGCGCCGGCACCGGCATCATCATCAGCTCCGACGGCTATGTCGTGACGAACGCGCATGTCGTCAACGGGGCGTCGAACATCAAGGTGACCCTGCCCAACAACGGCGGCACGCACGACGCGACCGTCGTCGGCATGGACACCACCAAGGACCTCGCGGTCATCAAGGTGTCCGGCGTTTCCGGCCTCACCGCTGCGACGTTTGCCAACTCCGACACCGTGCAAGTGGGCGACAGCGTGATCGCGGTCGGAAACGCCTTGGGCTACGGCGGTTCACCGACGGTGACCGAAGGCATCATCTCGGCGAAGGGCCGCAGCCTCTCCGACAGCGAGGACAACCTGAGCGGCCTTTTCCAGACCGACGCCGCCATCAACCCGGGCAACAGCGGCGGTCCGCTGGTCGACACCAACGGTGACGTCGTCGGCATCAACGTCGCGGTGGCGACCGGGACCAGCAGCGAACCCGCGCAAAACATCGGCTTCACGATCCCGAGCAACACCGTCGTGCAGGCGATCCCAGATCTGAAGGCGGGCAAGAGCACGAGCGGCAACAACCAGAGCACCACCTATCTGGGCGTCGAGATCGCGGACGCGCAAAACGGCGCAGGGATCGTGGCCGTCCAGCCGGGCAGCCCGGCGGCGAAGGCGGGACTTCAGCCCAACGACGTCGTCACCAAGTTCAACAACACCACGATCACCAACAGCTCCGACCTCCAGCAGGCGGTGCGGGCGCAGAAGCCTGGTGCCACCGTGACGCTGACCGTCGATCGCAACGGCGCCACGACGACCGTGAAGGTGACCCTGGGCACTAACTCGGTCAGCTCCTAACCGCGACAATGGCGGCGTGCCTGTCGCCGTCCACATCGCGTACCTCGAAACGCCGGACGCCGAGCCCCTCGGCGTCCGGCGTCAATTCGGGTCAGCGTTGTTCCGGCGGTTGCTCGACGAGCACCTCGGTCTCGGCGTCGGCAGGGTCGAAACCGCCGAGTCGGGACAGCCGATCGTGGTGGGCGCGACCGAACCGGCGTTCGTCTCCCTCAGCCACACCGACCGGGTGGTGGCGGCCGCGTTGGCCGCCACGCGAGTCGGCATCGACGCCGAGCGCCACGACCGCGTCGCGTCGCACCCTGGCTTGCGCGCCCGGGTCTGCTCGCCGACGGAGTTGCGGTGGCTTGAGCAACTGCCCGAACACCAGCGCGACGAGTGCTTCTTGCGGCTTTGGACCCGCAAAGAGGCCTACGGCAAGGCGATCGGCGTGGGCATCGGCTTCGACCTGCGTTCGACGAACTTCATCTCGGACGACGCGCCGCTCGCCGGAGTGGCGGGGGAGTGGCACGCCCGCGCGGTCGCGTTGTCCCCGGACGTCGTCGCGACCGTCGTCGCGGAGGGCGTCATCGCCGACGTGCGCGTGGCCGAGGTCGACCGGCGCGAGCTCGCCCGCCTAGGGTGAGGCACATGCGTAGCCGACTCGCCGTCGCGGCGCTCGTCATGGCCGCCTCTCTGGGCTCGGTCACTGTTCCCGCGCTGGCGGCGGGTGCGTCAGCGAACCGGGTCTCCGGCGCCGACCGGTACGCGACCGCAGCCGCCATCGCTGACGCCGGCTGGCCCTCGGCGTTGCCGCCGGGCTCGACGCTGTTGCTCGCCACCGGCCAGAACTTCCCGGACGCCGTCGCCGGCGCCGCCGCGGCCGGCCACCTCGGCGTGCCGATCCTGCTCACGCCGTCCGGCTCGCTCTCGTCGTCCGCGAAATCGGAGATCAGCCGGCTCAAGCCGGCGCATGTCGCGTTGCTGGGCGGGACGACGGCGCTCTCGACCGGCGTGGCAACCTCGGTCGGCGCGCTCGGCGTCAACGTCGAGCGTTGGCAAGGCGTGGACAGGTACGCCACCGCGGCCGCGATTTCGCAGGCGACCTATCCGAGCGGCGCGACCAACGTCTACCTCGCGACCGGCACCGCGTTCCCCGACGCGCTCGCCGGCTCGGCGCTGGCCGCGGTCGCCGGCGGCCCGCTGTTGTTGACCGACCCCAAGTCGTTGCCCACCGCGACCGCCGCGGAGATCACCAGGCTGCATCCCTCCGCGATCGTCGTGCTCGGCGGCGCCTCCGCGGTGAGCGGCGCCGTCGCGCAGGACGCGGTCACCGCGGCAGGCGGCGCGCAGTTCTCGCGGATGTCGGGGGCTGACCGGTACGCCACCGCGGACGACATCGCGGCGACGCTGGTTCAGGTGCACGGCGGCACGACGGCCTCGAACGGCGCGTTGCTCGCAACCGGGCTCGACTTCGCCGACGCTCTCGCGGGGGCCGCGTGGGCGGGGGCGTCAGACCGGCCGCTGTTCCTCGCGCCGGGAAGCTATGTCATGCCGCACACCTGGCAGACGTTGCAGTCGGTGCAGGCGACCTCGGTCACCGTGCTCGGCGGGTCGAAAGCGATCTCCGACGCCGTGCTCAGCGGCCTGCAGTCGGGCAACCCGCCGACCGCGCCGCCCGACCCGCCCGCGCTCCCGGCCGGCGCGACTGACTGGCCGATGTACCACCACGACGCGCAACGCACCGGTGCGACATCGGCGACACCCGCGTTCGCGGCGTTCCATTCCGCGTGGCACGCGTCGCTCGACGGCGCGGTCTACGGGCAGCCGATCATCCTCGGCCCGACGGTCGTCGCGGCGACGGAGGGCGGCTCGCTTTACGGCTTGTCTCTCGCCAACGGCGCGGTGCTGTGGCGGCGGCATGTCGCCGACCCGATCCCGCAGTCGTCGCTGCCGTGCGGCGACATCGACCCGCTCGGCATCACCGGGACGCCCGCGTACGACCCGGTGCACGGACTCGTCTACGCGGTGGCCGAAACGGCGGGCGGCCAGCACATCCTCGCGGCCGTTCGGCCCGCCGACGGATCCCTCGTCTTCAGCCGCGGGGTCGACCCGCTCGGCGGCACGGCGATCGCCTCGCAGCAGCGCGGCGCGCTCCTCGTCGCCAACAACCGCGTCTACATCGCTTACGGCGGCTTGGCCGGTGACTGCGGCCAGTACATCGGGCAGGTCGTGTCGGTGCCCACCAACGGCGGTGGCGACCTGACCGGCTGGGCGGTGCCGACGTCGCGTGAGGGCGGCATTTGGGCGCCGGCCGGACCGCTCGCAGACACCGACGGCACGGTCTTGGTGGCGGTGGGCAACGGGGCTTCGAACACGACGTTTGACGGCTCAGACTCGGTGACCAGGTTGTCGCCCACGCTCGGCCGGGTGGACTACTTCGCCCCCAGCACGTGGGCGTCGGACAACAACGGCGACCTCGACCTCGGCTCGATGTCGCCGGTGCTGGTCGGTGGCCGGGTGCTGATCGCGGGCAAGCGCGGCACGGCGTACCTGCTGTCGCCGACCCGTCTCGGCGGCGTCGGCGGCCAGCTCTCGCAGACCAGCGTGTGCCGCCCGTTCGGCGGCGCCGCGGTCAATGGGAACGTCGCCTACCTGCCGTGCACCGACGGCGTGCGCGCGGTGTCGGTCTCGGGCGACACGATGACGGTCGCCTGGCACGCGTCGTCCGGCGTCACCGGGTCGCCGGTGTACGCGAACGGCACCTTGTACTCAACGCAAGGTGGCTCGCTCGTGGCTCTCGACGCGACCAACGGCGCGGTTCGCGGGACGATCGCGGTGGGGTCGCTACCGCACTTCGCGTCGCCGTCGCTGTCAGGAAAGACAGTGTTGATCGGCACGATGGACGGCGTGACTGCCGTGACGGTTGGATAAGGAGAAAATCAAGTGAGCTACCAGGCCGACCAGGCGCGCTATGAGCGGATGTCGTATCGCCGATGCGGACGCAGCGGCATCGACCTGCCAGCGATCAGCCTCGGGCTGTGGCACAACTTCGGCGACGACAAGCCGTTCCAGAACCAGCGCGAGATCTTGCGCCGGGCGTTCGACCTAGGCATCACGCACTTCGACCTGGCGAACAACTACGGCCCGCCGGCGGGCTCGGCGGAGACGAACTTCGGCCGCCACCTGCGTGAGGACTTCAAGCCTTATCGCGACGAGCTCGTCATCTCCACCAAGGCCGGCTGGGACATGTGGCCCGGCCCGTACGGCGACCTCGGCTCGCGCAAGTACCTGCTGGCCAGTCTCGACGCGAGCCTGCAGCGGATGGGCCTCGACTACGTCGACATCTTCTACCACCACCGGTTCGACCCGGACACGCCGATGGAGGAGTCGCTGTCGGCGCTCGACACCGCCGTGCGACAAGGGAAAGCTCTGTACGTAGGCATTTCCTCGTACTCGGGCAAGCGAACGGAGGAGGCCGTCGCGATCCTGCGCGAACTCGGCACCCCGTTGCTGATTCACCAGCCGTCGTACTCGATGCTGAACCGCTGGATCGAGGAGGATCTGCTCGACGTTCTCGGCCGCGAGGGCGTCGGCTGCATCGCGTTCTCGCCGCTGGCGCAAGGAATGCTGACTGATCGGTACCTCAACGGCGTGCCCGCCGACTCGCGCGCCGCGCAGGGTCGCTTCCTGACGACCGACATGCTCACCCAGCAGAACATGACGCACATCCGGGCGCTCCATGACATGGCGCAGCGCCGCGGTCAAACGCTCGCGCAGATGGCGCTGGCCTGGGCGATGCGCGACCCGCGCGTGACGTCGGTGCTTATCGGCGCGAGCAGCGTCGCGCAGCTGGAGCAAAACGTCGGCGCTTTGCACAACGCGTCGTTCAGCGTGGACGAACTCGCCGAGATCGATCGATACGCGGTCGAGGGCGGCATCAACATCTGGGCCGGCCCTTCTTCGTCCTAGCCGGTGCGCGACGTGATGATGTCCAATCCTGCGCCGCTGTGGGCCCCGTCTGCGCAGCGGGTGGCGGCAGCGGCGATGACGGCGTTTCGCACGGCCGTCGCGGCGCGGTACGGCGTCGAGCTGGCTGACTCGGTGGCACTGCATCGGTTCTCGATCGAGCGGCCGGGCGACTTTTGGCCCGCGCTGTGGGATTTCACCGGCGTGGTCGGCGACCGCGGTGAGCGCGCGTTCGTGCCCGGCGAGCACATGCGCGACGCGCGGTTCTTCCCCGACGGCACCCTCAACGTCGTCGACACCCTGCTCCGCACGCGCGACGACTCGCCCGCGATCCTCGCCGCCCGAGAGGACGGCGAGCGGTCCGCGTTGACCTGGCGGGAGCTGCGCGAGCGCGTCGGCGCGGCGGCGCACGGCCTTCGGGCGTCAGGTGTCGGACCCGGCGACGTCGTCGCCGCCTGGTTGCCGAACATCCCGCAGGCGTTCGTGACCGCCCTCGCCGCGGCGTCGATCGGCGCCATCTACACGTCGACGTCCCCTGATTTCGGCGTGACGGGGGTGCTTGACCGGTTCGGCCAGGTGCGGCCAAAGGTGCTTGTCGCCGCCGACGGCTACGTCTACGCGGGGAAGTCGCACGACTGCCTTGCCCGGCTGCGGGAGATTCGCGATGGCCTGCCGAGCCTGAAGAAGGTGGTCGTCGTGCCGTACCTGGCCGACGCGCCGACCCTTCGAGGCCTACCGAATTCCGGTCATGTGGCAGGAGTTTCTGCACGACAGGGCACCGCTCGCGCCAACCCCGCTGCCGTTCGACGCGCCCCTGTTCGTGCTTTACTCATCCGGCACGACCGGCGCGCCGAAGTGCATCGTCCATCGCGCCGGCGGGCTGCTCCTCGGTTTGCTGAAAGAGCATCAGCTGCACTGCGACATCAGGCCGGCGGACCGCGTCTTCTATTACACGACGACCGGCTGGATGATGTGGAACTGGCTGCTTGGCGCGCTGGCGTCGAAGGCCACCCTCGTCGTGTACGACGGCTCGCCGGTGCACCCCTCGTCGTCCGCGCTGTTTGACCTTGCCGACGATCTCGGCGATCACGTTGTTCGGGACGTCCGCGAAGTACATCGACACGTTGCGCAAGACCCGCGCGCGCCCGTCTGTCGACCGCGATCTCGGCGCGCTGCGGACGATCACGTCGACCGGGTCGCCGCTGAGCGCGGAGAACTTCGACTACGTCTACGAGCACGTGAAACCGGATGTGCATCTCGCGTCGATCTCCGGCGGCACCGACATCTGCGGTTGCTTCGTCATGGGCGACCCGACCCGGCCGGTGTATCGCGGCGAGATTCAAGGTCCGTCTCTCGGCATGGCCGTCGACGTCTTCGACGAGACCGGCGCGCCGGCGCCCATCGGCGTCACCGGTGAGCTCGTGTGCACCGCGCCGTTTCCGTCGATGCCGCTTGGTTTTTGGGCGGACGACGACGGCAGCCGTTACGAGTCGGCCTATTTCAGCGACTTCCCCGGGGTGTGGCGGCACGGCGACTGGCTGGCGCGCACGGAGCGCGGCGGGTTCGTCATCACCGGCCGATCAGACGCGACGTTGAATCCCGGCGGCGTGCGGATCGGCACCGCGGAGATCTACCGGCAGGTGGAGCGTTTCCCCGAGGTGGCGGAGTCGGTGGTGATCGGCCAGGACTTCCGCGACGACGTGCGCGTCGTCTTGTTCGTGAAGATGGCTGACGGCCACGAGCTGTCTGACGAGCTGGCCACCCGGATCAAGGCGGCGATCCGCGGCAACTGCACCCCCCGCCACGTGCCGGCCTTCGTCGTCGCGGTGCCCGACGTGCCGCGCACCCGCAGCGGCAAGCTCGTCGAGCTCGCGGTGCGCGACGTCGTGCACGGGCGGCCGGTGCGCAACACCGAGGCGTTGGCGAACCCGGAGTCGCTGGAGAACTTCAAAGACCTGCCGCAGCTGGGTTGATCATCAGCTGGCCGCGAACCGCCGACCCCGGGGAGATCAACTTCGCGCGGTTGTGAACATCAGGGCGTTCGTGGGTATGCCAAAAGGGTCAACCTTGGAACACCACGCGGCGTCATGCGTTGTATCAGTACGACGCAAACGGACGAGCCCACGAAAACGTGGCGCCCTGGACGCTCGTCCTGGCATGAACTCGTCACCGCATGAAGGAGCCCATCATCACCACGCGTGACCGCAAGCGGACCGCCCGCCAGGCTGGCACGGCCCCCGCCACGAGCGAGGAGCTCGAGGTTCGCTCCACCATAACCGCTGACCAGGCCGACGGCGACCCGGTACCGGCCGAGGTCGAGGAGCCTGACCTCGACAGCGAGGAGCCGGGCGTGTCCTCCGACCCGGTGCGCAACTACCTCAACGAGATCGGCCGCACGCCGCTGCTCGTCGCCGCCCAGGAGGTTGATCTCGCGAAGCGCATCGAGGCGGGCCTGTACGCCGATCAGAAGCTGCACCAGACGAAGCTCTCGCCGAAGCTGCGCAAAGAGCTCGAGCTGATCCGGGCCGACGGCGGGCGGGCGAAGGCCCACATGCTCGAGGCGAACCTGCGCCTCGTCGTGTCGGTCGCCAAGCGCTACTCGAACCGTGGGATGTCGTTCTTGGACGTCGTCCAAGAGGGCAACCTCGGCTTGATCCGCGCGGTCGAGAAGTTCGACTACATGAAGGGCTACAAGTTCTCCACGTACGCGATGTGGTGGATCCGGCAAGCGATCACCCGCGCGCTGGCCGACCAGGCGCGCACCATCCGGCTGCCCGTCCACGTCGTCGAGCAGCTGAACAAGCTCGGCCGCTTGCAGCGCGATCTGCACCAGCGCCTCGGCCGGGAGCCAACGCCTGAGGAGCTGGCCGCCGAGCTCGACCGCACACCGGAGCAGATCGAGGAGATGCTGCGCAACGCGCGCCAGCCGGTCAGCCTCGACAATCCGGTGGGCGACGACGAGGACACCCGGCTGGGCGACCTCATCGAGGACTCCGAGGCGCCGGGCGCGAGCGACGCCATGGAGTACCGGGCCATGATCGACACCATCCACCGCGCGCTCGCCGGGCTTGACCCTCGAGAGTCGCGGGTGCTGGCGTTGCGCTTCGGCCTGGCCGGCGGTCGGCCGCACACCCTCGATGAGATCGGCAAGGACGTCGGCCTGACCCGCGAGCGGATCCGCCAGATCGAGAAGGAAGCGCTGGCCAAGCTGCGCGACCCCGACGCGCCGGACTCGCTCCTGGAGTGGGCTAGCTAACACTCGCTGACGTGCCCGGTGACTCGCGCGCGGCGACTCCTCGCGCGTGTGGTATCCAAGGACCATGACGCAACCCCGACCTGACGACGGCGCGCTTGAGCCTGTGGAGCCGGCCAGCCCGAGCGCGCTCGAGCCGCCGCCGCCCGGCGGGCGCAGCGAGCTCGCCCTGATCCCGGCGGCCGGCGCCCTGCCAGCCGTTCCGGGTCATCCGCCGGTGACCACACCGGTGCCGATCCCGGCGGGTCGGGTCGGGGTGCTGCCGGGCGTTCAGCTGTCGCAGCGGCCGCGCCGCCGGGGCGACACGTTCGGCTGGCCGTCGAACGCCGCGCCGAGCAAGCCCGAGGGCGAAGTCGACACCAGGCCGATCATCGCCCCCGGAGGAATCGCATGAGCCACGACGCTGAGGCCACGTCGGTCGCGGAGTACACCGGGCATATCAAGGGCCGTCCGGTCTCGTGGGTCGTCGTCGTCTTGGTCTGCGGCGGATTCGCCGCGGCGGGGGCCGGCCTGGTGCTCGCGCGACCGTGGTTGTTCTTCGTCGGCGCCGGCGTGGTCGCCCTCGCCGCGATCTTGGGCGGTCTGACCCACGCGATGGCCGACGTGACTGCCCGCGTCGAGACGGCCGTTCGCACGCGCGACGCGGCCGAGCCGACGGCGGAGCAGCCGACGTTGGGGTCGGCGGCGCGGCGTACGGAAGAGCCCGCTGCCCACTAACTCCGCGGGCGCCGGCGTCCGCTTGCGCGCGGCCACCGGCCTCGGCCGCCTCGCCGGCGCGCTGTCGCGGACGCTTCGGCGCGGCGACGGCTTCGTGATCGGCGGCCGAGTGGTGCTCGCCGCCTGCCCCGACGCGTTTCCGCAATTGACCCGCGGCCGACGGGTCGCCTTCGTCTCGGCCACCAACGGAAAGACCACCACCACGAAGCTGCTCGCCGCAGCGCTGCGAGCGGCGGGGCCGGTGCTCACCAACAACTCCGGCGCGAACATGCCGGCCGGCCTGGTCGCGGCGCTAGCGATGCCCACCCAACGCGTGCCGGACGACGCTCCCGTCGTCCTCGAAGCTGACGAGACCTACCTGCCGGGCCTGCTGCGCGGCGCGCCCAACGCGCTGCTCGCGCTGGGGAACCTGAGCCGCGACCAGCTCGACCGGGTCGGCGAGGTGGCGATGGTCGCGCGGCGATGGCGTGCCACGTTCGGCGGACTGCCCGGCCTGTCCGCGGTGGCCAACGCGGACGACCCGCACATCGCGTGGGCGGCTGGCGCGATCTCCGACGTGACGTGGGTGTCGGTCGGGAACACCTGGACGGCCGACTCCGTGCTGTGCCCCGCGTGCGGCGCGATCCTGCGGCGGGACGGGCGCGACTGGAGTTGCGAGTGCGGGTTTCGCCGTCCGGCGCCGTCGTGGGTTCTGGCGGACGGCGACGACGCGGCCGTGGTCGATCCCGACGGCGTCCGCCACCCGCTGACGCTGCGGCTGCCCGGGAGGGCGAACCAGGCGAACGCCGTCATGGCGCTGGCCACCGCGCACGCGATGGGCGTGCCGGCCGCGACCGCCCTGCCGGCGCTGGCGTCGGTGGGCTCGGTGGGCGGCCGCTACCAGACCGTGACGCTCGGCGGGCGGCGGGCGCGGTTGCTGCTCGGCAAGAACCCGGCCGGGTGGGCGGAGATGTTCGGCATGCTCGCGCCCGCGCCCGCGCCCGTGGTGATCGCGATCAACGCGCGCGCAGCCGACGGGAAGGACCCGTCGTGGCTGTGGGACGTCCCGTTCGAGAAGCTGGCCGGCCGGCTCGTGGTCGCGACCGGCGAGCGGCGGCACGACCTCGCGGTGCGGCTCGCCTACGCGGGCGTCGACCACCTGACGGTCGAGGATCCCTGGGCGGCGATGCCCCCCCAGGTCGAGCCCGGCGACGAGCCGCTCGACGCGGTTGGCACCTACACGGCGTTCCGCGAGATGCTGCGGCGCGGAGGAGGCGCGCGCGATGTCGGGTGAGTCCGCGATCCGCCTGGTCTCGATCTACCCGATGCTGCTCGGCACCTACGGCGACGGCGGGAACCTGCGGGTGCTCACGATGCGGGCGAGTGCTCGTGGCTTCGCGGTCGAGCCCATCGAGTTGGACGCCGGGCAGCCCGTTCCCGAGGGCGCCGACTTGTACCTGCTCGGCGGCGGCGAGGACGACGCGCAGGTCGCCGCGGCGCGCACGTTGCGCCGCGACCGGGGGCTCGCGCGAGCCGTCGAAGGTGGCGCGGTCGTGTTCGGCGTGTGCGCCGGATATCAGTTGCTAGGCAAGGAGTTCCCCGGCTCCGACGGCGTCCTGGAGCCTGGGCTTGAACTGCTCGACGTGACGACGGGCCGGTTGCCGAGGCGCGCGGTCGGGGAGTTGTTGGCCGAGCCCGTTTCCGGGCTGGACTCGGCGTCAGGCGGGCGGCTGACCCAACCGCTGACCGGCTATGAGAACCACGCGGGTGGCACCACGTTGGGCGCCGGCGCGCACCCGCTGGCGCGGGTGCGCGCCGGCGTCGGCAACGGAATCGACCAGCTCGAAGGCGCCGTGCAGGGGCGGATCCTCGGCACGTATCTGCATGGGCCCGGCCTGGCCAGAAACCCGGAGCTGGCGGATCTTTTGCTGACCTGGGTGGTCGGAACGCCGCTGCCGCCGCTCGACATGCCTGCCGTCGACGCGTTGCGTGCCGAGCGGCTCGCCGCCGTGCGGCCCGTCTGAGGAGCGAGCGACGCGTTTTGAGTCCGTGCCGGAGATGAGCGCGTCGGCCGGTCAACCTCGCTGGTGGCATGGAGGCGTGGGCGGCGGCCGGCTTGCCGGTGGTGGACGACGCCGGCCAGCCGGGCGTCGTCGTGTGAGGCGGCCGTGTGAGGCGGCCGGGTGAGGCGGGTTTAAGCGGAATCCCAGGTTCTCGCGCGATGTTGAAGGGAAGCAAGTTCAACGACGCGTGACGAGATGTTGGGCGTACGGCGGTTGGGAGGGTGGCGCGTATGAGCCCTGCCGCCTGGTGGCCCAACTGGCGCGAGTCGCCGTTCACTTTTTCTTACCTGTGCCTGCTCGCGGCAGGTTCGCTGACCCTTGGCGCGCTCGACCCGCAAACTCGGTCGGATGTGTTGCACGCGTCGAGCACCGACGTCGTCCACCTCGCTAGTCGGCCGATCTTCGTCTTGGTCGCCAGCGGCCTATGGGTGGACAACGTCTTCTTGTTCATCGTGGTGGCGGTGATGTTCGGGGTTGGCGCGTCCGCGCTGGAGAGACGCGTCGGCACGCGGGCGACGCTCGGCGTGTTTCTCAGCGGCCATGTGGGCGCGACCTTGGCGACCGAGGGTGCGGTCGCCATCGGCGTGCTCGCCGGCGCGTTGCCGTCGTCCGCGTTGTCTCGTCTTGACGTCGGCGTGAGCTACGGGCTTGCGGCGATCGTGGCGGCGGCGCTGGGTCTGCTGCCGCAGCGCTGGCGGGTGGGCGGAGTCGTCGTCTTGTGGGCCTACCTCGGCGGCGCGTTGATCGCGGACCCGGACGTGACGGCGTGGGGTCACTTGCTCGCGGCCGGGCTGGGCGTGGCGTGGTGGCCGGGACTCGCCGGGCTGGGCGCGGCGAACGCGCGACGGAGGGTCAGCCGCGCTTCGCTCACGACGGGCTGGGCGATGGGCATGATGGTGGGGTGGTCGACACCTCCTCGCTTGCCGGCAAACTCCTGGTTGCCTCGCCGACGCTCGACGATCCGAACTTCATCCGGTCGGTCATCCTCGTACTCGACCACGATGCCGATGGCGCGCTCGGCGTCGTCTTGAACCGTCCGAGCGAGATTTCCGCGGACGACGCGGTGCCGCGGTGGGCGAGCGCGGTGAGCGAGCCGGCTGTCGTCCACGTCGGCGGACCGGTGACGCCGCAGGTGGTCGTGTGTCTCGGGCGGGTGCGCCCGGTTCGGTCGGAGGCCCCGGCGGGCTGGACGCGACTCACTGGCCCGATCGGCGCCGTCGACCTTGATAGCTCGCCGGATGAGCTGATCGGCGCGCTCGACGGAATGCGGCTGTTCGCGGGCTACGCCGGGTGGGCCGCGGGCCAACTCGAGACCGAGCTGCGGCTTGGCGGCTGGCTGGTCGTCGACGCCGAGCCGGACGACGCGTTCACCGCGTGGCCCGACACGCTGTGGTCTCGCGTGCTGAAGCGGCAGCGTGGCGAGCTTGCCTTGCTGCACACGATGCCGCTGGATCCGACCCAGAACTAGGATTGCGGTTGTGAGCGAAATCGAAACGCTGCCCGGGCTGGGCGAGACCATGACCTTGCCGGAGACGGAGACCCCGACTCCGCGGCTGTCGAACGACGGCGGTGACCACGAGCGCTTCGCGCATTACGCGCCGAAAGACAAGATCGTGGAGGCGTCGGTGATGGGCACGCCGATCACGGCCCTATGCGGCAAGGTGTGGGTGCCGTCGCGCGACCCGAGCCGGTTCCCGGTCTGCCCCGAGTGCAAGGACATCTACGACAACGTCCTCAGCGGCGAACCCCCGTCGTCCGACTGATCTTCGGTGATCTCCCGAGCGGACGTCGAAGACCTCGACCGCACCGACCCCCTGCGTTCGTTTCGCGGCCGCTTCGTCGGGGCTGACGACGATCTGATCTACCTCGACGGCAACTCGCTGGGGCGGCTTCCGGTCGCCTCCGCGGACCGGCTGTCCGACGTGGTGCATTCGCAGTGGGCGCACGGCTTGGTGCGCTCGTGGGAATCGTGGATCTCGTGGCCGCGGTCGGTCGGCGACCTGCTTGGCGCCGCGTTGTTGGGCGCGGCGAGCGGTCAGGTGGTGATCAGCGACTCGACGTCGGTGAACCTGTACAAGTCGGCGGCGGCGGCGCTCGATCTGCGGCCGGTTCGGCGAACCATCATCACCGACGCCGGTAACTTTCCCACTGACCGCTACGTTCTCGCCGGACTCGCCGCGGCCCGCGGCATGCGCGTCGTCGAGGTTGGCGGCGCCTCGTTGGACGACGTTTCCGCTGCGCTTGACGACGACACCGCGCTGGTGAGCCTGTCGCACGTCGACTACCGGTCGGGCGCGCTGTCGCCGATGGCCGAGGTCACCGCTGCGGCGCATCGCGCCGGAGCGCTGGTGCTGTGGGATTTGTGCCACTCGGTCGGCGCCGTGCCAGTGGCCCTCGACTCGTGCGAGGTCGACTTCGCGGTGGGCTGCACCTACAAGTATCTGAACGCCGGGCCGGGAGCGCCGGCGTTCCTTTATGTGCGTTCCGCGTTACAGGCGACGGCGCAGCAGCCGATCTGGGGCTGGTTCGGGCAGCAGGCGCAGTTCGAGATGGGCGCGCAGTACTCGCCGGTGGAGTCGATCGAGCGCTTCTTGGTCGGTTCGCCACCGATCTTGGGGATCGCGTTGGTCGAGGCTGGCGTGAAGTTGCTCGCCGAGGCGGGGATCGATCGTCTGCGCGCGAAGGGCATGGCGTTGACGTCCTTGCTGGTCTCGTTGGCCGACTCGTGGCTCGCGCCGCTCGGATTCGGGGTGGCGTCTCCGCGCGATGAGTCGAAGAGGGGGTCGCACGTGTCGTTGCGGCACGAGGACGCGTATCGCATCTCCCAAGCGCTGATCGAACATCAGGTGGTGCCGGACTTCCGTCGTCCGGATCTCGTTCGATTGGGCTGCTCGCCGCTGACGACGTCATTTGGCGACGTGTACGAGGGCATGCGTCGACTGCGTGACATCGTCTCGTCCGGCAGACATCTCGATATCGAGATACCAGAACGGCGTGTGACATGAGGCCCCGGCGTTGGCACGCGGAGCGCACGCCGGTCAACGTGTCGCCCGGTTCGACGCCCAACCTGCCGCGGTGAACCGTCGGGCCGCCGTTTTCTTTGGCGGTTTCGGTGTCATCGGCGTGGTCCGATGGATCTCGCAGGGGAGCGGTGCGCGGGGTGCCGGCTTTCGAGCAGGGTTCGTCGACGGCGCGTCGCTTGTCGCGTTGGCCATCGGCGCACTCTTCGCGTGGAGCTCCTGGTACATCAGCGCACACGTCCATCGGGACGTGGCGTTCTGGCGTCACGTCGAGGCCCGTAACAGATCGCGGGTCTGGCGCATCCTCGTCATCAGTTTTCCGGTCGTCTGCGTAGTCCTGTTCGACGCGGTTCTCGAGCGTTGGTTCTTCTCGGCAGGCGTCCTCGCAGCCTGGGCATGTGCGATTGGCGCCCTGATCGTTGCCCGGCTGACCGGTGGCATCCGGGCGTCGCGCTTCGAGAGCTAAGCGGAGCGCACGCGCCGGGTCGTCAGTCGACGCATCGGCGCGCGCAGGGACACCGCCAGTAGCACGATCTACTGAACATCATCTTCGGTGTGAGACGACCGCGGGCCCGCCAAATCAACTACGTCAGTTATCCTGAGCGCTCGTAAGTCGAGTATCTCCAAGACTTGTAGGGATGAGCGATACGGCCGATAACGTTTGGGTCAACGCCTTGACACTACCGACGACCGCTGCCTAGCCTCTAGAGCCATAGATCGATCCACTAACTTGTGGGTTTCGGCACGTCCCGTCTGCATCCGGGGCGGTCGTGCTCTGACCTGCTTGCCGTGGCGACACGCGCAGAGAGCGACCAAAGGAGTTGCCAGAATCACGCTCTCGCCGGGTCGTCTCTCCATCGTCAGGTATCCGAGAGGGAGAGCTGTGTCCCCGAACACACGCCGCCGCTGGCTCTCTGCCGGCCTTCCCGCTCGGCGGTCCGATGTCACGAAAGGGGGCTGTCTTGCCTACCCTGACTGACAACGAGAATGCCGTCGACGAAAACGCGAACAACGGCGCCGCCACCAACGAGAGCCGACGCCAACTATTCGGCCAGCTCGCGCGTTGGCGGCGCTTTCTCATCGGCCTCGCCTCGTTCGTCGTCGCCATTGCAATCTGGTATCTCCTCACCGACGGCGCCCACGTCATCCAGCCGCTCAAGCTGCCGAGCCCGGTCGCCGTCGCCCAACGTATTCAGCGGTTGGTGTCGCATCCATACGTTCGGCACACGCTGTGGGGACACGCCAGCGCGAGTATCCAAGTCGTGCTGTTGGGCTGGCTAGCCGGAGGAGTGATCGGAGCGCCGGCAGGTGTGTTGATGGCCTGGTCGCGGCGGTTCAGGGCGGCCACCTACCCCGTGTTCCACATCTTGCGACCGATCTCGCCGATCGCGTGGATTCCACTACGCAATTACGTGGATGGGAATCGGTGTCGAAGCACGGGTCTTCATCGTGTTTGTCGCCGCCGTGGTTCCATGGGTTCTCAACTCGATGGAGGCCGTCAGGTCGGTCGACCCCATGCTGGTGAGAGCTTCGCGCAACCTTGGAACCAGCAGCCTGGGCACGCTTTACCGAGTAGTGCTTCCCGCCAGCCTCCCAACTCTCATGGCGGGCGCTCGGGTGGCCCTCGGCAACGCTTGGACGTCGGTCATCGCGGCCGAACTGCTCGCCGCGACGTCCGGTCTTGGCTATGTGGCGCTGACGGCGGCCAACGCACTCGACTCGAAAACAACGTTTGCGGCAATGGCCGTGATCGGCGCCATCGGGTTTGTGTTGTCGGCGCTGATGCGCGCGGTCGCCAAGCTGCTCGCGCCCTGGGCGAAGGGGCTCTGATCTTGACTACTGCAGATGCCGACGTCGTTGCCACGCAGTCCAGGTCGTCACGGTGGTACAAGCCAGATCGCGACGGTTGGTTTGACGCCGGACTCGGCGTGACATCGGTCGTCGCGCTATTCGTCGTGTGGGCCGTCGCCGCGGTCATCACGAACCACAATCACCCTGGTCTGGTGCCCACTCCGGTGAAGGTCGCGAAGTCGTTCGCTGACCTGAGCACGAACAGCTTCGCCGGCCACACTCTGCTCGGCCATGTGCTCTCGTCGCTCGGCCGGTGGGGTTTGGGCTTCATCTTCGCTGTGGTGTTTGGTGTGCCGCTGGGCATCGTCTTCGGCTCCATAACACTGGTGCGCGAAGCGGTGTCGCCGATCTTCGAGTTCTTGCGCTACATTCCGCCGTTCGCCTGGATTCCCCCTGCGGTCCTGTGGTTCGGCTCCGGTCAGACTTCCCAGGCGCTTATCGTGTTCATCGCGGCTTTTCCTGCCATCGTGATCAGCACTCAAGTGGCCGCCGCAAACGTCGACCCGGCTCTGCTGCGGGCCAGCCGCACCTTGGGTGCAGGACCTCTCCGCCGACTCGGCCAGGTGATCACGCCTATCGCGCTGCCCGGCGTCTTCGCAGGTGTGCGAGTAGCCGCCAGCAACGGATGGATGGCGCTGATCGCAGCCGAACTCATCGGTGGTCGCGTCGGTGTCGGGTTTCTAATCGCGCAGGGCGAAAACTACGGCGCGACCGACATTGTCATGGTCGGGATGGTGGCGATCGCGATAACCGCGGCGATTCTTGACCTCATCGTCGTAGCTCTCAGCAAGCGCCTCACGCGTTGGAGGAAACGTGCCGCTTCAGTCGGACATGAAAGACCCAGCGAAGACCAATGCGCTAGACAGCGCGGCAGTGCCTAAGCTCAGCTTGCGCCAAGTGTCGAAGGTCTTTGAGGCGCGCCGAGGTTCGGTACGCGCGCTCGAGCCGACCGATCTCGACGTGCGCGAAGGCGAGTTCCTGACCATTGTCGGACCGTCCGGGTGCGGGAAGTCGACCATGCTCATGATCGGCAGCGGCCTTGAGACACCGAGCAGCGGAACAATCGCGGTCGACGGCCGACCTGCAGGCAAGCCAGGCCCTGATCGCAGCGTGGTCTTCCAACAGTTCGCGCTGTTCCCGCATCTGAACGTGATGCGCAACATCGGGTATGGGCTGAAAGTGGCTGGCGTCAAGAAGAGCGAACGTCAAGACGCCGTCGAACAGCAGATCTCCGTCATGGGCTTGGACGGTTTCCAGAAGGCGTATCCCTCGGAGTTGTCTGGCGGCATGCAGCAGCGCGTCGCAATCGCTCGTGCCTTGGTCTTGCAGCCAAGTCTGCTGTTCATGGATGAGCCGTTCGGCGCCCTCGATGCGCAGACTCGCACCCAGATGCAAGACGAGATGGCACGCCTGCGCACCCGCATGACGAGCACGGTGCTGTTTGTGACTCACAGTGTCGAGGAGGCAGTGTTCTTGGGCACTCGCATCGTCGTGATGTCTCCGCGCCCTGGTCGAATCATCGCGGACATTCCGATCGCCGAAAACGCACCCTGGAAGGGAATGGCGATCGAGGCTGCGATGGGCGAGCCGCACTTCAACTCACTGCGCGAAGAAGTCTGGAATCTCCTGCACACCAAAACCAAGTAGTCCCACCCCGTCACCAGCAAGGAGTAGATATGCGTTTGCAGTACAGCGCGCCCAAAATCGGGCATGCCGTGGGCGTCGGAGCGGCGGCACTCGCTCTCGCGCTTGGCATGAGTGCCTGTTCCTCGGGGTCCTCGAAGTCCTCGAGCGGCAGCGACAACACCCAGCCCGCAAGCACGGGAACGGCAAGCACTGCGGCCACGCAAGCGGGCGGCGGTGGAACGTCGGACATCACTCTCGTGGCCCAGCCCAATGGAGCGAGCCTTCCGCTCGTTGTGGCCGAGAAGGAAGGCCTCTTCAAGGCCGTTGAGCTCAACGGACGATCAAGATACGCGACCGGCCGAGCTCAAGCTGGCCGACAGGACCAAGGGCACGGGCAGGCTAGCTGGGAGAGCGCGCACCAGCGCTCACAGGATGAACCAGTCGGCTGGGCCGCTGTCTCAGACCAAGAGGACCAACCACACAGTTCAGTCGAAGAAGGCGCTGCAGAGTTCCAGCCCGGCCGAAACCTGAAGTCGCAACCAGTCGCAGTACCCAGAAATCGCTAGCGAGCAGGGATGGACGCGCGCCCGGCATTTCGGGTCGACCCGAACTCAGTGAAGCTGGTCAACATCGATCCCAGTGGCCTGGGCAAGCTTGCAGTCTGGTCGGTCAGGCCGCCGAGGCGGAGCGCCGCGGACTACCCGCTCATCAGCGATCCGAACTACAAAGCTGTCGCGACGGCAAGATGGCGAACACCGCGTCGTTGACCCGTCGTGTGACCGAGAAGTTCAAGGACAAACCGAACGCCGCAGCCAAGTTGCCGCGGCCGTTAACGCCGCAGACGAGTCATCAACGACAACAACGCTGCCGCGTCGACGACAGATGGCGCTGACAAAGCCAACAGCACAAGACCGGCCGTGACGTGCTCAAACGAGGTGAAGAACCGCCAGGGTACACACTGAAGCAAGCCATCGACGGTATCAGAGCGGGCGACCGCGAAGGCGATGAAAGCGAGCGCCCAGTTCTTCATCGACAAGAGCGTCAACGACAAGATGCCGCCGGTTGACAGCTGCTCAAGCAGAGTCTCGCCGTCTTCAAAAAGCACAAGACATCAAGCCCCCGGCCGAGGCTCGATCAGCATGAGAGCCCGTCGGCGGCGGCGAGCTCCTGAACCGCCCAAAGTAACCCTGGTCGGGGACTCGCATCGTAGTCCCCACCAGCCCCAGTCGCGAAAACGCATTACCGGAGCAACGATGAGCAACACAAAAATCGTCAACGATGACCATCGCCTGGAACCAGCGCCGTATCGTAGCGGAGTGAGCGATACGGTCGAGGACTCGACACCTTGGTGGCCGCCAGCCACCGCCCGCGCGACGGCGCGCCGAACGTCGTCATGATGACCTGAACGATGTCAGTATCGCGCAGATTAGCGCTACGGCGGCTCGATCGACACACCGAACAGGACCAGCTCGCCGCCGGGGGATGCGTTACACGAACTACCACGTCACGTCGCTTGCTCCACGACTCGGCATCGCTCCTGACGAGCCGTAATCACCACTCAATCAGTGGGATATCTCGCAGATATCGACACCAGCTAACCGAGCTACCGCAGCGCCATCAGCTGCCACGGCGACTCTTGGCGAGAGCTGGCCGACGCGGAGTAGGCACAACGCCGTTGAGAAATGGCACTGACGCCGCCGTCGCAAATGAGCCCCATCAGTCCGTTCCATCAGTGGCCGACACAGCGCAGCTTCGATCGCTACTACAGCTATCTCTGGGAGAAGACGACCAGTGGACACACGAGCTCTGGTACGACCAGCATCGCGTCGACCCGCCGAAGCGTGAGAGTTACCACGTCAGCGAGGACTTCATCGATCGCTCGCGGGAGTTTCTGAGCGACAACGTATCGCTTACCAGAAAACTTTCTATCTCTACCTCGCGTTGGAGCGGCCACGCGCCGCACAAGCGCACGCTTGAGAAGTACGCGGAGCATCGACCAGGCTGAGATGAGGAGCGCGAACGCGGCTCCGCCGGCAGATCGAACTGAGCACGTTCCGCCGGAAACGCATTGCGCCGGCGAAACCGAGGGCAGGAGTGGCGGAGCTCCCGCCAGAGCAGCAGCGCTGTAGCGCAGCTGCAAGAAGCGTCGCCGGATTCATAGACCACACCGACGGCAGATCAGTCAGCTGCTTGACTACCTGGAAACGACCAGCTCGACAACACGCTGACAGCTGATCTCCGACAACGGCGCGAGCAGCGAGAGTGGCGAGCACAGTAGCGCGAACGAGACCGCTACTACCTGGACTTGAGGACTCGCTGAACGAAACAGCGGGCCGAGAACGGTAGTCACATCAGCACAATCACTAACCGAGGGGGAGCGCAGGCTAGCAACACGCCGTTGAAGCAACAAGAAGACACCTCAGCGGAGGGTCGAGCTCCCTCCTAGTGGCCGCTGGCCCGCCGGACTTCGCGGTAGACGGAGTCCAGCGTCAGTTCCACCACTGATCGACCTCGCGCCCACCGTCAGTCTTGACGTGGCTGGCGTGGATGCGCCGGCCTGTCATCGGGGTGGCCACAGTCGAGGTGCACGGCACGTCGATGGCGTACACCTTCACAGCCGATCAGACGCCTACAAGTCGTCGCCGGGTTCAGTACACTTTGAGACCGCGGGCCACCGCGGAATCTACGCCGACGGCTCAAGCCGTATCACAAGCCAGGAACCCTATTCGAGAACGATCAATGGGAGCTGTACTCGCTGGGCAACGACTTCTCCGAGTGTCACGACCTGGCCGAAGACAAGCTAGAGTTGGTCTAGGGAGCGTTGGAGCATGGTGGAAGAGGCGCGGCGAACAACGTTCTACCTCTCGACGACCGGATGAGGCCCGGGTCGACACGCGACCCTGCGACGCAGCGTTCGCGTACGAGTCGTCTTCCCGGCGCGCGGATGCCGACGAGCGTCGTTGGACCTAATTCACCGGCCGCACATTCAAGGTCACGGCGGAGGTGGAGAGGAGTGGCCCGGGCGATGAGAGCGTGCTCCTGGCGCATGGCCGTCGAGCCGCTGGGTTTTCCCTATTCGTGCAACGAACCGACTCGTTTTCGACTACAACATGGCGAGCCGGCACGTGGTCGTTGAGACCGAGCCGACCGTGCCGGCCGGCGCGTCTCAGCTTCAGCTCGAGGTATATCCGCGCAGCCGGCGAGTGTACTCGGCGCGGCTGTCGGTGAACTGGCCGAGCTGGCGGGCCGCGCGAGCCTGCCCGGTCCGATGCCAGGCGGGCTCGGCTGCCTGTCGAGCAAGCCGGCACAACACCCGTCTCCTGTTTCACCTCGGTACCAGACACCGTTTGCCTTTGGCGGGCGCTCTCACGCGTCACTGATTCAACCTCGGTGAGCGAGCAGCGAATCCAACGACTGTTCATTCCGTCTCAAGCTTGGCTCACGATCTGAACGGCGTGCGTGCCGATGATACCAGACGAGAATCGATATGCTCGGAAGCGGTCGAGTTGCTCACGCGAACGTTGTCGGACTTGGATGCAAAAGCAGCCCGGGGGTGGGGTGAACAAGCGCATCACGCTGAAGGACGTCGCCGCGCACGCTGGAGTTTCTCGTGCGACGGCGTCACTGGTGTCCGCGACGCGGGGCAGCTGACGGACGCCACCCGCGAGCGGGTGCGCAAAGCGATGGACTCGCTGGGCTACGTCTACCATCGGAGCGCCGCCTCGTTGCGGCGCAGCAAACGCGAACCGTGGGTCTCGTGGTCCCGCAGATTTCCAACCCCTTCACCGCCGAGTATGTGATCGGCTTGGAGACGGAGTTCGCGGAGCGCGACGTCATCGTGCTCTTCTCTCCTCAACGCCTACGAGTCGAGCACCAGGCAAGAGTACCGTGGTCCGGCTGTCGATGGAGCAACAGGTTGATGGTCTCATCGTCACACCTGCTCTCGGCTCGAGTGAGCGTTTCATATCTAACCTGGCAAGCTCCGGCATCCCCGTTGTGATATCGATTCGCCCAGTTGAGGATCAGGTCTGCGCTGCCATGCATGGTCGACCGACAACCTTCGAGGTGGCGAAGCTCGCTGGAACTCATCTCGCGTCGCACGGAGTCCGAAGCGTCGCCTATATTGGCGGATTTGAAGGCCTAGGCCCGAGGGCCGCACGCGTTGAAGGCGTTGCTCGCGGCCTGGCGCAGGCGCCACGGCGAGGTCGCGTCGTAGCCGACATCCCCGGACCAGCCACCGGCCGGTTTCGGCTATGAGGCGACGAGCCGGTTGTTGGCGACCAACTCGTTGCCAGATGGCGTCGTCTGCCATAACGACACGGTCGCGTTTGGCCTCTACCGAGCGCTGCGAGCCCTCGCACCGGAGCGCGTCGAACGCATCCATGTCATCGGTTTCGACAACCGTCGACGAGGCCGCGCTATGGGAACCGCCGCTCACCACTCTCGCAGTCAATGGCCGTGAGGTCGGGCGTCCTCACCGCGAACGCTCTTGCACGCAGGATCCTCGACAAACACGGTGCGCCCGAACGCGTCCTTCTCACCCCTGGAACTCGTCGTACGGGCGATCGTGCGGCCATCAGTACACGAGAATTACCTCGACGAAGTCCAAAAGTAGCTGAAGAACCTTGACAGTGCATGCAGCGCACTGTTCAGATTAGTAGATCGATCTAACCACATTGGGCAGGAGCGCTAGAAACAGTGACGAGCGAGACGACAGGGCAATCTCAAGCGCCTATCAACTCTGTCGGCCGACCGCCTTTCGAGGGGAGAATTCGGCCTGCACGTACCGAGATTCGAGCTGTCGGTGGCCCGAGCAGATCGCGCCACTAGATGGCAGCCCAAACGTGGTGCTCGTCCTTCTCTGACTGATGTCGGCTTCGGCGGTCTCGGCTGCTACGGAAGCGCGATCAGCACACCGACGATGGATCGCTCGCGCAAGGAGGATTGCGGTACAACAACTTCCACACGACCGCGCTGTGCTCACCCACGCGCGCTGCGCTGTTGACCGGCCGCAATCATCACTCAGTCGGCATGTCGATCATCTCCAACGCCGACAGCGGCTACCCGGGGAAGCGCAGGAGCGTCAGCCCGCAAGCGGGAACGCTGGCCGAGATCCTTCGCGGCGGGCTACCGCACCTGTGCCGTAGGGAAGTGGCACCTGGCGCCAGCGGATCAGACCTCCGCCGCCGGACCCGTATGACCAGTGGCCGCTCGGAAGGGGCTTTGACCGCTACTACGGTTTCCTCGACGCGCTCACTGACCAGTTCACACCCGACCTAGTGCATGACAACCACCGCGTGGACCAGCCGCGAACTCCCGAGGACGGTTACACCCTCAACGAGGACCTGGTTGACCACGCGATCTCGTTTGTCACCGATCAGGTCGCCGTGGCGGTGCCGCCCCATTCTTCATGTACCTCGCGTTTGGCGCTGCACACTCCTCACCAGGCGCCGGAGGAATATCTGCAGCGATACCGCGGCAGGTTTGACGCGGGCTGGGACGTGTTCCGCGAGGAGCAACTCGAACGGCAGAAGCAGCTCGGCATCGTGCCGCCGGACACGCAGCTCGCACCGCGCAATCCCGGCGTGCCTGCCTGGGACGAGCTGAGCAGTGAGCAGCGTAAACTCTACTGCCGATTCCAAGAGGCCTTCGCCGCCTTCATGGAGCACACCGATCACGAGCTGGGCCGCTTCGTCGATTATCTGGAGCACGTCGGCCAGCTCGAGAACACGGTGTTCATCTTGCTCGTCATACAACGGAGCAAACCAGGAGGGGCAATCGCACGGTTCCGTCAACACCACGTTCTATGAGAACCGACGGAGGAGTCCCTCGAGTACAACTTGGCCCGCATCGACGACATTGGCACGGCGAAGGCGCAGAACAACTACCCGCTGGGTTGGGCGACGGTCGCCAACACGCCGCTCAAGCGCTACAAGCAGAACACCCACGCGGGTGGGGTTCGCGATCCACTCATCATCAGCTGGCCGCGGTGTATCCGAGAGCAGGGCGCTGTCCGCACGCAGTTCCACCACGTGGTCGACATCGCGCCGACGATCCTCGACGTCCTCGGCGTCGAGCGCCCGTCGTCCTTCGCGGCATCGAGCAGATGCCCTTGCACGGCACCAGCATGGTTTACACCTTTGACGGAGACGTGTCCGACGCGGCAAGTCCTCGCAGTACTTCGAGATGTTCGGCCACCGCAGCGATTTGGGCCGACGGTCTCAAGGCCGTCGCGTACCACGTCCGCTACAGCGAGTACGACGATGACGTCTGGGAGCTGTACCACCTCGACGAGGATTTCTCTGAGTGCAACGACCTTGCCAAGAAGGAGCCAGAGCGGCTGCAAAAACTCGTGCAGCTTTGGTGGGAAGAAGCGGAGAAGTACGACGACTTATCCCTGGACGATCGCGGTTTCGCCGAGCGACGGGCGATGTCAAAGGGCCGACCCGGACTCCCCGAGAGCGGAGTCATTTCGTCTTCTGCGCCGGTCAGCAGCACATTCCGGGCAGCGCGCGCCGTTCGTGATCGACCGCTCGTATCGAATTGACGCGCACGTCGTGGCCGGTGCCGCCGACCACGGCGTCATCGTGGCTTGCGGCGGATGTCCGGCGGCTATGCGATGTACCTGCAGGACGGATTCGTCGTCCACGACTACAACTACTACGGCGAGATGTTCAGAGTTCGCGCGCCGCTCTCCGAGCAGAGAGCGCAGCACGTCGTGACGTATGACTTCACCAAGACGGGGCCATTGCGCGGGACCGGACAGCTGCTGATTGACGGGGAGGTGGCCGGAGACGTGCGCAAATCCTGACCTACCGCTACTTCATCTCCTGGAGGGCCTCGACATCGCATTGGACCGAATGGCGCGGCAGCACGGTGTACGCGGCGCCCTACCCGTTCACCGGATCGATCGACCGGGTGATCTTTGACCTCGCCGACGACTACGCCGGCGTCCCGACTCGAGACGGGCGACTTACAAACAACCGAGATAACGGAAGAAGGAGCGAGTGGTGGTCGACACAATGCAGGCGGTTGTGTGTCATGGCCCGGAGGATTACCGGTTAAAGCAGGTTCCGGTGCCCGTTCCAGGCCCTCGGAGGCTCTTGGTTCGAGTTGAGGCCGTTGGCATCTCGCCAGCGATCTCAAGTGCTATCACGGCGCGGCGAAGTTCTGGGGTGAGTCAACCGGCCGGCGTGGGCAGAGACCGAGGTCATACCCGGGCACGAGTTCGTCGCCCAGTCGTCGAGTTGGACGACGTCGCGTCGGCGCGTCGGGGAGTCGCTCGGAGATCGCGTTGTCGCCGAGCAGATTGTTCCGTGCGGCGTGTGCCGGTACTGCGAGCGCGGTCAGTACTGGATGGCCAGCTACAGGCAGTTCGGCTTCAAAGCGCGCACCCCTGGCGCGATGGCTGAATACATGGTCTTTCCGGTAGAGGCGTTGGTGCACAAGGTGACTAAGTCGCTGCCAGCGGCGCACGCCGCTTCGCCGAACCACTGTCGTGCTCGCTACACGCCGTGGAGCGGGCGACATTCACTTCGGCGACGTCGTTGTCGTTGCTGGATGCGGTCCCATAGGCCTCGGGATGGTAGCCGGCGCGGCGGCAAAGTCGCCCGCAGTAGGTCTCGCCCTGGACATGGCAGACGACAAGCTCGAGCTCGCCAAACTGTGCGGCGCGCGCGTCATTCAACATTCGCGACATTATGACGCGGTGCCATCGTCAAAAGCTCACCGGCGGCTATGGTGCGGACGTCTACATCGAAGGCACCGGACATCCATCGGCGGTCAGTCAGGGCCTAAACGTGCTGCGCAAGCTCGGCACATACGTGGAGTACAGCGTCTTTGGCTCTTACGTCACCGTCGACTGGAGCATCATCAGCGACGACAAGGAGCTGATGTCCGCGGCGCGCATCTCGGACCGCATTGCTGGCCAGCGGCGATTCGGATGATTGAGGCTGGCGCGCTGCCGAGGATCGCATCTGTTAGCCGCCAACTTCCGCTGTCCCGCTTTCAAGAGGGTCTCGACCTCGTCACGGACGGTACGAAGAGCATCAAGGTGAGCCTGATTCCCGACGCGCTTTACACCCAGGCGTCATGACGGCTCTGTTTGACGATCCGGCGAACTTCGGCGATACATGCTGGACGGGTTTGTGGACGCGAAGCGCGCCACGTCGTCCGAGTCCCCGGCGGCGTCGTTCGCGCACGTCGCACCAAACCCGGCAAGGTCGCGGTGTTGGTCGGCGGCGGTTCGGGCCACTATCCGGCTTTCTGCGGCGTCGTCGGCGATGGTTTCGCCAACAGCGCCGTGGTGGGCAACGTGTTCACGTCGCCGTCGACGGCCGACGCGGTGTCCGTGGCCCGCCACGCGAACGGTACGGGCGGAGTCCTCTTCATCACCGGCAATTACGCCGGTGATGTCATGAACTTTGAGCGAGCCGTCGACGACCTCGTCGCCGATGGGCGTGCCGCGCGGTACCTCGTGGTCACCGACGACGTGGCCAGCGCGCCGCAATCCGACAGAGACAAGCGCAGGGGGATCGCCGGCGATTTCGTCGTCTTCAAAATCGCGTCGGCGGCGGCCGAAGCCGGCTACAACCTCGATGACGTCTTCCGGGTGGCGTCCGCGGCGAACGACGTCACCCGTACGTTTGGGGTCGCCTTCGGTGGTTGCACGATGCCGGGTGCCGTAGAGCCACTTTTCACGGTGGAGCCGGGGCGCATGGGGGTTGGCCTCGGCATTCACGGTGAGCCGGGGATCGCGGACGCCGAACTGCCTCGCGCGGCGGAGCTTGCCGAGATGTTGGTGAACCGTTTGCTTGACGAGGGCCGGAGCATGCGGGCGAGCGGGTAGCCGTCATCTTGAACGGACTTGGCGCACGAAATACGAGGAGTTGTTCGTGGTCTGGCGGACCGTGAGCCGTCTGCTACGTGACTGTGGGCTCAGCGTCGTGGAGCCGGAGGTGGGCGAACTTATCACCAGCCTCGACATGGCGGGCTGTTCGCTGACCGTTAGCTGGCTTGACGATGAGCTTGAGCGCTTCTGGTGCGCGCCTGCGAACACTCCAGCGTACCGGAAGGGCGCCGTCGCCGACGCTGGAGGCGAGTCGCGAGCCATCGATTCACCGGTGATGGCGGGTGCCGGCGAACGCGCGTCATCGTGGCCCGCTTCCGATGCGGCCTCGCGGGCCACCGCGAGAGTCGCCGTGTCGGCGCTGCGAAAGATGGCTTCGACGATGACAGCGGAGTCGGGCACGGCTTGGGGAGATCGACGCGGTCGCAGGCGATGGTGATCACGGCCGGGGGATGGCTCGCGGGACGGCCGCCGCAGTGGAGGCGGCGGCCCGCGCAGAGGCGGCGTCCGCGGGCCTTGGCACGGTGTTACGAGAGGCCGGGGCGGCATGGTCGGCGCGGCGGGCGGCACGTCTGGGGCATTGTGGGGTGCTGCCCTTGACGCCGCAGGGCGCGAGCTTGGCGACCAAGGGGCGACAACCTCGTCCGACCTCGTCGCCGCTGTCGGACAGGCGTATGCCGCGATTGCAAAACTTGGCAAGGCGAGGCGCGGCGACAAGACGATGCTCGATGCGCTCTCGCCGTTCGGTGATGCCTTCGCCGGCGCGGTCGCAAATGGCTCGACGCTGGCCGCGGCATGGCAGGTTGCCGCTCGAATGGCGACAACGGCTGCGGGCGAAACCGCGCAGTTGCGTCCGCGTGTCGGTCGGGCCAGGCCACTCGCCGAGCGCAGCGTCGGCACGCCTGACGCCGGCGCCGTTTCGATGGCGCTTTGTTTGAGCGCCATCGGCGAGGTGCTCCAGGAGTCTCACTGCGGTGACATCCAAGGCGGTGACCGCAGTGGCGGGTGACGCCAGATTCCGAGTAGCCATCGGTAGCGACGACGCCGGTTCGGGCTATAAGACGGTGCTGCAGCGCGACCTCGAAAACGACGAGCGAGTGATCGAGGTCATCGACGTCGGCATCGCGGACGGCGAACATGAGCACTATCCGCACGTCGCGGCCCGCGCCGCGCAACTCGTGGCGGAGGGTCGGGCGGATCGGGCGCTGCTCATCTGCGGCACCGGGCTTGGGGTGGCGATCAGCGCGAACAAGGTGCCTGGCGTGCGCGCCGTGACCGCTCACGACAGCTATTCGGTGGAGCGCTCGGTGCTGAGTAACAACGCGCAAGTGCTGTGCATGGGAGAACGTGTGATCGGTCTGGAGCTCGCCCGCCGGCTGACCAGTGAGTGGCTCGGCTACCGGTTCGACCCCGACTCCGCGTCTGCCGCCAAGGTAGCCGCGATCTCCACATTCGAACGATGAGCGACGTCTTCCTCGGCATCGATATCGGCACCGGCAGCACAAAGGCGGTGCTCGCCACTGCGGCCGGTGAGGTCGTGGCGGCTGCCTCAGTCGCGCATGCGATGTCACTTCCAAGACCCGGATGGGCCGAGATGGACGCGGAGGGCGTCTGGTGGGCCGATGTCGTGCGGCTGTGTCGAGAACTTGTCGATCGGTCGAACGGCGCCCGGATCAAAGCCGTCACGTGCAGCGGGCTCGGCCCGTGCATGCTCGCGTGCGACGCCGACGCGCAGCCACTCCGACCGGCCATGCTGTACGGAATCGACATGCGGGCAGGCGAAGAGATCGCCGAACTCACCCGGTTGTTCGGCGAGGACGAGATCGTCGCTCGTGGCGGATCGGCGTTGTCGACGCAGGCCGTCGGGCCAAAACTAGCGTGGTTGCGACGGCGTGAACCGGCGGTTTGGCAGCGCACGCGGCGCTGGTATAGCTCGAGCTCATTCATCGTGGCGCGACTCACCGGGGAGTACGTGCTAGATCATCACACCGCGAGTCAATGCGATCCGTTGTACGACATGACCAGCGAGGACTGGGCGTGGGATTGGGTCGAACAGGTCTGCCCAGGCATCGAGATGCCGCGGCTGGCGTGGGCGGGTGAGATTGTCGGAGCGGTGACACCAGAAGCGGCCGCGGTCACCGGGTTGCCGATCGGGACTCCGGTGACTGCGGGCACGGTTGACGCGTGGGCGGAGGCATTCAGCGGCGGCGTGCGCCACCCCGGCGACCTGATGTTGATGTACGGCTCGACGATGTTCTTCGTCCAAGTTCTTCGCGAGTACCGAACTCATCCAAAGCTTTGGACGACGAAAGGTGTCGAGCCGGGTGTCACCACATTGGCCGCTGGAATGTCGACGTCGGGCACATTGACCGAGTGGGTGCGTGAGATCACCGGCAATCCGTCCTTCGAGGAACTGGTGAGCGAGGCCGCTGCCGTGCCAGCTGGTTCCGACGGCTTGCTGATGCTGCCGTATTTCGCCGGCGAGCGCATGCCCATCTTCGACCCTCGGGCGAGAGGCACGATCACTGGCCTGACATTGCGCCATCGACGCGGTCATCTGTTTAGGGCTGCCTACGAGGGTATTGCGTTTGGCATCAGGCAGATTCTTGAGCATCTCTCGGTGAGCGAGCCGATCGAACGGCTGGTGGCTGTCGGGGGAGGCACCCAAAGTTCGCTATGGCTGCAGATCGTCAGTGACGTCACGGGCCGCGACCAGGTGGTTCCGGCGCAGACGATCGGGGCGAGCTATGGCGACGCGCTGCTCGCTGCGATTGCTGTCGGCGCCGCAGATCGAACTGGCGCCGGGTGGTTCGCGACGGCCGAGATCGTGCGTCCGGACGCGCGACGACAATCGATCTACGACGAGATCTTCCCGGCTTACACGCAGTTGTATCCGGCGGCCACGAACACGATGCACACCTTGGCGGCATTCCAAGAGCGTCAAGGGGCGGCGGTCGATCCGATGGCGACTTAGTTCCGCACACTAGGCGTAGGACGCGGTGGCTTGAGGTGGTTTGAAAGGGATGGCTAACGAGTGAGCGATGGATGTTGCGCTCCACGGCGACACGAAGGTGGTCAACCTCAAGCTGGAGCAGTGTCGCGGCGTCTCGGCGCGGTGCGGAAGATCGCGACGCTGGTCGATCTTCCGGGTGGCACGCTCGCCATGGGGAACGACGGACCGGACGCGAATCCGGGCGACGGTGAAGGACCGGTGCGCGACGTCACCCTCGACCCGTTCGCGATCGACACGGTGGTGGTCACAAACGCGCGATTCGCAACGTTCGCGAAGGCGACCGGCTATGTCACGGATGCGGAGCGGTACGGCTGGAGCTTCGTGTTCCATCTGCTCGTGCCGCCCGAGATCGACCGCGACATCGCGTCGGTTCCGGTGGAGGCGCCGTGGTGGCGACCAGTGCAGGGCGCGACTTGGCGAGCGCCAGAGGGCCCAGGCTCGGATGTCGGAGGTCGGCAGAACCATCCCGTCGTCCATGTGTCGTGGAACGATGCGCAGGCATACTGCGAGTGGTCCGGCACCCGGCTTCCGACCGAGGCCGAATGGGAGTACGCCGCACGCGGCGGTCTCGATCGCGCGACCTACGCGTGGGGAAACGAACTCACCCCCGGCGGTCGTCACCACTGCAACATCTGGCAAGGCCGGTTCCCTGATGTCAACACCCTCGATGATGGCTGGCTCTGCGACCGCGCCGGTCAGACGCTTTTCGCGCGAACGGGTTCGGGCTCTACAATGCGCTGGGAATGTGTGGGAGTGGTGCGCCGATTGGTTCAGCACGACCTGGCACGCGACAGCGTCGCGAAACAATCCGGCTGGTCCCCGACTCAGGAGACGCGCGGGTGATGCGCGGTGGTTCGTACCTGTGTCATCACAGCTACTGCAACCGCTACCGCGTCGCGGCTCGCACCACCAACACACCCGACAGCTCGGCGGGCAATGTCGGATTTCGGGTGGCGCGCGACCGGCAGCCGGCCTGCCGCGTCAGTTGTCGAGTTGGCTTCGCGGTTTGAGGTGATACTCGCGGCCAGCGCGGCTTTGCAAGCGGCGGAGCTGTCGTCGTTGAGCCGGACTTGCCAGCGGTGGTGGGTTTTCAGCCGGTGGTGATGCCGGCACAACGGGATCATGTTGGTCGCGCTGGTCAGGTCTGGCACTTTCGGATTCCCCAGCAGTAGCAGGGAAATCTGTTGATGGCCGGTGGCTGCCCTGAGGAAGTCGGCCGCGTTGCGGGCCTAAGACGCGCGCGCTAGTGAATCGCGGGCTGCGACGAGTTCGGCAGCACTTCGACCCAGGTGCGCCCTGGCGACAGCGAAATCGTCTGGCCGGTCGATGTCACCAGCTTCAACGGCGAGGCCAGCTTCGGGCGGCTCCAAACGCCCTTGACCACGGTGCCATTGCGGAACACCCACACGGTGCCGGTGCCGGTCACCAGCGGCAGCGGGACGATGCTGCCATGCGAGTCGCGCGCGGCCGTCGACTGCACCGCCACTGACATCACGACGACGTTGGACGACGAGACCTGGCCGTTGTCCATGAGCATGTCCGGGTTGCCGTTTTGCGTGCGCAGGTACTTCGAGCCGTCCCAGTTCCACGACGCCGTCGCCGACGGGTAGGAGGCGGTCACCGACGTGGCGGGAGTAGCGCCGGAAACAGGCGACGCGCTATAGGAAAACAGCGCGGGCGGGGGAGTCGTCGACGGCTTGCGCGCCTGCCCGCCGGCGTACAGCGTCGAGGACGTCGCGAACACCTGATGCGGCACCTTGTGGTCGTTGCGGGTGACGAAAAGCGAAGGCGTCACATCCCACCACATCGGCGTCGCGCCGGAGTGGCCGGCGATCGGGCTGAGGTCTGAGGGAGTGCCGCCGGAAAACGCGAAGTAGGGGTGGCCGAACAACGGCAGGATGTCGGAGTCGACCGGCCGCGCCGAACGAATCGGCCCTACCAGCGGCACGTCTTGCGAGTGGAAGATCGCCAGCAGCCGGGTCAACCCGCCTTCGACCGGCAGGTCCCACACGATGTCGGCGTAGTTGAGGCCGGCCTGCGGCCACGCCCCCGCGACGTTGTCGACCTTCACCGCGAGCGCCGGCCGCTTCTCAGCCGCATCCGACGCCCCCGGCAGCCCCGTCAACGGATCTCCCGTGGACGACGCCGGAGCCGACGACGCGGAGGAGTTCGGCGACGGCGGCGCACTCGCCGAGGCTGCCGGAGTGGACGAGCTGACAGCGGACGACGGTGGCCCCGACGTCGGCGCGGTGCTCGAGTGTGCCGAACTGCACGCGGACGTGACGGCGACAGCGGCTACCACGGCGATCCCGAGAGCAGGTCGGGTCAGCCGAGGGGATCTCCGACCAGTGCGCATGTGTGATGAGTTGTCCCAAACTGCGTGCTGCACTGACGATCCCGCTTCCTGTCTGGCTTGTCCCGTTCTTCGACCGAGAACCGGGCCGACCTTACCTGCCCAGCCGTGAATTTGCCGGACAGCAGGCAAATTCGTCCGCGCGCCGCGCCGCAGTCCGCGCGGATTCGCAAAACTGACTCCGTATCCTGCCGCCATGGATCTTCGGACGGTGCTGCCGTGCGACGCATCCAGCGTCGGTGTGGCACGTCGCCTCCTTCGTCACCAGTTGACCGGCCTGCGCAACACCGTTGTCGACGCCGACCTCGTCGACGCCGCCGGCCTGTTGGTCAGCGAGCTCGTCACCAACGCCGTCGTCCATGCTCGCACCGACGTCACCCTGCACGTCATGATTCGTCACGGTGTGCTGCGGATCGAGGTCACCGATGGCAGTCCCGTCGTGCCCACCCCCCGTCGTCCGAGTGGATTGGCGGGCACCGGCCGCGGCCTGCAACTTGTCGACCGGCTGGCCAACCGATGGGGCGTCCAGAAGTCGCGCGGCGGCAAGACGATCTGGTTCGAACTGTCGCCATTGGAACAAGCGACCGGCTGACCACCGTCAGTTCGCCGGCGTCGACCCAGAGCTCTGCCCACCACCGACCAGCACGTGGCCGGCCGGTGGCAGCTCGTCCGGCGTCACCGTCAGCTCCGACTCGCGAATGTGCGGCCAGGCGGCGTGCAACATCGCGACGAGCGGCACCGCGATGATCGCTCCGAGGATGCCCTCCAGAACGCTGCCGGCAGTCAGCGCCAGCGCGATCGCGAGCGGATGGAGTCGCACGTAACGGCCCATGATGAACGGTTGAAGCAAGTGACCTTCGAGTTGGTGCTCGACGACGAGAATCGCCAGCAGGACGATCCCGGGCGTCAGGCCTTGCGTCCCTAACGTCACGAAGACGGACAGCCCGCCGCCGACGAGCACGCCGACGAGCGGGATGAAGCTCGTCACGAACACCAGCAACGCCAGTGGCGCGACCAGCGGCACTCGCAGGACCAGCAGCGAGACCGCCATGACGAACGCGTGAATCAGCGCGATCACCACGCTGCCCCTGATGTAGCCGCTCAAGGTGTGCCATGCCGCGCCCGCCGCACGGTCGACGCGCTCCGCGGTGCGGGGTCGCAGCGGTGACCGGACGAACCGCCAAATCCGCTCGCCGTCGTACAGCAAGAAGAACGTGATGAACGCGGCCAGGATGATTCCGGCGGCCACTTCACCGATGATGCTGGCCCCGCTGATGATGTCGTTGACGACGACACCGCGGTGCTGGTTGAGCGTGTCGACGAGCTTTTGTTGCAGGTCTTTCAGGTCGGTGTTTTTCAGATGCAGCGGCCCGGTGGACAGCCAGTGCCGCAGTTTCGCGGTGGTGTCGGAGAGGTCGCTCACGAGGGTGTGCCACTCGGCTATCGAACGGTAGACGACCAGCGTCCCCAGGCCGAGCACGACGATCAGCGAGATCAGGAAGGTCGTCCAGCTTGCCATCAGGCGGGAGAAACCGTGCCGCTGCAGGCGTTGTGCCAGCGGTCGCAGCAGGGCGGTGAACACCATCGCGCCGAGGAACGGCACGACGACAAGTTGGATCTTCAGCAGGAAGCGCAACACGTAGTACGCGACGATCCCGATGACGATGAGGCGCCACGACCACGCGCCACCCGTGTACAGCCAGCGCGGGATCAGCGCGTGCGCCGGCTCCGGAGCGGCCTCACCGTTCGAGGCGCCCAGCGGCATGCCCGGAGGCGTTCCCAGCGGCGCGCCGGGCACGGCTCCGCCCGGTGGGGTGAGAATCGTCGCCGCCGCCGCGGACAGGGCTTCGGGCGCAGACCGCTCGGCCCGCTCCGACAGCTTGGGCCGCTCCGAAGGCTCCGGCCGTTCAGGGTGCGCTGGCGTGCCTGCCCCGCCTGGCATCGAGGCCGGCTCCCTTCTTGCTGGCGGTCGTGCCGGTGGCGGGCCGGGCTCGGCTACCTGCGGACTACTTCCCCGCCATCGCGCGAACCGACTGCTTCAGCGATCCCATCGTGGCCAGCACCGCGCTGGGCTCGTAGCCGCAGTGTGCCATGCAGTTGGCGCACCGCGGGTCCTTGCCGCGCCCGTACTTGTCCCACTCGCGTGGTCTCGATGAGCTCCTTGTAGGTCTTCGCGTAGCCGTCGCTCATCAGGTAGCACGGCCGTTGCCAGCCGAACAGCGAGTAGCTCGGGATGCCCCACGCGGTGCAGCTGTAGTCGACCTTGCCCTCGAGGAAGTCGAGGAACAACGGCGAGTGGTTCAGCCGCCACTTCTTGCGCCGGCCATCGGCGAACGCCTTGCGGAACAGCTCGCGGGTCTCCGTGACGCCGAGGAAGTGCTCCTGGTCGGGCGCCTTCTCGTACGCGTACGCCGGCGAGATCATCATCTGGTCGACCTGCAGGTCGTCGTTCAAGAAGCTCAGAACGTCGATCACGGTCTGCGGCGTGTCGGTGTTGAAGAACGTGGTGTTGGTGGTGACCCGGAAGCCACGGCGCTGCGCGTCCTTGATGTTGTCGACCGCTTGCGCGAACACGCCCTTCTTCGCGACCGACTCGTCGTGCCGCTCCTCCAGGCCGTCGATGTGCACCGCCCAGGCGAAGTAGGGCGACGGCTTGAACTTGTCGATCTTGCGTGGCATCAACAGCGCGTTCGTGCACAGGTAGACGAACTTCTTGCGCTTGATGAGCTCTTCGACGATGACCTCGATCTGCGGGTGCATCAACGGCTCACCGCCGGCGATCGACACCATGGGTGCGCCGCTCTCCTCGATCGCGGCCACCGCCTGCTCGACCGGCATGCGCTGCTTCAAGATGTCGTGCGGGTGCTGGATCTTGCCGCAGCCCTCGCAGGCCAGGTTGCAGGCGAAGAGGGGCTCGAGTTCGACGATCAGCGGAAACTTCTCGACCCGCTTGATCTTCTGCTTCGCGAGGTACGCGCCGATGCGCAACCCTTGCCGAAGTGGAACAGCCATCGTCTCTTCGCCTTCCTTAACCGTCGCGGCTCGTGCCGTGAGCCGCCACTTCGACCGTACCCGACGTGATCGCCGGGTATTGCGCCGCCAGCGCGGCGGATGTGGAGCGCAGCGCCCGCTTCGCGCGTCGTCCGCCGACGATGGACGCCCGGACCAGGCCCTGCCGCGGTGTGTCGACCAACACCCGCACCACCACCAGTTGCTCCGGCGAGCAGGCGGCGAGCACCCGCGCGGACTCCATGTCGACCACCGACGCCGCCTCGGCCAGCTTCGACCGCGCCGCTCCGCGCACGATCACGTCGCTGCACCACACGATGCCGGACGACGCCGCCACCCCCGCTCGGCGCAATGCCTCTCGCGCCTCGCGACCGCGTGGGAGCTTTACCCGGTGTTGGGCGTCGCGCACCTCGGTGGCGACGACGATGTCGCCGGACCGCTGGCCGGGTCGCAATCCGCCGCCGAAGCCAAGCAGGACGACGGGGCCGTCGTGCGCCGCGACCCGATCAAGGTTGCGCGCCCGCATCCCGACGACGGCGAGCTCGGCGTCGGGCCAACCGGCCTTCACCGCCCGCGCCTCAAAGCCCAGCGCGACGGCGACGAGGGGTGACGAGGTCACGGCGTCCCGGTCTGCTGATCTGGGATCTCGGCGGTCAGGTCGATCACCCGGTGCGCCGCGAGGTACCGGCCGAGCGCGGTGAGCGGAAAGACCAGCCGGTACAGGTGGTAGTTGATCGAGAAGTCACCGGGAAAGCCGGTGCCGGTGTAGTACGGCTCGTCCCACGTGCCGTCGCTGCGCTGGGTCTCGATCAACCAGCCGACGCCGCGCCGGGTGGCGGTTGAGTCGTGCTCGTCGGCCGCGAGCAGCGCGAGCAGCGCCCACGCGGTCTGCGACGCGGTCGAGGCGCCGCGACCGACCCATGCCCGCGGCTCCTTGTAAGAGCGGAGGTCCTCGCCCCACCCGCCGTCGTCGTTTTGGTGCCGCTCCAGCCAACGCACCGCCCGTTTGATCGCGGGCGCGGACGGCGAGACACCCGCCGCCACCAGCGCCGGGACCACCGCGCCGGTGCCGTAGACGTGATTGGCCCCCCACCGACCGAACCACGAGCCGTCGGCCTCTTGGTGTCGCAGCAGCCACGCGACGCCGTCGCGGGTCGCCTCGTCGCTGGGCCCGAGCATGCCGAGCATGCCGAGCATCTCGACGATGTGCGCCGTGACGTCGGCGGACGGCGGGTCGATCACCGCGCCGAAGTCGCAGAACGGCAGCCGGCGCACCAGCTCGCGGGTGTTGTCGGCGTCGAAGGCCCCCCATCCGCCGTCCTTCGACCGCATGCCGATGGTCCACGCGACGCCGCGGCGGACGGAGGCGGTCGAGCTGCTTCTGCCGGTTCGGGTCGGGCAGCCGCACGCGCAGCAGCGCGAGGACCACCTCGGCGGTGTCGTCGGTGTCGGGGTAGCCGTCGTTGGCGAACTCGAACGCCCAGCCGCCCGGCATCAGCTGCGGACGCTTCACCGCCCAGTCGCCGCGGACGGTGATCTCCTCACCGACCAGCCATTCGGCCGCCTTCACCAGGCGCGGATCGTCCGCGGGCAGGCCCGCGTCGGCGAGGGCGATCACGGCGAGCGCGGTGTCCCAGACCGGCGACTGGCAGGCCTCGAGGCGTCGCCAGGGCTGGCCGTCGGGGCCAGGTTCGCGAGTCGTGAAGCCCTCGAGCCCGTCGAGGCCGTTGCGCAGCACCGGGTGGTCGAGTGAGTAGCCGAGCAGGTGCAGCGCCATGATCGAGTAGACCCACGGCGGTTGGATGCCGCCCCAGGAACCGTCGGCTTCCTGGCGGGCCACGATCCACTCCGCGGCGCGGCGCATGGCGAGCGACCGCAGCGCCCGGGCGGGGCCCCGGCGGGCGATCTTGGCGTATCGGTGCAGCACCTTGTCGAAGCGCTGGAACGCGCCGGCGACGGTCCACACCGGCGAGAGCGGGTCGGGCGCGAGGCCGGTGCGGAGCTCGTCGATGTCGATCCCGATCGGGCGGCACGGTCGGACGGTGCCCACGATCGTCAGCGGGACGACGGTCTGCCGTGCCCAGCACGCCCAGTCGTAGACGTTCAGCGGGAACCAGGACGGCAGGAAGATCATCTCGGGCGGCATCGTCGGCAGGTCGTCCCACGACCAAAGGCCGAAGAGCGCCAGCCACAGCCGGGTGAACACCCGGCTGCGCTCGACGCCGCCGCAGTCGCGGATGTACTGCGCGGCCTTGGCCATGTGCGGCGCGGCCGGATCGTCGCCCGCCAGCTTCAGCGCGACGTACGCCTCGACGGTGGTCGACAGTTCTGGCGGCCCGGCGAAGAACGTCGACCAGGTGCCGTCCGAACGCTGCTGCGCGCGGATCCAGCGGGCGGTGGCTAGCGTGGTCTCGTCGTCGCGGATGCCGAGGAATTGCCGCAGGAGGAGGTCTTCGGCCTCCATCGTGACGTTCGTCTCCAGCTCGCCCTTCCACCAGCCGGCCGGGTCTTGCAGGCCGAGCAGGTGGTCGCGCGCGTTCGCGAGCGCGTCGCGAACCCGGGCAGCGGTGATGGACGACGTTCGGTCGGGGCGGTCGGCGGCAAGCGTCATCGCAAGCGTCCCCCCGCCATCTCAGCGGTCCCTCGCGGTGACGTAGCGCGCGACGTCCGCGAGCGCGTCGCGCGGGGCCGGGCGCAAGCTCTCGGTCCCGAGCGCGGCGAGGGCGGCGGCCAGCCGGCGCTCGGCCTCGTCGCTGACCCAGGCCCGGCCTCCGGCGACCTCGACAAGCTGCGCGGCGTGTCCCACGATCGCGTCGTCGGCCTCCGTGTGAAGCTCGCCTGACTCGTAAAGCCGGCGCAGCTCGTCACCCGCCGACGTCGCCGACGCCATCGCGGCGACGACGGGGAGGCTCTTCTTGCGCGCGCGCAAGTCGGCGCCCACCGGCTTGCCCGTGGTCTTGGTCGAGCCCCAGATGCCCAGCAGGTCGTCGACGAGCTGGAACGCGAGCCCGAGTTCGCGGCCGTAGGCCTGCAACGCGGCGACGACCTCGACGGGCGCGGCCGCGAGTTGCGCGCCGATCGAGGCGGCGCAGGCCATCAGCGCGGCGGTTTTGCCACCCGCCATTCGCAAGCACTCGTCGACACCGACGTCGAGGCGGCGTTCGAAGTCGAGGTCTTCGACCTGGCCGACGATCAGTTCCTGGGTCGCCGCCGCGAGATTCGCCTGGGCGGCCCGGCCGCTGGCGTCGTGCACGTCCAACAAGACCTCGAACGCGAGGGCGAGCAGCGCGTCGCCCGCGAGGATCGCGGCCGAGCTGCCGAACACGGTCCAGGCGGTGGGGCGGTGGCGCCGCTCCTCGTCACCGTCCATGACGTCGTCGTGCAGCAGCGAGAAGTTGTGCACCAGCTCCACCGCGATGGCGCCTGGGACGCCGATCTCGGCGCGGCCGCCGGCGGCTTGGGCGGCGAGGACGGCGAGAGCGGGACGCACCGCTTTGCCACTGTTCGCCGAGCGCGGGAGGCCGTCCGCTTCGACCCAGCCGAAGTGGTACGCCGCGACCTGATGCACCGACGGAGCGAGCCGGCCAACGGCGGCGCGCATCGGCGCGTCGACAAGGTCACGCGCCTGCGCGAGCGCCGCCGGCGCCTCCGGCGAAGTCGCTGGCGCCGCTGGTGCGTTGCTCACACTCGCGGTGGTCATGCAAGCGCCTCCTCGGCGGACTCGCTTTCGCGACCCGCCCGCTCGTTTCTGCCCGCCCCGCTTCTTTCGGCGTTGCCGTCATCGTCCCGCGTCAACCCCGCTTCGGGCGAACTGATTCCGAAAGATCCACCGGATAGCCGCCCCAACTCCGCTGCCGCCGCGACCCCGCTGCGGACCGCGCCTTCCATGGTGGCGGGCCAGCCGGTGTCGGTCCACGCGCCAGCCAGCAACAGCCCCCGCGCGGGTGTCCGCGTCGGGAGTCGATACGACCCGCTGCAGGGAGCCGGTCGAAATGTGGCGGTGCGCTCGCGGGTGACGAAAAAGTCGCGAATCGCCGCGTCGCGCGTCGACGGCAGCACGCGCGCCAGCTCCGCGGTGAACACGTCGCGCAACCTCGCGACCGGCTGGTCGATCCATTCGTCGGCCGCTGACACGGACACCGCGATGTATTGCCCGTCGCGCAGCCCTGACGCGCGCGTGCGGTCGAAGATGAACTGCACAGGCGACTCGACCGCCGCGACAAACGGCTCGGCGAGCACGACCCGGTCGTACACCACGTGCACGTTGAGGATCGGCGACGTGGCGAGGTGCTTCGGCGCGTCGGCGAAGTCATCGCCGACCAGGTCGCGTGGCAGCAGTGCGGCGGCGTCGGCGTGCGGCGTCGCCAGCACGACGGCGTCGGCGTCGAGCACCTCGTCGTCGGTGTGAACTCGCCAGCGGTCGTCGCGGCGGCCGATCGAGCGCACCCGAGTGCGCAGGCGCACGTCGGCGCCGGCGGAGAGGAGCGCCTGTTGCGCGGCGACGCCGTGGAGTTCGCCAAGCGGCACCCGCGAATACCCGATGTCGCACGCTCCCGCGTCTCGCAGCAGCCCGTCTTGAAACACCATCGCCCCAAGTCGAAGCGACGCGTCGTCGGCGTGCGCGTTCAAAGTCGCGACCGTGAAGATGTCGAACAGCCGGTCGACGGTCGCGGTGTTTTGGCGACGCGTGCGCAGCCAGTCGCCAAAGCTTTGCTGGTCGGACGCGGCCGCCTCCCGGTCGATTCCTCTCAACGCGAGGGCGCCCCAGATCGCACGGACGCGGTCGGGCGGCGACAAAACGCCATACGTGGCAAGGGTTCGGGCGAGATGCAGCGGCGCCGGCAGCCGGTCTCGCTTCAGCCGCGAGCGCTTGCCGGTCGCCGGATCGACGACCGGCACGTCGAGCCTGGCCTGTAGGAACGCGTCGTCTTCCACCGCGAGCCGGCGAAGGAAGTCGCGATACGCGGTGCAGCATCGCAAGAACACGTGTTGACCGTTGTCGACGACCAGCTGGCCGCCCTCGAAGTCACGTGTGAACGAGTGCGTCGCGCCGCCGAGCCGCGGCCGCGACTCGAGCAGGGTGACTCCCCAGCCGTCGTCGGACGCTTTGACCGCGGCGGCCAGCCCGGCGAGCCCGCCGCCGACGACGATCACCCGATGGTCGGACGTCATCGCCGCGCGCCGATCAGGCTGCGGGCCGCGAGATACGCCTTTTCCCACGCTGGCAAGGAGACGCGGCGGCTCAGCACCGCCTGCGGCTCACGCTCGATGCGGGAGAGCAGCCGGTGGTAGATGCCGGCCATCGCGGCGCAAGACGCGGCGCTTCGACGGTCGAGCAGCGGCAGCAACCGCAAACCGTCGCGGTACCACTTCTCCGCGCGCGTGGCCTGCTCCCGCACGAAAGCCGAGGTGCGGCCACCGTCGTCAGCGACGTTTCCGTCGTCGTCGAGGCGGAGCACGACTCCAGCGGCGGCGAGCTCATCCTCCGGGAGATAGACCCGCCCATTGCCGAGATCCTCGCGGATGTCCCGCAAGATGTTGGTCAGTTGCAGCGCTACTCCGAGCGAGTCGGCCAGCGGCTCGGCCGCGGCTGGGTCGCTGGCCTCGAAGACTCCCGTCGACAACCGGCCGATCGAGCCGGCGACGCAACGGCAGTAGTGCAGCAGGTCGGGAAACGACTCGTACCGAGCGCCGCGGACGTCGAGTTCGCAGCCCTCGACGAGTTCGAGGAACGCCGCCGTCGGGATCGGCAGCCTCGACGCCGCGTCGCCTAGCGCGATGAGCACAGGATCGGACGTCGGACCGCCGATGGCCTTGATGTCGCGACGGGCCTCGTCGAGCAGCCGCAGTTTCTCGTCGGGCGGCAGCGTGCCGTCGCCGATGTCGTCGATGCGCCGGGCGAGCGCGTAGACCGCGGCGAGCGCGCCGCGCTTTTCCGGAGCGAGCAACCGGATGCCGTAGGAGAAGTTCTTCGCCGCCGACACCATGATCCGCTCGCATTCGGCGTACGCGACCGCTACCTCCGCAGCTTCCGCGCTCACGGCGCCGCCTCCCGAGCGATCAGGACAGCGACCGCCTCGCGCGCGGTTCGCGGCTTCGTCGGTTTCGGGGCGCGGGCAAGGACGTCGAAGTCGGCGGCGGCGATCGCGTGCAGGGCGGCGCGGCCGCCCGCGACGAACCCGGCGACCGCGAGTTTGGCCGCGCCGCGCAGCGAGGCCACCAGAGGCACACCCGCGTCGAGCAGCTTGTCGGCGCGGGCGGCCTCGAAGGCCAGCAGCGCCCGAACCGCGGCGTTGGCGTGCTCGGCGGCCAGGTCGGCGCCGGTGACGCCGAACCGGCGCAGGTCGTCCTGCGGCAGGTAGACCCGACCGCGGCGGTGATCCTCGGCGACGTCTTGCCAGTGCTCGATCAGCTGCAACCCGGTGCACACCTGGTCGGAGAGCGCGACGCGCTCCGGCGTCGCCATCCCGACACAGGACAGCACGAGGCGGCCGACCGGGTCGGCCGACAGCGTGCAGTAGTGCCGCAGGTCGTCGAAGGTCCGGTAGCTGCCGACGCGCTGGTCGAGGCGGTTCGCCTCGACCAGCCGGCGCAGCGGCTCCTCGGTCATGCGGCCAGACCGCGCCGGCTCCACCAGCGCGCGCAGTGGTGGCAGCGACGGCTGCTGCCCGGCGAACAGCCGGCTGACGTCGGCGTCGACCAGGTCGAGCATCGCGAGTCGCTCATCGACGCTCGCGTCGGTCTCGTCGCCGATGTCGTCGACGAAGCGCGCGTAGCCGTAGATCGCCATCAGGTCGCGGCGCAGCCGACCCGGGAGGAACCCGGGGCCGACCGGGAAGTTCTCGCTCCCGGCCTTCGCGAGCACCGCGTCGAGGGAGGGCAGGCCGGCGGCGGCGCCGATCAGCTCGCCGGAAGCGTCAGCCGGGGCAGTCGCGGTCATGAGGCCCGTCTCGATCTGGTGGTGCGGCCGCTGCGGCGAAGAATCCGCACAGAAGCCACCGTGCTCGCACCCGCCCTTCTGGTCCGACTGATCCTGGTCCGAGTGACCCTTGGCAACCGTTGCCGCTCTGATCCTCGTCCGACTGACCCTTATCCACCAGGGTCCTATCAACACTCTCGATGATCTGACAACCGAATCGGGCGAGCCTGACCCGCTTGGCGGGTCAGGCGATGAAGATCGTGTCGATCGCGGGGCCGCCGGGCTGCAAGCGCAGCGCGGCGGCGGGCAGCTCGGCGCGGGCGCGGGCGTGTCGCTCGCGCGCGTCGGCCAGCGGTTCCCGGCCGACGATCTCGCCGCCGCGCACCAGCGGCGTCAGCAACGGCCGCCCGCCCCCGTCGTCCGGAAGACCAGCGAGGGCCGAAAGGCCCGAACCCTCAGCGCCGGACGGCGCGCGCGCGGCGCGCACGACCTCCGTGGTGGCGACCCCCCGCTCGTCGTGCCGGCGGAAGGCGCGCTTGCGCCCGCCGTGGTCGATCTTGCCGGGGCTGGCTTTGGTGACCGACCGCCAGACGTCGGCGCCGGGCGAGCCGGGGCTGCCTCCGGCCGTGCGCGCCACCAACTTGTAGACCAGGCTCGCCGTCGGCAGCCCGCTGCCGGTGACCAGCGCGGTGCCGACGCCGTAGCCGTCGGCCGGCGCGGGCGCGAGGGCCGCGATCGCGTGCTCGTCGAGGTCGCTGGTGACGATGATCCTGGTGTGCCGCGCGCCGAGGGAGTCGAGTTGCGCGCGCACCTGGCGGGCCAGCTCGACGAGGTCGCCTGAGTCGATGCGCACCGCGCCCAGATTCGGACCGGCCAACTCGACCGCGGTGCGCACCGCCGCCTCGACGTCATAGGTGTCGACGAGCAGCGTGGTGCCGACGCCGAGGGCGTCAAGCTGCGCTTGGAAGGCCGCCTTCTCGTCGTCATGGACCATCGTGAACGCGTGCGCGCTCGTGCCGGTGGTGGGGATCGCGTAGCGTCGTCCGGCAGCGAGGTTGCTCGTCGCGGCGAACCCGGCGATGTAGGCGGCGCGGGCGGCCGCCACCGCCGCCTCCTCGTGTGTGCGGCGCGAGCCCATCTCGATGCAGGGCCGCCCGCAGGACGCGGCCGTCATCCGCGACGCGGCCGCGGCGATCGCGCAATCGTGGTTGAAGATCGACAGCGCCACGGTCTCCAGGAGGACGGCCTCGGCGAACGTCGACGCCACGGTGAGGATCGGCGAGCCGGGGAAGAACGGCTCGCCTTCCGCGTAGCCGTCGACGTCGCCGGAGAACCGGTAGTCGGCGAGCCATCGCAGCGTCGCGGCGTCAACGACGTGTTCTCTGCGACAGCCAGCCGAGCGTCTCGTCGTCGAAGTGGAATTTCTCGAGGGCGTCGAGAAAGCGACCGGTGCCCGCGACCACGCCGTAACGTCGTCCGCCTGTCAAGCGCCGCGAGAACATCTCGAAAACGCAGCGGCGATCGCCCGCGCCGCTGCGCAGCGCCGCCTCGAGCATCGTCAGCTCGTAGCGGTCGGTCAGCAGCGCGCTAGAGGTGCGAGCAGCGGCGTCCGGCACGTTCGAACCCTACGATGAACCCATGAGTTCCGCTCCCGCGCAGGTCGAGCGGCCGCAGGTCGATTCCGAATCCGACGTCCGCCCCGACCGCCCTTGGGTCACCGTGGTCTGGGACGATCCGGTGAACCTCATGGAGTACGTCACCTACGTGCTCCAGAAGCTGTTCGGATACCCGAAGAAGAAGGCGGAACGGCTGATGCTGCAGGTGCACACCGAGGGCAAGGCGGCGGTGTCGTCCGGAACGCGCGAGCAGATGGAGCACGACGTCCAGCGGTTGCACGCCCACGGGTTGTGGGCCACCGTGCAAAAGGACTGAGCAGTTGGCCGAGATCCGGCGCACGCCAGACGGGCCGCGGGTCAAGCTCGGCGATGACGAGTTGCGCCTGCTCACCCGCCTGGTCGACGACATCGACGAGTTGCTGGCCGGCACCGCCAAAGAGGTCCGATCGCCAGACCCGCTCGTCGAGCTCACCGGGCTCGACGTCGACGAGTCGGACGTCGTGGAGACCCCGGAGGATCCGGCGCTTCGCCGGTTGCTGCCCGACGCCTATCGCGACGACGACGAGGCGACGGCGGACTTCCGCCGCTACACCGAGAACACGTTGCGCGGCGCGAAGCGGGCCGACGCCACCGTCGTCCGGCAAGGTCTCGCCAGCATCGCCGTGCTGGGCGAGCGGGTGCTGGACGACGAGCAGGCGGACGCCTGGCTGCGGTTCCTGACCGACGCGCGCCTGGTCATCGCCACCCGCATCGGGATCGAGACGGCGGACGACGTCGAGGCGTTCGAACACCTGCCCCCAAGTGACCCGCGGCTGATGGTCTACGGGGTTTACGAATGGCTGCTCGTCCTGCTCGGCGAGCTGCTGGCCGCCGTAGGGCCGTGAACGCAGTGAGGGGCGGCTAGCCTTGCCGCCATGCTCGTGATCGACCAGCAGACTTACGACGCGATCGTCGCACACGCACGCCGCGACCATCCCGACGAGGCGTGCGGCGTGGTGGCCGGCCCGGCCGGTTCCGACCGCGCACGGCGGTTCGTGCCGATGGTCAACGCGGCCAGGTCGCCCACCTTTTACGAGTTCGACACCCACGACCTGCTCGCGCTGTACCGGGAGATGGACGACCGCGACGAGGAGCCGGTGATCATCTACCACTCGCACACGGCGACGGAGGCGTTCCCGTCGCGCACTGACGTCTCCTACGCCTCCGAGCCGGGGGCGCACTACGTGCTGGTGTCGACTCGGGCGCCCGATACCGTGGAGTTCAGGTCCTTCCGAATCGTCGACGGCGTGGTCACCGAGGAAGATGTCACGGTGCTCCCGGCGTTGGACCCTGCGTAACCCATCGTCAGCACGCTGTTTTCAAGGAGTCAGCCGGTCATGGCCATCGAGGTTCGCATCCCGACGATCCTGCGCACGTACACGGGCGGGGAGAAAGCGGTGACCGGCGACGGCGCGACGCTCGCCGACGTCCTGACCGACCTCGACAGCCGCCACCCGGGGCTGCGCGAGCGCATCGTCGACGAGAAGGGCTTGCGCCGCTTCGTCAACGTGTACGTGAACGACGAGGACGTCCGCTTCATCGGGGGTCTGGAGACCGGGTTGAAGGACGGCGACACCGTGACGGTGCTGCCCGCGGTCGCCGGCGGGGCGGCCCGCCCCGGCGACACCCTCGGGGGCTGATCAGCTCGGTGCGCTACGACTCGCTGGTCGACTCCGTCGGGCGCACGCCGCTCGTCGGGCTGCCTCGGCTGTCGCCGTCGGAGCAAGTGCGGCTGTGGGCCAAGCTTGAGGATCGCAACCCGACCGGTTCGATCAAGGACCGCGCGGCGCTGTACATGGTGCAGGCCGCGGAGAAGGACGGCGTGCTCGCGCCGGGCGCGACGATCCTGGAGCCGACGTCCGGCAACACCGGCATCTCGCTCGCGATGGTGGCAAGCCAGCGCGGCTATCGGCTGGTCTGCGTGATGCCGGAGAACACCTCGATCGAGCGCCGTCAGTTGCTGGAGATGTGGGGCGCGTCGATCGTGTTCTCGCCGGCGGCCGGCGGCTCGAATGAAGCCGTGCGGGTGGCAAAGGCGATGGCGGTCGAGCACCCCGACTGGGTGATGCTCTACCAATACGGCAACCCGGCCAACGCGCTGGCGCACTACGAGACGACGGCGCCGGAGATACTGGCCGACCTGCCGACGATCACCCACTTCGTTGCCGGGCTCGGCACCACCGGCACCTTGATGGGCTGCGGCCGGTTCTTCCGCGAGCACGTGCCCGGCATTCAGGTCGTGGCGGCCGAGCCGCGCTACGGCGAGCTGGTCTACGGGCTGCGCAACCTCGACGAGGGCTTCGTTCCCGAGCTGTACGACGAGTCGGTGTTGACCACGCGGTTTTCGGTCGGCCCGCGCGAGGCGTTGCGGCGCACCCGCGAGTTGGTCGAGCAAGAGGGCATTTTCGCCGGCATCTCGACCGGCGCGATCCTGCATGCGGCGTTGGGCACCGCGGCGAAGGCGGTGGCCGCGGGGGAGCGCGCCGACATCGCGTTCGTGGTGGCCGACGGTGGTTGGAAGTACCTCTCGACCGGCGCCTACTCCGGAACGCTTGAGGACGCCGAGGCCGCGCTCGAAGGCCAGCTCTGGGCCTGACCCCGGGTCTCCGCCTTTTCGCATCGGGTAACTTTCAGCCCTATAGCGACAACGAATTACCCGACTCCGCGCCGGGGGAACGCGCCGAGGCGCCGAGTCGCGGGCTGTGGACGGCGGAGATCTCTCTCCACAGAAGCTGGCGGACCTCCCGCGCGCGGTGGCGGCGGCGGAACGCTTCGACGCGTGACTGTCAGCGCTGACCTCCCCTATTGGCGTGAGCTGGCGTGGCAGGACGACGTCGTCTCTCGTGCTCAGCTGACCGCGTCCGGCGCGACGGACTCGCACATTCGCGCACGGCTTGCGAGCGGCCGCTGGCAGCAACTGCTGCCGGGCGTGTACCTCGCACGAGGGGGGTCCGTTGACTACGGCACGCGGGTGTGGGCGGGTGTCTTGTTCGCGGGCGCGGACGCCGGTGCGAGTCATCACTCGGCCGCGTTCTTGTCGGGCCTGCTCGACGAGCCGCCTGCTGCGGTGCACGTCGTGGTGCCGCATGGGCGAAAGGTCCGCGCGCAGTCTGGACTGGTGATTCACCGCACCGTGAGCGCCGCGGACGTCGAGTCGTGGCGTCGGCCGCCGTCGACGAAGGTGGAAGCGACCGTCCTCGATCTGACCGACGCCGCATCCCGCGCGGTCGACGTCGTCGCGTTGGTGACGCGCGCCCTCGTGCGACGGCGCACCACCCGACTCCGGCTGCTCGAGGCTGCCGCGCGTCGTCCGAGACTTCGCTGGCGGGCGTTGCTCGGTCAGTTGCTGGCCGACGGCGACGGCATCGAGTCGGCGCTGGAGTGGGCTTACCGAAAGAAGGTGGAGCGCGCGCACGGCTTGCCGGCACCGCTCAGGCAGGCGGTCCTGCGCGAGGGCTCGGCGGTCGTCCGGCGTGACGGCTACTACAAGCGGCAACGGGTGGTCATCGAGCTCGACGGCCGGCTTGGCCATGTCGGTGAGGGCGTGTTTCGCGACGCGTTGCGTGACAACGCGGCCGCCGTGCGCGGCGACGTCACCCTTCGGTACGGCTGGGCTGACGTCTTCGGGCAGCCGTGCGTCTCCGCGGGGCAAGTGGCGACCGTGCTGAGCGCCCGCGGGTGGGTCGGCGCGCCCACCCCTTGCGGCCCGGCGTGCCCGATAGCTGGCTGGATCGCGCCTCAGCGGGGTAATTCCTTGTCGCTATAGGGCTGGAAGTTACCCCGATCCCGGTGTTGTCGGCCGTTAGGCTGCAACACGTGCCAGCCGCAGCCGACAACGCCCGCCTCGAGGCCGCCGAGACCCGCGAGGCCCGCGAGGCCCGCGAGGCCCGCGACCGAGACCCGCGCCGAGACCCGCAACGACGCGCCGATCGGGGTCTTCGACTCCGGCGTCGGGGGCCTCACCGTCGCCCGGGCGATCCTCGACCTGTTACCGCACGAGCCGGTCCACTACGTCGCCGACACGGCGCACTTCCCGTACGGTCCCAAGTCGATCGCGCAGGTGCGCGAGTACGCCCTAGAGGTGCTCGACCGCATGGTCGACGAGGGGGTCAAGACGCTGGTGATCGCCTGCAATTCCGCGTCGTCCGCGATGTTGCGAGACGCGCGCGAGCGTTACGCCGTGCCGGTGATAGAGGTGATCCAGCCAGCCGTGCGCAAGGCGGTCAGTGCCACGCGCAACGGCAAGGTTGGCGTGATCGGCACGCACGCGACCGTCACGAGCGGCGCCTACGAGGACGCGTTCGCCGCGGCCACCCACATCGACCTCACCACCGCGGCATGCCCCCGGTTCGTCGAGTTCGTCGAGGCCGGCGTCACGATGAGCGACGAATTGCTCGAGTGCGCAAAGGAGTACCTGGCGCCGATCATCGAACGCGGCTGCGACACGCTGGTCCTCGGATGCACGCACTACCCGTATCTAGCGGGCGCGATCTCGCTCGTCGTCGGTGACGACGTGATGCTGGTCAACAGCGCCGACGAGACCGCGCGCGACGTCTACCGCACGCTGGTGCGCCACGAGCTGACGCGTCCGGAGGACTCGCCGCCGCCGACCCATCGGTTCGTCGCCACCGGCGATCCCGAGCCGTTCTACGAGCTCGGACGGCGTTTCCTCGGCCCCGAGATCCGCGGCGTCGAGAGCGCTTAGCGGCATGCGGCTCACCGTCATCGGATGCTCCGGCAGCCATCCGGGCCCCGACGCCGCCTGCTCGTCCTACCTCGTCGAGCATGACGGCTTCCGGCTGCTGCTCGATCTCGGCAACGGCGCGTTGGGCGAGCTGCAAAAGCACGTGGATCCGCGAGACGTCGACGTGCTGTTTCTCACTCACCTGCATGGTGATCACTGGCTCGACCTGGTGCCGCTCGCGCATGCTCGGCGGCACCATCCCGACGGACGGGTGCCGCCGCCGTTGCGGGTGATCGCGCCCACCGCGCAGGCCGATCGGATCGCCGGTGTCTTCGGAGACGCGCAGTTGTCCGACGTTTTCGCGTTCGAGGCGCCCGGCGAGACGTCAGCCGGCCCGTTCCGGTTGTCGACCGCGCGCACCGCGCACCCGGTGGAAACCCACGCGGTCAAGGTGGTCGCGGCCGGCCGCACGCTCGTCTACACCGCCGACACCGGCTGGTTCGCCGCGCTGGCCGACTTCGCCCGGGCCGCCGACTTGCTGCTCGCAGAGGCCGGATTCGTGGACGGCGCGCCGAATCCGGCCGACGTGCACCTCACCGCGACGCAAACCGGTGAGCTCGCGAAAGCCGCTGACGCGGGCCGGCTGGTTGTCACCCACGTCGCGCCCTGGCACGACGCCGATGCGCAACGACACACTGCTGCGGCGGCGTTCGGCGGCCCGACGGATCTCGCGCGCCCAGGCGCGACGTTCGACGTCTGAGCGCGCCGATAGGGTCGGCCCATGCCTCGATTCGACGGACGCGCCAACGACGCGCTTCGCCCGGTCACCTTCAGCCGCGGCTGGCTCGATCACGCCGAGGGCTCGGTGCTCGTCGAGTTCGGCCGCACCCGGGTGCTATGCGCCGCGAGCGTCACCGAAGGTGTGCCGCGCTGGCGAAAGGGGAGCGGGCTCGGCTGGGTCACCGCCGAATACGCGATGCTGCCGCGGGCGACCAACACCCGCAACGACCGGGAGTCGGTGAAGGGCCGTCTCGGCGGTCGCACTCAGGAGATCTCCCGGTTGATCGGCCGGGCGTTGCGCGCGTGCGTCGACTACAAAGGGCTCGGTGAGACGACGATCCAACTCGACTGCGACGTGTTGCAGGCCGACGGCGGCACCCGAACCGCGGCGATCACCGGCGCTTACGTCGCGTTGGCCGACGCGATCGGATGGTTGAAGGAGAAGCGGAAACTGCCTGGCGAGCCGTTGATTCGCAGCGTGTCCGCCGTCAGCGTCGGGGTCATCGACGGCGAGCCGCGGCTCGACCTCGCGTACGAGGAGGACGTTCGCGCCGGCACCGACATGAACGTCGTCGTCACCGGCGAGGGCGAGTTCATCGAGGTGCAGGGCACCGCCGAAAGCTCGCCGTTGAGTCGCGCCGAGATCGACGCGCTGCTCGATCTCGCCGTCGGCGGTTGCGCCACGTTGAGCGACTTGCAGCAGGCCGCGCTCGCGCCATGAGGTCCGGACGACGCATCGTGCTCGCCACCCGCAATCCGCACAAAGTCCTGGAGCTGCGGCGAATTCTCAGCGACGCGGGCTTGACCGACGTCGAGCTCGTCGGCGTCGACTCGTATCCCGACGCGCCTGAGGTGCCCGAGACCGGCGACACGTTCGAGGCGAACGCGTTGCTGAAGGCGCGCGCCGTCGCGCGGGCGACCGGCGAGCTCGCCATCGCGGACGACAGCGGCATTTGCGTCGAGGCCCTGCATGGCATGCCCGGGGTGCTGTCGGCGCGGTGGTCGGGCGACCTGTGCGACGGCGCCGGCCGCGACGGCGCGGATCGCGACGGCGCCGACCGCGCGGATCGCGACGCGGTCAATCTTCGGCTGCTGCTCGCTCAGGTCGCCGACGTCCCCGACGAGCGGCGCGGAGCGTCGTTCGAATGCGCGGCGGTCGCGGTGTTCCCGAACGGCGACGAGTTGGTGGCGCACGGGCGGATCAAGGGGGCGCTGACGCTCGCGCCGCGCGGCGGCAACGGGTTCGGTTACGATCCGATCTTCTTGCCGAGCGGCAGTGACCGCACGACCGCGGAGATGTCCGCCGCGGAAAAGGACGCCATCAGCCACCGTGGCCGCGCGTTTCGCGCGCTGGCGCGACTGCTGGTCTCCGCCGACGAAGGGGAGTGAGCCGCCATGGTGGACGCAGCCGAGGGCGCCGACGGTACTGAACGCGCCGACAGAACTGAGGGCGCCGGCAGTACTGAGGGCGCCGGCAGTACGAGCGCCGGCTACGAGGGCGCCGGCAGTACTGAGGGCGTCGGGGGTGTTGAGGGCGCAGACGCGTTGACGCCGGTGGCGTCGCTGCAGCTCGACGACGTCGAGTTGCCGATCTACGACCTCGCCGCTTTCAACGCCGCCGCGATCGCACGGGTCACCAGTTTCGCGACCGGCTTCGGCGCGTGGCAGATCCCGGCCGACGTCGCCGCAGCGCTCGCGGCGTCCAGTGGCTCGCTCCCGGCGTCCGATGGCTCCCGGGCGGCGCTCGCGTGGATCCACGACACCGGCGAGCTCGTGTTGCTCGGCGGCGTGCCGCAGCCCGGCGAGGTAGCGGTCGACACGCTGGACTACGAGGCCTACACCGCAGGCGAGATGCCGGCGTTCCTAGGTGGCAGCGCCGCGGGCGTCGAGCGCGACGAGGCAGGCAACGCCTACGAGTTGTTCAAGTCCGAGGTCATGCCGGTGGGCACCCGGGTCGCTGTCCTGGCGCACGTGAAGCATTGGGCGAAGGTGCACGAGTTGTTGTGGGGATGGCGCCGTCACCACGACGACGCCGACGGATGGGCTTGGCTGGTTGACCGGCTGGCTCGGCTCGAGACCCGCGCGGACGGCGACCACCTCGGTTGAGTCACGCGCCCGCATCCGGCTCGATGCGGACCGCTTTACCCCGTCTCGCCCCTCTCGCCAGTCTCCCTTGGGTCGCCCTGGTCGGCCATGATGCCGGCCGCCCACCCCACCAGGCAGCCCGCGACCACGGCCACCAAGCCGGCGATGAACAACCACGGCCACGCGTAGATGAGCCCGAAGCCACCGACGACGAATGCCAGTGCGATGAACGTGACGATCACCCAGGTGACCGGCCGGTTTCGCTGGTTCGCCGGATGTCCGCTGTCCTCCGCGATCGACAGGCTGCCCTGGGGCGCAAGGTGCTGGTCGTAAGGCTCGCCACCCGGCAGCCGCTCGCCCGCGACCTGATTTCCCGGTGACGTCGTCGCCGTCACGCGCGTCTGCTCGCCGTCAGGCGCGGTCGTCGTGGTCTCGATCGTCTCAGGCGCCGGTGGGGCCAGCGCGCCGCTCGTGGGTGTCGGACGACGTTGTGCCGCCGCCGCCCGGCGGTGCGAACGCGCCCGCGCCGTGTCGAGGACCGCCGCCAGCGCCACCCCCGCGCGGCCAAACTTGCCCGGTCGGCCACCGTGCGTGTTGCCGGCGTGCGTGTTGCCGCTCTGTTTGCCGTCTGCGTAGTCGCCCTGCGTGCTTGCCTGCATAGTGAAGGCTTGCCCGCGATCGGCGCCGCCTACGCGGGGTTGCCGGCGTCCAAGTCCTTCACGTCTTGGAAGGACAGCGGCTGCTCATCGACTCGACCGTGCGCGACCTGCGGGCTGACGATGAAGAGCTCATGATCCCCGGACGACGTCAACTGGCGCGCCGGGCCCGCGAACCAACCGGCGGCCGAGCGCAGGATCGGCAATCGGAACGGGCCGTCCGCCCAGTCGCACCGCGCGAACTTGTCGTCCTCGTGGCCGGTGACCGAGCCGAACAGCGTGGCCAGCGGACGCTGATCCCTGGTGAGCACGTGCACCGCGAGGTGGGTCGACCTGCGCGCCACCGAGTAGGTGTGGTTGCGCACCGACAGCCACACCGCGTACCGCGGCGGCTCGATGCCGCACTGCGACGTGAATCCGACGAGGCAACCGGCGCGATTCCCCTCGTCGTCGCGAGTGGTGACGATCACCATCGGCTGGTTGCCGTGGCGTAACAGGTCGTCGAGCCCGGCGCGCAGCTCCGCGTCGTCCGGGCCCTGGACAGTCTGGTCATTCATCGTGCGGCGTCACTCAGCTCGATCGGGCGCCGCCGCGATCGACCGTCGCTTCGAGGTTCGCGCATGAACATGGAGATTCCCCACGCGATCGCGGGAAGCACAATCAATGTCGAAAGCATCAGCCGAAGGCTGGTGTGGTCGGCGAGCCAGCCAAGTGGCGGTGTGAAGAGTCCGCCGAAGCTCGCGGCGAGCCCGACGGTGAGACCGCTGGCCGTGCCGATGCGGTTGGGCAGGTAGTCCTGGCCGAGCATGACCAAGACGCCGAACGGGATGAAGGTTCCGAGGCCCGCCAGCGCCGTGAACACGAACGCGACCGCGACGTTCGGCGCGAGCACCAGGCCGGCCATCGTCGGCGCGGTGACCGCGAACCCGATGCGCATCGCGGTGAGCCGCTGCGTGCGGTCGGCGATCCAGCCGCCGAGCAAAGTGCCGCAGGCGCCCGCGACCAGGAATGTCGTGAGTGCGAAGTTCCCCACGCCCGTCGAGGTCTTGAGGCGGTGGATGAAATACAGCGCGATGAACGATGTGACCCCGGCGAACAGGATCGCCCGCGTGACGACGACGCCGGCCAGCCGAAAGAAGGCCGGCCAGTCGTCGGCGCCTGCCCGCGGAGTCGCGACGCGATGGCCGGCCCGAGGGCCGTCGAGAACCGAATCGAGTCGCGTCACGATCACGATCGCCATGACGAGCGCGGGTACGACGAGCAAGGCGGTGCCGTGCAAGCCGACGACCAGCAGCACCGGCGTGGCCACCACCGAGCCGAGGGCGAACCCGCCGTTCCCGCCGACGGCGAACACGCTCATCGCGCGGTTGTTGTCGCCTGCGGCTTGGCGCGCCGCCCGCGCGGCCTCGGGGTGAAACGCGGCGACGCCGAGACCCGCGAGGGCGATGACCAGCCAGGTGAGCAAGTAGTTCGGGGCGTATCCGGCCAGCGCGATGCCCAAAGCCGCGGTCAGGATGCCAACCGGGATCAACCAGCGGCGCGGGCTGCGATCGGCCCACCAGCCGAACGCCGGTTGCGCGACCGACGACAACACGTTCGCGGCCAGCGTCAGGCCCGCGACGGCGGTGTAGGTGTAGTGCCGTTGCTCGACCAGAAATGGCAGCAGGGCGGGCACCGTGCCTTGGTAGAGGTCGTCCACCACGTGCGCCGACGTCATCAGCGCGATGCCGTGCCGGTTCACGTCGCTGGTTCACCCTCAGGCCGCAGCGCCCAGTCGAGCACCGCGCGGCGCACGGGCGCCGGCATCAGCAGAAACTGCGGCGTCGCCTCGGCCCAACCGGGCTCTTTCACCCGCCGCCCGATTTCAACGTGGTCGCGATCGATCGCGACCGACTCGTCGAGACCCTTCCCCGCTGGCTTTGCCCGGGCTTCACCTTCGCGCGCGACAACTCGACCCGCAGGCCATCGGGAATCGTCGCGGGTCGTTCGTTCATGCGGCCGATCATGCCTCGTCATCGCCTGGTAGGGCCGGTGAGAGTCGAACTCACACTGGCGCGGACCTAAACCGCGTGCCTCTGCCGTTGGGCTACGGCCCCGTGAACCGCCATTATCGCGGCACGTTCACACGTTCAGCTCACCGCGCAGTTTCGCGACGTGCCCGGTGGCTTTGACGTTGTACTGCGCCTGCTCGAGCTTTCCGTCGGCGTCGACGACAAAGGTGGAACGGATCACGCCAAGGACCACCTTGCCGTAGTTGTTTTTCTCGCCGTAAGCGCCATACGCGTTGAGCACCTGCTTGTCGACGTCGGACAGCAGCGGGAAGGTCAGCGACTCCTTCTCGCGGAACTCGGCGAGCTTGTCGACCGGGTCGGGTGAGATGCCGAGGACGGCCACGCCGGCGCCGTTCAGGGCGGCGAGCGAGTCGCGGAAGTCACACGCCTGCGTCGTGCAACCGGGCGTCATCGCCGCCGGGTAGAAGTAGACGACCACCCGTTGCCCGCGAAAGTCCTTCAGCGACACCGGGTTGCCCTCGGCGTCCGGGAGCGTGAAGTCGGGCGCCGGGTCTCCGGCCTTCAACTGGGTGGTTGCCGTCATGGTGGTCACGATAGCCGCTGAGATGATCGAGGTCGGTGCCGACCGGGTACCGCGAACTTGAGGCGAAGGAGGGTTTGGCGTGAGCGTCAAAGCGTTGTCGGTGGTCCCGGGGAAGCCGGACACCGCGGAAGTCGGCGATCACCCCGACCCGTCGATGTCCGAAGGCGCGTTGCTGGTCGAGGGCCTGCTCATGGGAGTGTGCGGCACCGACATCGAGATCATCCAGGAGGGTTACGGCTGGTCGCCGCCCGGCGAGGAGCGGCTGATCATCGGCCACGAGTCGCTCGGCCGGGTCCTCGAGGCCCCGGGGGACAGCGGGTTCGCGAAGGGCGACCTGGTGGCGGGCATCGTCCGCCGTCCCGACCCGGTGCCGTGCGAGCCCTGCGCCAGCGGCCAGTGGGATTTCTGCCGCAACGGCCAGTACACCGAGCGCGGCATCAAGGAGCGCAACGGTTACGGCGCGTCGCGGTGGCGGGTCGAGCCGGACTTCGCGGTGAAGCTCGACGCCCGACTCGGCGACGCCGGCGTGCTCGTCGAGCCCACGTCGGTGGTGGCCAAGGCCTGGGAGCAAAGCGAGAAGATCGCCGAGCGGGCCCCCGCGCGGCAGCACATCGCGCTCATCACCGGCGCCGGCCCGATCGGCCTGCTCGCGGCGCTCATCGGCGTCCGGCGGGGTTACGACGTCCATGTGCTCGACCGCGTCGACACCGGCCCCAAACCACAGTTGGTTCGCGACGTCGGCGCCGCGTTCCACTCCGGCGACGTCGGGGAAATCGGCGTCCAACCTGACATCGTGATCGAGTGCACCGGGTACGGGCCGCTCGTGTTCGACCTGGTCAGCGTCGTCGCCAAGGACGCCGTCATCTGCCTTGCCGGCATTTCGGCGTCCAATCGGAAGGTCGCGATCGGCCTCGACAGCATCAACAAAGAGATGGTTCTCGAGAACACCGTGCTTTTCGGCAGCGTCAACGCCGCGCGGCGCCACTACGAGCAGGCCGCCGAGACGTTGGCGAACACCGACCTCGACTGGCTGAACCGGCTGGTCAGCCGCAAGGTGCCGCTCGCCAAGTACACCGACGCGCTAGACCGCCGAGACGACGACGTCAAGGTCGCCATCGACCTGCGAGACTGATCGTTCAGAAAGGGAGGGTGAGCATGGGCAGCGATGCTGAGGAGCTGTTGCGCTCGATCGAGCGCACGCGCGAGGAGTTGGCGCTCACCGTCGACACGATCGCCGGTCGGCTCGACCCGAAGTTCGTCGCCAAGCGCGGGGTCGGCAAGCTGCGCGACGGCGTCGTGGGGGCGGTCGACGGCGTGAAGGCGCGATTCGACCATCACAGCGATCACCTTCCGCAGTTCGAGGAGTCGGCCGTCGCGCCGACCGACGGCGGCGCGAGCGGCGAGGCCGGCGAGAGTGGCGAGAGTGGCGAGAGTGGCGAGGGCGGCCCGGACGAAGAGTCGGGATATCGCGTCGACAAGGCGCTCGCTTCCGCGTCGTCCGCGCTGAAGAGCATGCCCAAACCGGTGATCGGCGGCGGGCTGGCGGCGCTCCTCGCGTTGGCCGCGATCCTCTACGCGGCCAACCGCAGGCAACGTCGCTAGCCGCCTGGGCGACCGCGGTCGCCGGCCGACCCGGTACCGTTGCCCGCCGTGAGCGTCGACGCGACATCCGGGCTGCCGATCAAGCTGCTGCACGACCGTGTCCTGGTCAGGACGGACGGCCCGGCCGGCGAGCGTCGGTCCAGCGGCGGCATCGTCATTCCGGCCACGGCCTCCGTCGGGCGCCGGCTGGTGTGGTCCGAGGCGGTGGGCGTCGGCCAGAACGTGCGCACGGTGGAGGTCGGCGACCGGGTGCTGTACGACCCCGAGGACCGCGCCGAGGTGGAGATCCACGGCGCCCTGTACGCGCTGATGCGGGAGCGCGACGTGCACGCGGTCGCCGCGCCCCGGCTTGAGCAAGGCTCAACCGGCCTCTACTTGTAGCCGCTCTCCGCATCCCCCCACGCCGAGAGAAGGATTCGGGCTGTGTGGGAGCGCGCCCAGGCAACCCAAGCCCTTCACTCGGCGAGAAATCCGGGCGGTCGGCTAAGCCGGAGGAGGCACCAGCACCAGCGATTGCGCCACCTGGTCGGCGATCGCCGTGCTCACCGCGTTCGTCCCGCCGAAGAGCCAACCGGTGAGCACGCTGCTCGCGATGCTGGCTAAGTAGCCCTGCGTGGTCGACGGCAACTTGCCGGTCGCGGGGACCAGCACGATCGGGCCACCGGCGAGTGCGGCCACCGGCCCGCCGGACAGCGCGTCGGGGAACGACGTCGCGCTGGCCACCCCGGCGGCGGACGGCGAGTTGAAGAACTGTTGCGCCACCAGCACCGACGTCGCGTATCGGTCGGCGCCGACGAACGGTTGCGCGACCGGGTCGGACGCCGCCGCCGGCCCGCCGACCGCGTATCGCAGATCTCCGGGATGCGTCGCGAGGTAAACCGTGGTTGGAGCGGCGGGCGCGTCGCCGAGCGTCAAGAGCACCGCCCCGTGCGTGATGGCGGCGGCCGGACCCGCCGAGAGCGCGTCAGGGAAGTTGGTGCCGTCGGCCTCGAAGATCACCGAGGGGTCGCCGAGCAGGTGCGCGATCGCCACCGCGGTGTCGAACCGGCTGGAGCCGACACGCGTTGCGCCTGGTAGCCCAAGCCGCGCAGCTGCGCGTCGATCGTCGGCGACAGCGCGGCTGAACCGCCGAGGACGTACACCGTCGATCCCGTCGCCAGCACGCGCTGGATCTCGGCCTCGATCGCGGTGGTCAGCCCGGACGACGGGGTCAGCAGCAGCGGGCCGCGCAGCTGGGCGGCGAGCGGCACGCCGGCCAGCGCGTCAGGGAACCCGTCGGATCGCGCGAGCACGACCGTCTGCGCCGACCCCGCCGAGGCGAACGCGACCTGCGAGGCCGCGATCGACGTGGCGATCCGCTCGGCGCCGGCGACCCTCGACAGCAGCGCCTGCCCGGGCACGCCGCCGCCCGGCGTCAGCACTCGAACCGCCGGGCTGATCGCCAGCGACGCCGGCGAGCCGGTCTGCCCGTTGCGCGACCGCGCGCTGAAGACGGTCGCCTGGGCGAAGGACGGCGTTTGCGCGCGGGGCGCGCCACCGGTCGTGTCGCCGTAGGTGACGGTGACGGTCTTGCCGGCCGGAACGGTGATGCCGGCGACGACGATCGTGTTGCCGACGATCGACACGACGCCTGCGGACGACGTTGTGTAGCCAGGGTTCGTCGACGTGGTCGACGGCAGCGTCCAGGTGCCGGGCACGGTGATGTTGAGCTGGCCTCCGACCATGCCGGAACTGGTCGCGCCGCCGGCGGTGCCCGGCGTGTACGTGAAGGTGAGCGTCGCCGAGGTGGACGTCGCCACCAGCGCGGGGTTCACCGTCATCGTGCCGGCGCCGGGCGGGGCGACCGACGGGCACAGATCGCCGGCGAGCGTTCCGACGTTCGGTCGGCCGAGACCCGACGTCAGGTCGTAGCCGGTGCGCGTCGCGTAGCGGCCACCGCTGGTGTGGGTGAAGTCGTTGTTCGGCCCTGTGTTGACGTCGACGAGCGGCGATCCGGCGGCGCCGCTGAGCGAGTACAACGCCGGGTTCAGGAACCCGATCGGGCCGGCCGGACAGCTCGCGTCGACCAGCGCGACGATCGCGGCCCAAATCGGCGCCGTGGTCTTCGTGCCGCCGACCCGGCGCCAAGCGCCGCCGAAGTACGCGAGCGAGCCGTGGTTGAGGTCGGCGGAGGCGCTCACGTCCGGCGTCTCCCGGCACAGCTGGCCGGACGGCGCCCCACATGGCGCCCCGCTGCTGTCTGGGATGTCACCCACGCCGCGCTGGTACGGCGGCATCGGCCACAGGGATGAGATGCCGCCGCCGGAGGCGCCCGCTGGTGTTGTTCCACGCGGTGTCCGCGGCGCCGACCGCGGCGACTGAGGTGCCGCCGACCGCGGTCACCTCCGGCTGGCTCGCCGGCTCCCACACCGACAGCGTTGTGTCGCTTGAGCTCGGTGGCGCCTAGCAGCCCTGTGCTCCGGAGTCGCCGGTGGCCGCGAGCACGGTCTGTCCTTGGGCCGCCATCTGCTGGAAGATCGGCCGCTCGAGCGCGGCCAGCTGAGGCGCGCCGACCGTCGTCTCGCACAGCCCCCAGCTGTCGCTGACCACCTGGGCCGCGTCGTCGCTCGCGATCTGGCGGAACTGGTCGTAAACGCTGGCCGCGTCGTTGGGCGCCTCGTAGACGACCACCGCGGCGCCGGGCGCGAGCCCGATCACGGTCGCGATGTCCAGTGCCGCCTGCCCGCTGCCGGTGCCCGTGCCGGCGCCACCGTCGACCTGGCGCACCGAGACCGACGCCGTGGTGCCGAAGCAGGACTGATAGGCAGCGACGTCGGCGGCGGAGAACGGCTCGAGTTCAAAGAGCGCGACGGTGCTGCCGTGGCCGGTGGTCGTGCCGTACAGGGAGTCGATTCCGTAGTGATGCGCGAGCTGCGCCGGCAGGTAGGCCCCCGTGCTGGTGGCGGCCGACGTGGCGGCGGCGCAGGCGGTCGGGCCGGTGGCCGCGGGAAGCGCCGTCGCCGTCAACGCGGACCGCGTCAGCGTGGATTGCGTCGGCGCCGACTGGGGGAGCTGGGGGAGCTGGGGGAGCGCGGTGGGCCGGGCCCGGGTGAGCTGATCGAAGCCGATCACGCCCCGCACGTAGGTCGCCACTCTCGCCGGCAACATCGGTGCTTTGGCGTTGGCCAGCGCGGTGCGCCCGGAGGCGAGCCGGTAGTCGGCGAACGACGTGTCGAACGCGGCGCTCGCCGTGGCGACGGTTCCCGAAACCGGGATCGATAGACCGTTGGCGGAGACTGGACCGACGCGCAGCCCGCGTTGGCGAAGCGCCTCGCTGACCCGCGCGATCGCGGTCGGCGCGGCTCCGAACCGGCGGCCGAACTCCCCAGGCGCCAGAAAATGCCGGTACAGCGGCGAGTGAGGATCTGAGACGGCCGCGACAAAGCCGTCGAGGGCCGCTTGATCGCGCGGCGCCAGCACGACGGCGAAATCGATCGGCGAGGCGGGATCGGCCGCCTCAGCGGTGGCATTTTCCGGCGCGGTCACGGCGGCGCCCACCGCCACGCTTCCCGCGGTCCCGACGACGCCACCAGCGCCGCCAGCGCCACCAGCGCCACCGCCAGCGCCGCCCTGCGCGCCACCGCCGCCGCCAGCGGAGATGCCCGAGGCGACGCCCGGCTGCGCGAGCGCGATCACGAATCCGGCGATCAGTGCACAGGCCGCGCCGAAGCGCGGCAGCCGCTGCGACGCCATCACGGCATGGACCTTAACCGACGGCGAGCGTCAGCGGGCCGACCCGCGCCGACGAGCGGCAGCCTCAGAACGGGCTGGGCGCCGGCTCGGGGGAACGGGACTCGGTTCCGCGGGCGGCTGCGGCGGCGGCGCGCCGGGTGGGACGTCCGGTTGCGGGTCGATCGGCGGCAGCGGCGCCGGATCCGGGGCTTGCGGGTCGAACGGCGGTTCGGGCTCGACCGGCGGTGCGGGCGCGGTCATGAGCGCCTCCTCTCGGCTTTGGCGCCGACTCCCTCAAGGCGTCCAGGCGTGGACGACTTGCCTCGGAGTGTGCCCGCCGACCCGTCGGCCGACACCGGGTCAACCCTGGCGACGCCCGGTCACCCCGGTGGTCACCCAACCCGAAGCACGCCGTCAGCCACCGCCGGCACCATGATCTTGGGTGCGGCGAAGCCGTTGTCAGCGAAGGCCTTCTCGACCGCGTTGCCGACGGTCCGGGTGGCGCCGGATTCGACGAGCGCGATCGCGCAGCCGCCGAACCCGCCGCCGGTCATCCGAGCGCCGAACGCGCCCGTGGCCAAAGCGGTGTCGACGGCTAGGTCGAGCTCCGCGCAGCTCACCTCGAAGTCGTCGCGCAGCGACGTGTGCGAAGCGGTCAGCGTCGCGCCGAGCTCATCGAACCGGCGCGCGCGAAGCAGCTCGCGGGCGGCGAGGACCCTGGCGTTCTCGGTGACGATGTGCCGCGTCCGCTTGCGCAGCTCGTCGTCGCCGAGTTCGCCCAGGGCGTCGTCGAGGTCGTCGGGGAGGACGTCACGCAGCCAGCGCACCCCCAAACGCGAGGCCGCTTCCTCGCAGGCCCGCCGGCGCGCCGCGTACTCGCCGCCGCTGTGCGCGTGTTGCGCGCGGGTGTCGATGACCAACAGGTCGAGACCGGAGTCCGCGGCGCGAACGGCTCGTGCTCTCGCACGTCGTCGCGGACGTCGAAGAACAGCGCGTGCCCCGCGCGGCAGACGCTGACCGCCATCTGGTCCATCAGGCCGCAGGGAACGCCGACGTAGTCGTTCTCCGCGCGTTGCGCGATCCGTGCCAGCGCCTCGCGGCTTATCTCGATGTCGTGCAACTCGATCGCGGCGAGGGCGACGGCGCATTCGAGTGCGGCGGACGACGAGAGCCCTGATCCCGACTGGCACTCCGCCGTCGATGACAACGTCCATCCCGCCGATGTCGAGCCCCGCTTCGCGCAGCGCCCACACCGTGCCGAACACGTAGGCCGACCAATCGTCTCGGTCGCCCGGGTGCAAGCCGGCCACCTCCGCGGCCGCGACGTCGTCCGGCCTTTGCAGGGAGAGCGCGCGAACCACGCCGTCGCGACGGGGGGAGGCGGCCACCTCCGTTCGCCGGTCAATGGCGAACGGCAGCACGAACCCGCCGTTGTAGTCGGTGTGCTCGCCGATCAGGTTGACCCGACCGGGCGCGGACCACACGCCCGTGGGCGCGGAACCTACGTGCTCGCGAAAGGATTCCGCCGCTGTGCTTTTCATCTCGCGGTCTTCGGGTTCGGCGACTTCACAGCCGGAATTTCACAGCACGACGTCGCGCAGCATCCGCGCGGCCTGCTCAGGTAGCACGTCGTTCACGAAGGCCCCCATCGCCGACTCGGATCCCGCGAGGTATTTCAGCTTGCCGGGCGCGCGCCGAATAGAGAAGACCTCAAGGTGCAGGTAGGCCAGGTCGCGGTCGACTCGGGCGGGCGCCTGATGCCACGCCGCGATGTAGGGCAAGGAGTCGTCGTGCACGCGCTCCATGCGGCGCAGCACCTCCAGATACACCGCTGCCAGCTCCGCGCGTTCCTCCTCGTTCAGCGCAGGCAGATCCGGTACCTGGCGATTCGGGTAGAGGTGCACCTCAAGCGGCCAGTGCGCGGCGAACGGCACGAACGCGGTCCAGTGCTGGCCGCGCACGACCACCCGAGTGCCGTCAGCGGACTCCCGCTCGACCAGGTCGGCGAACAGGTTCCGATTCGTGCGAACGCGATACTCCCGGGCGCTGTCGAGCATCCGCCGGGTGCGCGGCGTGACGAACGGGTAGCCGTAGATCTGGCCGTGCGGGTGGCTCAGCGTGACGCCGATCTCCTCGCCGCGGTTCTCGAAGCAGAAGACCTGCTCCACGTCTGGCAGCGCGCTCAGCGCGGTCGTGCGGTCGATCCAGGCCTCGAGCACCGTGCGGGCGCGGGCGGGGGACAGCGACGAGAACGCCGCGTCGTGGTCGGCGGTGAAGCACACCACCTCGCACCGGCCGAGTCCCGCCGCCGACGCGAAAAGCGGGTCGCCAGCCTGCGCGCCGCCGGACTCCGCCGCAGACGTCTGGGCGAACGACGGAAAGCGGTTCTCGAACACCACCACGTCGTAGTCCGGAGCGGGGACCTCCGACTTGTGCCCGTCGCGGGACGGGCACAACGGACATTCGTTGTCGGGCGGTAGGTGGGTGCGGCTCTGCCGGTGGCCGGCGATCGTGACCCACTCGTCGAGCAGCGGGTCGAACCGCATCGTGGACGACGGCGCCGCCGCGCGCAGCCGGCGTCGGTCGAGAAAGCTCGCTCGGTCGACGGCCGCGCCAGCCGCGCCGGTCTCGTCGTCGAAGTAGAACAGCTCGCGCCCATCCGACATCCGAGTCGCCGTCTTGCGCACGGCCGAGCCGGACGACGCGGGCCGGGACGCACCGTCGGGGGTGCCGCTACCCCGCGTCCCGGCTTCCGCGACGTCCAGGCGCTCGCTCATCGGGCACGCCTCAAGGTGCTGCCTTTCGGTTGCGCTGCCGGCCGCCCTCGACAGCGGTCGGTTTTGGTGAGACTCGCACAGTCCTTCTGTTGAAGTCAACAAGAACGATAACCAAAGCTGTTTGGACGCGTTTGGCTATGGTAGCGGCCGTGCGACTGCGTGACAGCAGGTTCGCGGTCACGATCTGGTCACCGCGCGGTGGCGAGCCGGCGCTCGGGCTGGCCCGCTCGGGCGCCGGCGGCCGCCTGCCACACTGTGTGCGCTGTTGGCGTGTGCGCCGTTCGCGAGAAGGAGACTTTCGATGGAATCGCAGGTCGCGCCGACGGCGGCCGCCGCGGTCAGCGTGAGCGCTCGCCGCTCGCCGTCCGGAACCCAGTACCGCATCGCCCACGGCGATCAGCGCGCCACGATCACCGAAGGAAGCGCGGCGGTGCGCGAGTACCGGGTCGGTGAGCGCGACGTCTTCCAAAGCTTCGGCGAGGACGAGCTCGCGCCCGGCTACCACGGAGCCGTGCTCATTCCCTGGCCGAACCGGATCGCGGCCGGGCGCTACGCCTTCGACGGCGAGGAACACCAGCTCGCGATCACCGAGCCGGAGCGCAACGCGGCGCTGCACGGGCTGGCCTGCTGGCTGCCGTGGACGCTGCAAGACCACGGGCCGGACCGCGTGACGCTGTCGTTTCGGATCTTGCCGAGCCCCGGCTATCCGTTCCAGCTCGACACCACGGTTGAGTACCGGCTCGACGCGGAGGGCCTGCGCGTGACCACGACCTCGGTCAACACGGGGGACCGGCGCTGCCCGTACGGGCTGGGCTTCCACCCCTACGTCGCGGCGGCGCCAAGCAGCACGATCGACGAATGCGCGCTGACCTTCGACGTCCGACGCCGGCTGTTGCCCGACGAGTTGCTGATCCCCAAGGGCGACGAGCCGGTGGCCGGTGGCGCTTTCGATTTCCGCACGGCGCGCCAGGTGGGGGCGCTCAGTCTCGACGACGCGTTCACCGACGTCGTCCGCGACCCGCAGGGTCGCTCATGGGCGCGATTGGAAGGCGTCGACGGCCGCACGTCCGCGGTGTGGGCTGACCAGAATTTCGGTTACTGGCAGGCTTACTCGGCTGACCGGCTGCCCGAGCCGATGTCCCGGCGGGCGATGGCGCTGGAGCCGATGACCGCCGCGCCGAACGCGTTCAGCACCGGCGACGGATTGATCCGGCTCGATCCTGGTGAGTCGTTGACCGCGGTCTGGGGCGCCACGCTGCTGTGAGGTGCGGCGCCGGCCGCGCGCCGCGGTCGCGCGCACGGTGCTAGCCGGCGCGCTCGGCGTCCTTGGTGGTCTCCGCGGTGTCGAGCACCGCGTCGCCGTCGTCGCCGGCCACGATCACCCGGTCGATGTGGTCGGTGACGGTCGCCAGGTCTTGCTTCGACAAGCCGCTGTCGGTGACGAGGATGTCGACTTCGTTCAGGTTCGCGAATGAGCTCAGCCCAACCGTCCCCCACTTCGTGTGGTCGGAGACGAGCACGACCGTGCGCGCCCCGCGGATGAAGCTGCGGTTGGTCTCCGACTCCGCGAGGTTCGGCGCGGTGAGTCCGGCCTGCGGGTCGATGCCGTGGCAGCCGACGAAAAACACGTCGAAGTGCAGCGACCGGATGGCGAGGTCGGCCACCGGTCCGACCAGCGCGTCTGACGGCGTGCGCACCCCGCCGGTGAGGATCACCGTCGGATTCCCCGTTCCCTGCTGCAAAACGTCTGCGACCCGAACCGAGTTCGTCACGATCGTCAGGTCGCGCACGTGCGAGATGTAACGGGCCAACGCCCACGTGGTGGTGCCCGCTGAGAGCGCGATGGCGGTGCCTGGACGCACCAACTTCGCGGCCGCCCGCCCGATCGCGTCTTTCTCACCGAGCTCGCGCGACGACTTCGCCTCGAAACCGGGTTCGTCCATGCTCGACGCCGACGCGAGCGTCGCGCCCCCGTGCACCTTCTCGATCAGCCCTTCGCGGGCGAGCACGTCGAGGTCGCGACGCACGGTCATGTCGGAGACGCCGAGCAGCTCGGTGAGCTCGCTGACCCGCACGCCGCCGGCGCGGCGCACGTGGTCGAGGATCATCGATTGGCGTTGTTTGGCAAGCATCCTTGGCTCACTTCTCGCGGGTCTCGCTAGGCAGTTTCGCGGATCACGGCGTTTCTCGGACGACGGCGACGCCGCCGGCGGGCACCCGCAGCGAGTTCGTGACCGTGGCGCCGGCGAGCAGCTCCTCGCCGACCGCTTGAACGTCGGCGTCTCGCTGCGTGTGGTTGATGACGAACAGATAGCTCCCGCCGTGGCCACGCCGCCGCACCGTCTCGATCCCCGCCGCAGCGATGATAGGCGCGCGCACGCCGGCTTCCTCGCAGCAGCGCGCGACGAGTGTCGAAAGCGAGCTTGGGTCGAGCCGGCTGGTGACGTAGCGCCCGACACCGCCGCCGTGCCGGTGCGACGTGATGGCGGGCCACCCGGCCAGCGGGCCGTCCAGGTAGGTCGCGACGACGTCCGCGCCCTCGGCGTGCACCGCCTCTGTCCAGATGGCGCCGCGCGCGTCGTCCGATATCTGCACCGTCTCGCCTTCGGCGAGCGGGAAGAACTCCTCGACGCGCACGCCGAACAACTCGCGGAAGGCACCGGGGTAGCCGCCGAGCCGCAACGCGTCGTCCTCGTCGACGATGCCGCTGAAGAAGGTGCACAGCAGGTGGCCGCCGCCGCGCACGTAGTCCGCGACATTGGCGGCCGCCTCGTCGGAGACCAGGTACAGCGCGGGGACGACGACGAGCTTGTAGGCAGTCAGGTCGTCGTTCGGGCGCGCGAAGTCGACGGTGACGCCGTGGCCCCACAGTGCCTCGTAGTAGTCGCGCACCATCGTCAGGTAGCGGACGTCGGCCGACGGGTGAGAGTCGAGCTCGACCGCCCACCACGCGTTCCAATCGAACAGGATGGCGACGTCGGCCTGCACCCTCGTGCCGGCCACTTCCCTCAAAGCTTTCAGGTGCCCGCCGAGCTCGACGACCTCGCGCCACACCTTCGTTTCGGTTCCGGCGTGAGGAACCATCCCGGAGTGGAACTTCTCCGCGCCGGCGCGAGATGCTCGCCATTGGAAGAAGCACACCGCGTCGGCGCCCCGGGCCACGTGCTGGAGGCTGTTGCGCGCGAGCTGGCCCGGCTGCTTCGCCAGGTTGCGCGGCTGCCAGTTCACGGCGCTGGTCGAGTGCTCCATCAAGACCCAAGGCGCGCCGTGACCCGCGGAGCGCACGAGGTCGGCCGACATCGCGAGTTGCACGTGGGGAGCGGGGTCGGCGCCGAGCAGGTAGTGGTCGTTGGAGACGAGGTCCTCGTGTCGCGCCCAGTCGAAGTAGTCGACGGGTTTGAACGCGCCCATGAAGTTCGTGGTGATCGGGATGTCGGGGGTGACGTCGCGGATCGCGTCGCGTTCGGAGATGAAACAGGCGAGCAACTCGTCGGAGGAGAACCGGTACCAGTCGAGCTGCTGGGTCGGGTTGGCCCACGTCGGCGTGCTGCGGGGCGGCAAGACCTCGTCCCACTCGCTGTAGTGCTGGCTCCAAAATGCCGTGCCCCATGCGGAATTCAGCGCCTCGACGTCGTGGTAGCGCGACTTGAGCCATTCCCGGAAAGCCGCGGCGCTGACGTCGCAGAAGCACTGCGGCACGTGGCAGCCGTACTCGTTGTTGACATGCCACATCACCAGCGCCGGGTGTTTTCCATACCGGACGGCGAGGGCGCGGGCGAGCGCGGTCGCCGCCTCGCGGTACCGCGGCGAGCTGGGGCAATACGCCTGCCGTGATCCTGGCCACAGCCGCACGCCGTCCTTGGTGACGGGCAGCGTCTCGGGATGGGCGCGGGAGAACCACGGCGGCGGCGACGCCGTGGCGGTCGCCAGGTCGACCGCGATCCCGTTGTCGTGGAGAAGGTCGAGGACGCGGTCGAGCCAGCCGAAGTCGAACTCGCCCTCCCGGCGCTCGAGCAGCGCCCATGAGAAGACGCCGACCGTCACCATCGACACCCCGGCCTCGCGCATCAGCGCGACGTCCTCCGTCCACGTTGTCTCCGGCCATTGCTCGGGGTTGTAGTCGCCGCCGTAGGCGATGCCTGGAACGCGGGGCCAGCTGCTCATGAGGCTCCTGTCGGTTGGTCTTTGTGCGGTGTCGGAGGCGGGAGCGCGGCCAGCCTACACAGAAGCCGTCAGGTTCACACAGACTCCGTGATGGGACTAGGGCGGTCCGCACGCCGCCCCGGTAAGGGCCCACCGCGCCGTGAATCGCCGGGCAGCCCTGCTGCGCAGGCGCATGAAGCAGCGTGAAAACGCCGAACGTGAGACCGAATCGCAACCGTTGCGGACCTTGACAGCCGTCGGCGGAGCGCGGTTTGCTGTGATCGCTTCTGAGTGTTCCCGCTCGAATCTGTTGTGCAAGCCTGCTCAAAACCGTCGTTCACTTACTGATGGAGGCACCATGTCGGACCCTGGGTCAAGTCCCTCGTCCGGAAGTTCCGGCGGGCCCGTGCCCGCCTCCGGCCCGGCGACGCTGGCCACCAGCCGCCGGTCCGTGCTGAAGGGATTGGCCGGAGCGGCCGGCCTTGTCGTCGTCCCGGGGGCGCTCGCTGCCGCGTGCAGCTCGAGCAAGAACAACAACAGCGGCGGCACGCCGACCGCGAGCGGCTCGACGTCGGCCACCACGCCAACGGCGGCCCCAAGCAGCGGCGGCGGGGGCGGCGGCGGCAACGTCAGCGGAACCGTCACGTTCGGGTCGAACTACTCCGACGCGGTGCCCAAGGCGGCGTTCGCCGCGATGATCGGCGGCTTCACGGCGAAGAACTCCGGCGTCGACGTGAAGATCAACACCGTCGACCACAACACCTTCCAGAACAACATCAACAACTACCTGCAGGGCACCCCCGACGACCTGTTCACCTGGTTCGCCGGGTTCCGCATGCGGTTCTTCGCCTCGCAGGGCCTGGCCACGCCGATCGACGACGTCTGGGACAAGATCGGCGGCAACTTCTCCGACGCGTTCAAGAACGCGTCGAAGGGCGACGACGGCCACTATTACTTCGTTCCGCTCTACAACTACCCATGGGCCATCTTCTACCGTAAGAGCGTGTTCGCCGCGAAGGGCTACCAGATCCCGAAGACGTGGGACGACTTCGTGGCGCTGCAAAAGCAGATGCAAAAGGACGGCTTGGTACCGATGGCCATGGGTCAAAAGGACGGCTGGCCGGCGCTCGGCACCTTCGACATCATCAACATGCGGCTGAACGGCTTCCAGTTCCACATGGACTTGATGGCGCACAAGGTCGGTTGGGACGACCCCAAGGTGCTCAACGTCTTCAAGCAGTGGCAGGAAGTGCTGCCCTACCAGCAGCCCGGCGCCACCGGTCGGATCTGGCAAGACGCCGCCAAGTCGCTGCTCAACAAGCAGGCGGGCATGTACTTGCTCGGTTCGTTCGTGTCGCAGCAGTTCACCGGCGCAGACCTTGACGACCTTGACTTCTTCCCGTATCCCCAGATCGACCCGGCGAACGGCCAAGACTCCATCGACGCCCCGATCGACGGCTTCATGATGAGCAAGAAGGTGAAGAACAAGGACGCCGCCACCGCGCTGCTCGAGTTCATCGGCACGCCCGAGGCGGAGGCCCTGTACGGCAAGACCGACCCGAGCGACGTCGCCGCCGCCACCAACGCCGACACCAGCAACTACAACGCGATTCAGAAGAAGTCGGCGGAGATCATCGGGTCCTCAAAGAACATCGCGCAGTTCCTCGACCGCGACACCAACCCGCAGTTCGCAGACGACACGGTCGCCAACATGATCGACTCGTTTTTCAACAGCCCGAACGACGTCCAATCGCAATTGAAGAGCCTGGAATCTCAGGCGAAGCAGGTGTTCACGAGCTGATGGGGAGCTGATGGTTTCGGCCAATCCAGCTGTCGTCCCGTCGCCGGTGGCGCGCAAGCGCCGCCGGCGACGGGTTCGCACGCTGTCGGCGGGCGACAAGGTCGTCTTGTCGCTCATGGTGGGCATCCCGCTGCTCGGGGTGCTGTTCTTCATCTGGTTCCCCGCCGTCGCCACTGTGCTGTTGTCGTTCACCAAGTGGAACGGCATCGGCGGCTTGTCCGCGATTCATTCGGACGGCGTCCAGAATTATGTGCAGGCGGCGACCAACTACCCGCCGTTCTGGCCCGCTGTGCGCCACAACGTGCTGTGGCTCGTGGTGTTCCTCGTGCTCGCAACGCCCCTCGGCATGCTGTTCGCTGTCGTTCTCGATCGCAACTTGCGCGGCAGCCGCATCTACCAAAGCCTGCTGTTCTTGCCGGTGATGCTCTCGCTCGCACTCATCGGCATCATTTGGGAACTCATCTACTCGCCTAACTACGGCCTGCTCAACAACGTCATCGGCCGCAGCGGGCAGCACAATCTGATCGACTGGCTCGGAAACCCCAACCTCAACTTGTGGGCGGTGCTGGTTGAAGCCTGCTGGCGGCAGGCGCCCTACGTGATGGTTCTCTACCTCGCCGGTTTGAAGGCTGTCGACCCGTCCCTGCGTGAGGCGGCGTTGGTCGACGGCGCGAGCGCGTGGCAGACCTTTTGGCGCGTGGTGTTCCCTGTGCTGCGGCCGATCAACGTGGTCATCCTCGTCATCACCGTCATTGAGTCGCTGCGCGCGTTCGACCTCGTGTACATCACCAACGGCGGCAACAACGGACTTGAGTTGCTGTCGGTCCTCATCACACGCAACATCGTCGGGCAGGTGAGCCGGATCGGCTTCGGTTCCGCGCTGGGCGTGGTCTTGCTGGTGATCTCCCTCGTGCCCATCGTGACGTTCCTCGTCATGCAGTTGCGCCAGGAGAAGAAAACATGACGGCGGCGACACCGGTCATTGACCGCACCACCTCCACGCCGATGGCGGCGCGGGCGACGAAGATCTCGCCCGCGCGCTTCGGCGCGCACGCATTCCTCGCCATTGCGACGCTTTTGTGGATCACGCCGATTGTGTGGGCCATCTACACGTCGCTGCGGCCCTACGGCGAGACCTCGAAGTATGGCTACCTCTCGTGGCCACGCCACTTGACCTTCAAGAACTTCACCACGGCCTGGACACAGGCCGACATGATCCACTACTTCTGGAACTCTGTCATGATCACCGTTCCTGCGGTGATCCTCGCCCTCGGCTTCGCGTCATGCGTGGCGTTCGTGGTGGCGCGCTTCAACTTTTGGTTCAACGTGCCGCTGCTCATCATCTTCACCGCCGGAAACCTGTTGCCGCAGCAGGTGGTGATCACGCCGCTTTACCGCATTTATCTGACGATCCACGTTCCGCACGCCATCAGCAGCAACGGACTGCTGTATGACTCGTACGCGGGACTCGTCGTCATCAACACCGCCTTCCAGGTCGGATTCTGCGTTTTCGTGCTCAGTAACTACATGAAGACGATCCCGCATGAAATCAAGGAGGCCGCGCTCATCGACGGCGCGTCGGTCTGGACCCAGTTCTGGAAACTCACCCTCCCGCTCTGCCGGCCTGCGCTGGCCGCCCTCGCGACCCTGCTCACCACCTGGATCTACAACGACTTCTTCTGGGCGATCGCGCTGATCTCAACCGGCAATAAACGCCCGATCACGTCGGCGTTGGCCAACCTGCAAGGGCAGTTCTTCGTCAATCAGAACTTGCTTGCCGCCGGTGCGCTCATCACCGCGGTGCCCACGCTGCTGGTGTACGTGATCCTTCAGCGTCAGTTCATCGCGGGCCTGTCACTCGGCTCGTCGAAAGGATGACGCCGGTCGAAGCGGACGGTCGCTGGCTGATACTGCGCCGTGCCGGCGTCATGGTCGTCCTCGACGTCGGCGGCCCGGTGCTGCCGCGCGTCGTCCATTGGGGCGCCGACCTCGACGGCCTCACGGGCGCCGACTGCCCGTCGCTTCCGGGCGCCGCCTTCGATTTGCTTTCGGACGACGTGCGCGACGCCGACGTTCCCATCACGTTGTCGCCGTCGCGCGCGCACGGCTGGTCAGGGTGGCCGGGCCTCAGCGGGCATCGCGGCGGTCTTGCCACGCAGCCGCTCTTCACGCTGGCCGACGTCGCGCATTCGACGTCCGACGACGGTGACGACGTCCGATACACCGGCGAGGACTCAGTGGCAGGGCTGCGGCTTGACGGCGAGCTGCGACTGACCGCGGACGGCGTGGTGATGCACCGCCAGACGCTGACCAACGTCGCGTCGTCCGAGCAACTGCCTTACACCGTCGACGACCTCGTCAGCCTGCTGCCGGTCAGCGAGCACGCCACCGACGTTCTCGACTACGCGGGCCGCTGGGCGAACGAGGCTCAACCGCAACGCGCCGTTCTCGCGCAGGGCACGTGGTTGCGCGAGCAACGCCGCGGCCGCACCGGGCCTGACTCCCCGTTGTTGTTGGCCGTCGGCTCATCAGGGTTCGATTTTCGCGCGGGCGAGTTATGGGGGATTCATCTCGGCTGGTCAGGCGACCAGCGCTACCTCGCGCAGCGACTGAACTCCGGTGCCACGCTGATCGGCGCGGGTGAGATTCTCGCGGCCGGCGAGGCGATTCTGACCACTGGCGAATCGCTCACGACCCCGTGGGTTTACGCCGTGTATTCGGATCGTGGGATCGATGGCGCGGCGGCGAGGTTGCACGCGATGCTGCGTCGTCGTCCGACACATCCCAGCAAGCCGCGGCCGATCGTGCTCAACACCTGGGAGGCTGTCTACTTCGACCATTCGTTCGAGCGGCTTGCGGCGCTTGCCGACGTCGCCGCCGAAATAGGCGTCGAGCGTTTTGTCGTCGACGACGGATGGTTCGGCTCGAGACGTGATGACACATCGGGCCTCGGTGATTGGTTCGTGTCGAACGACGTGTGGCCCGACGGGTTGGAGCCGCTCGCTGATCATGTGCGATCGCGGGGGATGGAGTTCGGTCTGTGGTTTGAGCCGGAGATGGTGAATCTCGATTCGGAGGTCGCGCGGGCGCATCCCGACTGGGTGCTCGGCACACCGGGCCGGATGCCGCCGCCCGTTCGTCATCAGCAGGTGCTCGACGTCTCGCATCCCGATGCGGGCGCCTATTTGCTTGAGGCTATTTCGAGCGTGGTCAAGCGGTGCGGCATCGCGTACATCAAGTGGGATCACAATCGCGATCTCGCCGACCCGGTGCATCGCGGTGGACCTCGAGCGGGTCGCCCGGCGGTGCGCGACCAAACTCTCGCGACCTATGCGCTCATGGCGGAGCTGAAGCGACGGAATCCAGGGTTGGAGATCGAGTCGTGTTCCTCGGGCGGCTCGCGGATCGACTATGGCGTGCTGCAGCACACCGACCGGGTTTGGGCGAGTGACTGCATCGATCCGGTCGAGCGGGTGCGGATTGTCAGCGGGATTTCGACGCTGCTGCCGTTCGAGCTGATCGGCGCACACGTGGCCTCTGGCCGGTCGCACACGACGGGGCGGGTGCACGACCTGTCATTGCGTCTCGCCGTCGCGTTGTTCGGTCATGCCGGCCTCGAGTGGGACCTCACCGCGACGCTCGGGGCAAGAGCGCGCGGAGCTCTCGCGGTGGGTGCGATTCGCCAAGGAGGTCCGGCCCTTGGTGCACGGCGGGGAGCTGGTGCGGGCGCAGCGCGAGGGCGACTCCGGCACGGTGCTGTACGGCGTCGTCGCGGGGGATCGCGGGGAGGCGCTGTTCAACTTCGTGCGTCTGCAGACCGCCCCGCGCTACAGCAGCGCACCGGTGGTGTTCCCCGGGCTTGATCCACGGCGCCGTTACCGCGTGGAGCGGGTGCGTCTGCCGGGCGAGGGTCCCTCGGTGCACGGGCCGGGCACCCGCGAGGTGAGCGACGTCGTTGTCGCGCCGGGCGCGCTGCTGTCGCGAACCGGTGTCAAGGCCAACCCGCTGCGCCCGGAACAGGCGGCGACCTACCACCTGCGGGCAATCGATTAGGTCATCGGCGACAATCGAACGGTGACACACGGCGCCCTGTTCTTCGCGGTCTTCCTCGCCTGCGCGGTCGAAGCAGTGGAGGCGACGACGATCGTGCTCGCCGCTGGCACCGCCCGCGAGTGGCGATCGGCGACGATAGGCGTGATCGGGGCCTTGATCGTGCTCGCCGGCCTGGTCGCGGTCTTGGGTCCCGCGGTGTCTTCGTTGCCGCTTCGCGGCTTGCGGCTCGTGGTCGGAGCGCTGTTGTTGATATTCGGCCTGCAGTGGCTGCGCAAAGCGATCTTGCGAGCCAGCGGATTCAAGGCCTTGCACGATGAAGACCAGATCTTCGCCGACGAGGTGACGGCGGCGGCCGCCGCCCCGCGGGAGCAGCGCGGGTTCGTGGGCGACTGGTACGCGTTCACCTTGTCGTTCAAGGGCGTGCTGCTCGAAGGCCTTGAGGTGGTCTTCATCGCACTGACGTTCGGCACCAACGCGCACAACGTCGGCTTGGCCGGGATCGCCGCCGCCGGCGCGGTGCTCGTTGTGGCCGCCGTCGGAGTCGCCGTCCGCGCGCCGCTGGCGCGCGTTCCCGAGAACGCCATGAAGTTCGTCGTCGGCATCATGCTCACGGGGTTCGGCGCTTTCTGGGGCGCTGAGGGCGCCGGCGCGAACTGGCCAGGCAACGACGCCTCGCTGCCGGTCGTCCTCGCGCTCGTCGCTATCTTCGCGCTCATGCTCGTCGTCATGATGCGGCGCGCGGCGAGGGCTGTCAGGGCTGAACGCGAGCCGACGATGGCGGCGAGTCAATGGGCGAGTCAATGATGGCGGCTGTCGCGGCCAAGCTGCGGTCGTTCGGCGTGTTCTGGTACGACTTCGTGGTCGGCGACGACTGGCGGGTCGCCGTCGGCGTCGTGGTGTCGCTTGCCGCCACCTTCGGCGTCAGTCGCACCGGCGTTCCCGCATGGTGGGTCCTTCCCGCCGTGGTCGCGGTGCTGCTGCCGGCCAGTTTGTGGCGGGTCGCGCGTTCCAGATCACGAAATGCCCGTGACACAGCGATTTGAGTCCGGCGAGCTGCCCTACGGCATCTTTTCGCCGCAGGGCGTAGGCGCTCGAGTCGGCGTCGGAGTCACGGATCAGGTACTCGACCTGACGTCGCTGTCGAGCGATCCCGTGTTCGCGGCCAGCTCGCTCAACCCGCTAATGGCGAAGGGTCGTGACTTCTGGCGGGCGACGCGCGATCAGATCCGCGGCGCGGTCGAGCGCGGCGCCGGCGACTATCTCCCCGCCGACTCGGTGTCGATGCTGCTGCCCTTCGAGGTGGCTGATTTCGTCGACTTCAACTCATCGCTTCAGCATGCGACGAACGCCGGGTTGATATTCCGCCCGGGCGCCGACCCGGTGCGGTCGAACTGGCGGCTGATGCCGGTGGGGTACCACGGCCGAGCTGGCACCGTCGTCGTCTCCGGCACGCCGATCAGTCGCCCTCGCGGGCAAGTCTTGGACAACGGACGCCCGGCATTCGAGCCGACCAAGTGTCTCGATGTCGAGGCAGAGGTCGGGTTCGTCGTCGGGCAGCCAAGTCAGCTAGGCGATCGCGTTTCGACGTCCGAGTTCTCCGCTCATGTGTTCGGTGTTGTGCTCGTGCTCGACTGGAGCGCGCGCGACATCCAGTCGGTGGAGTCAGTTCCGCTCGGGCCGTTCCTCGGCAAGTCGTTCGCCACGACGATCAGCGCTTGGGTGCTGCCACTCGACGCGCTGGAGGCCGCTGGAGTCCCAGCGCCGGAACATGCGCCTGCCGACCCCGCTCACCTGCGCGTCGAAGGCGCGGCCGGCCTCGACCTCCGGCTCGGACTCCAACTGAACGGCAGCACGCTGTCGCGACCGCGCTTCGACACGATGTACTGGACGCCGCCGCAGCAACTCGCGCACCTGACGTCGAACGGCGCTCGGGTGCGCGTCGGTGACCTGTTCGCGTCGGGCACTGTCTCCGACGAGACGCAGTTCGGCTCGTTGCTGGAATTGTCGTGGAACGGCTCGCGGGCCGTCACGCTCGACGACGGCTCGACGCGAACCTATCTCGAGGACCGTGACGAGGTCTCGCTCAGCGCGGTGGCGGTCGGGCGCGACGGCTCGCGGTCGCAGCTGGGCGCGGCGTGCGGAGCGGTCTCGCCCGCCCGTTGACGGCGGCGCGTTGACACCTGCGGCCAGGGTTGCCAGTAGGGCACGATGTTGGCCGTGACACGGGAGACTCTCGAGGGTGGACGGCGGGCGCTTGCCCTCGCCGCCGTCTGCACGCTGCTGTTCTTGACCTTCCTCGACAACACGATCGTCGCCGTGGCGCTCGGTGACATCCAGCAGGACACCCACGCGGGAGTGCAGTCGCTCCAGTGGATCGTCAACGCCTACGCCCTGGTGTTCGCGAGCATGATGCTCGTCGCGGGCGCGTTCGGCGATCGTTTCGGGCATCGCAAGGTGATGCTGGTGGGCGCGGCGGTCTTTGCGGCGGGATCGGTGGTTTGCGCGTTGGCCGGCTCGGCCGGTGTGCTCATCGCCGGCCGCGCGGTGATGGGACTCGGCGCCGCCGCCTCCGAGCCGGCCACCCTCGCGATGTTGCGGTTCTTGTATCCCGGCCACCGCGAGCGGGCGCGCGCGACGGGCGCGTGGGCGGCGGTCTGCGGCTTGGCGCTCGCGTTGGGTCCGGTGATCGGCGGCCTCATCGTCGGTGTCGCGAACTGGCACTGGATCTTTTGGTTCAACCTGCTGTTCGGCCTCGCCGCGTTCGCCTTAGGAGCACAACTGCTGCCTGAGTCGGTCGCCGCCGGGGCGCGAAAGATCGACGGCGTCGGTGCGCTGCTCGGCGCCGCTGCGTTGTCAGCCGCGGTGTTCGGGGTCATCAACGGCGAGACCGCGGGATTCGGCACCGGCTACGTCGTCGCCTTGTTCTGCGTCTCCGCGCTCGTGGCCGTCGTTTTCGTGTGGTGGCAACGGCGGACGGCGGAGCCGTTGCTGCCTGTCCGCTACCTGCGGATGCCGGCCTTCGCCACCTCGAACGCGGTGTCTTTCGCCTCGTACTTCGGCACATTCGCGGTGTTCTTCTGTTGCGCGTTGTACCTGCACGTGGTTGCCGAGAGGACGGGCCTGCAAATCGCGGCCGACTTTCTGCCGATGGCCGTCGCGATGATCGCGGCGTCCATCCTCAGCGGCCGTTGGGTCGCGCATCACGGAACGCGCCGGCCGATCGTCACCGGGTGCGCGATTTTCACTCTCGGGCTGCTGCTGATCGACCGCGTGCTCGGCCCGGACGTCGGTTACCTTCCGCTTGCCGGTTCGCTCGCGCTGGCCGGCGCCGGGATCGGCATCATCGTCGTCCCGACCACCTTCGCCGCGATTGACGCGGTGCCGATCGAGCGGGTGGGAATGGCCAGCTCGGCGGTGAACACGAGTCGCGAGATCGGCGCAGTCGTGGGCACCGCGGTGCTCGGCGCGATCGTCAACGCGAGCCTCGTCTCGCACCTCAACGACCAGCTCGACACGCTCGGTCTGTCGACGCTGAAGGGATTCGTGATTCCCGAGGTTCTCCACGGCGGCGCAGCCTTCACCACCGGGGGCGGCAGCGCGGCGTCGCACGCGACCACGCCGCTTGCCAAGCACTTGCTGCAGGCCGTGTACGACGCGTTCTACTCGGGCCTGCACGTGTGTTTGCTGCTGTCGGCGCTCATCGTGGCCCTCGCCGGGCTGCTGTCGACGCGAACCACCTGGGCTGCCGCGCAAACGGTCGAGCAGGTCTCGGTGGAGTCGATTTAGCCCGCGTCACCTGGCCAGCGCGGTCCGCCGGGCCTGACTGCGTAGCCGACGGCCGGTACGACTTCTTCTTGACTTGCAAGCCGCTGAACATCGAAGGCGGCGTGGGTTCCCCGCCCAACGCGCTCGCCTTCAAATAGCCGCCGTGCGCGCGTTGGATCAACGGCGCGATCATCGAGGGTTTGGAATTCGCGGTCGGCGGCAAGCACTTAGCCGGGGAGTGCGGCGCGCGAAGGAGGAGCAGTGGACAACCCGCAGCATCCAGGGCGCAGCTACGTGATGGGGTCGACGCTGGTGGGCCTTGTCGTGGCCGCCGCGTTGGTGTTCGCCTTGATCATGGGAGTGCACTCATTCACCTGACGCGGATCGGCGTCCGCATCCGGCTCGGCCGGCTCACCGAGGGGTTCTGGTTCATCCCGGCGATCTGCGTGGTGGTCGCCATAGCGCTCGGGATCGGATTGGTCTTCGCCGACCGCCACCTGCTCAGCGTCAACTACGGGCTGCTGTTCGGCGGCGGACCCGCAGGCGCTCGGGCGTTGTTGTCGGCGATCACGACGTCGATGATCTCGTTCACGGCGCTCGTGTTCTCGATCACGATCGTGGTGCTGCAGCTCGCCAGCTCGCAGTACTCGCCCCGCACGCTGCGCCGCTTCCTCGCCGACCGGGTCACCCAATGGACGCTCGGCGTCTTCGCCGCGACCTTCGTCTATTCGATGACGGTCCTGCGGACGGTCGAGGGCAGCAGCAGCACAGACGCGACCTTCGTGCCGAACCTCGCGGCGACCGTGTCGTTTCTGCTCGTGCTGGTCAGCGTCGCGATGTTCGTCTACTACATCCACCACGTCGCCAACTCGATCCGTGCCGCCACCATCGTCGCCTCAATAGGAGACGAGGCCCGGCTGGAGATCGAGCGCTGGACCTCAGACGAGCCGCAGGGCGCGCCGCCGCCGTTGTCGGCGATCACGCCGTCGCTTGTCGTTCGATCCCCGCGCCCAGGGGTCGTGACGACCATCGACGCCACCCGCCTCGCGCAGGTCGCGGCCGAGGCGGACGTCGTCGTCGAGGTGCTCGTGCGGCCCGGGTCGTTCGTGCCGGAGGGCGTCGACCTGATCAGTGTGTACGGGCCGGGGGAGGCCGCCGGACGACGACCGACTGGCGGGGGCCGTCGTGTTCGACGTGGAGCGGACCTTGAAGGGGGACCCGCTGTTCGGGCTGCGCCAGCTCAGCGACATCGCGTTGCGTGCGCTGTCCCCGAGCCTCAACGACCCGACCACGGCGATCGAGGCGCTCCAGCAGACGCACGACCTGCTGCGCCGGCTGTGCGTACGCCCGTTCCCGTGCGGCCAGGTGCACGACGACGCCGGAAATCTGCGCGCCGTCGTGCCGATGCCGGACTTCGGCGACGCGCTCAACGTCGGACTGCGCGAGGTCGCCGCGGCGGCGTCGTCCGCACGGGTGCGCGACGCCGTGCGGCGGATCCTCGACGACCTTGCGACGGTGGCGCGGCCGGAGCATCTCGCGCACTTGCGCGCCTGCCACTTCGTTGACGGCGAAGTCGATCCACACGCGGCCTGAGAAGGAGCGCGCACGCAGTCGGGCTGACGTTCAAGCAGTTCATACGGACGGGCGCACATGGACGGGTGCGCCGCCAGGGACTCGAACCCCGAACCCGCGGATTAAGAGTCCGCTGCTCTGCCAGTTGAGCTAGCGGCGCGTGAGTCGAGAGCTTATCAGCCGTCCGACGCTCGCCACGCAGGCCGGTCGGCGGCGATCAGGCGATGCGATCGGCGGCGGGCGCGGTCACCAACGCGGCGCCTTCCCGCTCGAACATCTCGGCTGATCGAGGGCCGTTCGGGTCGATCAAGTCGATCAGCAGCGTGATCGGCAGGCCGCGCCCGAGCGCGGACATCAGCGGGTGGGCGTGAGTGGCGGACGTGTTCTCGCGGATCTCCATGACAGTCGTCCTTCCGGGCGTTCCGGGCCTTCCGCTGGTGTTCGGAAGTTACACGGTTGTAGTTCGGCCGCTTGGGGCGCCGACTTTAGGCCGTTCGGAGTAATTCTTCAGCGCGGACCCGCCCGCGAAGCGGCGTCGGGATCGGGCGCGACGCCGTCGCCAGACTCGGCCCCGCCCGACTCGGCCCCGCCCGACTCGTGCCCGTCGCCGGACTCGTCGCCCACGGCGAGCGGTTGGCGATCGGCCTCCGGCGTGAACCCGATGCTCACCCGGACCTCCGGCCGGCGCTCCTCCATCAACGCGAGCCGTTCGAACGTGGCCCGGTCGGCCGCGTTCAGCGGCGGTTGCGTCAGCGTGCGCGGCCACAACTTGTAGTGGCGGACGACGTTGACCTCCGCCGCCAGCAGCGTGAGTTGCGCCGCGAGGAAGAGGAACGACAAAAGGCCGATGACGATGGCGAAGAACCCGTAGACATCGCTGGCGTGCGCCAGCGAGTGCCGCACGTACAAGCCGCCGCCGGCCTGCAGCGCCTGCCAGAAGACCGTTCCGAGCACGACGCCGAGCCACACGTCGCGAACTCCCAGCGGGTACGCGGTCAGCACGGTGAAGACCACGAAGAACACCCCGAGGTTGATCACGAACGCGACCAGCAAGGTCCACAGCCACGCGAAGTCGCCGTGCAGCCACGTCGTCCCGAAACCGGCGATGACGGTCGACGCGACGGTGGCGATGGACAGCGAGGCCAGCCACAAGTAGCCGCGGAGCCGGCGCTTGAAGAAGTTCGGCCAGTCCTTGAACGGGACGTTCCACACCGTGTTCATCGCGTTGAGCGCGGCCTGGCCGACGCCTTGCGCGCCGTACAGGGTGCCGAGCACGCCGACGGTCAGTCCGAACCAGTTGCCTTGCAGCGAGTGGGTGTCTTTCCGCAACTGGGAGCCGATGATCGGGAAGTTGCCGAACGCCGTGTTCAGCAACTGCCGGTGCAGCGACGGGTTGCCGGCCAGCAGCCAACCGAGGATGGTCGCGAACAGCAGCAGCAGCGGGAACAACGCGAACAGTCCGTAGTACGCCATCAGCGCGGCCTTGCCGCCGGCCTGGTCGTTGCCGAACTTCTGCATGACCGCCAGCGGGAAACCGATCGCCGGATGCCCCTGCTGGAACCGGTCGAAGCGCCGAAGCTGCCGTTCGACGGGATTCATCGCAGCAGCACCTCGCGTCGCTCGGGGTTGGGCAGAACCTGCCCCCAATGATCCCGCCCGAACCCGCGACGACGTGGGACGGCGCACGGGAACTCGAACCTTGAGCGAGCCGCTCACCGAATCGGCCCGGCGATCACATCTGCGCATGATCACCGCTGCGACGACGTGATGGTCGTAGTGTGCACGGGTGGCCGTGACCGGGGATACGCACGACGGGTGGCGCAGCGAGCTGGAGAACCTGCTGCTCTCCGCGACTCACTCGTGGGCGATCATCACCCTCGACTCCGAGGCCAGGATCGAATCGTGGAACGAGGCGGCGCGGCAGCTCAAGGGCTGGACAGCCGACGAGATCGTGGGTCAGCACGTGAGCGTCCTGTACCCGCCGGACGATGTGGCAGCAGGCAAGGTCGACGACCTCTTGGCCAGGGCTCGCGAACGCGGCACCGTCGAAGACGAGGCGTGGCGGATTCGGAAGGACGGCACGCGGTTCTGGGCGAGCGTTGTGATCACCGCGCTCTTCGACGATGGCGGTCAGCTGCGCGGCTACGGAAAGCTGACCCGCGACATGACGGAGCGCCGGCAGCTTGAGCTAGACCTGATCGACGCGAGAGCCGCCGCGGAAGCCTCGCGGCACGCTGCCGAGGAGGCTCGAGCCGCGGCGGAGGAAGCGAACCGAGCCAAGGATCGCTTCCTGTCCACGGTCAGCCACGAACTGCGGACTCCGTTGAACGCGGTCATCGGGTTCGCGCAGTTGCTGGCGCTGGAGCCATTGACGACGGACCAGCGTGACGCGGTCGCCCACGTTGAGAAGGCCGGTCGACATCTTCTCGACCTCATCAACGAGGTGCTCGACATCTCCAGGATCTCGGCAGGTTCGCTGTCACTGTCACCCGAGGCGGTCAACGTCGCCGAGGCCGTGTCCGACGCGGCCACCATGCTGACCACCGCGGCTCGGGCTCGCGGCGTGAGAATCGAGATTGCGAGTGACAGCGCCGAGCACATGCTCGTCGACCGGCAGCGGGTCAAGCAGATCCTGCTGAATCTGATCAGCAACGCGATCAAGTACAACTATGACGATGGCACGGTCACGATCCGGTGGTCGCAGGACCGCGGACGAGTCCTTGTCGATGTCAGCGACACCGGCGCCGGAATCCCGGCGTCGCTCATGGCCCGGTTGTTCTCACCATTCGATCGGCTGAACGCCGCCTCCAGCGAGATCGAAGGCACCGGGCTCGGGCTCGCGCTCTCCAAAGGATTGGCCGAGGCGATGGACGGAACGGTGTCGGCCCGCTCCACGGTCGGCGAAGGGTCGACCTTTCGAGTGGATCTACCGGCGGCGCAGCCTCCCACGGCGCAGCTTGAAGTCGACGTTCCGGAACGGGTCCGCGGGGAGGTCGTGGGTTCGCGGGCACGAGTGCTCTACATCGAGGACAACTTGTCGAACGCCCAGCTTGTCGAGCGGGTTGTGCAGCGCCGGCCGCACGTCGAGCTGGAACTGGCGATGCAGGGTCGGCTGGGAGCGGAACTCGCTCGGGACTTGCGGCCGCGCCTCATCCTGCTCGACTTGCACTTGCCGGACGCGACAGGGGAAGACGTGCTGCGCGAACTCAAGGGGCACCCGGCGACGGCGGCCATCCCTGTCGTCGTCATGTCGGCCGACGCGACACCTGGTCGCGTTCAGCGGTTGCTCGACGCCGGTGCCGCGCGGTACCTGACCAAGCCGATCGACGTGCCGCGACTCCTGGACCTTCTCGACGACTTCTGTCCGGCAGGTTCAGCGGAGTAGTCGCGAGGACCTGCGGCGCCTGCGGAAGCGGTTGGCCGCTGAGCGTCGGCCGCTTGGTACTACCGACGTGGAGCCGCTGCGTAGGCCGACCGGATTCGGTCGGTGAAACGCGCTGAAGCGAGCGGCTGCCTGAAAGGCCGCAGCCATGGTCGCGTGCGAGGCGCGGCCGGTGCCGGCAATGTCGAAGGCCGTGCCGTGATCGACGGAGGTGCGCAGGATCGGGAGCCCGATGGTGACCGACACCGTTCCGTCGAAATCGAAGGTCTTCGAAGGAATGTGGCCCTGGTCGTGAAAGTGCGAAAGCACTCCGTCGAAGCGACCTTGTAGGCCCTGATGAAAGACCGAATCGGCCGGTACCGGCCCCGCTACCTGATGTCCCTCTGCCATGTACTTCTCGACCACCGGGCGGAGAACTTCGATCTCCTCGTCGCCGAAGTTCCCGTTCTCGCCCCCATGCGGGTTGATGGCAGCGACCGCTAGTCGAGGTTCGTCGTGTCCGAAGACCTGTAGCGCGAGCAACGCTCGACCGATGCTCGCGCTGACGCTCTCCCGGTTGATCTGATCGAGTGCCTTCCGCAGCGACATGTGTCGCGTGGTGAAGAAGATCTTGAGGCCGCGAACGACGAACATCGTGTCCGACCAAGGCGCTCCCGTCAGTTCCGCGAGCATTTCGGTGTGCCCTAGATGCTTGGAGCCCGCCGCCCAAATCGCCTCCTTGTTGATAGGCGCGGTGACGACACCGTCAACGTCTCCTGCCAGTGCAGCCCGCGTCGCTACCTCGATCGCAGCCACCGCCGATCGTCCGGCGACCGGGCTCCACAAGCCCCCACTCCAGATCGTCGCCTGCCACGTCAACGTCGAGGATGTCAATCGTGCCACGCGCGTGCTTAGCCTCGGAGATGCTGCTGACCGGGTGGATGTCGACATCCAATCCGCACACCGCAACAGCGCGGCGCAGCGCGGTCACGTCGCCGACAGCGATCCCGCGCCCGACTCCAGCCAAGGCGGGATCTGCCAGCGTGCGGGCGGTGATTTCCGGCCCGACGCCAGCCGGGTCTCCGAGCGTCACCGCCAGCAGGGGCTGTCGACGATTGTTCATGTGTCTCCCTCTCGTTGGTGGCTTCGACCGCGCGCCGGGTCCGTCGACTGGCCAACGCGGTCGTGCCGAATCGAATGTCGGATGTGCGCCGCCCACAGGTGCTCGAGGCATATCGTCGCGGCGTCCGGCCCGCCGATCAGGCCGCCTTTGGTGGCGAAGGGCAGTCCGTCGTGCGGGCCACCCGTCAAATGGCCGGCGACGGCAAGTGGCAGCAACTGGCTTTCGATGGCGAAGCCGTCCGCGTGCAGGGCAGCGGTCACAGTCGCGGCGGCCTCGCCTCCTGACGCGTAGAGCCCAGCAGGCCGCAGTTCGGCGACCGCGCGGGCGGCAACATCGCCGAGGCAGCGCAAAATCGCCGCCGCGCGTTCGCTTGAGTGCTCTTGAAGGGCGTCGTCCGATGTGACTCGGACGCCGATCACTCGCACCGCGGACTCGGCCAACGCACGAAGTCGCTGGAAGATTTCGTCGGCGTCGGTGTTGGCCGGGTCGACGTCGACCCAGCGTGCGCGAAGGGTCGTCTCCGCATGTGCGAGCTGGTCGCGGGTGCGCTCGGTCTGGCTGGCGACTATTGCGAGGATGTGCGCTGGTGCCACGCGGTGAGTATGCAGACCAAGTTCCGCCGCGAGTTCCGCGCCGAACGGGCCCGAGTCGAGCACCACCCAACGTGCGTTCGCGGCCCGCGAGAGTTCGGCGACGGCAGCGGCGATTAGGCGCAGATGTTCGTTGTCCGTCGCGTCGCACACGATGACGTCGGAGCTGCACTCTCGCAAGGCGACGACAAGCGCGGCAGTGCCTTGCTCGACGACATCGAGTCCGATCTCCGTTATTGTGCGTGCTGTCTGCGCGGCGAGGATCGTCTTGACGCGGGAGTGGCGCACAGGCGTGAACGGGTCGCTCGCGACGTCCGTTCTGCTCAAGGGGACGCCGTCGACCAGTTGCAGTCCGCCGATCGTTGTGCGTCCGGCGTCAGGGAACGCCGGAACCGCGATGACCCGCAGCGGTTGGCCTGACGATCGGGCGGCCAACGCGTCCACAACGGCGTCCAGTTCGGCGCCGAGATTGCCCCGCAAGGTCGTGTCGACTCGTTTCACGACAAGAGCTGCGTCACCAATCGCTTCGATCACACCGTAGGCCGCGTCATACGCGCGCCTCGGGTTCCAGTGCCGTGAACCTGTGTTGACCAAGAGCACGTCCACCTGGCGAAGCAGACGCCGATTCGGCTCGAGTGTTCCGACCGAAACCGCGCGCAGTCCCAGCCTGCTGTAGAGCGCACCCGTGGCGTTGCTTCCCGTCAGGTCATCACACATGACCAGCACTTGCACTAGCGCCGTACCTTCGCGTCTTGCGCCTCGCCGCTACGGCGGACGGTCGTGTTGGCCGTCGGCTGACTGCCGTCGTGCCACGTCGTGCTGCGAATCGTCCAGCCGCTCGACTCGAAACCCGCCAAGAGCAGGGGATTCGCGTCGGTGACAATCCCGGACGCTTTCGGCATTGCCGCCCAGTAGCGGAACGCCGCGGAAGGTCTCAGTTTGGTGTGATCGGCTAGTACCCACGATGTGTGCTGGCCTTCGGTCATCGTCTCCTTGAGCGCAGCTTGCTCGTAGTCGGGACAGTTGATGCCACGGGCAGGATCGACCCCGTCGGCGCCGAGAAACGCGATGTCGGGACTGATCCGGCGCAGCGCTTGCTCGGTGCGCGTGCCGAGCAGCGCCTCGTTGGGCCGCCGGAGCCGACCGCCGAGAACGACGACCTCGACCTTCGAGTCGGCGAGTTCGAGCAGACTCGACACTCCGTTTGTGACGATGGTGATGTCCGTGCGGTTTCGCAACTCGCGGGCCAGTCGCCCGACGGTGGTCCCGGCGTCGAGCAAGACGATGCTGCCCGCGCGCACCATCGATGCCGCCAGGCGCGCGATCGCGTCCTTCTCGGTGCGCCTGACCCGCTCTTTCTCGCGCCACGACCGCTCGGCCGCCGGTACTCGACCGCCCCGCCATAGTGCGCATCAGCGCGCCCGCGGCGGCGAGAGCAGCGAGGTCGCGACGCACCGTCGAAAGCGAGACGCGCAGGGCGGCAGCGAGCTCGTGGACGTTGCCGGCACCGCCGTCGAGCAGCTGGACCAGGTGCTGTCGGCGCCGCTGCGTCGCCGCACGTTCCTGGCGGGCACGTTCGACCGCCTTCGCCTTGCAGTGGCGTGTGACTAGGATGCACGGCCAGGATTCGGCCGTTGGCCGCGGCAGCCTCACGCAAGAGGGGCTGCGGGTGAAGCTGCGCGTTTCACGCAACGCACGTCAGCATGCAGGGTGGGGCGGTCTGCGGTCAAGCAGACGGACGAATCCGGCCAGCGGCAGGGGTTGCTGGACAACAAGGCTGGCGGCAGGACTTGGAGGCCGCACCATCATTCACGCCCTCTTGCGCGTTGCGCGCAGGCAAGATCAATCGGATCAGTCAAGAACACGGTGGTCCGTTGCGGATCACCGACCCAAGGTCGCCGGGTAACGGTTTGGATTACGAACCTGCCGTGGGTCTTGACAGCGGTCCCTATATGGCGCCACGCGCATCACTTATGCGCATAAGCAGGTCGGTCTTTCCCAAGGCGATGAAGGAGGAGCCGGAGTTGGCCCCACCATCCGTGCCCGGCCCGCGGCAGGAGCGGACGCCGGCGCGCGTACGCCAGGCTGATATCGCGCGCGCAGCCGGTGTGTCGCAGGCGGCGGTGTCGACGGCGTGGGCGGCCGCGTGGACGGGGTGCGCGGATTTCGGAGCTGACCCGCAAACACATCATCGACGTGGCGCGGGATCTGGGCTATTCGATCAATCCCGTCGCTCGCAGCCTGGCGGGCGGCCGCAATCGGCTTCTCGGTGTCTACACGTTCGAGGCCGTCTTCCCGGCGGTGGACGAGAATTCATCAACCATTCCTGCTCGGTATCGAGCGGGAGGCAGAGCGCGTCGGCTACGACTTGTTGCTGTTTACAAGCGCGAGCATGCCCGGCAAGCGGCGCAGCATCTATGCCGGCGGTGTGAACCGACTCGCGCTCGCGGACGGCAGCATCCTGCTCGGTCGCCAGGATGACAAGGCGGAGATCGCGCGATTGGCCAAGGAAGGCTTCCCGTTCGTCTACATCGGTAGGCGCGAGGTAGAAGGCTCGGACTTTCTTACGTCACCGCGGATTATTCCGACGCGACCGGCCACGTTGTCCAGCACCTCATCGACCTGGTCACCGCAGCATTGTCTACCTCGGCGTGCGAAGCCCGAGGGAACCGGATCGTGATCGGAAGCCGGCTGGACCTCGGCGGTAGGTCGGCTAGGCCTGTCGGCCGACCAGGCGGTACTCGAGCGACCCGCGAGTCACCCAGCCTCCCAACGCTGATCACCGACCTGCGCCGAAGGAACGGCGTGAGCGCCTGCGTCGTCGAGAATCCTGAGTCCGCGCAGCAGGTCTTCGACGTCGTCGGACGCCTCGGGCTTCGAGTCCCCGACGAATTTCTCGCTCGCGGTTCTGGGCGACGACCCGTCCGTCACGGCGTCCGAGGATAACTGGACCGGCTTCCGGATCCCTCGTGAGGCGATGGGGCGACAGGCTGTGCGGCTCCTCCTCGAAGCGCTTGACGAGCCTGGCGCGGCTGCCCACCACGTGACCGTGCCATGCCCGCTCGTCGTCGGCGCGACCGTCGGGCCGCCGACCGCGCGACCACTCGGTCGCACTGTGAAGACCCGGACCAAGACCGTTCCGAGCGCGAAGTTGCGCGCGGCGGCGAGTATCAAGGAGAAGCCTGAGTGAACGGCGTGAACGTCGACGTCGCAATTGTTGGTGGCGGACTAAGGTGGCGTCGCGGCGGCCCTTGCGGCCGCTCGAACAGGTTGCACCGTCTTGTTGTCGGAGGAGACGGAATGGATTGGCGGTCAGCTGACATCGCAGGCGGTGCCGCCGGACGAGCACCCCTGGATTGAGCAGTTCGGGTGCACTGCGTCCTACCGCGCAATGCGTGATGCGATTCGCTCGTATTACCGCCGTTGGTACCCGCTTTCCGCGGCCGCCCGTGACGAGCGCCGGCCGAATCCCGGCGCCGGCCGAGTGAGCAAGGATGCCACGAGCTGCGGTGGCGCTCGCCGTCCTTGAAGCGATGCTCGAACCGTACCGAGCGGCGGGCCGGCTCGTTGTCCTTACCGGTCGCCGCCCGGTTGAGGCCGAGGTTGAGGCAGACGTCGTACGTTGAATGATGTCTTGCGGGTCCTGACGGAGCGACGCTGCATGTCGCGGCGAGATTCTTCCTTGACGCAACCGAGACCGGCGAGTTGCTGCCACTTACCAAGACGGCCTACGTGACAGGCTTCGAGGCCCAAAGCGAAACCGGTGAACCGCACGCTGCCGCTGAGCCGCAGCCGTTGAACATGCAGGCGGCCTCGCTGTGCTTCGCCGTCGAGCATCGCGAGGGCGAAGACCACACGATCGACCGGCCGAAGACGTACTACTTTTGGCGGGACTATCAGCCCAAGACCTGGCCGACCAAGCTGCTCAGCTTGACCGCGCCCGACCCTCGCACGCTCGAACCCGTCGAGCGCCGGTTCATCCCGAATCCTGACGACGCCGCGCAGCAGATCAACGCCGACCAGAGCCGAGACGCCGGAGACAAGGAACTGTGGACCTTTCGCCGGATCGTGGCTCGGCGCACCTTCGCGCCCGGATTCATCCAAAGCGACGTCACCTTGGTGAACTGGCCGATGATCGACTACCTCGAAGGACCGCTGTTCGAGGTGCCGCGCGCCGAAGCACAGCGTCACCTCGAGGGTGCGCGGCAGTTGAGCTTGTCGATGCTCTACTGGATGCAGACCGAGGCGCCGCGGGCCGATGGCGGCACTGGATTCCCCGGACTTCGACTACGCGGCGACATTCTCGGGACCGATGACGGGTTGGCGAAAGCGCCCTACATTCGCGAGTCGCGGCGGATACGGGCGCTCTACACGGTCACCGAGCAGGACGTCTCCTTCGCCATTCGAGGAACGCGCGGAGCGGTGCGCTATGACGATTCCGTGGGTCTGGGCAGTTACCGGATCGACCTGCACCCCTCGACGGGCGGCGACGGCTACATCGACGTGCCCAACTGCCCGTTCGAGATCCCGTTGCGGGCCCTCGTGCCGCAGCAGACAACCAATCTGCTACCGGCGGCGAAGAACATAGGAACGACACACATCACGAACGGCTGCTTCCGGCTTCACCCCGTCGAGTGGAACATCGGGGAGGTCGCCGGCACGCTCGCCGCCTTCTGTGTCGCCGAGAACCGCACGCCGGCCGAGGTGGCTAACCATCCCCGGCGCTTCGCGGACCTGGCGCGGGTGTTGCAACGCGCGGGAGTCGAGACCCGATGGCCGGTCATCAACGGCTACTGAGCGCGCCGAAGTCCCCTGAGTCCGATCCGAAAGGCAATACGTAGATATGGACCGCACCGTCGAACTGACTGCTCGAGCCCCGATCCGCGCGTCCGTGGACGTCCTGGTGGTCGGCGCCGGGCCCGCCGGCCTCGCAGCAGCGATATCGAGCGCGCGGCACGGGGCGCGCACGATGCTCGTCGAGCGGCACGGGTACGTCGGCGGCAACCTCACCGCCGGCCTGGTCGGACCGTGCATGACTTCGTACAGCCTCGACGGCGCCGAGCAGCTCATTCGTGGCGTGTTCGAAGAACTCGTGCTGCGCATGGAGGCCGAAGGGTCGGCGATCCACCCCTCGAAGATCCCGGCGGGCAGCCCGTACGCGGGCTTCATCACGTACGGGCACGACAAGGTGACGCCGTTCGACCCTGAGGCGGTCAAGGCCGTCGCGGCCGAAATGTGCCTCGAATCCGGCGTGCAACTCCTGCTGCACGCGTCGGTTGTGCAGACGCTCATGGACGGCGACCGCGTGACGGGTGTGGTCGTGGCCAGCAAGTCGGGCCTCGAGGTCGTCGAGGCTCTGGTCACCGTCGACTGCTCAGCGGACGCTGACGTCGCAGCGCGAGCCGGCGTCAAGGTGCAGGTAGGTCGGGACGAGGACGGGCTGACCCAGCCGATGACGTTGTTCTTCCGGGTTGGCAACGTCGATGACGGCGTCGTCGAGGAGTACGTGCGATCCCATCCCGACGACATCCGCCCGTTCGCGTCGATCGTCGACGAGGCAAGAGCCGCTGGGCAGTTCACGATTCCACGTCGCGGAGTCGGGCTTTACAAAACTCTGCAACCCGGCGTCTGGCGGGTGAACACCACTCGGGTCCAGCGGCTCGACGGTACCGACGTCGGCGATCTCACGAAGGCAGAGATCGAAGGCCGTCGTCAGGTGATGCAGTTGATGGAATTCTTCCGCAATAGGCTGCCCGGCTTTGCCGACTGTGTGCTCCTCGACACGGCAGCCACGATCGGCGTCCGCGAGACGCGCCGCATCGTCGGCGAGTACACCTTGACCCTCGACGATCTGAAGACTGGCCGCGATTTCGAGGACGTCGTCGCACTGTGTGGCTACCCGGTGGACATCCACAGCCCGACGGACGCGGGCGGCGGTGTCGACGAGGACTTGCAGACCGCCAACGCCTATCAGATCCCGTACCGCTGCCTTGTCCCGCTCGACTGCGAGCAGCTGCTCGTCGCCGGCCGAAGCGTGTCGAGCACGCATGAGGCGCTCGGTGCGATCCGCGTGATGCCACCGGCCTTCGCGATGGGTCAGGCAGCGGGAACCGCCGCGGCTTTGTGTCTTGCCGAGGGGGTAACCCCACGCATGTTGGACACCGCAAAGCTGCAAGCGGCGCTCCTGGCGGACGGTGCGTACCTCGGTCGGCGTGTCGAGCACCCAGCTACCGCGGTGCCGGAGGAATGAGCCATGGCGCGTTTCGTGGTGCGACGGGTACTTCAGTCGGTCTTCGTGTTGTGGGGCGCGGTCAGCATCGTGTTCGTCGTCGTCCGCGTCGTGCCGGGCGATCCAGCGTCGCTCTTGCTCGGGCCGAGCGCCACCCGTGAGCAGATCGCGGCGGCCCAGCACACTCTCGGTCTCGACCAGCCGATCCTCGAGCAATACGTGCATTACCTTGGCGACGCGGTGCAGTTGAACTTCGGGCAGTCGTCGCGACTCGGCGGCCCCGCGATGACCGAGGTTTTGAACCGGCTCCCCGCAACGTTATCGCTGGCATTCGTGGCGTTGCTCATGACTTTGCTCGTGGGGTTTCCACTGGGGGTCTGGTCGGCCCGTCACTCGAAGGGAGCGCTGAGCCAGACCGTCTCGGTGCTCTCTCTCGCTGGGCAGGGTATGCCGCAGTTCTGGATCGGCATCATGTTGATCCTGGTGTTCTCGGCGCGGCTGCGGCTGCTGCCGGCGTCCGGCTTCAACTCTTTGGAAAGCCTGATCATGCCGGGCGTCGCGTTAGCACTTCCGTTCGTTGGCTGGCTCACGCGATCCGTACGCAGCGGCGTGCTCGACGAGCTGACCAACAACTATGTGCGAACTGCCCGCGCCAAAGGGTTGCCCGGGCGCGTCGTGTTCTACGGGCACGTGCTGCGCAACACGCTCGTGCCCGTTATCACGGTGATCGGGCTGCTGCTCGGCATCTTCATCGGCAGCGCCGTGATCGTCGAGGTCGTCTTCTCGTGGCCCGGCGTCGGACGGTTGCTGATCGACGCCATCACCTACCGCGACTACGCGGTCGTAGAAGCGGCGGTCGCCGTCATCACGGGCGTGTACGTGGTCCTCAACCTCGTGGTCGACGTGCTCTACACCTACCTCGACCCGCGCATTCGGTTCGGCACCGCCTGATCCGGGGTCAGTCGCCCTCTACCGCATCACCGATCGACAGGGAAGGAGATGAGCGCCATGGCAGTCATCGCACAGCCGACGGGCCGGGTCAAGTCGTGGCCGCGAGTCCCGGTCCGGATCTGGATACCGGCCGCGCTTGTCGCGCTCTTCGTGCTGGCGGCGGTCTTCGGCCCGATCATCGATCCGTACCACGCAACGCAGACCGACGTTCTCGACCGACTGCTCGCGCCAGGGTCGAAGACTTCGACAGGCGGAACGGCCTGGCTTGGCACCGATCAGGTTGGGCGGCCGGTATTGGCCGAGCTGCTCGCGGGCGCGCGGGTGTCGCTGATCGTCGCAGGAGCGACTGTCGTGATCGGTGGTGTGGCCGGGCTCGTGCTCGGCGTGCTCGCAGGCTATTTCCGCGGCTGGATCGACTCGGTCATCATGCGAATCGGCGATATCCAGCTGGCGTTCCCGAGCATCTTGCTCGCGATCCTGATCGCAGGCGTGCTCGGACCGAGTGTCGCGAACGTGATTCTCACGCTGGCCATCACCCGGTGGGTCGTCTTCGCCCGCGTGGTTCGTGCGTCGGCGCTGGTGGCTGGCCGGCGTGAAGCGGTCGACGGCGCGCGCGTCGTCGGCGTCGGCACGCTCCGGATCCTGCGTCGCTACGTTCTTCCGGAAGCGATCGGTCCGCTGTTGGTGACCGCAGCGGTGCAGGTCGGGCAGATGGTGATCGCCGAGGCATCGCTGAGCTTTCTCGGTCTCGGCGTGCCGGTTTCGCAGGCTTCCTGGGGCTCCACGATCTCGAATGGGCGCGACTACCTCAACACCGCGTGGTGGATCGCGACGTTCCCCGGCATCGCCATGGTTCTCCTCGTCATCAGCGTCGGCAGCCTCGGCGACGCGTTCCACCACCGCACCAACGTCGCCGTCGACGTGTGACCCACCCCCCCATCGACAGGAGCAGCACTGATGAACACGAATTCCGACCCGAATGGCACCACAAGCACAACCCCGACCGGCGTGACTCGCCGGAACTTCATGCGTTTCGCCGTCGTCGGCGCCGGCGCCACCGCGGCGCTCGGTCTAGCTGGTTGCGGCAACAAAAGCGGGGGCGGCGCCAGCGGCGCCACGGCGAGTGGCGCCGCTGGGAGCGCCGCGCCGAAGGGTGGCTCGACGACCCTGAAGGCAGCGTTCGAGCGGCCGATCATCTCGCTCGATCCGCACGGGCCGAGCGACGTCGACGAGGGCACGCTGCTCGCGTCGCGGCACATCTTCGACACACTGGTCACCCGCCAGGGCTCCGACATCGCGCCGAGCCTGGCGACGAAGTGGGACCAGCCCGACCAGAACACCTGGGTCTTCCACCTGCGCGACGGCGTGAAGTTCCAGGATGGCAGCGCGTTGACCGCCTCCGACGTCAAGGCGTCGCTAGAGCGGTTGGTCGCTTCGAAGACGCCGCAGGCCGCCCTTTGGACGACGTTCGACTCCGTCGAGGCGACCGATCCGCAGACGGTCACCATCAAGACGAAGGCGCCGCTCGGCACGATGCTGTCGAACCTCACGCTGCTGTTCGTGGCGCCCGCGGCAAAGCTCACGGACTCGTCCTTCTTCAACAACCCGGTAGGCAGCGGCCCGTTCAAAGTCAACTCGTTCACGGCGTCCGATCACCTGAACCTGTCGGCGAACTCCGGCTACTGGGGAACCGCGCCGAAGGCGCAAAGCCTCCAGCTGCCATACATCCCGGAGACCTCGACCCGCCTCACTTCGCTGAAGACGGGCGCCGTCGACGTCACGTGGTCGATCCCGCCCGACCAGATGAGCTCGATGAGCAACGCGTCAGGCGTGAAGGTCGAGAGCACCCCGAGCTACGTGTACTACTTCAACTGGTTCAACTGCGGTCGCGCGCCTTTCAACGACGTGCGCGTGCGGCAGGCGATGTGGCATGCGATCGACGTCAAGACCATCGTGAGCAAGCTCTTCGGGGACACCGCCGAGGTGATGGACGCGCCGATCCCGCCGACCGTGTTCGGCTACGCAGCACAGCAGCCCTACGCGTACGACCCGGAGAAGGCGAAGAGCCTGCTCGCCGCGGCGGGGCATCCCGACGGCTTCTCCACGACGCTCATGTGGAGCACGGGAATCGCACCGCAGATCAAGTCGGTGGCCGAGGCGTTCAACACCTACTGGGCGAAGATCGGCGTCAAGGTGGAGCTTCAGGAGCTCGAGCAGGCGACCTGGCTGAAGAAGCTGCTGGCGCTCGACTGGGACATGGACCTGCAGAACAACAGCGTCACGACAGGCGACGCCGATTACACCCTCGGCCGGCTCTACACCTCGAAGGCCGATCGCATGGGCTACTCAAACTCGGCGCTCGACAAGGATCTGAACGAGGCGCGGAGTTCGACTGACCAGAACGCGCGAAAGGCCCTCTACGCCGACGCCTGCAAGATCATTTGGGACGACGCCGTGGGCATCTTCCCCTTGCAGATCAAGGCGACCTACGGAGTCCGTGACTCCGTGCAGGGTTTCGTTCCCGCGCCCAACAACCAGCCGATGTTCACCGACGTCACGGCCTGAGATGACCGCGACACCCGAGACCGGCCCGCCCGACGGCGGCGGCGGCAAGCCGTTGCTCTCCGTGCGTTCCCTTGCGGTGGAGTTCGCCACCCGAGGCGGGCCGGTGCGCGCGGTCGACGGCGTCTCGTTCGACGTCGGCCGGGGTGAGACCGTCGCACTTGTCGGCGAGTCGGGGAGCGGCAAGAGCACGATAGGCCTCGCCGTCATGGGCCTGCTCCCGAACGGCCAGGGTCGTGTTGTCGACGGCCAGATCACCTTTCGCGGTGTCGACATCACGCACGCGGACGAGCGGGCGATGCAGCGCCTTCGCGGGGCGCACCTGTCGATGGTGTTCCAGGATCCGCTGAGCGCTCTGAACCCGGTGCTCACGATCGGTCGCCAGGTGCGCGAGATGTTCACGCATCAACGCGGCATGTCCCGAGCGAAGGCCCGCGCCGCGGCGATCGAACTGCTCAACCGCGTGCGCATGCCGGACGCCGTTCGGCGCTACAAGCAGTACCCACAGCAATTCTCCGGTGGCATGCGCCAACGCGTCGTGATCGCGATGGCACTGGCGCTCGACCCGGAGCTGATCATCGCGGACGAACCGACGACCGCGCTCGACGTCACCGTGCAGGCTCGCATCATGAGCCTGCTCGGCGACCTCACGAGCGGCCGCGGGTCAGGGTTGCTGCTGATCACGCACGACCTCGGGGTGGTCGCCGGCGCCGCCGACCGGGTTTACGTGCTTTACGCCGGTCGGGTTATGGAGTCGGGGCCGATTCGTGAGATCTACGAGTCACCGGCGAACCCCTACACCGTCGGGCTGTTGAAGTCGGTGCCGACGCTGGCGACGGTCGGGTCGGCACTCACTCCGATCCCGGGCAGTCCGCCCGATCCAGCGGCCCGGCCCGCCGGCTGCCCGTTCCAGCCACGATGCGCGTTCGCGCGCGATCGTTGCCGCGAGGAGAGCCCGGCGCTGGTCGAGGTGCGACCGGGTCGGTTCAGCGCGTGCCACTTCGCCGAGGAGGTGATCAACAGTGTCCAGCGCAACGGCGAGTCGCGAACTCCTGCGAGTCACTGACCTCGTCACCAGCTTTCCGCTCGGCCGCGATGTTCTGGGTCGTCCGCGCGGCGAGGTGCAGGCGGTCGCCGGCGTCTCGTTCACGATGCAGACCGGGGAAACGCTGGGTCTCGTCGGAGAATCAGGCTGCGGTAAGTCGACCATCGCACGCACGGTCGTCGGCCTGGAGAAGCCTCGGTCGGGAAGCGTCCTTATCGCGGGACGGGACTGGAACACCTTGTCGCGCAAGGAGTTGCGCGACGCGAAACGCGACGTCCAGATCGTGTTCCAGGACCCGTTCTCGTCGCTGAATCCGAGGATGACCGTGCGCGAACTGCTCACCGAGCCCTGGCTGGTGCATCCGGGCATCGTGGCTCGCCGCGAGTGGGACTCCCAGGTCGCCGAGCTGCTCGAACTCGTCGGGTTGAGCCCACGGCACGCCGACCGCTTGCCGGCGCAGTTCTCGGGCGGCCAGCTCCAGCGGATCAGCATCGCCCGCGCGCTGGCGCTGAAGCCGCGACTGCTCATCGCCGACGAAGCTGTTTCCGCACTCGACGTCTCCATTCAGGCACAGATCCTCAACCTGCTCGCCGAGCTGCGGGCGGAGCTTGGTCTCGGCCTGCTGTTCATCTCGCACGACCTGTCGGTTGTGCGTCATCTGTGCGACCGCGTCGCGGTCATGTATCTCGGCAAGATCGTCGAGAGCGGCGATCGCGAGCAGGTGTACAGCCAGCCCGTTCATCCCTACACGCAGGCACTGCTCAGCTCGGCGCCTGCGCTCTTCCCGTGGCGGGTCAAGACCACCACGATCCCGGCCGACGACGGTGAGGTGCCGTCGCCGGCCGACCCGCCATCAGGTTGTCGATTCCGCACGCGCTGCCCGAAAGCCCAGCAGCGCTGCGCGGAGGAAGAGCCATTGCTGGAACTGCGCGGGTTCTCGCATCCGTCCGCCTGTCACTACGCCGCGGCCGACATGTCGTTCGCGGTGAGCTGATCGCTCGTTCGACGCATTATTCGATTGCACGTATCAGGAGGCATTGATGACCACGCCCGTAGCCGTCGCTCCGAGCAACTGGGCGTGCTTCGCGCCCTCCACCTTCGAAGGCCGGCTGACGCTGGTCACGGGAGCAGCCGGCGGGATGGGGCGTGAGGTCGCACGGGCCTTCCACGAGCTTGGCTCCGCCGTCGTCCTCACCGACCTCGACGGCGACGCGGTGGCGGAGGTAGCGGCCGATCTTGGTGAGGGCGCACCCGTGACCGCCGCGTCGTTGGACGTCGCGGACCCCGCCGCCGTCACCGCGGTCTTCGAGCAAATCGACAGCGATCACGGACGCATCGACAACGTCGTCTCGTGTGCCGCCATCATCACCGCTGCGCGCGCTCTCGACATCACGACCGAGCACTGGCGCCGTGTACTGGACATCAATCTCTTGGGCAGTTTCTATGTGTGCCAGGAGGCTGTGCGGCGCATGACGGCGCAGGGTTACGGCCGAATCGTCGCGGTCGCGTCAGACGCCGGCAAGCGCGGGGGCGGCGGCCTGGTGGCAGATGCTGCCTACGCCGCTTCCAAGGCGGGCGTGCTGTCACTCGTGAAGTCGTTGGCTCGCGAGTTCGCCGGCACCGGCGTGCGGATCAACGCGCTGACGCCGGGTCCCACAGACACCCCGATGCACGGCGGCCTCACGCAGGAGTTGAAAGACCGCATCGCCGCCGGATTGCCGATCAGGCGCATGGGCCACCCCGACGACATGGCCGCGGCCGCCGTGTTCCTGTGTTCGGATGCCGCCAACTTCGTCTATGGCGCATCGCTCAACGTCGACGGTGGCTCGATGTTCGAATAGCCGCAGGGCGCAATCGCGTGGTCGGCGGTCAACGTCGCCGAGGCCGTGCAGGACGCGGCCACCGTGCCGACCACCGCGGCTCGGGCTCGGGGCGTGAGAGTCGAGATCGCGGGTGACAGCGCCGAGCGCATGCTCGTCGACCGGCAGCGGGTCAAGCAGGTCCTGGCGATCGTGACCGTGCCCTCGTCATAGCTGCCCTTGATCGCCCTGCTGATCGAGGACAACTTGTCGAACGCCCAGATTGTCGAGCACGTGTTGTGTAGCGACGCCTTTCAATTGCGTCGAATATCCGCCGGTCGACCGTCCGCGGTTGGATGAGATTTCGATCACGCGACGACATCGCCGTCCCGGAGTGGCAGCATACGAGCAGAACCGACTGCGACGGCAGAGAGCCCCCTGCCGTGCCGGCGGTCGCGAGGGGGTCCGGTGACCGCTCAGATCGATACCAGTCGCGTCCTCAGCCGGTTCAGTGACATGAGCGTGCTGATCGTCGATGACAGCCCCGCCAACGTGACTCTCCTCGAACGGTTGCTGCGCCACCACGGGATTCATCGGTTGCACGGACAAACCGACTCGAGAGCCGTCGCCGGCGACCTCGCCGAACATCGACCCGACCTCGTCCTGCTCGACATGCGCATGCCGCACTTGGACGGTCACGCCGTCTTGCAGCAAATCCAGCAGCATGCCGCTGGCGCGTACTTGCCGGTGCTGGTGTTGACCGCCGACACGTCGACCGAGACCCGTGACCGCGGGTTGGCCGCGGGCGCGCAGGACTTTCTCACCAAGCCGATCGACACGCGAGAAGCGGTTCTCCGGATCGCCAACCTGTTGCAAACCCGCCAGCTTTATGCCACCTTGCGCGCCAGCGCGCCACACGGCGGACAGGACGCGCCGCCTGTGCCCCAACCCATCGCTGACCAGGAGCTGACGCGCCAGCGCATTTTGGCGACGCTTGCGCAGCGGAGGCTGCACCCGCACTATCAGGCGGTCGTCGACACGAGCAGCGGTCGCACGGTCGGCGTGGAGGGACTGACCAGGTTTCTTGACGCAGACCCGCCCGGGCCGGCCAGCTGGTTCGCGGACGCGTTCGCCGTCGGTCTGGGAGTGGAACTCGAGTGGCTCGCCGCCGCCATGTTGGTCCCGGCGCTTTCCCTTCTCGACCCGCAGCTGTTCCTGGCGGTGAACATGTCACCGGCGACTGTGCTGCGGCTGCTCGACGAACAGCTCGTCCCGCCGGCTCTATGCCCGCGACTCGTGATCGAGCTGACAGAGCACGTGCCGGTCGAGGACTACTTGCCGTTGCACCGCGCGACGGGGCCGCTCCGCGAAGCCGGCATGCGACTCGCCTGTGACGATCTCGGTGCCGGCTACGCCGGGTTCCGTCACCTGCTTCTGCTGGATCCTGACATCATCAAGCTCGACATTTCGCTGGTCGCGGGAATCGACGCGAGCAAACCCCAGCGGGCACTTGCCGCAGCCCTGGTCACCTTTGCCGGTGATGTCGGCGCGCAAGTCATCGCCGAGGGAGTCGAAACTCCTGGCGAACTGGCCGCCGTGCGCGACCTTGGGATCAGCTGGGCTCAGGGCTTCCACCTGCACCGACCCGCGCCCGACCCGCCGACCGCTGTCGCCGGGCGCGACGGCATCGTCGCTCGCGCGACTTTGGGGTGAGTGACGGGACTTGAACCCGCGACACCCGGGACCACAACCCGGTGCTCTACCAGCTGAGCTACACCCACCAAGGCCCCGACTTCCGCCGGGATCGGGGCAAGTGTAGCCGGGTCCGGCGCCGCCGCAGTTAGGCGTCTGAGCCGGAGTCGGCTCGCGGCGGGACGGCGTCGGACGTCGACTCCACCGGCGCCCCGCTGACCCGCGCGGCGATCGCGCGGGCGGTGGACGTGTCGGGCCCCGGCGGCGGCACGAAGAGCGCCTCCCGGTAGTAGCGCAGCTCGTCGATGCTCTCCCGGATGTCGGCCAGCGCCCGGTGGCCGCCCTTCTTCTCCGGGCTCGCGAAATAGACCCGCGGATACCAGCGGCGGGCCAGTTCCTTGATGCTCGACACGTCGACCATGCGGTAGTGCAGGTGCGCGTCGAGCGCGGGCAGATCGCGTGCGATGAAGCCGCGGTCGGTCGCGATGGAGTTCCCGCACAGCGGCGCCTTGCGCGGCTCGGGAACGAACTCGCGCACCGCCGCCAGCAGCAGATCCTGCGCCTCCGCCATTGTGATGCCCTGCGGCAGCTCCTCAAGCAAGCCGGACGTCGTGTGCATCTCGCGCACGATTTGCGGCATCTGGTCGAGCGCCTCCTGCGGCGGCTTGATCACGACGTCGACGCCGTCGCCGACGACGTTCAGCTCGGGGTCGGTGACCAGCAACGCGACCTCGATGAGCGCGTCAGCGCGCAGGTCGAGGCCGGTCATCTCGCAGTCGATCCACACGAGGTACTCGTTCATCGGCGATGCCCCGCCCCTCGCGACTGGCGTCCAGTTACGGGGTGAGCGCACCTCAAGTGCGCGCGGGTCGGCACGGTGGGGTCGCTGAGATGACTCGTCACGGGATCACACTCTAGGTCGTCAGGTCCGGCCGCCCGTCGACTCGCCCACAGCTCCGGCGCTTGGTCCGATGGCGAGTCAGCCGCCGATGCGCGACATCTCCACCTTGCGCGGCGCGCGATCACCGTTGTGCGCGGCGCGCAGTTCCGAGTACCGGTCGGCCCGCGCGCTCCAAAGCTCCGCGATCGCGGCGTCGAGCGCGCCCGCCCGCGTCTCGTCGTCCGAATGAGCGCGGACGACGGCCCGCAGGTCGGTGCCCCGGGAGCCGAACAGGCAGGTGTACACCTCGCCGATCGCGCTGAGCCGAGCGCGCGTGCACGCGCCGCAGAACGGCTGGCTGATCGAGGAGATCACGCCGATCTCGCCGGCGCCGTCGGCGTAGCGGTAGCGCGAGGCGACCTCGCCGCGGTAGTTCGGATCGGCCGGCTCGAGCGGCCACCGCGCCGACAGCCGGGCCACGATCTCGGCCGACGGCACGACCTCGTCGTGTCGCCAGCCGTTGGTGTCGCCGACGTCCATGTACTCGATGAACCGGACGATGTGGCCGTGGTCGCGGGCGAACTGCGCGACCCGCTCGACGTCCGCGTCGTTCGAACCGCGTCGCACGACGGTGTTGAGCTTGATCGGGCCGAAGCCCGCGGCGGTCGCCGCCTCGATGCCGTCGAGCACCGCGTCGAGGGAGATCTCGGTGTCCGACAGCTCTTGGAAAAGCTCAGGGTCAAGCGTGTCGAGGCTGACCGTGACCCGGTGCAGCCCGGCCGCACGCAACCGCTCGGCGTGGCGGGCGAGCAGCGATCCGTTGGTGGTCAGCGCGATGTCGTCGACGCCGCGCACTCCGGCGACCATCGCCACCAGGTCGGGCAGGCCGGCGCGCAGCAGCGGCTCGCCGCCGGTGAGCCGCACCTTGCGCATGCCCGCGCGAGCGAACGCCGCCACGACGTCCGTGATCTCCTCGAAGCTGAGCAGCTCCTGTCGCGGCGCGAACACGAACCCTGGCCCGAACACCTCGCGCGGCATGCAGTAGCGGCAGCGCATGTTGCAGCGGTCGGTGACCGAGACGCGCAGATCTCGCAGCGCCCGGCCAAGTGTGTCGACGGTGTCAAGAGCGTCGACGGTGTCGACGGTGTGCCCGGTGGCGCCGTGCCGTGTCGTCGGTGCCGCGGGTCATCGCAGCCTCCCGTCGCTGTCGGCGTCGCGCTTGCGGGATTCGGGGTGTTCGGCCAGCCACGCGTCGGCGACGGCGCTCGCGACCGCGTGATGCAGTCGGGATTGGAACATGGTCGGCACCACGACGGCGAGCGCGCGCTGCTCGTCGGTGACGATGTCGGCGATGGCCCGCGTGGCCGCCTGCTTCATCGCGAGCGTCACTTTGGTGGCGCGCACGTCCAGGGCGCCGCGGAAAAAGCCTGGGAAGCACAAGGCGTTGTTGATTTGGTTAGGCATGTCCGACCGGCCGGTCGCGAGCAACGTGTCGGGCCGAGCCTCCTCCGGCAGCAGCTCCGGCTCCGGGTTCGACAGCGCGAAGACGATCGGCTGCGGCGCCATGGTCTTCAGCAGGTCGGGGTCGATCGAGCCGCGCCGGGCCGTCCCGATGAACACGTCGGCGTCGCGGATGGCGGTCGGCAGCTCCGTCAAGCCTCGGGGATTCGAGCGCTCGGCGAGCACGCGGTGGTGCGGCTGGCCGTTTGGCGTGAGCACGCCGTCCTTGTCGAAGATGACGAGGTCTTTAACGCCGGCGTCGAGCAGAGCGGTGCTGATGGCGGTGCCGGCCGCGCCGCATCCGACCAGGACGACGCGGACGTCGGGGAAGTCGCGTCCGGTGATCCGGCAGGCGTTGAGCAACCCGGCCGACACGACGATCGCCGTGCCGTGCTGGTCGTCATGAAAGACCGGGATGTCGAGCTGCCGCTGCAACTCGGTCTCGACCTGGAAGCAGGCGGGGGCGGCGATGTCCTCGAGGTTGATGCCGCCGAAGCCGGGAGCGATGGCGAGCGTCGCGTCGATGACGGCCTGCGGGTCCTTCGCGTCGAGGCACAGCGGGTATGCGTTCACCCCGGCGAATTCCTTGAAGATGACGGACTTTCCCTCCATCACGGGAATGGCGCCGTACGGTCCGATGTCGCCGAGGCCGAGCACCGCGGTGCCGTTCGTGACGATGGCGATGGATGTGCCTTTGGCGGTCAAGGTCCACGCCGACTCCGGGCGGTTCGCGATCGCCGACGCGACCCGGGCGACGCCGGGGGTGTACGCCATCGTCATGTCCTGTCGCGTGCGCAATGGCGTTCGCGCGGCGACCTCGATCTTGCCGCCGAGGTGGAACAGGAAAGTGGGGTCGGAGGTGTGCCGCACCCGCACGCCGGTGTGCGTCTCGAGGGCGGCGGCCACGTCGGCGACGTGGTCCTCGTCGAGCGCGAGCAGCGTGAGGTCGACGGTGGCGCCGGCTGTCGTGACGTCGACGAGGTCCATGCCGGTGACGACGCCGCGAACCTCGCTGACGACGTCAGCCAGCCGGGGCAGCAGCGTCGGATCGTGGGGCGCCAGCACCCGCATGGTCACCGTGTAGCCCGCGCCGGACGGGCGGGCTCGCGGCGGCTGGGCGGACGGCGCCGCGCGTTCGGTCATGCTTCATCATCGCGCAATCCGGATGATCAATGGTCCGGTGTGGCCAATGGCCGTCGAGAAGCGAGAAATCTCTTCCGGGTCGCCTGTAATGAATGGCCGATCCTGGACATCTCATGAGAGTGGGTAGCGAGTCGCCATCACCCGCCGGGCCGACGGAGCCGGCCGGGCCAGCCGAGCGGCAGCGGTATGCCGCGATGTACCGCAGGCATGTGCGAGCGGTGCACAACTACGCCTGGCGGCGGGTCGGCGACGCCGCGGCGGACGTCGTCTCGGAGACCTTCCTCGTGGCGTGGCGGCGGATGCCGGAGCTCCCGGACGACGAGGAGCTGCCGTGGCTGCTCGGCGTCGCCCGCCGGGTGGTGGCCAACGCGGTGCGGGCGCAGGCTCGGGAGGTCCGGCTCGATCGGCACCTGCGGGCGGCGCTCGCGGCCGGCGTCGGTGTGATCGAGCCGGACCACGCCCAGGTGCTGTGCGCCCGCGACGAGGCGTTGACGAGCTTGGCTCGGCTGAATCCACGCGATCAAGAAGCCCTGCAGCTGGTCGCGTGGGAAGGACTGGAGATCCGCGACGCGGCCCGCGTGGTCGGGTGCAGCGCGACCGCGTTCGCCGTGCGGCTGCACCGAGCGCGTCGCCGGCTCGCCCAGCTCCTTGACGCAGGGGACGACGAAGACGCCGCGCGAAGCGCGGCTGTCGGCGCGCGGTCGGCGGACGCTTCCGAGGTGGACTCGCGTCCCTCGGCCGCGGCATCGGGCCAACGGGAGGATTCATGACCGACGTCGTAGAGGCGCGCGCGCTGCTTCACGCGCACGACCCACTCTCGCAACAGCCGGATTCGCTGGACGACCTCGCGATCGAGCGGATCTGGCAGGACTTGACCCGACGCGTCGAAGCTGGCGCGCCGCCCGCCGTCCGCGGGCCGGTGCGACGCGACCCGCGCACGGTGCGGTCCGCCGTCGCGTCCATCGTGGTGCTCGTGCTCGTCGCGACGGGGTTTGTGATCGCGGCCGGCGGCGGTCACCCGGCGCGGCACTATGTGGCGTTGCGACCGCTCGACTACTCGCGGGCGTTCGACCCCGTCCGCGGCGCGCCGGTTCTCACCCAACTGGCCAGCGCGGCGCAGGCGCAACCACCGGCTGGCGAGGGGAGCTGGTATTACCTGGAGTCGGCGTCGTGGTCGACCTTCGCCGGCGCCGACCCGAGCGCCCGGCCGGCCGGCATGCCGACCGTCGTGGAGCAGTGGATAAGCGACGGCGGCGGCCAGCGGGTGGTCACGCATTCGCAGTTGCCGGCGCCGGCCGCCGGCCTCGACGCGTGGTTGCGCGCCGGGTTGCCCTTGACCGGCGGCCATGTCGAGACCCACACCGGCACGGCGGCCGGGCAGTTCCCGGCGCAGCTGTCGACCGACGCGGCGACGCTCGAAGGTCAGTTGCTGGAGGCGGAGGTCGGGTCGAGCGCGCAGGGCGCCCCGGGCACGCTGCCCCGCAGCGAGGAGTTGGTCGCCGCGGTCAAGGACCTGCGGGCGCAACGGGCGATGACGCCCGCGCTGGAGGCGGCCGTGCTGCGGATGCTCGCGGCGCAGCCGTCGATCGTCAGCTTGGGCACCGCGACAGACCGGCTCGGTCGGCTCGTGCAGGCGGTGGCCTTGGACAGCGCGGCGTCGGGACTGCCGACGAGGCACGTGCTGCTGTTCGACCCCACCACGGGGGAGTTGCTCGGTGCGGAGGACATCTTGACCAAGTCCGCGGGCAAGCTCGGCGTCCCGATCCCGTCGGTCATCTCGTACGTCATTTACGTGCGCGACGGCCTCGTGCGCTCCGACACGACTGTGCCGCCGCCGCTGTGACGGCTCGCCGCGCGTATGACGCTCGGCGTCGCGAGAGCCCTCCCGCCCACCAACGCCAACCGAAACGGAGATGGAGATGAAAGGTCGGCTCAAGACCGTGTTTCCCGCGGTCTCCGCGAGCGCCGGCGCCGCTGTTCTGGCGACGGCGCTGCTGCTGGGCACGGGCTCGCCGGCGTTCGCGGCGTCAGCCTCGCCCGCGCCCGGATCCGCCGCGCCAGCGGGGGCGTCGTCCGGCTCGGGGGACCCGTGGACCGCGAAGTCGGGCCTGCCGCCCGCCGCGGCGAAGCGGCTGCAAGCCAAAATCGACGCGCAGCTGGCGGCACACGGCGGGACGCAGGTCAGCCCGTACGAGGTCGCCTACGACGGCGGCGACGCGATCATGGTGTTCGCCAACCCACTGTCCGGCCAGCTTCCGACCCGCGGCGCCGACCGGGCCGAGACGCGGCAGTCAACGGCGCCTGGCCGGCCCGGCGCGGCCGCGGCGCTCGCGCCACTGACGACGTCGTACCGCGACGGCTGCCCGTACACGAGCACGACCGGGTGGACTTGCTTCTACCAAAACATCGACTTCAACCACTACAGCTGCGGCGCCGGCGCGTGCGGCGACGGTGGCCGCATGCTCGAGTTCAGCGCGTGCGGCGCCAAGAGCCTTGGCACATATGGATTTTCCGACCAGACGACGTCGTGGGTGAACAACACCGACTCGTACGTGACCGTCTACGACGTCAACAACTCGCTGCTGTGGAGCGAGTCGCCAGGCTCCGCGTCGTCCTACGTCGGAAGCGCTGACAACGACAAGGCGGTCAGCTTCTGGCTGATCTGCTGACGCAGCTCCTCGGCTTCGCGCGCGGAGCCGGGGTCAAGGGGGAGTGAGGGGCCGGCCACGGGGGTGCCGGTCCCTCACTTTGCGTCCTAAGGTTAGGCTGCCCTAAGCTAACGCTCGATCTTCTGCTGGACCGCATCGCCGCCCGTCACGACGCCGCCAACTGAGAGGCAACTTTGAGCACCGGCCGGATCGCACTGCTTGGCGCCATCGCTGGCGTGACCATCTTCCTCGGGCTGCCGATCGGGCGGGTTCGCCGGTCGATGCCGGCGTTGAGGACCGTGCTGAACGGCATCGCGACCGGTATCTTGATCTTCCTGCTGTGGGATGTGCTCGCGCACGCGTGGGAGCCGATCGACGGCGCTCTCAGCGACAAGCACTACGGCTCCGCGGTGGGTAACGGCGTGGTCATGGGCGGGTGCTTCGCCGTCGGCATGCTGAGCCTGGTCGGTTACGAGAAATGGATGGCGTCTCGGCTGCGGCGCAAGCAGGTCAGTCTCGGTCCGGGAGCGGCCGCGGTGGCCGAGTTGCGCGCGCATCCGCTGCTCGGCACGCAGCCCCGGCGGTTGGCACTGTTCATCGCGGTCGGCATCGGCTTGCACAACTTCTCGGAGGGCTTGGCGATCGGGCAGTCGGCGGCGGGCGGTGAAATCACGCTGGCCACGCTGTTGGTGATCGGGTTCGCGCTGCACAACGCCACCGAGGGATTCGGCATCGTGGCGCCGCTGGCCAGCGAGTCCGATCGGCCGTCGTGGGCGGTGCTGGGATTGCTCGGTCTCATCGGCGGCGGCCCGACGTTCGTCGGCACGATGGTCGGCCGGTCGTGGGTCGACGACACGGTGTCCATCGCTTTTTTGGCCTTGGCCGCCGGGTCGATCCTTTACGTCGTCGTCGAATTGCTCGCCGTGGGGCGGAAGTTCGACCGCAAGGTGCTGCTCACCTGGGGCCTCGTGGTCGGCGTGATTCTCGGCTTCTTGACCGACGCGATCGTGACGGCCGCCGGCGCGTAAAGGGCGTCATCGACGACGCGGTTCTGACCAGCTCTGTCGTCTGTCGCGCGCCCGGCAGGACTCGAACCTGCGACAACCCGCTTAGAAGGCGGGGGCTCTATCCAACTGAGCTACGGGCGCCAGCGGTGGTGCGCCGTCCAAGGGTACGCCAACGCCTGGTGGCGATCAGCCGCGAAACGCTACGGTCAGACCAATGGACGACGAGACCACCGCCACCACGCCCCCGGTTGAGGAGGGCGGCGATCCGGCCTGCTGGGCGGCGCTGTTGTGCCCGAGCTGCGGTGCCGTCCCTGACTCGAAAACCGCGACGATCTGCCACCGCTGTGGCGAGCCGTATCCGGCCGACGAGTAGCGTCGCCACTCCTCTTCTCCTCTCGGAGCCGGTAGACACTCGCCGGGCTAGGGACCGTCAGACGTCTACCGGCTAACAGGCGAGCCGGCAAATAACACCCCCTTTCTTTGTCCACAGCTACGAATTTCTGTTTTCACAGCCGGACGGCGTGTGCGCCACGCACCCGCGCGCGCCGAGCAAGCTCCCTTTAAGGCTTACGAGGAAAGGGAGAATCACATGCTCGACACGCACGTCACGGTCGTCGGAAATCTGGTCGCCGACCCACGCCTCATCTCGTCGGACGGCCGGCCACCGATGGCGAGCTTCCGGCTGGCGTCGACACCACGCCGATTTGACCGAGCCGCCGGCGAATGGCGCGACGGCGAGACGCTGTTCACCAACGTCACCTGTTGGCGCGGCCTGGCGGAGAACGTCATGCTCTCGTTGAAGAAGGGCAACGGGGTCATCGTGTACGGACGGTTGATGAAGCGCCGCTACGAGACCAAGACCGGTGAGCATCGCGAGTCGGTCGACATCGACGCCTTGGCGGTTGGGCCTGAACTGTCACGAGTCGCGACCGTCATCAAGCGGGTCGAGCGCAGCTCGGCGTCGACGCCGTCGGAGGCAGCGACGTCCTTCGAGGCAGCGACGTCCTTCGAGGCAGCGACCGCGGAGGCGCCAGCGGCGACCGTGGCCGACGCCGACCCCGCTGAGTTCGACACCGCTGAGTTCGACACCGCGCTGCCCGTCGACGACGACCCCGAACTCGAGGGCGGCGTCGAGTTCGGGGTCGATCCGGAGCCGTCCGATGAATCCGAGCTGGCCGGCGCTGGCGCCGGGTCGGGCGGTCGGCGGCGGTCGCGGTTCGGCATCGGCTGAGGCGCCGCGCGTCGCGGGCTGAGGGGGTTCGGGCGCCGGCTGTGGAAGCAGGTCAGATTCCCCGCCCGCCGCAGCCCGCCCGAACCGGCCTCGCGCCCGAACCGGCCTCGCGCCCGAACCGGCCTCGCGCCTCGGGATGGGCCTTGTGGGGTAACTCCCAGCCTCAGGGCGACGAATAGTTACCCCTTAGCGGCTCTTTAGCGGCTCATCGACGGACACCTTGTCTAGTGATTCGACAGGCAAAGCAGAGGTATGGCACGCTCGCCCGCGTGATCGTCCGCTCCCGCGTGCCCGCTTTGCGGCTCGTCGCGCGCCTGCATGTTGATTTGCTGCGGGTCTCGAGCGCGGTCTGTATGCCGGCTGCCTGACCGCCGCCCGCTACGGGCGCGGTTGCGCCCGGCTGTCTGATGTCTTCCAGCCTTGCGTGTCCGCGCCTGCCTACCCATAAGGACGCACACGCATCATGTCGGCGCCGACCACCCAAGCACGCTCCGCGACACCAGCTCGCCGCGCTCACGCCGAGCGCGGCAAGGCCCGCGGCCAAGGCCAGTGGGCGCTAGGCGGCCGCGAGCCGCTCAACGCCGCTGAACGAATGAAGAAGGACGACGACGGCCTGAACGTCCGTCGCCGCATCATCGACATCTACTCCAAGACGGGCTTCGACTCGATCGACCCGGCCGACCTGCGCGGTCGCTTTCGCTGGATGGGCCTCTACACCCAGCGTCGGCCGGGCATCGACGGCGGCAAGACCGGCGTGCTCGAGCCGGAGGAGCTTGACGACCGCTACTTCATGTTGCGAGTGCGCATCCCCGGCGGCCGGCTCTCGGTTGAGCAGCTGCGCGCCGTCGCGGATCTCTCGACGCGATACGGCCGCGACCTGGCCGACATCACCGACCGGCAGAACGTCCAACTGCACTGGGTGCGGATCGAGGACGTGCCCGCGATCTGGGAGGCGCTCGACGCCGTCGGTCTCAGCACGATGGAGGCATGCGGCGACACGCCGCGCAACATCATCGGCTGCCCGGTCGGTGGCATCGACGCCGACGAGGTCGTCGACCCGGTGCCGCACCTGCTTGACATCCAAGAGCGCTACGTCGGCGACCCGGCGTTCTCCAACCTGCCGCGCAAATTCAAGACCGCGGTCACCGGCTGCGGTGCGCTGTGCACGGTGCACGAGATCAACGACATCTCATTCGTCGGCGTGGTCGGCCTCGACGGGTCTCCCGGCTTCGACCTGTGGGTCGGTGGCGGACTTTCCACCAACCCGATGCTCGCGCAGCGGCTCGGTGTCTTCGTCGCGCCCGAGCAGGTCACCGAGGTCTGGGCCGGCGTCACGAGCATCTTTCGCGACTACGGATACCGGCGGCTGCGCAGTCGCGCGCGCCTGAAGTTCCTCGTCGCGGACTGGGGCGTCGAGAAGTTTCGCGAGGTGCTGGAGAAGGAGTACCTCGGGTACGCGCTGCCAGCCGGACCCGCGCCGGCCCAGCCGCGAGACGGACGACGTGACCACGTCGGCGTTCACCCGCAAAAGGACGGCCGGTTCTACGTCGGTTTCGCGCCGCGCGTCGGCCGGCTGTCCGGCGCGAAGCTCGCGCAGATCGCTGACCTGGCCGAAGCGCACGGCAGCGACCGTGTGCACGCGACCGTCGAGCAGAAGATGGTGATTCTCAACGTCTCGGAGGAGCGGGTCGACTCGCTCGTCGCTGGGCTCGAAGCCCTTGATTTGCAAGTGAAACCCAGTGTCTTCCGTCGGCAGACGATGGCCTGCACGGGCATCGAGTTCTGCAAGCTCGCGATCGTCGAGACCAAGCAGCGGGCGTCGCGGCTCATCGATGAGCTGGAGCGCCGACTCCCCGATTTCGACTCCCCGCTCACCATCAACCTCAACGGTTGCCCGAACTCCTGCGCCCGCTTCCAACTCGCCGACATCGGCCTCAAGGGTTCGCTCGTCACCAACGAGGACGGCGAGCAGGTCGGCGGCTATCAGGTGCACCTCGGCGGTGGGCTCGGCGCCAGCGCAGGCTTCGGGCGCAAGCTGCGCGGCTTGAAAATCACCGACGACCAGCTCGAGGACTACGTCGAGCGGTTGGCGAAGCACTATCTCATTCAGCGCGAGCCCGGCGAGCAGTTCACCCAGTGGTTGCACCGCGCCGACGAGGCCGACCTGCAATGAGCACGGCGGACGCCGGCGCGGGCGAGCGCGCGACGCCGTTCTTCTGCCCCTACTGCGGCGACGAGGACTTGCGGCCGCGCAGCGAAAAGGGCGGCGAATGGCGATGCGCTGCCTGCACCCGGGTTTTCGCCCTGCGCTTTATCGGATTGGAGGTGCCATGACCGCGACGCTCGACCTTGAGCGCGTTGCCCTTGACGCCGCGCGCGACCTTGAGACCGCGACTCCGCACGAGATCTTGGGCTGGGCGGCCGCGACTTTCGGTGACCGCTTCTGCGTGCTCTCCTCCATGGCCGACGCGGTCGTGCTTTCCCTTGCCGCGCACGCAAAGCCCGGGATCGACGTGGTGTTCCTCGACACCGGCTACCACTTCGCCGAGACCATCGGAACGCGCGACGCCGTCGCCGCCACCTACGACGTTAACGTCGTCAGCGTGACGCCGACTCAGTCGGTGCCCGACCAAGACGCCGCCTACGGCAAGAACTTGTTCACGCGCGACCCCGACCAGTGCTGCGCGCTGCGCAAGGTCGCGCCCATGAACGCCGCGCTGGTGCACTATGACGCGTGGGCGACCGGCCTGCGCCGCGACGAGTCGCCGACCCGCGCCGACACACCCGTCGTCCAGTGGGACGCGCGGCGCGGCAAGGTGAAAGTCAACCCGGTCGCGCGGTGGCGCCAGGCCGACGTCGACTCTTACGTCGCGGCGAACCGCGTCCTCGTCAACCCGCTGATCGACGACGGCTATCTCTCGATCGGCTGCTGGCCGTGCACCGCCCCCGTCGAGCACGGCGCCGACGCGCGGTCGGGCCGGTGGGCGGGTCGATCCAAGACCGAATGCGGAATCCACCTATGACACAAGCGAATTCACCGTCTAGTGTGCGGGGCGCTACCGTTTGGCTCACCGGGCTGCCGAGCGCCGGCAAGTCGACGATCGCGCGGGCGATGGCCGACCAGTTGCGCGCCGACGGTCGGGGCGTCGAGATTCTCGACGGCGATGAGCTGCGCGCCCACTTGACCGCGGATCTCGGCTTCAGCCGCGCCGACCGCGACACCAACGTGGCCCGCGTCGGCTTTGTCGCGCGGTTGCTCTCGCGCAATGGCGTCGTCGTCCTGGTGCCCGTCATCGCCCCGTACGCCGCAGCCCGCGCCGCTGTGCGCGTGGCCCATGAGTCGGACGACGTGGCGTTCGCCGAGGTGCACGTCGCGACGCCGCTCGACGTCTGCGCCAGCCGCGACGTGAAAGGGCTCTACGCCAAGCAGCGCGCCGGTCTGGTCCATGGCCTCACCGGCGTCGACGACCCGTACGAGACTCCCGCGTCGCCAGAGCTTCGGCTCGACACGAAAGGCTTGACGGTCGATGAGGCCGCGGCGAAAGTGCTCGCCGCCCTCGCGGAGAGGGGAACGCTATGAGCGCCATCGTCGACGAGGTCGAGTGATGAGGTCGATGAGGATGTCGCAGCCTTCCGGCTGCCGCCGTCGCGCAAGGTCCCTCATCTCGACGCCCTCGAGTCCGAGGGGATCCACATCCTTCGCGAGGTGGCGGCGGAGTTCGAGCGGCCGGTGCTGCTGTTCTCCGGTGGCAAGGACTCCGCGCTGATGCTGCACCTCGCGCGAAAAGCGTTCGCGCCCGCGCCGATCCCGTTTCCCTTGATGCATGTCGACACTGGCCACAACTTCCCCGAGGTGCTCGCTTATCGCGACGAGCTCGTCGCGCGGCTCGGGCTCCGGCTCGTCGTCGCGAGCGTGCAGTCCTACATCGACAGCGGCACGTTGCGGGAGCGTCCCGACGGCACTCGAAACCCGCTGCAAACCGTCCCGCTGCTCGAGGCGATCGCCGCGAACAGGTTCGACGCCGTCTTCGGCGGCGGACGACGTGACGAGGAGAAGGCGCGGGCGAAGGAGCGCATCTTCAGCTTGCGCGACGAGTTCGGCCAGTGGGATCCCCGCCGGCAACGCCCCGAGCTCTGGAACCTCTACAACGGCCGGCACAAGCCGGGCGAGCACGTGCGCGTGTTCCCGCTGTCGAACTGGACCGAGCTCGACGTGTGGGAGTACGTCGAGCGCGAGGGGGTCGAGCTGCCGTCGATCTACTACTCGCACGAGCGCCCGGTGTTCAAGCGCAACGGCATGTGGCTCACCGCCGGCGAGTGGGGCGGCCCCAAGGACGGTGAGGTCGTGGAGCGCAAGGTCGTCCGGTACCGCACGGTGGGTGACATGAGTTGCACGGGCGCGGTCGAGTCGGTCGCGTCGTCCGTCGCCGACGTCATCGCCGAGATCGCCGTGACGACGATCACCGAACGCGGCGCGACGCGGGCCGACGACAAGCTCTCCGAAGCCGCGATGGAAGACCGCAAGCGTGAGGGGTACTTCTAATGACCTCGGCCGTTGACTTCGAGTCCGCCGCGGCGCGGCTCGACCGCGACGTCGAACTGCTCCGCTTCGCCACCGCGGGCTCGGTCGACGACGGGAAGTCCACCCTGGTGGGCCGGCTCTTGCACGACTCGAAGTCGGTCCTCGCCGACACCTTGGAGGCGGTCGAGCAGGCGAGCCGCGACCGCGGCGCCGAGGGCGTCGAGCTGGCGCTGCTCACCGACGGCCTGCGGGCGGAGCGAGAGCAAGGCATCACGATCGACGTCGCGTACCGGTACTTCACCACGCCGCGTCGCAAGTTCATCCTGGCCGACACCCCCGGCCACGTGCAGTACACCCGCAACATGGTCACGGGCGCCTCGACCGCCGAGTTGGTCGTGCTGCTGGTCGACGCTCGCAAAGGCGTCGTCGAGCAAACCCGCAGGCACCTCGCCGTCGCGGCGCTGCTGGGAGTGCGCCACCTCGTGCTCGCGGTCAACAAGATGGACCTCATCGACTTCTCGGAGTCGGCCTATCGAACGATCGACACCGAGTTCGCCGCTGCCGCAGAGGCCCTTGGCATCGCCGACCACGTGGTCATCCCGGTCTCGGCGTCGCTCGGAGACAACGTCGTCGACCCGTCGTCCAACACGCCGTGGTACACCGGCCCGACGCTGCTCGAGCATCTCGAGACCGTGCCGGTAGGCGTGGACGCGGTCACGCAGGCCGCTCGGTTCCCTGTGCAGTACGTCGTGCGCGCGCCGGACTATCGGGGCTACGCCGGGCAACTCGCGTCGGGGGTGATCGAGCGCGGCGACGATGTCGTCATCATGCCGGCGGGGCTGCGCACCCGCATCGTCGCGATCGACACGTTCGACGGCGAGGTCGAGATCGCGCACGCGCCGCAGTCGGTGACATTGCGGCTCGCCGACGAGTTCGATGTCGGCCGGGGCGATCTCATCGTGCATCCCCGCCAAGAACCACGGGTGGCGAAGGAGTTCGTCGCCACCATTTGCCAACTCTCCGAGCGAGCGGTGCGCGCCGGCGACCGGGTGCTCGTCAAGCACACGACCCGGGTCGTCAAGGGCGTCGTCGACGCCATCTCTTATCGTCTCGACATCGAGACACTGGCGCGCACCGAAGCCGACTCGTTGCAGCTCAACGAGATCGGCGGCGTTTCGCTGCGCCTCGTCGCGCCACTCGCGGTCGACGACTACGCGAGCGACCGGCTGACCGGCAGCTTCCTCGTGATCGACGAGCACGACGGTCAGACGCTCGCCGCCGGGCTCGTCGGCGACCCGTTGTCAGCGGGTCGTGCCCGTTGAACGCCGGCTATCCGCTCTTGCTCGACGTCTCCGGACGCCGCGCCGTCGTCGTCGGCGGCGGCCCGATCGGCGCGCGCCGCGCGGTCGGGCTGGCCGACGCGGGCGCCGACGTCGTCGTCGTGGCGCCCCTCATTGACACCAGGATCGAGGTGGACCCGCGCATCACCGTGCTGCGCCGCGAGTATCAGCCCGACGACCTCGTCGGCGCGTGGCTGGTGCAGGCCTGCACCGGGATCGCGGCGGTCGATGAGGTGGTCGCGCGCGACGCCGACGACGCGCGGGTGTGGTGCGTGCGCGCGTCCTGCGCCTTTCGATCGAAGGCGTGGACGCCGGCGGTCGCCCGCGTCGACGACGTCGTCGTGAGCGTCAACGCCGGGGGAGACCCCGGGCGCGCGAAGGACCTGCGCGACGCCATCGCGCTGCTCCTCGCGAACGGCGATCTGCCGTCGCGGCGGCGACGCCGGCTCGGTGTGGGCCGCGTCGCGCTGGTCGGCGGCGGCCCTGGCGATCCGGGACTCATCACCGTTCGCGGCCGGCGCCTGCTGGCGCAGGCCGACGTCGTGGTGGTCGACCATCTCGGCCCGCGCGCGCTGCTCGACGAGCTGCCGCCGGGCGTCGAGGTGGTCGAGGCAGGAAAGCGGCGCGGCGATCACACTCTTCGTCAAGAGGAGATCAACGAGCTGCTGGTTTCCGTCGCGCAGCAGGGAAAGTTCGTGGTGCGGCTCAAGGGCGGCGACCCGTTCGTGTTCGGGCGCGGGGGCGAGGAGATGCTCGCGTGCGCGGCCGCCGGCGTGCCGTGCGAGGTGGTGCCCGGCGTGACGAGTGCGATCGCGGCGCCCGCCGCCGCAGGCATCCCGGTGACGCATCGCGCGATCTCTCGGCAGTTCACCGTGGCCACCGCCCATGACGACCTGGACTGGCGGTCGCTCGCGGCAAACCTCGGCACGTTGGTGTTGCTCATGGGCGCGTCGCGCATCGACCAGATCGCCTCCTCGTTGGTCGCGGCAGGCGCCGCGACCGACACCCCGGTCGCGATCGTGGAGAACGGCACGACGTCGGCGCAGCGCACCACGCGCGCGACGCTGGGCGTCATCGGCGACGTCGCCGCGCGGCTCGAGGTCCGTGCGCCGGCGGTCATCGTCGTCGGCCAGGTCGCCGCATTGGAGGGTGCGCAGCCCGGCGGCCTGGCCGACGCGCTTTCGGGCCTCGACGCGTGAGTTCCACCGCGCTGCTCGCCGTCGCGCACGGCAGCCTTGACCCGCGCGCCGAGCCGGTGCTCGACGCTCTCGTGGCCCGGGTGCGCGCCGAGCGACCAGGGCTGGTAACGATGCTCGCGCACCTCGGCCACACCGGCCCGGACGTCCCGACCGCTGCGCGGTCGTTGGTGGCGGGCGGTGCGCGGCGCGTCGTCGTCGTCCCGTTGCTGTTGACCGCCGCGTACCACGCGCTCACGGATTTGCCCGCGCTGCTTGAGGAATTGCGGCGCGAGTTCCCCGACGTCGAGTTCGAGCAGACGCCCGTGCTCGGACCGCATCCGCTGCTGTTCGCACTTGTGCGTAGGCGATTGGCGGAGGCCGGCGCGGATCCGGCTGCGTCCGTCGTGCTCGGCGCGATCGGCACCTCGGACGCTCGCGCGAACGCCGAACTCGCGGGCGTCGCGGCGAGCATGGGGGCCACCATCGGCTTCGCGGCGGGCAAGCCGGCCGTCGGGCGCGTGGTCGACGCCGTGCGCGCCCGCACCGGCGGTCAGGTGGTGATCGTGTCGTATGTGCTCGCGCCCGGCACGTTGCCCGACCGGTTCGCCGTGACGAAAGCCGACCTGATCACCCGTCCGCTCGGCGCGGAGCCGGAGATCGTCGAGATCGTGTTGGAGCGGTTCGACGCCGCCGCCCGCGGCGATGGGTTGCCAGGTTTGCTTGACCGAGTGAAGGGTTTGCGCTGCGATTCTGGCGAATTTTCCAGCCCAAACCCTTCAGTGGGCGCGGCAGGGGAGGTGGCGGCGCTCGGCGTGAGGCGCTCGGCGTGAGGGCGTCAAGGTCCGCCGCGATCGCCGACCGCACGGGCGCCACTAGACTCGGCGACCGTGCCTGAGTTCATTTACGTGTTGCGCAAAGCCCGCAAGGCTTACGGCGAGAAGGTCATCCTCGACGACGTCACGCTGTCGTTCCTGCCCGGCGCCAAGATCGGCGTCGTCGGGCCGAACGGCATGGGCAAGTCGACGCTGCTCAAGATGATGGCCGGGATCGACCACCCGAGTAACGGCGAGGCGTACCTCACCCCCGGCTACAGCGTCGGCATCTTGTCGCAGGAGCCCAAGCTCGACGAGTCGAAGTCGGTGCTCGGCAACGTCGAGGACGGCGTGGCGGACACCAAGTCGCTGCTCGATCGCTTCAACCAGGTCAGCGAGGAGTTGGCGAACCCCGACGCCGACTACGACGCGCTGCTCGCGGAGATGGGCGAGCTGCAGACGCACCTCGACCACCGCAACGCCTGGGATCTCGACGCGCAACTCGAGCAGGCGATGGACGCCTTGCGCTGCCCGCCGCCCGATGCCGACGTCAGCGTGCTCTCCGGCGGCGAGAAGCGACGCGTCGCGCTGTGCAAGCTGCTTCTCCAACAGCCGGATCTGCTGCTGCTCGACGAGCCGACCAACCACCTCGACGCGGAGAGCGTGCAGTGGCTTGAGCAGCACTTGGAGAAATACGCCGGCACCGTCATCGCGGTCACCCACGATCGCTACTTCCTCGAGAACGTCGCGCAGTGGATCCTGGAGATCGACCGCGGCCGCACCTATCCCTACGAGGGCAACTACACGACGTACCTCGAGAGCAAGGCCGCCCGCATCAAGGTCGAGGGCCAAAAAGACGCCAAGTTGCGCAAGCGGCTCGAGGATGAGCTCCAGTGGGTGCGGTCGAGCCCGAAGGCCCGGCAGGCCAAGAGCAAGGCGCGCCTCGACCGCTACGAGGAGATGGCCGCCGAGGCCGACAAGTACCGCAAGCTGGACTTCGACGAGATCCAAATCCCACCGGGTCCGCGGCTGGGCAACGTCGTCGTCGAGGTCACCGACCTGGTGAAGGGTTTCGACGATCAGCTGCTCTTCGACGGGCTGTCGTTCTCGTTGCCGCCGAACGGGATCGTCGGCGTCATCGGGCCCAACGGCGTCGGCAAGACGACGCTGTTCAAGATGATCGTGGGCGAGGAGAAGCCGGATTCCGGCACGGTGCGCGTCGGTGAGACCGTGCGCATCTCTTATGTCGACCAGAACCGATCCGGCCTCGATCCGAAGAAGAACCTGTGGGAGGTCGTCTCCGACGGACTCGACTACATCAACGTCGGTCACGTCGAGATGCCGAGCCGGGCGTACGTGTCGGCGTTCGGGTTCAAGGGACCCGACCAGCAAAAGCCGTCGGGAGTGCTGTCAGGCGGCGAGCGCAACCGGCTCAACCTCGCGCTGACTTTGAAACTCGGCGGCAACCTCCTGCTGCTCGACGAGCCGACCAACGACCTCGACGTCGAAACCCTTGCCAGCCTGGAGAACGCGTTGATTGAGTTCCCCGGCTGCGCCGTCATCACCAGCCACGACCGGTGGTTCCTCGACCGCATCGCGACGCACATCCTGGCGTGGGAGGGCGACTCGAACTGGTTCTGGTTCGAGGGCAACTTCGAGTCGTACGAGAAGAACAAGGTCGAGCGGCTCGGCGCCGACGCCGCCCGACCGCACCGCGCGACCTACCGCAAGCTCACCCGCGGTTAGCTCAACCGACGTGCGCTTCACGTTTCGCTGCCAGGTGCGTTGGGACGACATGGACGCGTTCGGCCACGTCAACAACGTCACCTTCTTCGCCTACATGCAAGAAGCGCGCACCGGAATGCTGTTCGCCGGAGAAGCGGCCGAGCACATCCCCGACCTGATCAAGGGCGTCGTCGTCGCTCGGCACGAGATCGACTACCGGCGTCCGCTGGAATGGCGGCCAGAGCCGATCGAGGTCGACGTCTGGACCACCGAGATCAGGTCGTCGTCGTTCACCTTGCGCTACGAGATGCGCGATCAGCTGGCGAAGCCGAAACCGCTCGTGCTCGCCGAGGCGCTGACCGTGCTGGTTCCGTTCGACCTGTCAGCCGGGCGGCCCCGGCGGGTCTCGCCGGCCGAGCGGCACTTCCTGGGCCGATACCTCGAGGATTGACGCCTCAGCCGGCGATCACATTGACGCCTCAGCCGGCGATCACATTGACGCCTCAGCCGGCGATCACATTGACGCCTCAGCCGGCGATGACGAGCCGCTCATCGTCCGCCCGCGCCGTCCGAGAGGCCGCCTCGGCCTTGCGCAGCAGCACGCTCGCGTCGTCCGTGCCGTCCTCGGCGTCGGCGACGCACACGCCCGCGTGGCAGTGCACCTCCACCCGGCCGAAGCTCAACTCCATCGGCGCCTCGACGGCGTCGATCGCGGCCCGCGCCAGGTCGACCCCCGCGCCGGGTTCGCCGTGCGCGATCAGGGCGAAATGGCTCGCCCCGAGGTGGCCCAGGTTGTGCTCGGGCGCGATCTCGGCGAGCCGGTTGGCGATCTCCCGCAGCACCTCTTGCACGCCGGTGGCGCCGTGTTGCTCGGTGATCCGGCCCATGGCGAGCACCTGGATGAGGATCGCCGCGACCTCGGCGTGCGCGGGTTGGGACGCGGCGCGGCGGGCGAGCGCGCGCACCAAGCGCTGCTCGTAAACCGCGAGGTTCGGCAAGCCGGTGACCGCGTCGTGCAAAGCCCGGCGGCGCAGCTCGTCGAGCACGAGTGACAGGTGCAGCAGGTCTCCGGCGTGGGCTTGCAGCGCGCTCGCACCCTCGATCACCGTCACGTCGTCCGGGTCTGGGGTGCTCCGCGGAAGTTTGGCAACGACGCAGCCGACGAACTCGCCCTGGCCGAAGAGCGGCGTGATCAGCACCCGCTCGGCGTGCAACTCGGCGAGCAACAGCGCGGTCGATGGGGTGGCGGTCTCACGGCTCACGACGCGCAGCCGGTTCTCGGTGCGCAGCCAGGCGAGGTCGGGCTGGGCGACGATCTCGCAAACGGCGTCGCCGATCTGCGCCTCGTCGACGATCCCGTCCCCGAGGCTGACCGCGAGCAGCGGCTGCTGGTTCACAGCCTGGAAGACGCTGACCACGACGATCGGCGCGCGGGTCATCGCCGAGGCGACGGCGGCGATCTGGCGGGCGGTTCCGACCACCGTGCGCTGCCTGGTGCAGGCGGTGTGCAGGTCGAGCAACGCTTGGGCGGTCTCCGTGCCCTTGCGCAATCGGACGAGTTCTGAGGTCTGCCCGGCCAGCCGGTTCTCCAAGACCTCGACGTCGACGGTCAGCGCGGTTGGCTCCACGAGCCACACCTCCACTTGGCCAAAGGACACCGCCAACGAGACACCGCGAACAAGGCAGCGCCAAGACAGCACGGCGCCGTCGGCGCCGTCACTTCCGACTACGGCCGGTTTGATCCCTGACTTGAGGATTTCGGCAGTTCGATCACTGAGTCGGTGGATTCGACCGACTGGCGGTACGCGCCGCTCGCCCGGTGACGCGCCGACAGCGCGAGGTAGCCGGCCGCGGCGGCGAGGTAGCCCAACGCGACCAGCGTCATGACGACGTAGGACTTGCCCGTCTTCGGCAGCACGGTCGCGGTGACGGCCGCGGCGGCGACGTACGTGGCGTTGAACAACATGTCGTAGACGGCGAACACCCGGCCGCGGAAGGAGTCGTCGACCTCCTCCTGCACGGTGGTGTCGACGCTGATCTTGACGCCTTGGGCCGAGATGCCGAGGACGAATCCGCCGACGACGAGGAGCGCCCGCCGGTACGGCAATCCGAACACCGCGATCGCGACGGCCGCCGCCACCATCAGCCAGCCGATCCAGGCCCGCTTGCCGATCCGGCCGGTGATCGGCGGCGTGATGATCGCCGCCAGCACGTAGCCGACGCCCGAGGCGGCGACGACCGCGCCCAAGCCCAGCAGGCCGGAGTTCACGTTCTTGGTGAAGTAGTTGCGGTTCAGCAGCACGATGGTCAAGGTCGCCATGCCGTACAGGAAGCGATGCGCGCTGATCGCGTAAAGCGCGTCCGACGCGCGGGTCCGCTGGAGCAGGTGGCGCGCCGCGCGGCGCAGGTCCCCGGTGACCTCGCCCACCGCTTGCCAGGCCGACACGTTGGTGGCCGACGCCCGCTCGTCCTCGTCCGGGCCCAAGAGCTTGCGCGCCATGCGCGTCGCGACGAGCGCGGACGCCGCGTAGACGGCCGCGCTGATCGTCACGATGGTCGCGACGGACGGCGGGGTGGAGCCGACGCCCCAGCGCAGCAGTCCGCCGATGCCAGCCCCGATGATCGTGGCGATCGAGCCGGACGTCGTGGTCAACGCGTTGGCGGTGACGAGGACGTCGTCGCTGATGATGCGGGGCAGGCCGGCCGACAGCGCGGAGAGGAACAACCGGTTGACGCCGAGCGCGGCCACCGCGGCGGCGAAGAACGCGACGCCCTCACTTCGGCCGGCGACGAGCGCGGCGACACCGGTCACGAGCACGACCTTCACCAGGTTGCTCACGACGAGGATCCGCTGCCGCCACCAACGGTCGAGGCAGACGCCGACGAAGGGTCCGACGAGCGAGTAAGGCAGCAGCAGCGCGGCGAACGCCCACGCGGTCTCGGCCGGCGTGGTGGCCTTCTCCGGGTTGAACAGCACGTAGCTCGCGAGGGCGGTCTGGAAGATGCCGTCGGCGCACGCGGACACCAGCCGCGTCTCGTAGAGCAGCCGGAAATCCCGCGACCGAAGCAGTCCGCGAAGCTGCGCCCAGCCGCTCGCGCCCGCCACGCCGCTACCCGCCGGTCAGCCGATGACGCGAAGCGAGGGCGGGGTCACCGCGCCAGCGTCGCCGTGCGGGCCGAGGTCGTTCACCAAGCTGTCGGCCGCCGCGGTGAGATAACGCCACAGCGTCGCGTCGAGGTCGGCGGGCAGTTCCAGCTCGTCGATCGCGTCGCGCATGTGCCGAAGCCAGGCGTCGCGCTCGGCGAAGCCGATCTTGAACGGGACGTGCCGCATGCGCAGCCTCGGGTGCCCGCGTTGCTCGCCGTAGGTGCGCGGACCGCCCCAGTACTGCTCAAGGAACATCCGCAACCGCTCCTCGGCCCCCGCCAGGTCTGGCTCCGGGTAGAGCGGACGCAACAGCGGGTCGTCGGCGACGCCCTGATAGAAACGGTGAACGAGACGCCGAAACGTCGGCGCGCCGCCGACAAGCTCGTAGAACGTCGCTTGGGTCGTCGGCTGATCGCTTGTCGTCTTGGCGTCGTCCGTCACGTCGTTCATTCTCGCAGGTGTTTCCAGGCCCCCGGAGGGACAGCGCTCATGGCTACAACCCGCACCGCAACCACGCACTGGGAAGGTCCGCTGCTCGACGGCGGCAAGGGCGTCGTCAATCTGGAGTCGTCGGGCCTCGGCAGCTACGACGTCAACTGGCCGGCTCGCTCCGAGGAGCCCGGCGGAAAGACCAGCCCGGAGGAGTTGATCGCGGCCGCCCACTCCTCGTGCTTCGCGATGGCGTTGTCCAACGGCCTGGCGAAGGCCGGCCACACCGAGATCACGCTCGACACCCGCGCCGACGTCACCTTCCAGCCGGGTCAGGGAATCACCGGGATCAAGCTCACCGTGCGCGGTGGCGTTCCGGGGCTGACGGCCGAGCAGTTCGCCGAGTTCGCGGAGGCCGCGAAAGCGGGTTGCCCGGTGAGCCAGGCGCTGACCGGCACCACGATCACCCTCGACGCCGCGCTGGCGTAGCCCCTACGCCTGTCGCAGCGCCGCGCGCAAAGTCTGCTCGGCTTCGCCGTCGATCCCGAGGTGGTCGAAGCCGAGCAGCGCCGCGCCGGCGATCGCGGGCACGTCGTTGATCCGGACGACGGCCTGCGGCGCCTCCTTGGCCATCCAGGTGTCGATCCGCCGCATCAGCAACGGGTCGCGAGCGGTGACCACGCCCCCGCCGAGCACCACGTCGGTCGCGGTGTCGAACAGGTCGAGCCGGCGCGTCGTCGCGCGCGCGAGCAACGCGATCTCCTGCGCCTGTCGGTCGATGAGCGACACCGCGATCGGATCGCCCTGCGCGGCCACCCGGAACAGCAGGCGGGGCAAGTCGTAGAACTGCCGTTGAGTGATGTCGCCGACGTGCAGCGCGATCACGACGTCGTTCATGCTCGGCAAGCCGAAATGGTCCATCACCGCGCGCCGAAGCATCGTCGGCTCGCCGCGGCCGTCCTCGTCGCGCACGGCGTGCCACACCACGAACCGCGACAGGTCGCCGCCGCCGCCGAAGTCGCCGCTGATCATCCCGATCGCCGGAAATCGGACCACCCGGCCGTCAGGTCCCAGTCCGACCGCGTTGATGCCCGCCCCGCAGACGATCCCGACGCCCCAGTGCGACGTCGTGCCAGCGCGGAAGATGGCGAAGGTGTCGTTGTCGACCGTCGTCGTCGCGCTCCAGCCGCGCTGGCGCAGCGCGTCGTCCATCGCCGCTTGCTCCTGCGGGATGTCCACGCCGGCGAGGTAGGCCGCGGTGTGCCGCGCGATGGGCTCGCCGGGATCAGCGGTGATACCGGCCGCGCCCATCGCGCGGGTCACCAAGGCCTCGATCGCGGCGACCGCGGCCGGCAAGCCGAAGGTCTGCGCTGACGCGCCGGGGCCGTTGGCACAAGCCATCACGCGTCCGTCATCGGCGACGAGCGCGACGTCCATCTTGCTGTTCCCCCCGTCGATCGCGAGCACCGCGACCGGAGGCTCGCGATCGCTCACGCGCCCGCGGCCCAGGGCAAGAACTGGCCGTTCTCCGCGAGCAGCCGGTCGGTCAACGACGCGGCGAGGTCGAGTTGCCCGACGAGCGGGTGGGCGAGCAACGCGTCGAAGACTCGGTCGCGGCCGCCATGGACTGCGGCGGCCACGGCCAGCTCCTCGTACGCCGTCACGTGCGCGATGAGGCCGGCGAACAACGGCTCGACCGGCGCGACGGGCAACGGCTTCGCGCCATCGGCGCCCACGACGGCCGACACCTCGATGACCGCGTCGTCGGCGAGGAACGGCATGGTGCCATGGTTGCGGACGTTGACGACCTGCACATCCTTTGTGTCGCGATACAACGAGGAGATGAGCTGCACCGCGGCCTCGGAGTAGTACGCGCCGCCGCGCTTTTCCAGCAACTCGGGCTTGGTGTCGAGCGACGGGTCGGCGTACATGTCGAGCAGCTGACGCTCGACGTCGGAGACGACCTCAGCACGGGTCGGCTTGCCGCGGTTGGCGCTCACGACGTTGTCGTGCTCATAGAAATAGCGCAGGTAATACGACGGGACGACGCCCAGCCGGCGGATGAACTCCGCGGGCATGCCGAGGTCTTCGGCGAGCTCGTCGGCATGCTCGGCGAGCAGTCGCGGCAGCACGTTCTCGTCGTCCAGGTAGACCGCGCGCTCCCAGCTGAGGTGGTTCAGGCCGACGTGGTCGAGGCGCACCCGCGAGGGCTCGACGCCGAGGTGGCCGGCGAACCGGCGCTGGAAGCCGATCGCCACGTTGCACAGGCCGACGGCGCGGTGCCCGGCGTCGAGCAGCGCGCGGGTGACGATGCCGACCGGATTGGTGAAGTCGACGACCCATGCGTCGGGCGCGGCCAGTTTGCGGGCGCGCTCGGCGATGTCGAGGACGACGGGCACCGTGCGCAGCGCTTTCGCCAGCCCGCCCGCGCCCGTCGTCTCCTGGCCGACGCAGCCGCAGTCGAGCGGCCAGGTCTCGTCGCGGTGCCGGGCCGCCTGGCCGCCCACCCGCAGCTGGAGGACGACCGCCCCCGCGGAGTCGATGCCGGCGTCGACGTCCGACGTCCAGGTCACCTTCGCCGGGTGGCCGTGACGCGCCATGATGCGCTGCGAGACCCCGCCGACCAACTCGAGCCGGTGCGCGTCGGGGTCGACAAGCACCAGCTCCTCAAGGGGGAGCGCGTCGCGCAGCCGTGCCATCCCGTCGACCAGCTCAGGAGTGTAGGTCGAGCCGCCGCCGACCACCGCAAGCTTCATAGCAGTCCGTCCGCCGAAGAAGTGAAGAACCCGGAAGTAGTTAGTAAACTTTGCTTACTAACTCTACCGAGGGCGCCAGAACGGCGTCAACCGGGCCGGTCGGCTACGGGTTTTCGACAATGCCGCCGAGCGGCTGACCCGCACGGCACTTGTAGACGTACTCCGCCACCGAGTTGCCCTTGGTGTACGCGACGTCGACGGCGGGGTCGCTGTGCGACTTCACCGTCATGCTGTAACTGGAGTCGGTCAGCGAGGCCGTCGCGCCGACGACGGAGTCGCCGTAGCAGGTGATCGTGATCGAGCCTTGCGCCACCACGATCGTCTGCTTGCTCGCCGGCTGAGTCGCCGACGGCGACGGCGAGCTGGAAGCGGACGACGAGGCGGAGCTCGAAGGAGAGGTCGACGGGGAGGTCGATCCCGATGGCGAGCCACTCGGATCCGGGGACGCGCTGGCCGGCGGCGACGTGCTCGCCGGCGCCGAGCTGGGGGGCGGCGCGGTGGTCGACGCGGGTGACGGCGTTCGACGCGGCTTGGTCTGCGTTTGCGTCGGCTGCGGGTTCGGCGTGGTCGGCGCCACCGTGCCTTGGGTCGGGGTCGCGCTGCGATCCGCGGCGGCGTTCGCCGAGGCCGCCGAGGCTGAGGCCGCCGACGCCGACTGCTCGCTGGCCTGCGCCGACACGCCCGCCTGTGAGATCACCCGCGGCGTCGACCCGGCCACTTCGTGCCCCACCCGGTTGACCGCGGTCAAGGTGACCGCCGTGACCAGGGCGCACGACATCAGCCAGCCGAGAGCCAGCGCCAGCGGACGACCGGTCCAGCCGCGCAGAGCGCGCGCGAACGAGCGCCGCTGCGGGCGTGGATTGGTCGGATCTTGCGTCGCTGGCACAGGTCTAGTGTCGGCGTCCCCATCTCGTCACTGAGTTAAGTCGATCTCAAAGCAGCCGCACGCGACGTGGCGACGGGCACGCCCAAAACCGCCCCGCCGTCCACTCTTTGCGCCATTGAGTGAGTACCGTCAGACCCGTGCCCCGATTGTTGCTGATCGAAGATGACCCAGGCATCCGCACGACCCTCACCCGCTCGCTCAGCGAGCGCGGTCACGCGGTGGCCTCGGCGCCGTCGGCGATGGCCGGGTTGCAGGCAGTGGTCGACACCGCGCCCGACCTCGTCGTCCTCGATCTTGGGCTTCCCGACCTGGACGGCGGCAAGTTGATCCAAATGGTGCGGGCGGTGAGCAAGGTGCCGATCATCGTGGCGACCGCGCGCGACGATCAGGCCGAGATGGTCCGCATCCTCGACGCGGGCGCCGACGACTACGTGGTCAAGCCGTTCGCCTCCGACCATCTCGAGGCGCGCATCCGCGCGGTGCTGCGCCGGATGGCGAGCGGCGAGGCTGTTGAAGCGGTGGTCGTGGGCGGCCTGCGAATCGATCAGCGCACCCGCGAGGCCAGCCTCGACGGCGAGCGCCTCGAGCTCACCCGAAAGGAGTTCGACCTGCTGCTCTACCTCGCGGAGCACCCCGGCGAGGTCGTCAGCAAGCGAGTGCTCCTCGCGGAGGTGTGGCAGCAGGCGTACGGCGGCGCCGACAAGACGGTCGACGTCCACCTGTCGTGGCTGCGCCGCAAGCTCGGGGAGTCGGCCGCCGATCCGCGATATTTGCTGAGCGTTCGCGGGGTGGGCGTCAAGCTCGTCGATCCGACGAGCGCGGCGGGTTAAGCAGGCTGGCTCGGCACCGTGCGCACCCGGCTGCTAGTCCTCGCGGCGGCGACGACCACGCTCGTCGTCGTGGCGTTCTTGATTCCGCTGTCGCTGCTGGTCAAGAACCTCGCGAAGCAGAACGCGCTGAACGACGGGCTGCGGCAGTCCCAGGTCGTCGTCGCCGGCCTGCAGGCCATCGGCAGCGCCGGCGATCGGCACGCACTCGATTCCGTCGTCAGCTCCGCCAACGCCCAGGCCTCCGGAGGCATCACGTCGTCCGTCGTGTTGCCTGACCTCAAGACCTGGATCGGGGGCACGCCGCCAGACGCCGACTCGGCCAGCCTGGACCTTGCCGCCGGCACGCCGAAGGTCGGTGAGAACACCAAGCAGGTCAACGTGGTCTACAAGGGCGGCCTGGAGATCTGGAACCCGATCAACCTCAACGGCGAGGTGCTCGTCGTCCGAACCTTCGTGCCCGCCGCGAAGGTCAAGCACGGCGTCAACTTCGACATCGCGATCCTGATCGCCGTCGGGCTCGGAATGCTCGCGGTCGCGTTGCTGGTGGCCGACCGGCTGGCTCAGCGCACCGCTCGCCCGGTCGCCGCGCTCGCCTCCACCGCCAACCGGCTTTCGGGCGGCGACCTGTCGGCCCGCGCGCCGCTCGAGGGTCCGCGCGAGGTGATCGCGGTCGGCCTCGCGCTGAACCGGCTAGGTCAACGCATCAAGGAGCTTTTGGACGACGAGCGCGAGCAGGTCGCGGACCTGTCGCATCGGTTGCGCACGCCGGTGGCCGCGGTCAAGCTCGCCGCCGAGTCGCTGCCCAAGTCGCCGGAGGCGGCCCGGTTGGTCGAGCACGTCGACGCACTCGAGCGGTCGGTCGGTGACGTGATTCGCGAGGCCCGGCGCGGCGTGCGCGAGCAGGTGACGCCGGCGTGCGACGTGGTCGACGTGGTCCGCGACAGGGTGGCGTTTTGGTCGGTGCTGGCCGAAGACCAGGGGCGCCGGCTGGATCTGCGGCTGCCGCCGGCGTCCTGCCCGGTGCGGGTGGGTTCCGACGACCTGGCCGCCGCCGTCGACGCGCTGCTGGAGAACGTCTTCGCGCACACGCCGGAGGGCACCGCGATGGCCGTGCTGGTCGACGTCGGGCGCACCGACGCGACCGTCACCGTCGCCGACGGCGGTCCGGGCATCCAGCGTGGCGCGGTCGACCGTGGCCGAAGCGGGGTGGGCTCCACCGGGCTCGGGCTCGACATCGTGCGTCGCACCGCGGAATCGTCGGGCGGCTGCCTGGAGGTCGGGTCGTCCGACTCCGGCGGGGCCGCGATGGTGATGCGGCTCGGTGTGGAGCCGCGCTGAAGCCCGCTAGCCGGGCAGCCGCAACCCGGTGTGCTTCGCGAGAAACGCCAAGGTGTCGGCCGACAGGTCCACGCTGCGGCTGACCGCGCCGGGCGCCGTGGCCGACGTCGCTCTCCCGCCGGAGCACGATCGGCGGGTTGCCGGCCGGCACCGCGGCTTGCAACGCCGCGCACATCTTGCGGGCGTGCAGCGGGTCGACCCGGGTGTCGCAGTCGAAGACGGTGAACAGCACGGCGGGGTAGCCGACGCCCGCGTCGACGTGGTGGTACGGCGAGTAGGCCAGCAGCCAGCCCAGCTCGTCGGCGTCGCTCGCGGTGCCGTACTCCTCGCTCCAAGCTGGCCGAGCCCGAACCGCTCGTAGCGCACCATGTCGAGCAGCGGCGCCGAGCAGACGACCGCCGCGTACATCTCGGGTCGCTGAGTGAGCGCCGCGCCGACCAGCAGCCCGCCGTTGGAGCCGCCGGAGATCGGCGAGCTGGTCGGCGTCGTCCAGCCGTTGTCGACAGCCAGTTCGGCGGCGGCGTGGAAGTCGTCGAACACGTTCTGCTTGTTGCCGCGCATGCCGGCGCGGTGCCAGCTCTCGCCCTCCTCGCCGCCGCCGCGCAGGTTGGCGACCGCGTAGACGCCGCCGGCCTCGACCCAGGCGAGCAGTCGTCGCCGAGTAGCCCGGGGTCATCGGCGACGCCGAACCCGCCGTAGCCGTTGAGGATGGTCGGGTCGCGGCTCGTCCGGCTCGGTCGCGTCGACGGACCACGAACATCCGCACGGGTGTGCCGTCGCTGGAGGTGTACGCCACCTGGCGGCCGTGCACCTTCGGGACGTCGACGGTGCCGGGGCGGCTTGGCCCACAGCGCGGTGGCGCCGGTGCGCGCGTCGTAGCGGTAGACGCGGGCCGGCGTGATGTGGTCGGTGTAGCCGAACCAGCGCCTCGTGCCCGCCCTCGGGGCGCTCGGACGAGCCCGGCCACCGAGCCGAGGCCGGGCAGCGGCACCGACCCGGTGCGCTCGCCGGTGCGCAGGTCGTGCGACGGTGATCTCGCTCACGGCGTGCCGTGGTCCACGACGCGAGCAGCACCGGCGTCGTCGAGTTCGGCGCGCCGTCGAGCACCGCCCAGTCCTCGAGGACCGCCTCGGGGTCTTCGGGCACCAGGTCGCGCCACGGTCCAGATGCCGGGTCGCTCGGGTCGGTGACCGCGCAGCCGACCCGCGGCGCGTCGCGGTCGGTGTAGACGTAGATCACGCCCGTCGCGGCCGACGTGCAGCGAGGTCTGGCGTCGACGCCCTCCTGCACCTCGCCGAGCGCGGGTTTGCGGGTCGCCGTGCGGCAGGTCGGCGACCCACAGGTCGTTGCGCGGCGCGGTGCCGGCGGCCGCGGTGATGGCCAGCCATCGTCCGTCGCGGCTCACCGTGACGCCGTAGTAGTTCGTCGTCGTCCAAGCCGTCGCCGAAGACCATGGCGTCGTCGGCAGGGTCGGCGCCGACGCGGTGCAGCCAGACCCGGCGGTGAAACTGCTCCTCGCCCTCGGGAACCTGCGTCGGGCGGCAGCCGGCGCACGTAGTAGTACGGCCTCGCCCCGGGCAGCCAGCCACCGGCGAGTAGCGCGCGCGGTCGATCGGCCCGTCGACGAGCGTCGCCGGTGGCGACGTCCATGACCCGCAGCACCGACTCCTCGGTACCGCCCTCCGAGAGCTGGTAGGCAAGCAGGTCGCCTTCTTTGCGGGGCTGCCACGTGTCGAGCGTGGTGGCGCCCGACGGGTCGAGCTCCATCGGGTCGATCAGCACCCGCTCGGCGCCGTCCCGGTCGACGGTGATCAGCACGGCGTGCTCCTGGTCGGCGCTGCGACGCATGAAGAACTGCCGATCGCCCGCCACACCGGCGCGCGTGACGATCGCCGGCGCCCACCAGCTCGGTCACCCGTCGGCAGCGTGGTCCTCGCCCGGGCCAGCTGTCGCGGGCTCGGTGCAGCAGCGCGTCTTGGGCCGCAGACCAGCGCCGGCGCGCGGCGCGTCGGCGTCCTCGAGCCAGCGATACGGGTCGGCGACCGCGTGCCGTGCAGCGTCTCGGCAGCCGGACAGTCGCTCGGCGGCTGGGTACGCGTCAGGGCGGCCCTGAGGCATGCGGCATGTCTGCCGCACCCTAGCGGCAGTCTCCGCTTCCGGGACGGCCGATCGCGGGGGGTCATTGCTGGCGCGACGGGGCGTGACTCGGGTCACTGTCAGCTGGAGGCGCCGATGGCTCGACGCACTGGTGCTGAACGCCACGTACGAGCCGCTCGTGCGTCGTCGCCGGCCGCCGCGCGCTCGTGCTCGTGCTCGCCCGGAAGGCCGTCTCTGTCGAGAGTCCGACGTGTTGCGCACAGTGCGTCGGCGGGTTGAGCGCTGCCGTCGTCGTGCGGTTGACTCGGTACGTGCGAGTGCCTACCGCGGCGGCGGTCCCGCTGACCCGGCGGGCCGTCTTCGCTCGCGACGGCGGCCGGTGCGTCTACTGCGACGTCGCCCGCGACCAGCCTCGATCACGTCGTCCCGCAGAAGCCGCGGCGGCCAGCAGTGTGGGAGAACGTCGTCTCGGCTGCCGACGGTGCAACCACGTCAAGGCCGACCGCACCGTCGCCGACCTCGGATGGCGGATCAAGCACCCGCCGCGCGCGCCCACCGGCGTGGCGTGGCGGATCCTCGGCACCGGCCGCAGCGACCCGCGGTGGATCCCGTATCTGGACGGCGAGGCGTTCGGCCAGGGGATCGACCAGCCGGCCAGCGCCTGACGGGTCCGCATCGCGGCCTCCGCGTAGGGTCGGCAGACATGCTGGACGCATCGCTCACCGAACTCGCGCACGCGCATGGGGTCGCCACCGAATTCGGCGACTGGCGCGGAGGCGGCGCCGAGGCGTCGGCTGACGCGGTGAGCGCTGTGCTGGCCGCGATGGGCGTCGACGCGAGCAGCCCTGAGGCGATCCGCGGATCCCTGGACGACGCGGCGGTCGCGTCGTGGCGGCGGATGCTGCCGCCGTGCGTCGTCGTCCGGCACGGTCGGTCTTCGACGGTGTGGACCCACGTGCCGCACGGCGACCCGGCGTCCGTCGTGCTTGAGCTCGAGGACGGCGGCCGCCGCGAACTGACGCAACTCATGGTGTGGGTCGACCCCGCCGAGGTCGACGGCGCGCTCGTCGGCGAGGCGACGTTCGAGGTCCCGGACGACGTGCCGCTCGGCTACCACACGCTGCGCGCGACGTCGCGCGGTCGCCGGGCGAGCTGCGCCTTGATCGTCGTGCCTGACCGGACTCGAGACGCCCGCCAGTCGCGCATGGGGCTTCATGTTGCAGCTCTACGCGGTGCGTTCAAAGGCGTCCTGGGGGATCGGGGATCTCGCGGACTTGCGCGCGCTTGCGGAGTGGAGCGCGCGCGAGCTGGGCGCCGGCTTCGTGCTGGTCAACCCGCTGCACGCCGCGCAGCCGGCGCCGCCGATCGAGCCGTCGCCGTACTTTCCGGCCAGCCGGGGGTTCATCAACCCGCTCTACCTTCGAGTCGAGGACGTGCCGAGGTACGCCACCCTGCGCGACGTCGACGTGCAGGCGATTTCCGCGCCGCTGAGAGCGAAGAACGTCGTCGACGAGGATATCGATCGTGACGCGATCTGGTCGGCCAAGCGGCGAGTGCTCGAGGCCGCCTTCGACGATCGACGCGATCCCGCGCGGCAGAAAGCCTTCGCCGAGTTCGTCGAGGCAGCCGGCGAACCGCTTCATCGATTACGCGACGTGGTGCGCGCTCGTCGAGCGACACGGTTCGCCATGGTCGGCCTGGCCCGAACCGTTGCGTGAGCCGGGTCCCGCCCGACGTCGCAGATTTCCGCGCGGCCGAAAGGGAATTCGTCGACTTCCACTGCTGGTTGCAATGGCAGTGCGCGTTGCAGCTCGACGCCGTGCGGCAAGCTGCGCGCGACGCCGGCATGCCGATCGGAGTGTTGCTCGACCTCGCCGTCGGAAGCAGCCCGACGGGCGCTGACGCGTGGGCGTTGCAGCACGTCCTCGCGCCGGGCGTCAGCCTTGGTGCGCCGGCCGACATGTACAACCAGCAGGGCCAACGCTGGAATCTGCCGACGTGGCAACCAGAAAAGCTCGCTGATGCGGGATTCGCGCCGTTCCGCGAGCTCGTTCGCGCCTCGTTCGCGCACGGCGACGGCCTGCGCGTCGATCACATCATCGGGTTGTTCCGCCAATGGTGGGTGGGCGACGGCGCCACGCCGGCCGACAGCACGTACGTGCGGGTCGACCACGAGGCGCTCGTGGGCATCGTGTTGCTTGAAGCGGCGCGTGCTGGCGGCGTCGTCGTCGGCGAGGACCTCGGCAACGTCGAGCCGTGGGTGCGCGACTACCTGCGCGAGCGCGGCGTTTTCGGGACGTCGATCCTCTGGTTCGAGCACGACCGGCAGGACCGCCCGCTGGCCGCCGAGCGCTGGCGCGAGCTGTGCCTCGCGGCCGTCACCACGCACGACCTGCCGCCGGCGGCCGGCTACCTCGAGGGCGAGCACGTCGAGATCCGCGCCGAACTCGGCCTGCTCGAACGGGACGCCGCCGAGGAGCGGGCCGCCGACGAGGCGCAGCGCGTCGCTTGGATCGAGAAGCTCGCCGACGTCGGGCTGTTGTCCGGTCAGATCGCGGACGACGTGATCACGGTTCCGCCGCCCGGCAGCGTGTCACCGCGCCGCGCGCACTTCGCCGCCCGAGTCGATCGGCACGTCGACGAGCTGGTCGAGGCGCTGCACGGCTATCTCGCGCGAACGCCCGCGCGACTCGTCGGCGTCTATCTTCCGGACGCCGTCGGGGATCGTCGTCCGGTCAACCAACCCGGCACCGTCGACGAATACCCCAACTGGCGGGTGCCGATGACCGACGCGAAAGGGCGTCCGGTGCTGCTCGACGACCTCATCGCGGGGCGTGCCGGCGACCTGGCGTGGCGGCTGGCCCACGTGGTCGGCGGGGAAGCGGCATCCGTTACCGTTGCGTCCGTCGGCGAGATGCCGTCGTGACTGGTCTTCGATTCGGGCGAGGCGAGCGTGGGCGCGGGAACGTTGTTGGCGATCGGGGAGATCGGCGACCCCGGCCACGGGCTGACGTGGGTGCAGACCGTGCTCATCTACATCGGCATCCCGGTGGCGGTCGCGCTCGTCATCACCTTCCTCGTGTACCTGCCATCGATGATTCGCGGCCCGCGCTACCGGCCAGGCCGTCCGTGGACCGCCGGCTCGGTCTGGTTCGGGGGATCGATCGACGCAGCGGAAACGTTGGAGTCGGTCGACACGTTGCCGCCCGCGACGATTGAAGGAGGCGGCGCAAGTGCCCGTTGGTGACGCCTTCACCCAGCGGCAGGCCGACCAGATCCGGCAAACGCTCGCGAACGCGCGCGCCGAGACCGGGCTGCTGTTCTCGATCTTCATCGGTTCCGCTGCGGGCGACGTCCGCGACCACGCGCTGCAGCTGCACGCGAGCCTCGGCGACGACGCGTCGATCGCAGTGCTGACCTTCATCGAGCCGGAGGCCCGGCGCGTCGAGATCGTCACCGGCAACGTCGCGCGCCGTTCGCTCGACGACCGTGCGGCGGGGCTCGCCAGCTTGTCGATGGCCACCTCGTTTGCCGGCGGCGACCTCGCAGGCGGGATCGTCAACGGCATCCGGATGATGACCCAGTCGGCCGCTAGACCGCCGGTCGCGCACCAACACAGCGCCGACTGACCGACGCGCCGACGAGCCCCGACGGCGAGCGTCAGCTTGCCGCCGCGTCCCGCGCGCGAGCGCGCAGCGCTCGGCCGATGGCGTCGCGGTTCTCCAGCAGGATTCGCCGCAGCCCCGCCGGTGGGTGCTCCTTTTGCAGGTAGGCGTCGACCCGGTCGATCGTCGACTGCTCGATGATCAGGTAGGGGAACAGGCCTTCCGCGATGGTGCGCGCGGTGTCGCCGGTGCGGTGCTGCCACACGTCGCCGATCGCGTCGAAGTAGTGGCCGGCGTACGGCGCGAGCACGTCGAGCTGGTTGGCCTGCTGGAATCCGCCGATCATCGAGGAGATCTCGGCGTTGTGCGTGTCGGCTCGCTCGACAACCAGGTGCCAGGCCTGGTGTTTCGCCTCGGACGACGGAAGCGCCGCTCGCGCGGTGGCCGCGTGCCGCCGACCCGCGGACGTGTCGTCGCGCGCCAGCTCGGCGTCGATGTCGGCGGCGCCGACGCGGCCGTGGGCGGCCAGCCGGACCAGCAACGTCCAGCGCAGATCGGTGTCGAGCGGCAGCCCCGGAAGCGCGATCTCCTCGGCGTACAGCGCGCTCAGAACGTCGACGTACTGCTCGGAATGCGCGCTCGCCGCGAAGGCTCGCAAGAACGCGAGCTGATAATCGCTACCTGGCGCCGCCGCCCGCAGGTGCGCATGCGTCGCGGCGGCGAGCATGTCGAGGCCGGTCGGTCGAAACGCCGGATCGGCCCATCGCTCGACGGCGAGCCTGGCCTGCCGCAGCGCGCTTTGCAGGACGCCGACGTCGTGCTCGGAGTCGAGCAGGTGGATCACCATGCGCAGGTAGTCCCGCGCGGCCATCTCCGCGTCGCGGGTCATGTCCCAAGCCGCGGCCCAGCACAGCGCGCGAGGAAGCGAGTCGCGCACCTCGCCGACCGAGCTCGCCACCGTCTGCAGCGAGCGGTCGTCGAGCCGGATTTTGGCGTAGGCGAGGTCGTCGTCGTTCACGACCAACAAGTCGGGACGGCGGACGCCGACCAGCTCCGGCACCGGCGTTCGCGCCCCCACGACGTCGAGCTCGGCCCTCGTCTCGCGGACGATGCCCTCGTCTCGCCGGTTGTAACAGCCGACCGCGAGGCGGTGTGAGCGCAGCGTGGGGTGCTCGGCGGGCGCCTCTTGCAACACCGCGAAGGAGGTGATGACGTCGTCGTCGTCGGTTTCTATCTCGGGGCGCAGCGTGTTGACGCCCGCGCTCTCCAGCCACTCCTTCGACCACGCAGAAAGATCGCGACCCGATGCGTCTTCGAGCGCCCGCAAGAGATCCTGCAGCGTGCTGTTGCCCCACGCGTGCGAGTCGAAGTACTTGTGCAGCCCGGTGAAGAAGGCGTCGCGGCCGACCCACGCGACGAGCTGCTTGAGCACGGAAGCGCCTTTGGCGTAGGTGATTCCGTCGAAGTTCGTCTCAACCGCCTCGACGTCGACGATGTCGGCGGCGATGGGATGGGTCGTCGGGAGTTGGTCTTGGCGGCAGGCCCAGGTCTTCTCCTCGTTGGCGAACGTCGTCCACGCCTCGTCCCAGCGCGTCGCCTCGGCCTGCGCGAGATTCGCCATGTACGTCGCGAACGACTCGTTGAGCCAAAGGTCGTCCCACCAGCGCATGGTGACCAGATCGCCGAACCACATGTGCGCCATCTCGTGCAGGATGGTGCCCGCCCGGCTCTCGTAGGCGGTGTCGGTCACTCTCGAGCGGAAGATGTAATCCTCCAGAAACGTGACTGCGCCGGCATTTTCCATGGCGCCGGCATTGAACTCGGGGACGAAGAGCTGGTCGTACTTCTCGAACGGATAAGGGCGTTCGAAGACCCGCTCGAAGAACGCGAAACCCTGCTTCGTGACGGTCAGGATTTCCTCGGCGTCGAGATACTCCGCCAGGCTTTGACGGCAGAACACGCCCAGTGGGATCTGCGCCGCGACGCCCTCGTGCGTGTCGCGCACGACGTGGTACGCCCCGGCCACGATCGCGGTGATGTAGGTCGACAGTGGTCTGCTCGCCGGGAAATGCCAATGCGAGACCGCCGCTGACGGCTCCGGCTCGATCACGTCCGGCGCGATGTCCGGCGGAGTGTTCGCCGCCACCACCCAGTCGGCGGGCGCCACGACGTCCAACTCGAACGTCGTCTTGATGTCGGGCTGGTCAAAGCACGCGTACACCCGGTGCGCGTCGGCCGTCTCGAACTGGGTGTAGAGGTAGGCGCGGCCGTCGACGGGGTCGCTGAAGCGGTGCAGCCCTTCGCCGGTGTGCATGTACGAGCAGTCGGCGACGATCTCGAGCTCGTTGTCCGCGCGCAGGTCGGGCAGCGTGACGCGGTCTGCGACGTGGTGCGCGGACGGATCGAGCTGCTCACCGTTCAGCGTGATCGAGCGGACGTTGTCGCAGACGAGGTCGATGAACGTCGTCGCGCCGGGCTCCGCGCAACCGAAACGCACCCGAGTCGCGGATGAGTAGCGATCGGGGAGGCCGCCGGAGTCGGGGGTGAAGTCGAGCCGGACGGCGGTTCGAATGGCGGGCGCCGGATCGCCCTCCAGCGGCCTGATCAGCCGAGCGCGCTCAGCGGCCTCATCGCGCGTCAAGCTCTTGCGATCAGCAGCCGGCACCGGGCTCGCCCCTCTGTTTGACGATCGGTTCATCCCCTCGTGCTCGACCCTACCGGCCAAACTGGGAACACAGCCGCCAGCGGCTGGGTTGCCGCCGACGGCCGCCGACGCACCGACGCACCGACGCACCGACGCACGAGGAGGATCGCGGATGGCCGCGAGCGAGAGTCCCAGCACCGTCGACTTCTGGTTCGACCCGCTGTGTCCGTGGGCGTGGATCACGTCCCGCTGGATGCATGAGGTCGCGGGCGTCCGGCCGGTCACGCCGCGTTGGCGGGTGATGAGCCTCGCTGTCCTCAACGAAGGCCGTGACGACCTGTCCGACGACTACCGCGAGTTTCTTGGTCGGGCCTGGGCGCCGGTGCGGGTGTGCGTCGCGGCCGCCCGCGCGCACCGCGACTCGGACCGCGACTCGGACGGTGACTCAGATGGTGACTCAGATGGTGACTCAGACAGTGACGTGCTCGGGCCGCTTTACACCGCGATCGGAAATCGGGTGCACGTTCGGCAGGAGCCGGCCTCGGCGGAGACCTTGCGCGCCGCGCTCGTCGACGCCGGCCTCGATCCAGATCTGGCCGCGGCAGGGGAGTCGACCGCGTTCGACGAGGAGTTGCGCGCCTCGCACGCGAAGGCCATGGAGTTGGTCGGCACCGAGGTCGGGACCCCCGTCGTGGCCATCGACGGCAAGGCGTTCTTCGGCCCGGTCGTGACGCCGATTCCGCGCGGTGAGGCTGCCGGCCGGCTCTTCGACGCCGTCCGGATGCTCGCCGAGGTCGACGGCTTCTACGAGCTGAAGCGCAGCCGCGACCGCAAACCACAGGTCGCCTAGGTCGCGGCCGCCCCACGCCGGGTCGGCGAGAGCGCGTTCTGGCAGACTCCGCGCCATGCGCGTCTATCTCGGCTCCGATCACGCCGGCTTCGAGCTGAAGGCCCATCTCGTCAGTTGGCTGGTCGAGATCGGCCACGAGCCCGTCGACTGCGGCCCCACCACCTATGAGCCGGACGACGATTACCCGCCGTACGTGATCGCCGCCGCGATGAAAGTCGCCGCGGATCGCGGCAGCCTCGGCATCGTCATCGGCGGCTCGGGCAACGGCGAGCAGATCGCGGCGAACAAGGTGAGGGGCATCCGGGCGGCGCTGGCGTGGAACGACGAGACCGCGGCGCTCGCCCGCCAGCACAACGACGCCAACGTCGTCAGCCTCGGCGCGCGGCAGCACACGATCGGCGAGGCGACCGCGCTCGTCGAGGTGTTTCTCAACACCGACTTCTCCGGCGAGCCTCGGCACGCGCGTCGCCTTGCGTTGGTGAGTGACTTCGAGGAGACCGGAACGCCGCCTGCGGTGCCGCAGCCGGAACTGCCCTAGCCCTTCGCCGGTCTGGCCTCCGGCGTCGGCGCCTTCGCGGCCCGAGCCAAGTCGGCCTCGGCGGGCCGCGACACGTCGCGGGCCCGCAGCGCTCCGACGACGCCGACCTGCGACGGACCGGCCCCGACAAGGCTGCGCAGCGCTCCCGACCCGGCCGGGCCGGAGTCGACCTTGCGGGTGACACGCGGCATGGTCGCAGCGTAATGGACCGGCCGAGCGCGCGAATCGCGTCTGGTGCGTTGGGCGGTTACGCTGCCGATCATGCTGGTGGGCAAGGGAGCGAACGCCCGGTCGCCCAGGCACACCCCGCGACGGCGCTCGTCGGGCGGCGTGTCCGCCGCGCTTCGCCACTCGTGGCTGACCATCAGGCGCAGCAAGTTCATGAGCCCGACGATCGCGCAGGTTTGGCTGGCCGCGTTGATCGTGATGATCGGCGTCTTGAGTCCGATCGCCGGCGAGGACTGGATTCCGGCGTCCGCGATGGTGCTGCCCATGTTGGCCGCAGGTCTGCTCCTGCCGCGGCGGTCGTTGGTGGTCCTCGTCGCGGTCGCCGCGGTGATGGTCGGCTACGACGAGGCCGTCCTCGGCTGGGTCAAGACCCGCCCGGGCGGCGTGTTCGTCATCGCGGTTGGCGTGGCGTACGCGTATCGGCTCGCGAGCACCCGTGAGCGACTCGGCGTCCACGGGCTGCGCGGGGAGTCGATGCTCGTCGACTTGCGTGATCGGCTGCGCGCCCAAGGTGAGTTGCCGGTGTTGCCCAGCGGCTGGGAGTCGGAGGCGCTGCTGCGATCGGCCGGCTCGCACTCGTTCGGCGGCGACTTCCTGGTCGCGGCGCGCACCGGCGACGGTTCGACGCTCGAGCTTGCGTTGGTCGACGTTTCCGGCAAAGGCGTCGACGCGGCCACTCGTGCGCTGCTGCTGTCAGGAGCGCTCGGCGGATTGCTCGGGGCGGTGCAGCCGCGACGAGTTCCTCCCGGCGGCCAACAGCTACCTGCTTCGCCAGCAGTGGCTCGACGGCTTCGCGACCGCCGTGCACCTCGTCGTCGACCTCGACACCGGGCGCTTCGTCGTGGAGTCGGCCGGGCACCCGCCGCCCGCGCACTTCATCAGCGGCAGCGGCACGTGGCGGCTCATCCACGGCGACGCGCTGCCGCTTGGTGTGATGGCCGACGCCAAGTTCGTCGGCGCTCACGGGATGCTGGCTGCCGGCGACGCGATGATGTTGTACACCGACGGGCTGGTGGAGAACGCGGAGCGCGAGATTTCGGTCGGCATCGACAAGCTCGTCGGAGAGGCGGAAAGGCTTGTCACCCAAGGATTTCGCGACGGCGCGAGCCGGCTGATCGAAACCGTGCCCCCCGACGCGAGCGACGATCGCGCGTTGTTGCTGTTGTGGCGCTCCTAGTGTCGGCCGGGGCTGCCCGGCTGTAGCAGCGGCATCATCACGTCGTCCAGGATTGTGTCGATGTGCTCCGCGGCGATCGGCGGCCCGTCGCAAAAGACGCGCATCATGACGAGCGCGGGCGCGGTTTCGGCGACCAGCGGAGTGGAGACGGACGGCGAGATCTCGCCGCGCTCGACGGCGCGTCTCAGGATCGCCAGGATCGTTTGCTTGCGGGGCGCCAGCACCCGTTCGTTGATCGTTTTGACGAACTCGTGACCGCGGTCGAGCTCCACCATGATGCCCAGGATCGCGCAGCCGGCCGGGCTGTTGATCGACTCGCGCATGAGGTGCAGCACGGCGGCGAGGTCGGTTCGCAAGTCGCCGGAGTCGGGCGGGGAATCAACTCGCGGCAGCACGTGGTTTAACGCGTCGACGACGAGGTCCTCTTTGCCCGACCATCGACGGTAGAGCGCCGCCTTGCCGGTGCCGGCGCAGGTAGCGACACCCTCCATCGTGAGCCCGGAGAAGCCATGGACATTCATCTGCTCGAGCACCGCGTCGTAGATCGCGTCGGTCAGGGCGTTACCCCGGCGGCGGCTGCTCCGTCTTTCGCACGTGGAGCTTTTGCACGTGGGGCTTTCGAACGTGGGGTTGTCACACGTCGCGTCTAACGTCGGCGGCGTACGCGAGGAGGGCTCAAGTGGTTCGCGTGACTCAACGGGTTGAGCGGGTACAGCAGGCTCAACGGGCTCGGGCCCGGCGGGCTCGGTCGGGCCAGCCGGCCCGGTTGCGGGTGCCGCGTTCATCTCAGGCGCCTCCTTCCGCGGTCGATCGAGATAGTTGACTAGTGAACGGTTGCGTTCACTAGATCGGCCGTTGTAGCGTGACCACAGCTTAGTGAACGTACGCGTTCACTGGCGGCAGCGTTGCCGCAGTGTGACCTGCCGCATCCCCTGCTGGTCTAGGTCGTCGTCTTCTGAGTCGCGCTCGTGAGTCGTCGTCCCTGAGTCGTCCCTGAGTCGTCCCTGAGTGTCTCCCGAGCCTTTCCCGAGTCGTTTCGCAGCCCGCCCACGAACGGAGTGCCCATGACAGCCACCTCGACGCAACCGGCGACCGCAGGGGTGGGAACCGCGCGGCGCGGCCACCACCCCGGCCTCGCCCTCGCGATCATCGCCGCGTCGCAACTGATGGTCGTTCTCGACGCAACAATCGTCAACATCGCGCTCCCGCACATCAGGACCGCGCTTGGGTTTTCGACGGAGAGCCTGACGTGGGTGCTCAACGCCTACACCTTGACCTTCGGCGGTCTGCTCCTGCTCGGCGGCCGGGCCGGCGACATCCTCGGCCGGCGGCGGGTGTTCATCTTCGGCCTGGCGCTGTTCACCCTGGCCTCGTTCCTCGGCGGCCTCGCGACGTCGGAATGGTGGTTGCTGTCGGCGCGAGCCCTCCAGGGCGTCGGAGGCGCGATCGTCACGCCGACCGCGCTTTCGCTGATCACCACCAACTTCGACGAGGGAGCGGAGCGCAACCGGGCGTTCGGCGTGTTCGCCGCGGTCTCCGGCTCGGGCGCCGCGATCGGCCTGCTGGCCGGCGGCATGCTGACCTCCTGGCTGTCGTGGCGGTGGGTGCTGTTCGTGAACGTCCCGATCGGCATCGTCATCGCGATCGTCGCCCCGCTGTACATCAACGAGTCCGAGAAGCACCCCGGCCGGTTCGACCTGTCGGGTGCCGTCTCCTCCACCGTCGGCATGAGCGCACTCGTCTACGGCTTCATCCGCGCGGCGTCCGACGGCTGGCACGACGGTCTCGCGATCGCCTCGTTCGCGGTGGCGCTGCTGCTCCTGGCGCTGTTCTTCGTGATCGAGACTCGAAGCGCGCAGCCGATCACGCCGCTGCACATGTTCGCGAACCGAAACCGGAGCGCGAGTTACGTCGTGATGCTGTCGCTGGCCGGCGCGCTGTTCAGCATGTTCTTCTTCCTGACCCTGTTCGTTCAGAACATCTTGGATTACAGCCCGTTGAAGGCTGGCTTCGCGTTCCTGCCGGTGAGCGCGGGCGTCATCGTGAGCGCGCAGATCGCCTCGAAACGGTTGCTGAAGGTCGGGCCGAAGCCGTTCATGGTGGCGGGCGCCCTGCTCGCGGTCGGCGGCCTGTTCTGGCTGTCGCAGATCAAGGCCAGCAGCGGCTACGTCGACGGCCTGCTCGGCCCGATGGTCATCTTCGCGCTCGGCATGGGCTTCCTGTTCGTGCCGCTCACCGTCGTCGCGGTGGCCGGAGTCGAGCCGCACGAGTCGGGATCGGCATCTGGCCTGCTCAACGTCATGCAGCAGGTCGGCGGCACCATCGGCTTGGCGATCTTGACGACGGCGTTCGCGACCGCGAGCAACCACGAGTTCGCCAAGCAGCTGCCGCAGTTCATGGCGAACGCCAGCGACACCGCGAAGGCGGCCTACGAGAAGACCCACCAGCTACCAGGCGTGTACGGCTCTCACGTGCTCGCGCACGGCGTTTCGGTCGCTTTGCAGGTGTCGGTGGTCTTCGGCGCGCTTGCGTTGGTCGCGGCGTTGGTCGGCATCAACGCGAAGCCGTCCGACATCGACGGCGCCCAGGCGCCGGGCATGGGCTGACCGCGCCACCCTGGCGAACCTGATCCACCGCAGCGGGGTAACAATTCGCGCTCTGGCGACGAATTGTTACCCCGTTCGCACGTCGAGGCCGCCGAACTCGCACGAGGCGCCTCCCACGGCGCCAGACCGAGCGGGGCACGATGGGCTGGTGAACCCAGCGCACCCGACCCGACCCACCCTTCGTGGCACCTTCGGCATGGCGGCAAGCACGCACTGGCTCGCGTCTTCTTGTGCGATGAGCGTGCTCGAGCGCGGCGGAAACGCGTTCGACGCGGCGGCAGCCGGCGGCTTCGTGTTGCAGGTCGTCGAGCCGCACCTGAACGGTCCGGGCGGCGAGGTGCCGATCGTCGTCTGGAGCGAGCGCGAGCGGCGCGCCCAGGTGGTGTGCGGCCAAGGGGTCGCGCCGGCGGCCGCCACCGTCGACGCCTTTCGCGAGCTAGGCGTCGATCTCATCCCCGGCACCGGGTTGCTCGCGGCGACGGTGCCTGGCGCGTTCGGCGGCTGGCTGCTGATGCTCGAGCGGTGGGGGACCTGGCGGCTGCGCGACGTGTTGGAGTACGCGCTGCGGTATTGCGTGGGCGGCTATCCCGTCGTCCCGGCGATGACCCGGACGATCGGCGGGGTCGCCGAGATGTTCCGCGTGGACTGGCCGACGTCCGCCGCGGAGTGGCTGCCCGGCGGCGCGGTTCCGCAGCCGGGCGAGCTGCGGACGAACCGCGCGCTGGCGGCCACGTACGAGCGGGTCTTGCGAGAGGCCGAGTCGGCGTCGCCCGATCGCGACGGGCAACTTCGCGCGGCGCGCGACGTCTGGTACCGCGGCTTCGTCGCCGAGGAGATCGGGCGCTTCAGCACGACGACGAGTTGGCGCGACGCGAGCGGAGACTCGCACCGCGGACTGCTCACCGCCGACGATCTCTCCCGCTGGGCGCCGACCTTTGAAGACCCCGCGACAATCGACTACGGCGCGTACACCGTGTGCAAGACGCGCGAGTGGGGCCAGGGGCCGGTCTTCCTCCAGCAGTTGGCGTTGTTGCGCGGCTTCGACGTCGAGGCGATGCCGTTCCTCTCGGCCGACTACGTGCACACCGTCGTCGAGTGCGCGAAACTGGCGTTCGCCGACCGCGAGGCCTGGTACGGCGAGTACGGGGATTCTCCTGAGCGGACAGGGATTCTCGACGTCCTGCTCAGTGATGAGTACAACGCCGGACGACGCGCGCTGGTGGGCGGACAGGCGAGCGGCGAGTTGCGTCCTGGCTCGGTCGGCGGCCGCGAGCCGCGGTTGCCGCGCGGCGTCGCGGGCGCGCGCGTGCCGGTCGAAGGCATCGGCGAGCCGACCGTCCAACTGGCCGCGCAGGCCGAGGTCTCGCGGGAGAGCAAAGGGAGACACCTGCCACATCGACGTCGCCGACTCGTTCGGCAACCTGGTGTCGGCCACGCCTAGCGGCGGATGGTTGCACAGCTCGCCGCACCTGCCCGAGCTCGGATTCTGCCTTGGGACACGGGCGCAGATGTTCTGGCTGGAAGAGGGGTTGCCGACGTCGTTGCGGCCCGGCGCGCGCCCGCGCACGACGCTCTCGCCGTCGCTCGCGTTACGCGACGGCGCGCCGTGGATGGCGTTTGGCACTCCGGGCGGCGACCAGCAAGATCAATGGAGCCTGGCGTTCTTCCTGGGCGTGGTGCATGGCCGGCTCGACTTGCAGGACGCGATCGACGCGCCGATGTTCCACTCCGAGCACTTTCCGAGTTCGTTCTATCCGCGGCGCGGCGAAGCCGGCTCGGCTGGTTGTCGAGGAGCGCCTCGGCGCAGACGTGATCGCGGAGTTGCGTCGGCGCGGACACGACATCGCCGTCGAGGGCCCCTGGACGTTGGGCCGGGTCAGCTCCGTCGCGAGGGACGGCGACTTCCTCGTGGCGGCGGCGAATCCGCGGGGGGCGCAGGGGTACGCCGTCGGCCGATGACCACATCTCTCGATATCGAGATACGTACCGAGCGCGGGGACGACCGCGGTCGGATTCGCGACGTGGTGTTGAGCGCGTTCGCGGAAGAGCCGGTCGTGGCTGAGCTGGTCGACACCTTGCGCGAGTCGGCCGCATGGATCGACGGATCGTCGTTCGTCGCGGCGCACGACGGGGTGCTGGTCGGCCCCAGCGGCGAGGCGTCGGCTCGCGGTTGGCGAGGTGCTGCTTGGACGTCGTCGCCGCGCGGCCGGAGCCCGCGTTGTTCCTCGAGGGTCCGCCTGCGTACTACGGGAAGTTCGGTTTTGAGCCGGCCGTCGACCGGGGCTTCCGTCGTCCGTCATTGCGAATACCTAAGCCGGCATTTCAGGTGTGGCTGCTGCCTGCGTATGAGGACTGGATGACCGGGACGCTGGCGTGTCCCGACCCGTTGTGGCGGCTCGACTGCGTCGGCTTGCGCGAGCGCGCCGACTAGCGGCGCCGGCTGGCGAGGTCCTCAAGCCGCGCGTAGGCCCGGGAGACCAGGCGGCTCAGCTCGGCGGTCGTGTCGGGCGGCGCATGCCGTTGCTTTGCGCGATCGAGGTCGGCGGTGGCGCGCGCCCAGTCGCGCGAGGCTTGGCTGCTGCGAAGCCCAGGGATGCCGTCGAACTCGCGCGGGATCTGCGGTCGCGGCGCGTTGCGAGCGGCGGCTTGTGGCCACCCAGGCGCGGCCGGTCGGTAGGTCGTCTGCGTCATGACGATGATGCTGGGCGCTCCGCGCCGGCGACGGACAGTGTCAGGGGGCCCGGGAGCCAGGACGAAGGTCCTCCAGGTGCCGTCTAACGCGACAGGGCAACCGACCTCATCGAGGCCGGTTGCCCTGCTGGTCGCGCAACCTTCTCAGCCGGAGTCGTGCCCGTTGCCGGCCCCCGCGCCGCCGTGAACCTCCGCTTGGACCTGCTCGCGAACCTGTTCGCGCATCAGCTGGCCAGCGCCGTCCTGCGGGCCAGTGCCGTCGCAGCTACCGTCGCAACTGCCGTCCCGCGCCTGGTCGCGGGCCTGTTGCTGAGTCTGTTGCTGAGTCTGGTCGCACGTTCCGTCGCAGCTACCATCCCGCAGCTGTTGCCGGTCGCGGGTCTGGTCCGGTGACGCGACCGGTGTCGTCGGCACGGCCGTCACGCTCGTGCCGGTGGTGGCCTCGGATGCCGCCGTCGATGTGCTGTCCGCCGTCGCGGTCAAGCACGATCCGTCACGCAGTTGGTCACCGATCTGGTCGTGCAGCGTGTCTCGCAGCATGACGCGATCGAGGTCTCCGGATGGTGTGGACACGGTCGTCCCACCCCCTGCGGGGGACGGGCCGGCCGAGCCGAACGCCTGCGCGCCGGTCACCACACCGGTCACCACAATGCCGCCCATCGCGGCGATCGCCAACGGAACTCGCAGCGCCATCTTGCTCCTGGTCTTCATCTGGCACCTCCCTTTCACGGACCCAGGAGACCGCGTGGCGATGGAGGGGTTACGCAGGCGATGTGAAGATCGGATGGAGAATCGGGCGCTCGTGGGGCATGCGCTGCAGCGGCCGCTGACCGGTGAGAGCGGGTGACGGGAATCGAACCCGCATGACCAGCTTGGAAGGCTGGAGCTCTGCCATTGAGCTACACCCGCGCGACTGCGTGCTACACCCGCGCGCGCCTGGGCGCGGGGCGAGCGCACCGGCCGGACGAGCAGCGCCTAGACTACGCGGCACGCCGCGGGGCGTAGCGTAGTGGCTAGCGCGCCTGCTTTGGGAGCAGGAGATCGGGAGTTCGAGTCTCCCCGCCCCGACCCACGATCAGCGATGAGCGCGGCTTCGGTAGCCTCGGAAGCTGCCTTTCGTCGTCCGCCGTGTTCGTCCGCCGTGTTCGTCCACCGATTTCTTGCCGCCGCCACCGTTTCGAGGAGCCGTGTCCGTGAAGAGCGCCGTCGAGACCCTCAGCCCGACGAGGGTCAAGCTCACCGTCGAGGTCGACTTCGACGAGCTGACGCCAAACGTCGACTCCGCCTACCGCAAGGTGGCCGGCCAGATCCGCATCCCGGGGTTCCGGCCCGGCAAGGTGCCGCCGCGCATCGTCGACCAGCGGATCGGGCGTGGCGTCGTCCTTGAAGAGGCCGTCAACGAGGCGATCCCGCAGCTGTACGGCAAGGCGGTCGACGAGGCCAACGTGCGCGTGCTGTCGCAGCCCGAGATCGAGGTCACCCATTTCGGCGATGGCGAGCAGCTGTCGTTCACCGCCGAGGTCGACGTCCGGCCCGAGATCGAGCTGCCGGAGCTCGACGGCCTGCCGGTCACGGTCGACGACGTCGCCGTCGCCGACGCGGACATCGAGGAGCAGGTGCGGAACCTCGCCGACCGGTTCGCCACCTTGACCACGGTCGAGCGATCGGCCGCCGAGGGCGACTTCGTCACGATCGACCTGTCCGTCAGCGCCGACGGCGAGCTGATCGAGGACGGCGTCGCCAACGGCCTTTCCTACGAGGTCGGCAGCGGCAATCTCATCGACGGGCTCGACGAGCGCGTTGGTCGGCCTGGCCGCGGGCGAGTCGGCCGAGTTCGACGCGCCGCTGATCGGCGCCTACGCGGACAAGGCCGGTCGCGCCAGCGTCGCGGTCAAGGCGGTGCGCGAGAAGGAGTTGCCGACCCTCGACGACGACTTCGCGCAGACGGCCAGCGAGTTCGACACGCTGGAGGAGCTGCGCGCCGACCTGCGCACCCGGCTGGAGCGGGTTCGCCGCCTCGAGCAGGGCATGCAGGCCCGCGACAAGGTGCTCGAGGCCCTGCTGTCGAAAGTCGAGATCCCGCTGCCCGAACGCGTCGTCGAGGCCGAGATCGAGGCCCGCGGCAACAACCTGGAAGACCAGTTGGCGGCGAACGGCCTGACGCTCGAGGCGTACCTCGCGTCCCAAGGCGAGACCCAGGAGCAGCACGACACCCACGTCAAGGCGGACGTCGAGCGGGAGCTGCGCACCCAGTTCATCCTCGACGCCATCGCGGCGAAGGAAGAGCTTGCGATCGAAGAGGCCGAGCTGACCGAGTACATCGTCCGTCGGGCTAGCCGGCTCGGCGTGTCGCCCGACGATTACGCCAACCAGCTGGTGCGCAGTGGCACCGTGCCGCTGGCCGTCGCCGACGTGCTGCGCAGCAAGGCGCTCGCTCATGTCCTGGAGCGCGCGACCATCAGCGACGCGTCAGGGCGCGAGGTCGATCTCAAGCAGCTCGAGGCGGACGCCGCCGCAGCCGCGGAGTAGCCGCCACGGGGAGCGCGGCCGAGTGCGAGCCGACCCGGCGGGACGCCGGGTTTTCCACCGTGAGCGCAACCACCCTGCGCCCTCAGCGAACAGCACGCGGCAGTGTGCCGCGAGAGGGGATCTGCCGGTTAGGGTCGCATTGTTGAGACCCGATATCCCGATCAGAACGTCGCATCAGCTGACGGTCCGCCGCGACGCGGCGGCGCCCACGCGGATGCGACCGGCGACAGACGAGCAGGTGATCTCCGCGTGACGCTCTACCAGGCGGCCGGTTCCGCCTCCAGCGGCCCCAGCGCATCCGATGACGCGCCGGCGATGCGCATGCCGTCGTCCGGCGTCTCACCCGACGACGACATCTTCAACCGACTTCTCCGCAACCGCATTCTCATCCTTGGCTCGGTCGTCGACGACGCCATCGCCAACAAGATCTGCGCCCAGCTGCTGTTGCTCGCGGCTGAGGACTCCGAGCGCGACATCTACATGCACATCAACTCGCCGGGCGGCTCCGTTGACGCCGGCATGGCCATCTACGACACCATGCAGTACGTGCCGTGCGACGTCGCCACCGTCGGCATGGGGCTGGCCGCGTCGATGGGCCAGTTTCTCTTGTGCGCAGGGGCAAAGGGCAAGCGATTCGCCTTGCCGCACTCGCGCATCATGATGCACCAGCCGCTCGGTGGCGTCGGCGGTTCGGCGTCCATCATCGCCATTCAGGCCGAGCAGATGCTCTACACCAAGAAGAAGCTGCAAGAGCTGATTTCCTTGCACACCGGTCAGAGCATCGAGCAGATCGAGCGCGACTCCGACCGTGAGCGCTGGTTCTCCGCCGAGGAGGCCAAGGAGTACGGCTTCGTCGACCACGTCGTCCGCAGCGCCCGCCAGGTGCCGACCGAGACCACTTCGGTCTCCTGAGAACCCGAGGAGCAACCATGACTGACACCTGGGGTCTCGAGCGCCCGACCAACCCCCACGCCCGCTACATCGTCCCTGAGTTTCGCGAGCGCACGAGCCAGGGCGACCGCATTCACAACCCGTACACCAAGCTGTTCGAAGAGCGGATCATCTTCCTCGGCGTCCAGATCGACGACGTCTCCGCCAACGACGTGATGGCCCAGTTGCTCACGTTGGAGTCGATGGACCCCGACCGCGACATCCAGCTCTACATCAACTCGCCCGGCGGCTCGTTCACCGCGCTGACCGCCATCTACGACACGATGCAGTTCATCCGCCCCGAGGTGCAGACGATCTGCATGGGTCAGGCGGCGTCCGCGGCGGCGGTGCTGCTCGCGGCCGGGGCCAAGGGCAAGCGCATCGCGCTGCCGAACTCCCGGATCCTCATCCACCAGCCGTACAGCGAGGCCGGCGGCCAGGCCAGCGACATCGAAATCGCTGCGCGCGAAATCCTGCGCATGCGAGAGATGCTGGAGAACATGCTGTCCAAGCACACCGGTCGCTCCCAGGAGCAGGTGCGCGTCGACATCGAGCGAGACAAGATCCTCACGGCCGACGAGGCCGTGGAGTACGGCCTCATCGACGAGGTGATCACCAGCCGCAAGCTCGCAGCCGTGGGCGCGCGGTAGGCGATCGGGGCGCAGCACGGCGCGTCGTCCGGCATCTGGGGGGACACGCGGAAGAGGGCCGACAATCCGGGCCGCAGGCGGTACCGTCTGAAGGGCCGGAGGACGGCAACTGCAAGACCGGCTAAGAGCAACACCGGCTAACAGGGAGACGGATCCGGGTGGCACGCATTGGCGACGGCGGTGACCTGCTCAAGTGCTCTTTTTGCGGAAAGAGCCAGAAGCAGGTCAAGAAGCTCATCGCGGGTCCAGGCGTCTATATCTGCGACGAGTGCATCGACCTCTGCAACGAGATCATCGAAGAGGAGCTGTCGGAGTCCGCTGACCTGAAGTGGGACGACCTGCCCAAGCCCCGGGAGATCTTCGACTTCCTCGAGCAGTACGTCATCGGGCAGGACGTCGCGAAGAAGGCCCTCTCGGTCGCCGTCTACAACCACTACAAGCGCATCCAGGCCTCCGGCAAGGAGACCCGCTCCAGCGCTGGCGGCCACGACGCCGTGGAGCTGGCGAAGTCGAACATCCTGCTGATCGGGCCCACCGGCTGTGGCAAGACCTACCTCGCGCAGACGCTCGCCCGGATGCTCAACGTGCCGTTCGCGATCGCCGACGCCACCGCGCTCACCGAGGCAGGCTACGTCGGTGAGGACGTCGAGAACATCCTGCTGAAGCTGATCCAGGCGGCCGACTACGACGTCAAGAAGGCCGAGACGGGGATCATCTACATCGACGAGATCGACAAGATCGCCCGCAAGAGCGAGAACCCGTCGATCACCCGCGACGTCTCCGGCGAGGGCGTGCAGCAGGCGCTGCTGAAGATCCTCGAGGGGACGACGGCGAGCGTGCCGCCGCAGGGCGGTCGCAAGCACCCGCACCAAGAGTTCATCCAGATCGACACCACGAACGTGCTGTTCATCGTCGGCGGGGCGTTCGCCGGCCTGGAGAAGATCATCGAGGGCCGGGTCGGCAAGAAGGGCATCGGCTTCGCCGCCACGTTGCACACCAAGCGGGACCCCGACTCCGTCGACTCCTTCGCCGACGTCATGCCCGAGGATCTGCTGAAGTTCGGCATGATCCCCGAGTTCATCGGCCGGCTCCCGGTCATCACCACGGTCGCCAACCTCGACCGGGAGGCGCTCATCCGCATCCTCACCGAGCCGAAGAACGCGCTCGTCCGCCAGTACCGGCGGCTATTCGACCTCGACTCGGTCGAGCTCGAGTTCACCGACGACGCGCTCGAGGCGATCGCCGACCAGGCGATCCTTCGCGGCACCGGCGCCCGCGGCCTGCGGGCGATCCTGGAGGAGGTGCTGCTCTCGGTGATGTACGACATCCCGAGCCGCACCGACGTCGCGCGGGTTGTCATCAACCGCGAGGTCGTGCTCGACAACGTCAACCCCACGCTGGTGCCGCGCGAGTCGTCCGCCGCCAAGCGTGAACGCCGCGAGAAGACGGCCTGACGCCCAAGCCGCGCGTCGGCGCGGCCGGCCGTCAGCCGGCGTAGTCGGCGCCCCCGTCTCGTCGTAGCAGCAACTCCGCGACGCCGCGCCCCGCGCGCACCATGTCATCCAATGGACGACGCCCGGCCGCGGGCGGCGTCCGGCCCTCCACCGCGCGCGGATACCCGACTCGCAGCACCACCTGCGGGACACTGCCGGGAGCGGAGTGGCTGGCGATCTCGCGCCGCACGCCCGACACCTCGAAGACCTGGCTGATGAAACCGCCGACCAGGCCGCGGGTCACCGCGCGCAACAACACCCGCTCGGCGGCCTGCCCGGCGCGAAGCCACGCCTCGCGATCGTCCGCGCCGGTCGAAAGCAGCAGCCACGCCTCGGGGCCGAACAACTCGCGGGGACGCGCGAGCCACGGCATGGCCGCCGCGAAGTCGCGAAGCGGCGGATCGCCGGTCAAGGACTCGGTGCCGAAACACGGCGCCGGGACGCCCTCGGCCGCGCCCGACCGGGCCGTCGTCCAGCGTCGCAGCTCCCGCCGGTAGTCGGGGTCGGAGTCCAAGACGAACGTCGCGATGGTCGCGAGTCGAATCAGGACCGGCCGCAGCGAGTTGCGCACCCACTCCGCGTCGACCCGCTCCTCGATCGCGGCCTGCCGAAGCGCCTCGAGGTCGGCCTCCGGCACCGGCGGGTTGGCGAAACCCTGCCGGTACGTGTGTCGAAGCTCAATCGCGTGCGACAGTGCCGCGTCGGCGAGCTCGTGCGAATGCCGGCCGCTGAACGACAACGTCGCGAGGTGCGACGGGTCCGCGGCGTCAGGGGCCACCCGCACCACCAGCTGCCGGCGAATTGCGGCGGCGGCGACCCGCATGTTGAGGATGGCCGCGCCGCAACTGATGATGAGCTCGCGGCGCGCCGGGTCCGTGTGCCGCAGCCAACGGTTGTCGTCGCTGTGGACCTCGATGCCGGTGCGATCCAAGACGAATCGCCACGGTTGGGAGTTGTGCAGCGACGGCGCGTGCTGGGCAGCGGCCAATACCGCGCGCAACTCCGAAGGATCGACCGGGCGCGGATCCGTGTCTGTCTTGAACGCGATGGAGGCCATTTCGCCCACCTCCTGATGATGCGACGTTGACACGCGTGGTGGGCGGGTAGCAGTGGCATGCGCCCTGCTGACGCGGGACCTTGTGCTTTCGCACCCGTCGCAATCCGGCGGCCGGCCGGGGCGAGAACCCGCTCGGGGCGCGACTGTCGCAGGTCCTCATTGTGCCGGGACGTTGGCCCCTTGCCGCTTCGGTCGGCACGTGCGGAAGCTGGACCATTCCTCGGAAAGCTCAACGAATGCATACGGAGGCCGGCCATGCGCGCAGCGGTCGGTGACGAACTCGTCGCCACGTCGCACCATGTCGGAGAGCCATCTCGCCACGGTGTGATCACCGCGGTCAGGGGGTCCGATGGCGCTCCCCCCTACGTCGTGCGGTGGGACGACGGTCACGAGGCGACGTTCTTCCCCAGCGCGGACGCGTCGGTGGTCTCCAAGACCAGGCTTCCTGGGAAATCCTCCAGGAGTTGACCGGGTGTCGTCGCGGGCGGCGCATTGGGGGGCACCGGGCCGCCCGCGGCGCCACCCTTCGATCGCGACCCGCTTCTCGATCGCGACCGGCCCGACCCTTGACCCTCGCGGGCGAGCGCTGCCGCTTTCGGGGCCGCTGCCGAGCGGCCAGCCCGGTTAGTCGAGCGGTGCGAACGTCGAGGTGAAGTGCCGCAGCGCAGGCGGCTCGTCGACGATGCGCAGGCCGCGCAACCGCGACGCGCGCTCGGCGACCTGAAGGCACACCTCGATCACGTAGTCGATGTGGCTTTGGGTGTACGTGCGCCGGGGGATAGCCAGCCGCACCAGCTCCATGGCGGCGGGGCGTTCGCTGCCGTCGGGCTGGCGGCCGAACATCACTGAGCCGATCTCACAGCCCCGCACGCCGCCGGTCTCATATAAGGCGACCGCGAGCGCCTGACCGGGATAGGACAACGGGTCGATGTGCGGCAGCAGCGATTTGGCGTCGATGTAGACCGCGTGCCCGCCGATCGGCAGCACAACGGGCACGCCGGCCTTGTCGAGCGCCTCCCCGAGATAGGCGGTCGAGCGGATCCGGTACCGCAGGTAATCGTGGTCGGTCGCCTCCCGCAACCCTTGCGCGAGCGCTTCGAGGTCGCGCCCGGCGAGCCCGCCGTACGTCGGGAACCCCTCGGTGAGGATGAGCAGCGTCCGGCACTTCGCCGCGAGCGCGTCGTCGTTCATCGCGAGCCACCCGCCGATGTTGCCGAGCGGGTCCTTCTTGGCGCTCATGGTCATCCCGTCGGCGAGGCTCGCCATCTCCCGCACGATGTCGCGCACGTCGCGATCCGCGTAGCCGGGCTCGCGGCTGCGGATGAACCACGCGTTCTCCGCGAATCGGCACGCGTCGAGGAACAGGGGCACACCGTGGCGGACGCAGATTTCCTTGACTCCGCGCAGGTTTTCCATCGACACCGGCTGGCCGCCGCCGGAGTTGTTCGTGACGGTCATCATGACGAGTGGCACCTCGTCGGGCGCCGCGGCGGCCAGCAGCGCGTCGAGGGCGGCGAGGTCCATGTTGCCTTTGAACGGATGGTCTGCCCGCGGGTCTCGCCCTTCGGCGATGACCAGGTCGACGGCTCGCGCGCCGGAGTACTCGACGTTTGCCCGCGTCGTGTCGAAGTGGGTGTTGTTCGGCACCGTCTTGCCGGGGCCGCCGGCGGCGGTGAAGAGGATCTTCTCCGCAGCCCGACCCTGGTGCGTCGGAATCACATGCTGGAACGGGAAAAGGTCGCGCACGCTGTCGAGAAACCTGAACCACGAGGGTGACCCGGCGTAGCTCTCGTCGCCGCGCTGGATGCCCGCCCACTGCTCGCTCGACATCGCGCCGGTGCCGGAGTCGGTCAGCAAGTCGATGAGGACGTCTTCCGCGTGCAGGTTGAACAGGTTGTAGCCCGCGTCGCGGATCGCCGCGCCGCGCTGTTCCTGCGTGGTCATCCGCAGCGGTTCGACCGAATGGATGCGAAACGGCTCGATGATCGTCTGAAACGCCATGCCCGGAGCGTACGACCGCCGGCCGGCGCGCGACGCCGATTCGTCGCATCCAGCGCCCGATCTCTAGACTCGTGGGCGTGACCAGCCCTGATTCCGACGCTCGTCCGGCGTCCGACCTGCCGTCGGTGTACGCGCCGGCGAACGTCGAGGCGAGGCTGTACGAGCAGTGGGTCGACCGCGGTTACTTCGAGGCGGACCCTGCCAGCGGCCGGCCGCCGTTCTCGATAGTGCTCCCTCCGCCGAACGTCACCGGGCAGCTCCACATGGGTCACGCGCTCAACCACACGCTGATGGACGTCCTGACCCGGCGCCGGCGGATGCAGGGCTACGAGACGCTATGGCTTCCCGGCATGGACCACGCCGGCATCGCCACCCAAAACGTCGTCGAGCGAGAACTCGCCAAGGAGGGGTTGTCGCGGCACGACCTCGGTCGCGAGCGGTTCGTCGAGCGCGTCTGGCAATGGAAGGCCGAATACGGCGGCCGCATTCTCGGCCAGATGCGCAGGCTAGGCGAGGGCGTCGATTGGAGCCGCGAGCGTTTCACGATGGACGCCGGGTTGTCCGACGCCGTCGTCAACGTCTTCAAGAAGCTCTACGACGACGGCTTGATCTACCGCGCCGAGCGCATCATCAACTGGTGCCCGCGGTGCATGACCGCGCTGTCCGACATCGAGGTCGAGCACTCGGACGACGAGGGCGAACTCATCTCGATGCGTTACGGATCCATCACAGTGGCCACCACCCGGATCGAGACGATGTTCGGCGACGTCGCGGTCGCCGTGCACCCCGACGACGATCGGTACGCCGACCAGATCGGCTCCGAGGTGGAGTTGCCGCTCACGGGCAGGCGGATTCCGATCATCGCCGACGAGCACGTGGACCCATCGTTCGGCACCGGCGCGGTCAAGGTGACGCCGGCGCACGATCCCAACGACTTCGCGATCGCGCAGCGGCACAATCTGCCCTCGCTCATGGTGATGGACGAGCGCGGCGTCATCACCGCGCCCGGGCCGTTCGAAGGGCTCGATCGATTCGAGGCGCGGCCCGCGGTCGCGGCCGCACTGCGCGACCTCGGCGTCATCGTCGAGGAAAAGCGGCCCTACCTGCACGCGGTGGGCCACTGTTCGCGCTGCGACACCGTCGTCGAGCCGCGCCTTTCGTTGCAGTGGTTCGTGCAGGTCGAGTCGCTGGCGAAGGTGGCGGGCGACGCCGTGCGCGACGGCCGGGTGGCGATCCACCCACCCGAGATGGCGCGCAACTACTTCGACTGGGTCGACAACATGCACGACTGGTGCATCAGCCGGCAGTTGTGGTGGGGACATCGCATCCCCGTGTGGTACGGCCCGAACGGCGAGACAGTCGTGGTCGGCCCGGACGACGACGCCCCCACGGGCGACGGCTGGCATCAGGACGACGACGTGCTCGACACCTGGTTTTCTTCGGCGCTGTGGCCCTTTTCGACCTTGGGCTGGCCCGCCGAAACGGCAGACTTGGCGAAGTTCTATCCGACGAGCGTGCTGCTCACGGGCTACGACATCATCTTCTTCTGGGTCGCCCGCATGATGATGTTCGGGCTTTACGCGATGAAGGATCGCGGCCCGGCCGACTCCGTGCCGTTCCGCACCGTCGCGCTGACTGGCCTGGTGCGAGACGACCGCGGGCGGAAGATGAGCAAGTCGGCGGGCAACGGCATCGACCCGCTGGCCTGGATCGACTCCTACGGCGCCGACGCCACCCGTTTCACCATCGCACGCGGAGCGTCTCCGGGCGGCGACGTCTCGCTGAGCGAGGAGTGGGCGCAAGGGGCGCGCAACTTCGTCAACAAGCTCTGGAACGCGGCCCGTTTCGCGATGATGAACGGCGCGACGGTCGAGGGGCCGATGCCCGCGGCGGACACCCTCTCGTCGAGCGACCGGTGGATCCTGTCGCGCTTGGCCGCCACCGCCGTCGAGGTCGACGGCTACTACGAGGACTTCGAGTTCGCCAAAGCGTGCGACGCGCTCTTCCACTTCACCTGGGACGAGTTTTGCGACTGGTACGTCGAGCTGACCAAGCTTCCGCTTGATCGTGGTGGGTTTGAGGCGGATGCCACGCGGCGCGTGCTCGGCCACGTGCTCGACGCCCTGCTCCGGCTCTGGCACCCGGTGATTCCCTTTGTCACCGAGGAATTGTGGCTCACCCTCACCCACGGTGAGTCGCTCGTGGTCGCGCAGTGGCCGGTCGACGACGCCGACATGACCCGCTTCCCGGACGACGAGGCGCTGGTCGGCGAGTTGCAGGCCGTGGTCACCGAGGTTCGTCGATTCCGGGCCGAGCAAGGGCTCCGCCCCGGGCAGCGCGTGCCGGCTGCGATCAAGGGACTGACAGACACGCCGTTGGCGCAGTTCGAAGACCAGATTCGCTCACTGGCTCGGTTGCAGTCGCCTGCCGACGACTTCGCCGAGACGGCAGGCGTTGTGGTCGGCCACGGCTCGAACGAGATCCGGGTGGGCCTCGACCTGTCGGGCACTATCGACGTCGGCAAGGAACGCGCGCGGCTGACCAAGGCGCTCGACGTCGCCAACAACGAGGTCGTGCTGGCGCAGGCAAAGCTGGCGGATCCGCAGTTCACCGGCAAGGCCCCGCAGCCGGTCATCGAGAAGATGCAGGCCCGGTTGCAGGGCGCGCAAGCCGACGTCGTCCGGCTTCGTGGTCAGCTCGACGCCCTGCCGCCAGGATGACCGAGGAAGCCGCGCAGGCACTCGCCCGCGTCGAGAAGGAGCTGCTCGCGCGCTGGCCGGAGTCGCGCATCGAGTGGAAGCTCGAGCGGATGACGGCGCTGATGCACGCGATGGGCGATCCCCATCTGGCGTATCCCGCCGTCCACATCGCCGGCACGAACGGCAAGACGTCGACGGCGCGGATGATCGACGCGCTGCTGCGCGCGCTGGACCTTCGCACCGGTCGTTACACCAGCCCACATCTGGAGTCGATCACCGAGCGCATTTGTCTTGACGGGGAGCCGATTTCCGCCGAGGCGTTCGTCGAGCACTACGAGCAGGCTTCGCCGTTCTTCGACATCGTTGACGCGCAATCCGACGTCAGGCTCTCGTTCTTCGAGGCCATGACCGGCCTCGGCTTCGCGGTCTTCGCCGACGCTCCCGTCGACGTCGCGGTGATCGAGGTCGGCATGGGCGGCCGCCTCGACGCCACCAACATCGTGCCCGCGCAGGTGTCGGTCATCACGCCGATCGACCTCGATCACATGGTGCACCTCGGCGACACCATCGCCGAGATCGCGGGGGAGAAGGCGGGCATCATCAAGCCCGGTCAGACCGTCGTCATGTCGTTGCAGCACGTTGACGCCGCGGACGTGCTGTTGCGCAAGGCCGCCGACGTCGGGGCTACGGTCGCCCGCGAGGGTATGGAGTTCGGCGTCATCGCGCGCGACAGCGCCGTCGGTGGGCAACTGCTGAGCCTGCAAGGCTTGCACGCGCGCTACGACGAGGTCTTCTTGCCGCTGTTCGGCCGATACCAGGCGTCGAACGCGGCGTGCGCGCTTGCCGCGGTCGAGGCTTTCGCTGGCGCCGAGAATCGGTTCGATCCCGATCTCGTCCGCACGGCGTTCGCGGGCGTGCGATCGCCCGGTCGGCTCGAGGTGGTTCGTTCGTCGCCCACCGTCTTGGTCGACGCGACCCACAACCCCGCCGGCGCTCGCGCGACCGTCGAGGCGCTCGGTGAGGCGTTCGCGTTCCGCCGACTCGTCGGTGTCGTGGCCACCCTCGGCGACAAGGACGTCGTCGGGATGCTGGAGGCGTTCGAGCCATTCTTGGCCAGCGTGGTCGTGACGGAGAACAGTTCATCACGCGCGATGCCGGTCGACGACTTGGCCGCGCTCGCCGTCGAGGTTTTCGGCGCCGACCGGGTCCAGGTCGAGAGCAACCTCGCGGCCGCCATCGGGGCCGCGGTCGAGATTTCCGAGGAGGACGCCGAGTTCGGCGGCGCCGGAGTCATCGTCACCGGCTCCGTGATCACCGCGGGCGAGGCGCGTGCGCTGCTGAGGCCCCGGCGATGACGCAGCCGCAAGCGGAGCTCTCGGAAGCGGAACTCGCGGCCCGAGTCGCGCAGGTGCGCCGCGACGCGGTCAAGGGCAAGCGACGGCTGGCGTCGAGCGTGCTCGCGATGGAGGTCGTGGTGTTCTGGCTCGCGATCATCGTGGCGATCGTCTCCTCGGGCGTCGCGGTGCCCGCGGCCTTGAGCGTCGGGGGAGCGCTCGCGCTCGCTTGCATCGCGATCGCCGCGCGGATCACGCGGAGATGGGCGTTCGCCGCAGGATCCGCGCTGCAAGCGTGCGCGATCGCGTGCGGCGTCGTCGTCCACACCATGTTCTTCATCGGAGCGATCTTCGCGTTGCTTTGGGTCGCGGCGCTCAAGGTCGGCGACAGCGCGATCAGGGTCGCCGACCGTTTCGAGGCGAGCGTGCGGAAGTGAGGCGCCGCGCGGCGAAATGGGGTGGCGCCGCGATTCTCAGTTGCGGCTGCGACGGTGCGGCGAGATAGCGTCGTGACCTATGTCCGCCGACGCCGCCGAGCCATTGATCCATGCGCGCGGCTTGGTGAAGCGATTCGGTGACTTCGTCGCCGTCGACGGCATCGACCTCGACGTGATGCCGGGTGAGGCCTTCGGTTTCCTCGGGCCCAACGGCGCCGGCAAGAGTTCCACGATGCGCATGATCGGCTGTGTCTCGCCGCCGTCCGAGGGCACGCTGCGCATCCTCGGCCTCGACCCGCGAACACAGGGCCCGCGCATCCGAGCGAAGCTCGGCGTCGTCCCGCAACTCGACACGCTCGACCTCGAGTTGACCGTGCGCGAGAACCTGCTCATTTACGGGCGGTACTTCGGGTTGCCGCGCGCGGTGGCCCGCGAGCGGGGCGACCAACTGCTCGACTTCGTGCAGCTGCTCGACCGCGCCGACGACACCGTCGAGCCGTTGTCGGGCGGTATGAAGCGGCGGCTCACGATCGCGCGTTCGCTGATCAACGAGCCGCGACTGCTGCTGCTCGACGAGCCCACAACGGGACTCGACCCGCAAGCTCGTCATGTGGTGTGGGACCGGCTTTTCCGATTGAAGCAACAGGGCGTCACGCTGGTGTTGACCACGCACTACATGGACGAGGCGGAGCAACTGTGCGACCGGCTCGTGGTGATGGACAAGGGCCGGTTCGCCGCCGAAGGTTCGCCACGCGAGCTCATCGAGCGCTACTCGAGTCGCGACGTCGTGGAGTTGCGTTTTCCCTTGGGCGAGAACGAGGTGGCCGCGGAGAAGCTGGCCGGGCTCGGCGATCGAACCGAGGTGCTGCCTGACCGGGTGCTGCTCTATGCGACCGACGGCGACCGTTGCCTCGCGGAGGTGCACAACCGCTCGCTGGCGCCGGTGTCGACGCTGGTGCGGCGAAGCACGCTCGAAGACGTCTTCTTGCGGCTGACCGGCCGCAGCTTGGTGGACTGAGATGACAGCGCTGAGTGCGACGCCGGTGTGGCGCTCGTACGCCTACTGGCTGGTGGTTTACCGGCGCACCTGGCGCGGCACCGTCATCACCAGCGTGTTGAGCCCCGTCATGTATCTGGCCGCGATGGGCGTCGGACTCGGCTCGCTGGTGAAGAGCGGGCACGGCACGAACGACTTCAGCTACCTGCAGTTCGTCGCGCCCGGACTGCTCGTCGCCACGGCCATGCAGATCGGCAGTTTCGAGTCGACGTACCCGGTGCTCGGATCGTTCAAGTGGATGCGCAACTATCACGCCGCCGCGGCGACACCGCTGACGCCGTCCGCGATTCTGGCCGGTCATTTGCTGTGGATGGCGTCGCGTGCCGTGCTCGCGTGTTCGGTGTACCTCGGCGTCATTGCCGCGTTCGGCGCGATCCGATCGCCCTTCGCGATCCTCGCGTTGCCGGTTTGCGTCCTGGTGGCGCTGGCGTTCGCGGCGCCGATAACCGCGTTCGCCGCCAGCCGCGATCGCGACAGCGGATTCGCCGCGTTGCAGCGGTTCGGCATCGTCCCGATGTTCCTGTTCTCCGGCACGTTCTTCAACGTCACGCAACTGCCGGCGGCGATTCGACCGGTCGCCTACCTCACGCCGTTGTGGCACGGTGTCCGGCTCACCCGCGACCTCACCACCGGACGGCTTGAATACGGCGCCGCCTGGCTGGTCCCGTTGCACGTTTTGTATCTCGCCGCGCTCGTCGTGGTCGGCGTCGTCATCGCCCGGCGGGTCTATCGCAAGAAGCTGGCGAGCTAGCGATGGCAACCCTCGTCGCGCGGATCGCGCCGTACGGAGCGCTCGCCGGCCTTGGCGTCGGCCGCGGTCACGTGCTGGTGGAGCGAAGTCTCATGGTGTACCGGCGCGGCTGGATCATCATCGTCTCCGGATTCTTCGAGCCGCTGTTCTACCTGCTCTCGATCGGCGTCGGGCTCGGCAAGCTGATCCCCCATGTGGCGGTGGCCGGACAAGACGTCCGCTACACCGCCTTCGTCGCCCCCGCGCTGCTCGCGTCGTCCGGTATGAACGGCGCCATTTACGACTCGACGTTCAACATCTTCTGGAAGATGAAGCACGCGAAGTTGTACGACGCGATGCTGTCGACGCCGCTCGGTCCGCTCGACATCGCCACCGGCGAGATCACCTGGGCGCTGGGGCGCGGCGTCATCTACTCGAGCGCGTTCCTCGTTGTGATGGCGGCGATGGATTTGCTGCACTCGCCGTGGGTGTTGCTCGCGCTGCCGTTCTCGATACTCGAGGCACTGGCGTTCGCGGCCTGCGGCATGGCGGCCACGACCTTCATGCGCAGCTGGCAGGACTTCGAGTGGGTGACGTTGACGATCCTGCCGATGTTCCTCTTCTCCGCGACGTTCTATCCGCTGTCGACGTATCCGGGCGCGCTTGGCGACATCGTCCGCTGGACCCCCTTGTATCAAGCGGTCGACGTGCAACGCGCGCTGGTGCTCGGCCACGTGCACCTGGGCTTGCTCGCCAACGTCGGCTATCTGGTGGCGATGTGCTTAGCCGGGTTGTTCGTCGCCACCCGGCGGCTGAGCGGGCTGCTGCTGAAGTAGGCTCCTGCGCGTTATCGCGATCTCGCGCGGGATTCGCAGGAGTCTTGGGAGTTTGTGGTGTCGGACGTCGAGCGGACGCTCGTGTTGGTGAAGCCGGACGGCGTCGCGCGCCGGCTCGTCGGCGAGGTGCTGTCAAGGCTGGAGCGCAAGGGCCTGGCGTTGGTGGCGGTCGAGTTGCGCGACCTCGACCGCGCGACCGCCGAGGCCCACTACGCCGAGCACGTCGGCAAGCCGTTCTTCGAGCCGCTGATCGAGTTCATCACCTCGGGGCCGCTGCTGGCCGCTGTCGCCGAGGGGCCGCGGGCGATCGAGACTTGGCGGGCCATGATGGGCCCGACCGACCCGGTGAAGGCGCCGTCCGGCACCGTGCGCGGCGACTACGGGCTCGTCGTCACGGAGAACCTGGTGCACGGCTCCGACTCGCCGGAGTCGGCCGCCCGCGAGATCGCGCTGTTCTTCCCCCACCTGGCCTAGCCCCGCGCCCGCCGCGCCGCCCCCGCCGTCCCGCCGTCGGAGTTGATCACGTTCAGGGGGGTTCCGGCCCCGAGGACACCCCCACAGGCCTGTCCTCGGGGCCGGAACCCCCCTGAACGTGATCAACCGCAGAGTGGCTGACGACCCGCGCCGCCGGGTTTGGGCTGAAACCGGGGTTACCACGTAGCATGGCTGCGCTGCGCTGTCGCCCGATCGGAAGGTTTGCGGTCTCATGTCAACCAACCTGTCGTTCCTCGGCCGAGACATGGCCGTCGACCTCGGCACCGCCAACACCTTGGTCTATGTCCGCGGCCGCGGCATCGTGTTGAACGAGCCCTCGGTGGTCGCGATCAACACCAACACCGGCGGCATCCTCGCGGTCGGTATCGAGGCGAAGCGCATGATCGGCCGCACGCCCGGCAACATCGTCGCGATCCGGCCCTTGAAAGACGGCGTGATCGCCGACTTCGACACCACCGAGCGGATGCTTCGCTACTTCATCCAGAAGGTGCACCGCCGCCGTTACCTGGCCCGCGGCCCCCGGGTCGTGGTCTGCGTGCCCAGCGGCATCACCGGCGTGGAGCAAAGAGCCGTGAAGGACGCCGGCTACGCGGCCGGCGCGCGCCGGGTTTACATCATCGAGGAGCCCATGGCCGCCGCCATCGGCGCTGGCCTCCCGGTGCACGAGCCCACCGGCAACATGGTCGTCGACATCGGCGGCGGCACCACCGAGGTCGCGGTCATCAGCCTCGGCGGCATCGTGACCAGCCAGTCGATCCGCATCGGCGGCGACGAGCTCGACACGTCGATCATCAACTACGTGAAGAAGGAGTACTCCTTGATGCTCGGCGAGCGCACCGCCGAGGAGATCAAGATGGCGATCGGCTCGGCGTTCCCCGCGCCCGACGAGCCGCACGCCGAGATCCGCGGCCGCGACCTGGTCTCCGGCCTGCCGAAGACGATCGTGGTGAGCGCAGCCGAGATCCGCAAGGCGATCGACGAGCCGGTCAACGCGATCGTCGACGCGGTCAAGACGACCCTCGACAAGTGCCCGCCCGAGCTCGCCGGCGACATCATGGACCGTGGCATCGTGCTCACCGGGGGTGGCGCGCTGCTGACCGGCCTGGACGAGCGGCTGCGGCACGAGACCGGCATGCCGATCCACATCACCGAGCGGCCGCTCGACTCGGTGGCCATGGGTTCGGGCAAGTGCATCGAGGAGTTCGAGGCGCTCCAGCAGGTCCTCATCTCCGAGCCACGCGGTCACTGAACCGCGCGAGTAGCGGCGTGACCCAACCCAAGCGACCGTGAGAGACAGCCGCCGAACCCGGCTGATTCTCGCGCTGCTCCTCCTCACCGCCTTCACCTTGATCACGCTCGACTACCGGGCCAAGGGCGGCGGCGTCTTCGGCTCGCTGCGCCGCACCGCGTCGTCGTGGTTCGGGCCGGTGGAGCGGGTCGCCGCCGACATCGCGCGTCCGGTCCGCAACGCGGCCGACGCCGTCGGCTCCGTCGGCAGCAATCACCAGAAGCTCCAGGACGCCCAAAAGACCATCTCGCGGCTACAGCAAGAGCTGCGGGCGCGGCCGTTCGACCAGCACCGGGTCGACGAGCTCAACGCGCTGCTGCGCGTCTCCTCGGTCGGTCAGTACAAGCTGGTCCCCGCGCAAGTCATCGCGGTCGGCGCGGGCAGCGGCTTCGAGTGGACCGCCACGATCGACGCCGGCTCGATGGACGGCGTCAAGCCCGACATGACCGTGCTCAACGGCGACGGCCTGGTCGGTCGGGTCACCGTCGTGGGTCGCTCGACCTCCACCGTGCTGCTCGCCATCGACCCCGAGTTCAACGTCGGCGTCCGGTTGCCCGACGGAGAGACCGGCGTGGTCACCGGCCGGCAGCGCGACGACTTGGGCTTTTACCTGATCGACCCCTCGGCTCGGGTCAAGCCGGGCGACGGCCTGGTCACCCAAGGCTCCAAGAACCAGCAGCCGTTCGTCTGGGGCGTCCCGGTGGGTCAGGTCGTCACCGCGACGTCGCCGCTGTCGGGTCAGTCGCAGACCGGCACGGTGAAGCCCTACGTGAACTTCTCGGCGCTCGACCTGGTCGGTGTCGTCGTCCAACCGCCGCGCACCGACCCGCGCGAGGCCGTGCTCGCGTCGCCGCGGCCGACCGTCACGGTCACCGCCACCGTGACGGCGCCGCCCCCGGCGTCCGGGTCGGCGGGCAACACCGGCTCGACCGGGTCGACGGCGTCGACGACGACGTCGGGTGGCAAGTCGAGCTCGACGCGCGCGGCGACGCCGACGAAGACCGCGAGCCCGCCGGCCAAGCCGAATCCGCCGCAACCCAGTGGCAGCCCGTGATGGAGGCGTCGCTGTGACGCCCGCGCTGAGTAGGGCGGCGCAGTTGGCCCTTGTGGTGATCTTGGTGTTGCTCGGCGTGCTCGTCGACTCCGTCGTCTTCGCTCCGCTCGACCTGCCCGGCGCCCCGCCGAACGTCGTCCTGCTGATCGTGGCCGCGCTCGCGCTCGTCTTCGGCTCGGTGGGCGGGGCGTTCACCGGGTTCTTCGCGGGCCTCGCGGTCGACGTGCTGCCCCCGGCCGACCATCTCGTCGGCCGCTACGCCCTTGTGCTGTGCCTGGTTGGGTACCTGGTGGGGTTGCTTCGCGACGAGGCCCGCGACTCGGTGCTGCTCGCGCTGGTGGCGGTGGCCGTCGCGGCCGCGACGGCCACCGTGCTGTACAGCGTCTTGGGTGGCGTGCTCGGCGACAACCGGGTCGGCGCGACCACGCTGGTGCGCAGCCTGCCGTACTCGATTGTGTATGACGTGCTGCTCGCGCCGTTCGTGGTGCCATGGGTGATGGCGTTGGCGCGACGGGCGCAGCCGCAGGTCGTGCACAAGTGAGGGGAACTAGCGCTGCCCGCGCTTCGTCCCCCGACACAGGGCCGCGACCGCGCGATGGCAGTCTGGAGCAAGCTGGCACGACGGTTTTGCGGGTCTCAACAGTTTTGCGGGTCTCAACAGTTTTGCAGGTCTCAACGGTTTTGCAGGTCTCGACGGTGAGGAGGGCGGCGTCGTGAGCGATCGGTCGCGACTGCGCCTGATCATCTTGAGCGTGCTCGTGTTGTCGCTGCCGCTGACGCTCGCGGGCCGGCTGTGGTACATGCAGGCGCTCGCCGGCGACCAGTACGCCGCGGCGCTGAACAAGACCGCCACCCGAGACGTGCCGATCGTCGCGCCGCGGGGCATGATCGTCGACGATCAAGGCCGGCCGCTGGCCCGCAACGACAGCGCGCTCGTGGTGTCGGCCGTCAGCACCAAGCTGCCGAAGGCGAATCTCGGCACGGACGCCAATCCCAAGCCAAATCCGCAGCGGGTCCAGGAGATGCAGCGGCTGTCGCAGATCCTCGGCGTGCCAGCGGCGCAGCTCGAGGCCACGGCCACGTTGTGCGACTACGCCAAGTACGGACAGCAGGCGCCGCAGCAGAACCCAGGTTGCTGGACCGGTTCGCCATTGCAGCCCATCCCGCTCTACAGCATCAACAACTCAACTGCGGACGGCGTGCAAAAGGCCAGCGCCATCGCGCTGCAAGTGCTTGAGCAGCAAGAGCTCTTCCCCGGTATCACGGCGCAGATCCAGGACGTGCGGTCATACCCGGCGCCGCAGAACGCGTCGGCCGCGCAGCTCATCGGTCACGTCGGAAAAATCACCGGCGACGACATCGCGAAGGCGAAGACCGACGCCGACAAGCAGCGGCTGACGTCGGCGGCAGGCGCCGGCGGCGTCATCGGCCAAGAAGGGCTCGAGGCCGAGTACAACCAATATCTGCAAGGAAAACTCGGCACGAAGACCGTGTCGGTCGACCCTGCGGGCAATCCGCTGTCCACTGTCTCGGAGGTCGCGCCGGCGCCTGGTGACGCCGTGGTGACGAGCATCGACGCGCGCGTGCAGGCGATCGCTGAGCAGGCGCTCGCCGACGCGGTGAATCGCGCGCGCACCACGCCCCAGCGACTGTTTGGGAAGAACATGACGGTGCCCGCCGACGCCGGCGCGGCGGTCGTCTTCGACGTGCGCACCGGCCACGTCGTCGCGGCGGCGAACTATCCGACGTACAGCCCTTCGGTTTGGGATGGTGGCTCGATCGATCCGAAGGTCTACAAGCAACTGACCGCCGACCCAGGGAAACCGCTGTTCTCTCAAGCGATCCAGGGCGAGTACGCGCCGGGGTCGACGTTCAAGGTGGTCACCACCGCGGGCGCCGTCAGCACGCCGTTCTACTCGCTGTCCGGCACGTACGACTGCCCAACCCACTACTCGGTCGGCGGCCAGACCTTCACCAACTTCGAGGGCGAGACGGGCGCGGGCAAGATCTCCTTCTCCGACGCGCTGAAAATCTCATGCGACACCTACTTCTACGCGCTCGCCGACAACTTGTGGAAGGCCGACGGCGGCATCAAGGCGACCCATCCGGCTGATGCGATCATCAACGAGGCGAAGCTGTGGGGCCTGGGCAAGGACACCGGCATCGACCTGCCGATCGACGCCACCGGCGACATCGAGACCCGCCAGGCGAAGGTCGACCAATGGAACAAGAACAAGGCGTTGTGGTGCGCCGACTGGCCGACGGAGAAGGACCCGTACATTCGCGCGATCGTCCGCGACAACTGCAAGGACGGCTTTCAGTACCGCGAGGGTGACGCGCTCAACTTCGCGGTGGGACAAGGCACCGTCACGGTCTCTCCGCTGCAGTTGGCCGTCGCCTACGCGGCGCTGGGCAACGGCGGCACGCTGTTCAGCCCGCGCGTCGGCAAGGCGATCGTCGGGCCGGACGGCTCGGTGGTGAAGAAAATCGACGCACCCTCGACGAAGCTTCAGGTGCCCGCGAACGTGCTGGCGTACGAGCGCGACGCGGTGTCGCGGGTGGTGTCGGAGCAGGGCGGCACCGGCTATGCCGCGTTCCTCGGCTTCCCGCTCGACAAGTACGCGATCGCCGGCAAGACCGGCACCGCCGAGGTCCAGGGCAAGATCGACACCGCCTGGTTCGCCTCGTTCGGCGGGCCGGTCGGCCAGCCCGCGCAGTACGCGGTCGTCGTGATGGTCTCCCAGGGCGGCCAGGGCGGCGTCACCGCCGCGCCCGCCGTCCGGCAGATCTACGACGGCATCTACGGCCTCGACGGCAGCCCAAGTTCGTCCGGCTACAACCCGCACGACATGTTCGCCAAGGCCGGCCCGGCGCTGCCCGGGGGCGCGCCCCCCGCCGCGTTGCCGAACCTCAAGCCGGCGCCGGTCGAGTCCGCGTCGCCGTCCACTTCGCCGTCCACTTCGCCGTCCACTTCGCCAGCCGCCTCGCCGTCGGGCGCCATCTCGTCGTCCGGCGCGCCGACTGCGCTTGGGCCGGACGACGCGCTCCTCGCGCCACCGCCGGACCGCTATGCCGGCGCGGGCGCGCCATCAGCCGCGTGGGCGCGATGAGCGGCTCCCTCGCGAACAGACCGATCGGCGCCCGTCCCCGCACCGTCCCACCGCCGAGCGAGGGACTGCTGGGGCGCGACTCGAAGCTGCGGCGCACCGACTGGATCTTGTGGGCCGCGGTCCTCAGCCTGTGCCTGCTCGGCACGCTGCTCGTCGCGGCCGCGACCAAGCCGCGGAACCCGACGCATCCGTTCGCGGGGGCCGAGCATCAGGCGATGTTCGTCCTCGTCGGGCTGGTGTTGGCCGTGCTGGCGTCGCGCGCCGACTATCGGGCGATGCGCTCGGCGGCGCCCGTCATCTACGTGCTCGGTCTGCTTGGCCTGCTCGCGACGTTCGTGATCGGCTCGAATGTCGCGGGCGCGAAGGCGTGGATCAGCATCGGCGGCGGTTTGGAGATCCAGCCGTCGGAGTTCTCGAAGCTGGCGATCATCGTGTTGGTCGCGATGCTGTTCAACGCCAAGACGCGCGAGCGACAGCAGGTCGGCGACGCCGACGTCGTCCGCGCTTTGATTCTGATGGGCATCACCATGGGCGTGGTGCTCCTCCAAAACGACCTCGGCACCACGCTGGTGTTGCTCGCCATCATGTTCGGAGTGCTGGCGGTGGGCGGCGCCCCGACCCGGTGGATCGTCGGGCTGGCGGCGCTCATGGCGGTTGGCGCGGTCGTTGTCATCAAACTGCACATCTTGCACGGCTACCAGATGGGTCGGCTGACGTCGTTCCTCAACCCGAACGCCGACCTGTCCGGCGCCGGCTACAACGCCTATCAGGCGCGCATCGCGATCGGCACCGGCGGCCTCACCGGCTCGGGCCTTTTCCATGGCCAGCAGATCAACAGCGGCGCCGTCTACGCCTCCAGCACCGACTTCGTGTTCGCCACGGCGGGGGAAGAGCTCGGATTCCTCGGCGGCGCGGCGATCATCCTGCTGATCGGGGTCATCATGTGGCGCGGACTGCGGATCGCCGCTCACGCCCCCGATCTGTTCGGCCGGGTCGTCGCCGCCGGAATCGTCTGCTGGTTCGCGTTCGAGTCGTTCGAGAATATCGGCATGAACCTGGGCATCATGCCGGTCACCGGCATACCGCTGCAGTTCGTCTCCTACGGCGGCTCGTCGGTCTTCGCCAGCATGCTGGCGATCGGGCTGCTGCAAAACGTGCACATTCAGACGAAGGCAGGGCCGAACTCGACCCCGGTGTGAGCGGCGTCCGATGCGCGCCCCGCACTAAGCCGGCACGTCGGCGACGACGTCTGCGGCGACTCTGCGGCGAGGGTCAGGGCACGACCGCGTCGCGCTGGGCTGAACGGATTCTGCGCCGGTCGGATACGCTGGCTTGGCCATTAGGTGTCGGCCTGTCGTCTGCCGGAGGAGCTCCACCGTCGTGACCTCAGTGCTTGGCTGCGCCGCTGCGCCCGAGTCGGTCTTTCCGCTGCTTGAGCCGCTGCTGATGCGGGTGAGCAAGCCCGTCCAGTACGTCGGCGGCGAGCTCAACTCCGTGGTGAAGGACTGGTCGGCCTGCAACGTGCGGTGGTGCTTGATGTACCCCGACGCCTACGAGGTCGGACTGCCCAACCAGGGCGTGCAGATCCTTTACGAGGTGCTCAACGAGTCGGACGACGTGCTGGTCGAGCGCACCTACGCCGTCTGGCCGGATCTCGAAGCGCTGATGCGGGAGCACGGCATCCCGCAGTTCACTGTCGACGCGCACCGCCCGGTCGGCGCGTTCGACGTGTTCGGGCTGTCGTTCTCCACGGAGCTCGGCTATACCAACATGCTCAACGCCCTCGATCTCGCCGGCATCCCGATCGAGTCGCGCGAGCGTGATGAGTCGCACCCCGTGGTCATCGCGGGTGGCCACGCGGCGTTCAATCCCGAGCCGATCGCCGACTTCGTCGACGCCGCGGTGCTTGGCGACGGTGAGCAGATCGCCGGGGCCATCACGGCGATCGTGCGTCAGTGGAAGGCCGACGGCAAGCCCGGTGGCCGCGATGAGCTGCTGCTGCGGCTCGCGAGAACCGGCGGCGTCTACGTGCCGCGCTTCTACGACGTCAGCTACCTGCCCGACGGCCGCATCGCGGCGGTGACTCCCAACCGCGAGGGAGTTCCACCGCGCGTGAGCAAGAACACGCTGATGGACCTCGACGAGTGGCCTTATCCGAAAAAGCCCCTTGTGCCGCTGGCGGAAACGGTGCATGAGCGGTTCAGCGTCGAGATCTTCCGGGGTTGCACGCGCGGCTGCCGCTTCTGCCAGGCCGGCATGATCACCCGGCCGGTGCGTGAGCGGTCGATCGACACCATCGGCGCGATGGTCGACGAAGGTCTGAAGGCCAGCGGCTTCTCTGAGGTCGGCCTGCTCTCACTTTCGAGCGCCGACCACTCAGAGATCGGCGAGGTGGCCAAACAACTAGGCGACCGCTACGAGCACACCAACACGTCGCTGTCGTTGCCGTCGACCCGCGTCGACGCGTTCAACGTCGACCTGGCTAACGAATTCTCCCGCAACGGCAGGCGTTCTGGCCTCACGTTCGCGCCCGAGGGTGGCAGCGAGCGCATGCGCAAGGTCATCAACAAGATGGTGACCGAGGACGACCTCATCCGCACCGTCACGACGGCGTACGCGCAAGGGTGGCGCCGGGTGAAGCTGTACTTCATGTGCGGCTTGCCCACCGAGACCGACGACGACGTCGTCCAAATCGCCGGGCTGGCGACCAAGGTGATCGACGCCGGACGCAAGGCCAGCGGCACTCGCGACATCGGGTGCACCGTCTCGATCGGCGGCTTCGTGCCCAAGGCGCACACGCCTTTCCAGTGGGCGGCGCAACTCGACCATCTGACCACCGACGTGCGGCTGGCGAAGTTGCGCGACGCGATTCGCGCCGACAAGCAGCACAGCCGAGCCATCGGGTTCCGCTACCACGACGGGAAACCCGGCATCGTCGAAGGTTTGCTGTCGCGCGGCGACCGGCGCGTCGGCCGGGTCATCAAACAGGTGTGGCTCGACGGCGGCCGCTTCGACGGTTGGAGCGAGCACTTTTCCTTTGACCGCTGGATGAATGCGGCTGCGGCCGCCCTCGTTGACGAGCCGGTCGACGTCGACTGGTACACGACGCGGGAGCGGCAGCGCGAAGAAGTGCTGCCGTGGGACCACCTCGACTCAGGTCTCGACAAAGACTGGCTCTGGCAGGACTGGCAGGACGCGTTGTCGGAGGTCGAGGTCGAAGACTGCCGGTGGACGCCGTGCTTCGACTGCGGGGTGTGCGACACGATGGGCACCGACATCCAGATCGGCCCGACCGGGCGCCAGCTGCTGCCGCTCACGGTCGTCAACGGCAAGAACGTCTGACATGGCGCGCGTCCAGCGGCAGCCCGACGCGCGGGATGTCGCGCCGGCGGTGCAGCGACTACGCGTGCATTTCGCCAAGCGCGGCAGGCTCCGCTTCACCTCCCACCGCGACTTCCAGCGGGTGTTCGAGCGAGCCGTCCGTCGCGCGGGCGTGCCGGTGGCGTTCAGCGCCGGATTCTCACCGCATCCGAAGATCTCCTATATCGGCGCCGCGGCCACCGGTGCGGCGAGCGAGGCGGAGTACCTCGAGATCTCCCTCAGCCAGCGCCGCGATCCGGCGGTGGTTCGCCAAACGTTGGACGACGCGCTGCCGCCGGGCTTCGACGTCATCGAGGTCGTCGAGCCGGCGGCGGGCGCCCAAGCGCTCGCGGACCGGATCGACGCCTCCCACTGGCTGGTGCTGCTCGGTGGAGTCTCCACCGCATCCCTCGCGGCGGCCGTCGACGCGTTCATGGCGGCCGACACCGTGCCGGTCGAGCGAATGCTCAAGAACGGACGACGCACGCTCGACGCGCGGTCCGCGGTGGTCACGCTCACCGCGCGGGGCGAGCCGGTCGGCGGGGAGGACGGCGTGGCTCAACCGGACGAACGGGACCGCTATGCGATACTCGACATGGTCGTCCGGCACCTCACACCTGCTGTTCGACCCGACGATGTGTTGGCCGGGCTTCGCTTGGTGAGCGACCTGCCGCCGCAGCTGTCACCGCTGGTGACACGGCTGGCGCAGGGACTCCTGGACGAGACCGGTCGGCTCGCCGACCCGCTGGCGCCCGACAGGGCCGCCGCCGCGGGTTCGCCGGCAGCCGCCGGCGAACCGGTGGTGCAGCGCTTCGGCTAGCCAGCGTCGCCGCCTAAGACTTGCGCCGCGCCCGACACCCGGGTCGCGGTGACCAACTACACGACTTGCTCTCGTGCGGTGCCGATTCGGCCGCCACTGTTTCGCGGCGGGGTTGGTGCCCGGGAGCCCGAAGGAAGACGGCACCGCCATGCTCGACAACGAGCCAACGGCCGGCGGCCAAGCGCCAGCCGACCCCAACCATTCCAGCGCCTCTGACGCCAGCCCCGCAGGCGCCGGCACGGCCGGCACCAGCGCCTCCGCGCCGGCCCGCCGACGCCGGGCCCCCGCGAAGAAGACCGCCGCGGCCCCGCCCGACGCGCCAGACGCGTCGACAGCCGCGGCCGCCGAATCGGCCGGCGAGCCAGCCAAGAAGACCGCGCGCAAGCGCGCGACAAAGAAGACCGCCGCGGCGCCCGAGACCACCGACGCACCGGCCCAGCCGGTAGCCGACGCGCCTGCTGCGCCCGCCGCGGCCGCGCGGCCCGCGAAGCGCACCCGTGGTCGCGCCCAGGCATCCCAGGCCGCGTGGCGCGGCCGAGCAGGCCAGCGGCCCCGCGTCGGCTGGCGCGAGCGAGCCGGCCCACCCGGTCGGCGCGGCGATTCCGACCGTGCTGTTCAAGGCGCCGGACCCGACGGCCGCGCCGCCGCCGGCCGCCGAGCCGGCGGCCGGTGAGGCCGGTGATCGAGACTCGGGCGGCGCTCGCCGCAGCCGCCGCCGCGGCGGGCGCAATCGCCGCGGCGGATCCGGCCAGGGCTCTGAGCAGGCCGGCCACGAGCAGTCCGACGAGAGCGCCGACCACCCGGGCCCGAGCGACGCCGACCTCGCCGCGTCGTCCGGAGAGAGCCGACCCGACACCGGCGACGGCTCGCACGACGACGACGAGTCCGGCGAGAGTGCGAGCAGCCGCCGCCGGCGTCGCCGCCGGCGGCGCGGTCCGGGGGAGGGCGACGAGCACGCCCCCGACGATCCGCCGAACACCGTCGTCCGGATCCGCGAGCCGCGCGAGCACGAGGAGCGCGGCGGGGGCGGGGGAGTTCAAGGCGTCAAGGGCTCGACCCGGCTCGAGGCCAAGAAGCAGCGCCGCCGAGAGGGGCGTGAGCAGATTCGCCGCGGCCGGCGCGGCTTGGTCATCAGCGAGGCCGAGTTCCTCGCCCGCCGCGAGTCGGTCGACCGGGTCATGGTGGTGCGCCAGCGCGGCGAGCGCACCCAGATCGGCGTGCTCGAGGACGACATCCTGGTCGAGCATTTCGTCAGCACCGCGTCGGCCAACCGAATGGTCGGCAACGTCTACCTCGGCCGGGTGCAAAACGTGCTGCCCGGCATGGAGGCGGCGTTCGTCGACATCGGCAAGGGGCGCAACGCCGTCCTCTACGCGGGCGAGGTCAACTTCGACCTGTCCGGCATGGAGGGCCAGCCGCGGCGCATCGAGTCCGCGCTGAAGTCCGGGCAGAGCGTCTTGGTGCAGGTCACGAAGGACCCGATCGGCCACAAGGGCGCGCGGCTCACCAGTCAGGTCAGCCTGCCCGGGCGTTACCTCGTCTACGTGCCAGAGGGTTCGATGATGGGCATCAGCCGCAAGCTGCCCGACGTCGAGCGCAGCCGGTTGAAGGCGATCCTCAAGCAGGTGATGCCTGAGGGCGCGGGCGTCATCGTGCGCACCGCGGCCGAGGGCGCCTCGGAGGAGGAGCTCGCCCGCGACGTCGCCAGGTTGTCGGCGCAGTGGGAAGACATCAAGAAGAAGGCGGAGACCGCGAGCGCGCCCGCGCTGCTGTACGGCGAGCCCGATCTGACGATCCGCGTCATCCGCGACATCTTCAACGAGGACTTCAACTCCCTCGTCGTGCAAGCGGATTCCGAGTGGGACACCGTCGAGGCGTACGTCGGTCACGTCGCGCCCGACCTGGTGCCGCGGCTTTCGCGCTGGACGTCGGAGGAAGACCTCTTCAGCCACTACCGCATCGACGAGCAGATCGCGAAGGCGCTCGACCGCAAGGTCTGGCTGCCCAGCGGCGGCTACCTGATCATCGACCGCACCGAGGCGATGATCGTGATCGACGTCAACACCGGCCGGTTCATCGGCAAGGGTGGCAACCTCGAAGAGACGGTCACCAAGAACAACCTGGAGGCGGCGGAGGAAATCGTCCGTCAGCTGCGGTTGCGCGACATCGGCGGAATCATCGTCATCGACTTCATCGACATGGTGCTTGAAAGCAATCGCGAGCTTGTGCTGCGCCGTCTTGTCGAGTGCCTTGGCCGCGACCGAACCAAGCACCAGGTCGCCGAGGTGACCTCGCTCGGACTCGTGCAGATGACCCGCAAGCGGGTCGGAACCGGTTTGCTTGAGGCGTTTTCCGAGGTCTGCGAGACCTGCAACGGACGCGGGGTCATCGTGCACACCGACCCCGTGCAGCAGCGGCCGCCGCGTCCGACGGCGCCACCGAAGCCCGCTTCGCCGTCAGGACGTCGGCAGGGCGGCGGCGAGAGCGCCACAGAGAACGGCGGCGAGCCGACGACGGACGGCGGCGACGCGGACGCCGCGTCCACGTCGTCCAATGGGTCGCGCACCCGGCGAGGGGGACGACGCCGCGGCGGTGCGAAGGCCGCCGCGGACAAGGCGCCTGCCACCGCCACCGCGGCCTCGGCGGGCGCCGCGGACAGCGCGTAGCCACTGGGCTCGGATTCCGTCGGAGACGGAGGTACGGTCGAGTCATGTCAGGCTGGCTGCACCGCTGCTGGCGAAGGGTCGCCCGCGGGTACGCGTTAGTGTGCGCCCGGGAAGACGCCAAGCGCTGGCAGCTCGTGATCCCGGCGGGCGCCTGGTTGTGCCAGCGATGCCCGCATGTGACCTTCGATTTCGGGCGACTGCGCGAGCACTACCTGTTCGCCCACGCGTACTGACGCAAGCCGCGCTTTCGTCACTCGGCGACGCTGTCCGCGTCTCGTTCGTGGTGAATGCGCGTCTCTAACGTGGCGAGGCGTTGGCCGGTGCCGCCCCATTGACTGGCGATGATCTCTCCGGCGATCGACACCGCCGTCTCCTCGGGCGTTCTGGCGCCCAAATCGAGGCCGATGGGCGCCGACAAGCGGGCGATCCCCGCGTCCGAAAGCCCTGCCTCGCGCAGCTGCGCGAGTCGCTTCTCGTGGGTACGACGCGAGCCCATCGCGCCGATGTAGGCCGCCGGCTTGCGAAGGGCGACCTCAAGCAGCGGACCGTCGAACTTGGGGTCGTGGGTGAGCACGCAGACGACGGTCCGCTCGTCAGTCGGTGTGCGGGCCAGGTACTTGTGCGGCCATTCGACGACGACCTCGTCGGCGTCGGGGAAACGCTTGCGCGTGGCGAACACGGGCCGAGCGTCGCAGACCGTGACGTGGTAGCCGAGGAACTTGCCGATGCGGGCGACCGCCGCCGCGAAGTCGATGGCGCCGAACACGATCATCCGCGGCGGGGGTGCGTACGACGAGACGAAGACGGCCACTTCGTCGACTCGGCGCTCGCCGTCGCGCCCGTAGCGCCGGACGCCGGTTCGGCCGGTGGCGAGCATTCCGCGGGCGTCGTCGGTGACCGCGACGTCGAGCCCCTCTGTTCCGAGGCTGCCACTGACATGATCGGGCCACACGACGAGTCGACGTCCGCGGCGCGAGTCGTCGCCATCGATCAACGTCGTCACGGCGACGGGGTGGTGCGCGCGTAAGTCGGCGATCACGTCGGCGAGTTGCGGAAACGACTCGCGGGAGACGGCTTCGACGAAGACGTCGATGATTCCGCCGCACGTGAGACCGACCGCGAACGCGTCGTCGTCGCTCACGCCATAACGCTGCAACGTCGGCGGGGCGCCCTCCGCGACTGACGTCGCGAGTTCGTAGACGGCGCCTTCGACGCAACCACCTGACACGCTGCCGACGACCGTGCCGTCCGGGCCGACCACCATCGCGGCGCCGGGTTGCCGAGGCGCCGAATCGAACGTTCCGACCACGGTTCCCACACCGACCTGCTCGCCTGACTCCCACCAGGTGAGAAGGTCGTCAGCGATGTCACGCACGTCGGGTCGCCGAGACTGCCATGGCGCCGCGCATCGTGCCCGCCGCGATCGCCGTCCGCCGTGGCGTTGGTTCGCGTCGCAGCAGCGCGAGGCCCCACATGCTTGAACCGACACCACCTAACGCCAATGCGCAGGCGCCGACGATCGTGTCACGCACGCTAGTCGTGGCGCTGACCGGCGCGAGGGCCGCGACGAGCGCGGCCAGCACAAGGCTCGCCGGGATCCCGCTGGCCACCATGCTGACTTTGGTCTGCCGCGACGGATGCCAGCGCGACGGGTGCCGGCCCAGGATCGGAAGCCAAAACATGAGTCCGCAGCCGATGGCGTACAGATGTGCGAACTCGTGGAAGAGCTCGTTCCGCTGGCTCAGCGAGTACGCCGGTGTGAGCAGGTACAGATACATGATTCCGTAGTAATGCAAGGGCAGGTGCAATGCGGCCGTCGGCCCGTTCATCCAGTTCAACCAGCGGTGGCGGAGAACGACGACGAGCCGCCGTCCACCTTCGCGCCGCAACGCGCGCAGCAGCAACATCAGCGGCGCGCCAAGTGTGAGCAGCGCCGGCGCGACGCTCATCAGCAAAAGATGCTGGACGACGTGCACCCAGAAGATCTCGTCGTACGCGGCGAATCCGGATTGCAGGCTGAAGGCGAGCACGAGCACGCCAGCGATGAAGGCTGCCGTCCGCGAGTGCGGCCACGACCTGCCGTTTCGGCTGACTCGAAAGGCGAGCCAGAGATACGCGGCCACAAGCGCTGCTTCGAAGGACAGGCCGGCAATCGTCATCGCGAAATCACCGACGGGCAAGCCAGACGATGACCGCGACGATCGCCGCTAACCCGATGACCGCTGGGATCGCGCGCTTGAGCAGCGCGGCGCGCGCCACCGACGCGAGGTCGAGCGGCGCGACCTCGGGCGGCGGGCTGTGGCGAAGCGCGGTGGGCGCGGGCGGGGTCGTCGTGAGCGCAGTCCCAGGCTCGGCGGCCACCGTCCCAGCGGCCACCGTCCCGGCCGCGGCCGCCGCGGCCACCTCGGCCGCCTCGGCCGCCGCGGTCGAACCCTCCTGGGCGGCCGGCACGGTCGCGGCGAGCAGGGACGTCTCGAGGCATTGAACGAACTGGGCAAGCAGTTTCGCGCTGACCTCGAGAATCACGCCGCGCCCGAATTGCGCGACCTTTCCGGTGATCGTGAGGTCGGTATGGACAGTCACTCTTGTTCGATCGCTTGTTCGATCGCTTGTTCGATCGCCTTGCGGTTCGAGCGTCGCGGTGATGAGCGCGCTCGCGTTCCCCTGCCCGCGAGAGTCACGTCCGCTGGCTCGCAGCACGGCGACATGCGTCACGTCGTCCTTGCTCTCGAAGGCCGCCGTTCCGGCGTACTGCGCGGTGACCGGACCCAGTTTGATCAGCACCTTGCCGGTGTACGTGTCGCCGTCGACGCCCGTGAGCTGCGCGCCCGGCATGCAGGGGGCGATGCGCTCGACGTCGGTGAGCAGCTCCCAGGCGCGATCGACAGGCAGCGCCACCGTGAACTCGTTGTTGAGTTCCATTTCGCCGTCCCTCACTCATGCGCCGCGCGCAGCGTTCGGTGGCCACCTGGCGCGTTCGGGTGGCCCACCTGGTCGCGAGCCTGCGGCGCGAACCGGACGCCGTCAATGACGTCTTCAGGCATCGCTTAAGTTCCGCGGCGGTCCTTCGACTCCGAAGCTTCAACTCCACAGCGTGACGTAGACCGGCGGCTTGAACTGCTTGGCGGGTCGTCCGCCGGAGTGCTGAAGGACCGCCTGGGTGGCGGTCGGGGTGGCGATGAAGCGGCACAGCGCCGCCGCCGGCGGCGAGCAGCGGTCGGCGCCAAGGGTGCTGGCGTAGAGGAGACCGCCCGGGGTCTGCGTCGCGACATCGAGTGCGACAAGGGCGCCACGTTGCAGTTCCGCGCGCACGGTGTGCCGGAAACTCAGCGTCAGGCCTTCGCCCTCCGCGACCAGTTGCAGCGCGGTTGCCCCGCTCGGATAGGTGGAGACGCGCGCCGGGTCGACCGCCAACGCGGCGAGGAAATCGCCGGTCAGCGTGCCGCGGTCGGCGCCGGACGGGCCGAGCAGCCACGGTTGGCGGGCGAGCTGCGCGGCGGTGACCGGGGGGTGCAGGCGTTTCGCTCGCTCCGGCGAGGCCACCACGGCGAGCGAGAACCGCAGAAACGGCACCGACCCGATCGGCGGCGTGCCACCGGCGGGCGGCCGGGGCCCGAGCGCGACGTCCGCCCGTCGGTCGCGAAGCAATTCGACGAACGCGGACGACGCGACCGCCAGCGTGCCGGTCTCCAATCCGGGCTGCCGCGCGGCAAAGGCGTCGAGCAACCAGGGGACCACGTCCTCGGCCACCATCGGCGTCGCCGCGACCGTCAACCGCGGCGTCTCGGCGTCGCCGAGCGTGCGGCGGGTTTGCGCCGCAAGCCCGAGCATCTCCGCCGCGGTCGCCGCGAGGCGGCGTCCGCCAGGTGTGAGCTCGATGCCGCCGCCGGAGCGCAGGAAGAGTGGGTCACCGAGCTCCTTGCGCAGCACAGCCACCGCGCCGGAGATCGCCGGCTCCGTCACCCCGAGAGAGCTGGCCGCCGCCTTCACCGAACCCAGCCGGGCGACCGCCAGAAAAACCTTGAGTTGGGTGAGGGTCACCTACACCGCCTCTGCGGGTTAACCATTTGGTGAAGTCGACATTGACCCTGCCGCGCGCTCCCGTCAAGGTGCGCTCACGGGGCCAACCGTCGCTGACCCGTTCCGGGTCACGGAAAGGGGCGGGCTATGCAAGTTCCCGCACCGGTCGAGTACGAGCGAGCAGCCAGCGTCGACGACGCGTTGAGCTTGCTGGAGCAGCATGGTCCGGACTCGCGACTGATCGCGGGCGGCCACAGCCTGCTGCCGATGATGAAGCTGCGGCTCGCACGGCCGACCGTGCTCATCGACATCAACGATCTGACCGACTTGAGCTACGTGCGTCTCGACCAAAACGAGTTGTGCGTCGGCGCTTTGACCCGGCATCGCGATCTGCTGAAATTCTCCTTTGGTGGCAGAGCATTTCCCGATCATGCGGGACGCCGAGCGGGTGATCGCCGATCCGATCGTGCGCAATCGCGGGACCGTGGGCGGATCACTGTGCCAGGCCGATCCGTCAGAGGACCTCTCGGCGGTGTTCGCCGCGGTGAAGGCGCAGGCCGTCATCAGGTCCGCGTCCGGTGCTCGGACGATTGCGATGGACGACTTCTTCCAAGGCCCGTATTCGACGGCCGTCGGGCCCGCCGAGATCTTGGTCGAGCTGCGGGTGGCGATCAGGCCGGGTTGCGGAAGCGCGTACGAAAAGGTCGAGCGCCGAGTCGGCGACTGGGCGGTGACCGCTGCCGGCGCGTGCTTGTGGGTCGAGGGCGGACAGATCGTCCAAGCCGGGATCGGGCTCGCCGCGGTTGGCGCCGGACACTTCCGCGCGGCGGAAGCCGAGGAGTCGCTGGTCGGCGCGGCGCCGTTAGAAGACGCGTTTCGGGCGGCGAGTGAGCTGGCCGCGCAACATGCCAACCCGGTGTCTGACCAGCGTGGTCCAGAGGACTACAAGCGCCATCTCGTCGGGGAGCTCACGATTCGCGCGTTGCGGCGCGCCGCCGCCCGTGCCACCGGACTGGAGGGCTGAGCGATGCAGGTGACGATGACGGTCAACGGCGAGGAAGTCACCCGCGACGTGGAACCGCGCATGCTGCTCGTGCACTTCGTGCGTGACGAGCTCGGGCTCACCGGCACGCATTGGGGCTGTGACACGTCGAACTGCGGCACCTGCGTGTTGTGGTTGGACGGCGAGCCGGTCAAGAGCTGCACGGTGCTCGCGGCGATGGCGCACGGCCACAGCGTTCGCACGGTCGAAGACCTCGAGCAAGGCACCGTGCTGGACCCGGTGCAGGAAGGTTTCGTGCGGGAGCACGGGCTGCAGTGCGGCTTTTGCACGCCGGGCATGATGATGACCGCGCGCTGGTTGCTCGACCACAATCCGGATCCCAGTGAGGCGGAGATCCGTGAGGCGATCTCCGGCCAGCTGTGCCGGTGCACCGGTTACAAGAACATCGTGAAATCCGTTCGGTGGGCGGCGGAGCACCACCCGGTGCCCGTGCCCGCGCAGGCGACGTCTGACGAGGTGGGCGCATCATGACCGCAGTCGAAGAACGCCCGGCCAACCCCGTCGGCTTCGGCCGGATGCTGCGCAAGGAAGACGCTCGCTTCGTGCGCGGACAGGGCCATTACGTCGACGACTTGCAGCTGCCGGGAATGCTGCATGGCGCGGTTCTGCGCAGCCCGATGGCGCATGCTCGCATCGTCTCGATCGACACGTCCGCCGCCGAGGCGCACCCGAAAGTCAAGGCGGTCATCACCGGAAAGACGCTGGAATCCTTGAAATTGGCCTGGATTCCGTCCCTCTCACACGACGTGCTCGCCGTGCTCGCCACCGACAAGGTCCGCTATCAAGGACAAGAGGTCGCCTTCGTCGTCGCAGAAGACCGCTACGCCGCGCGTGACGCTCTTGAGCTCATCGACGTCGAGTACGAGCCGCTCGACCCCGTCATGGACGCGCGGGCCGCACTGGAACCCGGCGCCGCGCTGATCCGCGACGACATCGAGGGCAAGACCGACAATCACATCTTCGATTGGGAGTCGGGTGACGCCGCCGCGACCGACGAGGTGTTCGCCAACGCCGACGTCGTCGTCAGCCAGGACATGCTCTACCCGCGGGTGCATCCGGCGCCTATGGAGACGTGCGGCGCTGTCGCGCACATGGATCGCGTCACCGGCAAGTTGGTGATCTGGTGCACCTCGCAAGCCCCGCACGCCCACCGCACGCTCTACGCGCTGGTCGCGGGTCTGCCTGAACACAAGATCCAGGTGATCAGCCCAGACATCGGCGGCGGCTTTGGCAACAAGGTCGGCATCTATCCGGGATACGTGTGCGCGGTCGTCGGTTCGATCCTCACCGGAAAACCGGTGAAGTGGATGGAAGACCGCTCCGAAAACCTGATGTCGACGAGTTTCGCCCGCGACTATCACATGCACGGCGAGATAGCGGCCACGCGCGACGGCAAGATCCTCGCCCTGCGGGTCAACGTCCTCGCCGACCACGGCGCGTTCAACAACACCGCGCAACCGACCAAGTTCCCCGCCGGTTTCTTCCACGTGTTCACCGGCTCGTACGACTTGCAGGCCGCGCATTGCAAGGTGACCGGCGTCTACACCAACAAGGCGCCCGGCGGCGTGGCGTACGCGTGCTCGTTCCGCGTCACCGAGGCGGTCTACCTGGTCGAACGGATGGTCAACTGTCTCGCGGACGAACTGCACGTCGACGCCGGCGAGTTGCGGATGAAGAACCTGCTGCGTCCTGAGCAGTTCCCGTACACGAGTAAGACCGGTTGGGTCTACGACTCCGGTGAGTACCCGCGCGCGTTGCGGCTCGCGATGGACATCGCCGGGTACGAGGAGCTGCGCCGCGAACAAGCGGAGAAGCGCGCCCGTGGAGAGTTGATGGGCATCGGCATCTCGTTCTTCACCGAAACCGTTGGCGCCGGCCCGCGAAAGCACATGGACATCCTCGGCCTCGGCATGGCCGACGGCGCCGAAGTGCGCGTGCATCCCACCGGCAAGGCCGTCGTCCGACTTTCCGTGCAAACGCAAGGTCAAGGGCATGAGACGACATTCGCCCAGATCGTCGCCGAGGAACTGGGCATTCCGCCCGAGGACATCGAGGTGATTCACGGCGACACCGACAACACGCCGTTCGGGCTCGGAACCTACGGATCGCGATCGACGCCGGTTTCCGGCGCCGCGGTCGCGGTGGCCGCGAGGCGGGTGCGTGACAAGGCGAAGCTCATCGCGTCGGCGATGATCGAGGCGTCACCGGAGGACCTGGAGTGGGAGAAAGGCCGCTGGTACGTCAAGGGCAATCCAACCCAGGGCAAGACGATCCAAGAAATCGCGTTCGGCGCCCACAGCAACGTCGAATTGCCAGAAGGCGTCGAAGGGCACCTCGACGCCGAGTGTGTGTACGACCCGCCCAACCTCACGTTCCCGTTTGGCGCCTATATCTGCGTCGTCGACGTCGACCCAGGCACCGGGCAGGTGAAGGTGCGGCGCTTCATCGCCGTCGACGACTGCGGCCCGCGGATCAATCCGATGATCGTCGAAGGCCAGGTGCACGGAGGACTCGCGGACGGCGTTGGAATGGCGCTCATGCAGGTGATCGCGTTCGACAAGGACGGCAACTGCCTCGGCGGTTCGTTCATGGACTATCTCTTGCCGACGTCGATCGAGTGCCCGTCATGGGAGTTGGGGGAGACGGTCACACCATCCCCGCACCACCCGCAGGGGCTGAAGGGCGTGGGTGAGTCGGCGACGGTCGGCTCACCGCCGGCGGTGGTCAACGCCGTCCTCGACGCGATCCAGGTAAGGCACGCCGACATGCCGTTGACGCCGGCGCAGGTCTGGCGGGCGATGCACGGCAGTCCGTTCAGGACGGATCTCGCGATCGAATGAACGCAGCTGATCCACGCGCGCACGCGGAGGAGCTGCGCAACAGCGGCGTCGCGTACGTCTTCGCGACGGTTGTGCGCGCCGAGCGGCCGACGTCGGCCAAGCCCGGCGCGCACGCCGTCGTCCGTGCCGACGGGGCGATGGTCGGTTTCGTCGGCGGCGACTGCGCGCAAGCCAGCGTGCGCGCGCAAGCGCTCGCGGCGTTGTCGACGGGGGAGTCGGTCTTGTTGCGCATCACGCCCGACGAACCCACCGACGGCACGGCACCGCAAACTGCGGCGGACGGCGTGCTCACGGTGCACAATCCTTGTCTTTCAGGCGGAACCTTGGAGGTCTTTCTGGAGCCCAATCTTCCGGCGCGACGAATCGTCGTGCACGGCTCGTCGCCGATCGCGATCGCCTTCGCGGATCTCGCCCGCTATCTCGGCTACCGCGTTGACGACGCGTCACCAGCGTCGTTCGGCGACGCATCGCAACCGGCGTTCGCCGTCGTCGTCGCGTCGCATGGGGACGACGAGGCGGCGCCTTTGATCGCTGGGGTTCGCGGCGGCGTCGAGTACGTCGGCCTGGTCGCGTCGCGCCGGCGCGGGCCCGAAGTGCTCGCGGCGATCGACCTCAGTGATGAGGAGAAGTCGCGCATCCGCACGCCGGCGGGCATCGACATTGGCGCGCGCGCACCGCAGGACGTCGCGGTCTCGATCATGGCCGAGATCATCGCCACGCATGAGAACGCAACCAAACAACACTCGGACGTCGAGCACGGGGCGGCGGTGACGGCCGTGCCCGCGCAGTCTCCGCCGTCCGCGATCGACGTCGTCTGCGGGATGACCGTCGCCGCGGTGGACGCCACCTTGCACGCGGACGTCGACGGGGTGCGCCACTGGTTTTGCGGGGGCGGCTGCCGTGCCGCGTTCGTCGCTGAACCTGCCGCGTTCGCCAGCCGATGAGCGGTCTGTTCGCCGACGTCGACTCTGTGCAGGATCGGCTGGCCGCGGTCGACTACCTCGCCGACCGCGGCTTGGCGACCGCGCTCTTTCTCGCCGCGACGTTGCCGCAGCCGATCCTGCTGGAAGGCGAGGCCGGTGTCGGCAAGACGGAGGCGGCGAAGAGCCTCGCGCGGGTGATCGACACGCCGCTGTTCCGATTGCAGTGCTACGAGGGCATCGACGTGTCCGACGCGCTCTACGAGTGGAACTACCCGCGTCAGCTGCTCGAGATCAGAGTGGCCGAGGTGAGCGGTCGCGATGTCAGCGAGGAGGCGCTGTTCGGCGCGCAGAACCTGATCGAGCGGCCGCTCTTGCAGGCATTGCGCCATCGCGGTCCGCGGCCGGCCGTGCTGCTCATCGACGAGGTCGACCGGGCCGACGACGAGTTCGAGGCGTTCCTCTTCGAGCTGCTCGCCGAGAGCACGGTGACCATTCCCGAGTTAGGCACTCTCGTCGCCGAGTTTCCCCCGGTCGTAGTGCTCACCTCCAACCGCACACGTGACTTGCACGACGCGCTCAAACGCCGCTGCCTCTATCACTGGATCGACTATCCGTACGTCGAACACGCCGCGCAGATCGTTCGCCGTCGTGTTTCTGGGGCGTCGATTTCGCTTGTGCGCCAGGTGGTTTCGGCGGTCGACCGGCTGCGTGCGCTGGATCTGCAGAAACAGCCCGGTGTGGCGGAGACCATCGACTGGGTCGCCGCGCTCGACGCGCTGGGTGTCGACGTCCTCGATTCGACCGGCGCCGACGCGACGCTCGGGTCGGTGTTGAAGTACCGAGAGGACGTCGAACTCGCGCGGACGCGACGCGACGAGTGGCTCATCGCGCCTTGAGACGGCCAAGCGCTAGAACGCGCGCTCTCCGCGGACGAGGCGGGGCACGTCCCACCCCCGGCGGAGTCGGCTCGGCTGTTCGCGACGTTGTGTCGCTATGATTGCGACGTGACGTTGCAATCCTGCGACGCCAAGGAGGTTCGCGGTGTTCGTCGGCTTGCGAGATCTGCGTCAGGCATGGGGCCGATTCGCGCTGATGGGCGCGGTGATCGCGCTGGTGGCCGTGCTGACCGTGCTGCTGACGGGCCTGTCGACCGGGTTGGTCAACTCCGGGATCTCCGGGTTGCGGGCGATGCCGCTCACCCACTTGGCGTTCGCGCCAAAGACCGACTCGACGTTCTCCCGGTCCACGGTCGACGCCGCCACCGTCGGCGCGTTGGGCCGTCAGCCCGGCATCACCGCTGAACCGCTTGGCCTGACCCTGTTCAACGCCAAGGACTCGACCGGCACATCGTTCTCCATCGCCCTCGTCGGCGTGCAGCCGAGCGGATTCATGGCCGGCGGTGTCGCCGGCGGATCCCAGCTGGGCCGGTCGCCGACCGGGGTGATCGTCTCCCGTGGGATCGCCGACGAGGGTGTGCATGTTGGCGACCGCATCCGACTCGACCGCGCGAATGTGACCTTCGACGTCGTGGGCGTCGCCCCAATGGCCACCTACGGTCACGTTGACCTGGTCTACGCGCCAATCGGTTTGTGGCGGCAGGCCACCTACGGGCAGGTGACCGGCGGCGTCCTTCCCCCGAGCGCCCAGGGTCTCGCGTCCGCCGCGGCCCTTCGCGTGCAGCCAGGCGTCGACGTCGCCGCCGTCGGCAAGCACCTCGGGGTGGACGTCGTGACGAAGAAACAGGCGTACGCCGGCTCGCCCGGCTACGCGGCCGAGACCGCGACCATGAGCCTCATCATCGACTTTCTGTACGTGATCGCGGCGCTCATCGTCGGGGCGTTCTTCACCGTTTGGACCATCCAGCGCAAGGCCGACATCGGTCTGCTGAAGGCCCTTGGGGCGTCCAACGCGGTCGTGCTGCGGGACGCGCTTGGGCAGGTGGCGGTGGTGATGGTCCTCGCGACCGGGTTCGGGGCGCTGGCGGGCACCGGCATCGGCAGGCTGATTCCGCCGGGCAAGGTGCCGTTCGCCTTACAGGGCGGCGCCATCGCCGTCGCCACCGCGGTGCTGGCGCTGGCCGGCATGGTGGGCTCGCTTGTCGCGGTGCGTCGCATCGCGGCCATCGACCCGATCATCGCATTGGGGGCCGCGCGATGACGGGCGTGAACGAGCCCGCGGACGCGCCGGCGACCGACACCGGCCTGAGCATGCGCCACGTCGGTCTTCGCTATGGCGACGGCGACGACGAGGTGGTCGCGCTCGACGATGTGTCGTTGACCGTCGACGCCGGCGAACTGGTCGCGGTGGTCGGCGCGTCCGGCTCCGGCAAGTCGAGCCTGCTCGCCGTCGCCGGAGCGATGCGTCGGCCGGACAGCGGCGCCGTCATGGTGGGCGGGGTGGACCTTGCGCAGGTTCCGGCCAAGCGGCGCACGAAGCTTCGCCACGACCTGATCGGTTTCGTCTTTCAGGGGTCGAATCTGCTGGCGTCTTTGACCGCGGTCGAGCAACTCGAGTTGGTCGGTCGGATCGGCGGGGCGCCGCGGTCCGCCACCCGTGACAGAGCATTGGCATTGCTCGACGAGGTCGGGCTGGCGACCAAGGCCGGGCGCCGACCCGGGCAGCTGTCCGGTGGCGAACGGCAGCGGGTGGGCATCGCGCGCGCGATGATGGCCGAACCGGCGGTGCTCCTCGTGGATGAACCGACCTCCGCGCTTGACCACCACCGGGCCATCGACATCGTGACCCTGCTCGCGGCCGAGACCCGGCTGCATCGGATCGCGACGCTGATGGTCACGCACGACCGCCAGGTGGCCGGTCTCGCCGACCGGGTGATCGAGATGCGCGATGGTCGCCTCACCGCGCCAGACGCCGCTGCGGCAGGCTAGCCCCTGTGCCCCGCATCGCCGCGCCCACCGTTCGCGAGCACCGCGACCTTCAGCACGAGGCGATCCTCGACGCCGTCGGGGAACTCCTTGCCGAGGAGGGTTACGACGGCCTTGAACTCACCGTCGTAGGGCAGCGAGTCGGGCTGGCGCGCACCTCCCTTTATCGCTACGCCCGCGACAAGGACGAGCTGGTCGCGCAGTGGCTGGAACGAGCCTTCAGCCCGGTCATCGCCAAAGCACGCGCGCTCCTTGGCACCCCCGAGCCCCCCGCGGCGCGGCTCGCGGCATGGTTTGAGGCCCAACTGCATTTCGCCGCACAACCCCGTGACGGCGCGGCCGCCCGGCTGATGGCTGAGTTCGACCGGCTGCCGGCGCCCATCCAAGCCCGGATCGTCGACGGCCACCGTCCACTGCGCGAGGCGCTCGCGGCCACCGTCGCCGAGGCGCTGGCGGACCAGCCGGAGCGCGACCCCGCGCTCGTGCTCGCCCTCATCGACGGTGTCGCGGCGGCCGCGACCCGGAGAGCGGCCGGGGGCGTGACTCCGCAGCTACGCGCCGAGGCCCGAAACGCCATCGTCGCGCTGCTCGGCGCCAACACCGGCGCGTGACGCCGGCCAGCCGCCGGGGCGGAGCGCGGCGCCGCCGGACCTACCGGCTGACGACGCGATGACCTCGACCACCTTCGCGAGCGCGGAAAGGCTGTGGCCGCTTAAGAACGCGTCGCAATGCGGCAGCGCGGCGGCCATCCCGCCGGCCGTCGGCTGGTATCCGACGTCCGCGCTGCGCGGGTTCACCCAGATGACCCGGTGCGCGAGCCGGCGCAGCCGGGCCATCTGCTCGCCTAACAGCGCGGGGTCGTCGCGCTCCCAGCCGTCAGAGATGATGACCACCACCGCGCCGCGCGCCATGCCTCTTCGCCCATGCGCGCCAAGGAAATCCTGGATGGACCCACCGATGCGAGTGCCGCCGCGCCAGTCGGGCGCCGCCGCCGCTGCGCGGGTGATCGCAAGTTGCGGTTGGCTGCCGGCCAGCTCTTTCGTCAGCCGGGTCAATCGGGTGGCGAAGGTGAAAACCTCGGCTCGCGGCATCGCCGCGTTGGCGTGCAAGAACTGCACGTAGGCGCGCGAGTAGGCCTCCATCGATCCTGAGATGTCGCAGAGTACGACCACCCGGCGCGCTCGGTCGATCCTGCGGCGGTGGATCCGGGTCACCGGGTCGCCGCCGGTGCGCGGTGCGCGGCGCAGCGTCGCGCGCACGTCGAGCCGGTCCCCGTTCGAGTGCCGACGACTGCGCCGTCCACGCCGAAGTGGCGGCGCGAGCCGCAATTGGCGCATCAACTGAGCAAGCTGCGCCAACTCATGCGATTCCAGCTCTCCGAAATCCATGCCGGCCAGCCGGTCGAGGTCACTCGCGACGGTCGGAACGGCGATCGGACGACGGGTCGCGTCGTCCGATCCGTCGTCCGAGGCGGCGTCCGGCCCGGCGCTGAACGAACCGCTCCTGCCGGTCTGTTCTTGGTGGCCGCGCGCGGTGGCGCTGTCCGCGCGACGCGTCTTCGGCTTGGGCGCGTTCGGATCGCCGCGGCTCTCTCCGAGCGCGCCAGGATCGGGCAGCCCGCGAAACACCTGCGAGAAGGCCTGGTCGAAGAGTGGGAGGTCCGCGCGATTCACGACCAGCGTGATTCGCGCCGTCCAGTAAAGATCAGTCAGCGTGACGGGGCCGATCGTCTGGACGGAGCGGGCGAACCGCATCGCCTGCGCAGGCGTTGTCGCCACGCCGCGTGCCCGCAGCAGCGCGGAAAATCGCGCCGCCAGACTCGCGAGGTCGGTCGCGGAGCCGGCGTCGGGGAAAACCAACCCACGCGCGTCGATGCGAGGAAGCCTAACCCCGAATCCTCAAGCGCCGTCGCTGAAAACCATCAGCGCGCCGCTGTAGCAGGCCACCCACACGTGATGGGTCGGCCCGTCGTAGGTGATGCCGATCGGGTCCTTCTCGGTCGCGACGGTTTGGACGGTCCGCATGTCGCTGGCCCGCAGCTTGGTCATCGTGTTCGACATGTAGTTGACGACGTACAGGTAGCCGCCGTCCGGTGAGATCGCCATGCTCCTCGGCGCGCGACCGGTGGCGACTCGGCGCACCACCTTGCGCGTCGTGAGGTCGATTTTGTCGACGACGCCGTCGCCGTTGATGGTCGCGTACAGCCAGCGTCCGTCCGGGCTGATGACCAGATGCCGCGGCGCTGAGCCGACACCGGTGATCCAGGAAAGCTCGAACGTTCGCAGGTCGAGGACGGCGATCCGAGTGCTGCCCATGACCGCGATGTAGGCGGTGCTGCTGTCGGGCGCGACCGCGACGCCGCGCGGGTAGGCGCCGATGGGGACCTGTTCAGTTTCCTTGCCGGTGGCGACGTCGATGACGCTCTCGGTGTACGAGCACCAGTTCGACACCAAGACGTGCTTGCCGTCAGGGGTGACCGCGACGTACTTCGGCACCGCGCCCACCTCGATCGCTTGATCGACCGCCAGCGTCGTGGTGTTCACGCGGTACACGAAGCTGTTCGGGTAATGGTCGGCCGGCTTGCAGACGTCGGCGCCTTCCTCGGTGAACGGCGCCGCGCCATACATCGAGTAGTTCGAGACGTACGCGCTCGCGCCGTCCGGGGTGAACGCGGCCTCGACCGGCGCGCCTTTGAAGCTCCCTCGATATTGCGGAAAACCGAAGTCGGCCAGCCGGACCGTGTCGGGGATTATCTTCAGCAGCCGGTAGTCGCGGTCGTACACGTTGATCGTGTGCAGGTACATCATGTTCTGCGCGAAGAACAGGCCGGTGCCCGACGCGACCACCGATTTCGGGTCTAGGTGGCCGATGATCGTCTTGACCAGCCGCAACGGCCCGGTCGGCGGTGGCGGCAGCGGCGCGGCGGACGACGGGGACGGCGGGGACGGCGCCGGCGGACTGCTCGCAGTGCTCGTCGAGGCTTGCGACGGGCTCGACGGGCTCGACGGGCTCGATCGGGGCTCGACGGGGTCGACGGGGGCGCCGAGCTCCGTGGGCCCGGCAGGCAGCGGCGCGGCGGCGGTGCGCGCGGTGCACGCGCTGCTCGCCGCGGCGAGCCCGGCCGCGAGCAGCAGCGGGATGACGCGGGGGCGCCGGCGGGCAGGCATGCCGGCCATTGTGACTGACGGCGGCGCCCACCGGCCCCGTTTGACCGCTCATGCCCCGGCTCCGCTACTCTTGGATGTCGGCGTGCGAAGGCCCGCCCGTTCCCGCGCGTCTTCGCCTCGCGTAACGTTCGCAAGGCGCGCCGGGTCACCATCGGTAGATCGAGCAGGTAGGAGTCCGCGGTGTACGCGATCGTCCGCAGCGGCGGCAGGCAGCACAAGGTGGCCGTCGGCGACGTCGTCGAGATCGACCGGGTCGAAGGCGAGCCCGGCGCGACGCTGACGCTCCCGGCGCTTCTCGTGGTCGACGGCTCGAGCGTCACCACCGACGCCAAGGCGCTGGGCCAGGTGCGGGTCACCGCCGAGGTGGTCGACCACACCAAGGGTCCCAAGATCGTCATCCTCAAGTACAAGAACAAGACCGGATACCGCAAGCGGCAGGGCCACCGTCAGCGCCACAGCCGCATCAAGGTCACCGGCATTGAGACCGGGAAGTAGGCCCCGATGGCACACAAGAAGGGCGCTTCGTCCAGCCGTAACGGCCGCGACTCCAACGCGCAGCGGCTCGGCGTCAAGCGGTTCGGCGGTCAGCAGGTCAACGCCGGCGAGATCATCGTCCGCCAGCGCGGCACCCACTTCCACCCCGGCGCGAACGTCGGCCGCGGCAAGGACGACACGCTGTTCGCGCTGTCGCCCGGCGCCGTCGAATTCGGCACCGCCCGCGGTCGCCGGGTCGTCAACATCGTGGCCGCGGAGGCATAACCCCGCGCGACGCAGCCAAAGCCAGTCATGATTGCGAGGGCGTACCGGTAACGGTCCGCCCTCGCGTCGTATATCGGAACCGGTCAACAGCCAGGGAGGCGCGATGCCGACGTTCGTCGACCGCGTCATCCTGCACGCCAGCGCCGGTAACGGCGGCCACGGTTGCGCGTCGATCCACCGCGAGAAGTTCAAGCCCCTGGGCGGCCCGGACGGCGGCAACGGCGGTCGCGGCGGTGACGTCGCGCTCGTCGTCGACCCCGACACCACGACGCTGCTGGCCTTTCACCACGCGCCGCACCGGCGGGCGACGTCCGGCAAGCCCGGGCAGGGCAGCAACCGAAACGGCGCCGACGGCGACGACATGGTGCTGCCGGTCCCCGACGGCACGGTCGTGAAGGCGGACGACGGCACGGTGCTCGCCGACCTGGTCGGCGCCGGCACCAAGTACGTGGTCGCGCGCGGCGGCCGGGGCGGGCTCGGCAACGCGGCGATCGCCTCTCCGCGGCGCAAGGCCCCGGGTTTCGCCTTGCTCGGCGAACCCGGCGAGGCGCTCGACGTCGTCCTCGAACTCAAGACGGTCGCCGACATCGCGCTGGTCGGCTACCCGAACGCCGGCAAGTCGTCGCTGATCGCCGCTTTGTCGGCCGCCAAGCCGAAGATCGCCGACTACCCCTTCACCACGCTGATCCCGAACCTCGGTGTCGTCGAGGCGGGCGACGTCCGGTTCACCGTCGCCGACGTGCCCGGCCTCGTGCGCGGCGCCAGCGAGGGGCGCGGGCTGGGCCTTGAGTTCTTGCGACACGTCGAGCGGTGCGCGGCCCTGGTGCATGTGATCGACTGCGCGAACGCGGAGATCGATCGCGATCCGGTCAGCGACTTCGAGGCGATCGAGCAAGAGCTCGCGGCCTACGACGAGACCGACATCGGCGGCGTGCCGCTGCACGAGCGGCCGCGTTTGGTGGCGCTCAACAAGATCGACGTGCCAGACGCGCGCGAGCTCGCCGACCTGGTGAAGGCCGAGATCGAGGCCCGCGGCCTTCGGGTCATCGAGATCAGCGCCGCCACGCACGAGGGCCTGCGGGAGTTGATGTTCGCGATGGCCGAGGTGGTCGAGCGGGCCCGCGCCGAGCGCCCGGTCGAAGAAGCCACCCGCATCGTGCTGCGGCCCCGCGCCGTCGACGACGCGGGGTTCACCGTCACCCGCGACGGCGAGCGCTTCGTCGTCCGGGGTGAGCGACCCGAGCGCTGGATCAAGCAAACCGACTTCACCAACGACGAGGCGGTGGGCTACCTCGCCGATCGGCTGAACCGCCTCGGCGTCGAAGACGCGCTCGCCAAGGCGGGCGCGAAGCCCGGCGACGAGGTCGTGGTCGGCGACGTCAGCTTCGACTTCGAGCCCGGCATCTTGTCCGGCCCGGAGAACCGGATCGGCCCGCGCGGCAGCGACGCGCGACTCGACGGCCGCTAAAGTCACCCGCCGTGGGAACGCGCGAGGTGGTGACGGCCGCCCGCAAGGTCGTCGTCAAGATCGGCTCCTCGTCGGTGACCAGGCCCGAGGGTGGCGTCGACGACGCCAACATCGAGCGCCTGGCGACCGCGCTTGTCGAACGCCGTGACGCAGGCGCCGCGTGCGTGCTCGTGTCGTCCGGCGCGATCGCCACCGGCATCCGCCCGCTCGGGCTGTCCCGCCGCCCTCGCGACCTGGCCACCCAGCAGGCGGCCGCCAGTGTCGGCCAGGGCCTGCTCGTCGAGGCGTACAGCCGCGCCTTCGGCGACCACGGCGCCCGTGTCGGGCAGATCTTGCTCACCTCCGACGACGTGATCCGGCGCGGCCACTACATCAACGCCGAACGCACGCTGCACCGGCTGCTCGAGCTTGGCGTCGTCCCGATCGTCAACGAGAACGACACGGTGGTCACCGAGGAGCTGCGGTTCGGCGACAACGACCGGCTGGCGGCGCTGGTCGCCCATCTGGTGCGCGCCGACCTGCTCGTCTTGCTGTCGGACGTCGACGCCCTCTACACCGCGCCCCCGAATCGGCCGGGATCCCGTCGACTCGACGAGGTGCGCGGGGAGGCCGACCTCGCCGACATCGACCTCGGCGGCGTCGGCAAATCCGGGATCGGCACCGGCGGCATGGTCACCAAGATCGAAGCCGCGCGGATCGCCACGTCGGCCGGCATCCCGGTCGTGCTCGCCGCCGCGTCGCAGGCTGCGGCCGCGTTGGCCGGCGAGCCGGTCGGCACGCTGTTCCATCCCACCGGGCATCGGGTCGCGGCGAGGCTGCTGTGGCTCGCCCACGCGTCGAGCCCCCGCGGCCGGCTGCGGCTCGACCCCGGCGCCGTCAAGGCCGTGGTCGATCGGCGGCTGTCGCTGCTGCCCGCAGGCGTCACCGCGGTCGAGGGTGATTTCGCCGCCGGCGACCCGGTCGACCTGGTCGACGAGGCGGGCCGCAGCGTCGCGCGCGGGCTGGTCAACTACGGCGCCGTCGAACTGCCGGGGTTGCTCGGGCGCTCGACTCGCGAGCTCGCCGCCGCGCTTGGAGCGGCCTATCAGCGAGAGGTCGTGCACCGCGACGATCTCGTGGTGTTGCGACGCCGCTGACAGGGCAACACCTGTCCGCGGGTTACCCACAGTTCGACCAAAAAGCCTGCGCCGTGAGCCGAGTAGCTGGTCAACTAGGCACCGACGCGAAGTTGATCGCCCCGGGCGTTGCTCGGGGCTTGTCGGCAGGAGGCCACGTGACCGCTCCGCCGCGTGACTCCGGCTCGGTCGTCGTCGCGCACGCGGTTGACACCGCGGCGCGTCCCAACCCGCACGCGAAGTTGTGGCACGTCACGTTGACCGTCGGCGGCGAGCCGATGGAGTCGACGATGGTCAAGGCGGCGCTTGAACGGCTCTCCGGCGAGCAGCCGTTCTTGCTCTCCGGCCGGTACGGCGTCGACCGCGCCGAGGTCCGTTACTGGGAAGAGGCGCCCGAGTGCGCCGACGCCGCCGCCCTCGCGTTGCGGATGTGGGGCGAGCACCGGTCGAGCGCCGGGTTGCCGCCGTGGCACGTTCTCGGCGTCGAGGTCGTCGACCGCCAGGTGTTCCAGCGCCGGGGGTCCGACTCGCTGGTGTCTCCCGCTGGTGGTTGGCGGCCGTTCTAACGGCCGTATCCTCGTCTGCGTGTCCGCTGACGATTCCGCCGAAGTTCTAGGCGTCGCCCGGCGCGCTCGGGTGGCCGCGCAGACGCTCGCCACGGCGCCGCGCAAAATCAAGGACGACGCGCTGCTCGCGATCGCCGACGCCCTCGTCGCGCGTGGCGAGGAGATCCTCGTAGCCAACAACGCGGACGTCGAGCGCGCGGCCGAGAGCGGCGCCACGCCGTCCTATCTCGATCGCCTGCGGCTCGACGACGCGCGGGTCGCCTCGATCGCCGCTGACGTGCGCAAGACCGCGGGACTGCCGGACCCCGTGGGCGAGGTCGTGCGCGGCGGCGTGTTGCCGAACGGCCTCGAGCTGCGGCAGGTGCGGGTGCCGTTCGGCGTCGTCGGCATCATCTACGAAGGCCGGCCCAACGTGACCGTCGACGCCGCGGCGTTGTGTTTGAAGAGCGGCAACGCCGCGCTGCTGCGCGGCTCGTCGTCCGCGCATGTGTCGAACGAGGCGCTGGCGGCCGTGCTGCGCGACGCGATCGCGTCGGTGGGATTGCCGGCCGACGCGGTGCAACTGGTGCCAGGGGCGGGCCACGAGGCCGCGAAACACCTGATGCGGGCGCGCGGCCTGGTCGACGTGCTGATTCCGCGCGGGGGAGCGGCGTTGATTCGCAGCGTCGTCGAGGAGTCGACGGTGCCGGTGATCGAGACCGGAGTCGGCAACTGCCACGTCTTCGTCGACGCCGACGCCGATTTCGACAAGGCGCTCGCGATTTTGCTCAACGCCAAGGTGTCTCGGCCCAGCGTGTGCAACGCGGCGGAGACGTTGCTCGTGCACGCCGACGTCGCCGACACCTTCTTGCCGCTGGCGTTGGCCGCGTTGCACGACGCCGGGGTGACCGTGCACGGCGACGAGCGGGTGGCCCGCGTCGACCCGTCGGTGACGCCGGCGACGGCGGCGGATTGGGACACCGAGTACCTCTCGCTCGACATCGCGGCCGCGGTGGTGCCGTCGCTGGACGCCGCCATCGAGCACATCAGGGCGCACAGCACCGGGCACAGCGAGGCGATCGTCACCCGCTCGCAGGAGTCGGCCCGGCGGTTCGTCGCCGAGGTCGACGCGGCGGCGGTGCTGGTCAACGCGTCGACGCGCTTCGTCGACGGCGGCGAGTTCGGCTTCGGCGCCGAGATCGGCATCTCGACCCAGAAGCTGCACGCCCGCGGACCGATGGGGCTGCCCGAGCTGACCTCGACGAAGTACGTCGTGGTCGGCGACGGCCAGGTCCGCTGAAGCGGCTCGGGAAACCGGTAACGTCGCGGTCATGAGCCGTCGGCGCATCGGCGTGATGGGTGGCACCTTCGACCCGATCCACCACGGCCACCTGGTCGCGGCCAGCGAGGTCGCCAGCCAGTTCCACCTCGACGAAGTGATCTTCGTGCCGACGGGCGAACCGTGGCAGAAGTCGCATCGGGCGGTGTCGCCGCGCGAGGACCGCTACCTGATGACGGTGATCGCGACCGCCTCCAACCCGCGGTTCTCGGTGAGCCGCGTCGACATCGACCGGCCGGGCCCCACGTACACCTTCGACACGCTCACCTTGGTGCGCCAAGAGTTGGCGAACGCCGGCGTCGGCGACCCCGAGCTGTTCTTCATCACCGGCGCCGACGCCATGGCCCAGATCATGACCTGGAGCAATGCCGACAAGTTGACCGAACTAGCCCATTTTGTTGGTTGCACCCGGCCCGGACATGTGCTCGATGGGCCATCTGGCCTACCCGATGAGGCAGTCAGCCTCATCGAAATTCCTGCACTTGCCATATCTTCCACTGAATGTCGCGAAAGAGTTGGCCGAAACGAGCCGATCTGGTATCTCGTGCCAGACGGAATCGTTCAATACATCTCTAAGCGCGGTCTCTACCACGGTCACCGCGAGCCCGCCGAACGCGGAGCCGGGTCGTGAGCGGCAAGCACGGTCGCCGACGGTTCGTCGAGCTGCCTGCCGAGGACGAGCCTCGCGAGCCGCGCCGAGCGCGGCGGGCCGAGCGCGGGCGTCCTCGCCACGCGGGCGCCATGAGCGCCGCGCCGGACGCGGCGGGGCTCGATTCGGACCTCGCTGAATCCAGCGGGCTCGGCGGGTCGGTCGTCACCACCACCATCGACCGTCCGTTCGACGCGCCGGCGCAAGATCAGCCGGCCGGCCCGGCGGCTCCTGCCGCGTCGCCCGGCGTCGACCTGATCCTCCCCGGCGGCCGCGGCACCCGACGCGCGGCGCGCGAGGACAAGCAGCAAGAACAGCGCAAGCGCGCCCTCGTCGGGGGAGCGGTCGCGGTGGTGATCGCGCTGATCATCTGGGCGGTCGTCGGCGGCGGCGGCGCAGGCAAGCGCCACGCGGCGGTCGCGACGGACACTCGCACGCAGACCACGTTGCTGCTTCAGCTCAAGGGCTCGCTCGGCGAGGCGGTCGACAGCGCGCTGCTCGCGCACGACACCGCGGCGAAGGCCGGCGTCGTCGTGCTGGTTCCGTCGGCGGTGATCAGCCAGGTGCCGGGATTCGGTCCGATGCCGTTCGGGCAGGCGCTCACGCTGAACCAGCCGAACGCCTCCCGCGCCACGCTGTCAGACCTGATGGGCGTCTCGGTCGACGGCTCGTGGGTGCTGACCCAAAAGGCCCTCGCCGCGCTGGTCGACAAGGTCGGCGGCGTCACCGTGACGGTCGACCGCGACGTCACCAAGCCCGGCCCGAACGGCACCACCGCCATCCTCGTGGCGGCCGGCGAGCAGAAGCTCAACGGCGCGAACGCGGTCGCGTACGCGTCCTTCCTGGCGTCGGGTGAGACCGAGCAGCTCCGGCTGGCCCGTTTCGACGCGGTGCTCGGCGCGGTCCTCGCCCAGTTGCCGAAGCAACCCGCGGCGATCTCGCTGCTGATCACCGGACTGGGCGCAGGCTCCACGTCGACCATCGCGACGACCCGACTGGCCGACGTGCTCGCCGGCCTTGCCGCCGACAGTGCCGCTAGCTCGACGCTCGACACCGTGCTGCCGGTGACCCGGCTTGACACGGGCGACGACCAGAACGCGTTCAGCGTCGACACCGCGAAGACCCAGACGCTGGTGCAGCAGCAGTTCGCGCAGTCGATCCCGGCCAGTCGCAAGACCACGGGGAACCGGGTGATGATCGAGAACCAGGTGGGCACGCCGGGGATCGGCGAGACGACGCGCGCGAAGCTGGTCAACGCCGGATTCGTCTACCTCCCAGGCCAGAACGCTCCCGGCATGCCGAACGCGACCGCGCCGTCCGTGGTGTTGATCTCCGGCACGACGGCGGCTGACATCGCCAAGGGTGACTCGGTGGCGAAGGCGCTGGGGTTGCCGACGTCCGACGTGCGGGTGTCGCAGCAAAGCGTGCGGGTGGCCGACGTGATCGTCTTGCTCGGGGCCGACTACAAGCCGTAAGAAGAGGCGTTCGCGCGTCGTGGGTGAGACCATGGGTGCAGCGGTCGCCGTCCGTGCGGCCGGACAGGAGCGCACCCAAGGTATGGCCGCATGACCGCATCGCCTCGAGCCGTCGAACTCGTGACCGCCGCGGCGCTCGCCGCCGCTGACAAGCTTGGCCAACACATCGAGGCGTTCGACGTCAGTGATCGGCTGGCCATCACCGACGCGTTCGTGCTCGCCTCGGCGCCGAACGACCGGCAGGTCAAGGCGATCGTCGACGAGATCGAGGAGCGGCTGCGCGCGCTCCAAGCCAAACCGGTGCGTCGCGAGGGCCTGCAAGAGGGTCGTTGGGTGTTGCTCGACTACGGCGACATCGTGGTGCACGTCCAGCACGCCGAGGAGCGGGTGTTCTACGCGCTCGAGCGGCTGTGGAAGGACTGTCCCGTCATCGCGCTGCCGGCGGAGACCGCCGCGTCGAACGGCCGTCGGCACGAGTTCGACGACGACGCGCAGTCGGCCGTCGCCAGCGGCTCCTAAGGGTTTCGCCGGTGGCGGACTTCTCGCCGCGGCGGGTCGTCGTCTGGCGGCACGGCCAGACCGCGTGGAACGCGGGGTACCGATTCCAGGGCCAGCTCGACATCGAGTTGGACGACGTGGGTCGCGCGCAAGCCGCGCGCGCGGCTCGGCTGCTCGCGGCGATGTCGCCGTCCGCCATCGTCGCATCGGATTTGACCCGGGCGCGGGCGACCGCTGACGCGTTGGCGGCGTTGACCGGTCTCCCGGTGGGTTTGGACAAGCGGTTGCGCGAGATCGACGTCGGCGCCTGGTCGGGGTTGACGTTCCACGAGGTGGCGGAACGATTTCCCGCCGAGGCGGCCGAATGGGCCGACGGCGGCGAGGGGCGGCGCGGGGGCGGCGAGTCGTTGGTCGAGGTGGGCGCGCGGGCTTTCGAGGCGGTCTCGGACGGGCTGGCGGGCTTGCCTGCGGGGGCGACCTTGGTGGTCGCCACGCATGGCGCTTGCGGGCGTGCGCTGATCGCCTCGTTGATCGGCCTGCCCACGTCGTCGTGGCGGTCGCTTGGGTCGCTGGCCAACTGCAGCTGGTCGATCGTCCGGGAGACGCCGCACGGTTGGCGGCTGGCGGAGCACAACGCGGGGACGCTGCCGGAGCCGGTCGTCGGCGACGACGTCTGATCGGCTTCGCGGCCGCGAAACCGGGGCGGACGGCGCGGAGGCCGGCGTCGGCGGTCCGCTAGACTTCTCCGCGTTCGTCGCCTTGCTCGTGCGGGGCGCCGGGGCTATAGCTCAGCTGGTAGAGCACTTGTCTGGCAGACAAGGGGTCAGGGGTTCGAGTCCCCTTAGCTCCACCATGACACGCTTACTCGAACTACCGACCGGAAAAATGTCAGCGAGTACGGGGGTCAGGGTGCCTTCACGCACGGTGGCCGTCCCGTCGAACGTGATCGCCGACGTCGGTTCAACCGGCGAGTTTCGGGATTGTCGGAAGGCGAAAAGAGCGTCGGGAACTCGTTGAACGGCGGCTTCAGCTCTCCACTCACGGCGAGCGGCTCATCGTCGAGGTAGAAGCGTTCGTAGAAGGTGCTGTTGATCTGTCGCCGGCTGCGGTCGGAGGCCCGTGCGTACAGCTGCACGGGTCGCGGACGAGTTCGAGGCTGCGTTTCAGGCTCTCTGCTCCGACGGCCAGTTCGGCGCCCGTGTCCACGAGGCTGGCTTCGATGCGGCGTCGTTCGAGTTGGATGGCATTGCTGCGCCAGTGATCTTGCTTCGACTGAGTGCGCCATCGGCGGCGAGGTCCACCAGCCGTTCTTCGCGCGCCTCTCGCTTGGCGAGCTGGCTGTT
>CAVVEX010000006.1:0-9447 GCA_963747395.1 uncultured Actinomycetes bacterium | reverse complement strand
GAAATGACGTGACAGCCATCGTTACTCCTCATGCGACGTCGAGCGTGGTCTTCCGACAGCCGTTGGCGCGTTCGCGGAAGACCCCGCCCACCACCAAGCCGAGCAGCTGCGGCAAGTGTTTTCGGCTATTTGCAATTTCTGTTATCCGCGCCTCTAGGGCGCCCTTCCTTCGTTGCCGACGAGCCGAGGAGTCAAACGCGGCCTCTCCACGGCCGAACGAGGCCAGAAAACCGTTACTTCTCAGCCGGTTTGGCAACGTGCGGACGGTGGTACTCGCGCCCGGGCGATCGCGGGGCCGCGAGATATGCGATCCGCGAGCCTGTGCTGCGACGTCCCGCGTGACTAGGCAGCGAATGCGGAGTCGTACGATCGTGCCTCGTGAACCCTCGAACCCATAATCTCAAAGCGCAGGCGATCTCGTTTCCAAGCGCCGACGGCGATCAGATCGAGGGATTCCTGGCGCAGCCGTCCGATGTCGATGACTATCCCGGCGTCGTCCTGATCCACCACCTGCCTGGTTACGATCAGGCGACGAAGGAGATGGCGCTGAAATTCGCGGCGCAGGGATACGCGGCTTTGGTGCCGAACTTGTACAGCCGTGAGGCGCCGAACGCCGCACCTGACGACGCCGCGGCCATCGTCCGCGCGCAGGGCGGGGTTCCCGACGATCGGCTGGTGGCCGACGTCGACGGCGCCGTGGGCGCGCTGCGTGAACTGGCGGGCGCGAACGAGAAGGTCGGCGTGATCGGCCACTGCTCGGGCGGTCGGCAGGCCTTCTTGTCGGCATGCAGGTTGCAGCTCGACGCGGCGGTCGACTGCTATGGGGCCTTTGTCGTGGGCGCGCCCCCGCCGGGGTCAGGGTTGAAGATGGAGCCGGTCGTCGACTTGGCGCCGACCTTGTCGTGTCCACTGCTCGGGCTGTTCGGCGCCGAAGACAAGAATCCGTCGCCGACGCACGTCGGCGAGTTGGCCGACGCGTTGCGCGCCGCCGGCAAGGACTACGAGTTCCACAGCTTCGACGGCGCAGGTCACGGATTCTTCGCCGTCGACCGGCCGAGCTATCGCGTCGAGGCGGCGAACCAGGGCTGGGATTTCATCTTCGACTTCTTCGGCCGCCATCTGCGCCGCGCGATGGTGTGAGGAGCGTCAGATGTGCACGTACCTGACCGAGCGGCTGGCTGTCGAGGGCAGCGCGAAATCCGGCGAGCGGTGGGCGGCCGTGAGCTCGGCGAGCGTGTACTTCGACCATCCGGTGCACGCCAACGTCGAGCACAGCGTCAACCTCGACTTCTTCGACAGCCAGGGCGGCGGCCCCGCCCGGCGGGTGGCGCTCGAACTGACGCCGACGGCCGCGCGCGAGTTGGCCCTCGCCATCGAACGGGTGCTGGCGAGCGGCCCCGACTGAGCTCACGGCCGGTTGAGGCTCTCAGTTGGTTGGGGCTCACCGCTCCTTCGGCTGGTGACTCACTGGTGCTCATGACTACGCGTGGCGCCGGGGTGTGTCGGTTCGGCTGAACCGCGTTGCGGGCCCGTCGCGCGTCAATGACGCCCCGGCCTCACCGGCTATGAGGATCGTCGCAGCGGCGTTCGAAACGAACCTCGCATAGGCCGACGCGCGCGCTCGCTCTTGACCGTCCGCGCGGAAATGGCGTAATCCGGGAAACGATCCGCTTGGAGGTACTCGTTGTGATTGCGCAAATCGTCAGATTCAACTCTGCGATGGATGACGACGCGGTCCACGCCGCCTACAACGGGCGCGCCCAGCGCTACCGACAGGTGCCGGGTCTCTTGCAGAAGTACTACCTCGCCTTCCCCTCTGGTGAGCATGGCGCGGTTACGTCTGGGAGTCCAAGGAGGCGATGCGGGAGTTTCGTCGAAGCGACCTGGCGCGGACCATCGCCGAGGTCTACCAAGTCCAGGGTGAGACGCGGGTCGAGGAGTGCGACGTCGTGCTGGCTCTGCACCCTATGACGGCCGCGAACGCGTAATCTGACGCGCCGCGGCTGCGTTCAGCCGCAGACTTTCGGTTCGCCCGGCTGTGCCGTCGGTGAAACGCGGTCCGGCGTTCACGCCTCGGCGTGTAGCGGCGCGAGCACGCGGCGCGCCGCCGGCAGAAGGGTCGCCCTCGCCGTGGCAACCGAGAATCCGGGCATGTTGATGGCTGGCCGGATCAACACACCGAGCGCAGCACTCGACAGCAGGGTGGCGTGGACGCTTCTACTTTGTCCCGAGAGCGCGCGGCGAAGTCGCCGCAGGCGACGCTCGATCGCGGGGCCCTGTTCGGGGTGGCGGAGGACGGCCGGGTCGCGCGAGACGAGCCTCACCAGATTCGTCTGCTCCAGGGCAAGGTCCAAGACACCGCTCAGGACGCGGTCGACGGGGTCCGCCGAACGCGCGGCGCCGGCGAGGATGGCGTCGATCGCGCGAAGGTACGGGGCGACGATCTCGCGCAGCAGGTCGTCCTTGGCCGGGTAGTGGTAGTAGAGCGCCGCGACACTGACATCGAAGCGCCGTGCGATCTGGCGCAGCGAGGTCGCGGCGAATCCCTGTTCGGTCATCAACTCGATCGCGTGAGCCACGATCCTGTCCCTGCTGAGCAGGGCTCCACCCGGCGGTCTGGTCACACCTTCCACCTTCTGCTCGTTCGTTGCCCTGGCCCGCGTGCCCGGCCGGCGGGTCGAGAATCGTTGACCCAGTTTACTTGACGGTCGACCGTTAAAAGGCCTAGCTTCCTTCTAGACGCACAGTGTGTGCTGCGGGGGCGGCGTCTTAAGAGGGTCCGGCGTCCGGCTCGCGGTCCTTCACCGTTCGATGGTCTCGTTGACGAGATGCCACGGTGCTCTATGGAAAGCACCTTCAAGCACGACGACGACCTGCGGAACCGCACGCTGTCGACCTTTCACCCTCTTGCGCCTTCGGCCGCCTCGGCGCTCCTCCGGTGACCAGCGCACTCCACGCACGGGAGAACCGATGACCGCAACGTCCATGGAACCGTCGTCATATCCGGTCCAGTTCACAGTTGACTATCCCGACCGGCCGCTCAACAGATTGACGACTGCGCTACGTGTCGTCGTCGCGATTCCGATCCTCGTTGTGCTCGAAAGCGTGTCTGGCGGGCACATCTCGGCGCGCGGGGGCGACGTCGTCACGTATGGCGCCGGCGCGACGCTGTTTCTAGGACCGCTGCTCATGATCGTGTTCCGACAGAAGTACCCGCGCTGGTGGTTCGACTGGAATCTGGAGTTGCAGCGTTTCGGCAATCGGGTGGTCGTCTTCCTCGCGCTGATGGACGACCGCTATCCGTCGACCGACGAGCGGCAGTCCGTGCACCTCGACTACGCGTACCCGGACACGCGCCGCGAGCTGAACCGGTGGCTGCCGCTGGTGAAGTGGCTGCTCGCCATCCCGCACCTCGTCGTGCTCGTGTTCCTCTGGATAGCGGCTCTAGGAGCCGTCGTCGCCGCCTGGTTCGCGATATTGCTGACCGGCCACTATCCGCGTGGGCTCTTCACCTTCGTCGAGGGTGTTTTGCGCTGGACGCAGCGTGTCGTCGGCTACGCCTTCCTCCTTGTCACCGACCGGTATCCACCGTTCAGCTTGGCCGACTGATGCTCACTCGACTCGCGCACCTGACCATCCGTTATCGCTGGCCGGTGATCGGTCTGTGGCTGGTACTTACCGTGGTCGGCGTGTTCGCCACCAGCAAGGTGTCGTCGCGCTGGTACACCGCGACAGCCATTCCGGGACAGCCCGCGTACGAGGCGAGCCAGCGCAGCCTGCAAGAACTTGGCGTCGGCGACCGCACTCCCGACGTCGTGGTCTTCCACACCGACGGCGACGCGACCGAGAACCAGGCCATCGAGCAGTCGATGGCGCGCGCCGCCGATGCGGTTCCCGGCGCGTTCACCAGCTCCTACTACTCGACCGGAAATCCGCTCTACGTGTCGCAGGATCGGCACACCACCTTTCAGATGATCTATCCGGCTGGCCCTGCGGGTGTCGACAAGGTCAGCAATGCCGTCGCGATCCGCGCGTCCGCGGCGGCTAGCTTGCCAGCGGGCGTGACCGTGAACGTCACCGGCCGCGACGCTCTGGACGAGGCAGCGAAGAACGGCAAGAGCGCCGGCGTAGGCGTCTTGCTCGAGGCGGTGATCGGCGGACTCGGCGCGCTCGTGATCCTGCTTTTCGTCTTCGGCACGCTGCCCGCGGTGCTCGTGCCGATTGGCATCGCGGTCGCCGCGATCCTCAACACCTTCACGCTCGTTTGGGTGCTCACCTACTTCACCGACGTGTCGATCATCGTTCAGTTCCTCATCGCCCTTGTCGGGCTCGGGCTGGCGATCGACTACGCCCTCCTCATGATCTTCCGGTTCCGCGACGAGCTGCGAGAAGGCAAGGACGTCGAGGCGGCGCTCGTCGAGACCATGACGCACGCCGGACGCTCGGTCATCGTGTCGGGTTCCACCGTCGCGATCGGCTTGTTGGCGTTGGTCGCGCTGCCGTTGCCGTTGATCCGCTCGATGGGTCTCGGGGGCATGTTGATCCCTGCGGTCTGCGTGCTCGCGACTGTGACGCTGCTGCCCGCTTCGCTCGCCGTGCTCGGGCAGCGCATCAACAAGGTGCGCGTCATGCCCAGACGGCTGATCGATCACGGTCACGGCGAGGACGGCGCGTGGGGCCGCTGGGCGCGATTCGTGTTGCGCAGACCAGTCGGCACCGCGGCCGTCGGCCTTGTCGTGGTCGTGGCTCTCGCGGGCTTCGGCACCCAACTCAGGACCGGCGAGACCGCGCTGTCGCACTTCCCCGGCTCCGGCACCGCGATCGCCGGCCGGCAGATGCTTGCCGACGCCCGCATCAGCCCGGGAGTCATGAAGCCGCTCAACGTCCTCGTGGAGAACGGCGGTGACCCGGCGGTAGTCGCCAACCGGCTGAAAGCCGTGAGCGGGCTGGTCGGCACCTCGGCGCCCGCCTCCTGGCGGCGCGGAACCACCTCGCTGGTCGAGGCGTTCCCCGCCTTCGACAGCGCCGCGCCCGGCATCCGCGGCGTCATCGACCGGTCCAATCACGCGCTCCAAGGCACCGGCGGCACGCTCACCGGTGTGGCAGCGGTCAACCAGGACTTCCTGCACGCGCTCTACGGGAGCTTCCCCTACGTGATCGGATTCGTCCTGCTCCTGACAATGATCCTGCTCACCCGCGCGTTCCGTTCGGTTGTGCTCGCAGCCAAGGCCGTCGTGCTCAACCTGTTGTCCCTTGGGGTGGCGTTCGGCGTCGTCGTCCTGGTTTTCCAACAAGGCCACGGTTCTAGCCTGTGGGGCGTCGGCGCGACCGGTTCCATCACCGCGTACGTGCCGCTGATGATTTTCGCGTTTCTGTTCGGCCTGTCGATGGACTACGAGGTGTTCATGCTCTCGCGGATGCGCGAGGCCTACGACGAGACCGGTTCCACGGACAAGGCCATCGAGCTCGGCCTGGCCCGCACCGGCAAGCTGGTCACCAGCGGCGCCCTCATTCTGATGTTCGCGTTCTTGGTGCTGTCGTCGAGTCCGGGCTTCGAGATCAAGTCGCTTGCGGTCGGCATCGCCGCCGGCATCATTTTCGACGCCACCGTCATTCGCGCACTTCTTGTGCCCGCACTGATGCGCCTGTTTGGTGACGTCAACTGGTGGATTCCGACTTGGGCCCGTGTCGCGTTGCGTGTCCCGCACCGGGTCTTGGTGGTGCCCGAACAGAGCCAGCCGGCGCACGCGGAACGCGTTTGACTCGTCTTGCGTGGCCAAACGATGCGTGCTGGCAAGTCTCCCGCGGGTATTGCGTTGCACGGTCTGACGACGCATGGCACGCTGCGGGTGAACCGCTGTTGGAGAGGAGGTGCGACGACCGTGTCGATGACCGTGTGCGCGCCTCCCGATGCGGGCTGATAAAGCTCAGTCGGCAAAGTGAGGCGCCTCCTCGAGAGGTGGCTACCTGTGGCCGAACAAGAGAACGCTGCTGCACCCGCAACACCGAACCCGCTGTTCGTTGACGAGCCTCGCCCGGCTGTGGTCGAGAGCAAGCGGGCGTTGGTCCTCGGTGGTGGCGGGTCAGCGGGCAACGCGTGGGAGATCGGCGTCATCGCCGGCATGTTCGACGCCGGGCTCGATGTGACGGAGGCCGACCTGATCATCGGGACGTCCGCCGGATCGACGGCCGCGGCTCAGATAACGAGTCAGGTCAACCGACCGAGCTGCTGGCCGACATCCTTGCGGCTGCGCACCCGCAGCGGACTGGCCCGGTCGGGTCCGCCCGGCGACGCGTTTCGGACAGGGCAGGCGACCACATGGCGACCACGAGTCGGATCATCGCCGCCGCGGCGGACGCCGCTGACATGCGCCGCAGAATGGGAAAGGCGGCCCTCGAGGCAGCTGCGGGGTCTGCCGGTTCTGCGCAAGCGGATCGGCGCGCGTCCGTCGCTGCCCGGCTGCCCGGCCAGCACTGGCCGCAACGACCGGTGCTCATCGTCGCCGTCGACGCCGACACCGGTGAACCGGTTGTGTTCGACCGCCACAGCGGAGTCGAGTTGGTGGACGCCGTGACCGCCAGCACCGCGAACGGATTCGTCGCCTTCGCCCCTCCGCACCGCGTCGGCGACAGGCGATACATCGACGGCGGTTGGCGGTCGGCCGAGAACGCCGATCTAGCTGCCGGCTGCGGGCGGGTGCTGGTGCTGTCACCGTTCGGTGGCAGAACACCTTGGATCCTTCGTCGCGCCCACCCGCGGCGCGAGCCGGCTTCAACCAGGGCAGGACACTTGCCGAGCGGCTCAGGGAGCTCTGGCGCTGACAACACAAACCCGCCCGAGCCGTCAGGTGCGGTGCCAGCGCGCCTCGGCGAAGCCGTAGAGCGCGAAGGCGAGCAGGCCGGCCGCAGCCACGGTGAGAAGCAGTTTGCCGTAAGGCTGGCCGGCCAATGTGTGCAACGCGACGTCCAGCCCGCCGGCCTTGCTCGGTGAGTAGGTCGCGGCCGCTTCGACCACGAGGGCGCCCGCCAAACCGATGACGAGACCCCGGGCGATGGTTCCGACCATGCCGAGTCGCGTCACGGTGTTTCGCGTGCCGGAAGTCGCTCGCGACATGTCGAGGTTGTCCGAGAACTTCCTCTTGGCGCCCTCGTAGACCATCGCCAGCCCGACGATCACGACGACTGCGCCGACGGCGCCGACGAGGAGCCGGCCGCCCGGGTGCGCCATGGCCTTCGCCGTCAGGCCCTTCTGCTGACCGGCCTGGCTGCCTCCCGAGCCGGCGAGAACCTCGATCGCGGTGACGGCGAACGAGGCGTAGATGAGTCCGCGGACGAAGGATTTCGCGCGAGGGCCAGCCTTCTTGCCTTCGCCGACCACGCCGAATGCCGCCTCGCTGAATCGCCACAGCGCGTAGCAGGCGAAGCCGACGGCGAGGAGGACGAGCAGCACTTTGCCGAACCCGTTGTTGCTCAACGCCTCCAGCGCGCCGCGCTGGTCGGTCTCCTTATTGGTCCGGCCGTATGCGACCTCGAACGCTAGGATGCTCATCAGCAGGTATATGGCCGCACGCGAGGCGAGTCCGAGACGCGCGCCCCACGATAGCGCGTCGGTGTCGACAGCTCGACGCGCAGCGTGGACGGCGTTGGACATCTCGGGAGGCTCCAGGGGTTGTCGTTGGTGGTGATGTCCCCTCAACCGGCGGCGCCCAACCTGCTGTGGCACGGCGCGTGGCGGTACGCGAGACTGCCGACCGTGAGAGTGCACGGGTGATCGATCCATCGCCGGGCGCCTTGCGCAGCAGGCGACGCTGCGCGCAGCAGTTGGTTTCTCACCGACGGCGAGCGGGGAAACGCCGCTGCCTCGGTTCGCGGGTTCACGGTCGGCAACGCGGTGACGCCGCTGGTGCACGGGGCTGCGTATTTCCCGCAGCTGCGTCGGGCGATCGACCGGCTCGGTCCTGGCAACGAGCTGTTCTTCGCGGGCTTTCGAACCGACGGCGAGCAGCGACTCGACGGGCCGGGCACCGCGCTGCGCGAGGTGTTCACGCGGGCGATCGAGCGTGGCGTGCGGGTGTACGGGCTCGTCTGGCGCTCGCAGCCCAGCCAGCTCGAGCAGAGCGAGCAGGAGAACGCGAAGTTCGCGCGGGGGCTGACAGACGCGGGCGCGCAGGTCGCGCTCGACGCGCGCACCCGTCGGGGTGGCTCGCATCACCAGAAGCTCGTTGTGTGTCGCGGGCCAGGGGCTTCCGGCGTCGCCTTCATGGGCGGCATCGACCTCGCGTTCAGCCGCGCGGACGACGTTGACCACGCTGGGGACGAGCAGGTCATGCCATTCCCGGATGTCTATGGTGAGCGGCCGCCGTGGCACGACGTCCAAGTCTCGATAGGGCCCGGCGGTCGTCGACGTCGAGAAGACGTTCCGCGAGCCGGTGGACGGGCAAGTTCGCCTCGACGTCGCCGAGCCCGTTTCACATGTTCGTGGATCGGGTGCGGCACGCGACGCCGATGACGACAAGCGACCTTCCCGAGCCGCGGCCGGCGCCGGACGCCGCTGGCGCCAAGGCGGTTCCAGATATTGCGGACCTATCCCTACGCGGCTGCGCCGTTCCCGTTTCGCCGCCGGGGCGAGCGCAGCATCGCCGCGGCCTATCAACTCCTTCGCGCCGGGCGACGCCGCCTGGTCTACATCGAGGACCAGTACCTGTGGTCCGCACGTCGTGGCGCATTAGCTCGCAGCGGCCTTGCGTCGCGGCCCCGGCTGCAGGTCATCGCGGTCGTCCTCGGTTCCCCGACCAGGAAGGACCGGCAGCGGGCCGCCCAGCCTCGTCGGACAGCGGCGCACGATCGAGGTTGCCGCGCCGCGGGCCCCGACCGTTTCGCGATCTACGACCTGGAGAACGAGACCGGAAACCCGGTCTACGTGCACGCGAAGGTCGTGCATCATCGACGACGTCTGGACGACCTGCGGCTCCGACAACATGAACCGTCGTTCTTGGACGCACGACTAGCGAGTTGAGCTGCGCCGTGCTGGACGAGCGGCGCGACGACCGCGAGCCGACGGACCCGCCCGGCCTTGGTGACGGCGCGCGCGTCTTCGCGCGCATCTGCGACTTGAGCTGTCGCGCGAGCACCTGGAGCGGCGCGTTGACGGCTGCGGACGCGCGGGGCTGCTCGACCCGGACGAGGCGTTCGAGATGATGGCCGCCACCGCACGCCGCCTCGACGAGTGGCACGAGGCCGGCCAGCAGGGTCCGCGCCCGCCGGGACGGTTGCGCAGGCACACTCCGGAACGAGTGCGGCGGCGGGACCGGCTGTGGGCGCTGCCGGTGTCGCGCTTGGTTTACGACCCGGACGGACGGGCCTGGCGCGATCGGCTGCTACGGAGGCCCTGAACGATCCCGGCGCACAACCCCGCTACTCGACCCCGACCGGCGCGGGTTGCTGCTC
>CAVVEX010000005.1:0-173651 GCA_963747395.1 uncultured Actinomycetes bacterium | reverse complement strand
CTGCTGCGGATATCTGAGGAGACTCGGGCGGTCGATAAGAGACGCTAGCTCGGCCGCCGTCGCGCCGGGCGCCGAAGGGCGCCGCGGTCTGCGCCCGATTAGGGCGGTGGGTCAGTTTGTTGACATACGCGGCCTCCGGCTGCGGCTACGGCACGGCCCATGGGCCGCTCGGAGGTGCGGTGACGTTCGGGTCTTCGTCGCCGCCGAACAAAACCTTGTTCCCGTGCTCGTCGACGCCCCACCACGTCCAGTCACCGGGATGGCCCGTCCAGCACCACGCCCCGAACGCGCTGGGCGGCTCGCCCGGGAACGCGTCCTTTCCCGGATGGAACCCGCCGTTGGTCCCAGTCGACGTCGTGACGGCTGGGCCGCCGCTGAGGGAGCGGATGTCACCGACGGTGGTTCCAGTGGCGCTGGCGACATTTCCGCCTATGGCGGCTTGGCACGCTCGCCACGCTCGCCACGCTCGTTGACTCGAGGGCGCAGACGGGGAGCCGCTCAGGCTCGGAGTCGCGGAGGTTAGCGTTGACGTCCTCGGTTGAGCCTGTGACATGCATGCGGTGGCCGTTGTCGCCAGAACCGCTCCCATGATCAACCCGCTGAACGCCCGCACAAGTCTCTGACGCAGCGAGGGCGTCGGCTGGTTCCGTCGCTGTGCGGCCCAGAGGTTGGCGGTGTCCAGCGTCACGGCGTCCAAGTCTGCCGAGTTGTACCTCGGTCGAAGCGCGCGAGAGCGGTCGCTCTCGCGCGCCGGCTAGCTCGCCGCCTGTACGAAAGAGGTGCCGCTACCGCTGGCTCCACCGGCGGGCCAGGCGGCCGGAAGCGCCGCTACTCGCCCATCGCCGGGGGTGCTTCGGTCGCAGCAGCTATGGCGTACGGCGGAGATCGCCCGACTGGCGGCAGTTTCGGATCTGCGTTGCCTGCCGTCAGCGCCTCGGCCTGAAGACTTCGACGTGACATAGCGGCCCCGCGGCGTTAGCCAGTCGAACGTCGCCGGTGAGGAGGTCGACGCCTAGTGCCTCGGCCAGTGCGACGTAGGTTGCGTCATAGATGGTGAGGTTGTCGCGCAGTTCCCAGCACCGGGCCAGCAGCGGCTGATGCGGTGCGCGCGCTACTGGCGCGGCGGCAAGGTCTGCCAGCGCCAGCTGTGCGCGACGAGGTGCGGTCGCGCCGAGCTTGACCTGCCGACGCAGGACCGAGGCGACCTCCAGATCGAGCAACTCCGGAGCAGCTACTTGTTCACCGCGAAGGCGCGCCCGCGCCTTGTCACCGTCCGGCCCATCATCGGCAAGGGCCACGACCAGCACGCTGGCGTCAACGACGAGCACGGTCAGAGCGCACGGCCGCTACGGCTGCCTTCAACGGAACCGACCCACCGGCGCGCCCGCCTGCCCGGTCGAGGATCTCATCCAATGTTGGCCGGCTGGCTTCCTCGACTAGTCGCGCGCGCAGATACTCCTGCAGCGATTGGTGTGCCGCAGCGGCGCGCTGCCGCAACACCGCGTGCGTCTGCTCCGGGACATCTTTAATCTGAACACTCGGCATAGCGCCATTCTGGTGCCGCAAGCGCCAGAACGCAACCACACTACTTTCGGCAGATCCGGTTAACATGAGCCAGGCGCGGAGCCGTCAACAGGGACACACCCAGTGAGACACAGCGTTGTCATCTCGATGCCGGGTGCTGACGCTACCGATGACAGTTCCGTGTCACGTTAGGTGAGGTGGTGATGACGCCCAACAGCGTCGTCGTCGGATCGATCAGCCTTGGGCCATGTCGACGAAGCGGCTGTAGTGGCCTTGGAACGCGACCACGAGGGTGTCGGTCGGACCATTGCGGTGCTTGGCCACGATCAGGTCGGCTTCGCCCGCCCGCGGCGACTCTCGTTCGTAGGCGTCCTCGCGGTGCAGCAGGATGACGACGTCGGCGTCCTGTTCGATCGCGCCTGACTCACGCAGGTCGGAGAGCTGCGGCTTCTTGTCGGTGCGTTGCTCCGGACCGCGGTTCAACTGCGACAGCGCGATGACCGGGACGCCGAGTTCCTTTGCCAGCAGCTTCATTGACCGCGAGATCTGGCTGACTTCTTGCTGACGGTTCTCCACTCGCGAGTGCGACGTCATCAGCTGCAAATAGTCGACGATCACCAGCCGCAGATCGTTGCGCTGTTTCAATCGGCGCGCCTTCGCGCGGATCTCCATCATCGTGAGGTTCGGCGAGTCGTCGATGTAGAGCGGCGCGCTCGCCATCTCGCCGAGCCGGCGGGTGAGCTTGCCCCACTCGTCGTCCCCCATGCGGCCGGTGCGCATGTACTGCAGCGGAATCCGCGCCTCGGCGGAGAGCAGGCGCATGGTGATCTCGTGCTTGCTCATCTCCAGCGAGAAAATCACCGACGCCTGATGGTGCTTGATTGAGGCGGCGCGCGCGATATCGAGCCCGAGAGTCGAGTTGTGCGTCGGGATCATCGAGCGGCCGGCGAGGTACAGGTGTGACTCGTTGTCAACCTCGACGCAGCGAACGGGCACCGACTCGACGCGCCGGACGTCGACGATGAGCCGCGACCTCACTTGCGGCGCGCGCGCGCCAACGCGCTCTTTGAACAGCAAGCGCTTGCGCTCAAGTCGGAACGGGTTGTCTGCCGGGCTGAAGGTGAGCACGTGCCCGATGAACGACGTGGCGCCGCGGCCGGCGACCGGCGCCGCCGACCAACCGCAGCGGTGGCCGAGGCTCACGACCAGCTCACGAACACCGCGGGCCAGCCGCTCGTTCGTGAAAGCGACTCGCACCGCACCGCTCGGAGAGACGGTGCCGTCGGCGTCGAGCAGCCCCGCCAACAACTCGCGACGCTGCTGTGCCGACGCCCGAAGGTATTGACTCGGAATGTGCTTGTTGTGGAGCACGCCCATCGCGCGAAGCGACGCCGTCACTGAGCCTGCCGGCTCCGTCGTCGTTCTTGCCTGGAGGCTGAACAACCGACCTGCGTGCGCGATGGCGTCGAGACCGCCGTCCTCGATGTGCAAGGCGATCTCGGGATCGTCGCTGGTGAAGCGCGCTGACGCCGAGTGCCCGGCCCCAAGCCAGACGCCGAGTGCGTAGGGCGGAACGGGCAACGGCGCCGGGGGCAGCTCGATCGGCTCGCAGGTGGCGACGGCGTGGTTCAGCGGCCCGTCGACCGCCTTGCAGCGCAAGGTGGCCGCGAGCTCCTCCGTGGTGTGCACGCTTCCGGCCGGCTCACGCCAGCCGCCTGCGCGCGTCGCCACCTTTTGCGCCACTTTTTGCGCGGCCTCTTGCGCCGCAACGGCGAGCGTGAGCCACTGATGCTGAGCGTCAGCGACGATGGTCGAACCGTCGTCGAACTCGACCTCGAAACAAGGTCGGTCGACCATCACGTCCGTGGCGGCGACCACTCGAGTGGGCGTGCCGTCTGCGCCGAGCAGCAGATCGCCGACGTCGACGGCGCCCATCGTCGTCCAGCCGGAGGGCGTCGGCAGCGGCGTGTCGAGCGCGAGAGCCTTGCCCATCGCCGGCCGGCCGGCGATGACGACCAACTGGCCCGGGTGCAGGCCGTTGGTGAGAGCGTCGAGGTCGGTGAAACCGGTCGGGACGCCGGTGAGCCCGGCCTCGCGCTGACCGCTCGCCTCGATCTCATCCATCGTCGGCTGCAACAGCGACTCGAGGATGCTGTAGTCGTCGGAGGTGCGGCGCTCGGTGACGTCGTAGATCGCGGCCTGCGCGCGGTCGACGATCTCGTCGACGTCACCGCCGTTGCCCGCGTACCCGAGCTGGACGATGCGGGTGCCCGCCTCAACCAGCCGCCGCAACACCGCCTTCTCCGCGACGATCTTCGCGTAGTAACCGGCGTTCGCCGCCGTCGGCACCGACGACATCAATGTGTGCAGGTAGCCGGCACCGCCGACCCGCGCGATCTCCCCGCGTTTCGCCAGCTCGGCGGCGACCGTGATGGCGTCGGCTGGCTCGCCCCGCCCGTACAGATCCAGAATGACGTCGAAGACGGTCTGGTGCGCCGGCCGGTAGAAGTCCTGCTCGTGCAGTACCTCGACGACGTCGGCGATGGCGTCTTTGCTCAGCAGCATGCCGCCGAGCACCGACTGCTCGGCGTTGACGTCTTGCGGCGGTGTGCGCTCAGCGTCCCGTGCCTGGCCGGGAAGCTCGATCACGCTCACCTGTTGCCGCCCCCTTTCGAAGCACCCGCTCGTTCGCCGTCGGCTGTTCTATCGCGATCCGCTGACAACCCGCGAGCGTGCGCGTCCAACCGCTCCATCCGCCTGGGGAAAGCGCTGTGGGTCAGCTGGGGACAACCGCCAACTGCCGGGGGACGAGGTGTGCGCGACGCTGTGCAAGAGCCGCCTGCCCGACCGAACTTACGCGTCTGACCTGCGGTGACGCTGTCGACACCCTGTGCGCGTCACAAAGTTGCGCCCGATCGGCCCCGCGTCTCACTTGGTGGACGACGCGCGGCGCGGCCGCGGGGGTGCCGCCGGTGCCGCCGGCGCAGTCGCCGGTGCAGGCGCCGACGTGAGAACGAGATGCGCGGCCAGCGCCGTCCAGCCGGTTTGATGCGACGCCCCGAGACCGGCGCCGGTGTCCCCGTGGAAGTACTCGTGGAACAGCAGCAGCCCAGGCGGCCAGGACCGCGACCCGGCCGCGGGCAGCTGCCCGGCGTCGTCCGGGATGAAGAGCGAGACCAGCCGGCGCGAGAGTTCGTCCGCCGCCTCGGCCAGCGACGCCTCTCGCCCGGAGTTGGCGGGCAACGAGACCGTGTACTGCGACCCGAGATGGCGGTCGAAGCGGCGCAGCGACTCGACGATCAACGCGTTGAGGGGCAGCCACACCGGGCCTCGCCAATTCGAATTGCCCCCGAACAGCGCGGTGGTCGACTCGCCCGGCTCGTAATCGACCCGGAAGGTCTGGCCGTCGAGTGAGATCGTGAACGGGTGCTCGCGGTGATGCGCCGAAACCGAGCGGATCCCGTGTGGAGAAAGGAACTCCGCCTCGTCGAGCGCGCGCTCGAGCAGCCGTCGCAGCTGCGCCGGCGTCAGGATCGCGAACAACGTGTCGCCCTCGCCCGTCTCGACGACGGTCGACGTGTACTCCGACTTGTGAGTGGTGAACCAGCGCAGCCGTTGCGCGAACGAGGGCAGCCGTTCCAGCTGCGCGTCGTCCACGTGGCTGACCGCGCACAACGCGACGAGCCCGACGAGCGAGCGAACCCGCACCGGAACTCGCGTGCCGTCGGGTAGCCGCAGCTGGTCGTAGAAGAACCCGTCCGCGTCGTCCCACAAGCCTTGGCGTTTCGCCGCAGTCGCGATTCGCGCGAAATGCTCGAAGAACTTGGTCGCGACGTCCTCATACGTCTGGTCGTTCATGGCGAGCGTCAACGCCATGTCGAGCAAATCGAGGCAGTACATCGCCATCCACGCGGTGCCGTCGCTTTGCTCAAGTCGGCCGACGTCGGGCGCGAGTTTCGAGCGGTCGAAGGGTCCGATGTTGTCGAGTCCGAGAAAGCCGCCGGAGAACAGGTTGTTGCCGTCGGTGTCCTCGCGGTTGACCCACCAGGTGAAGTTGAGCAGCAGCTTGTGGAACGCGCGCTCGAGGAAGTCGAAATCTTCGTCGCCGGCGATCTCGAACACCCGCTGCGCGGCCCACGCGTGCACCGGCGGGTTGACATCGGAGAAGTTCCACTCATACGCGGGAAGCTGGCCGTTCGGGTGCATGTACCACTCCCGCAGCAACAGCAGCAGCTGCCGTTTTGCGAACGCGGCGTCGAAGTGCGCCAACACGACGCAGTGGAACGCGAGATCCCAGGCCGCGAACCACGGGTACTCCCAGGTGTCTGGCATCAGCAAGACGTCATTGTTGTTGAGGTGCCGCCAACCGCCGTTGCGAACCTTGCCGCGTCCGGGCGGTGGCGGCGGCCCAGCCGGATCTCCTTCGAGCCAGCGCTCGACGTCGTAATGGAAGAATTGCTTGCTCCACAGCAGTCCCGCTGCCGCCTGCCGCACCACCCGCATCTCGTCGTCGGTGGCGGACGACGGGCGAAGCGCGGCGTAGAACTCGTCCGCCTCCTCCCGCCGAGCGCGCAACACGTCATCGAAGGGCGGCGCGCTCGCGTCGTCCGAGCCTTGCCGCAACCGCAGCCGGATCTCTCGCGCCTGCCCGGGCGCGACGGTGATCCGGTATCGCAGCGCCGCCTTCGTGCCAAACCCCTCGGGACGAACCGTGGCGGCGCCGCGGACGACGTGGTCGCCGATGCCGTCCTTCGGGTAGGGCGACCGGTTGGTCGCGCCGTACAGCAGGGCCGCGTTCGTCTCGTTGTCGCAGGCGACCGACTCGACGAATCCGGTGCCGGACTCGCCGGTGAGTGTCAGCTCGCTGAACTTGTCGTGCGTCGCGATCAGTCGCGCGCCGTCGCAGGTGATTTGCGGCGCCGCGTCGGCGCCCGGCAAGCCCCAAGCCCAGGTGTTGCGAAGCCACAGCGTTGGCAGCACCTCGAGAATCGCGGTGTCCGGTCCAGGATTCGTGACGGTGACGCGCACGCATAGATCGGTCGGGCTGGCTTTCGCATAGTCGACGCAGATGTCGAAGTAGCGCCCGTCGTCGAACACGCCGGTGTCGTCGATCTCGTACTCGGGGTCGAGTCGGCCGCGACGCGAGTTCTCCGACACCAGCTGCCGATAGGGATAGGCCTGTTGCGGATAGTGATACCGCCAGCTCATCCACGAGTGGGTCGGGGTGCCGTCGACGAACCAGTAGCGCTCCTTGACGTCCTCTCCGTGATTTCCTTGCGAATTCGTCAGACCGAAAAGCCGCTCTTTCAGAATCGGATCACAGCCGTTCCAGAACGCGAAGGCCAAACACCAGGTCTGGTCGTAGTCGCAAAACCCCGCCATGCCGTCTTCGTTCCAGCGGTAAACCCGCGAGCGAGCGTGCTCGAACGGGAAGCTCGCCCAAGCGTCGCCGTCCGCGCTGTAGTCCTCGCGAACGCTGCCCCACGCGCGCTCAGCGAGGTACGGTCCCCATGCCCGCCAAGGCGCGTCGTGATGGTCGCCCTGTCGAAGCCGCGCGCGCTCCGCGTCTAGACCGGTCACCGCCACGGTCACCAGCGTCGCACAGTGACCCCAGCGGCCCCACCGGATCCGGCCGCGTCGCGTGGCCCGCTAGGCTGTCCGCCGGATTCGCTAGGTGAGACAACCCGTTGTCAGAAGCGGAGCGCGCAATGGCCCGTGTCGTCGTAGACGTCATGTTGAAGCCGGAAATCCTCGACCCCCAAGGTCAAGCGATCCTCGGCGCCCTCGGCCGACTCGGCCACTGCGAGGTCGCCTCCGTCCGGCAGGGCAAGCACTTCGAGATCGAGACGGCTGCCGCGCTGGACGACGCGACGATGGACCAGATCCGTGAGCTCGCTCGCGCGGTGCTGAGCAATCCGGTCATCGAAGATTTCGAGATTCGGGCCGCGCGATAGGCGCGCCTGCCGCGTTGCCCGGTCGTCGGGCTGCCCAAACCCTTTTTCCGTTTCGGTTGTGCGTTAATTCGTCCCGCGTGCCCGGTTAGCCGCTGACGTCCTACGGGAAACCTGTACTGGACTCAACGACCGCGAAACGCGACGCCGAGGACGGGCGAAGATGCATCTTCAGCTGCGGCTGTCTCTGCCGGGCGAGGAGCGCAGCGTCCCGGTGGTGCGCAAGGTCCTAGGTCACGCCTTGGGTGTGCTGGGCGTAGAGCGAGATTGTTTGGACGACGTGGAGTTGGCGGTCACGGAGGCCTGCACCAACGTGCTGGATCACGCCGGGCCGCACGACGAGTACGTCGTCCTGGTCGGCATCGACGGGTGCGACTGCACGATCGAGATCTGCGACGAAGGCCAGGACTTCAACCACCCGCCGGCGGTCGCCGCGGGGACCTTGATCGACGCGGAGGCCGAAAACGGTCGCGGTGTCCAGCTGATGCGGGCGCTCGTCGATCAGCTGGACTTCACCGCGGGCGACGACCACGGCACGATCGTGCGACTGCGAAAGTCGCTGACTTACCAGCACGTGGTGGTGTGATCGCGGTAAGGCTTCGCCCGACAGGTATCCTCTTAGGCGCATCCTTCATGCCGATCTGCTCGCCAGGAGCGCGCCCACATGACAGCCCGCATCGGCGTCGTCACGTTCCCCGGTTCTCTTGATGATCGCGACGCGCTGCGCGCAGCGCGCGCCGTCGGCGCGCAGGCCGTGCCGCTTTGGCACAAAGAGCCGGCGTTGCACGACATCGACGCCGTGGTGCTCCCCGGCGGATTCTCCTACGGCGACTACCTGCGCTGCGGCGCGATCGCCCGCTTCTCGCCGGTGATGGAGGCGATCACCGCGGCGGCCCGCGACGGCATGCCCGTGCTCGGCATCTGCAACGGCTTCCAGGTGCTGTGCGAGGCGCACTTGCTGCCGGGTGCCTTGACGCGAAACTCGCACCTGCACTTCCGTTGCAAAGATCAGGCGCTGCGCATCGAGAACAACACCACCGTCTGGACCAGCGGCTATGAGGTCGGCGCCCGCGCGGTGATCCCGGTGAAGAACGGCGAGGGGTGCTTCGTCGCTGACGCGCGCACGCTCGACATGTTGGAAGGCGACGGACGAGTCGTCGCCCGCTACGTCGAGGGCTCCCCGAACGGCTCGATGCGCGACATCGCCGGAATCGCCAACGAACAAGGCAATGTGGTCGGCTTGATGCCGCACCCCGAGCATGCCATCGACGCGCTCACCGGGCCGTCCGCCGATGGCGTCACGTTCTTCACCAGCGTGCTGAAGGCGCTGGTGGCCGCGTGAGCGCGCACGTCGACAGCGTCGCGCACGCCGCCGCCACCCCCGACGTCGAGTTGCCCTTCACCGAACTCGGCTTGAAGGACGACGAGTACGAGCGCATCCGGGAAATCCTCGGTCGTCGTCCGACGTCGTGTGAGCTGGCGATGTACTCGGTGATGTGGAGCGAGCACTGCTCCTACAAGTCCAGTCGCAAGCACCTCAGGCAGTTCGGCGAGAAGGTGCCGCCGCAGGCGAAAGACATCCTGCTCGTGGGCATGGGTGAGAACGCCGGCGTCGTCGACGTCGGTCAGGGTTTCGCCGTCACCTTCAAGGCGGAGTCGCACAACCATCCCAGTTACGTCGAGCCGTATCAGGGAGCGGCCACCGGGGTTGGTGGCATCGTGCGCGACATTCTCACGATGGGCGCCCGGCCGGTCGGCGTCATGGACTCGTTGCGGTTCGGCCCGGCCGACGCCGCCGACACGCGTCGCGTGCTGCCGGGTGTCGTCGCCGGCGTCGGCGGTTATGGAAACTGCCTCGGCCTGCCGAACATCGGCGGGGAGGTCGTCTTCGACGACACCTATCTCGGCAACCCGCTCGTGAACGCGTTGTGCGTCGGGGTGATGCGCACCGACGGCATCAAGCTCGCGACCGCTCCGGGTCCCGGCAACAAGGTGATCCTGTTCGGCGCGCGCACTGGCGGCGACGGCATCGGGGGCGCGTCCGTGCTCGCGAGCGCGACGTTCGAGGCCGAGGGCGAGCGAAAGCGACCCGCCGTGCAGGTCGGCGACCCGTTCGCCGAGAAGGTGCTGATCGAGTGCTGTCTTGAGATCTTCGCGGAGGACCTCGTCGCGGGCATTCAAGACCTCGGCGCCGCCGGCCTCAGCTGCGCGACGTCCGAGCTCGCTTCAGCGGGCACCGGAGGCATGCGCGTCGTGCTCGACACCGTGCCGCTGCGCGATCCCACGCTCGCTCCCGAGGAGATCCTCATGAGCGAGTCACAAGAGCGCATGTGCGCGATCGTCGAACCTCGACACGTCCAGCGGTTCATGGAGATCTGCGCCAAGTGGGACGTCACCGCCACCGTCATCGGCGAGGTCACCGACTCCGGCCGGCTGGAGATCCTCTGGCGTGACGAACTCGTCGTCGACGTGCCGCCGCGCACGGTGGCGCACGAGGGCCCGGTCTACGACCGTCCGATCGCCCGCCCGGCCGACCTCGACGCGCTCAACGCGGACGACGCGAACGCGTTGCCGCGCCCGTCGTCCGAGGCGGACTTGCGCGCCACGCTGCTGCGCCTGGTCGGATCGCCCGATCTCGCTGACAAGTCGTGGATCACCGATCAGTACGACCGTTACGTGCTCGGCGCCACCGCGCTCGCGATGCCCGACGACGCAGGAGTGTTGCGCGTCGACGACTCCACCGACCTGGGCATCGCGCTCGCCCTCGACGGCAACGGCCGCTACACGAGGCTCGACCCTTACGCGGGCGCCCAACTCGCGCTGGCCGAGGCCTATCGCAACGTGGCGGCCGCGGGCGCGCGACCGATGGCGATCACGGATTGCCTCAACTTCGGATCGCCCGAAGACCCAGAGGTGATGTGGCAGTTCGCCGAGGCAGTACGCGGCATCGCCGACGGATGCCTGGCGCTCGGCGTGCCGGTCACAGGCGGAAACGTCAGCTTCTACAACCAAACCGGGTCGACGCCGATCAACCCCACTCCTGTTGTCGGCGTGCTCGGCGTCATCGACGACGTCGTGCGCAGGCTGCCGATCGCCTTCGGCTCGGACGACGCGGCCATCTATCAGCTCGGCGAGACACGCGAGGAGTTCGGCGGCAGCGAGTGGGCGCACGTCGTCCACGGCCACCTCGGCGGCCGGCCGCCGCGAGTCGACCTCGACGCCGAGCGCGCGCTCGCCGACGTGCTCGTCGCGGGCGCCGCGCGCGAGTTGATCGCCGCCGCGCATGATCTGTCGGACGGCGGGTTGGCACAGGCGCTTGTCGAGTCGTGCCTGCGCGGGGGCCGGGGCGCGCGGATTTCCTTGCCCGCCGGGCTCGACCCGTTCGTCGCGCTGTTCTCGGAGTCAAGCGCCCGCGCGGTCGTCGCGGTGTCGCCGGCCAACGCGGCCGCGTTCGAGCGGCTGGCCTCCGAAAGCGGCGTGCCGCTGGCCCGCGTCGGCGTCACCGGCGGCGACGTGCTCGATATCGACGGTCAGTTCTCGGTCAGCGTCGAGGAGCTGCGCGCCGCGTCGTCCGCGGTGTTGAGCGGGATCTTCGACTAGCCGGGCTCGCGGATGCCGACTGCCCCGCGTCGTCCGCCGTTTGCGGACGTGACAGCCGCGTGCGTGCGGCAATGGACGGCGCTCGCCGAATGCGTCGACGAGCTGCCGGACGACGTGTTTCTCGCGCCCACCCGATTGCCCGGTTGGCGGGTCGCCGAGCTGGTGGCGCACCTCGCTGCGTGTGCCAACGCGGTGCCGTTGCGCCTCGCCGAACCCGCTCCGGCCATTGGGGGGCCGCTGTCACTGGCGGCTTATCTGACGGCGATCCCGAGCGCCAGCGGGGTGATAGCGCAGCGGGAGGTTGACGCGGCTGAGGGGCAAACCCCCCAACAGCTAAGGGGAAACCTTGCTGTCGCGCTCACCAGTTTGGCGGCGGCCCTTGCGGAGGCGAACGCGGATCGCGTGGTGAACACCAGGTTTGGCCCGCTGCGGCTCGACGACTTTGTCGTCACCCGATGCGTCGAGGGCGTCGTCCACGGATTGGATCTGGCGCAGGCGGCTGGAGCTGTGACCGTCTCCGACCCCGACGCGCTGCGCATCACGACGCGCGCGCTGCTCGACACGATGGCCGAGAAGGCGCCAGGGAGATCGGTCGAGTTACGAGTTCCACCGATTGCGGCGGTGCAATGCGTGGAGGGTCCCCGGCACACGCGCGGCACACCACCGAACGTCGTGGAGACCGACCCCAACACCTGGATCGAGCTTGCCACCGGCCGGAGTCGCTGGGTCGACGCCGTCGCCGACGGTCGGGTGCGTGCGAGCGGCGAGCGCAGCGACTTGCGCGCGTTCCTTCCACTGCTCTGAAATCGCTTATCCACAAGTTCTGACGACGTGGCCACCGCGCGAGCCGCGAGTCCGGCAGGCTCGGCGCATGCCAAATGACGAATCACATTGCACGTTGCCCGCCGGTTGGTACGACGGTGTCGCGGCCGACGTCCGAAGCAAGATGCAACCGGACGACGAGGGCTGCGTCTGGGTGCTGCTCACGGACGAGGATCACGTCGTCCGGTTCGGCATGGCCATCGAACCCGACGGGCGCGAACCCGGGCCGCTGGAGCTCGACGGCTCGGCGGGTCAGCGGCATCGACGTCAAGGGTGTAGACCGTCGTGTTCGGCGCCGCGGTGTCGCCGGTCGGCGGCCCTGCCAGGACGACGGTGCGCCCGTCCGGCAGCCGTCGAAGTAGAGCGCGTCGTGAAGACCCAGTCGCCGACCCGGCCGTGCGTCACGGGCCACGCGGGCTTCGACGCGGGCGGCAAGGCGCGGATCAACGATCCGTCGGACGCCGAGTACCGCCCGAGCGGCCCGCTAGACAGCGTTGCCGTGACCGGAGCCACGACGAACGCCCCCGGGGGGAGTGGCTGGTGTCCGCGCTGGGACAGTCGGGGGCGTCGACTCCCCGAGCAGGCTCGCGAACAACTGTCGCTCATCGGCCTGGCTGAAGGTTCTTCCTTGAGCTCGCCGCGCGGTAGCACATGCGCTACCATGTTTCTCATGACGACGACCGGGCTGCGGGAGCTGCGCCAACAGGCGAGTGAATTGGTCCGACAGGCCGAAGCGGGTGCCACCGTGACGATTACCGTCAGCGGGCGCGAAGTCGCCGAACTGGGCCCGGTGCGTCGCCGCCGATGGCGGCGGGGAGCCGACGTTCGGGAGATCTTTCGCGGACCGGTTGATCCTGACTGGCGAGCTGATCGCGGCAGCGTCGACCAGAGCGTGACCGATCCGTTCACTCGATGAGGGTCGTGCTGGATACCAGCGTGCTGCTAGGTCCTGATCCTGGACCGGTCGAGGGTGAGGTCGCCATCAGCGCGGTGTCGTTAGCCGAGTTGCACTTCGGGGTGCTGGTGGCCAGCTCCGATGCCAGCCGGGCAGAACGGCTGCGTCGACTCGCCGTCATCGAACGCACGTTCGACGCGCTCCCAGTCGATGAGGTCGTGGCACGCGAATACGGGCGACTGGCCGCAGCAGTCGTCGCCGCCGGCCGCAAGCCGCGAGCACGAATGGCCGACCTGCTCATTGCCGCGACCGCCGTCGCGCACGACGCCACGCTGTGGACCCACAACCCCGCCGACCTAGTCGGGCTCACCGAACTCGTGCGAATCCAAACTCCGCCACCTGAATAGCCAAACACCCACTGTGGCAGCTGCGAATGTCCGAGTCCCGGTGTAGATCTGGAGCGTGACGAATTGGACCCGGTGGCACGCGGATTATGACGATCCTTCGTCGGCCTTGACTCGGCGTCGGGTGATCGTTCGGCGGGCGCTTCGGTCCGTCGAGTCCGGATCGGTTGGACAAGGCGCTCCTGGTCGAGTCCGATCCTGCCCTGGCCGCCAAGCGTCGATCCGCAGCCGCCGATGCGGGCTTGTCAGAAATGGTCAGCACGCGTTGCGCGGATGCCGCGGACACCAGCAACTACAGCGGGTACGTCCCCGCCGATCTGTTGTTGGCGTGTGGCCTGTTCGGCAACATCACCGAGGTTGACGTATTCGCAACGATCATGCACTTGCCGGAGCTGGTCGCACGCAACGCCGTTGTCGTCTGGGCGCGCACTCGTCGCCCACCGGATCTGACGCCCGCGATCCGCGAACATTTCCGGGCGGTCGGCTTTACCGAGTTGGCCTTCGTGGCTCCGCCCGATGTGCTGTTCTCGGTCGGATCCGTCAGATTCGACGGTGCGCCGCAGCCGTTCGTATCAGCCCGACACCGCTTCACATTCGTGAAGCAGCGACCCTGGCCCGATGGCCGCGCCGCGGTGGTTGACCGATCAAGGCTACGCACCCGGCGATTTCGACCTGCTGATCGACTGGTGTGCAGGTTGCTCGCGATGACAGCAGCCGCGCTCAGCGGATCCTCAGGTCAACACGGGCGGATAAGCCGGCCGCTCGAACGGCCACGCGTCGCTCGTCAGCCAGTCAGCCATCGCGCGTCTGAAGGCATCGTCGTGGGCCGCCTCGGACTCGCGCACCCACGACTGCACGACCGCGTCATGGACGCCGTCCTTAGCCGGGTAGATGTAGACGCAGCCGACGACGTCGTCACTCGAATCGAGGACGGTGAACGTGAAGCCTTTGCGGTCGGCGAAGTCTTTGGCATGTCGCTCGAGATCGCCGCGATTTTCATCCAGCGTCATCTCGTGCGGCCAGTTCCCGTCGGGGAAGCCCGGCGAGCGCCGAATGTGCTCAATGCTCGACATCCACGCCGCGTAGTCGCGCTCGTTGTGCTGCGGGCCGAGGGGTTCCAGCCGAAAGTCTCCAGCCATGAAGCTGGTTGGAGGGTCGAAATCGACGGGCACGAACGATCGGGATGTAGACAAGCTGTTCCTTCCTGCGGGCGTGGCTGGCGGTTGCGCGGTCACGGCTGCCACGTCGGCGCCGCCCGGTGGCGACGTCACGATGCAGCGCGCCGATCACCCGGCCCATGTCGTGGGCGTAAAGGCGTCGACGTGGTCGAGGACGGCTCGCCGGGTCGCCGCCCACGCGGCCATCTCGTGAGCAGCTCGCTGCCCGCGCATTGCGGCAGTATGACGGTGTCCGCGCGTCAGCCGCGACGCAAATCTGAGCGATGATCATGGATCTGGTGGCGGGTGAACGCGCGGGCGCCTCGGGCCTAGCCCGTACACTGGTCAACGAAGTCCCGCCCTTCTCGCGCTAGGAGCTTCGCCCGTGCCCGGTGGCGACGGCCGGCTTAACCACAATCTCTTGGACGACGACACAGGGCCGCACGACGCGTGCGGCGTCTTCGGCGTCTGGGCGCCCGGCGAAGAAGTCGCCAACCTCACGTACTTCGGCCTGTACGCACTGCAGCATCGCGGTCAGGAGTCGGCCGGCATCGCGGTCAGCGACGGCCGCAAGATCCTGGTGTACAAGGACATGGGCCTGGTCTCCCAGGTGTTCAACGAGTCCAACCTGGCTAGCCTGCGCGGTCACGTCGCCATCGGTCATGCGCGCTACTCGACGACTGGCGCCTCGGTGTGGGAGAACGCGCAGCCCACCTTCAGGTCGACCGCCGTGGGCAGCATCGCCTTGGCGCACAACGGAAATCTCACGAACACGGGCGATCTCGCGCAGCTGGTCGAGAAGGCGCAAGCCGACAGCGGCGAGATCGCGTTCGCGCAGCGTCCGTTGCGGTCGACGTCCGACACCGACCTCGTCACCTCGCTGCTCGCGAGCCATCCCGACCGCAGTCTCGAAAGCGCCGCGCTTGAGGTGTTGACTCAAATCGAGGGAGCGTTCAGCTTCGTCTTCATGGACGAGACGACGCTGTACGCAGCCCGGGATCGGCACGGCGTGCGGCCGCTGGCGCTCGGCAAGCTCGAGCGTGGTTGGGTGGTCGCGAGCGAGACCGCCGCCCTCGACATCGTCGGCGCGTCGTATGTGCGCGAGATCGAGCCCGGTGAGCTGCTCGCGATCGATGAGAACGGCCCTCGCTCGAGCCGGTTCGCCTCCGCGCGGCCGCGGTTTTGCACGTTCGAGTTCGTCTACCTCGCCCGGCCTGACTCGACGCTCGACGGCCGAAGCGTGCACGCCGTTCGTGGCGATGTCGGACGACAGCTCGCGCGCGAGGCGCCGGTCGAAGCCGACCTTGTCATGCCGACCCCGGACTCCGGGACGCCGGCGGCCATCGGCTACGCCGAGGAGTCCGGAATCCCTTACGCCGCAGGCCTTGTCAAGAACGCGTACGTCGGCCGCACATTCATCCAGCCGTCGCAGACCCTTCGCCAGCTGGGAATCCGGCTCAAGCTGAACCCGTTGCGCGACGTCATCAAGGGCAAGCGGCTCATCGTCGTCGACGACTCGATCGTGCGCGGCAACACGCAACGCGCCGTCGTCCGCATGCTTCGCGAGGCGGGGGCCACCGAGGTGCATGTGCGCATCAGCTCGCCGCCGGTGAAGTGGCCGTGCTTCTACGGCATCGACTTCGCGACCCGCGCCGAACTCATCGCCAACGGACTCGCGGTCGAGGAGATTCGCAACTCACTGGGCGCCGACTCGCTCGCGTACGTCTCACTTGAGGGCTTGGTCGAGGCGATCGGACGGCCCAAAGGAGCGTTGTGCCGTGCATGCTTTGACGGCGAGTACCCCACGCAGGTGCCCGACGCGCAGCTGATGGGCCAGCAGATTGGCGAGATCACACCGCTCTCGGCGCTGGTCGCGACCTTGCCGTCGGCGGGCGCCGGCGACGCACTCGACCGTCCATGACCACAGGCAAGGCGACGTACGCGAGCGCCGGTGTCGACATCGACGCCGGTGAGCGCGCCGTCGAGTTGATGAAGGCCTCGGTCGCCCGCGCCACCCGTCCTGAGGTCGTCGGCGGACTCGGCGGTTTCGCCGGTCTCTTCCGCCTCGACACCGCGCGCTATCGCCGTCCGCTGCTCGCCACCTCGACCGACGGCGTCGGCACCAAGGTCGCGATCGCGCAGGCGATGGACAAGCACGACACAATCGGCATCGACCTGGTCGGTATGGTCGTCGACGATCTCGTCGTCTGCGGCGCCGAGCCGCTGTTCATGACCGACTACATCGCCTGCGGCAAGGTGGTCCCTGAGCGGATCGCGGCGGTCGTCTCGGGTATCGCCGAGGGTTGCCGGCAGGCTGGCTGCGCGCTGGTGGGCGGTGAGACCGCGGAGCACCCGGGCCTGCTCGGCGCCGACGAGTACGACGTCGCGGGCGCCGGCACCGGCGTTGTCGAGGAGGACGCCGTGCTCGGCCCGCAGCGGGTCGCGGTCGGTGACGCGGTGATCGCGATCGCGTCGTCCGGCTTGCATTCCAATGGCTACTCGCTGGTGCGGCACGTGCTTTTCACGGTCGCGGGCTGGGAGTTCGACCGCCCGGTGCCGGAGCTTGGCCGCTCGCTCGGCGAGGAGCTGCTCGTGCCGACCCACGTCTACAGCCAAGACTGCCTCGCGCTGATCAACACGCCGGACGTCGAGGTGCACGCCTTCTCGCACGTCACTGGCGGTGGGCTGGCGGCCAATCTCGACCGGGTGCTGCCAACCGGGGTAGAGGTCCTCATCGACCGGACGACGTGGGCGCCGGCGCCGATCTTCGGTCTGGTCGGCGAGGTCGGCGGCGTCGACCGGCTCGAGCTGGAGCGCACCCTGAACATGGGCGTGGGCATGGTCGCGATCGTGGCGCGCCCGGACGCCGACCGCGCGATCGACCTGCTCGCGCGACGTGGGGTGCGCGCGTGGGTGGCGGGCGAAGTCAGGAGCGCAGGCGACGAGGCCCCGGGCCGCACCGAGCTCGTCGGCGGGTACGCCGCAGGCTAGCGCCGACCGCCCGCGCCGTACGAGCGACCCAGATCGTCAGGATCATCCTCGTCGTCGGGATCGTCGGCGTCGTCATCGAGCTCGTCGTCAAGCTCGTCCTCAACGCCGACCGCGGCTGCGGACGACGTTGACCCGCCCAACAGCTCTTTTCGCAAAGCCTCCAGGTCAGTACCTGCCCCGGAGTACTTCAGCTGACGGGCGACCTTCGCCTGCTTGGCCTTGGCCCGGCCGCGCCCCATGGCTCGACCCCCTCGTCGGGGCTCCTGCCCCGCATCGGATGACTCGACTCAGTACAACTCATCAGTGGCCAAACCGATCCCGCGACGGGCGGCGGTTCGACACACCGGCACGCCCAAGCGGCACTCGGGACCATGCGGGTACCAGGCTACCTGCTCGCGGGCGTGCCCGGCATCCCACTCCGGTGTCTGGTCGGGCGCACCCTCGGACTGTCCGGTCGGCGGGTCGGCCGGTCCGCCGGTCCGCCGGTCGCCGGGAACCGGGACGTGCGACGATGCGGGGGTGACCGCGTTCGGTGACTCGCCCGCTGATCCACCCGGCGACGCCTCCGGTCCCGAGGGCCGTGGGCCCGCCGACCGGTACCGCACGCCGCGAAGCAGCCGGGTGGCGGCGGCCGCGTTCTTGCGGGTGTACGAGCCGATCTCGCTGAAATCCGCCGAGCTGGCAGCCCGGCGAGCGGCGGGACGACCCGCCGCGAGACCGGCTGGACGATCCGGTGCGGCGAACCCGCCGAGGATGCCGCCGGCGCCGGGCGGCGCGGAGCACGCCGCGGCGCTGCGCGCGGCCAGTGCCCTCCCACCGCGCGTGGTCAGCGACCTCGACCTGTTGTCGCCGGACGACGACGCGACCGTCCCGCCTGCGATGCCGCTGTGGCCACTCGCGGACGACGGTGTCCCTCGATCGTGCCCGGTCGAGCTGTCGTGGCGGGCGACACTCGCGCTTGAGGAGTTCCGGTCGAGCTTGCAGCCGGAGCTGTTGTCGGCGTTCCTACCGCCCGAGGCGGTGGCACACGCTTTCGCGCAGGCGAGCCGGCGGTCCGACCGGCCGGTCCATGGCCGCGACCCGCACATCCGAAGTTGCGCGTGGCACGTTCCGCTGCCGTGGCTCGTGCTGTTCTCGGTGGAGGGCCGGCAACGTCGTCCGCTTTGTTTTCGGGCCGCGATGGCCGACGCCCGGCGCGACGTCGCCCGGGCGCTGGCCATCGTTCGACGGACGCCGACCGATTTTCTGCCGGCCCGTCGACTCGAGGACGTCGGTCGCTGGCTGGAGGAATTCCACCCTCGCGCGGTCGTCGAGCTCGATTACGGCGGTTTGTTGCCAATCGTGTCGAGCGACGAGCTTGGCACCGCAAACTCCGTGGCATTGACAACAGCCGCGCTCGGGGCGATTCGGCGCGGCGAGACCGACGGGGGACTCGCTGGGTTGGCGGCCATCCGCGACCGGTGGGCAGCCGTGCGGGCTTTCGAGCGCGCGAACTGACTCTCCCGACGGCCGTTTCGTCGTCCAGGAATGTCGTCCCGGAATTGCTTGTGCTGCAGGGGAATTCCGGCGGCGGTCCGCCGCACGCCATGACGAGCGGGGCTAATCGGCCGAACCGGGACTAGTCCGCCAAGATCGCAGGATGATCCGCTCGGACCATTTCGGACATCCTGGGCTAACGGCAGTATTTAGCCGTGGATTTGATGTCACGATAGATCCACATGAAGTGGGGGGTCGGTGCTTTGTCGGCCCTAAAGTTCGAAGGTTGGCCACCCGGCCAGCCTTGGTATTTCGGGAGTTGGCAAACACCAGCTTCTGCGAGAGGCCGGCCAAAACGCCGGCCTTGCGAGGAGGAGTTCCGTGGCAAGCACCCGTACGCCCGAGGCGGAACCGCTGCTCACCCCGGCCGAGGTGGCGACGATGTTCCGGGTTGACCCGAAGACGGTCACCCGCTGGGCGAAGGCCGGAAAACTGACGTCCATTCGCACCCTGGGTGGGCATCGCCGCTACCGCGAGACCGAGGTCCGCGCGCTGCTGGGCGGGATTCCGCTGCAGCGCGACAGCGACTGACCTGCGGGCAGCGACCCCGTAGCGCCGAGGCCCCGACCGACAGCTGTCGGCCGGGGCCTGTCATGTCGCCGCGCTGTGGCCGCCCGCTGGGACCTGCCGGGACCTGCCGGGACCTGCCGGGACTGGCAAGGGCCAGCCGATGGAACCGGACACCCGATTGAACCGTTCTCCCTGCCGACCCGTGTTCGAGAGGGTTGTCGATCAGTCGGTCCCCGCGTAACCACTACAGTCGTCTGTTAGTAGATGCCGCGCGGGTTCGACCCGATTCACGAAAGCGAGAGGTGGCCGTGTCGAACGGGGCCAACGGGCGCGACGAGGTCCGGCCAAAGGATCGGACGTCGAACAAGTACGCGGCCAAGAAGGCGGCGACCGAGCGGCTGGCGGCGCAGCGGGCGGCCCAGCAGAAGTCCGAGCGGCGGCGCAACGTTCTTGTCGCCGGTGGCTCGACCCTCGGCGTCATCATCGTCGTGGTCGTGATCGTGGTGGTCGGCCTCGTGACGAAGAAGAGCTCGACGAGCACCGGTTCGGGCAACCCGGTCGTGAGCGCGTCAAGCACCGTCACCGACGGCATCAGCGCGGCGGCCACCAGCACGCTGAGCCAGGCCTCGCCCGACTTCAGCACGATCTCCGGCCCGCCGACCACGATCACCGGCAACCCGCTCACCGGCAGCGCCGGCAAGCCCCAGGTCCTCTACGTCGGCGCCGAGTACTGCCCGTACTGCGCGGCGACGCGCTGGCCGCTCGCGGTGGCGCTCGCCCGTTTCGGCACGTTCGACAATCTCAAGACGACTTACTCGTCCAACAGCGACCAGGCCGGCCCGCACACGCCGACGTTGTCGTTCTATCACTCGACTTACACCAGCCAATACATCGACTTCGCCGGCATCGAGCAAGAAGACGGCGCCGCAAAGCCGCTGGAGACCTTGACCAAGGCGCAAGACCAGCTCTTCACCAGCCTCGGCGGCGGCGCCTACCCGTTCATTGACTTCGGCGGCAAGTGGATGCAGAAGGGCAGCTCCTTCAACCCGACCGTGCTCAAGGGCATGACGCCCGACTCGGTCGCGAAGACACTCACCGACTCGAGCACCAAGCAGGGCAAGACCGTGCAAGCCGGCGCCGACGTCTTCACGGCCATCATCTGCGGGATCGACGGCGGCCAGCCGAGCGATGTTTGCACCGCGCCGAGTGTGACGGCAGCCCAGAAGGCGCTCAGCGGGGGCAAGTAATCGGCCATGCGCTTCCCGCGCTGGGCGCCTCCGATCGCGCTCATCCTGACACTCGCCGGCATCGGCGTGGCGATCTACCTGACGATCGCGCACTACGACACCAGCGTGACGCTCGCGTGCGCGTCGAAGGGCGCGATCAACTGCGAGAAGGTCACCAGCAGCGCGCAGTCAGAGGTGTTCGGCATCCCGGTCGCGGTGCTCGGCCTGGCGTATTTCGTCGGGATGCTCCCGCTGCAGTTGCCCGTCGCGTGGCGCTCGACTGACCCACGCGTGCGTTGGGGCCGGCTCGGCTACACCGCCGCCGGCATCCTCTTCGTCTTCTATCTGGTGTACGCCGAGGCGGTCATCATCAAGGCGATCTGCCTGTGGTGCACGTCTGTCCACGTGCTGACCTTGCTGCTGTTCGTGCTCACCGGCTTCGCCACCGCGCTGTCGTATCCCGAAGGTTCGTACGCCGGCGCCGAAGTCGGGCTTGACGCCGACGACGCTGAAGGAGCGGACCGGTAAAAACCGGCGAAAACCTTCGTGGCGAGCGATCTCGGCCGATAGGCACAGCGCGCGCGCCCGAGGTTCCCATTGCCTGCCCGCTGGGCCCCCCGGGCGTCGCGCGACAAAACTGCCGGAGTTCAGCGGCCGATCGGGCCCATGTCGGCGTAGCGGTCGCCCGCCGTCGCGCCCCTTGGCGCCGCCGCGTCAATGCGCGCCAGGTCCTCGGCGGTCAGCGAGACGTCGATCGCGCCGAGGTTCTCCTCCAGGTACTTCACCCGTTTGGTGCCGGGGATCGCCACGATGTCGTCCCCTTGCGCGAGCACCCACGCGAGAGCGAGCTGGCCCGGCGCGCAGCCTTTCGCCGTCGCGATCTCTCGCACCCTCGCGACCAAGTCGAGGTTGCGTTGGAAGTTCTCGCCTTGGAACCGCGGGTTGTGGCGGCGGAAGTCGTCGGGTGCGAAATCGTCGGGCGAGGTGATCTGGCCGGTCAAGAACCCGCGACCGAGCGGGCTGTACGCGACGAACCCGATGCCGAGTTCTCGGACGGTCGCCAACGCCTCGTCCTCGGGGTCGCGGGTCCACAAGCTGTACTCGGTTTGCAGCGCCGAGATGGGGTGCACCGCGTGCGCGCGGCGGATCGTCGCCGGCGCCGCCTCCGACAGGCCGAGGTGCCGAACCTTGCCGGCCTCGACCAACTCCTTCATCGCGCCAACGGTTTCCTCGATTGGCACGGCGGCGTCGACACGGTGTTGGTAGTACAGGTCGATGTGGTCGACGCCGAGTCGTTGCAGCGACGCGTCGCACGCGGAGCGGACGTACTCGGGCCTGCCGTTGACGCCAAGCCGGGCGCCGTCGGGCGCGCGCTCGTTGCCGAACTTCGTGGCCAGCACGACGTCGTCACGTCGTCCGGAGATCGCCCTGCCGACGAGGCGCTCGTTGGTGAACGGGCCGTACATGTCTGCGGTGTCGAGAAAATCGCAGCCGAGGTCGAGCGCGCGATGGATGACCGCGATCGACTCGGCGTCGTCCGTCGAGCCGTAGAACTCGCTCATGCCCATGCAACCGAGACCGATCGCAGAGACGGCGAGCTTGTCAGCACCGAGGAAGCGGGTTTGCATGTCGAACGCGACCCCCTAACTGCTCGTTAGCTGTCGAGCGTGCAGCACCAGATGGTGAGTTCCCACGAAAGGCGACTGCCACGCTGGGAGAGGTGGATGGTGCCCTCATCGATGAGTTCGCGCACGCGCTCGGACGTCGCCACGGCGTCGGGCAGCGGGAACTCCTTCTTCGCAACGGGTTCCATCGCCGCGCCGAACACGTCGTGCGCTGCCGCGAGGATCGCGGCGTCGTCCTGGATCGTGCCGGTGGGCAGGTAGACGCGACCGCCGGGCTTCAGGTGATCGGCGACTTGGGCGAGCATTCCGACGGGGAGTTCGGCGCCCGTGCGACCGCCGCCCTTGCCGTCGGGGAACCAGCCGGTGACCAACGCCACCGCGTCAGGAATCCCGGAGACGTCGGCGATCAGGACGTCGGCTTTGAGGCCGTCGACCGGCGTCAACAAGTCGCCGGCGCGGAATTCGGCGACCTCGGAAAGGCCGAGCCGTTGCGCGTTGGCGCTGGCGCATCGCACCGCGGCCTCAGAGAAATCGGTGCCGATGACCTTCTCGGCGCCGAGCTTGGCCGCGACCAGCGACAGCACGCCGCAACCGCAGCCGGCGTCGACCACCGTCTCGCCCGGGTTCACCCGCAGCGCCTCGGCGAGGACCTTGCTCGTGGAACTCGGCACGAACACGCCGGGATCGACCAACAGCTCGAAGGGACCCGTTGGCCCGCGCCAGACGTACTCGCGCGCGGCTTCCATAGCCATTCGCCATCCCTCCCGCAAACCCCGGAAGACGCCGGGAACGAGATCAGCCTAGCCAAGAACTTGGATCTCGAATGAGTTACCCGGTGTTGCGTGACCGACGCGCCGCACGTCGTCCGACCTGGACAGGCGGGCCGGCCCCGAGGTGGACCGGTGGTCGAGCCCTGGCGACGCGCCGCTTCAGCGGACAGACGCGGTCAATTCCCGCACCTGGGCGTACTGCTCGCGCACCTCCGGCGTCGCGGCCGCCTCGTGGATTTCGGTGGGGCCGATCTCCCAGGCCGGCGGTTCGTCGCCGCCCGCGATCAGCCAGGCCGCCTGCCGGGCCGCGCCGTCGGCGACGTACTCGCCGGGCGTCGGCACCGCCACCGGCACACCGAGGACGCTCGGAGCGATCTGGCGGACCGCCTCGTTCTTCGCGCCGCCGCCGATCAAGAGCACCCGCTCGACCTTGACGCCTTGTGCGATCAGCGCGTCGAGGCCGTCGGCAAGGCCGCACAGCAGGCCCTCGACCGCCGCTCGCGCGACGTGCGCGGGCGTCGAGTTGGCCAGCCGCCAGCCGTGGATCGCGCCGGTCGCGTTCGGGTCGGTTCGGCGTGCGCTCGCCTTCGAGATACGGGACGACGGTGAGGCCGCCGGCCCCCGCGGGCGCGGTGAGCGCAAGCGTGGCGAGGGTGGACAGGTCGACGCCGAGCATCGCGGCCGTGGCGTCGAGCACGCGGGCGGCGTTCAAGGTGCACACCAGCGGTAGGAAGTTGCCGGTGGCAGTCGGCGAACCCGGCCACTTCGCCCGACGGGTCGGCGGTGGGTGTGACGCTGACGCCGAAGACGGTGCCGGACGTGCCGATCGAGACGATGATGTCGCCCGCCTTCGCGCCGATGCCGAGGGCGGCGCCGGCGTTGTCACCGGCGCCCGGCCCGAGCCGCGCGCCGCTCGCGGTGACTCCGGCGGACTCGACGCGGGGCGAGCACGCGCGGCAGCAGGGGCGTCGAGCCGAACGCCCTCGATAGCAGGTCGGGCCGATACTCCCCGGACGACGGCGACCAGTAACCGGTGCCGCTCGCGTCGCTTCGATCGGTCGTCAGGGCGTTGAGGTCGGCGCCGCCCGCCAGCCGCCAGGTCAGCCAGTCATGCGGCAGGCACACCGCCGCGGTGCGCGCCACGCTGTCGGGCTCGTTGCGCGCGAGCCAGCGCAGCTTGGTGACCGTGAAGCTCGCGACGGGAACCGTGCCGATCGCCTGCGCCCATGCCTTCGCGCCGGTGTCGGCGTCCCCGCCGCCGAGTTCGGTGACCAGTTGCTCGGCGTCGGCCGCCGACCGGGTGTCGTTCCACAGCAGAGCGGGCCGGACGACGGCGCCTTCGTCGTCCAAGCACACCATGCCGTGCTGCTGCGCGGCGACCGCCATCGCCGCGACGTCGTCGATGCCGCCCGCCGCCTCGATCGCCCGCCGGAGCGCCGACCACCAGGCTTGCGGGTCGACCTCGGTGCCGTCCGGGTGGGCGGCGCGGCCCTCGCGGACGAGCGAGGCCGGTCTGCGCGTCGCGGATCGACGACCTTGCACGACTGCGTCGACGAGTCGACGCCGGCTACGAGAGTCATGGCAGACCCTTCTTGCGGTGATCATGCAGTTAGGCGCGACTCCGCCGTCGGCGGGTCGCGCCTAACTGCATGATCACGACGGGCGGGGGGTGGGGCGCGCCGGGGGGACGGGTGGGTGGCTGGGTTGGTCGGGGTCAGCGGGCGGCGAGCAGGTGCTCCAGGGCGAGTTGGTCGAGGTGGGCGTAGCCGTAGCCCTTCGCCCCGGCCACCTCCGGGTCGTAGTCCTCGAACGCGGACTGGTCGGCGAGCAGGTCGCGGTAGGTCTCCCCGGCGGCGAGGGTCGGGGTGGTCAGCGCGCCCACCCCGGCCTCGGCCATCGCGGCGCGGACCTGCGGGTCGGCCCGCCACGCCTTCGCCCGCGCCTTCAAAATCAGGTAGGTGCGCATGTTCGCCGCCGCGGACGCCCACACCCCGGCGGCGTCCTCGGTGCGCAGCGGCTTGTAGTCGAAATGCCGCGGGCCGTCGTAGCCGGCCACCGCCGCCGTGGAGCCGTTCTCCAACAAGTCGACCAGGAAGAACGCGCTGACAGCAAGTCGCCGTGGCCGAAGACCAGGTCCTGGTCGAACTTCGGCCCGTGCTGGCCGTTGAGGTCGATGTGGAACAACTTGCCCTGCCAAGCGCCTGCGCGACGCCGTGCACGAAGTTCATCCCGGCCATCTGCTCGTGGCCGACCTCCGGGTTCAACCCCACCATCTCGCGCGTGCTCCAGGGTGGAGATGAACGCCAGCGCGTGCCCGATCGGTCGGCAACAAGATGTCCCCGCGCGGCTCGTTCGGCTTCGGCTCGATCGCGAACCGGATCCCATAGCCCCGGTCGACCACATACTGCGCCAGGGTGTCGATCCCCTCGGCGTAACGGGCCAACGCCGCCGCCACATCCTTCGCCGCGTCGGCCTCCGCGCCCTCCCGGCCGCCCCAGAACACATACGTCGACGCCCCCAACTCGGCCGCCAGATCCAGGTTCCGCATGATCTTGCGCATCGCGTACCGGCGCACCGACGCGGTCGTTGGAGGTGAACGCGCCGTCCTTGAACACCGGATGGGTGAACGTGTTCGTCGTCGCCATCGGCACCGTCAACCCGGTCTCCTCCAACGCCGCGCCGGAACCGGGCGATCAACTTCTCCCGCTCCGCCTCGACCGCTGCCGAACGGCACCAAGTCATCGTCGTGGAACGTCACCCCGCAAGCCCCGAACTCCGCCAACCGGTGCACCGACTCCACCGGATCCAACGCCGGCCGCGTCGCATCCCCAAACGGATCACGCGCCGGCCACCCCACCGTCCACAACCCGAACGTGAACCGATCAGCAGCCGACGGAACAAACGAATCCGACACAGGGACGCTCCTCGAGAGATGCGTGGCACGAACGGTGTTGAAGGTCGAACCTATCCTGGCCCATGCGACGCAACCAGGGACGACTGACACATCTCTCGGTAGTTTTCAGCGGGGACCTAACCGCCATCCGACCGCGCAGGTCTAGGCCGGTCAGTGGCGCTCAACTATTGAAAGTTCCGGACCACACCGCGCTCGATCCCGCCTCGCCCGTTCGGTACACCTGCTGCACCGCGCCAGCCGCCGCCACGACCGCCAAGACCGCCACGACCGCCGCCGCGACTCGCGGCACGCGCCGGGCCGAGCGCGCCGCAGACGCAGACGCAGACGCAGACGATGCCGCCGACGCCGCCGGCGCAGACGATGCCGCCGGCGTCGTCCCAGTTGACGCGTGAACGATCGGTTTGGACGACGTGCCGCCCAGCGATCGGCGCTGGCGGTCGCCGATCGCGAACGTGGGAGGTCCCTCGACCAAGTTGAGCGCCCACACCAGCAACGAGGCCGCGAACAGCGCGGCCACCCAGGGCAGCATCTGGTTGCCGAGGTTGACGTGGTGGGCGATGGCCGGGGTGACCTCGCCTTTGAGGTGTCGCTCCAGCCAGCGGCCGGCGTTCGCCGTGATCGGCACCGCGATGAGCGCGGCGAGTGACGCGAGCACAGGCAGCCAGTTGAGCCAGCGCCGCGCGGCAGGCCAGACCCCCGCGACCAGGACAAGCGCCGCCGCCAGCGGCACCACCGCGATCACGACGTGCAACAACAAGATGTGCGCTGGCAGCCCGTTCACTTCGGTCGGCATCTGACTCCTCCCGGCTTGCTTGGTCGAACCCGTCGCGATGGCAAACGGACGCGAAACGCCAGCGGTTCAGGCCGGTCGCGGCTGGTTCGCTGACACTTCTCAGGAACCCGGCCTGCCGGTCGATCACGAGAGAGAAGGGAGTGGCGCATGCCCGCACGCAAGTCGCTGGTCATGCGAGTGCGCGCGCTGGGACGCTGGCGGTTGCTCTGCCTCGCCCTCACAGTCGCCTACTTCGGCTGCGCCCTCGCCCGATTCGGCGATTCCGGTTACTCGCTCGCAGTCGATGGCGTGCTGTACACCGCCGTCTATGCGAGTGCCGCGGTGTGCACCGCGATGCGCGCGCCGTTGGGCAGAGGGGCGGCCGGGATCTGGCGCTTGCTGGCAGGCGGCCTGGCGGTGTACGCGTCCGGCTGGGCGGCCCTCTCGTGGTACCTCACCCGCTCGGCTGAGCAGCCGATCCCGTCATTCGCCGATCTCGGGTGGCTTGGCCTCTATCCCTTGGCCTTCATCGCGATCCTGCAGATGATGCGGCGCTTGCGTGGTGATCGCTCGTCGATCCTCACCTTGCTGGACGCCGCCGTCGCCGGGCTTGGGTCGGCGGCGGTCTGTGCGGCGCTGGTGTTGCCCAAGGTCGCGTCGGCGACGTCGGGGCCTGGCAGCAGTTGGCGGGTGACGTTGACGGACGTCGCGTACCCGTCCGCCGACCTGCTGTTGCTCGGCGCGCTGGTCGCCACCCTGCTTGTCGCGAGGTTCCGGGTCCCCCCGGCCGTGTGGGTGTTGCTGGCCGCCGTCGTCGCGCTCGTCTCCTGCGACTCCACTTACGTGGCCGGCATCGCGACCGGGAGCTTCGCGTGGGACAGCTGGCAGCGGTCGGTGTGGCTGCTCGCCGTCCTCGCGGTGTCGCTGTTCTCGGGTTCCGCGATCGAGGCTCGGCCGGTGCGCGAGGCGCCGTCGTGGCTGGTGCACTGCGTGCCTGGCGTCGCCATCTTGTCCAGCCTGGTCATCTTGCTCGCGCGTGGTCATGGCCGGTTGGAGCCCGTGGTCGCCGGGCTCGCGGCGGTGACCATCGCCGTCGCCGTGGCCCGGCTGATGCTCTCGTATCACGAGGTTCGGGCGCTGGCGCACAGTCAATGGCTTGCGCAGACCGACGAACTCACCGGCTTGGTGAACCGGCGCGGTTTTCACGACATCGCGGAACGCGCGTTGGCGAGCGCGCCCGGTCCCCTCGCCGTGCTGCTGGTCGACCTCGACGGATTCAAAGACATCAACGACGGCCTCGGCCACCCGACCGGCGACGACTTGCTGCGCGCTCTCGGGCGGCGCTTGGAGGGTGGTTCGTTTGGCGGCGGCGAGATGATCGTCGTCGCGCGCATCGGCGGGGACGAGTTCGCGATCCTCGCCGACGATCGCGACCATCGCGCAGACGCGATCGCGCGCGAGTTGATCGAGGCGATCCGCCAGCCGTTCTATCTTCAGGCGTTGGAGCTTCGAGTCGACGCCAGCGTCGGCATCGCGTCGGCCGCCGATCTGGCCGGCGGACTGGACGACCTCCTGCGCCGCGCTGATATCGCGATGTACAAAGCGAAAGCGCAACATCTCGGCGCGCTGCGCTATTCGGCCGACACCGAGCAGAGCTCCGGGCGGCTGCGGATGACTGCTCAGCTGCGATACGCGCTCGAGCACGATCCGAGGCAACTCGTCGTCCACTACCAGCCCAAGGTGGATCTGCTTAGCGGGAGGTTGGCGGGCGTTGAGGCGCTGGCGCGATGGCAGCACCCTGAACGAGGTTTGCTGATGCCTGGCGAGTTCCTTCCGCTCGTTCAACGGGCCCGCCTCCAGCGATTGCTCACCGAACGCGTGCTGGAACGGGTGTTCGCGGAACGTCCGTTGTGGCAGGGGGAATTGCGCGGTCAGCCGGTCGCGGTGAACTTGCCGGCCGAGGCGGTGGGCGATCCGACGTTGGTCGACTGGGTCGCCGGTTTGCTCCGTGACACGGCAACTCCGGCCAGGCTGCTCCAGTTGGAGATCACCGAGGATTTCTTGATGGCCGACTTGGAAGGCGCTCGCGTCGTCCTGGAGAAGTTGCGGTCGCTTGGCGTCGCGATCAGCATCGACGACTACGGCACCGGATACTCATCCCTCGCGTACCTTCGCGACCTGCCCGTTGACGAGCTCAAGCTCGATCGCGCGTTCGTGTCGCCGATCATGCGCGACGAGCGCGCGGCCGCGATTGTTCGTTCCACGATCGAGCTGGCCCACTCGCTCGGCCTGCGGATGGTCGCCGAGGGCATCGAGGACACCCAGACCTGGCACCGACTGCTGGCGATGGGGTGCGACGTCGGTCAGGGATACCTCTTCGGATACCCGCAGCCAACCGCAGAGCTCATCGAGTCGCTCCGGGAGTTGCGATCGACCGCCTGAGGTGACGTTCGACTCACCTGATGTGACGGGGCGCCGGCGGTCTGGGCGGGTACCAAGCCCTCGTGCCGACGATAACGAGGTCCCGACTGTGCTGGCTGGCGGTGGGCGCCGTCGGCGCGCTGGGCCTGATCGCAACCGGGGCGGTGCTGGTGGCGCCCTGGGCGTTCGTGCCCGCCATCATCTTGCTCGCGTACACGCTCGGACCACTGGTGACGTGGTGGAAAGGGGAGCGGCGCATCCGCGTCGAAGCCAGCCGTGGCCTCGACCGATTGGAAACCTGGCTGCGCACGGCGCCTGCGCTTCCGGCCGCCGCGCTCGGAGCGACGCGTGAGTGCTGCCCGATTTGCGGTGCCCCGGTCGACCCCCGTAACGGGCGCTGCCGCCGCCACGGTGTGACGCATTGAAGGTCAGGCCCGGACGGCGATCCGCGCTCGTCGCGCTCGCCGCTCTCTTGGCGTGGGTCGCCGGGTTCGTCGACGGCGCCGGGTATCTGCTGTTGCAGAAGGTGTTCGTCGCCCATCAAAGTGGCAACACCGTCGCGAGCGTCGTCAGCGTGGCGCAGCATCACTGGTCACTCGCGATCAGGCGCGGCGTTCCGATCGCGTTGTTCGTCATCGGCGTGGCCATCGCGGCGGCGTTACTCGAGGTCGCCCGGCGGCGCGAGGTGCGGCGCCTCACGTCGTTGACGCTGACGATCGAGGCGGCTTTGCTGGTCGCCGCCATGGCGACGGGCGCCACCGTCTTCAAGCAGGCGATCGGCAAGTCCGGGCCGTTCGCCCAGTACCTGCCGTTGCTGGCGATGCTTGTGCTCGCGATGGGCCTGCAGACGGCGACGCTTCGCAAGATCGGGCAGAGCACGGTCCGAACGACGTACATCTCCGGGATGCTCACGCACTTCGCGGAGGACGCTGTCGGCTACTTCTTCACCCGGCGCGAGGCGGCATCAGATCCGAATCTGCGTGAGCAGCTGGACGATCAGCGCCGCCGCCTGGCGGTGTTCGCCGCGATCTGGTGCTCCTACGCGGTGGGCGGCATCCTCGGCGGACTGGCCGAGATCGGCTGGACGACGTACGCGCTGGCGGTCCCGGCGGCCGTGCTGGTGGTGCTCATCCTCGTCGATTTGCGGCGGCCTTGGCGCTCGCCAGCCGAGGATCCTGCGTAGCTGACGCGCTGATCGTCACCGTGTTTGTGTTTTCCGCCGCCGGGGACCGACTCCACAGAGCACAGACTTCGCAACGCTGGGCGGTCGCCACGAATGCACATCGGTGTTTCGCGTGCCATCTCACCTGTCCGTCGCACCGCGGCGAACGCGGTGCGCGCCGCGGCCAGCCGAACCGGCGGCAGGGCCCGGTTGCGCGCGGTGGCGACGCTGGCGGCGGTCATCGCGCTCGACGGGGCCGACAAGGGCACCGTGTCGGCGACGTCCAACAACATCAAGGCCACTTTTCACGTCGGCAACACCGACATCGGCGCGTTGCTGACGATCGTCTCGATCGTGTCGGCGCTGCTGACCGTGCCGATGGGCGCGCTCACCGACCGGATCAATCGCACCAGGCTGTTGGCCGTCACCATCGTGGGTTGGGCCGTCGCGGTCGCCATCAGCGGGGCCGCCACCTCTTTCATGTTCTTGTTGCTGGCGAGAGTCGGCCTTGCGGCGGCCGCGGCGGCCGCCGGGCCGGCGGTGGCCTCCCTCGTCGGCGACCTGTTCCCGACGGATGAGCGCGGCAAGATCTACGGCCGGATCCTCGCGGGTGAGCTGATCGGAACCGGCCTCGGGCTGGTCGGGTCGACCTTCGTCGCGGGGATGCTGGGCTGGAGATGGGCCTTTTGGTGGCTGGTGCCTCTGACACTCGTGTTGGCGTGGGTGATGTTCCGCACCCGCGAACCGAGCCGCGATCAGGCTGACGTGCTGGAGGCGGACCCCGACTCTGACTGGAGCAGCGACGAAGACGACGAGGAGAGTCGTGGCGCGATGCGCCGCGCCCTGCGGCGGGCGCACGTCAAGCCACGCGACGAACTGGTGTTGCGGTCGCCGCCGGACCGGATGCCGTTGTGGAGCGCGGTTCGCTACGTGCTCCGGGTGCCGACGAACCGGGTCTTGATCGCCGCCTCGGCGCTTGGCTACTTCTTCTTCGCTGGCTTGCGCGGCTTTGCGGTGGAGTTCGCCCAAGACCAGTACGGCGTCAGCAAATCCCAGGCCAGCGGTCTGATGTTGCTGATCGGCGGCGGAGCGCTGGTCGGCGTGTTCGTCGGTGGTCGTCTCAGCGACCGGCTGGTCGGGCGCGGTGTCGTCGCCGGCCGGGTGTGGGTGCCGGTGATCGCGTTGTTTGCTGTCCCGGTGTTCTTGGGTCCCGCCCTGTGGGCGACCCAGGTCGCGATCGCCCTGCCGCTCATCATGGTCGGCGCCGCGGTGCTGTCGTCCGCGAACCCACCGCAAGACGCCGCGCGGCTCGACATCATGCACCCACGGCTTTGGGGTCGCTCCGAGTCGATCCGGTCGCTCGCGCGCACCGCGCTGGAGGGCGTGGCCCCATTGCTGTTCGGCTACACCTCCGAACACCTGTTGGGCGGCGGCGGTCGCGGCTTGCAGCTGACGTTCCTCACCTTCCTGATCGCCCTGCCGGCGGCCGCCGGCATGGGGCTTCTGGCGTTGCGCAGCTATCCGCGCGACGTGGCCACCGCGCAGGCTTCGATGGAGAAGCTCGACGGGCAGGACGCCGACTCCGCCGATTCCGCGGGCGCGGCGGAGAGGTCGGAGAGGTCGGAGAGGTCGGAGAGGTCGGAGAGGTCGGAGAGGTCGGAGTCGGAGGCCGCGTCGTAGCGCCTCGCCCGCCTCGCTGCTAACGGACGCCGTGCTCGCGCAACGGGCCGACTTGTAGGCCGCGGCCAGCGCACTCTCGCAGCAGCGACGGAAGCGCGCCGGCGGTCGCGGTCCACGACATGGGCGCCCGCGCGTCGCTGGCGTCGTGCAGGAGCAAGGTCGCGCCGCCGACGAGCCCAGGCGTCATCAGCGCCGCCACGGATTCCGCGGTGGCGTCGGCCCGCCAATCTTTCGCCCAAGTCGTCCACAAGATCGGCGCGAGCCGGTGACGCGCGGCCTCGATCGCGCTGGTCGCGGACAACACGCCGTACGGCGGCCGGAACCAACGCGGTCGCGGCCGCCCGGCGCCCACGACGTCCGAGATCGCCGCGAGGCAACGCCCGAGGTGGGGCGAACTCGTGAACATGTAGCGATGCCGCCACCCGTGCAGGCCGATCTCGTGACCCTCGTCGACGATGCGCTGGACGACGTCGGCCGCGCGCGCGACGCGTTCGCCCACCAGGAAGAAGGTTGCACGGACGTCGCTGGCGCGCAGCAGGTCGAGGATCGCGGGCGTCGAAACCGGGTCTGGCCCGTCGTCGAAGGTGAGGGCGACGTGATCGCTCCGGCCGGCCCCCGACAGCCGGGGAAACGCGGCTCGCACGCCCGGCAGCCAGGTGGCCGCGGGGACGACCTGTGCGGCGCCGGCGGCCAACGCGAGCGAAAGAAACCTTGATCCGTTAGGCATCGGGTGCATCCAGCCCATTGAGGGGTATCTGTGGCAGCGTGCGGCGATACCTGATCCTGGCGGCGAGCATGGGTGACGGCCACCTGCGGGTCGCGGAGCAGTTGCGCCAGCGCCTGATCGCGCGCGGCGACAGCGCGGAGGTTGTCGACATCTTGTCGGTGCTCCCCTTCGGATTCGGACCGCTGCTGCGACGAAGCTACGCCGCGATGCTGCGGCGCACACCGTTCCTCTACGACGCGATCTACCGCGCCTTCTTCGTACCTCGCCCCGGCGCCCGCTTGCGGGCCGACCCACTGGTCGCGGCCAGTTCCCCCGCGGTGCGACGGCTGATCGCGGAGCGTCGGCCCGACGCGATCGTCTCGACGTTCCACCTGAGCGCTCAGATCGTCGGACGCTTACGCGCGTCGGGACAGCTCAGCGTGCCGAGCCTGGTCGTCATCACTGACTTCGTCGCCCACCGCATGTGGTTGCACCCAGGCAACGACACGTTCATCTGTGTGCACAAGAGCGTCGCGGACGACGCGGCGAAGATGACGGGTCGCCCGTCGTTCGTCGCCGCACCCGCCGTCTCCGAGCCGTTCTTGTCGGACGACGCGCCGCCGCGGGCGATCCGGCGAAAGGAGCTTCGAGAAGAGATCGGCGCCGACCCGGAGCTGCCGATCGTGTTGGTGTCGGCAGGGGCGTGGGGCAGTGGCGGCGTGCTGGACGCGGTGCGCGCCATCGCTTCGCCCCGCCACACGACGTTGGTGCTCTGCGGACGCAACGAGCGGCTGCGGGAGGCACTCGCCAACCTCACCGACGAGGCGCCAGGCGTCGTGGCAATGGGCTGGCGCGACGACCTGCCGCGCCTGATGCGGGCGTGTGACGTCTTGGTGGAGAACGCCGCCGGTCAGACCGCGATGGAGGCCTTCGCGGTGGGCATGCCCGTGCTCAGCTATCGTCCGCTGCCCGGGCACGGCCGGGCCGGCGTGCTGCGGATGGCCGAGCTTGGGTTGACCACCTACGCCGCGGCTGACGCGCAACTGCCCGCGCTCATTGAAGATTTGGTACGGCCGGGCTCGCCGCGGGCGGCAAGGCAGATCGAGCGCGGACGCGCGCTGTTCACAACGGATCCGGCTGCGTTTCTGGCTCGCGCCGGTGCGCCGGCTGAGACGGGTCTTCGCCGCTGATCAGTGGCGAGCGGGCGAGCTCGACGCTCGCGCCGGCGACCAGCAGCGCGCCGAGGAACTCAAGGGCCACCCACCCGCCAAGGCGAACGTGCTCTCCGAACACCATCACCCCGATGAACGTGGAGAGGATCGGGTCGCTCAACGTGATGGCCGGCTGCGCCGCGATCAGCGTTCCGGCCTGCAACGCGTTCTGCCAAAGGAAAAGGCTCAAGACGCCGGCGGCGCCCATCGCGTACAGCGACCAGGACTCGAACATGCCCGCCAGCCCATGCTTGGTCAGTTCGTCCATCGCCTCCTTCATCAGCGCGGCGGTCAAGGCGAAGCCCGCGCCGGCGGCGGTGCCGAATGTGGCGGCGCGCGGGCTTCCTTCCATCCGCAACGCCATCAACACCAGGCAGACGATCAACCCTCCGGTGGCCGCGACCGTCAGCAGAATCGGGCCAAGTGTCACCGTTTGCTTGCCGCCGCCGGGCGCGGCGGCGACGAGGACGGCGGCCAACCCCGCCGACATGCCGGCCACCCCGAGCCACGCCCGTCGCCCCGCCCCGGCGTCGAAGAACAACGGCGCCAGCAAGAGCGTGATGGGCAGCTCGGCCAGCAGGAGCGGTTGCACGAGCGCGAGGTCGCCGTGCGCGAGCGCGGCGGCCTGGAAGACGAACGACCCCGCCATCGCGAGCAAGCCGAGCAGCCAGACCGGCTGCCGCAACACCGCGATGAGCAGCGAGAGCCGCATCGACTTGCTCTCCGGTATGGAGCCCGCGCCGCGCCTTTGCAGGATCGACGCCAACGCGTTGGACACCGCGGCGGCAAGGGCGAGGGAGATAGTCAACACGGCAGCCCCCGAGGCGGCGCTTGCGACGCTGGGTTCGGTTTGACGCTAGCCGAACTTGTTCGCGAAGCCTCGGTATATTGCCGGCAGGCCGTCGTGCAAGAGGGCGGGGAACCGCAGCCAATGCGGCACGAACACCTGGTTGTCGCGGCGCTCGACGGCGTGGACGACCGCCGCCGCCACCTCTTCCGCGGGTATCGCCGGCGGCCAACTGCGTTGATAGGCCGCGCCGCGGTGCTCGAAGAACTGGGTCGCGACGGCGCCGGGCGACACCACAGAGACGCCGACGCCCTGTCGCCTGACCTCAGCACGAAGTGCCTCCGCATACGTCCGCAGCGCGGCCTTCGTCGCCGAGTACACCGCTTCGTTCTCCACCCCCAGATGCCCGGCGACCGAACCGACGAAGACGATGTGGCCCCTCCTGCGCCCGGTCATGCCGGGCAGCAGCAGCCGAGTCAGCAGCAGCGGCGCGAGCATGTTGATCTCGACGAGCCGCCGGACGTCGGTGCAGGGCATCTGCGCCGCGTTGCCGTACCAGCCCACGCCGGCGTTGTTGATGAGGACGTCGACCTCGCCGGCCTCCTCGGCGAGGTGGCGGACCTGTTCCTCGTCGGTGAGGTCCGCGGGCACGAACGAGGCGCCCGCCGCCACGTCGTCCAATCTCGACGGGTCGCGACTCGATACGACGAGGTCGGCGCCGCGTCGCGCCAGAGCCGTGACAAGCGCGCATCCGATGCCGCCGGACGCACCGGTGAGCAGCACGCGGGCGCCGGAGATCATCATGGCTGGCCCGCCGGGATCGTGGGTTGCCTCATAGCCGGTGCTTGCACCATCCGTGGCCTTGTCAAACAGGCGAGACATCACCCGTTTGGACCTGAACCGGGCTCACTCTGCGCGCTCTGCGCGCCGTGTCAGGGCGGGGCCGCACGGTGTTGGCGGTGTTCGGACTCGTCGTCTGCGGCTTCTTCGCTTGGTGGTCGACGGGCCTAGGCGCTCCTGTGGGCGCCGGCATCCTCGCGTTCCTCGCCTTGACCGCGTTGCTCGACCTCGTCGTGATACAGCGGCGCAGGCGGCAGCGTGCGGCCGGAGTGCCTGGCCGCACGCACTACTCGATCTTCGAGTGAGGCGCTTCGTCAGGGAAACAGGGTGAACGCCACTTCCCGCTCGTCGGTGATCTGCGCGTCGAGGATCTTGTCCTCGAGCAAGGTCGCGGCTTGATCGTCAACGAAGACGTGCGATCCGTTCTCCTCGATCACCTGATCGGTGGGCGCCGGGGTGGTGGTGACCGCCAGGCCGAGGGTGATGCGGTCACCCTCGACTGATTCCGAAGAGATCCGCAGTCCCGCTCCCGGCTGGTCGGCGACGAGCGCGTTGATCGCTTGCGCCGCTTCTGAGGTCACGGTCAACATCAGGAGGACTCCTCACGTGTTCGGGCCGGAAGCCTCCCCCTACCCCCGACCCGCAGGGCGAACCCTGATCGGGGAACTCAAACCGGCGGCTCGCTTTGGGTGTCGCGAACCGTCACCCATTGCCACACGGTGAACTCGTCAAGGTTGCTCAGCGATCCGAAGCGTCCGCCGCCGCCGGAGTCGCCGCGTCCGCCAAACGGGGCCACCACCTCGTCGTTCACGGTCTGGTCGTTGATGTGCACCATCCCCGCTCGCAGCCGATCACCGATCGCTTCCGCGCGTCGCGGGTCAGCGGAGTGGACGCCGGCCACCAGCCCGTACGGCGTCCCGTTCGCGAGCCGCACCGCTTCGTCGTCGTCCTTGAACGTCGTGACCGGAGCGACCGGACCGAATATCTCCTCGCTGTAGGCGGGCATTTCTGGAGTGACTCCGGAGAGCACCGTCGGCCGCACGAACAGCCCGTCGCGGGTGCCGCCAGCGCGAACCTGCGCGCCGGCGTGCTTGCTGCGCTCGACGACGTCCTCGATGTGCTGCGCCTGGGTCTCGTTGATCACCGGACCGAGGTCGACGTCGTCGAGCGGGTTGCCGAGGCGCAATCCGTCCGCGATCTGAGCGAGCGCGGTGACGTACCGCTCGGCGATCGACTCGGCCACCAGGTGCCGTCCGGTCGCCATGCAGATCTGGCCCTGATGCGTGAACGCCGCGAACGCGCCTGCCGCGGCGGCCTTCTCGACGTCCGCGTCATCGAGGACGACGAACGCGTTGTTGCCGCCAAGCTCGGCGACCATCTTCTTGACGTTGCGCCCGGCGGCTTCGCTGAGTTGCTTGCCCACCGGTGTGGAGCCGGTGAAGGAGAGCATGTCGACGTTGGGCTCGTCGGCGAACGACGTCCCCAGCTCGCTGCCCTTGCCCGGCAGCATGTGCAGCACGCCCGCCGGCAGGCCGGCCTCCTCGAAAAGGCGGGCGATGGTCACGCCGCAGCACACGATCGTCTCCGACGCCGGTTTCAACAGCACCGCGTTGCCGCACGCGAGCGCCGGCGCGACCGAGCGCATCGCCAGATTCAGCGGGAAGTTCCACGGCGCGATGACCGCGACCACTCCGCGCGGCACCCTTCTGGCGAGGCTGATCCGCCCGGGCTGTGTGGTGGGCAGCAGCTGGCCCCAGGGCTGGCTCGGCAACGCCGAGGCCTCCCACAACTCGTCGATCGCCAGCTGCAACTCCAGAGCAGTGGCGGAGGCGACCTTGCCCGCTTCCCGGCTCACCCACCGCGCGACCTCGTCGCGGTTGTCGGTCAGGAGCTGGGCCGCGCGGCGCAACACGTTGGTGCGCTCTTGATACGGCGCCTTGGCCCACCGCGCGCCCGCCGCAGCGGCCTCGGCGGCCGATCGTGACAGTCGTTCGACGTCCGCCATGCCGATCGTGCCGAGCACGTCTCCGGTCGCCGGTTCGGTGGTGTCGGTCGTCTTGCCGGTTTCGATCCACGAGCCGGTGAAGATCTTGCCGGTCCAGATCTCCGGGTCGAGCAGGGCCATCGCGCACCTCCGGGGCCAGCCTCCAGGCGTACCGGCCGGTGCTACCCATCGATTCGCGCGCTATAGCTCAACAGGCTGATGGTGCTGAATGGGTGGCCAGGGACAGGATCGAACTGTCGACCTTCCGCTTTTCAGGCGGACGCTCGTACCGACTGAGCTACCTGGCCGTGCGAGGCAATGCTTGCGGTCCCGACGGGATTCGAACCCGCGACCTCCGCCTTGACAGGGCGGCGTGAACTCCAGACTTCACCACGGGACCAGTGATCGTGCGTCTTGCGTGCCCCCAACGGGATTCGAACCCGTGCCGCCGCCTTGAAAGGGCGGTGTCCTGGGCCTCTAGACGATGAGGGCGGCAGCCACGCTCGGTCGAGAGCCGCAGCCCCCGGCGCCTTGTCGTCGGGGACCGCCCAAGCATAGGGGACGCCGCTCGCCCGCGCCAAAGCGGTACCCGAGGGCCGGGAGCTACCAGGCGCCACTAGGGGCTGGCCGACGGGAGAGCGACGGCGGGCGGCGTTGCGGCCGGGCTCGAGGCACCGCCGGACGGGCCGCCAGACGGGCCGCCGGACGGGCCGCCGGACGAGCCGCCGGACGGGCTCGGGGTGGGCGAGGGCGATGGTTTGGCGACCACGTGCCGGACGACGTTCACCGAGGTCAGCCCGAGGCCGCCCAGCGTGATGTCGTCGTAGGCCTGCAGCTCGTGCGTCGTCCGGTTGAAGTAGAGCACCGACGCCTCGAGCGGTGTCGGTGTGTCGTGGTCGAGCGCGCGAAGGCCGGCCCCACCCGTCGAGCCCTGAATGAACAGGGTGGTGCCCTTCTTCAAGTGCTCCACCGAGTGCTTGTGCACGTGGCCGGCGAGCACGAGCGGGACGAGGCCGTCGAGCGGGCGTCCCTCGGCCGGGTCGTGCACCATGACGATGTCGATCGCGGGCGGCTGGGCGGCGGCCACCCGCTTGGCGAGCGACTCCCCGAACGAGGTGATCGTCTGGTTTTCCGCCGAGGTGTTGCTGGTCGACATGTCAGGCGTGAACCGCGGGTCGAACGTGCCGTAGACGCGCAGCCCGTCGACCGTGGCGACGCTGTCGTCCAACACGATCGCGTTACGCTGCGCCTTCACCGCGCTGACCGTGAGCGTGGAGTCGTGGTTGCCTTTGATCCACACATAGGGCATGTCGAGCGCGCCGATGCCGTCGGTTATGGCGTTCTCGGCGGCGAGCCCGTGGTCGGTCAGGTCGCCGGTGTCGATGACGAAGTCGACGTTGAACTGGCGGGAGATGCTGTCGATGACGCTCCACGCCTCGGGGTTGTCATGGATGTCCGAGACGTCCAGGACCTTGATCGTGTTGTCCTGGGACGGCGTGAACTCCGGCAGCGTCGACGTGACCGTGTAGAGCTTGGAGACGTTGGTCACCAGGTGCGCCAGCTCGGAGCTGTACTTGCCGAACCGGTTCACGATGTCTTGCACGTTGCCGACCATGGTGGGCGCGCGGCTGAGCAGCCCGGTGTACTTCGGCTCGGCGAGTGCCTTCGAGTTCCACGTGCCATAGGCGATCCCGCCGCTCGCCAGCGCGGCTAGCGTGATGACGACGACTCCGGCCACGGCGGCGCGCCACCGTCGGGTGACGACGAAGATCAGCACCGCCGCGCCGATCAACGCGGCGAACAGCGCCCTGATCAGGAGCTGGATGAGCGCCGCGTTGACGTCGCGGGTGACCCGCTTCTCGATGCCTTGGATCAGGCTCGGGTTGTCGATCAGGCGCTGCGCGGCGCCGCTGTCGATGTCGGTGACCGTCGCGTCGAGTTGCACCGGCCCTTTGTTGGTCTTGAGTTGCAGTGAGCCGAGCGGCGGGATGTTGATCGAGGTACCGCCTTGCATCGAGGCCGACGGCCGCAACGCGAACTTGGCGTGCACCGGCCCGACGGACTGCGTGACGCTCCCGGCGAGCGCGAGCCCGATGCCGGCGCCGATGAAGGCGAGGACGACGACCGACAGCCGCCAGCTCAGCCGCTGCAGCTGCGGCCGTTCGGCGAGCAGGCGCACGATCGGAATCTCGGCCAGCCGCCGTGCGACGCGCGGCCAGCGCCCACCTGGTCCATTCGCCACGCTTCGAAAGTACCTGTGAATCTTGGTGCCCGTCTGACCCGGCGCCGACCGGCTCTCGCTCCGGCTTCGCGCCGGTCGCCGCGGGATGGTTGGCTGGACGACGTGGTGGAGGTGGCGCGCGAGCGGTTCGAGGAGCTGGTGGCGGAGGCGCTCGACGGGATCCCGCCGCAGTTCACCAAGGCCATGCGCAACGTGGCCGTCTTCGTCGAGGACGATCCGGGCGACCCCAACCTGTTGGGGCTCTACGTCGGCGTGCCGCTGACCGAGCGGACGACCGGCTACGCGGGCGTGCTGCCCGACCGGATCATGATCTACCGCTCGACGATCTGCGGAATCTGCGCGACCGAGGCGGACGTGGTCGACGAGGTCCGCAAGACGGTGGTGCATGAGGTGGCGCACCACTTCGGCATCGACGATCAGCGCCTGCACGAACTTGGTTACTGATGAGCGCTCGGCGTAGGTAGACTCGCCCGCCCACCCCGACCCACCCTTGCTCGGCCCCCGAGCGTGTGCGACTTGATCGCCTTGAGCGACAAAGGAGGTCGTTGCCGCGTGTCGGTCACGTCGTCGGAGTTGGACGCCGAAGCGGCTCACTTGGCGCACGCCCGCGCCGGCCTGGCCCGCATGCGGCAGCGGGCTGACTCGCTCACCGCGGCGGGCGGCAACGCGGTCTCGACCGAGTACCTGGCCGCGGCGCTGCACCGCCGGCGGATGTCGCTGGTCGACGACCCGTCGACGCCGTTGTTCTTCGGCCGCATCGACGTCGCGGACGAACCGGCCCCGGTGGAGCGGTTCTACATCGGACGCCGCCACGTGCAAGACGAACGCGGCGACCCGATGGTGGTCGACTGGCGGGCTGATGTCTCAACGGCGTTCTATCGGGCCACCGCCTCGGACCCGATGGACCTGCGGCTGCGCCGCCGATTCGGGTTTGTCGGCGGCACGCTCACCGCCTACGAGGACGAGTCGTTCGACGCGGCATCCGACATCGGGACCAGCCGCATCCTCACCGAGGAGATCGAGCGTCCGCGCGTCGGGCCCATGCGCGACATCGTCGCGACGATCCAGCCCGACCAGGACGCGATCGTTCGCGCCGAACTCGAGCAAACCCTTTGCGTGCAAGGTGGTCCTGGCACTGGCAAGACCGCCGTCGGGTTGCACCGTGCCGCCTACTTGCTCTACGCGCATCGCGCCAAGCTGCGCACCAGCGGTGTGCTCGTGGTTGGACCGAACACCGCTTTCTTGCGCTACATCGAGCAGGTGTTGCCAGCGCTTGGCGAGGTCGAGGTCACGCAAGTCACGATCGACGAGCTGGTGGCCCATGGGCGGGTGCGGGCGACCGATTCGCCGAGCGTGCAGCGGCTGAAGGGCGACGCTCGAATGGCGGAGGTCCTGCGGCGCGCGTTGTGGGGCCGTGTCGGCGTGATCGACGAGCCGGTCGTGATCCCGCGCGGCGCCGCGCGGCTGCGGCTCTACCCGTCACATGTCGAACAGCTCAAAGACGCGCTGGTGGCGCGCGGGTTGCGCTACAACGCCGCCCGTGCCGCATTCGCCACCATGCTCGGATCCGCCTTCACCGCGCAGGTGGAGGTGCGGGGCGAGGCCGCCGACGACCGCACGGTCGCCGCATTCGCGCGCACAAAGCAGGTTCGTGCCTGCGTCGACGCCGTGCTGCCCGCCACGAAGCCGCTCGACGCGCTGTTCCGGCTCTACAGCCAGCCGGCGTTTCTCGATGCCTCCGCCGCTGACCTGCTAACTCCTCACGAGCAAGCATCCTTGCTGTGGAAGGAAATACCGCGCACCGCAGCGGCTGCGCGGTGGACGTCGTCCGACATGGCGCTGCTCGACGAGCTCAACGATCTGCTCGATCGGACGTCGAGCTTCGGACACGTCGTCCTGGATGAGGCGCAGGATCTTTCGCCGATGGAATGCCGCGCGGTCGGCCGACGATGCTCCACCGGGTCGGCCACGGTGCTCGGCGACCTCGCGCAGGGCACCAGCGCCACGGCGTCCGACTCGTGGCAGGAAACGCTGCTGCATATGGGAAAGCCCGATGGTCAGGTTCGAGTGCTCGAGCGCGGATATCGGGTGCCGCGGCAGGTCGTCGAATTCGCCGCCCGCCTGTTGCCGGTTGCCGCGCCGGGCGTCGAGGCGCCCGTCTCCATTCGGGCGAGCGCGGGTTCGCTGCGCGTTGTCGAGACGACGGCAAAAGACCTCGCCCGCGTGGTCGGCGAGGCGTGCGAGCAGATGCTGGAATTCCCCGGCTCTGTTGGGCTTGTCGCTGCCGACGACCAGTTGGCTCACGCCACGGCGGCACTGCGAAGGCGTGGCGTGCCATACGCGATGCTCGGCGGTGATGACGACGCGCGTCTCACTCTTGTTCCGGCGTCGATGGCGAAGGGCCTCGAGTTTGACCACGTGGTGCTGGTCGAACCGTCGGATATCGCTGCCGCCGACGAGATCGATCCGAGGTTCGGCCTGCGCCGGCTGTATATCGCGCTGACCCGTGCAGTTTCCGGCCTGGTCGTCGTGCATGCCAAGCCGTTGCCGGAAGCGCTCGCCGCCTAGAGTCGTTCGCGGCCTAAAGCGGGGTCCCGTCGCAGTCGCCCGCGCTGCACGCCGCCGCGTTCCATGTCAGGACGACGTTCACCCGCACGAGCCGTAACCCACCGGGCCCGGTGATGGTCGACGGCGTTGTCGCGACGGCGCTCGGTTGTCCGGACGACGTCGGCTGCGCCGAACCGCTGGGCGAAGCGGAAGCGGCCGGCGAGGTTGACGCGGTCGGTGCAGGCGCCACGGTGGACGCGGTCGGTGTCGGCGCCGCCGGTGTGGTCGACGGGTTGCCCGCACTCGACGACGGCGGTGACGTCGTTGAGGTTGGCGAGCTCGACGCGCTCGGCTGGTTGGGCGACGTCGTCGGGGTGCTGCCGCTCGGCGCTTGCGTCGACTTGTACGTCAACGCGTTCCGCAGCGTCGTCGGCGTGGTGCCGTATGTGGCGTACACCGCGACGTCGTACGTGCCGGCCTGCATCGGCGGCGCGAGGAACATCGCGGACGACGAGCTGTTACCGGGCAACACGCTCGCGGGAACGCCTCCGACCAAGATGCTGATGTTGGCCGGAAGTGCCTTGCCGGTAAGGACTTCGATGCCGCCGGACGTCGCCAGCGTCGTCGGGGCCAGCCCGGTGATCTGGAACTGGTCGGTGCCGGGGTATTGCGGGGTGCTGGCGCCGCCCGGTGTCGGTGTCGGTGTCGGGGCGGGGGCGGAGCTCGGGACGGCGGTCGGCGGGGTCGCCGGCTGACTCGTCGGTTGCCCGGTCGGTTGCCCGGTCGGTTGCCCGGTCGGTTGCGAGGTGGGGTTCGGGGTGGTTTGGGCCGTCGGCTGGGTCCCGCCGGAACCGCCGGAACCGCCGCTGGGCGAGGGATCTCCCATCCGTATCGGAGTGGGTCCGGCGGAAGGCGCGGCGCTCGGCGTCGGCGTGCTGGCGCCAGGGCTCGAGGTGGCGCCAGGGCTCGAGGTGGCGCCCGGCGTCGATCCTGAGCCGCTCGACGGCGAGGACGTCGGTGCTGCTGACGCGGTGTGCGATGCGGTAGGCGATGCAGTGGGTGATGCCGTGGCGGTCCCGGGTGGTGACGCGCTCGAACCCGCGCCGTTCGAACCGCCGGCCGGCGGCGGATCGGAGACCTGGAACACCGCCGCGGTGGCGCGCCCGATCGGTGTGCCGTTGGCTATCACCTGCGCGGTCATCGCGTACGTGCCAGCCGGCAGCGCGAGCCCTGGCTCGTAGGTCTGCCCGGCGTCGAGTTGGCTGCCATCGACGGGCACGGTCACGATCCCCGCGTCGTCCGTCGTCATCGTCGAATTACCTACGGATACAGGCAATTGTGAGACGGCCCAGGTCGTGCCTTGGTAACGGGTCAGCAGCTGCAGTCGCAGTTCGTATGGTCCGACTGGCGCGACGCCGGTGACGGTGACCCGCGCGTTGAACGCCGTGTCAGGCCGCGCGTCGGCGAAACCGCCGAAGCGGTAGTGCAAGACTCCGGGTCCCGCGCCGAGCGCGGCGCCGGCGTTCAGCCGCCCGCCCGACTGGGAGAGCGAAGTCAAAGCGGCGACGGGGGTGGTCGAGTTCAGCAGCCGCGACCGCAGCTCAGCGACGGTCGCCGTCGGGTCTGCGCTCTTCTCCAAGGCTAGCGTCGCCGCGACCAGAGGGGCCGAGAACGACGTCCCCGACGCGACCGAGTAGCCGCCCTGGTTGTTCGTCGTCGCGACCAGGCTGCCCGGCGCGTACAGCGCCACGGTGGTCTTGCCGTACGCGCTGAACGAGGAGGGGTTGTCGTTCGCGTCGGTCGAGCCGACGGTGACCAGCGCGGGGTTCGAAACGTTCGCCGGGTAGATCGGTGAGGTGTCGCGGTTCGCGCTGTCGTTACCGGCCGAGACGGCGATCATCACGCCGTGCTGTTGCGCGTACGCGACGGCGTCGAACAACGGCGCCATCGCCGCGGCGGAGGCAGCCCCGCCAAACGAGCAGTTGATGACGTTAGCGCCGTGGTCCACCGCGTAATAGATCGCCTGCACGGCGGCGTTCATGTCGACGCTCTCGCCGGCGCCCACCACGAGCGGCATGATCTTGGCGGACGGCGCGAGACCAGCGACGCCGATGCCGTTGTTCAACTGGGCGACCATCACGCCTGCGGTCATCGTGCCGTGCGCGTCGTCACCGGCGTTGTTGAGGTCTGCACTGTTGCGATAGAAGTTCCAGCCGTGGCAGTCGCCGGCGTGTCCGTCGCCGTCGGTGTCACCGCCGCCGCAGGCTTCGTTGGGGTTGGTCCAAAGCGCCGCTGCCAGGTCGGGATGCGAGGTGTCCATGCCGGTGTCGAGGTCGGCGATGACGACGCCGGCACCCGTGCTCACCGTCCACGCGTCGAGCGCGTCGACGTCGTCCCCAGCGGTCGCGGACTGTTGATAGGCGCTGCCGGTGTTGCGCAATTGCCAGTCGTAGCTGAAGTACGGGTCGTTCGGAATGGCCGAAGCGCCAGACACCGGGACGCTCGGGGAGACCTCGACGCTTAAGACACCGGGCAGTCGTGACACGGCCGCTCGATCTAGCGTCGTGGCGACCAGCACGCCACCGCCGTCCCCGCGCAGCCGCTGTGCCGACTCGACGCCAGGTTGGCGCTGCAGGTTCGCCAGTGCCGCGTCCTCGTCCGCGCCGACGCCGACCGCCGCGCCGACGCCGACCGGCAGCGATCGCGAACCAACGACGTAAACGGTGTTTCCGGCGTCGTCCGTTGCCAGATGCCCGCCAGCTCCGAGGGCTCGACGCGCGTTCCCAAGCAGGTTGAGGTCGAGCCGGTCGCTGCCAGCGCTAACCGATGACGACGCGGGCGACGCGGGCGACGTGGGCGACGTGGGCGAAACGGCCGTCGTCGCCGCGAGCTGCACGACAAATCGGTTGAGCCCATCGCCATGGCCGGGACCGGTGTACGCGGCGACGATTGGCAACGGCGCCGCATCGGCTGACCGCGCCGCGGTCAGAGTGGTCGCAAATGCGCCACCGGTGAACACCAGCACGCCGACGACCGCGACCGCGGTTGGGCGATTGCGCATGACCCGCGCGAAATCCATGAGGCCGTCCCTGGCGTGCCGCGTTGACCAGCGTCCGTGCTGGCGTCCTCAGATGTGTCGGACGATCGACCGGCCCGATGTGCGCCCACCCGGCGGCGGCCGACTCGCCCATTCGCGTGACTCGGGCGTTGCCGCCGGCCCGTCTTGCCGCCGACGCCGCGCCCTCCGGCGCCCGTCGTTTCGCCGTCCGTTTCGCCGTCCGTTTCGCCGTCCGTTTCGCCGACTGAAGGGTCTGGGTTGCTATTTGGGCCGAATTCGCAGCGCAAGCCCTTCACTCGGCGCGGAGGGTGGCGGTGCGGGGGTGGCCGGCGCGGAGGGTGGCGGTGCCGGGGTGGCCGGCGCGGAAGGTGGCCGGCGCGGAGGGTGGCCGGCGCGGAGGGTGGCCGGCGCGGAGGGTGGCCGGCGCGGAGGGTGGCCGGCGCGGAGGGTGGCCGGCGCGGAGGGTGGCGGTGCGGGGGTGGCCGGCGGAGGGTGGCGGTGCCGGGGTGGCCGGCGCGGAGGGCTCCGGTGCCGGGCCCGTTTCGCCGACTGAAGGGTCTGGGTTGCTATTTGGGCCGAATTCGCAACGCAAACCCTTCACTCGACGCGGAGGGTGGCGGCCCGAGGGCGTGGGGCGCCAAGGGTGGCGGGGGGTGGCGGCGGCGCGGGTGGCGGCCGCTAAATCCGGGGGATCCAGGCCTCTTCGTCGCGGATCATCGTCCGCACCCCTTCAGGCAGCTGTGCTGCCTCGACGTCAGCGAGGCTGATTCGCTCGAGCACCGCGCGCAAGCCCGCCCGCACGGCGACCCACACGTCTTGGAGCGGCTTCGCCGCGCCCTCATACTCCAGCGTCTCGGGACGCAGGCCGCGCACGTCCGCGAGCGGTCCGTCGACCGCTCGCATCACGTCGGCGACGAAGATCTTGGACGACGGCTTCGCCAGCCGGTACCCGCCCTCGGCGCCGCGGAGGCTTTCCACCAGCCGGGCCCGGCGCATGTCCGACAGGATCGCCTCGAGGAACTTGCGCGGCAGGTGCTGCTCCTCGGCGATGACCTCCGTCTTCATCCACGTGCCGCCGGGCGCCTTGGCCAGCACCAGCATCGCCCGCATGGCGTAATCGCTCTTCGCCGAGATGTGCACGTGAGCATGATGACAGGCGTTTCGCTTGTTCGACGTCCGTTGCGTTGACACAGTGAAACGGTGCATAGCGGACGACGAACGGCCACCTGGGTCGGCGCCGCGGCCATGGTCGCGGCGCTGATGCTTGCCGGCTGCGAGGGCGTCTCCCCGCGACCGGTGTCGCAGGTGTCCGGGAACGCCGGCGAGTCGGCGATTCTCAACGCAACCTCGCCGGCGCCTGTCACGCCGCCGTCCGCTAGTGCCGCGGCCGCGTCGTCGGCCGTCGACACGATCGCCGCGTTCCCGGCGACGTCCGCGGCGACATCCCGTGCGGCACTGCCGGCGACACGGCCAGCGACACCGCAACCGGCGACGCGCGCCGCCGCAACCCAATCGGCGACCGCGAACCCGGCGAAACCCGTCCCGCCGACCGCCCCTGCGCAGCCGCCAGCGCAGCCGCCAGCCAGCCGCCAGCGCAGCCGAGGCTGCCGGCGAGTGCGTACGTCAACGTGTCGGTGGCGACGCTGTGGCGCAGCCCTTCGTCGCCGCGCGCGGTCGACGCGGCCGCGATCACGCAGCCGGCGGGCATCCGCAGCTGGCTGAGCGCGATGACCTTGGCGCAGCGCCGTGACCTCAACGGCCGGGTCGACAGTCAGCTCATCCTCGGCGAGCGAGTCGTGGCCGATCGGTTGCAAGGAGCATGGGCGCACGTCGTCACGCCCGACCAGCCGACGCCGCTCGACGCGCGCGGATATCCCGGTTGGATCCCCTTAGCGCAGTTGACTTTTCGCGCGCCGATCGCGACCGCGCAAGACGCGGTCGTGACCAAGCCCACCGCATGGCTGTACGCCGGCGCGACGCGGCTCGTCGAGGTGTCGATGGCGACCCGGCTGCCGGTGACACGCGTCGACGGCGCCTGGGTGCGCACCGAAACCCCTGGCGGCGCGGCGGTTTCCATCGCCGCCGCTGACGTTGCGATCGTGGCGCACAGTGCCCCGGCATTCGCCGCGACCGGTGCCGACGTCGTCCGCACTGGACATCTTTTCGATGGGTTGCCGTATCTGTGGGGCGGCACGTCTGGCTTCGGCTTCGACTGCTCCGGCTTCACCCACCTGGTGTACGCCATGCGCGGCATCACGATCCCGCGGGACGCCGACGCCCAAGCGAGGGCCGGCACGCCGGTCGCCCGCGCCAACCTTCAGCCCGGAGACCTGGTTTTCTTCGCCAGCAACGGATTCGTGCACCACGTCGGCATCTACGTCGGTAACAACAGCATGCTCAACGCACTGCAGACCGGCAGCGTGATCGGCGTTGTCTCTCTGTCCGCGCAACCCTTCGCCAGCGAATACGCGGGCGCCCGCCGGTACGTGCCATAGTCAGTCGGCCGCTGGGACCAACGGCCGCAGCGCCTCCGGAAGGTGCAACTGAAGCAGCTTCGACTCCAGGTCGGCCGGCATCTGGGCCGGAGTAAGTCGCGATCCGATAATCATTGCGACGAACGCCAGCGGCACGGTCCAGATCGCCGGTTGGCCTAGCAAGACGCTCGGCCAACCAGAACTGCCGACGCCGAGCATCGTCACGATGATGGCCATGGACGACGAGACCCCGCCGAGCACCAGTCCGGCGATCGCGCCGACCCAGGTGAGGGATCGCCACCAGATGCCCAGCACCAGCAAGGGACAAAACGTCGACGCGGCGATCGCGAAGCACCAGCCGACCAGCAGGTTGAGGTCGAATCGCTGCACCTGCAGGCCGGCGACGAGCCCGATCGCCCCCGCCAGCAGCGCGCAGCGGCGGAAGGTGCGCACGCCGCCGCGCAGCAGGTCGTGCGCCATCGCGCCCGCCACGCTCACCAACAAGCCGGACGACGTGGACAAGAACGCGGCGAACGCGCCGGCCGCGACCAGCGCGCCGAGGATCTCGCCCCAGACGCTGGTGATGAGCGCGTGCGGCAGCACCAGCACCACGGAGTCGGTCTGGCCGGTCAGGTAGAGCCCGGGGTCGCGGAGTCGTCCGAGCACGGCGAAGACCGCGGGGAACAGGTAGAAGACGCCGAGCAAACCGAGCACGATGACGGTCGTGCGGCGGGCCGCCCGGCCGTTTCGATTGGTGTAAAACCGCACCAGGATGTGTGGCAGGCCCAACGTCCCGAGGAATGTGGCGACGATCAGCGAGTACGTTGCTGCCAGCGGGTGACCGCCCTTGTGCCCCGCGTTGACCAGTGGCGACACCCACGAGGTGCCGTCTTGCGCGCGTAGCCCCTCGGCGTGAGGCGCCGCGCTGCCCGCGGGAAACACCAGGTCGGTTCCCGAGTCGACGCGATGCGTTCCGGCCGTCAACGTGAGCGTCCCGTCGACGTGGGCGTCGTCGACCGTGCCGATGGCTTGCACGCTGACCGGTGCGCCGACGACAAAAGCGACCGACGTTTGCACCTTGACCGTGGTGGCCGTGCTGAAGACCGGGGGCGCGGGCTTCGTCAACTCGGCGCGGTGCAGGCCGCCGGCCACCACGATCAGCACGATGGCCGGCGTGGCGATCGCCATCAGCTTGATCCAGTACTGCAGCGACTGCACGAAGGTCACGCCCTTCATGCCGCCTGCCGCGATGTTGCTCGTCACTACGACGGCGAGCACAGCGACGCCGACCCAGTACGGCACGCCGAGCAACACTTGCAGCGTCAGCCCGGCGCCTTTGAGCTGAGGCAGCAGGTAAAACCAGCCGATCACGAGCACAAAGATCGTCGCCACCTGGCGAAGTCGAGGCGCTCCGAGCCGGCCCTCGGCGAAGTCGGGAATCGTGTAGGCGCCGAACCTGCGAAGCGGTGCGGCAACCAGCAACAGCAGCATGAGATAACCCGCGGCGTAGCCGACGGGGTACCACAGCATGCCGAGACCGTCTTTGAGCAGCAGGCCGGCAACTCCGAGAAACGACGCCGCGGACAGGTACTCGCCCGAGATGGCGGCCGCGTTGCGCAGCGGCGGTACCGCGCGTGCCGCCACCAGAAAGTCGTCGGGCGTGCGCGCGATTCTGATCCCGAGCGCGCCGACGACCATCGTGATGAGCGTGACGATGATGACCGCGATCAGCGCGATCGAGCCACCGCTCACCGGGGGCTCACAGTTTGTCGACGAGGTCGAGGAAATGGCGCTCGGTGCGTTCGGCGAGGCGGGTGTACGCGAGCGCTATGAGCACCAGCACCGGATACACGGCGACGCCGAGGATTGCCAGCGAGAACGGCAGGCCGAACACGTGCTTGCGTGCCAACCATGGCATCAACGCGACGACGAGCGGGAGCGAGATCAGCGCGCCGACGGTGAGCGCGATGAAGCCAAGGGTGAGGCCGAACTGCGCGCGAATCAACGAGTGGAGCAGCACGTCGCGGTACTCGCTGCGCTCGTCGAACGCCCGACCGCGGGCGCCGACGCGGCGCGGTCCGACGTCGGCCGATCTGATGGTGACGCGTTGCGGCGCAGGCTGCGGGGGCGGCGCCGCAGAATGGTGAGGCGGATGCGACGGAATCGTCATCGGGGGCGACCGTGGGGCACCCGCAGCAGCCGATGCTTTAGCTCGGCGGTGTGCCGTCGGCTGACCGCGAGATCCTGCCCGGCGACGCGCACGATGGCGCCGCCGCCCGCTCCCGTGCGGACCTCGGTGACGTGCCGCAACGCGACCAGGTGGCTCCGGTGGATGCGCACGAATCCATGCGAGGCCCAGCGGTCCTCGAACAACGACAGCGGCAACCGCACCAGGTGCGAACCGCCCTGGATGGTGTGCAGCCGCACGTAGTCGCCGTTGGCCTGGATCCAGCAGACGTCGGCGCGTTCGACGATCGACGTGCGGCCGCCGGACTCGACCGGGACGGTCGGGATGTCGTCGGCGTGGCTCGGGTCTCCGGCGGTCTCGCCAGCGGCCTCCCCGGCCGTCTCGCCCGCCGTCTTGCCTGCCGCCGCACGGCCCGAGATCGGCTGCCTGGGAATCCGCCGAGCCTGGCAGATGAGGTTGAGCGCGTCGTTCAACCGCTCGTGCGAGACGGGCTTGAGCAGGTAATCGCGGGCGCGCGCCTCGAACGCCGCGAGCGCGTGCTCTTCATATGCCGTGACGAAGACGACGACGGGTGGGTCGGTGAAGCGCAGCAGCAGCTTGCCGAGCTCGAGGCCGTCGAGGCCGGGCATCCGGACGTCGAGGAACACCGCGTCGTATTGCTGCGATTGCAGCAGCCGCAACGCCTCCGTGGTGTCAGCCGCCGTCGCGACGTGCGCCACGGCTCCCTGCTGCTGGAGCAAAAACGCGAGGTCCGCCCGTGCGGGCCCCTCGTCGTCCACGACCAAGACGCGAAGCGCGTCGACGACGGGCGCGGCTGGTGCTGGAGGCGAGATGGTCACGAAGCGCGCACCCCCGCGCGGTACTTCGGAACGCGCACCACGACCTTGGTGCCGGCGCCCATCGCGGTCTCCACGGTGAGGCCGTGGTCGGCGCCGAACACCTGCCGCAGCCGCTCATCGACGTTGAACAACCCGACACCGTCCCCGCGCCGTCCGGCCAATTGCTCGCGCATGGCGGCAGGATCCATGCCGACGCCGTCGTCCTCGACGCTGAGCACGCACTCCATGTCACCGTCCTCAGCGACGATTGTGACGTGTCCGACACCCTCTTTGCGCTCAATCCCGTGTCGGACGGCGTTTTCGACCAGCGGTTGGATCAGCAGGCACGGCACGGCGACCGCGAGCACCTCGGGGGCCACCCGGAGCACCACCTGCAGCCGCTCGCCGAATCGCGCCCGCTCAAGCTCGAGATAGGTGTCGACGGCGCGCAGCTCGTCGGCCACCGTGGCGAACTGCCCCCGGCTGCGGAAGCTGTAGCGGATGAAGTCGGCGAAGTCGTGCAGCAGTTCCCGGGCGCGGTCGGGGTCGGTGCGAAGGAACGACGCGATCGCGGTGAGCGCGTTGTATACGAAGTGCGGCGATATCTGCGCTCGTAGGAAGCGCAGCTCCGCCTCGGCGGCGCGTGCGCGGGCGTTGTCGAGCTCGGCCAGCTCGAGCTGGGTCGAGGCGAACCGGGCGACCTCGCCGGCCGACCGCAGCATGCCCGCGCGAGCGGACGTCGCGAGGGCGACCAGGGTGCCGACCACGATGCCCCCGCTGGTCAGCGGGACGACCACGCCGGAGCGAAGCGGGCAGTTCACGTCGTCCGCGCAGGCGAGGTCGGCGGGACCGAGCGCGAGAGCTTTGCCGGACGACGCGACCTGCTTGCTCGCCTGCAGCACCGCGGGCGCGTGCTCGTCGGCCCCTGGGCCGTCCCACGCGAGCAGCGTCGAGGTGCTGGTGATGGCGGTCGCTCGCGCGGCGAGTAAAGCGCGTAATGCGGGTGCGGATCGGGCGGCGCTTTCTCGGGTGAGGCCGTTTCGCAGCGCTCGGGCGGCCAAGCTCGCGGTGTGCAAGACCTCATACGTCGTGCGTTGCTGCGGAGTGCCGAGGCCGCGGCTGCCCCGCACCCAGTACCAAAGCGAGCCGCCCAGCGCCACGGCGATGCCGCCGAGGGCCAGCGCGACCGCGAGCGATTTCACGCCCAAGACAGTAGGGCGGATCCGGCCCCCGTTCCAGACCACTTCGACTGATTTCATCCCTCGACCGGATCGACCGCTCGTCGACAAGGGTTTCCGTTCGGCGCAGAAAACTGGCCGTTCGGCGCGTCGCCCGGGGAGAACCGTTGCGCGCGCCGCGATGGCTCAACAGGCTTCGGCGAACACGATCACCAGGGAGGCGCCGATGCCCGATCCCACGATCGAGGCTCTTTTCGACGAATCCCGCAAGTTCCGGCCGCCCGCCGGGTTTGCGGGTGCGTCGAGCGTCGTCAGCGAGAACATCTACGACGAGGCGAAAGATTCGGAGAGCTGGTGGGGCGCGGAGGCGCAGAAGTACGAGTGGCGCAAGCCCTGGAATCAGGTATTGGACTGGACCAATGCCCCGTTCGCGCAGTGGTTCGTCGGCGGCACCCTGAATATCACGGAGAGCTGCCTTGACCGCCACGTTGCCGAACACCCGGACCGTGTCGCGTATTACTGGGAGGGCGAGCCCGGTGATACGCGCACGTTGACGTACGCCGATCTGCACGCCGAGGTCTGCCGGTTGGCGAACGCGCTGACCGAACTCGGCGTGCAGACCGACGACCGCGTCGCGATTTACATGGGCATGGTGCCCGAACTGCCGATCGCGCTGCTCGCGTGCGCGCGCATCGGCGCCCCGCACTCTGTGGTGTTCGGTGGGTTTTCCGCAGAGGCGTTGCGTGACCGCATCAACGACGCGCACGCCCGCGCGCTGATCACCTGCGACGGCGCATGGCGCAACGGATCGGTCGTGCCGTTGAAAGACTGGTCGGACGAGGCGGTGGCCCAAACGCCGTCCATCGAGAAAGTGCTTGTGGTGCAACGCACCAAGAACGACGTCGCGATGAAAGCAGGTCGCGACGTTTGGTACCACGACGTCGTGCCGCGGCAACCGCCGACGTTCGAGGCGGTGGAGCGCGACTCCGAAGACCTGCTTTACATGCTGTACTCGTCCGGCACGACGGCGAAGCCCAAAGGCATCGTGCACTCGACCGGCGGCTACCTCGTCGGCACCGCGGCGACGCACCGCATGGTCTTCGACCTGCGGCCGGAGACCGACGTCTACTGGTGCACGGCCGACATCGGCTGGGTGACCGGACACAGCTACATCGTCTACGGTCCGCTCGCCAACGGCACGACGAGCGTGATGTACGAGGGCGTGCCGCAGTACCCGGACAAGGACCGGTTCTGGGACATCGTCGAGCGATACAAGGTGTCGATTCTCTACACCGCACCCACCGCGATTCGGACGATGGTGCGGTGGGGCGACGAGTACCCAGACCGGCACGACCTGTCGTCGTTGCGGTTGCTGGGAAGCGTGGGCGAGCCCATCAACCCCGAGGCGTGGATGTGGTACCACCGGGTCATCGGTCACGAGAAGTGCCCGATCGTCGACACCTGGTGGCAGACCGAGACGGGGCAGATCCTGCTTTCGCCGTTGCCGGCGCTCACCGCGACGAAGCCGGGTTCCGCGTGCCGGCCGATGCCCGGCATCACGGCGGACGTCGTCGACAACGACGGCAACCCGGTTCCGCTCGGTGGCGCCGGCTACCTCGTCATCACCCAGCCGTGGCCGGCGATGCTCCGCACGCTGTTCAACGACCCCGATCGCTACATAGAGACGTATTGGCGGCGGTTCAGCAAGCCCGAGGACGGCCGGTGGGTCTACTTCCCCGCCGACGGCTGCAAACGCGACGCCGACGGCTACTACTGGCTGCTCGGTCGGGTTGACGACGTGATGAACGTGTCCGGCCATCGCATCTCGACGCTTGAGGTGGAATCCGCACTGGTCGACCACCCGTCGGTGGCGGAGGCCGCGGTGGTCGGCCGCAACGACGCGCGGACCGGGCAAGCGATCGCCGCGTTCGTCTCGCCCAAGGGCGGTGTGGTCGCCGACGAGGCGCTGATGACCGAGCTGCGCGAGCACGTCGCGAAGAAGATCGGCAAGATCGCGCGACCGGCGTCGATCGTCTTCACCGACGAGCTGCCGAAAACCCGCAGCGGCAAAATCATGCGGCGCCTCTTGCGCGACGTCTCAGAGCAGCGTCTACTCGGCGACGTCACGTCGTTGGCAAACGCCGACGTTGTCCGCGACATCGCCGAACGCGCGAAAACGATGGTGACTCAAGAGGAGTAGGTCGAAAAAGGCAACACACCCCGTCACAGTTCGTCACCCCAGGAGGAACAGTGTCAAGCCACAGTCAAATGCCGGCACGCGAAGCCGTGCCAGCCGCCGATCACGCACCGGCGGCGCCTGCGGTAAACATCGCCGACCCCGGCCCGCTCGGCCTGGCCGGCTTCGCGATGACGACGTTCGTGCTGAGCGTCTTCAACGCCAACCTGATCGACGGCCGGCTCGGCGTTTCCGTGTTGCCCCTCGCGCTCTTCTACGGCGGCATCGGACAGCTGCTCGCCGGCATGTGGGAGTTCCGCAAGGGCAACACGTTCGGCGCGCTCGCGTTCTCTTCGTACGGCGCGTTCTGGCTCTCGTACTACTGGCTCGTGCACGACATCGCTGGAGGCTTGCAGCCCGCCGATCAGGCGTACAAGGCGGTCGGCCTCTTCCTGTTGGCGTGGACGATTTTCACCGCTTACATGACCATCGCGTCGATGCGGACCAGCGGCGCTGTGCTCGCGGTGTTCGTTGTTCTAACCCTGACGTTCCTGTTCTTGACCATCGGCGAGTTCGCGAAGAACACGGGCATCCACAAGTTCGCTGGCTGGCTCGGCATCATCACCGCGCTGCTCGCCTGGTACGCGTCGTTCGCCGGGGTGACGAACGGCACGTGGGGCAAGACGATCATGCCGACCTGGCCGCTCGCGGGTGGCGGGGCAATCCCCCGCAGCCGCACGGCGGCGGCCGACTAGCCCCCACGCTGCACAGGTGGCCCGCCGGGTCCGCCGGCGGGCCACTTCGTTGTTTACGCGCGCGTCGCGGTAGGCAAGGATCGAACCGTGAACAGTAGCGAGCTACTTCGTGACGGATTCGGCCGCGTGCGCGACGATGTGCACGCCGCTGTCGAGGGCCTGGACGAGAAGGCGCTGACATACCGCGCCGACGCCGACGCCAACACGATCGCCTGGCTGGTCTGGCACCTCAGCCGCGTCGAGGACGACCACGTCTCCGAAGTCGCCGGTGCCAAGCAGGTGTGGACGTCGGGCGGGTGGGCGAAGCGCTTCGATCTGCCGTTCGACGACTCGGCCACCGGTTACAGCCAAAACAGCGCGGACGTCGCCGCGGTGCGAGCGGATTCCGCTTTGCTGCTTGGCTATTTCGACGCCGTGCATCAACAGGTGATGAGCTACGTCGATGGCCTGCACGACTCCGACCTCGATCGGATCGTCGACGAGCGGTGGGATCCGCCGGTGGCACTGGGCGTGCGCTTGGTGAGCGTCGTCAACGACTGCACGCAGCACGCCGGCCAGGCGGCGTTTGTCAGAGGTCTCGCCGAGCGGCGCGGATAATCGTCCGCCACTCACCCGGTGCCGGACCGCCGGTCACGGCAGTTTGACGTGTTCGGGGGTGAGTTCGTCGATGGTGCGCACGCCGAGTAGTTGCATGGTGCGTCTGATTTCTTTGGTGAGGATGTCGGCGGCGCGGTCGACGCCTGCTTCGCCGCCGGCCATCAGGCCGTAGAGGTAGGCGCGGCCGACCCAGGTCGCGTGGGCGCCGAGGGCGAGCGCGGCGACGATGTCGGCGCCGCTCATGATGCCGGTGTCGACGTGGATCTCGGCGTGGTCGCCGACGGCTTGGACGACGTCGGGGAGCAGCCGCAGCGGGACGGGGGCGCGGTCGAGTTGGCGGCCGCCGTGGTTGGACAGCACGAGCGCGTCGGCGCCGGCGTCGACGACCCGGCGGGCGTCGTCGAGGGTCTGGATGCCCTTGATGACCAGCGGGCCGTCCCAGCAGGAGCGGACCCACTGCAGGTCGGCGATGGTCATCGTCGGGTCGAAGAGGGAGTTCATCAGCTCGGCGACGGTGCCCTGCCAGTGGTGCAGGGAGGCGAAGGTCAGCGGCTCGGTGGTGAGCAGGTTGACCCACCACGCCGGGTGGGTGGCGGCGTCGAGGATGGTCTTGAGCGTCAGGGCGGGTGGGATGGCGAAGCCGTTGCGCAGGTCGCGCAGCCGGGCGCCGGCGACGGGCGCGTCGACGGTGAGGACGAGCGCGTCGTAGCCCGGCGGCGGCGGCGCGTCTCATCAGGTCCTCACCCGCGGCGCGGTCGCGCCAGACGTAGAGCTGGAACCACTTGCGGGCGGTCGGGCGCGGCGGCGGCGACGTCTTCGATGGAGGTGGTGCCCAGGGTGGACAGCGCGTAGGGGATGCCGCGTCGCTGCGCGACGCGGGCGACCGCGCGCTCGCCGGCGTGGTGCATCATCCGGGTGAAGCCGGTGGGGGCGAAGGCGAAGGGCAGCGCCGCGGGCTTGCCGAGGATGACCGTCGTGGTGTCGAGGTCGGCGACGTCGCGCAGGATCTGCGGGCGGAACTCCAGGTCGCGAAACAGCCGGCGGGCCCGGCGCAAGCGTGACCTCGCCCTCGGCGGCGCCGTCGGTGTAGTCGAAGACCGACCGGGGCGTGCGCCGCCGGGCGACCGCCCGCAGGTCGGCGATGGTCAGCGCTTTCGCCGAGCCGGCGCTCGGCCGGGTTCCACTCGACCGGCTTCACGCGCAGCAGCGGCTTGAGCTCATCCCACTTGGGCAGCTGGCGCTTGTCCATGCGGCGAGTTTCCCACGCTCGGTCCCGCCTGTTGAAACGTTCCGATTGGATCGGGCTAGCGTTCGAACACACGTTCGAATACGCTCGATCATGTGGCGCTAGGCCCGAACATCCTGCATGCAGATCTCGACGCCTTTTACGCGTCGGTCGAGCAACTGCTGGATCCGGCATTGCGCGGCAAGCCGATCGCGGTCGGCGGCGGCGTCGTCCTCGCCGCGTCATACGAAGCCAAGCGACTCGGTGTCAGCGGTGGGATGTCGGGGCGCCGCGCCCGCGAGCTTTGCCCGAACCTGACCTTCGTCGGCGGCCACTACGCGGAGTACCAACGGCTCGGCGACCGGGTGATCGACATCCTTCGCGACTTCACGCCGTTGGTGGAGCGCATCTCGATCGACGAGGCGTTCCTGGACGTCGCCGGCGCGCTGAAGCTGTTCGGCTCGTCCATCGGGATCGCGGCCACCATCAGACGCCGGGTGCGCGAGGAAGTTGGCTTGCCTATCTCGATCGGGGTCGCCGGCACGAAACACTTGGCCAAGATCGCCTCGCAGGTGGCGAAACCCGACGGCCTGCTGGTGGTTCCGATCGGCGCCGAGCGTGAGTTCCTCGATCCGCTGCCGGTCACGCTGATTTGGGGTGTGGGCCCGAAAACCCAAGCCAGGCTTGCCGAAAATGGCATCCGCACTATCGGAGACCTGGTGTCGACGCCGGGTCGGTCGCTGAAGCATCTGTTGGGAAACGCCGTTGGCGACAAGCTGTCGTCGCTGGCCGACAACATCGATCCGCGTGGTGTGGAGTCGGGCAGGCGCACGTCATCCGTAGGGGCGCAGGCCGCGTTGGGAACGAAACCCGTTGCCGCGCAGCTGCTTCAGACCACCTTGGGGTTCCTTGCCGACCGGGTGGCCGCCCGCCTGCGGGCCGCCGGCAGGGCCGGCCGCACGGTCACCGTGCGGGTGCGATTCGCCGACATGCGATCGGTCACTCGGTCGACGACGCTCGCCGGCGCCATTTCTGCGACGTCCACCCTCACCGAGGTGGCCGTTGAGCTCGCTCGCGGCGCGCTCGGCGATCACCCGAACCAGAAGAGCATCAGCCTGCTGGCGATCTCCGTTTCGCACCTCACCGACCAATCCACCCTTCAACTCGAGCTGCCGCTCGGCTTGGACGACGAGGCGCGTCGTCCGGGATCTGTCAGAGGCGCGCTGCGATGGAGCGCCGACCGTTCGGTCGACGCGGTGCGGTTGCGCTTCGGTCGCGACGCGATCGGCTACGCCACCGTGGTCTTCTCGGACGTCGGACACGTGCCGGACGAGTTCCGCGAACTGGCCGAACGCGTCCCTTCGCGGTGATCATGCAGTTAGGCGCAACCCGGCTCTGCCGTGGTTGCGCCTAACTGCATGATCACCAGGCGCTCGATCGGGCGCCGACCGGGGCGCGCGCGAGTGCACGGGCGGCACCGCTAGACAGTTCTGACTACCACGTCGTGGCAATGACGAGCAGAAATCCCACCGGCTGCGCAGGTAAGCCTCACGGACCAAAGGCCCGTGCCGAACGGAGACCCAGTTATCCGTCTGACTACGGGAGTCTTGGTGTCGAAGTTCATCAACCGCCGATGGTGGTCTCGGGGCGTCGCGCTCATCGCGACAACAGCGTCCGCCGTCGGAGTGCTCTCGTTCGGCTCCGTCGCCGGCGCGGCGACCACCGTGGCGCTGACGAAGGACGTCACAGTGGCGGCGCCCCCGAGCTCGTCGTTCAGCAGCGCCGCCTCAGGCGACGGTTGGGACGTGCAGTTCTACGGCAGCCGCATCTACAACGTGTTCCATCACAACGGCGCCGACTACAACATCGACTGCCACGAGCAAAGCGACGGCAGCCACTGCGCCGACGGCGCGACCTGGCCAAAGGCGATCACCACCGACGCCGGCGCCACGCACTTCGGCACGCCTGGTCACGCGACCGGCTGGGTCGATCCGACCACCGGTGACTTCTACGGCTGGACGACGCGAGTCTCCGACAACACCGGCGGCGTGATCTGCGTCGACCTCGCCTCGACAGACGCCGACCCGTACTGCGGTTTCACGCCGCTCACTGGCGCTGGCCAGGCGGCGATGCCGATGGGATCTGGTGTGGACGGCGGGGCCCTCGTCGGCGGCAAGATGTACGCGATCAACACGGCGCAAGCCAGCCCGCTGGACGGCGCGCTGCTTTGCTTCGACACCGAGACGAAAGCACCCTGCGACGGGCAGCCGTTCAAGCAGGGCGACATGGCTGGCATCAACAGCGGCGTTTACGACTGGACGGCGGCCTCGGGCGGCAAGGTCTTTTCTATTGCGGATAACGGAAAGCTCGACTGCTTCGACCCGTCGAGCGACACCATCTGCGCTGGCAACTGGCCGGTCACCGCTCCCGCCAACCAAGCGAAGCCCTTTGCCATGCTTGACGCGAGCGGCGCGAACGTGGGCATCTGCGTCCCGCAACCTGGCGCCGTCCCATGTTGGAACTTCGACGGCTCGGCAGCCACCACGCCGGCGGCCTTGAAATCGGCGATCGCGCAGGGCGGCAGCTGGGAGAGCACCGCGACCATCGCCTCGCGGGTGTTCGTCGCCGGCGGTAACAGCGTCGTGTACTGCTACGACTTCGCGACCGGTGCGCAGTGCGCGAACTTCCCCAAGTCTATCGTCGGTTCCAGCCTGCTTTACACGGTGAACCCGGACCCGAACCGCTACGGCTGCATTTGGACCAACGCCGACGGCGGCGCGTCTCAGATCCAAAACTTCGACGCGTTCACGGGACAATCGGGTTGCAGCGACACCGCTCGCGTCGCCGCGACGGTGCTCATTCCGAACACCCAGTGCGCCGCGCTGTCGTGGTCGAGTATGCAGATCATCAGCCCAGCGACGACCGACTACATCGGCGCGACGGTCGACCTGACCGACAACTCTGGCGCCGCGATCGCCGGTGCCACCGGCCTGGCCGTCGACGGCACCGGCTCGGTCGACTTGTCCGCGCTCAATCCGCCGGTCGACGGCGTGATGCCGATCTTCGGCATCACGTTCGACAGCGCGACCTTCGACCCGGCCGGCATCCAGCTGCGGTTCACGTGGGAGTCGCCCGACGATTTGGCTTGCACCGCTGACGTTCCGGGTGCGCCGACATCGCCGAACGTCGACTCGACCGGCGACCGGCAAGCCACGGTGAGCTGGACGCCGCCCGCCGCAGACGGTGGTGCGCCGATCACCGGTTACCGGGTGACCGCGGCGCCGGGCGGCGCGAGCTGCACCGCCGTCGCCACCGACACGAGCTGCACGGTCGACGGACTGACCAACGGTGGCGCCTACGCGTTCCGCGTGACCGCGGAGAACGCCGCCGGCACCAGCGCGCCGTCGTCCGCGACGTCGGCCACGATCCTCGCCACCGGTGAGCCCGACCCGCCCGCCGCGCCGTCGGTCACCGCCGGCGCCGGCGCCGGCTCCGTCGACGTGTCGTGGCTGCCACCCGCAGACGGCGGTTCGGCGATCACCGGCTACACCGTGACGTCGGCGCCGGACGGCAAGACGTGCACTGCGGTTGCGCCGACGACGAGCTGCACCGTGACCGGTCTGACCGACGGCGCCGGCTACACCTTCACGCTGACCGCCACGAACGCGCTCGGCACGAGTGACTCGTCGAACGCGTCGGCTCAAGCAACCCCTGGCGACCCGCCGGCCAAGCCGGCCGCCCCGACCGCCGTTCCGGCCAATGGCTCGGCCACGGTGAGCTGGACCGCGCCTGACCCCGGGACGTCGGCGATCGTCTCCTACCGCGTGGTCGCGGCGCCCGGTGGCGCGGTGTGCGTCGCCGCCGCACCTGCGACGTCATGCACGGTCAGCGGCCTGACCAACGGAACCGGCTACACCTTCACCGTCACCGCCACGAACGCGACCGGCGTCAGCGACGCGTCCGACGCGTCCGGCTCGGTGACGCCGGCAGCGACGAGCGCCGACCTGTCGATCACCGTCAACGGGCCGACGTCGGTTTACACCAACTCCACCGTCGTCTACACGATCGTGGTGAGCAACGCAGGTCCGGACGCCGCCAACGCGGTCGTGGTGACCGATGCGTTGCCAGCGAACGGTCGTGACTTCCGCACGTTGTCCGCGGGTTGCTCGATCACCACCTCGACGCTGACCTGCACGGTCGCGACGCTGGCGGCGAGCGCCGGTTCGACGTTCAAGGTCTCGGTGGTCGCCGCCGGGTCGTTGTCGAACGGCGCGTCGGTCACCAGCTCGACCAACGACCCGAACGCGGCGAACAACACGTCGGCGACCCTCGTGACGGCGGTGTCGGCTCGCCCGACATTGCCAGCCCCGCCCGCCGGCAGCACCGACTCGCAGTCGAACGAGGGCAGCGACGGCGGCGGCACGGTGAGCGCCACCACCGGTCCGTTGACGGTGGGTGGCGAGGGCGCCGGCGGTCTCACGATCGCCACGCTTGGCGGCACCCCTGCGGGCACTCCGGCGCCCACCTCGACGCCTGCGTTGAACGGTCCGTCGTTCGGCGGCTTCTACAACGTGCAACTCGAGCAGGGCTCCGGCTTCACCTCCACGACGCTGAAGCTGCACGGAACACCGTCGTCGTCGCTGTACTGGTGGGACGGCGGCACATGGCAGAAGGTGCCTGGCGTTTCGCGGGATTCGAAGACCGGTGACCTGTCGGTGACTATCGACGCGACAACCACGCCGAGCATCGCCGACCTGTCGAACGCCGACTTCGCGGGCGGCGCCACTCCGGTGACCCGGCTCGGCGGCGCCACCCGCACCGACACCGCGGTGACGGTCTCGCACTCCGACTACCCGACCGCGGGCTCGGCGTCGGCAGTCGTGATCGCACGTGACGACGTGTTCGCCGACGCACTGACCGGCGGACCGTTGGCGGCGGCGAACAACGCGCCGGTGCTGCTCACGTCGTCCACGATTCTGTTGACGAGCGTGCGGGTGGAGCTGCAACGTGTGTTGCCAGCCGGTGGAACCGTCTACGTGCTGGGCAAGTCCTCGGCGATCAGCGATGGCGTCGCCAGCGCGATCTCGGCGCTCGGTTTCAACGTGCAGCGTGTCGGCGGCGCCGACCGTTACGCGACGGCGGTCGCGATCGCCACGGCGCTGGGCAATCCCAGCACGGTGTTCGAGGCGTCGGGCGTGAGCTACGCCGACGCGCTGTCGGCGGGTCCGGCGGCGATCGCGAACCACGGCGCGGTCTTGCTCACCGGCAACGGGAGCCAGGCTGGCGCCACCAGCGTCTACCTGGCCGCGCACGCCGGCATGACGCGGTTCGCCGTCGGCGGTTCTGCGGGCACGGCTGACGAAACGGCGAGCGCGCTCGTCGGCGCCGACCGGTACGCCACGGCAGCGATGGTTGCCACGAAGTTCTTCACGAAGCCGTCGAACACCGGCGTCGCGACGGGTCAGAACTTCGCCGACTCCATGGTCGCGGTGCCGAGCCTCGGCCGGCATAACTCGCCGCTGTTGCTGGTGCCGTCGTCCGGCGCGATGCCGTCGTCGGTGGCGGCGTACTTGCACGCGCACGCCGACACGATCACCTCGGCCACCACGTTCGGTGGCACGAAGGCAGTCTCCGACGGTGTGTTGAAGCAGGTGCAGCAAGCGACGCCGTAACCCCCCGCGCACGGTGATCATGCAGTTAGGCGCAACCCGGCTCGGCCGTGGTTGCGCCTAACTGCATGATCACGTGTACCGGAGGCGCCGGCTTAGTAGGAGCCGTAGCCAACCGGGCCGGCGGGCGCGTAGGTGGCGATGATCACGCCAGCCGATGTCGCCGAACTGGAGAGCAAGCGGAGGCTGGCGGCTTTCGCGCCGTCCCGGAAGAGCTTCTTGCCCGAGCCGAGGTGCACCGGGAAGACCATCAGCCGGTACTCGTCGACGAGGTCGTGCTCGATCAAGGTGTGCGCGAGGTCGCCGCTGCCGTGCACCTGGAGTTCGTCGCCGGGCTGCGCCTTCAGCTTGGTGACCTCCGGCACGACGTCGCCGACGTGCGTGCTGTTCTCCCAGTCGAATGACGACCGGCTGCGCGAGGCGACGTGCTTGGGCAGCCGGTTGAGCCTGCTGGCGATCGGGTCTCCCGGATCGTTGTGCTGCGGCCAGTAGCCGTTGAAGATGTCGTAGGTCTTGCGGCCGAGCAGGAAGGCGTCGGCGTGCTCGAACCAGCCGACCATCGGATTGGCGAATTCCTCGTCCCCGTAAGGGAAAGACCAGCCGCCGTGAGTGAAGCCGCCGTCGGGGTCCTCGTCCGGTCCGCCGGGCGCCTGCATGACGCCGTCCAAGGTCAAAAAGGTGTGCAGGGTGAGACGCATGATCGGGTCCCTTGTCGCTGTGGCGTGGGTGCGGGTGGCGTGGGGGTTCACACAGTGTGCCTTCACTGCCTTGGACGACGTGGGCGGCGTCGAATCATCGGCCGGACCGTGGCTTGGGTGGACGTCAGCTGCGCAGGACGACCGAGATCGTCCACCCAACCGCCCGCCCGCACGCCACTCAACCGCCCGCCCACACTTCGGCGAAGGGCTCGACTTAGCTCAATCTCAAGCGCTTCTTTATCGATACAGAGCACAATGGTCCAAGCCGACCGAACCCTTCACCCCGAGACGAGCGACCGCACACCGCCATGTCCGCCAGCACCTATCGCGACCTGCTCCGAACCCCGTCGGTTCCCTGGTTGCTCGGCACCTCCGTGGTCGGCCGGGCCAACCAAGGCATGACCGGCCTCGCGCTGCTGCTGCTCGTCACTGAGCGCTCGACGTACGCGGTCGCCGGCGCGGTCTCGGCCGCCTATCTCGCGGGCGCCTGCCTCGCCGGTCCGGTCCTCAGCCGGCTCGCCGACTCCCACGGACGACGCAAGGTGCTCTCCATCTCCGCGGTCGCGTTCGCGATCTCGATGGCGGTGCTCTCGCTCGCCCCGCCGCGGCCCGGACTGCTCGCCTTGTTCGCGCTCGTCGGCGGATTGTGCATCCCGCCGGTGACCGCGTCGATTCGCGCGGTGCTCCCCGCTCTGGTGCCGGTCGAGCAGCGGCGAAGCGTGTTCGCGCTCGAGTCGACGGTGCAAGAGCTGATCTTCGTGCTCGGTCCACCCTCGACGGCGGTGCTCGCGACGCTCGGCGGACCCCGGCTCGCGGTCGCCGCCGCCGGTGTCTTGGTGTTGCTCGGCTCGCTCGGATTCGCCCGCGATCGCAACGCCGACGCCGGCCGGCACGTCGGTGAGCGCCCCAAGGGCGGCCGGGTGCTGCGCGAGCCGGGAATCCCCGGTGTGATCGCGGCCGGCTTCGCGCTGATCGCGGCGTTCGCCGCCGAGACGGTGGGCGTCGTGGCGCTGGTCAGCGGACGTCACGCGTCGTCCGGCGCCGCTTTCACGTTGGCCTGCACGAGCATCGGCTCGCTGTGCGGCGGACTCATCTACGGTTCACGCCGCCGGCATCGCGCGCAGCTGCGACACCTGCTGCTGTTCGTCGCGACCGGGCTCGCGATGCTGCTGCTCGCACCAGACCGAATTGTGCTGACGTTGTTGCTGTTTTGCTGGGGTTTCACCATCGCGCCGGCGCTGTCGCGATTATTCGAGCGGCTGGCGTCCCTGGCGCCACCCGCGGCGACCACAGAGGCTTTCGGCTGGATGGGCAGCGGGTTGACCGCCGGCAACGCGATGGGCTCGGCACTTGGGGGCGCGCTGGTCACGGCGTCCGGCGGCCGCGCGGCGCTCGGAGCTGCCGTCGTGCTCACCGTGGTCGCCGCGCTGGTTTGCGAACCGTGGCCCGCGCTGACCCGTCACTCGTCAAGGCGGTCGACAAGGCAACTGACAACACAAGCGGACGACGCGGCGCTCGCCGACGCGATCACTTAGTCGCGCGACGTCCCCGGCACGACGAGCCCCGACTCGTAGGCCATCACGACCGCCTGGGTGCGGTCACGCAATCCGAGCTTTCGAAGCACCCGACTGACGTGTGTCTTCACGGTTTCCTCAGTCACCACAAGGCGTTCGGCGATTTCGGGATTGGACAGTCCTTCGGCCATCAACCGCAAGACTTCTGTCTCGCGCGGTGTGAGCCCGGTGAGCGGCGAGCGAGACGCGTCGTCCGGCTTGGGTCGCAACGCGGCGAACTCGCTGATGAGCCGGCGGGTGACACCGGGCGCGAGCAACGCCTCGCCGTTCGCGACAACCCGCACCGCGTCGAACAGGTGCTCTGCGGTGACGTCCTTCAGCAGAAAGCCGCTCGCCCCGGCGCGCAACGCGTCGTAGACGTACTCGTCCAGGTCGAACGTCGTGAGGATGATGACGCGCGGCGCGTTGCCGTCAGCAGCGACCCGCCTGGTTGCCTCGATGCCATCCATGCCGGGCATCCGGACGTCCATCAACACGACGTCAGGCAGCAGCTCTCGGCAGACCCGGACCGCCTCGGCGCCGTCCGACGCCGTCCCGACGACCTCGAGATCTTCTTGAGTGGCGAGCAATTCCGCGAACCCGTTGCGCACGACCTGGTGGTCGTCGGCGACGACGACGCGGGTCACCGCGGCACCTCGATCTTCGCGGGCAAGTTGGCCTCGATCAGAAAACCGCCGCCCGCCGCCGTGCCGACATTCAGTGTTCCGCCGACCGCGGTCGCGCGTTCGGTCATGCCGGTCAATCCGAGACCTCCGGCCGGCGCGGCGATCGGCGGTCCCGGCCCGTTGTCGCGCACGCGTAACCACAACGCGTCGTCCGTGTAGTGCAACTCGACGTCGACGGCCGCTCCCGGCGCGTGCCGACGCGAGTTCGTCAACGCCTCCTGCGCGATACGGTAAGCGGCGAGCTCGACGCCCTGGTCAAGCGCGACCGGCGTGCCGTGCACGATGAGCCGGGCGCCGCTGCCCGACGCTGCGCGCACGTCGTCGAGCAACACGTTCAGCTGCGCGAGACCCGGTTGCGGACGACGTTCGACGACGTCTGCGTCGGTGTCTTCGCGCAGCACACCGAGCAGCCGGCGCATCTCGGTCAACGCGGTGCGGGCGGTGTCGCCGATGGCGCTCAACCGCTGCGCGCCGGCTGTCGGCATGCCGGGCGTCGTCAGCCTGGCGGTTTCCGCCTGCACCGAGACCATCGAGATGTGATGTGCGACCACGTCGTGCAGCTCGCGGGCGATGCGGGCCCGTTCGCCGCGCGCGGCATGCTCGAGCGACGCTGTCGGCGATCACCTCGCGCGCCGCGAGATGCGCGCGGGCCTGCGCGCGTGACTGCGCCGCCGCGCCGGTCCACGCCGCCGCGGGCGCGAGCGCCGCGAGCGAAATCGTGAGGGCGTGTCCCTCGTCGCGACCAGCGTCCGCGAACGCGAGGACGACGAACGGCAAGAAGAGCACGGCCGCGGCCGGCCGCACCTCGCGTCGTCCGAGCTCGTGAAGGACGACCAGCATCGCCGCGGCGCCGCCGACCGTCAGGCGGTGGAACGGCGCGATCGAGAGCACGCTCGCCGCCGCGATGACGACCGCCGCCGGCAACGTCCGGAGAAAGACAAGCGGGAGCGTCGTGGCGAGCGCGAGCAGGCACAGCACGAGGCCCGTGTTCGCGCTGTCCGCCGCGCTCACCGCTCGCGCGGTCGACTCGCCCAGCGCCTCCAGCGCCAGCGCCGCGCCGGTGAGGGCGGTCGGTCGGCTCACGTCATTGATTGTCGTCGCTGCGGCCGCCGCCCGCGTCCCCGTTTCAAGGGATGACCTGTCGCTCGTGCGAGTGACGCGCGTCGAGCTGAAGATCGCTCGCCAGCGTGACGACTCCGGCTGGCGCTGGCGTCTAGCCTTCGAAGCATGGACGCAACGATCGCCGTCAACGGTGTGCGCAAGCGATATGGGCCGACCGTCGCCCTCGACGGGCTGACGTTCACGGTGCAGCCTGGGCAGGTCACCGGCTTCGTCGGGCCCAACGGCGCCGGCAAGACGACCACGATGCGGGTGATCCTCGGGCTCGACTCGGTCGACGAGGGCAACGCGTTGGTCGGCGGCCAGCGGTATCGGAGCTTGCGTCGTCCGCTCGCGCATGTCGGTTCTTTGCTGGACGCCGGGGCCCTGCAACCCAGCCGAACAGGACGCAACCATTTGCTGTGGTTGGCGCATTCTCAAGGCCTGACCGGCCGGCGAGTCGACGAGGTGGTCGAATCCGTGGGACTGAGCGGCGCCGCCCGGCGCAAGGCCGGCGGTTACTCGCTCGGCATGCGGCAACGGCTCGGGATCGCGGCCGCCATGCTCGCCGACCCGCCGGTGCTCATGCTCGACGAGCCGTTCAACGGCCTCGATCCCGAAGGCATCATCTGGATCCGCGGCTTCTTGCGGTCGCTCGCGGCGCAAGGCCGCGCGGTGCTGGTGTCGAGCCATCTGATGAGCGAGTTGCAGGACGCCGCGACGCACCTCGTGGTGATCGGCCGCGGCCGGCTCGTCGCCGACACGAGCGTGGCCGAGTTGGTGGCGGCGGCGTCCGGTGGTCGGGTCACGGTTCGCACGTCGGCGCGCCTCGAGGCGACCTCGGTGCTGGCCGCCGCGGGAGCGACGGTGGCGGTCACCGACGTCGACCTGCTCACCGTGGCTGGCCTGACGTCGCAACAGATCGTCAACCTGCTCGCGGAGAGCGCGGTGCCGTTCTCGGAGGTCTCAGGGCATCGCGCGACATTGGAAGAGGCGTACATGGAGATCACCAGGGACGCCGTCGAGTTTCACGCGCCCGGCGGCGCCGAGCCGGTTCGATGACCGCCACCATGACGCCGTACCGCTCGACCACCGTTGGCGCACGTGCTGGATTTCCCGAGTTGGTGCACGCCGAATGGACCAAGCTGCGCACGGTGCGAGGCTGGCTCATCACGTTGCTGCTCGGCGCGGTGCTGATCGTGATGCTGGGCGTGATGTCGGCGGCGGGCAGCCATCGGTCATGCGGGGGCGGCGCGGGCGGCGGTCAGTTGAGCGGCAAGGCGTGCGCGGCAGCCAACGCCCCGCCGACCGGCCCCACCGGCGCCGCGGTCACCGACAACTTCTACTTCGTGCACCAGCAGTTGGACGGCGACGGCAGCATCACCGTGCGGGTGACCTCGCTCGCCGAGCAGGCGCCGACGGCCAACGGGGCGCCCGCGAATGGTTCGCCGCCGTGGGACAGCGTCGTGATTCCCTGGGCGAAAGCGGGCCTGATCGTCAAGGCGAGCGGCACAGTGCAGGGTTCGCCGTACGCCGCCATCATGACGACGGCGAGTCATGGCGTCCGCTTCCAATACAACTTCACGCATGACGTCGCCGGGAGTTCGGGCGCCGTCGCGGAATCTGCGCCGCAGTGGCTGCGGCTGACCCGAAAGGGCAACGAGCTGACCGGATCGGAGTCGAGCGACGGAACGCACTGGACGGTCGTCGGCGCGACCACGCTGAGTGGACTGCCTTCCTCGGTGCTGGCGGGGATGTTCGTGGCCTCACCGGATTACCAGAAGGTCGACAACCACATCGTCGGCACGGCAACACAGGGTGGTCCGTCACGTGCCGACGCGACATTCGACAATGTCGCAGTGCAGGGGGGTTGGACGACGGGCGCTTGGTCTGGCGATCAGTTCCCCGGCGGCCAAGCCGACGGGCCGCCCGAGCGCGCGGCGAACAGCTTCAAGCAATCCGGCGGCACGTTCTCCGTCACCGGGTCCGGCGACATCGCGCCCGCGGTCGGCGACTTCGACAACAGCACCATCGGCGGAAGCTTGATCGGCGGCTTCGCCGGTCTCATCGCGTTCGTCGTCCTAGGCGCGTTGTTCATCACCGCCGAATATCGGCGCGGCCTGATCCGGACGACGCTGGCCGCGGCGCCGGACCGCGGTCGCGTGCTCGCCGCCAAAGCCGTCGTGCTCGGTGCGGTGACCTTTGTGCTGGGCGTGATCGGTTGTCTGATCGCGCTTTGGTGGGTGGGGGACTTGCTGACTAGCCACGGCTTTGCCATCGCGCCCGCGTCGGCGGCGACAACCGCACGGGTCGTCGTCGGCACCGCGGCGGTGCTGGCACTGGCCGCGGTCTTCGCCTTGGCGGTAGGCACAATCCTCCGGCGCAGCGCGGCGGCGATAGCGGCGGTCATCGGGCTGGTCGTCCTGCCGTACATTCTCGGCGCGTCGGCTATCGGGCCATTGCAGTGGTTGCTGCGGGTCACGCCGGCTGCGGCGTTCGCGGTGCAGGGCCTTCGGCACTCCTATTCGCAGGTTGACGGCGTCTACACGGCGGCGGGTGGCTACTACCCACTCGCGCCGTGGGCCGGATTCGGTGTGCTGTGCCTCTGGACGGCGGTGGCGCTCGGCGCCGCGCTGTTGCTACTGCGTAAGCGGGATGCATGAAGACGGCGCTCCACGCCGAATGGACAAAGCTGCGGACGGTCGGCGGCACGCTCTGGCTGTTGTTTGGGGCTATCGCGCTGACCGTCGGGCTGAGCGCGCTGGCCTCCGCGGGCGTGAGTTGCTCGTCAGCCGCCTGCGGTCAAGACGCGGTGAAGATCAGCCTCACCGGTGTCTACCTGGGCCAGCTGGTGATCGCGATACTCGCGGTGACCGTGGTCGGGAACGAGTACAGCACCGGGATGATCCGAACCACCTTTGCCGCCATGCCACGGCGCTGGGTGGTGATCGCGAACAAGGCGCTGCTGGTTGGTGGCGGCGCGCTGGTCGCGGGGGCGGTCGGCGTCTTGGGATCGGTGCTGGCTGGTCGATTCATCCTGCCTGGTAAGGGATTCACGCTCGCGCACGGCTATCACCCGCTGTCGTTGTTCGACGCGTCCACCCTGCGCGCGGTGGCAGGTTCGGCGCTCTATCTCGCGCTGATCGCCTTGCTGAGCGTCGGCGTCGCGGCGTTGGTCCGAGATTCGGCGGCGGCCATCGGAACGGTCTTCGCGCTGTTGTTCCTATTTCCGATCGTGACCAGTGCCGTCGGTGACGAGCATCTGCATCGGCATCTCGAGCAGATCTCGCCGATGGGCGCGGGCCTCGCGATCCAAGCGACCATCAACGTGCATGGGCTTGTCATCAGCCCGTGGGCCGGGCTTGGTGTGCTGGCGTTGTGGGCGATCGGGGCGCTGCTGGTCGGCGGCCTGAGTTTGCAACTGCGTGACGCCTGACCGTTAGACGGGTGCCAGCGCCGAGTCGCGTCATGAGTTCTTCTCCCACACCGACACGTGCTTCTTGCTCTCCGCCGTGAACCGCTCGCGCCGCCAGTCGGCCCAGCGTTCGCGAAGCCGCATCCCGGCGATGCGGGCCATCAGGTCAAGCTCTGACGGCCAGACGTAGCGAAACGGCACCGACAACTCGCGAAGCGCGTCGTCCTCGATCCAGTAGTGATGCGAGACAAGGCCTTGCGTCACGACGTCGTACTCGTCAAAGCCAAGCCGGGACGGCGTCACAGTGAACGCCCGAACCGTCTCTCCGGGTGGCAACCGTTGCAGATTCGGGATTCCAACCTCGACCACGAAGCAACCGCCGGGACGTAGATGTCGCGCGGCGTTGATGAAGCACTCGACTTGCGCGTCCTGCGTCGTCAGGTTGCTGATCGTGTTGAAGACCAGGTACGCGAGCGTGAACGTGTGGTCGACGCGTGTCGCGGCGAAGTCGCCGATCGTCACCGGAATGGTGTTGCCGCCGGGCTTCGCGCGCAGCCGCGCGACCATCGCCTCCGACAGGTCGACGCCGTGCACCTCGACTCCCCTGCCGTGCAGCGGAAGGGCGATGCGGCCGGTGCCGATGCCGAACTCGAGCGCTGGACCGTCGCCAGCAAGGTCGGCCAGGAAGCTGACGGTTGGCTCGACCACCGAGGGTGCGAACATCTCCTCCGACGTGGCGTCGTAGCGGTTCGCGACTTGCTCTGCGAAATGGTCCTCAGGCACCGGGGCAGTGTCGCACGGTAGGGACGGGCACGGGCACCGGCACGGCACAGGCACTGCGGACGGCGCGCGGCTCAGCCGACCACCGGCGACGATTCATCTCCTTGGTAGCTCGTCCAATTCGTGGGCGCGCCGTCGAGACGAATCGCGTCGGTGAGCCAACAGGTCTCGTCGGGCGCCCAACCCGCCATCAACGTCGCCGAGTCCTCGCTGACCCCGGGCAACCATTTCAGCCGTTCAGGGGCTGTGAGGTGTGCGGGCTTGAGAGGGTGGGGCATGGCCAATGCGGCCGAAGACTCGGATGGGTTCCAGGCGTACGTCGTCGCACGCCAAGGCGACCTGTTACGGCTGGCCCGAATGCTGACCGGCGATTGGGCCAGCGCCCAAGACCTGGTGCAGATCAGCCTTGAGCGCGTCTGGCCGCGGTGGCGCCGGATCGTGCGCGACGGTGATCCCGACGCGTACGTGCGGCGCGTGCTGGTCAACGCGCATTTGAAGTCCGGACGGCGTCGCTGGCACGGGGAGCTGCCGTTCGCGGAAATGCCTGACCGCGTTGACAGCGACCCGTTCGAGGCGGCGGACATGCGGCAGATGGTGCACGCGCTGCTACCGTCGCTGCCGCCCCGGCAGCGCGCCGTCCTGGTGTTGCGGTATTACGCCGACCTCACCGAGGCGGCCGTCGCCGACCTGCTCGGTTGCAGTGTCGGAACCGTGAAAAGCCAGTCAGCAAAGGGATTGCGCAAGCTTCGCGATGAGTGCGACCGACGGGCGGTGACACCGTGACAAGCGGGGACGACGAGATCGTCGCGGCGCTGCGGGATTCTCCCGGTGATCCGCCGCCGGCCGATCTCTATGGGCGTGTCGCGGCTGGCGTGCGTCGACGCCGCCAACGGCGCGCACTCGCAACCGCAGCAGTTGCCGCCTGCCTGGTAGCGGCAATCGCGATCGTGCCGGTCGTCCTTCATCATGGCCGGACGACGAGCTCACCGCCGTCAGGACCGGTGCAGTCAGTCACAGCTCCTCCGACGTGCGCGCCGACTCTCGATGGCCAGCCGTCCGGCGCTCCAGCGACTGCGGGGGATGGGCTGGTGCCGGGCGCGCCGTCGTCCGCGGTGCTTTGCGAGTACGACCAGATCAACCAACCGCAATCACTGAAGCGGTATGCCGAGCTTGATGCTGGTCAACTCGAGAAGACGCTTCTGATCCTGCGCGAGTTGCCCCTGACGAACGAGGTGGCGAAATGCCCGCTGCAGCCGACCGTCGACCTGCTGACACTCGGCTACTCCGATGGCTCGACGGCGACCCTGCGCATCGGGTGCGCGATGGTCTGGCGCACCGACAACGCGCACTCGATGCTCAACGACCTGGTGAGCAGTGAGGTTGAGGCGATCCTTGGCACGGCGCCGAGTTCGCCGCCGCCTTCGAGCGCGGCGCCGGTCATCATTGAGGGCGGCGGTGTGGTGCTCGAGCTGGACGACGCGCAGCACTTCCACATCGTCAATCTCGACACCGGCGCGGCAACTCCCGTCGCTCTGAAGGGAATTCCGGGCGGACCATCGCTGATAGCCATGAATCCGGCAGGTGGTTGGGTTGTCACGTATACGTCCGACGCCGCGCCGCAGTGGAACGAGGCGTCGTCACAGCTGGCGCTGGTCGATGCCTCTGGCAACGTGGTGCCGTTCGGGTCCGTCTATCCGTCAAGTAGGCCGATCAGCGGCCTGGCGGTCAGTCCGGACGGTTCGCGGGTCGCGCTCGCGCTGATGCAAGCGTACGGGGGACCACCACTGGCGTCGATTGTCATCGTCCCAATGCCAGGTCATTCGGGACAGACCAGAAGTTGGGCGGTCGACGACGACGTGGTCAACGAGATGATCGACCTCTCGTGGGCGCCGGACGGCAAGCGGCTCACCTACATCGCCGGGTCACAGACCGGCGCTGGCATTGGCGGCGACCCGGTCACGCTCGACACGTCGAAGGACGGAAAGGCGCCGACGACGTCGACCTGGACGGACCACTCGTGCATCGGCGGTGGCGTCGGGGCAGCTTGGCTTGGCCCGACGGGAGAGTTCGCGATCGTGCAGGACTGCGCCGACACCGCCAGCGCGGTGTTCCGCCAGGTCGACGTCTCCAGTGGCGCCCCCACCGGACCGACGGTGCAGCTTCCTGGTTTCGGCTGTCAAGCGGACGTGCATCCGTCGTCCGACGGTTCGCGGTCGCTAGTTGCTTGGTGCACCGGCGTCTATCTGGTGGGGGACGGCAAAGCCACCTCGCTCGGCGCGCATGTCACCGACGCGGCGTGGGGCGGCTAGATCGACCACACTCCGCCACCCCGCCTCGCCTCGCCTCGCCCGCCACCCTGCCCCCGCCGCCCCTCCGCACGCAGCGCCGCCCCGCCGCCCCTCCGCACGCAGCGCCGCCCGCCGCCCCTCCGCACGCGGTGATCATGCGGTTAGGCGCAACCCGACCGATCGCCGGTCGCGCCTAACTGCATGATCACGCGGGTTGGCGGCGGGTTGGCGGCGGGTTGGCGGCGGGTTGGCGGCCGGTTGGCGGCTCAGTCAGCGGCGGCCAGCGCCTGATTGACCGCCGCCTCGATGTGCAGGCGGGTGGTCGGGAAGAGCGGCACGTCCGCGTCGTCGGGTCCCAACAGAAGCTCGAGTTCGGTACAGCCGAGGATCACTCCTTGCGCGCCACGCTCGGCGAACTGACGGATGACGTCGACGAGCGCCGCGCGTGACTCGTCACGTATGACGCCGAGGCACAACTCATCGAAGATGACCCTATGCACGAGGGCGCGCGCTTCGTCGTCCGGAGTCAAAACGTTGAGACCGCGTGCCGCGAGGCGGTCGCGATAGAAGGACTGTTCCATGGTGAACGCGGTTCCGAGCAGTCCGATCGTTGACAGCCCGGCTTCGTGGATGGCGGACGCGGTCACGTCGACGACGTGCAGCACCGGAATTGAGACCGCGGCCGCGATCTGGTCGTAGACCTTGTGCATGGTGTTGGTGCAAATGAGCAACAGGTCGGCGCCGCCGGCCTCAAGGCTCTTCGCCGCGGCGGAGAGCACCGCCGCCGCGTCATCCCAGCGGTCTTCTTTCTGCATTTGCTCGATCGGAGCGAAGTCGACCGAGTAGAGCACGCATTGCGCCGAGTGCAGGCCGCCGAGCCCCGCGGCGACGAGCTCGTTCGCGAGGCGGTAGTACTGCGTGGTGCTCTGCCAGCTCATCCCGCCGAGCAGTCCGATGGTCTTCATGACTCGACGGTATAGCCCGGAAAGCCGATGATCAGCGGCGTCCGAGCGACTTCGGTGTGTTCACCTTTGTCGGCTCCAGCACGAGGATGACCCGGCCGTGCGGACCGATCGGGTTGCCGTAGTCGGCGCCGACGTACTTGCGCGACAACTCGTCGATGTGGTCGCGCGCCCGCTGCCCGCCGATGGTGTCGGTGACTCGGCCGCGGATCTCTGCCCAGTCCCACGGGTCGTCGGCGGAGTGAATGAGCACGGTCATGCGGTCGTCGCGCTCGACGTTCTTCGCGCGCTGCCGCTGCGGCTCGGTGTTGACCAGGATGTGCTCGCCGTCGGTGTCGATCCAGGTCAGCTGCGCCTGCGGCTGTCCGTTGGGCATGAGCGTTACCACGCTGGCAAGGTTCTTGCCCTTGGCGAGCCGGACCGCGTCTTCGTCGAGCGCCATTCGTGAGCCTCCGTCGATTCTGGTGTGTTGTCGTCTAGCAACCGGACGACGGGAGGTCTTCTTCCCGGCCGGCCACTCGTTAGTAGTCGGTGCGATAGTGTTCCGGCGAGCCGTCGATGCAAACCTTTTCATACGACGAGGGAGTGGCTGTGGCTATGGCGCCGACGTCGCTGATCGACCAACTGGCGAGCCTGCGGGTGGTGCCGGTCGTTGTCCTGGATCGCGCGGACGACGCCGTGCCTCTCGCTGACGCGCTCGCGGGCGGCGGGATCGGATGCATGGAGATCACCTTCCGCACGGCGGCGGCCGCGGATGCGATCCTCGCGGTCGCGAGTCGGGACGACGTGGTGGTGGGGGCGGGCACGGTCACCACGGCCGCGCAGGCGAGAACGGCGATCGACGTCGGGTCGCGGTTCATCGTGTCGCCCGGGTTCGACGACGGCGTCGCCGGGGTTTGCCGAGAGCGCGGCGTTCCGTACCTGCCGGGGGTTGCGACCGCGACGGAGATCATGCGGGCGCGCGCGGCGGGTCTCGACGTCTTGAAGCTCTTCCCCGCCGAGGCGATCGGGGGGTTGGCTGTGTTGAAGGCGCTGGCGGCGCCGTTCCCCGACGTCCGGTTCGTGCCGACGGGGGGTATCGACGAGGCGCGCGCGGCCGACTACCTCGCCCACCCGGCGGTGCTCGCGGTCGGTGGGAGTTGGATGGTGCCGCGCGACGCGATCAACGGCGGCGACTGGGCGAGAATCAAGCGAATTGGCGCGTGGCGCCGCGAAATTCCGCGAGTCGTGAGGAGCGGGCCGTGAGCGACGAGTTGCGAATCAGGCCGACCGGGCAGTGTCGATACGACCTGGTGTCGCTTGGCGAGGTGATGCTGCGCCTCGACCCGGGCGAGGACCGGGTGCGCAACGCGCGGCAGTTCCGAGTTTGGGAGGGCGGCGGGGAGTACAACGTCGCGCGCGGGTTGCGCCGGTGCTTTGGGATGCGCACCGCGATCGTCACCAGCCTTGCCGACAACGACGTCGGGCGGCTGGTCGAAGACCTCATGCTGCAGGGCGGCGTCGACGCCGCCTTCGTCACGCTGGGTGCCGTACGACGGCGTCGGCCGCACGGTGCGCAACGGGCTGAACTTCACCGAGCGCGGCTTTGGTTTGCGCGGCGCGCTCGGCATTTCCGACCGCGGCCACACCGCGGCGTCGCAACTCAAGCCGGGCGACGTGGACTGGGAGCACCTGTTCGGCGAGCTGGGCGTGCGCTGGTTTCACACCGGCGGCATCTACGCGGGCTTGTCGGAGACGACGCCCGACGTCGTCGAGGCCGCGATGTCGGCCGCGCGCAAGCACGGCACGGTCATCTCCTACGACCTGAACTACCGGCCCAGCTTGTGGAAGGCGGTCGGCGGCCAGGCGCGCGCGCAAGAGGTGAACAAGCGCCTTGCTTCTTATGTCGATGTGATGATCGGCAACGAGGAGGACTTCACCGCGTGCCTGGGTTTGGCCGTCCCCGGCGCCGACGAGCACTTGACGGTGCTGCCGATCGAGGGCTTCAAATCGATGATTTCCCAGGCGGCGACGGCTTTTCCGAACTTCAAGGTGATCGCCACGACGTTGCGTTCGGTGCGAAGCGCGACGCGTAACGACTGGAGCGGCATCGCATGGTCGGCAGGCGAGGGCTTCGCCGAGGCGACCGCGCGCTCGGACGTCGAAATACTCGACCGGGTCGGGGGCGGTGACTCGTTCGCGTCAGGTCTGATCTACGGCTTGCTGCAAGGAATGCCATTGGCGACGGCCGTCGAGTACGGCGCGGCGCACGGCGCGCTCGCCATGACGACCGCCGGCGACACCTCGACCGCGCGACTGCCGGAGGTCGAGGCGTTGGTCAAGGGCGCGGGCGCCCGCGTTCAGCGCTGACGCTTCGCGGGCGGCAACCCGGCAGCGGTGTCAGCGGGCCGTCGGTAAGATGGCGAGCTCGGCCAGCGCCTTCTTGTGCGGGATCTTGGCGAAATATCCGGCGCCGAAGTAGATGCACTCAAGCACGTACCAAAACTGGCCGGCGTCGGTCATGCGCAGGATCCCAGCGTCGCTGAGCGCTTTGCGGGTGGGCACTTTCGTGAAATAGCCCGAGCCGAACCAGAGACATTGGAGCACGTACCAGAACTGTTCCGCGCCGGTGCGGTCGACAAGACCGGCCTCGTTGAGCGCTTTTTTCGCGGGCACCTTGGCGAAGTAACCGGCGCCGAAAAGCACGCACAACACCACGTACCAGAGCTTCTCGGCGTCGGTCATCTGCGTGAGGCCCGCCTCGCTCAATGCCTTCTTGGTTGGGACCTTTGCGAGATACCCCATGCCGAAATAGATGCACTGCAGCACGTACCAGAACTGTTCGGCGCCGGTGAGCCGCAGCGTCGCAGGGGTCGGCGAGTATTGCGGCGGGACTCCGTATCCGGCGGTGGGGACAGGAGGCGGTGGCGGCGGTTGCGAAGGCACCAAATAGGGGTTCGCCTCCGCGATCGGCGCGGCGTCATTCGCCACGTTTTCGGATCCCGGTGTCTCGCTCATCTCGTTCCTCCCGCAGACGTTGAGCCGATTGACGTCCGTATGGTGGCAGCGTCGAACGGCGTGCGCAATGGCGATGCGGGATGGCTTAGTTGGTTCGCGCGGTCAGCCTGCCATCAGGTCGAGCAAGACCTTCGCGCGCGCGCCGGAACCTGTTCGCAGCGTCTCGATGGCGACGGCCCAATCGTCCAAGCCGAACCGGTGGGTCACCAGAAAGCTGAAGTCGACCGTGCCCGCGTTCAGCAAAGCCACGACGCGCCGCCAGGCCGTGCTGGTGTAGCTGAAGCTGCCGATGACCTGGACGTCGCCGTTGACCAGGTCGTCGACGTGCAACGGGACGGTCGCCTCCTGGCCGGGATACCCGAGCAGGACGACCCTGCCGCCCCTTGTCGCCGACTCCAGCGCGCTACCGGTCGACGCGACAGAGCCGGCCGCCTCGATCACCAGGTCGAAGGTGTCGCCCGGTCGACGTCCGGTCGTGACGAAGTCGTCGACGCCGGCGGCCGCGGCGAGCTTCGACTGGTCGGGACGCAGGCCCAGCATGGTGACGGACGCCGGCGACCACAGCCGGGCCAGCCGCGCGGCGAGCAGGCCGACCGTGCCGTCGCCGACGACGCCCACCCGCTGGCCGGGCGACGGATCGGCCCGCAGGAGCGCCCGCAGGACCACCGAGGCGGGTTCGACCAGCACGGAGGACTCGGCCGGAACCGAGTCGTCCAAGACGTGAACGAGCCCGACCGGCGCGGCGACCAGCTCGGTCGCGGCGCCGTCGCGGGTGAAGCCGAACTCGTCGTACGTCTCGCATCGGTTGGTGTTTCCCGCCCTGCACTCAGCGCAGTGGCCGCAAGGGACGATGCCCTCGACGACGACGTGCGCACCGGGCGGTGGCGCGCCCGGGGCGCCGTCCGAAGACTCGACAACGCCAGTCCACTCGTGCCCGAGGACCAGCGGGTACCGGATGAAGGCCGGGTCGATCGTGCCGTCGATGATGTCGAGGTCGGTGCCGCAGACGCCGACCAGCGTCGGCCGCACCAGGACCGTGCCGGGCTGCGCCGTCGGCCGCGCCCGCTCCGCCAGGCCGACATTGTGCGGACTATCCACGACGAGCGCCCGCATTTCATGCCTCCAAAGTCGGGGTGGCGCCGCCGAGCAGCTTGGTGACGCGGTCGGCGTTCGTGCGAACCGAATGGCCGAGCTCTTCTAATCGCCAGGCCGGCAGGTCGAGCTTGATTCCCGTCGCCGACAGCGCTCCCGCGCACTGGCCCGCATGGTCGAAGAACGCCGCCGCCACGCAGAAGACGCCCTCGACGTCCTCTTCGTCGTCGACGGCGTACCCCCGCCGCCGCGCCAGCGTGAGGTCGAGTTCGAGTGTCGCGACGTCGCAGATCGTCTTGCGGGTGCGGCGCGGCAGGCCGCACTCGGTGGCGATGCGCCGCACGTCGCCTTCGGGAAGCGACGCGAGGATCGCCTTGCCGGCGGCGCTCGCGTGGGGCAGTTCGCGCACGCCGAGTGGGGCGTGGAAGCGGACGGCGCCGACGGCGTCGACGCGGTCGACGAAGACCGGGTAGCCGTGGTCGGCGACCGCCACCCGGATGGTCAACCCCGTCTCTCGGCTCAGCTCCTGCAAGACCGGAGCGGTCACCTGGCTGAGCGGCAGCTGGCGGCCGGCCACGTCGCCCAGCCGCACGAGCGCGATGCCCAACGCATAGCGAGGGCCGGGTTCGATCACGCGCAGGTAGCCGGCGTCGACGAGGGTGCGCACCAAGCCGTAGGTCGCGCTCTTGGACGCCTCGGACGCGCGGGCGAGGTCGCTCAAGTTGAGCCCGTCGGCCGGACCGGCGGCCACCAGGTCGATCAGGCGCAGGGCTTTCGCAACGCTGCCGACGGTGTAGCGGCTCGTCTCGTGATCATTCGGCACAGCCGCACACTATACGGCAGCCCCGAACGTGCGCCTAGAGGCGATTTCGGCGAATACCACCGCCGAGTACTGGACTAGGTCACGATCGCCAGCCAAATCGTTACCTGGCCGGGCAAATCCAGGACGCCGCATTGCTTGACTCATGCCGTCGTCCTTTGCTTCGCTGTACCACAGTTACGAACGCTGTTCGGCAATGCCGAACAGCGAACCGAAGACCTATCCGAATACTCATCGACAAGGCGAGCACATGCCCACCTTTGTACCTCGTGCCGCGGCGGCCGCGCCGCGAGTGCGCGCGGTGCTCGCCGCCGCCGAACCGCGGGGCGTGAGCGGGCTGGTGCTCACCACTCCTGGATCGGTCGCGTGGGCGACGGGCGGCGCGAACCCGCCGATCGACCGCTCGGCGTCGACCGACGTGGTGTGGGTGGCCGTCGGCCCGCGCGGGGTCAGCGTCATCACCACCGAGGTCGAGGCGCCGCGGCTTCGAGCCGAAGGACCGTTCGCCGAACTCGGTTGGCCGGTGACCGCCGTGCCCTGGTACGACGCCGACGCGTTCGTGCGCCGCGCGGAGCAGGAGCTCGGCGCACCCGCTGCGGCGCTGGCCGCCGATGGGCATCCCGCATTCGGCGCCGATCTGAGTCGCGAGCTGAGCGTCGCGCGGATGGCCCTGACCGCCCCCGACGTCGAGGCGATCCGGGCGCTCGGCCGCGACGCCGCCGCCGTCGTCGAAGACGCCCTGGTGCGGTGGAAGCCGGGTGAGGCCGATCGGGCGGTCGCCGCCCGCATCGCGGCTGGCGCGGAAAGCCTCGGGGCGTTGGCGCCGGTGGTGCTCGTCGGGGGCGACGACCGGTTGGCGCGGTTCCGGCATCCGGTCGCGACGGGAGCGGCGATCGACGACGTCGCGATGGCGGTGCTGGTGGCCAGCCGCGGCGGCCTGCACGTCGCGCTGACGAGGTACGCCGGCCGGCGGTCGGCGGCGTCCGATCTCGAACCGGCTCTCGACGAGGTCCGCGACATCCACGCGCGCGTGCTCAAGGCGTGCGCGCCGGGGGCGAAGACGGGCGCGGTGCTCGACGAACTGGCTGCCGCTACGCGGATCACGGGCAAGCCGACGCGTGGCAGCAGCACTACCAGGGCGGTCCGATCGGCTACGCGCAGCGCGAGTTCGAGATCGCGCCGCCCCAGCGCGACGACCCGTGGTGGGAGCACGTGCTGCAGCCGAACACCGCGCTCGCCTGGAATCCGAGCCTGCCCGGCGGCGCCAAAGACGAGGACACCTACCTGCTCGGCGACCACGGGCTCGAACTGCTGACGACGACGGGCAACTGGCCGACGGTCGATCACGACGGACTGACCCGACCCAGCGTGTTGCTGGTCGGAAACTGATAAGGACGACGGATGCGCGCAGACGACCTGCTCGGGCGGCGGGCTGCACCGCGGGAGGCGGCGTGCCGTCGGCACGGCGCGCGCTTTCCCGACGGCGCCGACTTCCGCATCGAGATCCCGTCCGTCGAGGGGCCGGGGTGCTCGCCGCCGTCGCGGGGAGGCGGAGCAGCGCGTGTCGTTGTGAACCGCGTCTCGCAAGGCACGGCGCGATGGTGCTCGGCGAGGCGGAGCTGCGCGAGATGGCGGCATCGGTCGCTGACTGCGGGCTCGAGATCTCGCTGTTCGTCGGCCCGCGCGAGGAGTGGGGGATCGGCGCGCATGTCCCGCTCCGGCGACGGCGCGCCGTCGACGGCGAGCATCCGCGGCATGCGGCAGTTGCCTACGCGCTTGAAGACGTGCTGCGCGCCGTCGACTGCGGCATCCGCGGATTCCTCGTCGCCGACCTCGGCCTTCAGCGGGTGCTGTGGACGCCCAGGACGACGGCGAGATCCCCGCCGACGTCGTCTGGAAGATCTCCGCATGGTCGCGCCGTCCAACCCGGTCACCCTTGAGTTGCTCGTCGAGCTCGGCGCCGACACCGTCAACCTGCCGACGGACCTCACGTTGGCCGAGCTGGCCGAGATGCGCGCTGTCACCGACGTCCCGCTCGATCTCTACGTCGAGGCGCCCGACGCGATGGGTGGCGTCGTCCGCGGCGAGCAGCTCGCCGACCTCGTCACGGTTTCCGCGCCCCCTGTATGCGAAATTCGGCCTGCGCAACTCACGACCGCTTTATCCGTCGGGAATTCACCTCGAGAGCGACGCCACTTTGATCGCCCGCGAGAAGGTGCACCGCGCTCAGGTCGCACTCGAGTGGATGGCACGGGTCGGCTCCACCGCGGTGCAGTCGAAGCCCGGCGCGGCCGGTCTCGGAGTGCCGGCGCCATGACCCGCCAGGCAGGTCCGTCGCTGCGCAGCGCGGAGTGGTTTCAGGGCGACGACGAGGTCGCTCTGTTGCACCGTGTCGCGTTGCGGTCGGCCGGCGTCGAGATCCAGCCGGACGACGAGCGGCCGATCATCGGCATCGCCGACTCGTCCAGCGATCTGAACCCGTGCAACCTGCCGCTGCGCGAACTCGTGTCCGAGGTGGCCGCCGGCGTTCGCGAGGCCGGCGGCGTCCCGATGGCCTTTCCGGTGATGTCGCTCGGTGAAGACCTGATGAAGCCGACGGCGATGCTGTACCGCAACTTCTTGAGCATGGAAGTCGAGGAGTACCTGCGCTCGTACCCGCTCGACGGCGTCGTGCTGCTGGGCAACTGCGACAAGAGCGTGCCGGGCGCGATCATGGGCGCGCTCAGCGCCGACCTCCCGACCGTCGTCATCACCGGCGGCCCGCGGCCGGTCTCGGAGTTTCGCGGCCGCCGCGTCGGCACCGGCACCGACTTCTGGCGGGCCTGGGAGGATCACCGGGCCGGGCGGCTCGACGACGCCGGGTGGGCCGAGTTCGAGCGCTGCCTCAGCTGCGGCCTCGGCTCGTGCAACACGATGGGCACCGCGACGTCGATGGCGATCGTCACCGAGGTGCTCGGGCTGAGCTTGCCGGGTTCGGCGACCATCCCGTCCGGTGATCCCGCACGCGCGGAAGCGGCGCGCGAGGCCGGCCGCCGAGCGGTCACCGCCGTCCTCGACGACGCGCGGCCGAGCGCCTTCGTCAGTGACGCCGGCCTGCGCAACGCGGTGCGAATCCTGAACGCCTGCGGTGGTTCGACGAACGCGGTGCTGCACCTGCTGGCGATCGCCGGGCGCGCGGGCCGCGCGTTGACCCTCGACGACATCGACGCGCTCGGCAAGCAGATCCCGGTTCTCGTCGACCTCGAGCCTTCGGGCCGCTATCTCGTTCAAGAGCTGGACGCCGCCGGTGGCGTGCCCACCTTGATGGCGGTGCTCGCCGACGTCCTCGAACTCGACGCGCTCGCTGGCAGCGGCCGGACGTGGAAAGACGAGCTGAAGCAGGTTTCGGCTGCGCCGCCGAATGTCGCGACCGCGACAGGCGTCGCCGCGGCGATCCGTCCGCTCGACGATCCGCTGCACACCGGCGGCGCTTTCGCCGTCCTCAAAGGAACTCTTGCCCCGGACGGCGCGCTGCTGAAGGTGTCCGCGGCGTCCGAGGAATCTTCCGCGCACCGCGGGCCGGCGCTGGTGTTCCACGGCTATGACGACATGCGCCGGCGCATCGACGACCCGGAACTCGACGTGACGCCCGACACGGTGTTGGTCCTCGCCGGCTGCGGTCCGGTCGGCGTCCCGGGAATGCCGGAGTGGGGGATGATCCCGATCCGGCAAAACTCGCCGCGGCCGGTGTTCGCGACATGGTGCGGGTCACCGACGCGCGCATGAGCGGCACCTCGTTCGGCACCTGCGTCCTGCACGTGGCCCCGGAGGCCGCCGTCGGCGGCGCGCTCGGCCAGGTTCGCGACGGCGATCTCATCAGCGTCGACGTCGCCCGCGGCCGGATCGACCTCGAGGTGGACGACGCGGAGCTGGCTCGCCGCCGAGCCGAATGGACGCCTGACCCGACCGAGCACCTGCGCGGATGGCCCGCGCTTTACCGCATGCACGTCACGCAAGCCAATCGCGGTTGCGACCTGGATTTCCTGCAGGCGCCGACCGCCGCGCACCGCAAGTTCGTACCGCCAGTTGTCGGGCGCTCGTGAACGAGCTCCTGAGCAATCGTCCGGCCCACCGGGCCGGTCCGACCGAGGAGGACAGTTGCACAAAAGGATTTTGATGGCGACCGCCGCAGTGGCGCTGGTCGCATCGGTGGCTGCCTGCTCGAGCAGCAGCAGCAAGTCGACCACGGACTCGACGGCGAGCAGTTCGTCGAGCAGCTCATCCGGTAGCACGGCCGGCAGTTCGTCGAGCGCGGCGGCCATTCCGTCGACTCCGGTGACCCTGACGCTGTGGCACAACTACGGCACCGAGCAAAACGCGACGGCGACGAAGAATCTCGTCGACGCCTACCAGAAGGCGCATCCGAACGTCACCATCAAGATTGTCAGCCAGCCGGCGGACAACTACTTCTCGCTCCTTCAGGCGTCGGCGGTCTCGAAGACCGGACCCGGACATCGCCGTGATGTGGACCGGGCTCTTCACCTCGCAGTACAAGAGCTTCCTCACCGGGCTGAAGGGTCTCGTGCCCGACGCCGCCTTGTCGAAGGCGCAAGGTCTGCAGTGGACCACGGACACTTCGACCCTACGGCAACCCGTACGTCATGCCGCTGGAGGACTCAGTTCTACATCGGCTTCTACAACAAGGCCGACTTCGCGAAGGCCGGCGTGACCTCGGTGCCGACGACGTGGGACGAGTTGTATGCCGCGAGCGCCAAGCTCAAGGCGGCGGGCTTCACCCCGCTCGTCTACGGCAACGGCGGGCAAAGCCTCGGCGCCGAGTTCTACCCGTGGTACGACGCCAGCTACATCGAGATCGGTCAGTTGCCCGTTGACCAGTGGCGCAACCTATACGACGGCAAGACCGCGTGGACGTCGTCGGGTCAGACCGCGGCCTTCGGGAAGTGGGCGGCGCTGGAGTCCAAGGGCTACACCAACTCCGACATCCTCACGAAGACCAACAACCTCGACGACTTCTTGAGCGGCAAGGCCGCGATGATCATCGACGGCACCTGGGACACGCAGAAGTTCACCGACGCGATGAAGGACAACGTCGCGGCCTTCGTGCCGCCGTTCTCTGACCAGCCGATCAAGGGCGTCGTCGACTTCCCGGGTGACGGCTTCGCCATCACCAGCTACTCGTCGCACAAGGCCGTGGCCGCCGACTTCCTGGCGTTCATGACCTCGGACGCCGGACAGGCCGCGATCAACGCCGCCGGGCTCATCCCCGACGTGAAAGGCGCGCACGACCTCGAACCCGGTCAACCAGCAGATGCTCGACTTCGTCGCCAAGGACGGCATGACTCCGCTACCCGATGCTCGACAACGTCGTGCAAGGCGACGTCGTGGACGCCGGCAACAAGATCCTGCCGTCGATCCTCGCCGGCAAGGTGTCGCCCGATTCGGGCCTCGGCCAACTGCAGTCGGCTTGGCAGCACCTGAGTTCGGACGCTCGTTCGGACGTCTACAAGTAGAGGCTGCGCGAACGTGTCGTCGGCGGGTCGAGCCCAGTACTGTCAGGGGTTCTGCCCGCCGGCGGCCGTTCGGCCGTGAGCCATCCATGGAGGGATCTCGACCCGCATGACGTTGTCCGCCATCAGCAGCACGACCCGCGCGGCGGGCGACCAGCCCCGGCCCGCTCGGCCGCGGCGGTCGCCGCTGAACCGCCGCCGCGACCGGGTGGGGTTGCTCATGTCGCTGCCGGCGTTCGTCTTGGTCGCGATGTTGCTCGGCATCCCGATCCTGCAGGCGATCTACTACTCGATGACCGACTGGAACGGGCATCACCGCGCACTGGATCGGCCCGTCGACGTACGGGCGCGAGTTGTCCAACCCCACCTTTTGGCGGGTGCTGCAGAACAACGGGCTGCTGTTGCTGGCTGTCCCCGTGGCGTTGCGGATCTCACTGGGGATCGCGTATGTGCTGAACAGCCACATCTTCGGTTGGCGGGTGTTCCGAACCCTGTTCTTCTTGCCGACCGCCATCTCGTGGGTCGTCATCGGCATGGTCGCCGCCCGGTTCTTCGCCCAGCAGGGCTCGCTGAACGACATCCTGCGCGGCATGGGGTTGGGGTTCATCCAGCACCGACCTGCTGTCGGGTGAGCGCACCGCCCTGCTCGCGGTCGCGATCGCGTTCGTGTGGTCGATGATCGGCACCAACACCGATCATCTTCTTGACCGGCATGGCCACCCTCGACCCGAGCGCTGCACGAAGCGGCCAGGATCGACGGCGCCGGCGGTTGGACGATCTTCACGAAGATCACCATTCCGCAGCTGCGCCGGTTCATCCAGTTCGCGTTCACCATCACGGTGATCAGCGCTTTCACGGCGTTGTTCAGCTTGATCTTCGTCATGACCGGCGGCGGTCCGGGTTACGGCACGACGACGCTGGAGTTCTTCGTCTACCAGACGGCGTTCTCCAAGGGCCTGTTCGGCCTCGGCGCGATGCTCGGCGTCGTCCTTTTCTTCATCATGGCCATCGTGGGCCTGGTGCAGTTCGGATTCTCCGCACCGACGATTGAACGCGATCGGCCGCATGACCTCTTGCGCAGCGCCGATAGGCGCCCCGCGCCGCCGTCGGCGAATGAAGCCGAGCAAGGTGCTGCTCTTCTCGCTGATGTGCGCGATCGCGGTTGTGATGCTGTATCCGTTCGGCTTCATGATGAACAACTCGCTTCAAGACGCAGCGCGCAGTTCCGACGGAGCGCCCGGGCACTCGTTCTCGTCGTGGGGCGCTCACGAAGACGATCCCGGTCTGGCGGGAGCTGCTCAACTCGACGATCGTCTCCCTGTTGGCGATCATGGTCATCCTGGTGGTCAGCAGTCTCGCCGGATTCGCGTTCGCCAAGCTGCGCTACCGGTTCGCGGTGCTCGTGTTCCTGGGCATCGTCGCGGCGATGCTCATCCCGATGCAGTCGATCATCATCCCGGCGTACGTGACCTCTCGAAATGCACCTGCTCACGGTATACTGGGCCGCGGTGCTCATGTACGCGGCACTCGGGACGCCGTTCGCCACCTTCTTGATGACGACCTACTACCGCAGCCTGCCCGACGAGTTGATCGAAGCGGCGATCTGTCGACGGGCTCAGCTATCGAAAGACGTTCGTTCGGATCGCGCTGCCGATGTCGGTTCCGGCGCTCGCCACATGATGTTCTTGCAGTTCATCCAGATCTGGGACGACCTGCTGGTCGGCCTGCTGTTCCTGCAGAATCCCTCCGACCGCACGATCACGGTCGGCCTCGGTGTGCTGCGTCCGGCCGCACCACCGACGTCCCCGTGCTCATGGCCGGCTCGCTCGTGACGCGCGATCCCGGCGATCATCGTCTACCTCGTCTTCCAACGGCATCTCGTCAACGGACTGACCGCGGGCATGGGAAAGTGACGTCCGACTGGACGGTGGCGGTTGCGTGCGGCTGTGAACTCGGCGAGCGGCCGGTGCACGATCCGCGCACGGCGACGTTGTGGTGGGTCGACATCTTGTCCGGGGCGCTGCACTCGCTCAGCTCGACCGGCGAGCATGAGGTGATCGGTCTCGAGCCTCCCTTGGGCGCGGTCGCGCTGCGCGCGGGCGGCGGGCTGGTTGCGGCGTCCGGGAGGTCGATCGTCTTGCTCGACGCGGGTGGCAAGCCGGACGGCGCTCCAGTTCGCCTCGACTTCGACGATGCGCTGCGGTTCAACGACGGGGCGGTGGATCCGGCCGGGCGGTTCGTGATCGGAACGGCGTCCACCGACGGTCGGCGAGGGACCGCCGCGTTGCTCGCCCTCGAGCCCACGGGCGGCGTGCGGGTCGTGGTCGACGGTGTAACCGAGTCCAACGGTCTCGGCTGGTCGGCCGACGCGGGCGTCATGTACTACGTCGACTCTGGCGAGCAGGCGATCAGGACGTACGCGTACGACGTCGACCTCGCGGTCGCCAAACGCGGCGACGACCTCGCGGTCGTGGACGAATCTGCCGGTGTGCCAGACGGACTTGTGGTCGACGCCGAGGGTTGCGTGTGGGTCGCGCTGTGGGGAGGCGGCGCGGTCCGCCGGTACGCGCCCGACGGCGCCCTGCTCGAGCACATTCCGACGCCGGTGAGCCAGCCCACCTGCCTGGTTGTTGTGGACGCCGGGGAGCTGTACCTCACGTCCGGCTGGGAAGGCCTTTCGGGCGAGGCGAAGGACCGCGAACCATGGGCGGGGCATCTGCTGCGCCGCAACGTCGGCGCCACCGCGCGACCGCCCGCGCTGTACGCCGGTTGACCCGCGTACGTTCTTGGAAGACTGCTTGACGACGAAGGGAAATCTTTGCGATGGCGACACGATCGGTCGACCCGAGGACCGGCGAGCCGTTCGGCTCGGAGATCGCCGACACGGGTGCGGCGGAACTCGATACGGTGCTTGCGGCAGCGCGGGCCGCGGCGCCGCGGTGGGCGGCGACCTCGCGGGAGGCGCGCGCCGCTGCTTTGATCGCGATCGCCGACCGGCTCGACGCGAAAGGTGACGAGCTCGCCGAGCTAGCCGACTCAGAGACCGCGCTCGGCGTCGGCCGGCTCCGTGGCGAGGTCGCGCGCACCACGTTCCAATTGCGGATGTTCGCGGCCCTTCTTCGCGACCCGGCGTTCCTGCCCGCGCTGCACGACGAGGCGGTGGATGCTCCCGTCCCGGTCGGCCATCCCGACCTGTTGCGCGTGCTGGTTCCGCTCGGCCCGGTCGCGGTTTTCGCGGCGAGCAACTTCCCGTTCGCGTTCTCGGTCGCCGGAGGCGACACGGCGTCCGCTCTCGCGGCGGGCTGTCCCGTGGTGGTGAAGGCGCACCCGGCCCATCCGCAGGTGAGTGACCTCGTCGCGGCGGAGATCTCATCGGCGTTGGCCGAATCCGGCGCGCCGGAGGGCACGTTCGCACTCGTGCACGGCGTCGACGCGGGTCGCGCGATCGTGCTCGACCAGCGGGTTCGCGCGGCCGCGTTCACCGGTTCACACGAAGGCGGCCGCGCGCTGTTCGAGCTGGCGACGGGCCGGCCCGATCCCATCCCGTTCTACGGCGAGCTCGGGAGTGTGAACCCGGTCTTCGTGACGCCGCGGGCCGCCCAGCGCGGAGAGCAACTTGCCGCGGCGTATCTTGACTCGCTCGTGCTCGGCGCGGGCCAGTTCTGCACGAACCCTGGCCTGCTTGTCATCCCGCGAGGGGAGTTGCTCGGCGCGATCGCGACGGCGGCAGCGGGACGGTCGCCGGGTGTTTTCCTGCACCAAGGTGTTGCGACGCACTTTCAGAAGCGCCTTGCCGATTTGGTGGGCATCGCGGGCGCGCGGGTCGTCGTCGCGCCGGCCGAAGCGTCTGGCGCCGGCCTCGACGCGCCGCTGGCCGTCGTCGCGATCGACGTCGAGGCTGCGATGCGCGACACCGAGGCGATCCAGACCGAGTGCTTTGGCCCGGCGGGGCTTATCGTCGAGTACGACACAGCGGAGCAGGCGATCGCACTCGCGGAGGCGTTGCACGGATGCCTGGTCGGCACCGTGCACGGGGAGCCGGACGAGCCGCTCGCAGCGGACCTGGTCGAACGGCTCACTCACGTTTCCGGCCGGGTGCTGTGGAACGGCTGGCCGACCGGTGTCGCGGTGACGCGGGCGCAGCATCATGGCGGGCCGCATCCGGCGACGACGAACTCGATGTACACCTCGGTCGGCGCCGCCGCCGCCGAGAGATTCGTTCGCCCGGTCGTCTTCCAGTCCTTGCCGACCGGCCTGCTGCCGGGCGTCGCACGTGCCTGATCGTGCGCTGGGTGGCGTGCTCCCGGTCTTCAACACGGTGTTCGACGACGCCGAGAACCTCGACATCGACGGGTTGCTGCGCGAACTGCACTGGGTCGCCGATCAGGGCGTCGACGGCGTCGTCCTCGGCATGGTCTCCGAGGTGCTCCGGCTGTCGCCAGCAGAGCGGACGGCGGTCGCGCGGGCTGCCGCGGATGTCGCTGTGGACCGCGGCCTGCACTGCGTCGTCAGTGTGGGCGCCGAGAGCACGCACCTCGCGGTGACTCTCGCGCGGGAGGCGGAAAGCTCCGGCGCCACGGCGTTGATGGCCGTCCCGCCGGTCACCGTCGCGCTGCCCGAGGCTGCGATAAGGGCTTACTACGCCGCGATTCTCGACGCGACGAACGTGCCTCTCGTCGTCCAGGATGCGAGCGGTTACGTGGGGTGGCCGTTGTCGCTCGACATGCAGACGGCGTTGCTCGACGCCTACGGAGACCGGGTGCTCTTCAAGCCCGAGGCGACGCCGATCGGGCCGCGGCTGTCCGCGTTGCGCGACGCGACCGGAGGCCGTGCGCGCATCTTCGAAGGAACCGGCGGGATCGCGCTGATCGACAGCTACCGGCGTGGTATCGCGGGCACGATGCCGGGTGCCGACCTGTGCTGGGCGTTGGTGCGCATGTGGAGACTACTGACAGCTGGCGACTTCGAGCGCGCCTATGAGATCGGCGGCCCGCTCGCCAGCCTCATCAGCATGCAAACGTCGCTGGATTCGTTCGTGGCGTTCGAGAAGTATCTGCTGAAGGCGCAAGGAGTGTTGAAGAGCACGGTCTGCCGCGGCCCGGTCTCCGTCTGTCTCGACGTCGAGACACAGGCGGAGGTCGACCGGCTGTTCGAGCAGTTGCGGCACAAGTGCGATGCGGTGACCTCCACATGACGTCGGCTGAGCTCGACGGTCAGACGTTCGTCGTCGTGGGTGCGGCGTCCGGAATCGGGCGGGCGGCGGCGCGGCTGCTGGCGTCGCGGAAGGCCAACGTGCTTTGCGTCGACGTCGACGCCGCCGGCGTTTTCGCTGTCGCGGCCGAGCTGACGTCGAACGGCCTGTCCGCGTTCGCCGTCGCGGCCGACGTCACCGACGCTGCCTCGTTCGGCGCCGCCGTCGATGCCGGCGCACGGCGCTGGGGTTCACCGCACGGGTTGGTCAATTGCGCTGGAGTCACAGGTGAGACCGGCAAGCCCGCGCACGCCGTCGCGCTCGACGACTTCGACCGGGTGGTCGCCATCAACCTGCGCGGCGCGCTCGTGGCCTCTCAGGCGGTGTTGCCGCATCTGCTCGAGCGCGGATACGGCCGTGTTCTGCACGTCGCGTCGATCGCCGGCAAGGAGGGCAACGCCGGCATGGTCGCCTACTCGGCGACCAAGGCGGGGCTGATCGGCATGGTGAAGGCGATGGCGAAGGACTACGCGGACAAAGGCATCACGGTGAACGCGCTCGCGCCGGCGGTGATCTGGACGCCGCTCGTGGAGCAGCTGCCTCAGGGGCAGGTCGACTACATGACGTCGCGGATCCCGATGGGCCGGCTGGGCACGCTCGACGAGGTCGCCGAGATGATCGCGTTCATCGTGTCGCCGGCCTGCTCGTTCACGACAGGGTTCACCTTCGACATGTCCGGCGGCCGGGCGACGTACTGACGTGCTTGCCGCGGCGGCACGGTTTCGGAACGGTCTCGCTGGTCGCCGCCCATGTAGGCGCCGGTCGCACCAGTGCGTCGAGAGTCAACTTCTAGCCTTCCGCGGCGACAGACGCCGTCTCGGGGAAGGTGGGCGGCCGCCCGAAGATGTCGTGGACGAGTGGTGCGAATGCTTCGAGGGGGAGGTTCTGGTAGTCAGGGTCGAAGCAGTTCTCGTCGTAGCGTTCGCAGAACTCGACCGTGTCGTCGAACCACTGGTGCCCGCGGTGGATCTCGCGCGCTTCCTTCTTCGCGCCTAGGTGGGGGGCGTAGTAGAAGGTCTGAAACAGAGGATGGTGGTCGATGACCCACACGATCCGGGGTGAGACGAACGGGCGCAGGATCGCCGCGGCGAGGCTGCCGTGGGAGAAGGGCGCCAGCGGGTCGCCGAGGTCGTGGACCAGCGCGGCAACGACATATTCCGGCTCGCGGCCGTCGCCTAGCGCACGGGTGGCGGACTGCAGGCTGTGGGTTGTTCGATCGACTGGGTAACCGTCGAGGCCGTCGGTTCCCAGCGCGGCGACGGCCTCGAGGATGCGGTCGGGCAGCCGGGCGAAGTACACCGACTCGGCGGCCTCGATGATCTGGTAGTCGCGTGCCGTGCCGTCCTGCATTCGGGTGAAGGTTGCGCGGGTTGTAGGCATGCGTGCTGCTTCCTCTCAGGCGCTTCGAAGGAACCGAGCGAGGACGCGCTCGCCGAAGCGGAGCCCGTCGATGGGAACGCGCTCGTCGATGCCGTGGAACAAGGCGCTGAAGTTCAATCCCGGTGGCAGCCGCAAGGGCGAGAAGCCGAAGCACCGTATCCCCAGAGGCGCGAAGGCCTTTGCGTCGGTGCCGCCCGAGAGCATGTAGGGGACGGCTATGCCGGCCGAGTCTTCGGCCGCGAGGGCCTGCACCATCGCGTCGACGAGCTGGCCGTCGAACGTGGTCTCGAGGGCGATGTCACGAAGAACGAGTTCCCACTCGACGTCCGAACCCAGGACTTCGTCGATCTGCCGGTGGAACTCGTCCTCGAATCCCGGAAGGAATCGTCCGTCTATGTATGCTTCCGCTTCTTGTGGCACAACGTTGATGTTGGAGCCCGCCTGGAGCATCGTCGGTATCGCAGTGTTGCGCAGGGTGGCGCGGACGATGGAGGCGATGGAGTCGTGAGCGGTCAGCTTCTCCTCGACGTCCTCGTCGCTGTAGGTCTCGCCGGTGGCCTTAGAAAGCTCCGCCAGGAAGCCCTCGACCGACGACGTCATCCGCAGCGGAAAGCGGTGGTGACCTAGGCGGGACACGGCGTCGGCAAGCGTGAGGACGGCGTTGTTGTCGTTGAGCATGGACCCGTGACCGGCGCGACCGCGGGCTGTGACGCGGAGCCAGGTCTTGCCCTTCTCCGCTGTCATGATCGGGTAGAGACGCAGCGAGTCGTTCACCGTGAAGCTGAAGCCGCCGACCTCGCCAACGGCCTCCGTGCAACCGTCGAAGTAGTGCCGATGGTTGCGCGCCATCCAGTGAGCGCCGAGTGTGCTGCCCGTCTCCTCGTCCGCAAAGAAGGCGAAGACGATGTCGCGCCGGGGCACGAGGTTTTCGCGGTGCCACCGCCGCAGGATCGCGAGCACCATCGCGCACATGTTCTTCATGTCGATCGCGCCGCGACCCCAAAGAAATCCATCACGGATCTCGCCGGAGAGGGGATGGACCGACCAATCCGGAGCAGCCGCGGGGACGACGTCCAGGTGGCAGTGAACCAGCAGGGCGGGCAGGCTGGGATCGGAACCCGCGAGCCGGGCGACCACGTTGGCACGGCCCGGCTCCGACTCGAGCAACTCCGGCTGGAGCCCCGCCTGGGACAGCTCGGTCGCCACATATTCCGCGGCTTTCCGCTCGCTCGTGCCACCCGACGCGCCGAAGTTGTAGCTCTCGATGCGGATCAGATCGCGGCAGATCGCGACGACATCGCTGTCGGCGGCCGCTTCGGCGCTCACTGCATGGCCCTCTTTCAGGTGTGGCGCTAACGACCGTCTGGACGGCGATTCGCGCCGCCGTCCAGGTCGGCCGGTGTTTGGTCGAGGTGATCACGGACCCAGTTGAGGGTCCAGGTAAGGGCGTCGACGAGCGCGCTCTCCGCCTTCTCCCCGTCGTGTCGGGAGACCGCGTCGTAGAACCGCTCCCAGAAACGAGGTGTCAGGACCTCCTCGCCGCCGCCCGCGATGGCGATGCGCAGGTAGCGCTCGGCTGCCCGCCGAAGTTCCTCAATCAACCGCAAAAGCCGCGGCCATCCGGCAGCTTCGTAGCAGACGAGTTCGAATTCCCGAAGGTTCGATACGTACGTGTCGACGTCCTTCTTCTTCACCGCTCGGTCGATGACCTTGAGGTAGCGCCCCATCCGCGCGATGCCGTTGTCGTCGACGCGTGGAGCGCCGAGCCGAGCCGCGAGACCCTCGAGGCGAATGCGCATGGTCTGGATCTCTTCGAGATCGGCGACGCGCAGCGGTGCTACGCGCGATCCGCGGCGTGGCAGGGTGACGACCAGGCTCTCGGACTCGAGTCGGCGCAGGGCGACGCGCACGGGCATGGTGCTGACCGACAGCGAACGCGCGATCTCCGACAGCCGCAGCGGCGACATCGGGGTCAAACCGTTGACTATCTGCTCGCGAAGTACTTCGTAGACCTGGTCTTCCGCGCTGCGGATTTCCAGGGGGACGGGTGGCTTGATACTCACGGCTCACCTCCTCATTCCGCGGCGACAGCATGTCACGGGGGCCCGGGTGAGCTGCCATGCCCGGCGGTAGCTGCAGAGACTACTGACCCATGTAACGACGGCGCAATATTTGATCACAAATCATTGACAAGAAATCAGACACGCTGTTCTACTGGCCGCTTCCACCGGTGCCCGGTCCGCCGCATTCGCCGGATGCGGCTGTCACAGATCGGGACTTGCGAGGTGTTGCGACGTGGCGGTTCTCGAAGTGCCGGGGCGCCTGGCACGGCGGCTCGACCGCCTGGGCGATCGCTCCTTCGGCGCGTTGTTCTCCGCGCCTGGGTTGCTCGTGGTTGCCTTGGTGGTCGCTCCGCCGGTGCTGTCGGTGTTCGGCATGAGCCTGTTCCGCATCGACCTGCTGAAGACGGGCGGCGTTCGGTTCGTCGGGCTGCAGAACTTCACCAATATGTTCAAGGACTCCCAGTTCCTGGCGTCGATCCCGCGCACGCTCGTGTTCGCCGCCGCCGCAACGGCGCTCACGGTGCCGTTGGCACTGGCAGCCGCCCTCGCGTTGAACCGGGTGTTTCGCGGTCAGAAGGTGCTCAGCATCGTTCTGCTCATGCCGTGGGCGGTCGCACCGATCGTCACCGGACTGTATTGGCGGTTCATATTTCAGCCGCAGTTTGGCCTCGCGACGGGCTTCTTGCACGCATTCGGGCTGTCGCACGGCTCCGTCGACTGGCTTGGCGACCCACATCGCGCCGTCGCCATCGCGGTCATCGCCACCGCGTGGCGTTCCATCCCGCTGCTCGCGTTGCTGATCGGGACGGCGTTACGCACGATCCCGCAGAACCAGATCAAAGCCGCTCAGCTCGACGGCGCCACGCCGTGGTCCACCTTCCGCTACATCAGATTCCCCGCCATCCGCAACATGCTGTTGGTGGGAACCGTCTTGCAGGTGATCCTGTCGCTGCAGGTCTTTGACATCATCTTCACGTTGACCCGCGGCGGTCCAGGCTACGAGACGACCGTCATGTACTACTTCATTTACAACACGGCTTTCGGCACGCTCAACTTCGGGTACTCGGCCGCTCTGAGCGTCGTGTTGGTCCTCTTCATCGTGGTGTTCACGGCACCGCTTATATACCTTCGCCAGCGTGCGCGCCGCAGCGTGTCGTACCAGGTCAGTGACGACACCGCGGAGGAGCCAGGCGGCCCTGCCGCGGCGGAGGATGACACCGACGCGCTCATCTTCTATGACGATGACAAGAAGGCCCGCCGGCCGCATATGCCGCTCTGGCTTCGCACGAGCCTGAGAAGGGCCGGCGTCGGAGTGCTCTTCGCATGGCTCGCCGGACCGATCGTGTGGATCGTGGTGGCGAGTGTTCAACCGACCAAGGCGATCACGCATGCGCCGCCGCACCTGACGGTGGCGCTGACCTTCAGTCACTTCAAGGAGCTGCTCACCGGCGCCGGCTGGTACCACTCGATTCTGGTCAGCGTCGAGGTCGCGATCGGCACGACGTTCTTCACCATTCTCATCGCCGCATTGGCGGCATATCCGCTGGCACGGCTGGACATCCCCGGTAAGAGCATCGCGCTCACGAGCCTATTGTTCGTCCAGACTGTGCCGGGAATCAGCTTGGCCATCCCGGTGCTCCTGCTGTTTCGGCACCTGCATCTGCAGGACTCCGTCGCCGCATTGATCATCGTTGACACTGCATTCCTCACCCCGATCGCAATCTGGATCCTGAGAAACGTCTTCGAAGACGTGCCGTTGGCCCTGGAGAAGGCAGCGCGGATGGACGGGTGCTCGCGCATCGGCACCCTGTTTCGCATAACCATGCCTGCAGCGAAGTCAGGCGTCGCGGCCACCGCAATCCTCGTCCTCATCTCGGCGTGGAACGACTTCTTGTTCGCTGTGGTGCTCGGCAACAAAAATGCCGTCACCGTCACTCGCCGGATCGGCTTTCTCGAGACGCCGCACAGCCTCGGCAACTCCTACTCCTATGACCTGCTCGCGGCCGGTGGTGTGCTCGCCGCCCTTCCGTGCATCGTGCTCGTCGCCGTGTTCCATCGCCGCATCGTCTCGGGTCTCACCGAGGGTTACGGCAAGGGATAGACACATCGCACCTGTTTTCACCGCACATCTACGACCCGGAAGTCCCGCAACCCGCAAGGAGCCGAGATGGCAAGTAGTGACCAGTCAGGCCGGAGCTTCGAGAGCGTGAGCCGCCGGCAAATCCTCAAGGCCGGCCTCGCGTTACCGTTCGGCGGCGCTCTCCTCGCCGCCTGTACGAGTAGCTCAGGCCCGTCGAACCCCCCGGCGAACTCGAGTGGGGGAGGCGGCTCCGGGGCGGCCGTCCAGTCGAGCGGCGCCTCGACCGCGAGCGCGTCTGCTAGCGCGCAGAACTTCAAGGGCGTGACGCTGCAGATCGGCACCAACCCCAACGACCAAGTGGCGCTGCAGCAATACGCGGCTGGATGGGCGCAGCTGACCGGCGGCAAGGCTGAGGTGGCGGTGGTCCCCTACGCCGAACGTGCGATCAAGTTCGCCGGATTCATCGCATCCCAGGACGGATCCATGGATCTTCTCTACGGCGACCCGGCGTTCGTCGCAAAGTTCGGTGAGCGCCTGTTTATGGACCTGTCCGACAAGCTCGACACGTCGGCGCTGCTGCCGGCCGTCGTGCAGTCGGTGACTGTCAACGGCAAGCTGTTGTCGGCGCCGATCAGCTCGGACATGTACATGCTCATCTACAACAAGACGATGTTCGCCGCGGCGGGCGCCGACCCGGAGAATCCGCCGCAGACGTTCGACGAGCTGTATGCCCTCGCCGACAAGCTGCATTCCGGCAACGTCTACGGATGCGTCCTGCCCTGGCTCGCGGGCTACGCTCGCTCGTACTGGACCGCGATGTACAACGGCAGCGGCCAGAAGATGTTCAGCGCGGACAACACTCAGGTCCTGTTCAACAACGATGACGCGCTGAAGGTGTTCGAGAGCATCAAGGCGGGCCTGGACGCGAAGTTCTACGACCCGAATGTGCTCAGCGACCCCGGCGCCGACCAGGACACGGCGATCCTGTTCTCCCAAGGCAAGGGCGGATCGCAGATCGGCACGTCGCAGTACTGGTCGATGGCCGTCAGCGGCAAGCAGAGCACCCTCAAGCCGGAGGAGGTTGGGGCGGCCGCCATCCCCGCGGTCGTGGCAGGCAAGTTCGGCACGATGAACGCGTTCGAGGGTGTTGCCGTCAACAAGTTCACCAAGAACGCAGATGCGTGCATCAGCTTCCTCGCGTACATGACGAGCCAAGAGGGCCAGAAGAAAATGATGCTCGACGGCAAGTCGAACCTGCCAGCCGTCCGCAACGACGTGCTCACCGACCCCGATGTCGCGTCCGTCTTCGGCATCGGCAAGGTGCTCGCCGAGCAGGGCAAACTGCCGTCGAGCAGCTGGCCGACGCCGTTCGACACGTACCCGGTGTTTGACCAGGCGGTCAATGACATCGCCAAGAAGGGCAAGTCGCCTCAGCAGGCGCTCGACGGCGCAGTCAAGGGCTGCAACGACCTGATCACGAAGTACCTCAGCTCGTGACGGGCGCAACCCAACCCGCCGACTCGGCCGATCCCACCTTTCGGAGGAATGTCTTTCCGTGAAACGCGTCTTTGCGCAAGCCGGCCGGCCCGTGGTGCACGAGGTCCCCGAACCCGCACTACGGGCCGGCGAGGTCCTTGTGGACGTGGCCTACTCCACCGTCAGCAGCGGCACGGAGCAGCTGATCCTGCGCAAGAGCCTGCAACACCCTGGCGTCGACGAGGAGTACCCGGGCACCTATCCGCATTGGCCGAAGGTCCGCAGCCATCCCGTGGAAGGGTTGCTGCCTCGCCCGCCCGCCGACGTCGGCATTTCCTTGGGCTACAGCGCCGCCGGTGTCGTCCGGTCCGTCGGCGCAGGGATCACCGATCTCACCCCGGGAATGAGGGTCGGGTGTTCGGGCAGCCAGTGCGCACACCACGCGGAGGTCATCGCAGTCCCCCGTAATCTGGTGACACCTTTGCCTGCGGGGATTGACGCGCGCGAGGGCGCGTTCGTAACGCTCGGCGCGATCGCGATGGAAGCACTGCGCAAGTGCGAGTGCCGTTTCGGCGAGACGGTGGTCATCTATGGCCTGGGTCTGTTAGGCCTGTTGGCCGCGCAAATTGCGGTGGCTTCGGGCTACTACGTTGTTGGATTCGATCTCAACCAGCGCAACCTCGATCTCGCCCGCCGGCTCGGTATCAACGACGTCCACGACGCCGCGGATGAGGTCACGGCCACGCGAGCGGTACGCCGGGCCACCGATGGCTTTGGCGCCGACGCGGTCGTGCTCGGTGTGGTCAGCGAGTCGAGCGAGCCGCTTAACCATGCGCTTGATTTGTGCCGTCAGCGCGGAACGGTGGTTGGCCTCGGTGTCTTCGGCATGACGATCGAGCGCTCCCGGATGGGCGCCAACGACGTCGTGCTCAAGCAGTCCATCGCGTATGGCCCGGGACGCTACGACCCGGCGTACGAGGAGGGCGGGGTCGACTACCCCATCGGGTTGGTCCGCTGGACCGAGCAGCGCAACATGCAGCACTTCCTGCGCTTGGTCGAGGAGAGGCGGGTGCAGGTGCTTCCCCTGGCGCCCGACCCGACGCCTGTCGAGGAGGCCCCGTCGGGATACGAGCTGCTGAGCGGCGCCGACCGTCCGCCCACGATCCAGTTCGGCTACCGGCGATGAGCGAGCGAGCAGCGTGATGGCAGCGCGCCGCAGACTCACCAGCGACGACATCACGCAGATGAGGTGGCTGTCCGCGGTGGCGTGTCGTCCGGGCGGGGATATGGCCGGTCTGGTCGAGACCAGCCTCGACCCGGTCAGCGGCGCCTTGCGCTCCCGGCTGCTGCTGGTCGACGCGCGCTCGGGCGACCCGCGTAGTGCTCCGGTGTCAGACGTGGCGACCCACCGCCCGGCCTGGGATCCGGCGGGGCGGTTCATCGCGTTCGTCGCAGGGAGGCAGGGCGCGCGGCGGCTGTTCGTTTGGGACGTCCTGGATCCCATTGCGGTACCGCACCCCGTCCGGACGCTCGAGGACGTCCAGGTCGCGGGCGCGCCGTCTTGGTCGCCCGACGGCGAACGGATCGTGTGCCCTGTCGAATCCCTCGGCACGCAACAGCCGGCGCGACCAGGTACCGACGAGCCGCTGCGCCTGGTGCGCACCGATGTCTACAAGCAGGACGGGCAGCGGATAGGCCTGTCGCCGCAGCTGGGCTGGCTGCGCATCTTCTCTCTCGCCGGTGACCGCGACATCGACATCACCTCACCGGCTGGCAACGACAGCGAGTGCACGTGGTCGCCGGATGGCACAAATATCGCGTTCGTCTCCGACCGCCAGCACCCGCGCGGCTCGGGCCTTCCGCCCGCCTTGTGGCTCGTTCCCGCGCACGGAGGACAGCCACGACGCCTCACCTCCGGTGAAGGACTGGTTCGGGCGCCGGTATGGGCACCGGACGGCCGTGCGCTCGCCTACATCGGGAACTCGAGAGCCGCCAACCGTGCGCAGAACCAAACGCTTCGCGTGTTGCACCTCAACGAAGGCACCGTCCGCGTCCTCACCGACCAGCTCGACGTCTCCGTCGGCACCTGCGTGCAGTCGGACGACACCCGAGGCTACGGCGACGCGCGGCTGTGCTGGCCGGCGGGGGACCGCGGCATCTTGTGCTCTTTCCCTCGCCGCGGCCGTTTGCCGCTGACTTGGATCAACCCCGGGCAGCCGCCGCCGCGGGAACTGGATTCGCTGGCCACCGTCGCTGACGGTCGGCGGGTCGCCCTGTCGTTCGACACCTCCGCCGACGGCAGCGTCGTCATGTTCGTCGCAAGCGACATCACGACTCCTGGCGAGCTACACGTCGCCTCCGGCGACGGCTCCGCCGAGCGTCCGATCACAACGCGCAACCGGCCATGGTCGGACGTGGTCGACCTCGCGGAGGTCCGGCACGTCACCGCCACAACCACCGACGGCATCACGGCCGAGGCCTGGCTGTATCTGCCCGCGGCAGCATCGCCGCTGGAGGCCGGGTCGCCCCGTCCGCTGGTCCTGGCGATCCACGGCGGACCGCATTGGCCGTGCGGCTGGCGTTTCTCCTTCGAATACCAACGCCTCGCCGCGCTCGGATACGCCGTGGCGGTCGCCAACCCGCGCGGCAGCCAGGGGTACGGGGAAGCGTTCGCGCAAGCGACGCAGCGTGACTGGGGCCACCTCGACGTCGATGACGAACTCGCCGTGTTGGACGCGCTCGCACAACACCCCGAAGTCGACCAGCACCGCACGGTGGTGACCGGGGTCAGCTACGGCGGCTACCTCAGCTGCCTACTGGTCGCGACGACTGACCGTTTCGCGGCGGCAATCGTCGAGAACGGCGTCACCGATCTGACCAGTTACTTCGGCACGACCGCCGACGGCGGCAGGTTCGCCAGCGCGGAGCTCGGCACACCTTGGGACAACCCGAGCGTATTCCGGGAACGGTCTCCGCTCACCTTCGCCGAGGCCATCCGCGCCCCGCTGTTGCTCGTGCATGGCGAGCTTGACCAGGACTGTCCGCTCGGCCAGAGCGAGCAGATGTACACAACGTTGCGCCAACTGGGGCGACCCGTCGAACTCGCCATCCTCCCTGGTGAGGGGCATCTGATGGTGATCAACGGAACACTGCCTCACCGCTTGCAACGGTGGGCGGCGATCGATGACTTCCTTGCCCGGCACGTGCCGATTTCGGACGCAACGCGAGACGGCGGCGCGGTGGAGAGACCCACCGCGGCGGCGGGATAGGAGCTGGTTGGCGATGCGGGTGTTCCAGACCGACCATGACAACGGCCTCGAGCCGATGGATCACGAGAGGCGTACGCTCGCCGCGGCGGGCGTGGAGTTGGTCAGTGGGTCGTGCACCTCTCAGCATGAGCTGATCGAGCGCGCGGCCGACGCCGATGTGTTGTGGGTGGCATGGCGCCCGCACATCGACCGTTCGGTGCTCGAGTCGCTTCCGCGGGTCGGCCTGGTCATCCGGTGGGGCGTCGGTTTCGACCAGATCGACGTCGGGGCCGCCACCGACATGGGTGTCGCGGTTGCGAACTCGCCGACGTACGGCACGACGGACGTCGCGGAACACGTCATCGCCCTGCTTCTGTCCGGGGCGCGCCGGATCGCCTGGTATCACGAGGAGATGCGCGCCGGCGGCTGGCCGGCGGCCGCACGCGGGCAGCACCGTCGCGTCACCGGCCGCACGCTCGGGCTGATCGGCGTCGGCCGTATCGGTTCGGCCGTGGCTCGACGGGCGAGCGCATTGGGTATCGAGGTGATCGGCTACGACCCGGCCCGCAGCGCCGAGGAACTCGCCGAGCGAGGAATCCGAGCCGTTGACATCGAGGAGCTGCTCGCCGCTGCGGACTACATCTCACTGCACGTGCCGCTGACAGCGTCGACGCACCACTTCGTCGACGCCGCGTTGCTCCGCCGTGTCAAGCCGGGGGCTGCGCTAATCAACGCCAGCCGCGGCAAGGTCGTCGACACGGACTCGCTTGTCGACGCGGTCCGGGGCGGTCACCTCGCCTGGGCCGCGCTCGACGTCTACGAGGACGAACCGCTGCCTCCCGGTAGCGCGTTGCGCGAGTGTCCCAACGTCGTCCTCACGCCGCACGTCGCCGCCTACTCCGAGGAAGCGTGGCAAGACCTCCGCGACGAGATGTGCCTGACGACCCTGCAGTGGCTGCAAGACGGATGGGCGGAGCGGATCGTGAACCCCGAGGTGCGAGCGCACCTGCGTGCCGATCCCCGCACCCGCCGCCCGATACGCGAGGAGCGCTGATGCATCCGGCCGCCGCCGGGCTATTCCCTGACATCGCCGGCTGCTACCTGGATACCGCCAGCTACGGGGTTCCGCCGGCGCAGACGGTTCGGGTCATGCGGGAAGCGCTGGAGGCGTGGTCGTCGGCGACGGCCGACTGGATCGTCGACTGGGACCCAGCCGGTGATGCCTGCCGCCAGCTCGCCGCGCAGGTCTTCGGGGCGCCTTGCGCTGACATCGCGCTCATACCCGCCGTGTCGGTGGGTGCGGCGGTGGCCCTCGGCCACCTGTGCGCGGGCGACGAGGTCCTTGTGCCTGACGACGAGTTCGCGTCGGTGTTGCTGCCAGCCCTGGTCTCGGCCGCCGTCCGTGGCGTCGACGTCAAGCGCGTGGCGTTCGAAGAACTCGCGGACAGCGTGTCGGCCCGCACCGCGGTGGTCGTGACCAGTCACGTCAGGTCAAACGACGGCAGGGTGCAGGACCTGGCGGCCGTCGCCGAAGCGGCGCACCAGGTGGGCGCCGTGGTCGTGGTCGATGCGACGCACTCGGCCGGAGTCCTGCAAGTCGAAGCTCAGTCGCTTGGCTTGGATTACGTGCTGGCGGCCGCCTACAAGCACTTGCTGTGTCCCCGAGGCGTCGCGTTCATGCGGGTGGCGCCCGAGCGCTGGTCGGCCACGCCGCCTCTCGCCGCGTCGTGGCGGTCGGCGGCCGGACCCTACGATCACTACTACGGCGGCGACCTCGCCGTCCTCGCCCCGGACGCGGCCCGCTTCGACATCTCGCTGGCGTGGCACCCATGGCTTGGTGCGCGGGCGTCGTTGGAGTTTCTGACGTCGATACCGGCGGGCGAGCGGCGCGCCTGGTGCGTCGGCCTGGCCGACGATCTGGCCGATCGGCTCGGCGTCCAGCCCACCGGTTCTTCGGTGCTGGTGCTGCGCACCGATCACCCGGACCGCACCCGTGCGGCGCTGCGTGCCAGCGGAATCACCGCTTCGGGCCGAGGCGCGTCCGTGCGGCTGTCCTGCCACCTCTACAACGACGAGGCGGACTTGGCCCGCGTCACCGATGTCTTGCGCCCCCTCCTACAGCGACCGCCGACAGGCGGGGCCACTGCGGCCCCTAGACCTTCGCCGCCGTCGTCCCCACGTGTGTCCAGATGACCGAAACCGCGACGTTGAAAAGGAGAGCCGAATGCGAATCGCCCGCTTTACCCACGACGGCGCGATTGCCTGGGGGTTCGTCGAAGGTGAGGACGTGCGACCCGTACCGGTGGGTTCGCCGTCCCTCGTGGACGCCCTCACCGCAGGCGGATTGTCCGCGCTCGGTGACCTGCGAGCCGAAGCAGGTGGCGCCATCCCTCTGGCGAACGTGCGCCTTCGGGCGCCGATCGAGCGGCCCGGCATGGTGTTGTGCGTCGGCTTGAACTACCGCGAGCATGTGATTGAGTCCGGAGCCGTCATGCCCGAGGCGCCGCTGCTCTTCGCCAAGTATCCGACGGCGGTGAGCGGCCCGTACGACCCGATCGTGTTGCCACCGGCGGTGTCGCAGGTCGACTGGGAAGCCGAACTCGCCGTCGTGATCGGCACCCGTGCCTTTGAGGTGGAAGAAGGCGATGCCCTCGACCACGTGGCCGGCTACATGGTCGCCAACGACGTCAGCGCGCGCGACGCCCAAGCCGCTGACGGTCAATGGGTGCGAGCGAAGTCATACACCACGTTTTGCCCGTTGGGCCCGTGGTTGACGACGGTGGAGGAGGTCGGCGACGGCTCGGGGCTTGATGTCACGCTGCGCGTCAACGACCAGATCATGCAGCACGGCAACACCGCCGACCTGGTGGCCGACGTGCGTCGCATTGTCAGCTACGCCAGCAAAGTCGCTGCCCTGGAGCCTGGGTGGGTGCTGCTGACCGGCACACCCGCCGGGACCGGTATCGGCATGACGCCACCGACTTTCTTATCGGAGGGCGACGTCGTCCACACGTCGATCGCCGGGCTGGGTTCGTTGACCAACAGGGTCGTCGCGAAACGGGCCGCGCCCGGCTTACGACCCGACGCCATGGCGGGTGGAAGGAGTCAATCGTGACCGACGCCAGTGCCACGGCCGCGGCGGTAGCGCCCGGCGGTGACCTCTCCGCAAACCAGCCGCCGCTGAGCAGATCGGTGGCGTCGGGACAAGCCTCCGCGTCACTGTCCATCCAGGCGCTCAGCCGGCACTACGGAGCGGTGCGGGCCCTCGACGACTTGAACTTGCACGTCGAGGGCAGCACGTTCCTGACGCTGCTCGGGCCCTCAGGCTGCGGCAAGAGCACCACGCTCTCCCTGGTCGCCGGGCTGGACAAGCCGGACTCGGGCCGAATTTTGTTAGCCGGCACGGATATCACAGACTTGCCGCCCAACGAGCGCGGGATGGCCATGGTCTTCCAGTCCTACGCGCTGTACCCGCACATGTCGGTGTTCGAGAACATCGCGTTCAGTCTGAAGCTGAAGCGCCGCTCCAAGGAGGAGGTCAAGCGACGGGTCGAAAGCGTCGCACGGATGCTGGACGTGATGCATCTGCTCGACCGGCGTCCTTCCGAGCTGTCAGGCGGCCAGCAACAGCGCGTGGGCCTTGGTCGCGCGCTGATCAAGCAGCCGCGGGTGTTCCTGCTCGACGAGCCGTTCTCCAATCTCGACGCGGCGCTTCGTACCCGGATGCGCACGGAGATCAAGCACCTTCACCTCCGGTTGGGCACCACGACTGTCTTCGTGACGCATGACCAGGAAGAAGCGATGAGCTTGTCCGACCGGATCGCGGTAATGAAGGACGGCCGGGTTGTGCAGTTCGGCACGCAGGACGACATCTACCGGCGGCCATGCAACGTCTACGTCGCGACGTTCGTCGGCCGGCCTCGGATGAGCTTGCTGCGTGGCACGCTGATTCGTGACGGCCATGGCGGCCGCTTCGCCGCTCCGGGCGTCGAGCTGGAGCTCGGACCGCAGCCGGGTGAGGGCGGGGGAGAAGCAAGCTTTCCGGCGGTACTTGGAATCCGTGCGGAACACGTCGTCGTCCATCCCGACGGAGCGCCGGAACGGGTGCGCACAGGTAGCGCCACTGCCGAAGCCACCATCGTGTTGCTGGAGCCGATGGGGTCGGACACCTTCGTCGAGCTCGCGATCGGCGGGCAGACGGTCGTGGCCCGAGTGCCGCCGTCCCTGCCATTGTCGATTGGTCAGCGGGTGACCGTCGAGTTTGTCGCAGAAGGCGTCCACTTGTTCGACGCTAAGACCGAAGAACGGGTGCGACCGTGACGGTCACCACCGGTCCGACGCTCGACGGGGTTCGCAGCGCGGCGACGCTGTTGCGGCCGCCGTTCGCCAACACGCCGATGTTTCGTTCGGTCCAACTCTGCGAGTGGTTCCGCGCAGACGTCTGGATCAAGTGCGAATCGGTGAACCCGATCGCCTCGTTCAAGGCGCGGGGCGCCACGACCGCGATTGGTCGTGCACTCGCGTCCCGTCGGGTGCCCGAGATCGTCACCTCCTCGACTGGCAACCACGGTCAGGGTGTGGCGTTGGCGTCGCGGTTGGCCGGTATCGCCTGCCACGTCTTCGTGCCAGCCGACCCGAATCCCGTCAAGCTTGCGATGATTCGTTCACTTGGCGCCACGGTGCATCAGATCGGGCACGACCTGGACGCAGCAAAAGCCGAGGCGCTGTCTTTCGCGGCCGGGCGTGATGCCATGTTCGTCGACGACGGTGAAAGCGTCGACGTGATGGAAGGCGCGGGCACCGTCGGGCTCGAGATCGCGGAGGCGTTGGAGCGAATCGACGAGGTGTACCTGCCGATGGGCAGCGGCACTTTCGCCGCCGGATGTGCAACCGCGCTGAAGGCTCTACATCCGGGAGTGCGGGTCGTGGCCACGCAGTCCGCCGAGGCCCCTGCCATGGCCGAGAGCTTTCGCCGACGGTCCGCCGTGGAGTTGCCGGCGCGTTCCGTCGCCGACGGGCTGGAGTGCCGGGTGCCGGCAGGGCTCGCGCTGGCGGCCATCCTTTCGCTGCTCGACGAGGTCGTGGTCGTTCCCGACGAAGAGCTGCTCGCGGGAGTGCGGGCGCTGCTGGAGGTCCAGCACCTCGTTGCGGAGCCGGCCGGCGCCGCGGCGCTCGCGGGTGCCGTTGCGCGGCGCGCCACGCTTCCCGGGCGCACAGTGGTCGTCGTGGTTAGCGGCGGGAACCTCACTCCCGCGCTGCTCGCCCGCGCGATGCGCGCTCCGAGTCTGCTCGCTAGCCAATGAGCCTTAGGGCGGCCTCGACGATGCTGTTGGAGTCCAGCCCGAAATGCCGATAGATGCTGTGCAGATCTCCGCTCTGGCCGAAATCCGAAACTCCCAGGTGGGTGGCCGGCACGCCATTGGCGCCAGCGAGGAACGCCAGCGTGTGCGGGTGGCCGTCCAAGACGGTCACCAACGGCAACGCGCGCTCCCTCGGGAAGAGTTCGTCGAGCAGGCTGGCTGCGGCGAGATCGCCGCGGTCGCGGGCCTGCATCGCCCGGAAGAGCAGGTCGGCGCTGGTGACGCACGTGACGTCGGCAGCCAGCCCGGCCGAGCCGAGAAGATTGGCGGCGTCCAAGGCTTCGGTGATCACCGCGCCCCCGGCCACGATGGTGACCCGGGCGTGCGGGTGGGTCACCAGCGGGTAGCCGCCGGCCACCGCCAGCCGCCGCCGCGCCTCGCGTTCGTGGGGGTCGGCCGGCACCGCAGCGAGGCGCTGATCGACCGCGCGGGTCGAGAGCCGCACGTAGGCGGAGCCGCCTCCGGGGCGTCCCACCAGCGCCAGCGCGGCAAGCAGGCACCACGCCGCGTCCAGCGCAAAACCTGGTTCCCAGCTCGTGCAGCCGGGTTGCTCGACTCCGATCGACGGCGTCGTCACCGACTGGTGAGCGCCCCCTTCCGCTGCCAGGGTGACGCCCGACGGCGTGCCTATGAGGAGCGACTGGCCGCCGGAGTAGATGCCGAACGACCAGGGTTCGAGGGCACGGCCGACGAACGTGTCGTACAGCACGCCGATCGGCAACAGCGGCTCGCCCCACCTGCTCCAGGTGCTGCCAAGCTCGGCGATCAACCCGACAAGGTTTGTTTCGGCGATCCCAAGCTCGATGTGCTGTCCCTGCGGCAGCTCCTGCCAATGCAGCAGCGTGTCCGCATCGTCGGCGAACCAGTCGCGCCGGCTCTCCGGCGACCACACGCCGACCTTGTTGATCCAGCCCGCCAGGTTGGTGGTGGAACTGACATCGGGGCTGACGGTGACGACCCGGCTTCCGGCGGAGGGCGAGTTGCGGTGGAGGTCGAACAGGGTACGGCCGAGCGCTGCCTGCGTCGTCGTCCTGCCCGTCGGTGTCCAGTCCAGGTCTTCGGGAACCTCGAGCGCCGAAGCTACGGGTGCGGTGCCTCGGTCGAGTCGTTCGGCCGCCTCGGCGCAGGCGCGCGCAGCCGCCGTGCCTGGGGCGAAGGCCTGCCAGGGGTCGGTTGCGCGAAGCCCGACGCGGTCAGCGAGTTCCTCGAGCTGGATCTGCGACAACATGGCGGAGTGGTTGTGCGGATGGGCCGCCATCGGCAGCCCGTAGCCCTTGATGGTGTACGCGAACACCACGGTCGGGCGGTCGTCGTCGATGGCGTCGAATGCCTGGCGCAACGCGGTGAAGTCATGGCCACCCAAGTCCCGCACAGCCGCACCGAGTTCCGCGTCATCGAGATCATTGAGCAGCCGTGCGATGCTCGGCGCGGCGGCCGATGCTCCTGGCAGCAGTGCGCGCAGGGCAGCGACCTCTTGACGGAGCAGGTGCTGGTACTCCGCGTTGGTCATCGCGTCGAGCCGCTCGCGCAGCAACTCTCCGTTCGTGCGGGAGCAAAGCTCCTCGAGCCGCTTCCCATATTTCACCGTCAGAACCTGCCAACCTGCCGCGGCGAACATGCCTTGCAGACGACTCGGCCCAGCGGCAGGAACGATGCGGTCGAGCGATTGGCGGTTGAGGTCCACCACCCACACCAACTCACCGAGCCCACCGACCATGGGATCGCTGACGGCTTCCCACGTCGCCCCCTCGTCCAGCTCGGCGTCGCCCAGCAACGCGTACTGGCGGCCGGAGCCCCCCGCACCGAAGTGGGTGTCGATGTAGCGGCGAGCGATGGCGCCCCAGATCGGCGCGGTGGCCCCGATTCCCACCGATCCGGTCGAGTAGTCCGCCGCAACCGGGTCCTTGAGCCGGCTCGGGTAGCTTTGCAAGCCGCCGAATTCGCGAAGCCGTTCGAGATAGCTTTTGTCGAGCTGCCCGAGCAAGAACTCCAGCGCATGCAACACAGGCGACGCGTGCGGCTTCACTGCGACCCTGTCGACCGCTTGCAGCTGTTCGAGCCACAGGTACGTCATCAACGTCACGGCGGATGCGCTCGAGGCCTGGTGGCCGCCCACCTTCGACCCGGTGGGATTCGGTCGCCCGCGATTCGCGTGGTTGATCATCGCAGTGGAAAGCCACAACGCACGCTGCTCGATCTCCTGCAGCGTTGCGTCGTCGACCTTGCCAGCGGCCGGTCTCGTCGACAACAGCGTCATACGTATCGCTCCAGCATCCGTTCCGAGTCCCGGTCAGTCGACCATGGCGTCGGAGGCAACCACCTGGCCCGGCGAGCCGCAAGTCCTCGCATCGTCACTGAGCAGAGTGCTCATTCCCCAACGCGTGGTAGGAGGACGAATGCGCAGGGTGTTCAGCGCGAACACGCTCGATGAGACCGACGCGCGGCTGCTGCGGGAACTCGTCAAGGAGCCGCGGGCGACCGTGCTGGCTCTTGCGGAGCGGCTGCGATTGGCCCGCAACACGGTGCAAGCGCGGCTCGCCCGGCTGGACCGCGAAGGCGCCCTGCACTCGTTCGAGCGCCGGATCGACCCCGCGGCCTTGGGTTATCCGGTGCTCGCGGTGATCAGTGTGCAGGTCCGCCAACAGATGCTCGAAGACGTTTCGGCTGCATTGGCTCGCATTCCCGAGGTAGTCGAGGTCTTGGGGTTGAGCGGGCCGGTCGATCTGCTCGTCCACGTGGTCGCGCCGGACGCCGACGATCTCTATCGCATAGCGGGCGAGATCCTGGCGACATCTGGCATCGTCCGGACAGACACCGCGCTCGTCATGCGCCGCCTCGTCGACTACCGGACGGGTCCGCTCCTCAGTCGATTGGCGGACCTGCGCAGCGAGTGAGAACCGAGGACATGATGCCGACGGAACTCCCTCCACGACGTGCTGGCGAACTGCTTGGCAGGCCGCCTGTCGATACCGATCCGGCATGGCTGGCTGTCGTAGCCGGACTCGGCTCCCATTCGGTGTCAGCGATCTTTTAATTCCCCAGGTCGACGATCACGCAATTCCCCACCGGGATGACGTGCGTGGTGTCGTCGGTGTGGTCCTCGTAGCAAACAGGCTGCTCTCGTCGCAACGAGCAGACGGGAGCCTGATGGCGAGAAGTTTCGACGTGGTTGACGTGACGGAGCTGATGGTCCATTGGCATGCGGGGCGTTCGCAGAGCGAGCTCGCGGTCAGTTTGGGCCTGGACCGTAAGACGGCGAAGAAGTATCTGGCGCCGGGTGCCGTGACAGCCACGCCGCGGCGCCGGAGGTCCGCACGGCACCCGGTACCCTGACCATGCACGCAACGGTTCCCTGTGGTGTGCTTACCGTTGTCCGCAACGTTGTTCCCATATGCCGGGCCGTTCGGGCCCTTGGAATATGGGAACAAGTCCTCTGACCTGCGCAGATGGGCTCGGCTCCGCTCGGCGGTTGTGCGAGGCCTAGGACGCGGTTTTTGGATTCTTGGAACGTCGCCGGCGTCACCGTGGACCGCCGTGGCCATTCCGGCAAGGACTCGTTGGCGCGGTGGCGTGCACCCAATGCGGCCGCTGGCTTGGCTGTGAGGTTGGCTGTGAGGTTGGCTCCCGCACCCTGCGGGGGCCAGCGGCTGGCTACCGGGAGGCGATGGAGCGTCGTGATCGACATTGATCAACACGCTCGAAATTGGTCGCTCCACCTACAGCACCGGATGAGCCGTGGTTTCGTCTTCTAAGACATGCGCCGCCATGAACGAAGAACGGACCTGAGCGCGCCTTCCACCCCCACGGAGCCGGCCCAGGTCGGGCGGGTAAGAGCGGACTTCGACACGTTCGTGATCGCGAGTTCGCCGCGGCTGGTGAGCTTGGCGCGGCTGCTGACCGGCGACCTGGGCCGCGCGGAGGACTTGGTCCAAGACGCTTACGCGAAGGCGTATCTACGGTGGGGCCGGATCCGAGCTGACGATCCGTGGGCGTACGTGCGGCGCTGTTTGGTGAACGGCTACACGGACTGGTGGAGGCGCCGACCCTGGCGCGAGCAAACGACGGAGACGCTGCCGGACAGGATGATCTCTGCCGACCACGCCGACCGCTTCGCCGAGCGTCAAGATTTGCTCGGCGCGCTCGCCGGGCTGACCCGCCGTGAACGCGCGGTGATCGTTCTTCGGTTCTACCAGGATCTGTCCGAGGTGCAGATCGCCGATGCGCTGGGCATCTCGCCCGGCACGGTCAAGAGCACCAACGCGCGGGCGCTTGCCAAGTTGCGCACCTCCGTTCATCTCGAAGGACATCACAGCCGCGAGCCTCGAGTCACCTCGAAAGGGAAGCCGTGATCACAGAGGACGAGATTCGGAATCTGTTCGCCGACGACGAGTTGCCCGCGCCACTTGCGCCTGCGGCGATCCGGCGTCGCGCCCACGCGCTGCGGCGCGTTCGGCAAGGTGGCGTCGTCGCGGCGGTAGCAATCGTGGTGCCGGCCGTGGTCTTTGGCGTGTCGGCGCTGCCATCTTCACGTGGCACGACGGTCACGGGGTCAGGAGGCAGCAGCGGCACCGACGCAGCACTGAATCTGCCGGACGGATCCATGGCGTTGCGCGCACCGCACATGTACGCCTGGACCACTGCCGACGGCGTGTGTTATGGCGAGGGGCCACTGACCACGCAGTTTCGCTCCTGCGTCACGGCTGACGACGTCAATCACGCACAGGGGTGGACCCTCAACAACGGTGTGGGCGGTGCGATCGTGCGCGCGCCTGTGATCCGCGCCGAGTTCATCATCGGCGGCACTCGCGTCGTGCCCGCTCAAGTGGTCGGCTTCGCCCACAACCCCCAATGGCGGATCCTGACGGCCGATTTGAAGGTGCCCGACTCTCAAGCCTCCAACGTCGAGGTCCTTGGTTGGGACGCCGCCGGCAGTCGCGTCCTCGTACTCGGTGACTGCAGCGCCGATTGCGCCCCAGGCGTGGTCGCCCCCAGCCGAGGATCGACGACGACCACCACGTCGTTGGCACCATCCGCAACTGCGCAGCCTTGACAGTCGTTGGTTGACGGCGGCGGCTCATAGGGGACCGTGGCGGGCACGCCACGCTAGCGGACGACCGCCCGGTACCCTGACCACGCAGGCAACGGTTGTTCCCCGCGTTGTTCCTTCCGTTGTTCGCAGCGTTGTTCCCATATGCCGGGCCGTTAGCTCAACTGGCAGAGCAGCGGACTTTTAATCCGCGGGTTCCGGGTTCGATCCCCGGGCGGCCCACTCACAGGTCCACTCGAGTCTCCACAGGTCACGACTTCGCCGGGGAGGCGGTCGACCTGATGCGGCGACGCGCCTTGCGATGGCCGGACAGACAACAGCACCAGTGGCAGGAACTACGAGTCCGGGTCGTCCCTGCTCGCCATGTTGGTTGCACCGCTGACGGTGCTGCCAGCGCCACGGCCGGCCGGTGAACCCGGTCGCTGCCTCGCAGTTCGGCCAGGGCGAACTACCAGCCGTCGGCGATCGGACGCGGCGCCGAGCACATCGCGAGGTTGCCGTCAGATCATGGCGGCGAGCAGTGCGTCGCGGATTTCCTCTTCGTAGACCGGTACCCGCGCCTGCTCGAGTGCGTCGTGGAGTTCCGGCGACCATGGCGTCGGCGGAATCTTGCCAGTCATTTCCGACCCGCGTTCACTGCGACCCCTCACGGCTGCCACATACGAGCCGGCGTCCATTAGCCACGGCACGGTCTTTGCGCGCTGCGTCAGCCACGTCGTAATTCCGATACCCGTAGCGTCGAAATCGGCGTGCTGGTAAGCGATCGCGCCGCCGACCGTCAGCTGCCGCAAGAGCGTGACGACCGCGACGGTCGGACGCCCGGAGCTGCACACCAGCGGTGGCAGGCCGAACCAGCCCCGCGCGGCCGCCTCGGCGACGACCGATGGATTTTCGACGACGTAGACCCGCTCGTCGGGCCCGAGCGGCGCAACCGGCCAGCGTCGGAGGTTCGCCAGCGTCAGCACCACCGGCTCGCCGGCCGCCGCTGCTGCCGCCAGCCAGTGGGCAAGCGGTGAGCCGCCGTGACCCGGCAGACCGATGGCCAGCACGGTGGACGAAAGAGCGTCGGGTACCACGCCGAATCGCTCCCACAGCAGGCGGGCCGTCTCGGCGTCGTGCGGCCGAGGCAGGTCAGCGGCGCGCGCAAGCGCGTCAAGTATGAGGGTGCCGACCGCGCGCCCGTAGTCCAGCGCGTGCGGGTCACCGGTGCAGTCGGTGCCAAGCGCCGCGAGGCCGACGTCGTCCGCCGGAAGCTTGCGCAGCACGGCGAGCACCCGCTCAAGGCGTTCGCGATACACGCCGACGCCGCCGCGGATTCCGCGGGCCTGTAGCGATTCGACCCACGGCAGCAGAACATCCGGGTCGCTGGCCACGCTCAGCCGAGCAACCTCATGGCTGACCCATGCCCACAACGCCGCACGGGTCGCGACCGCCGTGCGCCGGGCGGCGCGTCGGTCCGGAAGCGGCCCGCGCAGCTCGACAACGACGCGACGCAAGTCCTCGACCGAGGCGAGGTGCAGCGACGTCAGGATTCGGGCTATCGGCAGCCGCGATCGGCGGCCCGGCAGGCGCTCGGCCCCTAGGAGGTCGGCGATTGCTTGCCGGGCCGGGTCGGGCAGGTCGTCCAAGGTTAGGGAGACGGGTATCTCGCCGTTGCTGAAGCGACGCGCGAGCTCGTCGACCACGGGTGCGAGCTCCGGTCGGCCGAGCCGCATCGCGACCTGATCCGTTCGCGCGCTCGCGCCTCGTACGGCGGACGCGGCTGGATCTGTGGAACCCGCGCTCACGTTGCGGACGGGTCGATGACGCGCCGCCGGCCGTCCCACGTGAAGCGCGTCGATGTGACCGGCTCGTCGCCGTCCGGTGGGTGCAGGTGGTGGATCGCGATGCCGTCGAGTTCGGCATAGCTGCACCATTCGTGGTCGCTGGTAAAGACAGCGTCGAGCTGCCAGGTGGTGAACGTCCCGAAGAGCTGCGCCCGGTTCGCGGCGTCGACCCCCGCGAAAAGCTCGTCGAGCAGGATCAGCCGCGGGCAGCCTGACGGCCTGCCGTCGCTGTCGGCGTAGTGCGCCGCCACCGAAGCGATCATCGGGAGGTGCAGTGCCATCGATCGCTCGCCGGTCGAAAGGGTTTGCAGTCGTCGTGCTGTCGCCGGTTGAAAACCCTCCCAGTCGCGATGGGCCAGTTGCAACGTGAAGCGATGCCAGGCGCGATAGTCGAGCGATTCGCGCAACCGCGCTTCCCATGGCGCGTTGACCTCGAGCTCGGCGCGCGCTTGGTCGACCCGCGCGCGTACGAACTCCTGCAACGACGCGCGCTCACCATCGGACAGATCAGCCGGATCGCGCAACAACAAGGTGCGCGCCGCCTTCACGGCGGCCGACTGCTCGGGGTCGACGTCCCATCGCAGGCGCACGCGCACACCCGCCGCGACGGTGCGGACGGCGACGAGTTGCTCGTTGATGCCGTCGACGAGACCGTTCGCCTGGCGGATGCGCTCCGCGAGGGCCTGTCGCACGCTGCCGGCCAAGGTCTGTTCGAAGAGCCGTTCCTCGTCGGCGTGCAACTCGGCGCGACCCTGATCGAGTTCGCTGGCGAGGGCGGCGGCGAGCTCGCCGACGCGGCGGGGCAGGCCGCCCGCCCTCGTCCGCAGCAGCCACCAGCCCTCCGCCGCGTATTCGCGGTCGATGTCGACGCGTGCGCCGAGGGTCGCCTGCGCCGAGTAGGTGCGCTCGTTCACGCGCTGCGAGAGCCGGTCGACGGCCTGCTGCGTCGCATCGATTCGCTCGTGCGTAGCAACGATTTCTCGCGCTGCCGCGAGAATGGCGGTAGCGGTGTCGAGCGGATCTGCGACGTCGATCTCGGCATCGCGTGCCAGTGCGGCGATTGCGGTGATGAGGCGGCCCTGCGCTTGGTCGCGCCGCGCCTCGGCCTGTGCCCGGGCCGCCGTAGCGGCGCGCACATTGCCCACGAGTTGGCCGACGGCACGCTCCAGCTCTCGCTCCTCGGCGGCAAGCGTGCGGACGCGAGCCCGGTTTGCGTCTCGTTCGGCTATCAGCTCGTCGATGCGCCTGGTGACGTCGGCGTATTCGGCACCGACCGAGGAGTCGAGCGCGGCGACGCGCTGCTCGCAGTTGCTGGCTTCGGTTTCGGCGACCGCGTGGTTCTCCGTGGCCCGTGTTGCTGCCTGCGCGGCTTGGGCTTCGTGGCGACCGGCGCGGTCGAGCTGCCGCTCCGCACGGTCTGCGTCATGCCGACGACGTGCCCATGTCGCACTGGCGGCGGCAAGTCGTTCGAGCGATGCTTCGACGTGCGCGAGGCCGCCCTCGTCCGCGGGCAGCGAGTGCCGTGCCGCGAGAGTGGTCAACTCGCGCAGCGCGGCGCGGACGGCATCCTCGGCCTCGCGGTGCGCGGCCCGGGTCGTCTCCAACCGGCCGCGAGCCTCGTCGAGGCGGGTGGCGGCTTCGCCGAGCGCGCGCTCGGCGAAGCGGACCGGGTCGGCACTCGGCACCGCGGCCAGCTCCGCGTCGACCGCGGCGCGGTGTCGATCCAGGGCGGCGGCCTGGCGGTCGACCGTTGCGAGCCGCGCATCGACGTCGGCGATCAGCGCGTCGAGTTCGGCGAGCCGCGCGAGCCGGTGCCGCTCGCGCGCGACCGCGCCCAGCAAGCGGGCCGGTTGGATCGCGCCGCGGCCCGCCGCGCTTCCCAGCCGAAAGCTGCCGTCGAGGCCGACGGCCACCTCGGGGCCGTCGGCGGGCATCGTCGCGCCGAGCGCTGAGTCGACGACGGGCACCGACGCCAGGACAGCCGCGATCACTGCTGCGTCTGCGCCGGCGTCTGCGGCGGGCGTGAAAAGGTCGGCGAGTGTTCGCCCGGCGGCTGGGCGAGCGGCCAACACGATGTCGGATCGCTCCGCTGCGAGATGGACGAGACCGTCAGGTGCGACCCAGGCGTCGAGCAGTCCGGCCGCGTGCAGTGCAGCCTCGATCCCATCGAGCTGTGTGGACGACGTCTCGGGTGCGACGTCGACCAGCCGCCACAGCGGCGCGCCCACGAGCTGCGCGCGGCTGCTCCGCCACGCCGGCGCGCCGGGTGCGACCAGGCTGTCGTCTTCCCAGCGTGCGCGTTCGGTGACGAGCGTCTCGCGGTCGGCCGTCGCCGCTGCGCGCTCGGCGTCGAGGCGGTGCCGCGCGCCGGCTTCGTCCGAACGGACGTCGGCCGCGACCGTGGCGACCGCAGCGGCGACCACCGTCAGGTGGCGCGGTGTCGGGTGCGCCGACAGGGCCGCCGTGACGCGGTCGACGCCGGTCGACTCACATCGGCGTGCCCATTCCTCGACCGCAGTCGAGTACCGCCCGAGCTCGGCATCGAGGTCGCGCAGCGCGGCCTCGTGCGTGATGCGGCGCTGCTCGGCGGTGAGCTCGTCGCGACTTACCGCTTCTGCGACGACGTCGCGCCGCAGCACTGCCTCGCCGTGCCGGCGCAGCGCCGTGCGCACGTCGGCGACTCGTGTGCGTGCAGTGCTGATCCAGGCCTTGACCAGTCGCTCGGCGTCGTCGGGCTCACCGACCGCAGTCGCTTCGGTGAGGACATGCTCGGCCGCGCACATCTCGGCGGCACCCTGCACGTCACGACCGGCGAGAGCAAGGCTGGACGCTGCGGTGTCGCGTGCGCGGGCGGTCTCCTCGAGCTCACCGGCCGCCTGCTCGTGCTCGCTGGCTCGTTCGTCGGCATCAGCGGCAGCACGGAGCGCAAGCTCGCGCAGGCGGCGCGCTTGCGTGCGCAAGTCGGCCAGGCCGGCGCCCTCGCGGTAGGCGTGGCTGTCTTTGAGCGCCTCGACCTCGACACCCACGGCGGCGAACCGGTCGTCGAGCTGTTGCCTCTCCGCGGCTACCGCGCCGGCGGCCGCCTGCGCTTGCGCGAGCTGCTCGCCCGCCCTGCGTTCGTCACGCGTGACGGAGTTGCGCGCGGTCTCGGCGCCGCGCACCTCGCCGGCGACGCCGACCACCACCGCGCGGGCGTATTCGCGTTGCTGGCGCGAAAGTTGCCGCACCTCGGCGAGGTCTCGTTCGAGGGTGGCGAGTTCGGCGCGTCGCCGATCGAGTCGCTCGAAGCCTTCGGCGACCGCAGCGATGTCGTGGTCGTCGAGGGCTGGCAAGGCGTCGGAGAGCACCGCCGAAAGCTTCTCGAGGTCGAGGTTCTGCGACAACTTTTCCTTGCGCAGCGCCAGCAAGGCGTTGACGACCGAGCCGTAGCGGTCGGCGCTGAACCCAGGGAACAAGGTCTCGCGGATGGCGGTCCGGTGGTCGTCGACAGAAGGGTGCACGCGGCCCGTCTCGCCGATTGCTTCGACGAGTCCCTTGCGCGACAGGGGTGCGCGCGTCTCGTCGAGGAGGCGCAGCTCGGAGCCGACGGCGAGACTCGTCGTGAACAGGTCGACGTCCGCCTTGCCGGTCGCTCTCGACGCGCGGATCCGAGCCCCGACAGTGAAAACCTGCGGACCGCGCCGGAACTCTACCCAGGCGAATCCGGTACGGGCGGGGTCGTCGCTGCCCGTCATCACGCGGTCGTAGAGGCGACCGCGCTGTTTCCCGGACGACGTCAGCCGCGCCGGAGAGGTGTCGCCGTCGAGCAGGAATGGAAGCAGAAACTCCAGTGCCATCGACTTTCCCGAACCATTGGGACCGCGCAGCAGCAGCCGACCCTCGTGGAAGGTGAACGTCTCGTCCCAGTAGCGCCACAACCCGGTCAGGCCGGCGCGCGTCGGCCGCCAGCGCTGCTCGCCGGCGGGCAAGGTGATGACGCGCGAGAGATGTTGCTCCCGCGCAGTGGCGTCGCCGATGAGTGTCGCGCTCACGGGTGCTCCTCGAAGAGGGTTGGCGCGCCGTGGACGACGGGATCGCCCACCCGGTAGCGGGCAAGCGCCGGCCGCGCGGCGAGGCCGCCGCCGGGCGCGATCTCGGCCAGCCCGAAGCCGACCAGGATGCCGACGGCGTCGCGGGTCAGCCGGCGGACGCCGTCATCGTCGCGCTGGCCCCGTGCCCATCCAGGGAACCGGTCGAGCGCCGATTCGACTGCTGCGCGTAGTTGGCTCGCGTCGAGCCGCCCGAGCGCGCGACGGCCATCGGATGCGACCTCGGGCGCGACGATCAGTCGGTCGACAAGCAGGAGCGCGAGCTGGTGGGCGTTGCCCACAGGCGCGGGGAAGCGGCGGTCAGTCGCTGCGCTGTCGGGATCGATGGCGAGCATGCCCTCGGCGCGCTCTTCGAGTTCCATTCCCGCCTCTTGGACGCGGTCACGGATCCACCGGCGACCGCTCATGCTGGCAAGGTAGTCACGTTCGATGTCGCAGATGTCGTCGAAGTGCAGCACCGGGTCGTCGAGCAGGCGGCGTCCGATCTGGTTGCGAGCCCATCGGTTACGTGTTTCGTCGGTGACGTCATCGGGCGCGATGGCGGCGTCGCCGTAGCGGGGCTCTGCGAGCAACCGCGTGCAGGCATCGTCGGTCGGGAGCCCGCCCGGCAGCGAACTCGGCGCGGTCGCGCTCGTGAGCAGTCGGTGCAGGCGGGCAGTGTCGGCGGTGAGGATCGCGTTGGCCTGCTCGCTGTCGAGAAAGTCGTCGAGGTCGCCTGCGCTGACGCGTACCACGCCCCAGGAAATGAGCGCCCGTAGAGCGTCGACGAACGCGCCGCGATCGCCGTACCGGCTGCTGTCGAGCGCTCCATCTGGCGTGATGGCCTGTGCGAGGAGTCCAATGGTCGTGACCGGATGGCGGACGAGCTCGCCGCACACCAGACACAACAGCTGGTACCGCCGACGGTCGAATGGCGCACAGTCGCCTCGCGCGCGCCGCAGTGGCCGGTTGATGTCGGGAGTCGCGCGCCTTTTTGCAAGGCGAGCAAACCCGGACGCCGCGTCGACGGTCAGTGCCCAGCCGCAGGTCTGCTCGAAATAGTCGACGAGCCAGTCGTGGTGCCGGACGACGCCGCGAAAGCCTTCGGGTTCGGCGGCGGCGTCGAGAAGCGGCGCGCCAAGCAGTACGCGTATCGCCGTGGCGCGTTCGGTGGCCAGGTACTCGGCCAATGCGGCGTCAGTCACCGACCGCCTCCTCCAGGCGGTCGTCCGCCTCGGAGGCGGGCGCAACCGGCCGGCGAGCCCACCGGTGAGCTGGCTCGCGACCCCGCGTCGTCGAGGACGGTGATCGAGACGAAGACGTCGGGGCCGCGCAACACGCCCGCCTCGGTGGCCAGCCGAGCGACGCGACCGTCGCTCGGGTCGCGTAGCACGACCTCGACGGCCCCGTCACGGGACAGCGCCCGCCTCGTGCCGTCGGAAGTCGAGGGCGAGTCGAACGCGGCGGCGAGCAGCGCGAGCAGTTCGGCGAAGGCGGCTGGCTCGAGATCTCCGAACTGTGAGAGGCGCACGGCGCCGTCCGTCGCAAGCACGGCGCGAAGCGCATCGTGTGCGGCCAACGCCGTTGCCTGCTCGCGTTGCCGGCTGGCCCGTAGCGCGGTGGGATCGGCGATCGGCGCAACTCGCCCGCGGTTGGTCAGACTGCCCGTGCTCCGCAACGCCGGCGCGACCTCGACCGGTTCGGCGTCCAGCCATGACGTGGTCGGCGCACGGGCCTCGCCGTCTCGACTCTGAAGGTGCGCATGCCGGGCGGGCCACATGCCGAACGCGGCGGCGAACAGGCGATGCGCTTCGTCGTCGCCCGGAGCGGCGGCGAAAAGCGCCGCCAAGGTTCGGAAATCGTGAGCGATCGAGGCGGATCGGCGTCGGCTGTCCCAGCGTCGTTCGAGGACCCGCAGCAACTCGATGATGGCGGTGCGCGCGACACCGACCAGGCCGGCAATCAGCGGGATGCCGTCGTCGGGTGGTGCGAACCACGCGAGGAGCGCGCGCCAACGGCGGTCACGCTCGGCGATCCAGGCCGGCCCGGGATCGCCGCTCGCGAGGGGCGCCAGGTTCGCTCCCACGAGTGCCCGGTCGAAAACCGTTGCGAGCCCGAGGTCTTCGACGCGCTGAATCGCGGAGGCGAGGCGGCGTTGCGGCCGCTCCACGCCGTCGACGTACTCCTCGAGATAGCTCACGGTGCGGCGCTTGACGTCGGTGAAGACCTCATCGTCGGTCGCGTCTTCACGCAGCAGTCGTTGTAGGTGTCCGTTGAACTGGCGCACGCTCACGACGAGGGCGCTCATGTGACGTTCGATCTGCGCCAACTGAAGATGGATGCGGGCATCTGCTGCAGAGGATCGCGGCTGCTCGGCGAGGTCGGCGAGTGTGCCGAGGTCGTCGCCGATCACCTCCAAGACGGCGGTCTGCAGTCCGACAGCTTCACGCAGCGACTCCACGGCGCGCAGCACGCCCGCGGTGGCCGCTTCGCCCCGGGGCGTGAGCGACCATTGCAGATTCTTCCGCTCGAACTCCTCCGGCGTGCTGTACCGAGCCGAATGATCCTGCGTGGCCTCGAGCAGGCCCCAGCCCACGAGCGACGACAACGCTCGGTGCAGCGCCTCCTCGACGACCGGCTCATCCCACCCGGTGCGAGCGAGCCCGGTTCGGACTTGCTCGACGTTGAGTGCCGCGGCGAGGACTGCGGCTTCTTCGAACATCAGCATCAGCGCGACGTGGAGGTCGTGCAGGTCGGTCGTGCTGAACCGGAACAGCTCCGGATCGACGGCGCGCCAGGCTCGGATCTCCACGCGCACGACTGTAGGGCTGGACGCCGATACGGCGCGCGAAGGTCGCGCCCGGTCGCCCGGCATCTTGTCGCACCGCGTTCTGGTCTGTGCTCTCGCGTTGTGGAATGAGTCCAGCTGCGGACGCATTTCTTGACGATGCTCGTACTGTGTAACACAATAGGTCCGGACGTGGACGTGATTGATGACGAACGGGGCGGGTTCAGGGAGGTGAGCGGATGTCGGCCAGCGACTGGATGGAGGTCGCTGAAGCGGCTGAGGATCTCGCGGTGAGTCCTCGCCAGGTGCGTCGGCTGGTCCAGACCGGCGTTCTCCCGGCGCGCCGCCTCGGCTCGGGATGGCTGGTGTCGGCGGAAGGGGTCCGCGAGCGGGCGCGAGGTGCGACGTCGAGAGGGCGTCCGGTCTCGGCCGGCATGGCGTGGGTGCTGCTGGCGGCCGTGGACCGCGCGCTGATCACCGCGGCGGGGCGCATCGCGGTCTCGGCCGCTGGCGTCGATCTGAGCGACGTCACCGACCGGCAAGTGCGCTACCGGATACGCCGAAGTCTGGCGCAGGCACCGACCGCCGAACAATGGCGCCACTGGCTGCGCCGTCGCGCCCTACCGCAGCGCGTATGGGTACATCCCGGCGTGCTCGAGAGGCTGGCCGGCGATCCGCGACTGCGGCCTGGCGGAGGGTTCGCGGCTGCTGCCCGTGGCCTGGGGATCGTGGCGGGGCCGCCCAGCCGGTTCTACGTGGGCCCCCACGAAGTGGCCAGCCTGCTACGCGACTACCGGGCGCGGGAGGACCCCGACGGGCCGGTCGAACTGATGATCGTCCCAGCCGAGGGATCGGCGCCGCTACTGCTACCGCCAGGCGAACCGGTACCGGTCGCGGTCGCGCTGGCCGACATGCTCGACTCGGCCGACGCCCGGGAGCGGCGGGCCGCCGAGGATGCCTTCTCGGCGGTCGCGGCGCACGCCGGCGGAGGGCACGACCGGTGATCGAGCTCACGCGTTTGACGCCGGCCGCGGAGGAGGGCTGGCGGCTGCTGCTGGACCTGTCCGAGGACCACGCCGTCGGCTGGCTGCTCGTCGGTGGCCAAATGATGTACCTGCTCGCCGTCGAACACGGCGCGGCGCTCCCGCGGCCGACCAGTGACATGGATGTGGTCGTCGATGTGCGGCAGCGTCCGGATGGCACCCAATGGCTGGCCGGATGGTTGCGGGCGCACGGCCTGGCGGCAGAGGGCGGCACGCCCGAGGGAGTGCTGCACCGCTTCGCCCGCGACGCGGTGAGCGGGCCCGGCCGGGTGGTGTTCGACGTGCTGGCGCCAGAAGGCCTCGGCCCGGCGACACGGCTGGTTACCGTGCCGCCCTGGCGGACCGTTCAGGCCCCAGGCACGACGCAAGCGTTTGCGCGCAGCGACATGGTCGACGTGGCGGTCGTCGGCGTCGCCGGGCCACGTCGCGCTGGCCGGGTGTGGCGGCCGAATCTGCTCGGCGCGCTGGTCGCGAAGGCAGCGGCGACGGCGGAGATCGCGAGCCGGACGAACCCCGACCGTGATTGGCAGGACGCGGCGCTACTGCTCAGCTTCGCGGTCGACCCGTTGGCGTTGGCCGAGCAGTGTTCGCGGACCGATCGCAGGCGGCTGGCGCGGCTCGCGCCGTTGCGGGATCGGCGGCATCCCGGTTGGGCGACGCTGGCCGACGACGACTTCCGTCGTGGGACGGCGGCCCTCGACTTCCTGACCAACACTTGAGCCGCCTCTACGCTGGCCCGACGCCTGGGCGACCCTAGCGTCGCCGACCGTGGAGATCCGACATAGCGGGCGATAGCCACTTTGTTGGGCATCTCATCCGGTCCCACGTCAGGCGGTCGCTAGCCCCGGCTTCGCGATACTCGTGGGCTGTTGCCGTGGCCCGTCGCAGCGACGGAGCCGGCGCGCCTACCGAACAGATCCGGCGCTACCCTGCGCTCATGCATGGGCGGGTCACCGCACGCGGGACACTTGTCCTGGCCTTGCTGGCCTCCGCGGCCTGCACACATGGGGTCAGCCACCAGGGCGCCTCAGGATGCGACCATCCCAACGCTACGGCCAGTACGCAGCGGACGGTCGCTGTTGGCGCGGCGGGCGCGCCCAGGGTCGGGCCGCTGACGTTCCACCCCTATCCCTACGAAGCCGGCAGGCCCACAAAGATGGTGGTTCACGCGGCGACGGACCAGTCAACATCGCTGACGCTCCAGGGCTACCGCTGCGGTGGCGGTCCTCCGCTGCGTTTCTGGTACGACCGCGGATTACCAGGCTCGGGACAACTGACCGGTGTGGAGACGGAGACGCTCGCGCCGTTGCAAGCGGGCGGTGACCACACCGGCTACGTCATACCAACGAGCACCGGCCAATGGCTCATTGTGGTGAGCCAAGGTCGGACGACCGTGGGCACCCTACTTCTCGACGTCGAGAAATAGGTGCCGTTACATGGCGGGGCCGCGGTGGTCCTCGTCCTCCCGGCTCGTGCGGCCGGGTAGCGGGTCGTTACAGCGTGGGGTACCCGGCCTTGTAGGTGATCTTGCGCTGGTGGTCGGGCGTGCCGTGGCGGGCTTTGAGCTCGTCCCGGACGAGCTGGGCCCAGCGTCTCTCGTCGAGCTGGCCGTTGAGGCGGAGCTGGATGAGCAGGAGCATCCGGTTGGTGCGCTCGCGGTTGGTCAGCCCTTGGGCGCGGCGGGCAAGCTGGGGCCGGATGGTGGCGAACCTCTGCTCGAGGGGCCGGTGCTTTCCGGGCCGGGCCGGCGCTGTCCGGTGGCGGGGTCAACGCGGCGCCCGATCTGCTCGCGGATGGCATGTTCGTTCAGGTCGAGCCAGTGCGCGGTCTTCGACAGCGCCGGGTCGGCTCGGACGGCGTTGGCGAAGCGGACCCAGCTCAGCGGGGTGTCGAACGCGTGCGCGAGCAGTTCCAGCGCCGGATGGGGATCTCCTGTCGCCGGCGGGGTGATGCCATCCGCGCCGAGGGCTTTCCGCGCGTTGGCGGTCAGATGCCAGGTGCACATCACCAGCTGTGGGGTGGCGGCGCCGCGCCAGCGGTTGAGCACCGCGCTGCGGGCCGCGCCGCCTTGGTCGGCGACGACCACCCGCGGCGCTCCGTCGTAGCGGGCGAGGAAGTCCGCCCAGGCGTCAGCATCAGCAGTCGGGTAGGCCGCCAGGTGATACATCCGCCCCGCCGAGGAACCGGCCGGGTAACCGTAGGCGCCGAGAAGGTGGAACGCGGGGTAGGCGTGGCCGCCGTGGCGGCGGTAGAACGACGTGCTGTCCAACAGCAGGACCTCCGGCCAACTGGTCGGGGCGTAGTCGGCGAAGACGACCGGCGCGAACACCTCGGTCCAGTCCGCGGCCAAGCCGCCGTTGGGGCCGTGCGGCTTGGGTTGGGGGCCGAGCCGCAGCTGCCTCGGCCGGGCCGGCAGCGCCAGATCGCGGCGGCCAGCGGCTTGCCGAGCGGCGACGCTCGCCTCGATGTAGGTCTGCCCGGAGGCGACCGCCGCGAGCGCCATCGCGACCTCGTGGTTGGTGTAGGTGTACTGGCGCGGCGCCGTCGGCCCCTCGAAGATCGCCAACTCGTGCTCGCAGCTCAGGCACTCCGACGCCTGCGCGACCATCCGCTGCACCGGTGGTGCGAACCTGTGCGTCCCAGCCGGGTCGTAGCAGCGGAACCGCTGCCGCCGTCGGCTGCCCCACCGAAGTAGCCGTCACGCACTACCTTCGCACCCGGATGCTCCGCACACTCCGGCACACGCCCAGCGACCGCCACATCCTCGAAACATCGGAATGCCCCACCACGTGCTGTACGCCCCAAAAGCGCAATCTCCACGGTCGGCGACGCTAGTGGGCGACCCGTGGCGAGGGAGATCTTTGGTCCATTTCTGGTCCATCGACGTGCCCGGAATGCGCTGCACACGACGGCACTCCGTGGCACCCGACACCACGTCTGACGTGCGCAAACGCGTATTTCGCGCGTGGAGATCGCCGGCTTTTAATCCGCGGGTTCCGGGTTCGACCCCCGGGCGGCCCACCCTTCCACCCCCTCTGACCTGCGGTTTTGCTGGATCACGCCTCGTGCTCCGATGACGGCGGCGGCCGCTCGCTAGACATTGGCTGGCATTTGTGGCGTCCAAGGAGGCGTCGACGAGGTGTCCCATGGCTCGGCTGCAGCGTAGATCGCGGTCTCGGCGGGTGGGTGAAACGACCGCCATATTCACGAAAATCGGCGGGTTCCCGTCCGTCAACCGGTGTTTGCCGTCAGTTCGGGCTGTCCAGTCCGGTCGTTGTGGGTACCGGCCCGCGGTGCGCGGCGAGGTCGTCGGGTTGTCCTCGGGGCATGGGCGGGCGGTGGTTGATCACCCAGCGGAGCCCTCCCGGACGCGCCTGTCCGTTGTGTCGGCTCGCGTAGGCAAGGAGTTCCCGGTCGGGGCTGACGTGGCTGTCGTAGAGCGGTCCGCACGGCGTGCCGGCGAGCCGAAGCGACAGGTCGATGAGGTCGACGGTCGGCTCCGCGTCGCGGTCGGCGCGGACGAGGGAGGCGAAGTCGTTCATGCTGCCGGTCTGCCTCCTCCGCCCACGACAGCGCAGGCGTGGACGCGTCGTCCTGTGACGCGGGGTTTGGGGGAAGACGGGTTGGACTGTGGGTCAAGAACTCTGGGTTATGCCGCGCGGATTCCAGCCAACGTCGCAACACGGTGAACCGTTGAGCGGCGGGGAAAGCCCAGTTGACGCGTGTGGACGGGTGCCATCTCGGGTCACCCATGGGCAGCTTCGTTAGCCTCATTGCCGCCGCAAAATTGCCACTCGGTTACAGCTTTGTCTCAGCCCCTTGCGTCAACGGAGTGTACGGGACTATACAGGCATGCACAGGTGCATGTCTCGCGCGATCAGCGGGCGGCGCTCTCTGCCTTCTTGCCCACAGGCTCGTTCAAAGGAGAACATCCGTGAGGTCATCCAGTTCCGCGATCCGCCGCCGAAGGCTAGCCTCGACCGCCCTCGGAGCAAGCGCGGCGCTGCTTCTCGCCGCCTGCAGCTCATCGCACACGTCGGCGTCCGGCAGCACCACGCCCAGCTCTTCCGCCGCTGGAAGTCCTGGTGCCGGGACGCCGGCGAGCGCGAGCGCTACTGCAAGCACGCCACCGAGCGGGAGCGCGTCGTCGACGGGCACCGGTGCAGCGGGCGGTTCCGACATCGTAAGCCAGGCAAAGGCCGCAGTCGCTGCTTCGACCGGAACCATCACGAAGTGGAACGGACCGAACACCGGTCCGGCCGCGCAAAAAGGGAAAAAGATCGTCATCGTCTCCTGCGACCAGAACAACCAGGTGTGCAAGGCGTGGGCGCAGGCGGCCACCAACGCAGCCAAGGTACTTGGCTGGACCTCGAGTGTGATCAACGGGCAAGGCACACCGACTGGCTGGAAGGACGCAATCACCCAGGCCATTGCGCTCAAACCAGACGGCATCATCCTCGCGGGTGTGGACGCCCAAGCGGAGCATGCCGTCGTCAGCCAGGGCGCCGCGCAGGGCATCAAGTTCGTCGGTATGCACGCGGCGGCCGCGGCGGGACCGGATCCAAGCCTGGACATCTTCATGAACATCCAGCAGAACGCCACCGATATCGCGAAACTGCAGACTGACTACGTCATCGCGCAGAGCAACGGGCAGGGCCGTGTCGTCCTCTACTACGACTCACAATACGCCATTGCGGTAGCAAAGGACAAAGCGTATTTGGCCGAGCTCAATAAGTGCTCGGGATGCAAGATGCTTAAGAATGTGAACTTCCCGATTTCGCAATTAGCGCAACAGACGCCGACACTTGTTTCCGGCTGGATCTCGAGCTTTCAAAAGCCGTTCTACGTCATTGCGGTCGGCGACAGCATCTTCGACTACATGCCCGCCGCCCTGAAGGCGGACGGCGTGAGCACGAAGGACGTCATGCTCGTCGGCGCTGATGGCACTCCGCCTGCGTACCAGCGCATCCGCCAAGGCCAGTACCAGGTCGCGACGGTTCCAGAACCTGCGGATTTCGAAGGCTGGATGGCGATCGACGAGCTCAACCGATCCTTCGCCGGCAGCCCGCCCGCAGTCTTTGACGTTCCTCTGTATATCGTCACGCCTCAAGACGTGTCACAGGAGGGTGGCGACCAGAACGTCTTCAACCCGAGTAACGGTTACCAGCAACACTACAAGAGCATCTGGGGCGTTCAGTGAATCCCAGTGACGTTTACTTCAGACGGGCGTCGGCACGTGGGGAGTACGAGAACGTCTGCAAGTAGGCGCAGGACCACGACGCGCAGACGTAGTGACTTCAGCAGGCACCTTGCACAGCCCACGGCGCACCTACGAGGTGCGCCGTGAGCCCACAGAGAGGAACCACCCGGGTGTCGGACGATCCGTATTCCAAGCAGGTGATTGTGACAGAGACCGAGGACGGAGGCGGTCCGCGCCTCCGCGAGGGTGGCGCGGGCCCTTCCCAGAAGCGGCATGGCACCATGCAAGACAGGATCGTTTTCGCGAGCAGTCACTACGGACTGCTCGCGATACTGGTGCTGCTCATCGGGCTCTTCTCTGTCCTCTTGCCGCATACATTCCCGACTGCCTTTACGGCTCGCAGCATTTTCGCGACGAAAGCGATCGGCGGCTTAGTGGCCTTGGCTGTCATGGTGCCGCTCGCAACCGGTCAGTTCGATCTGTCCGTTGGCTACATGATCACGATCAGCGACGTAATCGTCGTGGGTCTCCAAGTGAACCAACATGTGCCCTGGCAGCTGGCCGCTCTTATTGTTCTCTGTGGCAGTGCCGTTCTGGGTCTACTTAACGGAATCCTCGTGACCAAGCTCGGGATTGACGCCTTCATCGCAACCCTGGGCACCGGAACGATCCTGTACGGTGCCGCCGAGTGGTACAGCGGTGGATCGCAAATCGCGGGCAACCTCGCGCACGGTTTCACAGCCGCCACCGGAAACGTAGGCCCCATTCCCGCCCCTGCCCTATATCTAGGCATCACCGCACTTGTCTTGTGGGTAGTGACCGAACATTCACGGCCGGGGCGGTTGCTGTACGTGACGGGCTCCAGCCCTCGGGCAGCCGTGCTCATGGGAATACGCACGGACCGTGTGATTCTCGCCGCCTTCGTAACATCATCAGTGCTGTCTTGCGTGGCTGGCCTGGTGTTGGCCTCCGAGCTCGCAGTCGGAAACAGCTCGATCGGTCCCGAGTATCTGTTGCAGGCCTACGCGGCAGCGTTCCTTGGAGCTACCACCATAAGGCCGGGTCGGGTGAACGCCTGGGGAACGGTGGTCGCGGTGTTCGTGCTCGCCGTCCTGGTAGCCGGACTTCAACAGATGGGTGCGAAGTTCTACATCGAGTCCCTATTCGACGGCGGAATACTTCTCGTCGCAGTCGGTCTTTCGGTGTTCGCGAGCCGCCGCGCTCGCACCGCAGACTGATGACAGCCAACCGACGTGTCAGCCAGCGGACGCTCAAGGGACGTCCGGAGAACCTTGGAGGAGAGTCACGTGGCAGTGACTGGACGGCAAATGGCCAATATCAATACGGAGCCTCTCCTGGGGGCGCTTGCCCTGCCTCGCGCGGGGCACGTGTACGACCTGTCCGTCAGCCTGGGACCGGGAATGCCCAAGCCGCCCATTGAGACCTTCAGCCCTTTCAGCCTCAGCCACTATCACCTGCCTCGGGCGCTCGTCGTACCGGAGGCGGATCCGCCTCCGTTCGACTACGCGATGGACGTGATATCAGGTTCGCCGCACCTCGGAACCCATATCGACGGTCTCGCGCATATTGCATGTAGGGGTCAGTTCTACGGAGAGACACGTGTGGCTGAGGCTTACACCGATTTCGGCTGGCACATTAACGGCATCGAGAACGCGCCGCCAATCGTCGCGCGCGCGGTTTTGGCGGACGTCGCCGGTCTTCATGGGGTGGACGCTCTGGAGGACCGCTATGAAGTCACCCAGTCGGATCTTGAACAGATCTTCGACTCCGAACGTATTGCCGTTCGTCCCGGCGACGTTGTGCTGGTCAGAACGGGCAAGATCCGAGAGTACAAGTCCGCCATGGAGTCGTTCTTTGCGGAGCAGCCCGGGGTCGGGCAGGCGGCGGGTCTATGGCTCGCTTCCCAAGGCATCCAAGCCTTGGGTACCGATACGTCCGGCAGTGAGCCGCACCCGATCGGCGACCACACCAAAACCTTGCATGAGGCACTCCTCGTACGGCGAGGCATCTACCTCATCGAGATCATGGACCTCGATGCCCTTGCAGCTGAGCACGTCTACGAGTTCCTCTTCGTGTGTCTCCCACTTCGCATCGACGGCGCAACGGGCTCTTGGGTCCGGCCCATCGCGATCGTCTAGCAGGCCGGCATGGGTGACAACGCTGCCGGCGAGCGCCAGGTTTCGTGGCGCCGTAGCGGCCGCGACAGCACAGACAGGTGTCGGAGACTTGGTCGGAGGAACACGTAGTGGAGGTCTTGAGGCTCCAAGGGATCACCAAGCAATTTGCCGGTGTGACGGTGCTCGACCACGTCGACTTCACGTTGGCGGAAGGCGAGGTTCACGCGCTGCTTGGCGAGAACGGCGCAGGGAAATCGACCCTCATTAAAATCCTAGCGGGCGTTCACAAGCGGGACGGTGGTCTGATCTACCTTCGAGGCGACCCTGTCCACTCTAGTGATGAGTTACCGATCGGGTTCATCCATCAGGACCTTGGCCTGGCGGGAGCGCTCACCGTCGCTGAGAACATCGGGCTCGTCGTGGGATACCCGACGCGGCTTGGCCTCATCGACTGGCGGGAACTCGTCCGGCGCTCTGTCCGCATCCTCAGCGACATGGGCGCCGATATCGATCCGCGCGAGAAGGTGGAAAGGCTTGGCGCGGCCGAGCGTGCCATCGTTGCGATCGCGCGCGCAGTCTATCTGAAACGCCCACTCATGGTCTTGGACGAGCCCACCGCGGCCTTACCGGAGAGCGAGGTGGCGCGGCTGCTGAGCGTAATTCACCGTGTGAAGGCGCAAGGCGTGGGCGTCGTCTACGTGACGCACCGGCTCGACGAAGTCTTTCGTGTCGCCGATCGCGTTACGGTGCTTCGCGACGGCCGTGAGGTCCACAGCGCCCGGGTCGAAGACGTAACCAAAGACCAGCTGATCCAGAAGATCACCGGCCGCACCGTGCAGGCCACGGAACCGACCGTGTCCAGCTCGCACGCGGAACCGCTGCTCAGCGTTCGGGATCTCGTCTCGGGTTCCGCGGGCCCTGCCACATTTGACGTCTACCCCGGCGAGGTCGTCGGTCTCGTTGGTCTCCGAGGTGCCGGCCAAAGCCGCATTGCACGCGCGATCTACGGCGCTGCTCCCCGAAGCCGCGGGCAGGTCTTTCTAGGTGACACCGTGCTCCCTGCTGACGATGTTCGTGCCGCGGTGCGTCTCGGCGTCGGCTTCGTCTCGAACAACCGTTCTGAGGAGAGCCTCGCCCTCAAGCTCTCTCTGCGCGAGAATCTCTTCCCGTCGTCCCTGCTTCGTGGCAAGTCGAGCGCTCGGTTCGCAATTCCGCGCGGGGAGCGCCGAGACGCGCTGGACACTCTCAAACGGTTCGCCGTGCGACCGCCCGTCCCCGAACGATCCGTTGAAAGTCTCTCGGGAGGCAACCAGCAGAAAGTGGTCCTCGCGCGATGGCTCAGTTTTCCGGGACGCCTTCTTATCCTCGACGAGCCGACGTTCGGTGTTGATGTCGGGTCGCGCGAGGAAATCTACAAGTCCCTGCAGGAGGCCACCCGCCAGGGGCTGGGTGTGCTGATCGTGTCTTCCGACATGGAAGAGGTGGCGTCGGTTTGCAGTCGGGCGCTGATCGTACAGAGAGGTCAGGTCCGTGAGGAGGTCCACGGCCGGTCGATCACTCCCGAGCAGTTGACCGCGTTGATAGCCGGGTCGGCCCACTAGCACGGAGAGGCTTCGTATGGACCTGCAACTCACCGGACAACATGCCCTCGTCAGCGGCGGCGCTCGCGGTATCGGTCTTGAGGTCGCGCGCGTCTTGCTCGAGGAAGGAATGCGGGTCGGTATTGCCGACGTCGATAGTGATACCGCTTCGGCGGCGGTTGCCGCGCTCCGCGCGGTCGGTGACGCGTACGCGGTGCGTGCCGACGTCAGATCCGAGGCCGATGTCGTCGAAGCCGTGCGCCAGGCGCAATCGCACGGACCAGTTGACGTGCTCGTCAACAATGCCGGCGTCCATCACTACGGACCTACGGCAGGACTGGACGCCGCCGACTGGCAAAGCATCCATGACGTGAATCTCCGTGGTGCGTTCTTTTTCACGAAGGCGGTCCTACCCGAGATGAGCACCCGCTCAAGCGGTTCAGTGATCTGTGTGGCTTCCCTGGCTGGGCGGAGCGGTGGCGTTCGGGCAAGTACTGCTTATGCGAGCTCGAAGGCTGGCCTGGCCGGCTTTTGTAGGTCCCTCGCCCTCGAGCTCGCGCCCAGAGGTATCCGCGTGAACTGCGTGAATCCCGGCGTCGTGGACACGTCGATGACCCGGGCGTTTGACGAGTCGGCCAGGGAGGCGATCGCGCACGCGCATCCTGCAGGCCGTTGGGGCACAGCGCGAGAGGTTGCGGACGTGGTCGCCTTTCTTGCATCACCCCGGTCGAGCTGGGTGGTCGGTGCACAGCTGGACGTGAACGGGGGCCTATGGCCCAGCCCTTGACGTAGCGAAGGTGACGATGCGGAACGTACATGTATAGACTGGAGCGCAGCACTATGCGGACGCTTGAGCTGCAAGCAGCTCACGCCAACAGCGGGGAATGGGCATGACAACGAGCACAGCGCAGCCGCCGGAGCAAGCGGTTGACGAACCCATCGATCTCACGGGCGTTAGCGCCGACGAAGCCTTGATGCTGTACGAGCGGCTTAGTCTGGTGCGCCAGTTCGAGGATCGGGTGACTTCACTGTTTCTGCAGGGGAAGATTCCTGGCACGATTCATCTGGCCCTCGGACAGGAAGCATGTGCGGTCGGGGCATGCGCTGCGCTCAACGACGACGACTGGATAACCATCACGCACCGTGGTCATGGCCAAGCGTTAGCGAAGGGAGTGAGCGCATCGTCCTTGATGGCGGAATTGTTCGCGAAGGACGGAGGTTGCTGCCATGGCTACGGCGGATCGCTGCATGTCGGCGATATCGATGTCGGTGCAGTGCCCGGCATCGCAATCGTTGGTGCCTCGGTTCCCATCTCTGCAGGAATTGCCTATGCCTTCAAGGAACGAGCCGAGGCGCGCGTCGTAGTTTGCTTTACTGGCGATGGCGCCATGGGGGAGGGCGATACACACGAGGGACTTAACCTAGCGGCGCTCTGGGAATTGCCGGTCGTTTACGTGTGCGAGAACAATCTGTACTCCATCAGTACGCCAGTCAACCGGCAGTTCCGCAACACCAAGCTGGCCGAGCGCGCCGGGTCCTATGGGCTCACGACGATGACCGTCGACGGTAATAACGTCGTTGCCATGTATCACGCGGTGAGGGATGCAGTCGCGCATGCCCGAGACGGCAAGGGACCTGTCTTCGTTGAATGCTTCACCTATCGGCGCGGTGGACACAAGCGTGACGACCCCGGCACTTATCGACCCCAAGAGGAAGTCGAAAGGTGGTTGGCGCGCGATCCGGTGGGGCGTATGAAAGCGGCGCTGGAGACGGCCGGGATGGGTGACCGCAGGGCCGAAGTAGAGAAGCGAGTAGCGAAACAAATCGATGAGGCCGTGGCTTTCGCAGACCAAAGCCCAATGGCCGGGCTGGAGCTGCTGTGAAGGACGCTACGCTGATCGCCGCCTTGCGTGCAGCTCTTACCTCCGAGATGGAGACGGATGAACGAGTCTTCTTGATGGGCGAAGACGTTGGGATCGGTGGCTCTTTTCATCTATCGCTGGGACTCCTGGAGCGCTTCGGCGAAAGGAGAATTAGAGACACCCCGGTCTCGGAAGCGGGATTCGTTGGCCTTGCCGTCGGTGCGGCGCTCGCCGGGATGAGGCCGGTAGTTGATTTCCAGTACGGCGACTTCCTCCTTCCGGCGGCAGATCAAATCATCCAGCAGGCGGCGAAGTTCTCCGTGATGTCGGGGCGCCGAGTCACCGTGCCCCTGGTTCTACATGCACCGACCGGTGTCTCGGGCCGCGGCGCACAGCACGCCAACAGTATCGAGAACGTGTTCTTCGGAATTCCTGGGCTGACGGTCGCGGCGCCGTCGACCGCGTACGACGCGAAGGGTGCAATGACGACAGCCATCCGGTACGAAGGTCCGACGCTGGTCTTCAGCCACAAGTACCTGTACGGGTCGAAGGGTCGCGTGTCGGTCGACGGGGAAGGCGTTGTGGATGACGTCCCGGATGAGCCGTACGAGATTCCCGTCGGGCGGGCTGCCATCCGGCGGAAGGGCACGGATGTGACGATCGTCGGTGCGTTGATCACGGTGCATCGCGCCCTATCCGCTGCCGAACAGCTCGCAAAAGAAGGTATTGATGCCGAGGTCATCGACATGCGCTGGCTGTCGCCTCTCGACACGAAGGCAGTGATCGAGTCCGTCGTGAGAACCGGTCGGCTTGTCGTTGTCGAGGAAGGTTCGGCCCTTGGCGGTTGGGGTTCAGCCGTGATCAGCGCGGTTGTCACCGAGGCGTTGTACGAGCTGGACGAAGCGGTGGTCCACCTGTCCGGGACAAACCAGCCAGCCCCTGCCGCACCTCACCTTGAACCATTCCTCGTACCGACCACGGAGCGGATAGCTGCTGCTGTCCGACGGGTTGTCTTGGGGGAGTAGTGGCGATCGAGCTTGTGGTACCCAACCTAGGCGAGGGCGGCATGGATATTGCCTTCGCCGGGTGGCTCAAGGCCGAAGGCGACATGATCGTTGAAGGCGACGACGTCTTCGAGATCGACACCGACAAGGTGACCGTAAGCGTTCAGGCATACGCGAGCGGTGTGCTGGCCGACCTTAGGGTCCAGGCAGGTGACGTCGTTCAGCGTGGGCAGGTCGTCGCCCTGCTGGCTGAAGCGACCAACAGCCGTGGTAGCGCGGGCGGGGTACCGCGTCCCGAGAACGGCGATGATCTGGCCGCGACGGCCTCGGTAGCGGAGGTTCCCGGTGACGTGCTTGCCGAGACATCGCCCAGCGCCGCCCAAGACGAGCCCGCGCCAGCCAGGAAACCCATGCCCGCTCATGAGTCTGGTCGCGAACGTGAGGGGCGGCGCCTGAGCCCCCGCGCACGGCGCGCTTCTCAGCGACTGGGTGTGGCTACGGAAGAAGTAACCGCGAACCGGCCCGACGGTTGTGTGGTGGAAGCGGACGTTCTCGAGGCCGCCCGCAGTCGGTCGGCGGAACGACGCGGCCAAGCCCGACAGGCAATGGCTACGCTAAGCAGCAAGAGTTGGAGCGAAATACCGCATCTTCAGCTTCAGTACGAGTTAGACATCACAGGGGGAATGTCAGCCTCCCTGGGTATCATCGGCCTTGTCGGAGCGCTGATCGTGGGTGCACTCGAGGTCGAGCGGGATCTGCTGGTGGAACAGCATTTGGTTGACTCGGGCCGCGCTCACGCCGTCCACCTAGGTCTCATGCTAAATACAGTTAATGGGACGCTTCTGGGGCGTGTTCCGCATTGCGAGCGTTCGACGCGATCAGAGATTGCCCGCCGGTTGCGCGAGCTGAAGGTCCGGACCCGGACAGGGCTGTTGCGTCCTCAGGACTATGGGCCAAGGAGCGCGACGCTGTATGACTTCACTGACTGGCCGGTCGACGCCGCGCTTGGCGTTATTGCTCTTCCGGATCCGATCCTCGTGACGGTGGGCCGCCCACGGGTGCTGCCGCGGTTCGTGGATGGCTCCTGGCAGCCGGCTTCCGTGGTCACGATGGGCTTGGCGCTTGACCACCGCGTGTACTCGGGTGCTGACGGTGGCCGACTGCTCGACCGTGTCGATCGGCTGCTTGGTGCCTGGCGAGAGGACGGTGCCAGCGGCTCGAATCGACAACCGCAATGATGCCTGAAGGCTTCGCTGAACACTGCACCAGAACCAGCTCGAGGAGTGATCTCGGCATGAGACCGAAGCACGTCTTGTGATTGCCTCGGCACGGCCCCTGTTTCTTGGAGTCGACGCTGGCTCGAGTGGCTGCAAGAGCGTCTTGGTCGACGAATCTGGTGCAGTGGTCGCCTCAGATCGGGTCGGTTACAAGACCCATCGAGTAGGGAGCCAGGTAGCTGAGCAGAACGCCGGTGACTGGCTGGACGCGTTCGTTCGTTCGGTACGTCGTTTGACCAGCGAAACTCCTGGGAGTCGTGTGGCAGCTGTAGGGGTAACGGCGCCCGCGCATAATGCCGTGCTGCTCGATTCGGAGGGTGACCCGCTCGCACCCGTCGTTTTGTGGTGCGACCGCCGCTGCATGGACATCGCGCGAGAACAGCGCCGGGCCTGGGGGGAGGAGTTGCTCCATCGTGCGCTTGTGGACCTGACGCATTGTTGGACCCTTCCGCAGCTGACGTGGGTGCGGCAGGCCCGACCGGACCTCTGGAGCAGGACTCGCCGCGTTTTGCTCGGCAAGGATTACCTGGTCTATGCGATAACCGGCGCGGCGTGCACTGACGCTACTGATGCAGCGGGAACTGCGTTCTACGATCCGATCAGGGGGGAGTGGCTAGAAAGCGTCCTCACCGGCGCGGGCATAGCTCCGTCCCTGCTACCCGAGGTGCGGCCGTCAACCGATATTGCTGGCGCGCTGTCAGGAGCCATTGCGCAACAATGCGGCTTGACCGCAGGTACGCCGGTCGTCGTGGGCGCAACGGACACGGCTGCGGAGCTTGTCTCCTTGGGAGACCTGGGGCCGGGCGACGGACTGGTCAAGATCGCAACAACAGGAACTGTCGTCGTGGTGCACTCAGAGCCGGCACCTGGCTACGGCGTTTTGGTGTATCCCCATCCCGACGGTAGGAACTGGTACACCTTGGCAGCAACGAACAGCGCGGCAGCTGCTCTCGACTGGTTCGCCTCCGTTACCTCCGGAGGGTGTGCGTCCGAAGACCTGCCCTTCGAAGCTGCGGAGAACCTCGCGCCAGGCGCGGGCGGTGTGGTTTTCATCCCGAACCTGGATGGGAGCAGAACTGGTGAAGGGGCAGAGTTCGGTGCCTTCATCGGACTGAGCGCAGGACATCGCCAGAAACATCTCCTGCGGGCCGTGCTTGAAGGCGTGGCGTATAGCCTCGCTGACTCTTGGGATCGCTTGCGCAGGCTTGGACCGGTACCGAGCGCGCCGTTTCTCACCGGTGGCGGGTTGCGCAATGAGTCCTGGGCGCGCATCGTTCTCGGGACGTTGGATCGTGATGGGCGCCGGGTCAAGTACGGTGAGCCCGCGAGCGGAGCCGCGAGACTTGCCGCCCAGGGGATTGGTGTGTCGGTCGAGGCGCCATTGTCACAGCTCGTGTCGAAGCCTGGGCCTGACGCGATCGCTGGTCTGGCAGAGGCGAGGCGGCGGTATCAGCGGTTCGAACGGTTACTCAGAGAACCGTCATCGGCCGTGGACTGACCGCCGTGTCCCCGCGCCCCGCTCTCCCGCCTCTCAGCGCGTAGCGTTGCCGGGACACGGCGACCTGTCTTGCCGATCTCTAGCACGCTCAGATGCCATCGGCCTAGGTTGGCGGTGACGAGCGAGGTCCCATGGAAGGCGAGGTTGGTGGGGTGAGCTAGCAGGTGTGCCGTCTCGTCGTGATACGCGATGGTGGCGTCGCCACCGGTAATGCGGAGGACTTGGCTGGGCTCGTAGCATCCGACCCAGACATCGCCGTCGCTATCCACCGCGAGACCGTCCGGGTAGCTACCTGGGGTGAGGGCGTGTGTGCGTCGAGCACCCGCTGATCCGTCCTCGGCAACGGGGATGACGCTGACTCGCTGAGCGAAGGTCTCAGCAACGTATATCTCCGTGGCCGTCGCGGAGAGCGCCAAGCCGTTGGCGAAGTGCAGTGCTTCTTTGTACCAGAGTTCGCCTCCACCGGCCGGCGTGAAGCGCGCAATGCCTGGTCCCGGCTCGCCCATCGACCAGCTGTCGGAGACGTACAGCCGGCCGTTCTCATCGAAGAGTGGGAAGTTCGGCAGGCGGAAGCGGTGGCCCGGCACGCCGTCAGCGAAGATCTCCACTCGGCCCGTCGTGTGGTCCATCCGCATAACTGCGCGATGATGTAAGTCACATATGTACAAGTTGTCCTCGACGTCGAAAGCGAGGCCGAGGCAGAAGCCGTCGGTGGAGGCAACCTGCTCAAGCCCGGTGCCGTCACGCCTCAGCCGATAGATCTGGCCGTGCTCGCCGCCACACCAGATCGAACCGTCGCTGTGTACAGCGACGCCTTCTGGGTGGTCGAGGCGGATATCGCCGGTCGTCGCGTCGACGAGTACCCGCACGTCTTCTGTGCGCACGAATCCGGTGCTCATGGTCGGCTGCCTACAGCGACAAGCGGAACCCGCCGCCGTTCACGCGTTGTGTGCGATGTGAGCGTCAAGGGAAGACCTCAACTCACGACTGGAGGTTCGGCTTCGCACTGGCCGCCGTGTCCAGCTCGATGAGCTTTGCAACCTTCCGGGTCGAGCGGCCACCGGCGAAAGCAGAGTTGAGCCAATGCTCGACCAGCAGACGAGCATGCTGAAGCCCGATGACCTGACTGCCGAGACAGAGAACCTGTGCATTGTTGGACTTCACTGCACGCTCGGCAGAGTAAGCGTCACCAACATTCGCAGCCCGAACACCAGGAACTTTGTTCGCCGCAATTGACATCCCGATGCCTGTCCCGCACACGAGTAGCGCACGGTCGACATCGCCTCGAGCGACGGCTTGTGCCGCGAGGACTGCCACATCAGGATAGTCAGCATTAGGGGCAAGTTCGGTGTTCACGTCCACGATCTCATGCCCCGACTCGGCCATCTGCCGAGCGAGAAGGCCTTTCAGATCGGCACCGAGGTCGTCGGCTCCCACGGCAATTCGCATAGGTTCCTCACCTCCTACAGGGCGCTAGGGCGATCTCGCGGTCTTTCGGACCGTCCAGTTCGATCAAGATGACGCGCTGATGTTGGCCGAGTCCCAGCTCGCCGTCATGGCAGGGAACTAGCACCTGAACACCGCAGAAGATGGAAAACAGGTGCGCAGCGGCATTGGGATTGTTGTTCCTGTGGTGTTCGAACGGCTCCAACGGCGCCAGCAGCTCGCGGGCGGTCCTCGCGATGTCTCGAAAGAAGTCCGGGTCATTCTCCGTGAGGACGAGCGCTGCGGTCGTGTGGGGCAGCGTAAGCGCTAGCAAGCCGTCGGTCGACATCTCACGAACGCGGCGCGCGAGCGCCGGAGTGACGTCAAGGGCTTGCACCGGCTCGGTGGTGCTGATGGTAAGCCCGGGTGAATAACTCATGCTGGCCCACCATGATCGAATGTGCCTGAGTCGGTCTCGACGTCCACAAGCACAAGTTACCACTCAGGTGTATACCTGTCTATCCGTAGTCTCGGCCGGCCGGCCGTCCGACGAGACCTGCGAGCGCATTCGCTCCGGTCGATCTCAGCAGGTATGGTCTGGACTGCCCCTGTACACCTTGAAGACAAGGGATGGATACTCCTTCGCATGGCACGGGAGCATTCCGCCGCGGATCGGCCCACTGTGAGTCCGAACTCGCATGTGCCGCTGTACGTGCAGATCGAGCAGGACCTTCGGCACATGATCGACTCGGGCGAACTGTCGCCCCTAGATCGCGTGCTCTCCGAGGTTGAGTTGTCCAAGCGCTTCAACGTCAGTCGCATGACCTCGCGCAAGAGCTTGGACCGTCTCGTGGCCGAGGGCGTCCTATTTCGGCAGCCCGGCAAGGGGACGTTTGTCGCGGCGGCGAAGATTCGCCACGATCCTGCCAGCCAGGCGAGCTTTTCGGCCGCAATGGCGGAACTCGGTTTCACGGTCCGCACCAAGGTGCTCGTGGCAGGAACGGTTAAAGGCGCGGAGCACGTCACCGCAGCTCTCTCATTGCCGCTTCGGACACAAGTCATCTTTGTCAGGAGACTCCGCCTCCTGGATCGCGTGCCATGCGCTATTCACGACGTGTATCTGCCGCCAGGGCTGGAGGACTTGCTGGAGGCCGATCTAGAGTCCTCGCTTACCCACCTGCTGGCCCTGCGGGACGGTCCGGGTACATTCGGTCGGGACTCCATCGATGCGCTGTCGGCCGCGGGAGATTTTGCGCGGCTGTTGGGTGTTGCAGAGGGTCTGCCGCTTCTCCGCAAGCAGGGTACTGTGTACGCTCGCACCGGCCAGCCACTCCGGTATTCGGAGGCCTACTATCGCGCAGACATGTTCAGGTTTGTTACAGACAGCTCGGAACCGCGTCTCGAGGCGAGAGTAATTCCCAAGCAATAGCCGAATGTATGCGTCGCTCCGGCTCCGCTCTTCTCTCGCCGAAGGCAGTTGTGTCGATTCGATACACCACGAGCGTCAGTGCCGCTTCGTCGCGACCGAATGTAATACCCGACTTGGCTCAGATTAGTGCGCAGTCTCGTGCCTGTGAATGGCATCAAGGGCGGCGCGTAGGTCTTCGGGTAGTGGGTCGGCGGCGGTGACAGTGCGCGCGCCGGCTTGGATCTCGATGACGCGGTAGCGGCGGGCGGTGCGGACGAATCTCTTTATGCTCCAACCGGTTTGGGTCTCGATCCAGCGGCTGACTGCCAGCGCCGCGAGCACGATCGTGAGGTGGGCTTCGATCGATTCTCTCTTGTGGTGGTAGATAGGCCGGGCTTGCAGGTCGTGTTTGGACATCCGAAACGACGCCTCGATCTGGAACAGCCGGTGGTAGGCGTCGATCACGAACTCAGGCGTCGCGTCGAGGTTGGTGATGTAGCCCTTCAGCCCGGCCAGCGAGCGTGCCTTGGCCTCCAGAGCGCGGTTGACGGTCTTGGTCCCGCCGGCCAAGGTGATGAACCGGTTGCGTTTGACCGGGGCCTTGCCTGCGACCGCGTTCTCGGCTTTGGCGACCTGCTCGTCGACGCCGCGCAACGTCCGCCGCGCCCGGTCGGCCTTGTACTGGTAGTAGATGACCTGGTCTTTGCGTTTCTCGCTCGGCCCGGCCGGCCACGGCTGGACGAACACCTGCCCGTCGGCGATGTCCTTGCCGGGGTGTTTCTCGCGCCAGTTCTTCACCACATAAGGCAGTTCGGGGATGCGCATGCCCAAGATGAACGACAACCCCTCGGCCTCGATCGCTCGCCGGTTGGTCTCCGACACCATGCCGGCGTCCGCGACGATGGTGACGTCGGCGAGGTGGTGGGCGGCCATGAACGAGCGGATCGTCGGCAGCATCGTCGTCGTCTCGGCCTTGTTGCCCTCAAAAGCGTTGACCATCAACGGGAAACCGGAGGCGTCCGTGAGCAGGCCGATGGTGATCTGCGGCTCGAGTCGGCGTTCCTTGGAAAACCCCGGCTCGCGAAACCCGTCCCCGGCGTCGGTCTCGAAATACAACGTCGACACGTCGTAAAGCACCAACGACGCGGGCCCGAGCCGGGCGTGGGCCGCGCACGCGGCCGCCAGCCCTTGCCGGAACGACTGCGTGGCGAACACCGGCAGCCGACGCTTCAACGTCGCATACGCCGGCGCGGCGACGCCGATCTCCTCCAACACGCGCAGCGAGTCCAGCTTCGATGTGGGCTCGATGATCCGCGCGAGCACCAGGTCGCGGAACACCTCGTCGCCGCCCGTGGCCGCGTCCAAGCCGAGCACCTCGAACCCGTGACGCAGCCCGTCCCACAAGTGCGCCATCCGCGAGCCGGTGATCGGCAACGCGCCGGCCTGCCCGGCCGCCCAACCAGCGCCTTCGGCGCCGCCGAGCCCGAGGTCGAGCTCTCTCTGACCGGCGTTCAACCGCTGCCGCGCGGCGGCTTTCAACACCTCCAACTCGGCGTCGTCATGCGCCGAGCCGATGTGCTCGATGTCGCGCGAGCCACCACGCGTCGAATGGACGATCTGCACCGCCGTCCTGACTTGGCTCACTTTTGCTGCTCCGGTCTGCCGGCAGGCCGTTGACCTGCGGTGATGGGTGGCGGCGGCGCTGATTTTGCGCACTAAACCGGGCTCGTAGGCTTCGCGGTTGTGGCGTATGTGCGCACGGTGAAGACCGCCTCGGGGGCGACGGCGGTGCAGGTCGTGCACTCGACGAAGCGCGGGTCGCGCGACATCGAGCACGTCGGCTCGGCGCATGACGACGCCGAGTTGGAGGTGTTGAAAGCCGCCGCGCGGCAGCGGTTGAACGCCGGCTGGCGCGAGCTCGACCTCGGGCTTGGCGGCGCCGCGGGCGCGGGTTGGGCGGCCGGGGTGGCCGGCGCGTTGCCGATCACCGGCTCGCGGATGGGCCACTTGTGGAACGCGTTGAACCGCGCGTTCGAGGCGCTCGGCTTCCAGGCGGCGTGCGGCGGCGACGAGGTGTTCCGCGACCTGGTGCTCGCGCGGATCATCGAGCCCACATCCAAGCTGGACGCGTCGCGTGTGTTGGCCGAGGTCGGCGTCGCCGGGCCGGCGTATGCGACGTTGAAGCGCCGGCTGCCGGTGTTCGCCGCCGAGTGGTTCCGGCAGGGGCTGGCGGCGGCGTGCGCGGCGCACGCCCGGCTCGGGCCGGCCTCCCTGGTGCTGTTCGACGTCTCCACGTTGTACTTCGAGACCGACGCCGGGGACGGGTTCCACGAGCCCGGCTTCTCCAAGGAACGCCGCCTGGAGCCGCAGATCACCATCGGGCTGCTCACCGACGCGTCGGGGTTTCCGTTGACCGTCAACGCTTTTGAAGGCAACCGGGCCGAGACGACGACGATGCTGCCGACGATCCGCGCGTTCATGGCCGCCCACCACCTGTCCGACGTCACGATCGTCGCCGACGCCGGCATGGTCTCCGACGCCAACAGGCGGGCGATCGAGGCCGAGCGGCTGTCGTTCATCTTGGGCGCGCGGATCCCCGACCTGCCCTATGTGGTGAGGGAATGGCGCGAGAAACACCCAGGTGAGGAGATCCCGGACGGCCATGTGTTTGTCCAGCCGTGGCCGGCCGGGCCGACCGACAACCGCAAAGACCAGGTCATCTACTACCAGCACAAGGCCGACCGAGCCCGACGCACCCTGCGCGGCGTCGACGAGCAGGTCGCCAAGGCCGAGAACGCCGTCGCCGGCAAGGCCCCGGTCAAACGCAACCGGTTCATCACGCTGTCCGGCGGGACCAAGACCGTCAACCGCGCGCTGGAGGCCAAGGCCCGCGAGCTGGCAGGCCTGAAGGGCTACATCACCAATCTGGCCGCCTGCCCCGACGGCAGCCCCATCACCGCCGAGTTCGTCATCGACGCCTACCACCGGCTGTTCAACATCGAGGCGTCGTTTCGGATGTCCAAACACGACCTGCAAGCCCGGCCGATCTACCACCACAAACGCGAATCGATCGAAGCCCACCTCACGATCGTGCTCGCCGCCCTGGCGGTCAGCCGCTGGCTCGAGACCAAAACCGGCTGGAGCATAAAGAAATTCGTCCGCACCGCCCGCCGCTACCGCGTCGTCGAAATCCAAGCCGGAAAACACGTCGTCACCGCCGCCGACCCGCTCCCCGAAGATCTACGCGCCGCCCTCGACGCCATCCATCGGCACGAGACTGCACACTAATTTGAGCCAAGTCGGGTTTCAACACCTCCAGCTCGGCCTCGTCATGCGCCGAGCCGATGTGCTCGATGTCGCGCGAGCCACCACGCGTCGAATGGACGATCTGCACCGCCGTCGCCCCCGACGCGGTCCTCACCGTGCGCACATATGCCACAAACCCGAAGCCCACGAGCCCGATTTAGTGCGCAAAATCCGCGCCGCCGCCACCCATCACCGCAGCTCAACGGCCTGTCGACGGACCGGAGCAGCAAAAGTGAGCCAAGTCAGGTCTCTCGCCGAAGGCAGTTGTGTCGATTCGATACACCACGAGCGTCAGTGCCGCTTCGTCGCGACCGAATGTAATACGCAGGTGACAAATATCAGATCGTGCGCGCGAACTGCGTGTTCACGGGGTCACTCTGCTGCCGGTTGAGTCGCATCGGCGTGTTGCGCCTCGAGTGCGTTCACGGCGTATTGGAGCATCAGTGCAATCGAGGTTGCACCAGGATCAGGATGTCCAAGGGTGCGGGTGCCGAGCCGGCTCGCGCGCCCAACCCGGGCAACCATCTGGGTGGTGGCCGCCGCGCCGTCGCGTGCCGCCTTTGCTGCGGCCTGGAGAGCGGTCAGGGAGCTGGCGGTTGTCTCGGCTGCGCGACTGGCTGCCTCGGCGGCCGGCGCGATGGCATCTAGCATCGTCTTATCGCCTCGCCTGGCGCCCCCTTGGGTGCGAACGGCTTCTGCGGCGGCTTGAAGGGCGTCGGTGACAATCTGCGCGCCAGATCGAGTGTCGTTTGGGCGGCCAACGTGTTGGGCAGCGGCGAGAAACGCCGCACCGATAAGCGGTCCATCGCGCCGCCGACTTCGGTCAAGATGGTGTCGGCGGCCTCGGTGAGTATAGTCTTTGCGGAGTCGCCTGATAACGACAACAGTCTGTGATCCACGGCCCGAAAAGTCTTGGCGATCGACACGCCGTGGTCGCCATCCCCGAGTGCGGCGTCCAGCCTGCACAGATGCTCACGGTCATGGGGCATGTTTTTAGCGATTGCAACGAGGGCGCTGTAGACCGCGGCGTCGGTCGCTGATTGATCGGCGCTGTGGCTACGTGGCTTGACTCGAACGACGTCTATAGCTGCCGCCGCTGCACCGATCCCTTGCGATGGACGTACCTGTACCGTCGAGTTATCGGCCATAAGGCCCGAGAGCTTCCCAACCCGCAGGCCCACGGTGTCGGCGGGGGCGTCGAGGAGGCGTGCCCGTTCGTCGTCCAGCACGGAGACGGTTAGGGAAAAGCCCGCCATCTCTAGTGCAGTGAAGTATTCACCCACCCAGGCTCGATAAATTGGAATGCCGTACTGCGTCAGCAGTTCGGCAACCCTTCTGTATGCGACGTAGAGCTCGAGGCCCGGCGTCGCGCCCAATCCGTTCACAATTTACCATAACAGGTTTACTCTCGGGGCGAAGCTCAGAAAGAATTGAGTTGAGCATCCTTTCGATAATCTCATCGACGGGCCGAAGCGGCTCACGCGATGCTCCTGGCTCGCCGTGGTGTCCGACGCCCATCTCTAGCTCTTCTTCCCCGAGTAAGAATGTTGGGTGTCCTGCTGCTGGCACGGTGCAGGCGGAGAGTGCCACGCCTATGGTGCGTGTACACGCGTTGGCGTCGCGGGCGACCTTGGCGAGGCGGTCCAGGTCCGCCCCAGCGTCGGCGAGGGCACCGCAGATCTTCCACGTCAATACCTGACCGGTGACACCTCGGCGCTGCTCGGGTCGATCGGCGAAACCAGCGCCGAGATCGTCGGTTGCGATAACAAGCTCCGTCGGGATGTCATCATGTCTTGCCATCCCGGCAGCCATTCGGAAGTTCATAACGTCGCCCGCATAGTTTCCCAGTAGGCACAACACGCCATGCCCACGGTTTGCGGCGCAGATCGCCTCGTAAATGGTCTTTGCGGGAGGGGAGGTGAAAACGTCCCCAATTGCGACTGCATCAAGCATGCCGGCGCCAAGGTAACCGACAAATGCGGGCTTATGCCCCGACCCGCCACCTGCGACGATGCCGACGCCGTCGCGCCGGTTGCGCGCGACTAACACGCGCGGGCGCACCTGTTCAACTACGTCGGGGTGCGCGGCGAGGAAGCCGGCGAGCATCTCATCAACCGCGTCGTCGGGATTGTTGAGAAACTTCTTCATTACGTTCATCCTTCGATGGTCCCGACTAGAGCGGGAGACCCGTGGAGGTGCGGATTACGGCGGACTCTCGCGTACTGGGCTATCATGCGCTCCTCGAACAACTCGCGTCGACGCGAGCCAGCGTCCAAGAGGCGAGACGTGAACACAACCGCCGCATGTGGCCCGGGTGCCCTTGTGCACCGCAGTCACGCCGTGCTTAACCGCCGGTGGCGAGTTGGCGTAGCAGTCGGCGAGCGTAGCCGTCGGAGATGCCGAGTTCTCGCGCCAGAATGGCACCGGTGAGGCGACGGTCGGCCCGCCGGTGGGCGGTGTGGATCGTGCGCGCTTTGTCTAGCAACGGGCTTCCCGACGTTGACGTCGTGCGGTCGTGCCCGGTCTGGGGTGTCACAGGAGTGGATGTGACGGCGGGTTGAGGCTCGATCGCGGGAAGCGGTTCGGCTCCCTGCCGCAGCGCCGCGCGGAGTTGTCGCATGAGCAGCTCGAAGGACAGCACCAGCGCTGCTGGCGGGATGGCGGCGACGAGCCGGGCGACCAGGGTGGGTGCGGCGTGGACGATGTTGAACGCGACCGAGATTGCGGAGAACGCCAGCACCAGCGTCCACGGGTAGACGGCGCGACGCTGTTCGGCGACGGCGCGCACGACCGAGAGGCTGGCGACGACGATGAACCCGTCGACGACCAGCGGCCACAGCCACGCCAGTGCCGCGGGGACGCCTTGCTGCGCGGCGAGGGAATGCAACGCGTCGTAGGACATGGCGAAGCCGGCGAGCGCGAGTCCGACGACTCCGCTGGTGGTGCCGCGGTTGAGCGCGGACGTGGCGCGGTCGCTCAACACGCCGACGCCTCCGCCGTGTGGTCTCGGTGCGCGGTCAGCAGGTCGTGCGCGCGGCGGGTCACCGTCGCCCGGGTGACGGGCTGGCGATCGGCGGCGAGCTGCTCGCGGGCTCGCCGCTGGAGTGTGACGCGCAGGCCGCCGGCGTCGGCGAGGTCGGCTTCCATCGCCGCCAGCTCCGCGACGTCCGTGTCGCAAACGGCCGATGTCGCGACGGGTTCGTCCCACCACGGCCCGGCCTCCGCGAGCCGCATCGGGGATCGGGTGGCGGGGTCGGCGGCGACCGCGCGCAGCGCGGCCGCGGCGCGGGTCGCCGGCCAGCCGCAACGGTCGGGGTAGCCGCGTCTGCCGGGGTAGCCGCATTTTTGCGGCCACCCCCCGGCTCGCCGTCACGCCGGGGCTTCGAGGTGCGGACCAGGTAGTTGTTGGTCAGCCGCTGCCCGCCGTCGAACCGGTGTTGGACGACGACCGCGCCGAGGTCGACGAGTTCGCGCATCGCCCGGTCGATGCTGTCGGTGGACTTCTTGCGCATCCGCGACGCGAGTGTCGACCGGGAGGGCATCCGGGCGCCGGAGGTCTGCCCGAACCGCAGCAGCACCGCGTACAGTCGCACCGCGGCGTCGCTGACGTCGGCGTCGAGCAGCCATTCCGGGACGATGGCGAACCGGTCCTCCACATCCAGCGGCGCCGCCGCCTCGTTCTGCTCAGGCATGGCGGGCTCCGGCGGTGCGGCACTGCCACAAACGTCTCGCTAGACAATTCGCTAGACCCAGACCCGGCGCCGCCTACCACGCGCCGGCACCAGCCGGACGAAGCCGCGCGGAAAACACGCTCAGCCCACGCTCAATCGGACGGGCTGGACGGACTGGACTGAAGCCGTTGTTGCCTTTTAATCCGCGGGTTCCGGGTTCGATCCCCGGGCGGCCCACCGCTTCTGACCTGGCCTGTTAGGGCGCTGGCGCCGGTTGGCCGATCTTCGATGGGGCCGATGTGTGACCGAGTGGGTCCGAGGCGCGCCGGTGATTGTGCCGACTGGTCTGCCGGGTGCGGTTCGTGCGGCGGTGAGCACGAGTCGCGCGGTTGCTTCGGCGACGGGGCGGGCGACGACCGGCAGCACGCTGGTGTAGGTGTCGGCAGTGAGAACGATGCTGGAGTGCCCGAGCAGGTCTTGAATGGTTTTGAGGTCAGCACCGGCGGCGAGCGCGAGCGTCGCGGCGCCATCTCGCAGGTCGTGCAGCCGGATCGGCGGTAGTCCGGCGTCTTGCGCCAGGCGTTGAAAATGGCGTGTGAGGTATTCGGGTCGGATCGGTCGACCGTCGTCGCGGGTGAACACCAAATCGGTGGCACCGCCCGCGCGTTCGACTTGCGCGCGATGGTGACGGCGCAGCAGGGTGACGGTGTGGTGGTCGAGCGGGATGATGCGCCGGCTGGCCTCGCTCTTGGGTGGGCCGAACGTGAGTTTCCCGCCGTCCTCGAGTAGTTGTTGGGTCACCGTGACGGTCGCCTGGTCGAGGTCGATGTCGGGCCAGGTCAAGCCGGCGGCTTCCCCGCGGCGCAGGCCGCGTAACGCGATCAGCCGATGGAGAGCAGCAGCGGGTCGGCGTCGGCGTCGGCGTGCCGCAGGAATTGCGCGGTCTGTTTAGTGGTCCAGACGGCCACCACCGGCGCGGTCGCGGTCCTTTTCCAGGCGGCGACACGGGTCGGTGTCCAGATCAAGCGCGTGTGGTCGGCGGGCGACGGGGAGTTCGACGTCTCGGGCGGCGTTGCTGGTGATCAGGCGTCGCCGTATTGCGGCGTTCAGCGCTGCGCGCAGGGTCGCTCGAAGTCGGCTGGCGGTGGCCGGGCTCCACTGCCGGTGCACCGCGGCGTGTTCCGCGGCGATGCCGGCGAACATGGCCTGGACGTGTGTTGGGGTGAGCAGGCACAGCGGGATCCGCCCGAGCCAGGGAAGTAGGTAGAGCCGTAGGTGCGCGGCGTAGTTGCGTCGTGTGTTCGGCCGCAATGTCTGCCGGTCGGTGAGCCAGCGTTGCAACCAGGCGCCGGTGGTCAGCGGGCCAGGCGACAGCGCGGTGTCGGCGGGTGGGGTGAGTTGGCGCAACGCATCGTGGGCTGCGGCGTGGCTGCGGCAGCCGCCTTGGCGGAAGCGTTGCCGCTGCCCGCTCGGGCTCGGGGAGAGTTCGACGGCGAGGTACCAGCTGCCGTGCCCGCGCTGTCGCAGGTGTGGGCAGCGACGGCCCAGCGGTGCGCTGCTGGCTTGGTCGCGGCATCCGCAGCGCTTGTAGACCGATCCGAACGATGCAGGCATGGGCCACCTCCGTGGTCGTGGTTCGCGGGTCCGCCCGCCGGCCGGGCGGACTCAGTGGCTTTGCCATGTCCAGGTGGGGGCGTTCATCGCGACGCCGGTCTGGCCGCGTCCGGCGGAACGGGTCGAGCCCGACCTACGTTCGGGTGTCTAGCAGAGTCTAAAGACTCTAAAGGAGTCTAAAGGTAGTGGTAGGGTCGCGCACGTGCGTAACCCTTTCCACGCCGGTTTCGGGGTGAGTCCGCCGCTGCTCGTCGGGCGTGACACCGAGATCGCGGACTTCGATGAGGCCCTCGACGATGGTCCCGGCGCCGCCGGGCGCGCCACCTTGTACACCGGTCCGCGCGGCGCGGGCAAGACGGTCATGCTCAACGCTGTCGAAGATCGTGCACGCGCCCGTGGCTGGCTGGTGATCAGCGAGACCGCGTCGCCGGGTTTCATCACGCGGATCACGACGCAGCATCTTCCTCGACTGCTTCGAGATTTCGATCCCCAGGCGGTGCAGCGACGGTTGACGGGGCTGAGCGCACCGATGTCGATCGGAAGCATCAGTTGGGAGAGCCTGCAGACCCACATCGTGGCTGCCGGTCTGCGAAACCAGCTCGAGATGCTCACGGACCTGCTGGCCCCGCATGAGACCGGCGTGCTGATCACCCTTGATGAACTCCATCACAAACAGGTAAGTGAACTGCGCGAGATCGCGACAACGGTGCAGCACGCGTTTCGTGAAGACCGCGAGGTGGCGTTCGTCGGTGCGGGGCTTGCGGCGGCGGTCAGCGATGTCATGAACGACGAGGTGCTGACCTTCCTTCGCCGCGCCGACCGGCGACACCTCGGTTCGGTGAGTCGAACCGACGTCGAGCGAGCGCTGCGGGAGCCGATCGAGGGCAGCGGCCGGTCAATCGACGTCGAGGCGCTGCATGTGATGGCTGAAGGCACCGGCGGCTACCCATTCTTGGTTCAGCTGGTTGGTGCCCAGACCTGGCGGCGCCGCCCGGCGGCGCCGCGGATCACTGTCGAGGACGCCCGCGCGGGACTTGCCAGCGCCCGGCGCCGACTTGGGTCGCTGATCCACGCGCCCGCACTTGCTGGCGCATCCGACATCGACAAGTCGTTCCTACTCGCGATGGTGCGTGACGAGGGGCCGTCGAGAATGGCCGACATCCAGCAGCGTCTCGGTGTCGACGTCAACTACGCCAGCCAGTACCGGCTTCGGCTGATAGCCGCCGAGCTTATCGAGCCGACGCGACGTGGCTACGTCGACTTCGCCCTTCCCTACCTTCGCGAATACCTGCGAGAGCACGCCGCCGCCGACGTGTAGCACTCAGGCCGTGGGGCGGGCGGAGCGGTGGCGATTCCGGTGCAGGCTTGTGGAGACGAGCGGTGTCGCGTGCGGCGTCCGGGCCCTTTTCTGCTGCGACCCGTCGCGACCCGATCACCGGCCATCGCTCATCAGCGGCCCCGCGACGTCATCGACGATTACTCTGCCGTGACGCTGACGAAAACTACGCCGGTCGCTGCCGATGACTCGCTCGGCTGCTACCGCTCGGATTCTGCAAGTCGTGCGTACAACGGACGCAGATCGGCGAGCAGCCTTGCCCCGCCCAGGACGGCTGGGGGAGCCGGGAGTTGGCGTAGCGCCAGGTCGCTCGGCAGTTCGGGGTGGGCCGGCAGCGGTGGTGCCGTGCCTGCCGTCCAGAAACCGGACGCTGCTCTCGACTTCGCCGGGTCGAGGTCGGCGAGCGCCATCGCGGCACCCACGACCGGCCCGTCGAGCGTATCCGGCGCCTCGGCAGGCGCGGCTGATCCGGCCGGTGCGACAGGAGTACCGCCGCGCAGATCACGGAGTCGCCCCAGCAACGCGGCTCGGGTTCGACCGCGCCAGTGCAGGATCTCGAACGGGTCGTGGTCGAACCGCTCGGCGAGGAGGTAGAAGGTTGCCGAGATGTGCTTGCACGGCACCTCCCAGTCGGGGCACGAACAGTTCATCGCAAGGTCGGAGGCACGTTGCGGAAATAGCCGCGCACCGGCAGTGGAGAACACCAGTTCGAGGTCAGAAGGCATCTCCCCGGCTAGCAACCCGGCACAGTAGATCGCCTGATCGGCAAGGGAAACTTCGACCTTCGCCCACACCAGCTCACTGAACGGCGCCAGCCCGATCACCACGTTGTACGGCGCGCGCCGCGAACCCTGCACCTTCGCCTGCACTGTGCCTGGCGACACGTCGAGGGAGATGACCTGGCCACGCCGCGCGTAGTTCTTGCCGCGGGTCAGTCGCGAGCCGAGGGCGAACGATTCGAGCACCTCGATAAACCGCCGCGACCACCAGTGCTCGCCGATGTCGCCGCGCGCACTGCGCATCGCCAACCCGCCGTCGACAGGACGCGGGCGGGACGGCGGGGCGAAGCCCGGCCCGTACGCGCCCGCGTGACTTCGTGATGGACTCATTCGACCACCGCCCCTGCCTCGAGGGTGAACAGCTCACGCAGCTGTGCCGTCGACAGCTCGGTGAGCCATCCCTCGCCGGTGCCGACGATGCGGGCCGCCAACCCGCGCTTGTCGCCGATCATCGCGGAGATCTTCTCCTCCAAAGTGCCTGCGCAGACGAACTTGCGCACCTGCACGGCCTGCTTCTGCCCGATGCGAAACGCCCGGTCGGTGGCCTGGTCTTCGACAGCCGGGTTCCACCAACGGTCGACGTGGACGACGTGGTTGGCGGCGGTCAAAGTCAAACCGGTGCCTCCGGCCTTCAGCGACAGCACGAACAGCGAGGGCCCGCCGTCTTGGAACCGGGTCACCATCGCGTCGCGCTCGGTCTTGCCGACACCGCCATGCAGGAACGCCACCTCCCCGCCGAAACGTGCCAGCAGGTGTGCGCGAAGCATGTCGCCGAACTCGGCGTATTGCGTGAAGAGCAGTGCCTTCTCGCCGACTGCTAGCACCTCGTCGAGAATCTCCTCCAGCCGCGCCAGCTTGCCCGAACGTCCCGCGAGCCGGCTGCCGTCGCGCAGAAATTGTGCCGGATGGTTGCACACCTGCTTGAGCTTGGTCATGGTCGCCAGCACCAGGCCGCGCCGCTCGATGCCTTTCGTTGTGGCGATCCGCTCGAGCATGTCATCGACCACCGCCTGGTAGAGGGCGGCCTGCTCGGCGGTGAGCGAGCAGACAACTTCCATTTCCAGTTTCTCCGGCAGGTCGCTGATGATCGAGGTGTCGGTCTTCAGCCGGCGCAAGATAAAGGGCCGCGTCAGCGCGCGCAGCCGCGTGCCGGCGTCCTCGTCGCCGTAGCGCTCGATCGGGACGGTGAACCGCTCCTTGAACTGGCTCGGCTTTCCGAGCAGGCCCGGGTTCGCGAACTCCATCAGCGACCACAGGTCGGCCAACCGGTTCTCCACTGGTGTGCCGGTGACGGCGATACGCTCCGCGGCCGGAAGCGATCGCGCCGCAACCGCCGCTTTGGTGGCGGCGTTCTTGACCGCCTGAGCTTCATCGAGCACGACGCGATGCCAACTCACCTTGGCGAGCGCCGTCGCGTCTCGCGCCAGCAAGGCGTACGTCGTCACTACCAGATCGGATTGCGCCACCGCCGCATCGAACGCCTTTCCGCGCGGGCGTTCCGCCCCGTGGTGCACGTGCACCCGCAGCTGCGGTGTGAAACGTGCTGCCTCGCGCTGCCAGTTGCCGACCAGCGACATCGGGCACACCAGCAGTGTCCGGCCACGCGTTGGCTCGGAGGCCCGGTCGCGCTCGAGCAGCGCGAGGAGTTGGATGGTCTTGCCGAGGCCCATGTCGTCGGCCAGCACGCCGCCGAGCCCGATCGCGCCGAGGAACGCCAGCCAGGAAAGGCCGCGTTCCTGGTAGGGGCGGAGCTGGCCGTGAAATCCAGACGGCGCCGAAACCGGCTCGACCCGCTGCTCGGAGTCGGGCGAGAGCAGCGCCCCCAGCCAGCCGTCGGCGTCGACGCCGACGATCGGCAACCCGCCGGGCCCGTCGTCGTCCGACCCGAGCAAGTGCAGCACGTCGCCGACGGTCATCCGCTCGGAGCGCGGCCGGACACGACGCCGCAAGAACGCGCGGGCTCGGGCCAGCCGCTCCGGATCGACCTGCATCCACTGCCCCCGCACCTGCACGAGCGGTTGCTGTGCGTCGACCAACTCCGCGACCTCGCGGTCGGTGAGGGCGTGCTCGCCGACCGCGAGCTCCCATCGAAAGTCGACCAGGCCCTCCTGACCGATGCTCGCCGCGCTGCCCGCCGCTGCGGGCTGGCTGGGAGTCGACGCCCGCATCCGGGCGCCCAGCCGGGCCGACGGGTTGATCCACCAGCCCGGTAACACGACCCCGAACCCTGACGCCATGAGCAGCGGCGCCGTCTCCGTGAGGAACCCGTGCGCGCCGGCGGTGTCGAGCTCCAGCGCCGACGGGTTGGCCGCGCGCAGCGCCGGAACGATCGCCGGATACAGCCGGACGGCGCGGCCCAACTCGGCGAGGAGTGTCTCCTGCGGGTCGTCGACATAGCGGGCCAGCGCCCGCAGTTTGCCTCGCGCCCGCCAGACGCTCGCCGCATCGACGACGAGGCTCGGCTCGTCGCTGGCCTGCAGGCCGAAATCCAGCCGCCATGGCCCCGACCCGGCATCTGTCGCCTCCGCGTCGACGTCGGGTTCCACCAGTCGGAAGCACACACGGACCTCGCCACCGGCGATCGCATCCTCTTGCCACGCGGACAGCGCAGCATCGAGCGCGGCCAGCGTGGCGGCGTCTGCCTCGAAGAACCGATCGGGGCCTGTCAAGGCAGCGCGCCACGCCGTCGATGCTGCGCGCCGTCCCGTGCTGGCGCGCGGGCGGACCGTGCCCGCCAACAGCACCGCGCGCACCGCCGCGTCGACCAGCGCGTCGGTTGCCGCTGCAACGCTGGCGGCCGCGTCGGGCCGCTTGCCGTCGCCGACGGCAAGCAGCGCAGAGGCCGGCAGCCCGAGCGTTGCGGCGCGCAGCCAGGAGGCGTCCGGGCCGGTGATCAGCGGACGCCAGATCGCCGCACCACGACCAGGGCCGGCGGCGCGAACGCCGGGCAGCACCCGGGCGCGGCCGGCAAGGTCGACGGCGAAGGCCGCCAGCGCGCGGAAGTGCTTCAGGTCGGCACCGAGCAGCGGCGGGTCGGCCACCGAATCTTCCAGATCGCCGGCCTGGACATTGCCGGCTGTGACGCTGGCCGGCGCGCGGAGCAGCACCAACGCGGCGTCCTCGTCGAGTGTGACGACGGGCACTCGCCACATGACCTCGATGACCGGCGCGTCGGGCGTCTCGTCGTCCGTACTGACCCTGCTGAGCTCAGGTGAGGCGAGGGGCGCGTTGCCGCGGCTCGGCAGCGCGAGGACGGCAACCCCGGTGTCGAATGGGGCGGGCAGCGCCGGGAGGTCGAGCAGCTTGACGAGATCATCGGCCGCGAGCGCGAAAGGGTGCTCCCGAGTCTTCGGACGACGACCGCGGCGTTGCGCGGGCTCACGGGGTGCGGTCGAGTCTTCAGCCCACAGGAGCAATCGACCACTACCCGCGCGGTCGGATAGCCACCCACCGTGGATGACGAACATCCGGCACTCCCGTATCCGCTCGTGCGGCCGCGTCACACACCCGTTGGTACCCGGCAACGCTAGCGGAGGTGCGCTGGGTGGGAGTTCGGCACGCCGTCCTCATCAGTCTGCGGATGTGGGTCGAGGCTTTGGCGGCACGCATACATGAGCCGGGTGGGGTCGCGCGATCCGGGCGACGTCTTGGGAGTAATCGTCGAACATCCACCAAACGCGGCGTCGCGCGTGTCGCGAGGTTGCGTCAGATCATGGCGGTGAGCAGTGTGTCGCGGATTTCCTCTTCGCAGACCGGCACCCGCGCTTGCTCGATTGCATCGTGAAGTTCTGGCGACCACGGCGTCGGCGGAACTTTGCCGGTCAGGTGCGACCCGCAATCGCCCCGATCCCTCGTGGCCGTCACGTACGAGGCGGCATCCATCAGCCACGGCACGGTCTTCGCGCGTTGCGCCAGCCAGGCTGTTATTCCGAGGCCCGCGACGTCGAAATCGGCGTGTTGGTAGGCAATCGCGCCGCCAGCCGTCAGCTGGCGCACAAGCGTGACGACCGCGATTGTCGGGCGTCCGGAGCTGCAGACCAGGGGCGCTCGGCCGACCCAGTGATTCGCTGCCACCCGGCACGCCGATGGCCAGCACGGTGGATGACAGCGCATCGGGGACCACGCCGAAGCGCTCCCACAGCGAGCGCGAGCTTTCCGCGTCGTCAGGCCGTGGCACGTCAGCGACGCAAGCGAGCGCGTCGAGAGTCAGGGTGCCGACGGCGCTTCCGTAGGCGAGCGCGTGTGGATCGGCGGCGCGGTCGGTGGCGAGCGTCACCAGGCCCACGCCGTCCGCCGGGAGGCCACGCAGCACGGAAAGCACTCGCGCGAGGCGTCCGCGATATGTCTCGACGCCGCCGCGGATTCCGCTGGCCCGTAGCGATTCGACCCACGGAAGAAGGACTGCCGGGTCTTTGGCCACGCGCAGCCGAGCGACGTCTCTCTCGACCCATGCCCAGAGCGCGTTCCGCGCCGCAATCGCGGCTTGCCGGTCGGCGCGTCGGTCAGCGAGGGGCCCGCGCAGCTCTTCGACGAGCAGACGTAGTTCGTCCACCGCGTCGAGGTGCAGCGACGTCAGGAGACGAGCTATCGACAGTCGCCCTGTCGTGCCGACCAGGCGTTCGGAACCCAACAGGTCGGCGATGGCTCGCCGCGTCGCGGCCGATAAGTCGCGCAACGTCAGGGCGACGGGCACTTCGCCGTTGCCGAAGCGACGTGCCAGTTCGTCGACAACGGGCGCGAGTTCCGGGCGGCGGAGCCGCGCGGTCGCCTGATGTATTCGGGCGCGCGCGGCCGATGTCGCGCCGTTTGCTGGATCCGAGGAACCGGCGCTCACGTGACGGACGGGTCGATCACGCGGCGATGGCCGTCCCAGGTGAAGCGTGTTGACGTGACCGGCTCGTCGCCCGCGGGTGGGTGCAGATGGTGAATCGCAATGCCGTCGAGTTCGGAGTACTGGCACCATTCGTGGTCACTGGTGAAGACGGCGTCGAGCTGCCAAGTGCTGAACGTGCCGAACAGCTGCGCGCGGTTGGCCGCGTCGACACCGGCGAAAAGTTCGTCGAGCAGGATCAGGCGTGGGCAGCCCGACGGGGCGCCGTCGCTGCCTGCGTAGTGCGCGGCCACGGAAGCGATCATCGGTAGGTGCAGCGCCATCGACCGCTCGCCCGTCGAAAGAGTTTGCAATCGCCGTGCCGTCGCGGGCTGAAAGCCCTCCCAGTCGCGGTGGGCCAGCTGCAGGGTGAACCGGTGCCAGGCACGGTAGTCCAGCGATTCTCGCAACCGGGATTCCCACGGCGCGTTGACCTCGAGTTCGGCGCGCGCTTGGTCGACCCGCGCGCGAACGAATTCGTGCAGTGAGGCGCGTTCCCCGTCGGAGAGGTCGGCCGGATCGCGCAGCAGCAAGGTGCGGGCCGCTTGCACGCGAGCGTGCGAGGACCCCAACGGGCCGATCGAACGGATGATCTTGTCGGTGCCGAAAACCCCATCCGCGCTCGTCGACCCCTGCTGGGGGGCGCTTCGGCTGCCTGGGATGATCTTGAAGGTGGGTCTACGCCTGTTGTATCTGACCGTGTGCCGGTTGTTCGGGTGGCTGAGGTTGTCGCGACGTGCGGAGGCCTGGAAGTCCGCTGAGATCGCGCGTCTTCGCCACTTACCTGCGTCGCAGGGTGCGCCGGATGTCCTTCATCAGCAACAGTAGGTGCAGCTCGTCGGTCGGGCTCGACTCGAACTCCGGCACCAGGTGCAGGTAGAACTCGCGCGCGAATTGCGATTCCGCGTGCACCAGCAGGCCGCGGCAGCCGATCTCGGGGGAGAGTTCCACCAGCCGCGCGAACACGTCCTGCATCAGCGCGGCGCCGAGACCGTGGCCCTCGTGGTCGACATGCACACCCAACCGCGCGAGAAGCGCCACCGGCTGCGGGCAGCGGCCGGCCCCGGCGCGCATGCGCACCGGGGCCTGCTCCGGGGTGACTTGTGCCATGCACCAGGCGTAGTAGCCGACGACATCGTCGCGGCCCGTCTCGGTCACGACGAACACCCGCGTCGTGCCCGTGGCCGCGGACTGGCGGGCGTAGCGACGCAACCACTCCGTCTGTTCGGCCGACCGGCAGACGAAGCCGTCGACGTGGTGCGCGTCGGCGAGCGGCTCCGGGGGCTGGTAGGTCACTCGGTGAACGGCGACGGGCGGCGCATCAGCCGCCGCAGACCGGGCAGACTGCGCGCCGGTCGGTCGTTGATGTCCTGCCACGCCGCCAGCGCCTCCGCCGACAGCGAGAACTCGGTCCGGTCCGCCAGCACCCGCCGCGCCGCCAGGCTCGCCTGGGTCACCACGAAATCGGTCAGGTCCGTCCCTGTCACGGCGACCGCGCGCTCGAGCAGCTCGCGCTCCTCCGGCGTCGTGCGCAGTTCGAGCCGCCGGCTGCGATGCCGTGCCACCGTCGCCATCCCGACCCACCTCCTCAGACCGCGTACGGCCACTGTACGGCCACCGAGAAGCGTCGTCAACTGGTGGTCGGCACGCAGCGAGCACGTTGCCACCAGTGCCATTTCGCCAGACGAAGATCTTTGGTCCACTTCTCGTCCATTGACCCGCCCCGAATGCCCTGCACAAGACGACACTCTCGGGCAGCCAACCCCACGATTGACCTGCGGAAACGCCAAATCCGCGCGTACCAAGATCACGCTTCCAATCCGCGGGTTCCGGGTTCGACCCCGGGCGGCCCACCCCTTTGACGCAGTGGCCTACTTCGCGCTGCAGCCGTCGATCATCCGCACCCAGGGCGCCGCATCGGCACTGGCCGCCGCCATCGGCAGCGATGCAAGGGGCACGGCATCGGCGGCGTCGTATGCGCTGGGGATCGGGCTCGCTTTCGTCAGCCGCTGGGCCGCCGTCGCGACGTACGTCGTGGTGTTATCGCGTCACTTCTTCGGGAGGCCGACTCTGCGGACATGCTCGGTGGCGCGGGTGGCGTCGAGGAAGACGTTGCGCACCTCCGGCCATTGCTCGCGAATGCCCTTGTCGATCTCGGCACTCACCGTCTCCACGTCGTCCGACGAGAGTTCGGCTGCGAGGTCGATGCGCGCGGCGACCAGCATGCTGTCGACCCCCATCTGCATGGTGAGCAGGTCGACGACCTCCTCGACGGCGGTGTTCTCACAGAGGTACTTGCGAAGCTCGCCGCGCAGCTGCGGGTTGGCCGATTCACCGATCAGCTGCTCCTTGACGTCGCGCGCCAGCAGGAAGCCGACGACGATGAGCAGGACGGCGATCAGTGCTGCCGAAACCCCTTCCCACCAACCCTGGCCGGTGGCCTGGTGGAGCGCGATGCCGCCCGTCGCGAGCAGAATGCCGATCACCGCCGCGGTGTCTTCGCCGGCGACCGTCTTCACGCTCGGATCGCGAGACCGCCGGATGTGCTCTGCCATCCCGCGGTCGAGCTTCCGCGACTCCCGCCGGACCTGGCGCACCGCCCGCACCCACGAGGAGCCGTCCGCAAGGAGCGCCAGGCCGAGCGCCACGTAGACGATCAAGAAGTAGTGCGACCCGACCGTCTCGTGACTGGTGAATGCCTGGTAAGCCTCGATGCCGGAGAAGCCGGAGCCGGCCACGAGGATGCCGAGTGCGGCGAGCAGCGACCAGAAGAACCGCTCTTTTCCGTAGCCGAACGGATGGCGCGCGTCGGCCTTGCGGTCACTGCGCTTCAGGGCGGTCAGCAGGAAGGCCTGGTCGAGGGTGTCCGCCACCGAGTGCGCGCCTTCGGCGAACAGTGCCTGCGAGCCGGTGAGCAGGGCACCGACGACCTTCACCGCCGTCACCGCCGCGTTCGCGCCCAGCGCGACGAGCACGGTCCGCTTGCTCTCCGCCGCCATGCACCAGGCATGCCCGCTCGCGCGCCGGGCATTCCGCCGGCCGCCGGTGGGCCGCCGGCCGCCGGTGGGCCGCCGGAGACCGCCAGGAGACGCAGGGCAGCCGAACCGACCTGTCCGTCCGCGCAGGTGTGCCGGGTCAGCGCGTTGGTGACTTCGGCTGGCCGACAAGATCGAGCGGCTCCGTCGCGCGTTGCGGACGGAGTTCCTGGCTGGGCAGGTGCTCGCGGCGACACGGAGCTACGCCCTGAGGTCTTCTCGATGAGCGCCGCCTTCTCGGGACTCGCGAGGAGTTGCTCGTAGTGAAAGACGGCGATCCCGGCGCGGTCGCCGCCCAGCGTGAGCAGTAGCAGCCGTCCTCGATGTCATCTGCTGAGCCCTCGAAATCCACCAGTTCCCAGAACACGAAGTGGCCGATGAAGTCGAGGCTGACGATGGTGTGCGCGAGCCTGGGCGGGATCGTACGTAGGTCTCGGACGATCCGGTCGACTCGCTCTTCGCGGCTCGGGCAGGCGAAGTGAAGCCAATCGGACGCCGCGCGGCGTCCGCTGCTCGTGATCGCGTGAGCGTCGGGGGCTCTTCGAGGTAGGCGGTGTCATAGAAGACGGGCAGGTTCGGCCAGAGTGCTACGCGGCGCCGCTGGAGCGCTTTGAGCATCGCGTCGTGGTCGAAGAAGCCGGGATGCAGGATGGCCGTGTCGAGCCCCCACGTCGCGCAGTCGTCATACGGGCTCTCCTTCGTCTCTCACTCGCGGCGGTCGCGTCGGTGCACCGATTCTCGCGTCCCAAGTCACCGTCCAGCACCGGCCGCGCGCCTCGTACGGTTCCCGGCTGGCAGCGGTCGTTGCGGACCGCGACATTGACGGTGTCGAGATGTTTCGTCCATCTCTGATCCATCGACCGCCCCGAAGACGTCGGAGGAGGACAAGGGGAGCAAGCTCTAACGGCGGCTCCTCAAGGCCGACCTGGAGGCGGATCCCGTCTACGCCGACCGGTTCTCTGACATGCGGGCGTCACTCGCTCCGCACGGCTCGTCGCCGGGCACGGCCGACGCGCTCCGGTGCAGCCGGCTCCCGCGGCAGGTCCCGCCGTCCGTGGTGCGTGCGAACTGCTTCGATCGCCGTGCCGGCTCCGGCGCCAAGCGCACCGATCACGCCCAGCAAGACGGGGACGATCGTCAACGTCAGTAGCGCGCCGACGAAGGTCAGATTGTCGGCGAGTGCGTATGCCTTGATGCTGTGAAACCCGCTGCCCGCGAACAGCGACGGCGTGACTGCGGCAACCGCGCCTGACGTGTCGGCATACGCTATGGCCAACGAGACAATCACAAGCAGCGGGCTCAAGAGCAGTGCCGCCCATAGCGACGCACGCAATCCGGCGAGAAGGCTTCGTCCGACGACCGCGGCCGCGGCTGTACCGCTGACGAGAATGGCAAGTTCGGTCAGGAGCGCGACGGCCCGCCAGCCCTGGCTCACTGCGAGCAGCAGCATGACACCGCCCGCCGCGGCGAGTGCGAGCCCGAAGTGCGCGCCGACCACGGACGCCGTGCTGCCGTCGCCCCAGCGCGCATAGCCCTCCCACACATATATGACGAGGACTGCGACGAGCACGATCAGATACATCGGCAACTGGGACAGCCGCAGCAGGTCGGGATAGCGCACCAGTGTGAACACCGCCATCGCGGCCACCGCCGCGACCTCGGTGCACAGCGTCCACCGCAACGTCCGCCCAGTGCGCGTTGGAGGCGCGACGAGAGCCGCCCACACGCAGCCGAGAACAAACCGACGACGGACCGCCCGCGACGGCGCGTGATCCATCTCGGCCAGCATCGCGGACCCCCACTCGCGCCGCTCGCTCGGCAACCGACGGATCGCGAGCAGCGCAATCGCCCGAAGGGGGTCGCCGTCAGCAGCCCGTAGGAGGCGAAACAGCGTCCGGAACCGGACGACCAGTACGGCGAGTGCCGCCGCGGCGATCACGTAGAGCATGGCTAGCTCCCTGGCTCGGGGCATCACTGAGGTCGGAGGCGGTGCCGAGGTGGTGGTCGGCGTACGCGACGCCGTCCGGGGTGAGGCGGTAGAGATGGCGCGGTGGTCGACCGACCGGGACGCCGGTCTCCCACGACGACTCCAGGAGTCCGCGATCGGCGAGACGCATGAGGATCGGGTACAGCGCGCCCGACTTGATCGAGACCTCGGTCAGCAGTTCGTACCCGTGACGCCACGTCGCCGGTCCGACAGCGAGCGCGCGCAGCACGGCGAGCGTCTGCCGGGAGGGAGCGCGATGCACGGGCACGGCGAAACTCTACCTATGTAGAGACAGGTCCACAACGACTAACTGTGATGTCCGGGGACGTTGTACCGGGGTGAGTTCATCTCGGCCTGTCGTTGAGACAGGCGAAGGCCTCTGCTGGTCGTTGGCGCCTTGTCCATCCTCTTCTTGGAGAGCCCGCGGAGTCGGTGCCGTAGCTGGCCAGAGAATCACCCGCAGGGTGGGCGTGGCTGTCGCGCCGTACCTCGACCGTCGGTGGGGATCGGCGTAGTAGCCGTCGGAGATGCCGAGTTCGCGGGCGAGGACAGCGCCTGTGACGTGTGGTGCCCCCGCTCGTTTGAATCTCCCCGTTCCTGCTAGATCAACTTCCCCACTCGGCGACACACCGTCTGAGTTCCGGGAGAGGTGACGGAGCCCCTTCGAGGCTGCGGCTTGTCCAGAGCTGCAATCCGTCGAAGGGGCCCGTCCCGATGTTGACATGGGAGAACTGCGTGGAAGCGCAAGCATTACGAACGAAGAGGCTGGTCGATCACCGCGATCGCGACCCATCTGGGTCATGACCGTAAGACGATCCGTGCGTATCTGAGCGGCGAACGCGGTCCGGGTGAGCGCAAGCCGGCCCGGCCGGAGGCGATGGAGGACTTCCTCGGCGTATTGCCGGCAGCGGCTGGCTGATGATCCGCATCTGTGGTCGACGACGTTGTTCGACGAGGTCGTTGATCTTGGCTTCGCCGGGTCGTATCAGGCATTCACCGCATCGATCCGCAAGCACGAGTTGCGGCCGCGGTGCGCGGCGTGCGCGGCGAACAAGACACAAGGACCGGTCGGTGATCAGCACCCGGCCGGTCAAGAACCGGAGAAATAGTCAAGACCTGTGGATCGGCGTGTCACGCGGCTTGCTGATCACCTCCTGATTTCGTCGGGTCGTTCGACGAGTTTGCCGTTGTTGAAGGTGGCGCCGGCGCGGACGAGGGCGACGAGGTGGGGTGCGTTGACGGCGCGCCAGCGGGTTTGGGCGGACTCGATGAGCTTGAACGCCATCGCGATGCCGGCGGCGCGGGAGCCGGGGCCCTTGGTGACTCGCTGCCGGAGCCGGACGGTGGCGAAGGTCGACTCGATCGGGTTGGTGGTGCGCAGGTGGATCCAGTGCTCGGCCGGGTAGTCGTAGAACTCGAGCAGCACGTCGAGGTCGTCGGTGATCTTCGCCGCGGCCTTGGGCCACTTGGTGCCGTAGTCGGCGGCGAACGCCTTGACGGCGCGCCAGCGCGTGCGCCTTGTCCTCGGCGTTCCAGATCTCGGCGAGCGCGGCCTTCGCGCCGGGCTGGGCCGACTTGGGCAGCGCGTTGAGCACGTTGGCGATCTTGTGAAACCAGCAGCGCTGTTCGCGGGTCTCGGGGAACACCTCGCGCACCGCGGCCCAGAACCCGAGCGCCCCGTCGCCGACGGCGAGCACCGGGGCGCGCATTCCGCGGCGCTTGCACCAGCGCAGCAGGTCCGCCCAGGACTCGGTGGACTCGCGGTGCCCGTCGTCGAGGGCGATGAGCTCCTTGGTGCCGTCGGCGCGCACGCCGATCATCACCAGCAGGCACACCTTGTCCTGCTCCAGGCGCACCTTGAGGTGGATGCCGTCCACCCACACGTAGACGTAGTCGATGTCGGCCAGCGACCGGCCTGCCGAACGCGGCCGCCTCGTCCTGCCACTGCGCGGTGAGCCGGGTGATCGTCGACGCCGACAAGCCCGCGCCGGTGCCCAGGAACTGCTCCAGCGCCGGCCCGAAGTCGGACGAGGACAGCCCGTGCAGATACAGCAGCGGCAACACCTCGGCCACCCGCGGGCTACTTGCGCGACCAGGCCGGCAGGATCGCCGAGGAGAACCGCCCCCGCTCGCCCGGTGGCCTCGTCGACACGCTTGTCGTTGACCCGCGGCGCGCGCACCGCGCACCGCCCCGGCCGCGGTGGTCACCTCCCGCGGCTGGTGGTAGCCGTTGCGGACCACCAGCCGCCGGCCGTCCTCGTCGACCTGGTCGGCGTGCGCCTCGATGTAGGCCGCGACCTCCGCCTGCAACGCCGCCGCCAGCATCCGCCGCGCCCCGTCGCGGACGATCTCATCCAGCAGCGACGCGCTCGCCACCTCGGCCGTGTCGTAGCGCCTCGGCCCCGTCTGGACTACCTTGAGCATGGGCGTACCTTCCCGAACCAGCGCGCCAACGCCGGTCCTGATCAGAACTGAGTCGGACTTCAGATCATCCTCGGGAAGGTGCGCCCCTTCACGTCACCCCGCCGAGAGCCATCCACAGGTTCTGATCATTGCTCCGGTCAAGAAGCTCAATGGGATTGGCTTGAGCTTCCCGACGCGCCTGCGCGGTGGGGGTTCGGCGACACCGCGCATCTGCTGCTGGGGGTGTTGCCGCATTCTCGCCGGTGGCGCGGCTGGCTGGCCGAGGCCGAGGACCAGCCGCATCTGATCGAGGGGCTGCACCAGGTCAGCGTCCGTCTGGGCGGTCTGCCGCAGCGGTGGCGCTTCGACCGGATGGCCACCGTCTGCCATCCGGGGTCGGGTCGGATCACGGCCAGCTTCGGCCCGGTCGCGTTGCATTACCAGGTCGGCATCTCGATCTGCCCGTCGCGGCATGCCTGGCGCAAGGGGGCGGTGGAGAAGAGCGCGCACACCATCGCGCAACGCTGGTGGCGCACGCTGGGCGACGACGTCACCGTCGCCGCGGCGCAGGCCAGCCTGGATCGCATCTGTGCCCGGTTCGACGCCCGCAACCGCACCCGTGACGGGGTGCGCACCACGGTCGGTGAGCTCGCCGAGGCCGAACCGCTGCGGCCGGTGCCGGCGCCGTTCCCTGCGGTGCTGCAGGTCGAGCGCACCGTCACGCAACCAGGCGCAGATCGCGTTCCGCGGCAACCGGTACTCGCTGCTGCCCGGACACTCCGGCGAACTGGTGACGGTGCGGCACAAGCTCGGCGCCACCACCCTGGATGTCACCGACCGGCACGGCGCGCTGTTGGCCCACCACGTTCGCCACGCCGACGGCGCCGGTGCGGTGATCCGCCTGGACGAGCACGTGACCGCGTTGAGCAAGGTCGTGCTGGGCAACTTCAGCGACCGCGACCCGTGCCGGCGCAAGACCCGGCGGCCGCCCAGCGCCGAGGCGCTGGCCGAAGCCGAACGCCTACGGCGCAACCGATCCGGCGTCGGCGACGGCGAGCACGTCGTGATCGACTTCGCCGGCTACGCCGCCCAGACCCGCCCGATCAGCGGCACCGACACCGAGGCAGGCCAGCGATGAGCCGGCCAGCGATGAGCCGGGCAGGCGATGAGCCGGGCAGCGATAGGGGCCGGCCACCGATCCGCCGGCCAGCGAGAGCGCCCGACGGCCGACGCACCCTGGCGGAGTGGGCTCGGCTGGCCGCGCTGGCGGTGAGTGTTGACCACACCTGCCCGGCCGAGCTGGCGAGCCGGCCGAGGCGGCTCGACTCATCAGCACGACCGGTCGCTAGCGCATGCTGCCCCAACTGCTCGACCACTCGCCGGCCGGCTGTCGGCCAGGCGGTGCCGGCGCCGACTCGCCGCGCCGCGCCCGGCGCTCAGCGGTGCAGGCCACGGGCGCCTCGCGCCGCCGAGTGCTCACGGCGGGCCGGGTACGCCCTGGACACCGCGCACCAGCACACAGCCCACCTCGCCCCGAACGACATCGATGAAGGCGATGGGCCCGCGACCGTGGAGCAGACCATGACCGCGAAGACCACCACGGCGGCCGATGCGCCCGAGCCGATGACCAGATGCGAGGCCGAGACCTACCAGCGGCTGCGCGCCCACCTGGATACCCTCAAACTCGCCGCCGCGGCCGAGTCGCTCACCAGCGTGCTGGACACCGCCCGGGACGAGGATCTGTCGCTGATCGCGGCGATGGAACGGCTGCTCGCCATCGAGGTCAGCCGCCGTCCAGCCCGCCGCCATGCCGGGCTGCTGCGCTTCGCCTCGCTGCCGGCGCCCTATGCGATCGAGGACTTCGACTTCGCCGCCCAGCCCGGCGTGGACGAGAAACTCATCCGCGAACTGGCCTCGCTGCGTTTCCTCGACGACGCCGGCAACGTCCTGCTGGTCGGCCAACCCGGCACCGGCAAGACGATGATCGCCATCGGCCTGGCCCGCGCCGCCGTCCACGCCGGGCACCGGGTCTACTTCACCACCGCCGCCGACCTGGCCAAACGCTGCCGACGCGCCGCCCTCGAAGGCCGCTGGGCCACCGCGATGCGGTTCTTCTGCGGCCCCCGCCTACTCGTCATCGACGAGTTCGCCTACGCCCGGCACAACCCCGACCCCGAAGCCAACACCGCGCTGTTCGAGGTGATCAGCCGCCGCTACCTGAAGTCCTCGACCATCGTCACCAGCCACGCCGGCATCGCCTCCTGGGGCGAGCGGCTGGCCGACCCGATGCTCGCCGCCAGCCTGCTGGACCGCCTGCTGCACCGAGGGATCGTCGTCGCGATCGACGGACCGTCGTACCGGATGCGGGCCCACCAGCAACGCACCGAACAGCTGCGCCAAGCCATCAACGCCGGCACCGCGTCATGACCACCTGCGCGCACTGCGGCACCGCCATGCCCACCCCCACCGGGCGGGCCGCACGCAAACGGTTCTGCAGCGTCGACTGCCGCAAAGCCGCCTGGCGCGAACGCACCACCACGACGACGACCTCCACTGCCCGACGTCGTCCCGCTCGCCGTCCCCGGCGTCCTCGCCGTCCCGACTGCGTTCCCGGACGACGTCGCCACACCCGGCGGACAACACCGCTGCCCGCACTGCCGACAACCACTCGCTGTCATCAGCGTCGTCATCCCCGCCGACGCCGCCCACATCAACACCACCGGAGGTACTACCACCGACTCCTCAAACCGCTAACCTCGAACCGCCACCTGGGGAAGATGATCTAGCAACTCTGGGGAATTTCGGCGAGCGGCAGCAGTTCCGTGGGCGTATCCGAGTCGGCGGCGATATGGATGGCGCGGGCTTGCTTGAGCAGCGGGCTTCCCGACCTCGACGTCGCGCGGTCGTGCCGCGCCTCGGACGTCACTATAGATCGGGTGACCCGCCAGGCCGGGCTTGACCATGCGAGGCGGCGCGGCGCGCTCCGTGGCGCCGCGCGGAGTTGCCGTATGAGGGGCGTCCCCCGCTTCTGATGCGAGGAAGAAGCGGGGCCTCCGCTCCTCGTGCGTCCCCGGCGGATGCTGGGGGCTGGGAGAAGCCGATCTATAACTATCGTCCCCGACACTCACAGCCGCGGGTGGCGGTCGGATGGACCATTCGTCAGCATGCACGACGGCCGGCGGATCATCTAGACCTCGAACCGCCACCAAAGGTCTCGGCGGGTCGGGGACCACGACGCCATTGCCCGCGCCTGCGTGCCGTGCACCGCCTGCTCCTGAGAGTGTGGCCTCGAATGGCAGGATCTGGCACGTGCCGGTGGTCGACCGAGCTACCTTGCGCACGCATGCCAAGCGGCACCGACCTCGGTCGCCGCCTCCGGATCTCGCGAGGGCGCGATTGTGATCCGATTTGACCCTCGCGCTGCCTGCTCGATGCCCAAGCGCAGCGGCGGTCCCACGAGCGACCACGACCGGGCAATTCCACCACCGACGACAAGCGTGTCGGCGCCGAAGCTGGCCAGCCAGGGCGCGAGCGCCGCGCCGAGCCCACGTGCCGCGTCTGCGAACGCGCCGATCGCTTGCTGGTCGCCAGCCGCTGCACGCTGCGCGACATGCAGGACGTCGACCGCGGCAACTAGCTTCGACCGTTCCGCTACTCCTGAGATAGGCGGCGACGATCGCGCGCGTGCTCATGACATCCTCGAGCGGTCGCCCATTGATACGGAGGAGGTAAACGTAGCCGTGAGGGGGTACGCGCGGACCGTGCGTAACCGGCCTGCCGGCATCGATGAAGGCAGAGCCCACGCCGGTGCCAAGCGTGATCGCCACAAGCTTGTCGCAGTGTCTTGTGTCGCGGACGCGGGCGGCGCCGGCCACCCACTCGCCGATGCCGAACGCCGCTGCATCGTTGAGAAATACGATTCGCGCTGGCAGGCCGCCGAGCGCGGCGAGGAGTTGGGTTCCTACGTCGATGCCGTTAAGTGCGTCGAACTTGGCGACACTGCTGTAGCGGCCAATCCCCGCCTCGTAGTCGAAGGGACCCGGCATTGCCACCGCCAGCGTCGAATCGGCCAACGGCCCGAGCCCGCGGGCCGACTCGGCTATGGTGCTGATGATCTTGTCAGCCGAGCCGTCGCTGCGCAAGGGACGCCGTTGACGGGTGCCCGGCAGCGGCCGCCATGTCGAGGTGTCACACGGGCGGCCGTGACATGCGATCCGCCTACATCGAGCACAGGGATACTAGTCACCGGGAAAGCCTCGCGGACTAGTCAACGTGGCCATATTTGTGCAGAGTTGTCGGCACTACCACGCGCCGCGGGGGCAAAGCGTTCCCAACGGGACCGGTCATGCGCTCAAGGAGCATCCGAGCCGCAATTCGGCCGAGTTCCTCCGTGTCGTAAGACACGATGGCCAACGGCACCTCAAGTGTGTCAGCGAGCTCGAAGTCGTCGAAGCCAGCAAGTGTGATCCGGCGGGATAGCGTGCGCAGTGCGCGATATGCGCCGATGGTACTGCGGCTGTTCGCGCAGAATAGTGCGGTCGGCGCATTTGACCTCGAGAGCATCGTCTTAGCCGCCGCCTCCGCGGAGGCCACGTCGCGCTGGGCGCAGCAGATCCAGTTCTTGTCGACCCCGAGGCCTGCCTCCGCCATCGCCTGGTGGAATCCGCGCAGTCGCTCCGCGCTTGTCCATGCGGCGGGTGGGCCAAGGAATCCGATTCGGTCGTGCCCGCCTTCGATCAACCAGCGCGTGGCCTCCTTTGCGCCACCTATATCGTCCAGCACGACATAGTCGGAGTCGATATCGATCGGCGGCCGAGCGCAGAGCACCACGGGGAGCGAGTTGAGGCTGGACGCCGTCAGATGTGTTTGCTGGTTGCCAGCAGGGACCACAAGGATGCCGTCGACGCGCCGAGCTGCGAAATCGCTGACGAGCTGGCGTTCGCGATTGACATCCTCCCCGGTGTTTCCCAGCACGAGCTTGAAGCCGCTTTCCGCGATCACGCTTTCTACCCCCAGCGCCAGCTGGGAATAGAAGGGGTTTGCCAGGTTGGTGACCGATAAGCCGACCATCCCACTACGCCCGCCGGTGCGCAGCGCGCGGGCGAGTTCGTTGCGACGGTAGCCGAGCTCATTGATCGCGAGAAGCACGCGGTTGCGCCTCTGCGGAAGCACCCGGGGGTCTTCATGCAGGACGCGCGATACGGTCATCGCGCTGACGCCAGCCAGCGCACCGACTTCACGCATGGTGGGCGGTGCCGAACGGCCCTGGACCTCCGCCGATGTTGTATCCGAGGCCGCGGCGCTGCCCCCCGGTGGGTCGGTGGCGCTCGGTGGACTGTCGCCGTTGGCCTCCAAAGGTGCTCCACGTCTCGAGGGTTCTCTGCTCGGCCCCGACGCCATGGTGTGGCACCGCGGCCCAGCGCCGCGTGCCGGGCTCGGACGTCATCGTACGACCGCTTTGACGACAAGCGCGCGACTACGTATTGGCTGAAGGGTGTAAGCACCGACCGCTGCCGGAATGATGACGGTTTCCGCGTACGCGATCCGGTGGTTGTCACCGTCGTGGGTCGTGACGTCGACGCCGCTACCTTCGACGACGTTCAGCACGTGGAAGCGCCCGCGCGTGTCGTCAGGCAGCATCGACGTCTCGTCGATGACGAGCCGTCGAACGTCGAAGAACATGTCGGGCTGGCGCCCGAGTACTTCTTCGCGCCATCCGCTGCCGCTGCGCAAGGTCTCAGGTTCGGGCACCAGATCCCTGGCCACGGCAGCACCACGCCGCGCGGTGTTTAGGTTGGCGAACGCGTGCGCCACGTGGACCGGCCGTTGGGTGCCCTCCGCATCGGAGCGCAGCCAATCGTAAAAGCGCAGTGAGTACAGGTAAGGCGTGGCGCTGACTTCCAGGACGACGTTGCCTCGCCCGCTGCCGTGTGGAGTGCCAGCCGGGATGAGGAATAGCTGGTGCGGCGTTGCTTCGAACAATTGAACGAACTGCTCGATGTCAAAGTGCCTTCCGTCATCGTCTGCTCGCCGCGCGGCAGTCTCGAAACTGCCGAGGTCGACTTCGTCTTGCAGGCCGAGATACACGTGCTGTTGCCTGCCGCCGACCATGATGTAGTAGGTCTCGTGCTGGGTGTATGGCCAGCCGAAGACCTTGCGCATGTAGTCCTGCTGAGGATGTACGTGTACGGACAGCGGGCCTCCGCCGAGCGTGTCGAGATAATCAAACCGGATGGGGAAGGACGTACCAAACTCCCCGTGTACCGCGGGCCCGAGCAGTTCTCGTGGCCGGAGCGAGACGATGAGCTGAAACGGGATCTCTACGTCAGCCTGGGAGTCGCCTACCAGCACACCGCTTTCGGGTGCGATGAGTTCATAGCCAAGGGCCGTGTTGTTCGCGTTGGCCCCCATACCAAGCTCGCGCTGAGCCCAGTGACCGCCCCACGGAGTGGTGTTGAAGGTCGGCCGCGTGCGAAACGGCTGCGTGCTAAGCGTCGCAGCGGTTGCGCGTAGGACGTCGCCTCGGATGGAGGTGGGACGCCGCATCGATTGCAGGTCGAACCATCGCGCAATCTTCGGTGCGATCGAGTCGCGGTGACGGTCGAGCAGCGGCCAGTCCAGGTAGAAGAGACGCTTCGTCGAGCCGGCACCGCTCTGAGGCGGCTGCCCCAGGTTACCGGCGGTGCCCTGCGTAATGGCGGCTTCCGCGTAGCGCTTTGGAAGGTCCGCATACCAGAGCACTTCGTGCTCGACCAGCGCGGCACCTGGCCCGTATACGAGCGCGACCCCGTCGCGGGGGCGCTCGATCACCGGTAAAACGTCGAACAGGTCGGCTAGGGTCCCGGTGGGTAGTGCGACGAAGTCGGGGTCGTTGAGCAGCTCCTCCGAGGACGTCTGTTCGGTGATGTTCTTCCAGGGCAGTAGGCGGTCGCGTACGTCGAATCGGCTAACCGGCAGCCCTCGTTGCCCGAACAGCGCACATAGCTGATCGACCATCTCACGCCAGGGAAGCACCTGCGGGCCGTCGACGGCGAGGATCGTGCCCGCGCCAATCCCCTGGACGGCTACCTCGAGGCCGACGTCCACCTCGCCGTCGACGGGCGCGTACCGCGGGTGGGCGTTGTAGCGCGGGGTTGATGGCCCAGTCACATCCGTTCCTTCCGCCGTGTCGGACACTGCGACGACTCCCCCGGTGCCACCGTTCGCAACCCCTGGTAGGCGCGCATGCTACCGCCTGAGGGGCACCGTGGTAACGATAACGGTATCGTTATCACGCTTGACATCGTTCTCGGCGGGACACTACCTTCGGGAAGGGCCGGTGAGCTTTTCGCAGAGGTGCCCACACTCCTGCGCCAGCGATCGGAATCGACTCCGGGGACCGATCCGCGTCCCCGGACCATCCGGACTTCCAGGCGGGAGCAGGGCTAAAATCCTTGATTGGCATCCTTTTGGCACGGTGGCCATCTTTTCGGGGCGTCGCGCCTCTAATCAGCGGTGGTAACCCGATCACGAAATTTTCCGAGAGTGACTTGACGCTCGGGAACCGCAAGTGGGGTCCGATACCGATCGTGGTGGTCATTGCGGCCGTCGCAGTGGCCGTTTTCTCATTCGTAAGTCAGCAGACGCGATTCGGTCGTCGGATCTATGCCGCGGGCTCCAACCGCGAGGCGTTGAGGCGCTCGGGTGTCCGAGTGTGGGCCGTGACCGTAGGGGTATTCGGCCCGAGCGGCCTAGGTGCGGGGCGGGCTGGCTTCCTCGACACCTCGCATTTCCCGACGGCATCACCGACCGCAGGAAGTCAAGACTTGCTGCTCGCCGTCGCCGTCGGCGGAACACCCCTCGAAGGTGGCGAGGGCAGCATTGTCGGGACGGTGGTCGGTGCATTGATTATCAGCGTCCTGCAAAACGGCTTAGTGATCCTCGATGTCCAGGCCCACGGGCAGCTCGTCGCGGTAGGCGTCGTGACGATCGCTGCCGTGTACGCCGGTAAGCGAGACCGAATATCCCGCGTCTTCATGGGGAGTTGATCCTGCATGGACTTCCGACGGTCCGCTGGCTGGCTCGACCGGCCGGGTCATCGGCGCTGGCTCGCCGCCGAGGGAGACCGACTTCTCAGCTTCTACCAATGGGCGGCGATGGACGAGGCCGGTGGCTTCCGCTGGCTCGCCGGCGACGGAACGCCCCTGAACGGGAGCAGCCGCGAACTGTGGCTCAACGCCCGGATGGTGCACGTGTACGCCCTGGCGCACCTTGGAGGCAGGCCCGGCGCCGCCGCGATGGTCGACCACGGGCTAGCGTACTTACGCGGACTCGCGCACGACCCTGAGTATGGTGGCTGGTTCTGGTCGATCGGCGACAGCGGCCATTGCGACGACGATAGTAAGCAGGCCTATGGCCACGCGTTCGTGCTTCTTGCGGCCAGCACGTCGATCCTCGCCGGCTGGGAGTCTGCACGAGCACTGCTCGACGATGCGGCGTCCGTGATTAGCGAGCGCTTCTGGGACGAAGGTGAAGGGCTATGCATCGACAGCTACGATCGCGACTGGGGACAGGCCGATCCTTACCGTGGCCAAAACGCCAACATGCACTTGACCGAGGCGTACATGGCAGCGGCGGAAGCAACCGGCGAGGCGGACTTCCTCATCCGGGCGGCCGCCGTCGCCCGGCGGCTCATCAGCGGCCACGCGGCGGCTCATGACTGGCGCCTGCCCGAGCACTACAGCAGCACCTGGCAGCCCGATCTCGACTACAACCGCGACGACCCCGACAACCTGTTTCGACCGTTCGGGTCGACGGTCGGACACTGGTTCGAGTGGGCCCGCCTGCTCGTGCAACTTCACGCGACGAGGGTTCGCGAAGACTGGATGCTCGAGGCGGCGTCGCAGCTCTTCCGCCGTGGCGTCGACGACGGCTGGGACGTGGCGCGCGGCGGGCTGATCTTCAGTGTGGGCCGCGACGGCGAACCGATCAACGAGCACCGCTACCACTGGGTCATCGCCGAGGCCATCGGTGCCGCCGCGCTGCTGTGGCGCGTGACGGGAGAGCCGGTCTACGCCCAGTGGTATCAGCGGTTCTGGGGCTTCGCCGACCGCTTTCTGATCGATCGGCGCGATGGCAGCTGGCACCACGAGCTCGACCGGGAGAACCGGCCTACCGAGCAAGTGTGGAAGGGAAAGCCTGACGTGTACCACGCCTATCAGGCGACGCTGTTCGCCGCGCTCGATCCACGACTAGGGCTGGCGGCAGGGCTTCCCGCTGCGAGCCAGCGGGAAGAAGGGACGGTCTCGTGAAGGCCGTTCGACTTGAACGCCTCGGCGTCGTCCACCTAGTCGACGTCGCTGAGCCTGTACCCGCACCAGGGGAGCTTCTCGTACGCGTCAACGCGGCCGGGATGTGCGGCAGCGACCGGCACCTCGTCTCCGGCGATTACCCAGCTAAGCCGCCCGTGATCCTCGGACACGAATTTGAAGGAGAAGTCGTCTCCGGGGGTGCAGATACGACGATTGCCGTCGGCACGAGGGTCACCGTTGACCCGAATATCTCGTGCGGCCGCTGCCGCTACTGCCGGGTCGGTCTCGTCGCGCACTGCGAGCGGCTGAGCGCGCTCGGGGTCGACCGCGACGGCGGCTTCTCCGAGTACGCGTGCGTACCTGAGCAGCAGGCGTACCCCCTTCCCGCACGCCTCGACCCTTACGTCGGTGCCCTCACCGAGCCGCTGTCGTGCTGTTTGCGCGCCCTCGACCACGCCGGCATCGCACCGGGCCAATCCGTAGCAGTAATCGGCGGGGGCGTCATCGGCCAACTGCTCGTCCAACTAGCCCGGCTGGCAGGTGCCACCGAGATCGTGCTCGCGACGCGGCGGCGAAGTCGACGGGATCTGGCGGAATCGCTCGGCGCGACGGCATCCGTTGACCCCTCTTCGGGCGACACCGGTGATGCCATCGCCGGCCTGAATGGAATCGTCCCCGGCGGCGTCGATGTGGCTTTCGAAGCTGCCGGTGCCCAGGGAACGCTGCGCGCGGCGATGGATACAGTTCGCGCAGCCGGGACCGTCGTCGTCGTCGGCGCGGCGCCGCAAGGGATGGCCTCCCAGATCAACCCATTCGAGATCTTCGCCCGCGAGCTGCGAGTTCAGGGCTCCCATCTCAATCCACTGACACACGGGCGCGCGGCGGCCCTGATCGCGTCCGGAGCACTTCAGATCAAGCCGCTTATCACCCGGGTGATCAACCTCGCCGACATGCCGGGTGTCTTGATGTCACCGGCTGCAGCCGGTGACATCAAGACGCTGGCGACGCCCGGCTAAGGAGGAGTGCAGCGATATGCGAGCCCTATATCTGCCCGGCGGCCGCGATGTCGTCGTTCGCGATGTCGACGTGCCGGCCCCGTCATACGGTGAGGTGCTGCTGTCCATCAAAGCGGCCGGACTGTGTGGCAGCGACCTGCACATGCATTACCGACCCGAGCCGGAGTGCCGGCGGGGCGTCGTCTTCGGTCTCACTACCAATCCCGACGTCGTGCCCGGGCACGAGCCAGCCGGCGTGGTGACGGAGGTAGGGCCCGGAGTACGGCATCTGCACGTCGGCGACAGGGTCGCGGTGCACCACATGGCCGGCTGCGGGGTGTGCATGACATGCCGTCGCGGCTGGGACATCAACTGCGAAAACAAGTGGGGAACATACGGCCTCGACCGACCAGGGGCAATGCAGGACCTCATGGTCGCGCGGGCGCGCGACTGCGTCAGCGTCCCGGACAATGTCAGCATGGCAGAGGCTGCCTACTACACTTGCGGAGCAGGTACCGGCTACCTCGCGCTCAAGCGGGCCGGATTCGGCCTTGGCGACACGGTGGCCGTCGTCGGCCTTGGCCCTGTCGGCCTGGCCGGCGCGTATTTCGCCGCAGCGACAGGCGCGCTGGTCGTCGGTGCCGACACCATCGACGCGCGACGTGAATTCGCCGAGAAGAACAACGTTTCTATCACCGCCAACCCTTCGCGCGACAACGTCGCCGACCTTGTTCGGGACGTGACGCGCGGGCGGGGCGCCGACGTCGTCCTCGAAACATCGGGGTCCGCAGCCGGACGCGCCCTTGCGCTCGACGCCGCGGCTACCCACGGTCGCGTGGTCTGCGTGGGTTTCGCCGACTCCGAGAATGTGCTTGACGTACAAGCGGAGATCATTCAAAAGCAGCTCGACATTTTCGGCGCTTGGATGTTTCCCATCACCGCACTGCAGGCGCTTCTCGACGATGTCGGCCTGCGGGGCGTGTCGATTCAGGGTCTGATACCGCACAACTTCCGCATCGAGGAGGGCGCTCAGGCTTGGCGGTCGTTCGATCAGGGGTCACTCGGAAAGACGGTCATCGTCTGGCCGGAAGAGTCGTAGAAGTAGAAGCGCCCGGCGGAGTCGGCGGCGCCGGCGCGGCGCGCGGCCGTCGGAAGCCTGTGGCCCCGTCGAGATGGCGCTCTGCGTCGAGTGGTCCAGTGGTCAGTGAGTAGGCGACGTCGTCGTCCCAATCACGAGCCCCCAATCACAATCGGCGGTGTCACTCCAGGGGTTGTGGCCGGGCCCCGAGAACTGATCCTTGTGCCGTGCTGAAACCGCAAACTGGGTACTTGACCAGCGCGTTTGCGTGATCGGCTCCATAAGCAAGGAGGACTGTGAATCTAACGGTGTTTCCGGCGCTCAAATGCCTGTATCTGGTGAACCGATCGCTGGACCGCACCGACGCCGGCCGGGCACGATGGATCACCCGCTGGAAGTCCGCGCTCAACGCCTTCGCCATAACCTTCGCCGACCGATTCCCGGTCGCCGAAACCTACTAACCGGGCTCTTCATACCTGAGGTGGGTGTGACCGACTCGCGGGTCTGAGTTGCGGGGAGATGGGTCGAGGCCTCCCGAAGATCGAAAGCGACCAAGCTGTTCGATCGGAAGGCCTCGACGGTGTCCGAGGGTACGGCGTGCTCGCGCTGCGCGTTCTGCCAGTTGCTACTGCTCGCGGTGTGATCTTCTCGTCGGCCTCCACGGGCTGCACGTGACCGGCGTGCAGGAGGTGACGGCCAGCGCGGGGCCGTCTTGCGGGTGGAGGTCGAGTCGCCCGCACGGGTCGAGGGCTGCCGTGTCTGCGGCGTCGTGATGCGCAGCCACGGGCGCCGCGATGTCCGGCTGATCGACACCCCGTGCTTCGGTCGGCCGGTCGAGCTGAGGTGGCGCAAGCGGACCTGGCGGTGCGTCGAGCCCGACTGTCCGGCGGGCGCGTTCACCGAGCAGGACGACACCATCGCCCGGCCGCGGGCGTTGCTGACGCACGCGGGCGTGCTGGTGGGCGATCGGGCAACTCCGTCGCGAGCACGCCTCGGTCCTGGGGCTGGCGCGCCAGCTCGGGACGACGTGGCGCACCGTGTGGCGCGCGCTCGAGTCCGCTGCTGGAGCAGATGGCCGATGACGAGTCCCGCTTCGGCGGCGTCACCGCCCTCGGGGTCGATGAGCACGTGTGGCATCACGTCAGCACCAAGCCGATCGAGGACGGCGGTCGTGGGCCGAAGGAGCTGACCGGGATGGTCGATCTTTCCCGTGACAGCAAGGGAAGAACGCGCGCCCGGCTGCTCGACCTCGTGCCCGGCCGGTCCGGCGCCGTCTACGCCGACTGGCTCAACGAGCGCAACGAGACCTTCCGCGCCGGCATCAAGGTCGCGACCCTCGATCCGTTCCACGGCTACAAGAACGCCCTCGACGACGAGCTCGAGGACGCCATCGCCGTGCTCGATGCCTTCCACGTCGTCAAGCTCGGCACCGCCGCCGTCGATGAGGTCCGCCGCCGCGTTCAGCAGGAGACCCTCGGCCATCGCGGCCGCTCCGGCGACCCGCTCTACGGGATCCGCAACACGCTGCGCTGCGGGCCGGAGAAGCTCACCGACAAGCAGAAGGCCCGGCTCGACAAGGCGTTCGCCGCTGACGAGCGGCACGTCGAAGTCGAAGTCGCGTGGCGGTGCGCCCAGCAGCTGCGCGCGGCCTACAAGAGCCGACAACCTCGCCGAGGGACAAGAAGATCGCCGAGAAGGTCCTGGCGTCGTTCCCGACCTGCCCGATCCCGGAGATCAAGCGGCTCGGCAAGACCCTCAAGCGATGGAGCGCAGCGTTCCTGGCCTACTTCGACACCCGCCGCTCGAGCAACGGCGGCACCGAAGCCATCAACGGCCTCATCGAGCTCCACCGCCGCGTCGCCCGCGGCTTCCGCAACCGCGACAACTACCGACTACGCATGCTGCTCATCGGCGGCGGACTGACCAGCCCCCACCTCAAGTAAGAAGAGCCGGGT
>CAVVEX010000004.1:0-131738 GCA_963747395.1 uncultured Actinomycetes bacterium | reverse complement strand
AATAGTTCTTTTAGTCAAAGTGTTTATGAATTTTTACGCCCGGGGCCGACGACGTCTTACCCGATCGGCGAGCTAGCTGTTGCTGGTCGCCGTGTTCTGCAGCTGGTCGAGGATCTTCGACGGGTCGCTGCTCACGGCCTGCCCGATGATCTGCTTGATTTGAGCGTTGACCTGCGCCCACGCCTTCTTGTCAACGGGGTAGAACGTGTCCGTCGGCAGCGAGTCCAGGAACGGCTTCAGGTCCGGGTTGGCTTGCGCGACTTGGCTCGACGCGCCCTTGGTGATCGGAAGCAGCTTGTAGGCGTCGAAGAAGCTCTTCTGCCATTGGTCCGACATGACGAAGCTAAGGAACGCCTTGTCCTGCATCTGGTGGTCGCTCTTGCCCTTGAAGGCCCAGATCCAGTCGTTGACGCCGAGCGTCGACTTCGCGAGGCCGTCCTTGCCGGGGATCGGCGCGAACGCGTAGTTGAGGTTGCTCTTCTGCTGGGCCTGCGTGAGCCCGGGCAGCTCGGCCGGCTGGCTGTTCGTCATGCCGACCTTGCCGGCCTGGAAGTCCGCCCAGCAGCCCGCGGTGCGGTTCGTGGTCGCCGGGTGCGGGTTCGTCACGCCGGCCTGAACCAGGCTGTTGAGGAACTTGAACGTGTCGACGTTCGCCTGGCTGTTCAGCGCCCAGTTGCCGCTGGAGTCGACGAAGCCGCCGCCGTTGCCCAACTCCCAGATCAGGGCCTCCGCCTGCGCCTCCTCGTTGCCGAGCGGGATGCACGCCGGGTCGGACACGCCTGCTGACTTCAACTTCTGCGCGTCGCTCTGATACTCCGCCCAGGTCGTCGGCGGCGCGGAGATCCCGGCTTTGGAGAAGAGGTCCTTGTTGTACACCAGCGCCCGAGAGCTGGCGATCCACGGAATGCCGTACTCGGTGTTACCGATGTTGCCCTGCTTGGCGAACGACTCGATGAGGTTGGCTTGCGCCGCCGACGTCAGGACGTCGCTCGCCGGGTAGACCTGGTCTTGCAGACCGGTCCAGTCAGCACTCCCCTGGGCGATGTCCGGCGGGTTCCCGGCCTGGACTTCCGTGGTGATCTGCTTGTCGACGTCGTTCCAGTTGACGACGTTCATCTTCACCGTGACCTGCGGGTACTTCTCGTTGAACGCCTTGACGACCGCCGCCCACCAGTCTGCGCCGCCCTGCGCGGAGGTCCCGGCGCCGTAGTCGGCCGCCACCACCGTGATCGTCCCCTTCGGGACGCTGGCCGTGTCGACCAACGCGCCCGACGACCCGCTGCCCGAGGGCGCGGGCTGGCTGGCCTGGGAAGTCGTCGTAGGGCTGTTCGACGACGTCGAGCCTGAGGACTTCGGCTTGCTGGACGAGCACGCGCTGAGGGCCATCGCTGCTACGACGCTCACGGAAAGCGCGACGACGGCGTTCCGCCTGGTTGGTTTGGAGGCGAGTAGGCGCCGCCGAACAGGCGCTGCGCCACACTTCGCGAGATTCATATCCATTACCGCCTTCTCGAGTCCGAGTTGTGCGAGCAGGGTGCCGCGTCAAAGCTGCGCGCTGGCTTCGACTTGTTCGGCATCGTGCGCCACTGGTCTGGACCACGTCAAGCTTCTTCGGTCACGAATGCGCAACAGCAAGCCAGCTCGGCGCACCGGGCAACCTGCAGAGAGCCGCTTCGAGGTCGCTTCCAGGCCGCTTCGCGGCCGCTTCGAGACCCTTTAGAGGCCGTTTGCAGAGTGCCCCCTCAGCTCAGGACGACACGCACTCCGCGGTTGCGAAATCGCTCGGCGGTCGCGGGCGCGATCCCGTCGTCCGTGACGAGGACGTCGATGCGGCCGGTCTCGCAGACCCTGGCGAAAGCCGACCGGTCCAGATCGGCGCTCACGGCGACGACCACCACCTGCCGGGCACGCGCCACCATCGCGGCGCCGACGCCGGCGTCGACCTCGTCGGCCGCGGTCGCCCCGAAATCGGGATCGACCGCGTCGGCCGCGATGACCGCGGTGTCGAGCGAGACGCCCTGCAGCAACAGCCCGGCGAGCGGACCACCGAGCACCTGGTTGGCGCCGTCGAGCACGCCGCCGGTGGCGACCACCTTCAGCCCTGGACGGCGCGACAACTCGATCGCTGCCACCAAGTCGTTGGTGACTACGGTGGGCAAACTGGCCGGCGGCGACGCGGTGTCGGGTCCGGCGAGCGCGTCGAGCCGCAGCCCGATCGCACGGGACAGGGCGCGCGTCGCAACGGCGCCGGTGAGCCCGATCACGCCAGCCGCGCCGCCGGGCAGCAGCAGCCGGGCGGCTTGCGCGGCCACCCTGCGCAACTCGGGCGGACCCACCGCCGCGCCAGCGTCCCCCGTCAGCAGCGGGTGGGCGATCGGCGCGGCGAGCTGCGCCGCGGCGCCTCGCAGTCGCAACAACTTGCGTTGCGCCGCGAGGGCCTCGAAGTCGCGGCGGACCGTGGCGGTCGACACCCCCAGTTCACGGGCGGCGTCCGCCACGCTGAGCCGGTCCCGACGGGCCAGCAGGTCGAGCAATCGCGACCATCTGGTGTACCGGTCCATGTGGTTCGCGCCCTTTCTCGGCCTAGACCAGCGGCCCTTTCGCGCAGCGCGCGCCCGTCCAGGACGAGGCCCGTGCGCGGCAGCTGACGCTCGCGTTGGACATCCTCGCACGAGACTTGCGCGATTTCGCGCAGAAGTGCGCACCGTCTTTGCAGATAAGCCAGTTAGACCAGCGGGGGTTCACTGTGAGCCGACTCGCGCCGTCCACCCCGACCGGTCTAGGCATCCCCCGGGACGGGCGCTCGCGACGCGCGCGGCTCGCCGTCCTGGGACAATGGCCGGATGACTGACGGCCCGCTGATCGTGCAATCCGACAAGACGCTGCTGCTCGAGGTCGACCACGAGCAGGCGGCCGCATGTCGGCGCGCGATCGCGCCGTTCGCGGAGCTGGAGCGCTCGCCGGAGCATGTGCACACCTACCGGGTGACACCGCTCGGCTTGTGGAACGCGCGGGCGGCCGGCCACGACGCGGAGATGGTGATCGACGCGCTGCTGACCCACAGCCGCTATCCGGTGCCGCACGCGCTGCTGGTCGACATCGCGGAGACGATGGCCCGCTACGGCCGGCTGCAGCTGCAAAACGACCCCGCGCACGGCCTGCTGCTCCGCTCGCTCGATCGCGCGGTGCTGGAAGAGGTCCTCCGCAACCAGAAGGTCGCGCCGCTGCTCGGCGTCCGACTCGACGGCGACACCGTCGTGGTGCACCCGAGCGAGCGGGGCCACCTCAAGCAGGTGCTGCTCAAACTTGGGTGGCCCGCCGAAGACCTCGCGGGCTACGTCGACGGCGAGGCGCACGCGATCGCCTTGCGCGAGGACGGCTGGGAGCTTCGGCCGTATCAAAAGGCCGCCGCGGAAGGATTTTGGCACGGCGGATCCGGGGTGGTCGTGCTCCCGTGCGGCGCCGGCAAGACCATCGTCGGGGCGGCGGCGATGGCGCAGGCGCAGGCGACCACGCTGATCCTGGTCACCAACACCGTCGCGGCACGGCAGTGGCGGCACGAGTTGCTGAAGCGGACGTCGTTGACAGAGGCGGAGATCGGTGAGTACTCGGGTTCCCGCAAGGAAATCCGGCCGGTGACGATCGCGACGTACCAGGTGATGACCACTCGGCGCAAAGGCGTCTACGCGCACCTCGATCTGTTCGACGACCGCGACTGGGGTCTCATCATCTACGACGAGGTGCACCTGCTCCCGGCCCCGATCTTCCGCTTCACCGCGGATATCCAGTCACGGCGACGACTCGGGTTGACGGCGACGCTGGTTCGTGAGGACGGTCGCGAGGGCGACGTGTTCAGCCTCATCGGCCCGAAGCGTTTCGACGCGCCCTGGAAAGACATCGAGGCGCAGGGCTACATCGCGCCCGCCGACTGCGTCGAGGTGCGGGTCACGCTCACCGACCACGAGCGGCTGCTGTACGCCACCGCGGAGCCTGAGGACCGCTACCGGCTCGCGTCGACCACCGACACCAAGACCAAGGTGATCGAGGCGCTGGCCGCCCGCCACACCGACGACCAGCTCCTCGTCATCGGGCAGTACCTCGACCAGCTCGCCGATCTCGGCGAGCGGCTAGGCGCGCCTGTCATCACCGGCGAGGTCCCGGTCAAGGAACGCGAGCGCTTGTTCGACGCGTTCCGAACCGGCGAGATCACCACGCTGGTCGTGTCGAAGGTGGCCAACTTCTCCGTCGACCTGCCAGAGGCGTCGGTCGCCATTCAGGTGTCCGGTTCCTTCGGCTCCCGGCAGGAGGAGGCGCAGCGCCTCGGCCGGTTGCTGCGGCCAAAGCACGACGGGCGCACCGCGCGCTTCTACGCCGTGGTGGCCCGCGACACGCTCGACCAGGAGTACGCCGCGCACCGTCAGCGCTTTCTCGCCGAGCAGGGCTACGCCTACCGCATCGTCGACGCCGACGACGTGCTGGCCGACGACGAGATCTGACCTGCGCTTCGCTCTAGAGCCGGCCGATCGCCGTTTGGGCTTCGGCCACCAGCGCCGCCGTGGTCGGCGGTGTTCCCAGCCGCAGGTCTTGGAAGGCGAAGAACTTGGCGCCGCTGAGCACATAGATGCCGCTGATGCCGATGGTCCGGCCCTGGACGGTGGCGGTGCCGGATATCACCGCGGCTTTGTCGCCCACTCCCGTGACTTCTGTCTTGCCCACGGTGAGGTTCACGCCAGCCGGCACCTGCTGCTTGAGCGCCGCGTTTACCTGGGTCTCCGTCTCGTCCCACGCGGCCTGCGCGGTCGCCGCGTCTGTCGCCTGCGCGGCCTCGACGGTGAACACGTTCAGCGTCTGCCCTCCGTAGGTGCACCGCTTCGACAGGCCCGCCGTCTCCGCCACTCCAGGGCCAAAAGAGGTTCCGGCGAGCGCGGAGGCCTCGGCCTGCGGCACGAGGGCGCATGGGTCGATCGACGTGACGACGCCCGACGCGCTGGCGGAGACTCCCGCGGACGGCGCTGGCGGCGCCGACGTCGACGCCGCCGCCGTGGGCGAGGGAGACGCAGCCACCGTCGGCGATTGCGACTGAGTCGACTGCGTCTCAGTCACGCTCGCCTGTCCGCTGGCAGTCGCCGCGTCTCCCTGCGCACCCGTCTTGCTCGACGAACTGCAGCCCGCTAGCGCCCCGCCCACCGCAACGGAAACCGTGATGGCGACGACCGCACCCCTCATCCGCCGCATCACATCCTTCTCCGTCGTCTGACCGCATCCCCGCGCAGACAGCGCAAGTCAAGGCGCAGGGCGGGGTTGGGCGCATCGGTAGTCACTACGTAGTTGTCACGTGCGTGTGGGGGCGGCTAGGGATAAGTTGCGACGCGTGGGCGGACGCTGGCCGTTCGTTGGACGCGCTCGCGAGTTGGACCGTGTGGAGGCGCGACTCGCGGCGGGCGTCGGCGCGCTCGTATTCGGAGAGCCGGGCGTCGGAAAGTCCGCGTTCGCCCGCGAGATCGGACGACGCGCCGCGGCCACCGGCGCCACTGTCAGCCACATCGTCGGCCATGCCGTCTCGAGCGGCGCTCCGTACGAGGTCTTCGCCGGCGCCCTGGCGCTGCGGGGCGGCAGCGCAAGCGGCGGCGCCGACGGCGAGCTGGGAGTGACCGACGTGGTCGTCCGGCTGACCCAAACGCTTGTGCCCGCGCCCCGAGAGGCGGCCGACGCGCGACCGTTGCTCATCGTCGACGACGTCCAGCTCATCGACGAGCCCTCCGCGCAGGTGCTCTTGCGGGTCGCGTTGGCCGGCGCGGCGACGGTGGTCGCCACCGCGCCGGACGGCGCGCCGCTGCCGCGTGCCGTCGAGCGGCTCTGGCGAGACGGTTGGTGCGAGCGCGTCGATCTCGCCCCGCTCGCGCTCGACGACGTCGTCGCGGCGCTCGCCGCGGCGCTCGGCGGGCCCGTCGACGCGCGCACCGGTCGCGCGTTCGCCGAGCGTTCCGGCGGAAACGCGTTGTTCTTGAGGGAGTTGGTGACAGCGGCGATCGACGAGGGCCGCCTCGCCAGGCGCGCCGCGGACGACGTGTGGGCCCTCGTCGGCGAGCCCCCGATCAGCCGTGGCATCCGCGAGCTGGTCGCCGCCCGGTTGGCCGAGCTACCGGTGGAGCAACGCGCCGCCCTCGAGGTCATCGCCGCTGGGGAGCCGCTCAGGTCGTCCGTCGCGACCGACCTGGTCGGAGAGGCGATGCTCGATCAGCTGACGTCCGAGCGGCTGGTCAGCGTCGCCGCCGGCCTCGCCGGCCCGACGGTGACGACCGCGCACCCGCTCTATGGCGACGTCCTGCGCGCCGACCTGCAACCGCTGCGGCTGCACCGATTGCGACTGGCCGTCGCGCGACGCATCGAGGCCGAGAACCATCCGCTGCCGCACGATCTGGTGCGGGCCTCCGTGTGGCGACTCGAGAGCGGTGAGGCCGATGACGCCGAACGGCTCGTCGCGGCGGCGCGTGCGGCAAAGCCGATCAGTCTGTCCACCGCGGAGCGCCTCGCCCGGCACGCCTATGAGACGAGCGGCACGCTCCCGGCCGCGCTGCTGCTGGCCGAGGTGCTGACCAACACCGGCCGGGCCGCCCAGGCGGCGGAACTGGTCAAGCGACTGCCGCCGGAGTCCCTTCAGCCCCCTGACCGGGAGGCGCTGGTGTACTGCGCGGCGCTCGGTCAGGGACTCCTCGCCGGCGATCCAGGTGCGGGCGTCGACCTGCTCGCCGGCGTGCTGGCCGGGGTGCCGGCGGCGTCCGACCAACTGCGCGCCCTGCACGGTGGCCTGCTGGCGTTCGACGCTCAGTTCGAACGCGCTCTCGACGTCGCGCTCCCCATCGTCAACGACGTCGCCGCGGCGCCCGCAGCTCGGACCTTCGCCGCGATCGGCGTCACGGGCGCGCTGTATTGGCTCGGCCGTTACCGCGACGCGATCGCCGTCGCCGACGGCATCCGCGAGTCCGCCGCGATCGCGCGCGACACCGCGCCGTTCGGGCTGCCGTCGATTGAGCTCATCGCCATTTGCGCGCTTGCCGAACTCGGCGACCTCGACGGCGCCAGCCGCCGGGCGTCACGGCTGCGGCAGCTGGCCGACGACGAGCAGGACGCGTTCGCCGGCCCGCGGGCCAACTACTGCGCCGGTCGGATCGCGTTGACCCGCGGCGACGCCGCGACCGCGCGACGCCTCCTCGCCAGCTCGCTTGCCGACCACACTCCGTTCGACGCGTTCATGGAACGCCACCTCGGCGCGATGTTCGCGCGCGCGGCGGTGGCCTGCGGCGACATCGACGCCGCCGGCGCCGCGTTGCGCGACGCCGAGGGCAAGACCCGGATGAAGACGTACGATCCGGAAGACGACCTCGCCGAGGCGGCCGTCCTCGCCGCTTCATTGCGGCTGGACGACGCCGCGGAGCGGGCGGCGTGGGCGGCGGGCATCGCAGCGTCGCGGTCGCAGTGGAATGTGGCTGTCGCCGGGCTATCACGACGCGGCCCGCTACGGCGTCGCGCGTCACATCGTGGCCCAGATTCGGGAGGCCGCGGCGTGCGTGGAGGGCCCGGTCGCGCGGTGCTACCGCGACCACGCGGTCGCGCTTGCCGCGAAGGACGCGGCCGCGCTCGATGACGTCGCCGACCGGTTCGACGCCACCGGCTCGCTCTTCTTCGCGGCAGAAGCGAAGGCCGAGGCCGCGTTCGCGCATGCGGCCGCCGGGGACGCCAGATCCGCGCGCGCGAGCGGCGGACGGGCCGCCGCGCTGTGGTCGCGCTGCGCCGCCGTCCCCTCCCCGTGGTTGGCCGGCGCGACCGTCGGCGTCCCGCTGACCAACCGGGAGCGACAGATCGCCGCGCTGGCGACCGCCGGGCTGTCCGACGCCGCGATCGCCGCGCGGCTGCTGATCTCGATCCGGACCGTGCAGACGCACCTCGGCCACGTTTACGAGAAGTTGGGCAGCGCCGGCCGGTCAGACCTCGCGGCGCGGCTGGCCGACAGCGGCTCGGCCGACGCCCCAGACCTCGGGCCGCTGACTACCGGTCGATGAGCCGCCGCCACCGAGCGACCGCGGCGACGTCGACCGGCTGCGACCAGCTCGCGCCGTGCCGCACCCGGCTGCCGACGTGAAACCGGGTGAACCCGATCTCGCGCAGCGGCGCGATGTCCTCCTCGCGCAATCCGCCGCCGACAACCCACGGCGGCGTGCCGTCCTCCCACGCGAGCCGGGCGACCAGCCCGTCGACGTCCAGCCCGGACGACGAACCAGCGGTCAACACCGCGTCGACGCCGGGGAAGTTCACGACCGACTTCCACACCAGCGCCGGGTCGGCGGCGAAGTCGATGGCCCGGTGGAACGTCCAGTGGCGCGGCCGGGCGGCGGACAGCACCGCCTCGAGCGCCGGCAAGTCGACGTCGTCGCCGGCCGTGAGGAAGCCAAGCACCGACTCCTGCATCCCCGCTGACCGCAACCGGGCCGCGACCAGGCACAGCTCGTCCAACTCGCGCGACGACGCGGTGAAGCCGGCGTGGCTGCGCAACATCACGCGCAGCGGGACGTCGACCGCGTCGCGGATCGTCTCGAAGCATTCGACGGACGGCGTGAGCCCGTCCGCGGTCATGTCTTGGACGATCTCAAGGCGATCGGCGCCTCCGCTGACCGCGGCGCGAGCGTCGGCCGCGTCGAGCGCGATGACCTCAAGCAGGTTGGACGCCGTCGGCGCCTCGGAAGTCGGTTGCTGCATCGGCTGGATCGTCCTGGAGGTCGTCGGCGGGCGGCATCAACTGGTGTAGACCAATATTGGTCTACACCATAGCGGACGGCGTCAATGATTCCATGACCCGATCGGACACCGTCGACACCGCCCTGTGGACAACTTCTCCGGCCGAGCCGCGAACTTCCCTACCGTCGTTGCGTCGACCGATCGACCCATCGCAAAGGCGGCCAGCAGGCCGAAGGAGGATTCATGAGCGGCATTCGCGTCACCCCCGAGCAACTCGCCAGCATGTCGGCGCGGGTGAGTTCAAGCTCGGCAGGCATCGAGAGCGAGTTGCGCACGTTGGCGAACTCGCTAGCGCCCCTGGGCAGCGACTGGGCCGGCGTGGCACAGGAGCGTTTCCAGGTGCTTTGGGCGGAGTGGCAGAAGTCCGCCGAGGGGTTGCACCAAGCGCTGTCCGGCATCAGCCAACTGCTCGGCCAAGCGGGCAGCGGCTACGCCGAGGCCGAGCGGCAAATCGCGGCCAGCTTCGGCGCCGGCTGAGCGCCCTGCCGGCTGAGCGCCCTGCCCGCTCAGCGCCCTGCCCGCTGAGCGCCCTGCCCGCGCGAAGGTGTGGAGCCGCGAGGGGCGGCCCGGAGAATCCCGGGCCGCCCCTTCGATGAACTGCTGGACCTAAAAGTCCGCCACAGCGGGACTCAGAAGTCCATGTCACCGCCGGCATGCCGCCGCCAGCCGGGCGCCGGCAGCCTTCTCCGGCTTGTCGGCGATGACGGCCTCGGTGGTGAGGAACAGCGCCGCGATCGACGCCGCGTTCTGCAGCGCCGAGCGGGTGACCTTGGCCGGGTCGATGATGCCGGCCTTGATCATGTCGACGTACTCGCCGGTGGCCGCGTTCGAGGCCCTGCCCGGCCTCGAGGTTGCGCACCTTCTCGACCACGACGCCGCCCTCGAGGCCGGCGTTGACGGCGATCTGCTTGAGCGGGGCCTCGAGCGCGAGCTCGACGATGTGCGCGCCGGTGGCCTCGTCGCCCTCGAGGTCGAGCTTCTCGAAGGCGGTCGTCGCCGGCCTGCAGCAGCGCCACGCCACCACCGGCGACGATGCCCTCCTCGACGGCCGCCTTCGCGTTGCGGACGGCGTCCTCGATGCGGTGCTTGCGCTCCTTGAGCTCGACCTCGGTGGCCGCGCCGACCTTGATGACGGCGACGCCGCCGGCGAGCTTGGCCAGGCGCTCCTGCAGCTTCTCGCGGTCGTAGTCGGAGTCGCTCTTCTCGATCTCGGCGCGGATCTGGTTGACCCGGCCGGCGATCTGGTCGGCGTCGCCGGCGCCCTCGACGATCGTCGTCTCGTCCTTGGTGACGACGACCTTGCGGGCGCGGCCGAGCAGGTCGAGGCCGGCGTTCTCGAGCTTGAGGCCGACCTCCTCGCTGATGACCTGGCCGCCGGTGAGGATCGCGATGTCGCTGCAGCATGGCCTTGCGGCGGTCGCCGAAGCCGGGCGCCTTGACGGCGACCGACTTGAAGGTGCCGCGGATCTTGTTGACGACCAGGGTGGCCAGGGCCTCGCCCTCGACGTCCTCGGCGATGATCGCCAGCGGCTTGCCGCTCTGCATGACCTTCTCCAGCAGCGGGAGCAGGTCCTTGACCGCGCGAGATCTTGCTGTTGACGATGAGGATGTAGGGGTCGTCGAGGACGGCCTCCATGCGCTCCGGGTCGGTGACGAAGTACGGCGAGATGTAGCCCTTGTCGAAGCGCATGCCCTCGGTGAGCTCGAGCTCGAGGCCGAAGGTGTTGCTCTCCTCGACGGTGATGACGCCTTCCTTGCCGACCTTGTCCATCGCCTCGGCGATCATCTCGCCGATCGGCGGTGTCGGCCGGCGGAGATCGAGGCGGTCGACGCGATCTGCTCCTTGGTCTCGACGTCCTTGGCCAGCTTGGAGCAGCTCCTCGCTGACGCGCTCGACGGCGGCCTCGATGCCCCGCTTGAGGGCCATCGGGTTGGCGCCGGCGGCGACGTTGCGCAGGCCCTCGCGGACCAGCGCCTGGGCGAGGACGGTCGCGGTCGTCGTGCCGTCACCGGCGACGTCGTCGGTCTTCTTGGCGACCTCCTTGACGAGCTCGGCGCCGATCTTCTCGTACGGGTCCTCGAGCTCGATCTCCTTGGCGATGGTGACACCGTCGTTGGTGATCGTGGGGGCGCCCCACTTCTTCTCCAGGACGACGTTGCGGCCCTTGCGGGCCGAGCGTCACCTTGACGGCGTCGGCGAGCTGGTTCATGCCGCGCTCGAGGCCGCGCCGGGCCTCCTCGTCGAACGCGATGATCTTGGCCATGCGGGTGGTCCTCCCACGTGGGGACGTGAGCTTCGGCCGGGCACGACGCCCGCGACGGACGGACCCCTCCGCGCCGTGCGTCACGTCCACCGGACGGCGCGGGCCTCGACGCCTCAGCCGAACCGAGTCTTGACTGTCACTCTCAGTCGTTAGAGTGCTAACGCCATGTTTAGCACTCACCCCTGGCGAGTGCAAGCCGCGATCCGCGGGGCCATGCACCGGCCGCCCCATCGCGGGCGTCGAGCGAGATGTGATCCCACGACTTAGACGTGCGACCTTCGCGGGCCGCCGCACGGCTCGACTGCTCGGCGCCGACGGCGCTGCGCTGCCCGGTCACGTACCACCAAGGCGGCCACTACACGAGGCGACGACAGCGGCCCGGCAGGGTGGCCTTGCCAGCCGGTGCACGAAGCAGTGGTCCTGGTGGCCGAGTTCAGGTGCGACCGTGGCCCGGGTCGACCGACGGCGACTGCGGAGCTCCGCCGCACCCGGCGTAGCGTACGGCCAGCCGGGTGACTGGCGCATTGGGAGCCTGGACTCCTGCGGCGCGGACGGCGCGGACGAGCGTCGTGACGCGTCGCGCGGTCTGATGCCGTCGCTACTCAGCCGCGACCGGCCTGCATCCGTCGAGCGAGTCCGGCACTTCGCCGAGCGAACGTCGGTTCGGCGCTGTCAACATTGGCCGTGGATGCAGCGGCAGACCCTTCGACTCGGCGCGGGGGCTCAGGGCCCGACGCCTCAAGGAGGTCGCGAACGCCTTGAATGACGGCGGGATCGTCACCGACGGGCCGACGACCGGGCGCGACCGCGTCCAGGGTCTTGAAGCCGTCGCCGGTGTTGAAGACCACCGTCTCCGCGTCGGGGTCAAGCTGGCCGCTTGCCAGCAGCTTGCGCAAGACGCCGATCGTGACCCCGCCGGCGGTCTCGCCGAAGATTCCTTCGGTGCGGGCCAGCAGCCGTATGCCATCAACGATCTCTTCGTCGGTGACGTCTTCGACCGCGCCGTCTGTGCGGCGGCAGACGTCGAGAACGTACGGCCCGTCGGCGGGGTTGCCGATCGCGAGCGACTTGGCGATCGTGTCCGGCCGCACGGGTGCACGACGTCGTAGCCGGCCTTGAACGCCTTCGACACCGGCGAGCAGCCTTCGGCCTGCGCGCCGAACACGCGGTACGGCGTCGCATCGACAAGCCCGAGCTTGCCGAACTCGGTGAACGCCTTGTCGACCTTCGTCAGTTGCGAACCTGACGCGATCGGGATGACGACCTGCTCGGGCAACCGCCAGCCGAGCTGCTCGGCAATCTCATAACCGAGCGTCTTCGAACCTTCGGCGTAGTAGGGCCGAACGTTCACGTTGACGAACGCCCAGTCCTCTTGCTCGCCGGCGATCTCCGACGCGAGCCGGTTGACGTCGTCGTAGTTTCCTTGGACGGCGACGAGGGTGCCGCCGTAAACGGCGGTCGTGACGACCTTCTGCCGCTCGAGGTCGGCGGGGATGAAGACGACCGACTTGATGCCGGCCCGCGCGGCCGCCGCCGCGACCGCGTTCGCGAGGTTGCCGGTCGACGGGCAGCGCCAGCACCGAGAAGCCCAGCTCGCGCGCGGCAGCCAGCGCGACCGCGACGACGCGGTCCTTGAAGGAGTGGGTCGGGTTCGCCGCTGTCGTCCTTGACCCACAGCCGCCGCATGCCGAGCTCGCGGGCGAGGTTGTCTGCGCGAACCAGCTTGGTGAGCCCGGGTTCGAGGTTCGGCGTGTCCGTGACATTCGCGGGCACCGGCAGCAGCTGCCGGTAGCGCCAGATGTTGCGCGGCCCCGCCTCGACGGATTCGCGGCTGACACCCGCGTAGTCGTAGGCGACTTCGAGCGGGCCGAAGCACATCTCGCAGGCGTAGCGCGGGCTGATCGGGTACTGCTCGCCGCACTCGCGGCACGACAGCGAGACAGCGGAGCCTAAGACGGACGACGAAGACATGTGGTGCGAGGCCTCTCTCCTCATCTGTCCCGCGGGCCATCCACGGGCCGGAGTTGGCACCTCTCGCGACACGGCCTCGCGGTGGCGCGGACTCGCGCTGACGCGTAACGGTCGGGAAGGTTGCCGGGGCTTCTTCGGGCCGGTCCCTCTGCCCCTCTTGATGAGCGGTATGAAGTTGTGCGCTCTAGGTTAGCGGCGCCGAGCCGACGGCCGCACGCTGGATATCCACGCGGGGACACGCGTGATCGCGATGAGCGCCATCGGCCGAACGGCCACCACAAGTTCATCCGAAACGCCGAGCGACGTGGCGATGCTGGCTAGCTAGTGTCTTGTGCTACCGGAGGGGAGCCGCGGGCGGGAGCGCATCGGGCAGGAGCGCTCCCGGCCGAGGTTCACGCACATCGCTCTTTGATGTGCGTGAGGCTCGGCCGCGCAGGCAGAGCCGAGGTTCACGCACATCGCTCTTTGATGTGCGTGAGGCTCGGCCGCGCAGGCAGAGCCGAGGTTCACCCACATCGCTCAGCCGAGCAGCGTGTCGGCCAGCTCGTTGAGGAATCGGACCAGCGCAGCCGGCCCGGCGAACACCAGATCAGCTCGCTCCATCAGTTGCGGTGCCTCCGCCGAACCATTGCACACCTTCAGCGCAGGCAGGCCGCGTTGACGCATCAGGTCGAGCGCGTCGTAGGCCGCCAGATCGCCCAGGTCGTCACCCGCGTAGCAAACCGCCGTCGCGTCCATTTCCGCGGCCAGGCCAGCGACCGCGACTCCCTTGTCAACGCCCGCCGGGCGCAGCTCAAGCACCATCCGACCGGGCTCCAGCCGCAACCCGTGTGAACTCGCGAGGGTCGCAAGCGGCCCGCGCAACAACCTGAACGCGGCGTCCGGATTCTCCGTTCGTCGCACGTGGACGGCCAGCGACTCGCCCTTGTCTTCGATGGCGACGCCGTCGGGCGCGCCGGCCTCGCGCAACAGCGCGGCCAACTCGTCGCGCACCGCTTGGATCGGCCGCGCGTCGAACCATTCGGCGAGTTCGACGCCGCCCGCGCTGGTCCAGCGCTGCAAGCCGTAATGACCAAGGACGAGGAGGTTGCCAGGCTCGTCGGGGGTGAGGTCGAGCAGGCTCGCCGCCACGGGGGCCGGCCTGCCGGTGACGATCGCCACACCGCCGACCGACCCGGCCAAGCGGCGCACCGCGTCGATCGCTCCCGCGGCCGGTCGGGCGCGCTCGGGGTCGTCGACGATCGGCGCCAACGTGCCGTCGTAGTCGAGACAGATCAACGCCCGCGCCGGCGCCGCCGCCAGCGATCGCAGCGCTTCGCGGCCGGCCGACGTGGCTGGTTCCGGCAAACCCATCTGCGCAACCTATCGAGGGTCGGCAGCGCTCAGCCGCGCTGTTCCCAATCGCGCGCCAGCGCCACGGTCAGGTGAGCCTGCGACAGTTCGGACGGCGCTGGCAGCAGCCGGTGAATGCTGAACTGCGCCGCAAGCCGGTCGGCCGCCGCTTTGTCGCCGTCCGGATAGAAGATCGTGGTCTCGGGGACGTCGGCGCCGTGGAAGTTGCCGGTGGCCGCGACGTCCCAGCCGGCGGCGCGAAAGGTCGCCGAGGCCTGTGCCGCGAGCCCGGTGATCCGCGAGTCGTTCAACACCTCGAGCGCCGGCAGCGGGGCGCTTGAGGTTCGGGGTGCCGGGCTCGACGAGGAACCGGCCGGCGATGGCGGGAGAGTCTGCGGCGGCGACGTCGAGGGGGAGACGGACGGCGAACTCGGTGACGACAGCGTCGGCGACGGCGACGAGGAGACCGGCGACTTCTTGTTGAGCGTGCTGCCCGATGCCAGCGGCGCGTTCTTGCGTGCCGGCTCGCCGCGGTTGTTCAGCGTGATGGTGACGGCCACGGCGACGATCGCGATCGCGATCACGGACGCGATCAAGACCGCGAGCCGATTGCTGCTGTCGGTGCGCCGATGGGAGCCCGGCGGACGCTCGGGTGCGCTCATTCCCGGTCAGGGGCCGTTAGTGGGATGTCTGTCGGCTGCCGGACGTCAGGCCTCGACGCCGAGACGCCGGGCGGAGCGCGCGCGTTGCCGCGCCGCGCGCAGCCGACGCAGCCGCTTCACCAGCATGGGGTCCGCGGCGAGTGCCTCTGGACGGTCGATCAGCGCGTTCAGTGCCTGGTAATAGCGGGTCGCCGACATGTCGAACTTCTCTCGCATCGCCTGCTCCTTGGCGCCTGCGTACTTCCACCACTGGCGCTCGAACTCCAGTATGCGAAGATCGCGCTCCGACAGCCCGCCGCTGGTCTGCTCGGCATCGCGCAAGGCGTTAGCAGCATCCATGACATGCCCCTTCAGGTCGACCCGACGCTCATCGTACGACCCAAACAACAACGATGTCATTCGCTCGGCCTTGTTGTCGCCGCTGACCGCCGCTCTCCGCCAGGTTGAGCCACCCGCGCCACCGCGGTGTCGCGCGCGGCGCCCGGACACCACCCGGTCGACGCAAGAGAGCCGTAACCGGGCGAATCACGGCCGACGAAGATTGCGATTCCGCAATGGTTGCCGCTCGGCGTATTACTTCCCGCGCCGCGGCGCCGATGTGCTCTGCAAGAAACCGGCGCGAGCACGAGCTCAAGCCGTGATGACACGTGGCCGCGACCAGCACCGCGACCAGGAGCAGCGAGGACGGAGCCGGCAACCGTGGTGGTGCACGAGCGCCGCGCAGCTTCCCGGGGGGAGGCACAGCGCGGCCGGGGCGAGATCGTGCGGGTCGGGGAGTACGGACCGACGCACTGGCTGGCGTTCGACTCTTTCCGGGCGTTCGCGCAGGCGACCGCGCCTGACATGGACTCCGGCGTATCCCGCATCGAGGCCAACGAGGCGCTTGCGCGCGCGTTCGGCGACGAGCGCACCGGATGGCGCTGTCGCGACATCCTGGTCAGCGCGCTGAAAGCGGCTGGCCGACTCGACGAATCCGTCGCCGTCGCCGAACAACTCATGGAGTACTACGCCGCCCGCGGCGACGCTCCGGCCCGGCTGCAAATCCTCGGCCAGGTGATCGTCTCCCGGTTCGCGCGTGGCGAGTTCGAGCGGGCTCTCGACGAGCTCACCGACGGCCTGGCCGGTCTCGGCCAACTGCGTGAACCAGACCGGGCAAGCGCAGCCGCATTCATCACCGTCGCAAACGCCGCCAGCTCCGCCGAGATGTTCGAGCTGGCGTCGGCCCAGCTACGCCGCGGCGCGCAACTGGTGAAGGCGACCGGCGACGTGTTCCTCGACCACATGGTCGACGGAATCACCGCCCGCAACGAGGCGCGGTGGGCCAACCGCCTCGAGCTGATCGGACGACGCGAGGAAGCCGCCGCGCGCTACCGGGAGGGCATGCGCGCCGCGTTGCGAGCCCAGCGCGGCGATTCCTTCGGGCACTGGACGCGGGTCGGGAGGCTCTACGAGGGATTCGCGTGGACCTGCCTGGGCGAACCGGCGCTAGGTCGAGCAACCATGCTTGACGCGTTCGACCGCGAGGAGGCGCCGCTGGAGGCCGAGGACGCGCTCGTGTTGCGGCTCGGATTGGCGCGGGCGTGCACCGACCTCGGCGACACCCTGGAAGCGCGCCGCCAACTGCAGCTGACAGCTGGCCTGCAGGACACCACGATTTCTCGCCAGTGGCAGGTGGCGGCGGTGTTGCAGGCCGCCGACATCGAACGCGCCGAGCTGGGCGATCACTCTGCCATCGCGCTGGCACGGCACGCCGCCGTCCTGCTCGCGACGTCCCTGTGGGAGGAGCGCGAGCGCCGACTCGAGTCCGTCATGGTGCGCATGCAGATGCTCGACCTGGCGCAGGAGAACGAGCGCGTCGGCCAAGCGGCGACCGAAGACCCGCTGACCGGGTTGGGCAATCGCCGCAAGCTCGACGCCGCGCTGCGGGAGTTGACCACGCAGCCGACGTCGCCGACCTGCTTGCTGTTCATCGACCTGGACTGCTTCAAGTACGTCAACGACACGTTCTCCCACGTCGTCGGCGACGAGGTGCTCCGCGCGATCGCCGTGATCCTTCAGCGGGAAAGCCGCGAGCGCGACGTGGTCACTCGCTACGGCGGAGACGAGTTCGTGGTGATGCTGCGTGGCGCCGCGCTTCGCACCGGCGCGCACGTCGGGGAGCGCATTCGCAAAGCGGTCGCGACGCATCCGTGGGGTCGGATCGCGCCTGGCCTGCAAGTGCGGGTAAGCGTGGGCGTCGCCGAGCATCGCCCCGGCATGACCTACGAGCAGCTGATCGCCGCGGCTGACGCGGCGGTGTACGACGCGAAAGAAGGAGGCCGCGATCGCGTGGCGGTCGCCTGATTCGTACGCTCGTCGTCATGTCTGCGTTCGACCAACTGTCCGCGTGGCCCGTCGAGTTCACCGCCGCCGGCGTCACCGATTCGCGATCGACGTTGGGGCAGGCCGGCGACGTCGACCGGGCGCAACCATGGGCGTCGGTCACCAAACTCGTCACGTCGTACGGCGTCTTGCGGCTGCTCGAAGTCGGTGAACTCGACCTCGACGAGCCGGCGGGCCCTCCTGGTGCCACCGTGCGGCATTTGCTCGCGCACACATCGGGGCTCAACTTCGAGGGCACCGCGCAGCTTTCCGCGCCCGGGCAGCGCCGCGTCTACTCCAGCGGTGGTTTCGAACTGCTCGGCGAGTTGATCGTGAAGCGCACCGGCCAGCAGGTGGCCGACTATCTGCGCGAAGCGGTGCTCGAGCCACTGAACATGCGCGGTTCCCGTCTCGACCACCAGGCGGCCACCGGCGGCGAGGGGCCAGTGCGCGACCTACTGGCGTTCGCGCGTGAGCTGCTCGCGCCGACCCTGGTCGATCCAGAGACCCTGGAGGAAGCGACCAGCGTCGTCTTCCCCGGCTTGGACGGCGTGCTCCCCGGTTTCGGCCGGCACGCCGACAACGACTGGGGGTTGGGATTTGAGATCCGCGACCACAAGCAACCGCACTGGACCGGTGGCCGCAACTCGCCGAGGACGTTCGGTCACTTTGGCCAGCAGGGCAGCTTCTTGTGGGTCGACCCGGCGGCTGGCATCGCGTGCGCCGCGCTGACAGGCGCCGCGTTCGGTGCGTGGGCTGCTCAGGCGTGGCCGCCGTTCTCCGACGCTGTCCTCGCGGAGTACTCGGACCCGCTCAGCCGACCCGACCGGTGATGTAGTCCTCGGTGCGCTTGTCCGCCGGCACGGAGAAGATCTTGCTCGTCGCGTCGACCTCGACCAGCACGCCCGGCTGGCCAGGACCGGCCAACGTGAAGAACGCCGTCACGTCGCTCACTCGGCTCGCCTGCTGCATGTTGTGCGTGACGATGACGATCGTGTAGCGATCCTTCAGCTCGGCGATGAGGTCCTCGATGGCGAGGGTCGAGATCGGGTCGAGGGCCGAGCACGGCTCGTCCATCAGCAGCACTGACGGCTCGACAGCCAATGCGCGGGCGATGCACAACCGCTGCTGTTGACCGCCCGACAAACCGGCGCCTGGCTTGTTCAACCGATTGCTGACCTCTGTCCAAAGGTTCGCCGCGCGCAACGACTCCTCGACCGCGTCGTCCAACTCGCTCTTCTTGCGGACGCCGTTGAACCGCAGGCCGGCCGCGACGTTGTCGTAGATGGACATCGTCGGGAACGGGTTGGGCTTTTGGAACACCATGCCGATGTGGCGACGCACCGCGACGACGTCGACGCTCGGGTCGTAGACGTCTTCGTCGTCGAGCAACACCTTGCCCTCGATGCGCGCGCCCGTCACGACCTCGTGCAACCGGTTGATCGATCGGAGGAACGTGGACTTGCCGCAGCCCGACGGGCCGATGAGCGCTGTCACCGACTTCGGCTCGATCGTGAGCGAGACGTCCTCGACGGCCTTGGTCTTGCCGTAGAAGCACGAAAGCCCGACGGTTTCGATTCGCTTCGCCATGTGATTCCTATCCATGCCGGAACGCACTCCGCCGGGTAAGCAGGCGTGCGACGACGTACAAGCCGATGACGATGAGGATCAGGGTCGCGGCGGCCGCCCATGCTCGATCGATCGCCGGTTGGTAGGCCTGCTGAGCCTGGGTGTAAACGATGAGCGACAGCGAACTCTGCTGGCCCTTGAACGGGTTCGCGTTGAGGTAGCTGTTGTCGAACGCCGTCAGCAAGAGCGGCGCCGTCTCGCCGGTGACCCGAGCGACGGCGAGCATCACGCCGGTGACCAAGCCGCCCATCGCGGTCGGCAACACCACGGACACGATGGTGCGCCATCGCGTCACACCAAGCGCGTAGCTCGCCTCGCGAAAGGCCTTGGGGACGATGGCGATCATCTCCTCGGCCGACCGGACCACGACCGGCAACATGAGGATGCTCAGCGCCAGCGACCCGGCGAACCCGGAGAATCCCTGGTGCAGCCCGATGACGAGAAACGTGTAGATGAAAAGTCCGGCGACGATCGAGGGGATACCGGTCATGACGTCAACCAGGAACCGGATCGCGCGGGCGAAGTATCCGCGACCGTACTCGGTCACGTAGATCGCGACGAGCAGGCCGATCGGGACGCTGATCACCGTGGCTAGGAAGACCTGCTCGACGGTGCCTTGAATCGCGGCCGCGATGCCACCGCCCTGCTCGGACGGCGGAACGCCCGCGAGCGAATGCGAGAAGAACGTCGAGGAGAAGTGCGGAATCCCGCGCACCGCGGTGAAGTACACGACGAGCGCGAGCGGTGTCAGCGCGACGAGGAACGCGCTGACCACGAGATTGCTCACCAGCCGGTCGATCGCCTTGCGGCGGCCCTCGATCGCCCACGAGGTGGCCGTGATGGACGCGAGCGCGAGCACGAAGCCGAGGACGAGGAACTCCGCCCACCGCCACGTCGCGTAGGCCAAGTTCAACACGGCGGCGAGGGCGACGCCGGACAGTCCGGCGCCGAGCACCGCGCCCTGACCAAGCCGGCGGCCGCGCATGCCCGGGGGCTGAAGTTGCACCGCCATTGACGTCGTCACGCCACCGCGCTCCGTTCGACCGCGCCGGCCCGATAGATGATCCAGCGCGCGACCAGCGTGACGGCCATCGTCATCGCGAACAAGACCAGCCCGCTGGCGATGAGCGCGGGCCGCCCGATCGACCCGGCCTCTCCGAACTGGGTGGCGATGTTCGCGGCGATGGTGTTCTTACCGGGGATCAGGATCTTGAAGTTCACCGCGTAGGAAGACCCCAGCACGAGCGCCACCGCGATGGTCTCGCCCAGCGCACGGCCAAGGCCGAGAATCGTCGCGCCGGCGAGCCCACCCTTGCTCGGCGGGATGACCGCGGTTCGAATCATCTCCCAACGAGTCGATCCGAGGCCGAGCGCGGCCTCCTTCATGCCAGGGTCGACGTGTTGGAAGACCTCGCGCGCGATCGCGGAGATGATCGGCAGCACCATGATCGCCAGCACCACGGAGGCCGCGAAGATCGAGCGACTCGCGTTTGCGGTGACGGACTGCGAGTTCGCGAACAGCGGGATGAAGCCGAGATTGTCGGCCAGCCAGTGCTGCAACGGGGTGAGGTGCGGCACCAGCCAGAACAGTCCCCAAAGCCCGAAGACCACGCTCGGCACGGCCGCGAGCAAGTCGGTGATGTAGCCGAGCCAGCGCGCAAGTCGCCGCGGCGCGTAGTCCGTGATGAACAGCGCCACCGCAACCGCGACGGGAAAGGCCATGAGCAGCGCCAGCACCGCCGACAACGCCGTGCCGAACGCGAGGGCCGCAACCCCGAAAACGGACGGCGTGTTGTCCGGCAGCCACTCGAACGTCGTCCAGAAGCTCTTGGAGTCGTGACTGAACGCCGGTAGCGACTTCACGATGAGGAAGACCGCGATGGCGGCGAGGACCAGCAGCACGAACGCTCCGGCGAGCAGCGTCAGACCACGGAAGACTGAGTCACCGTTGGCCCTGCGGCGTGAAGCACTCGCCAGTACGTCCGGCAGTTCGCCGGTCCTCGTCGTCACCACGTTCCCTCGCGTCGTTTCTCTTGCTGCGTGCTGCTGAGTGTTACGAGATCGAGCTGATCGCGGCCTGGTCCTTGGTGACCAAGTTGCTCGGAAGCGGGGAGAAACCGAGCTGCGTTGCGAACTGCTGGCCGTCGGTGACTCCGTAGCTGAGGTAGCTCTTGATGAGGCTCACCTTGTCGGCCGACACGCTCGACGGGTACTTGCTGCACACGATCGCGTAGGTGAGGCTCGAAATCGGGTACGCGTTCGGGTCGGTCGGCGTGTAGTTCATCTTCGCGGAGATGTCGTTCGGGCTGGACGGCGTGATCGTCGCTTCGGCGAGCGCCTTGCTCACGTTGTCAGCGGTGAGGTCGACGAAGTTGCCGGCCGGGTTCTTGATTTGCGCGAGCGGCAGCTTGTGCTGGATGGCGAAGGCCTGCTCCGTGTAGGTGATGCCACCGACGGTCTGCGCCACGCCAGCGCTGACACCCTGGTTTCCCTTAGCGCCCTGGCCGGTGGCCGGCCAGTTCAGCGATGTCCCCGAACCGAGCGTCCACTTCTTCGTCGCCGCGGTGAGGTAGCTGGAGAAGACCGAGTTGGTACCGGAAGCGTCCGAGCGGTGAAAAACGGTGATCGCTGTGGACGGCAAGGAAACGCCGGGGTTGTCGGCCGCGATCTCGGGGTCATTCCACTTCGTGACCTTGGCCTGGAAGATGTCGGCGATCGTGTCCGGCGAGAACTTGAGCGCGGTCACGTTGGGCAGGTTCCAGGTGACGCCGACGCCACCCGAGCTGATCGGGATGTGGATCGCGGGGTTCCCTCCGCAGCGGCCGTTCGCCGTCGCCTGCTGCGCGGCGCTCATCGTGACGTCGGAGCCGGCGAAGTCGATCGTCCCCGAGCCGAACTGCTGAATGCCCGCGCCCGAGCCGACCGAGGTGTAGTTGATCTGTGCGCCGCTGCAGTTCTGCCGGTACACCGAGATCCACTTCTGCTCGATCGGGTCCTGAAAGCTCGAACCGGCGCCGGTGAGCGAGGCGCTGACGCACTTGCTTGCGGCCGCCGCGGTGCTCGCGGTCGTGGCCGGTGCCGAGCTGCCGCTCTGCGAGCTTGCGGAAGTCGAAGCGCCACCCGTTGTCGCCGCTGATGACGAAGGTGTGTTGTTGTTGCTGCATGCCGCGACGGCCAGCAGGCCACCCGCGGCCAGCATGGCGGCGGCGGTGCGGGAAATGTTCACGAGGTAACTCCTCCTTGGACAGATCGACCGGTCCTTCCGGGTCGAGCCAACGCCGACGCTAAGCGCGCCACGTGACCTGATTCCGGACGGCGGTTGAACGCCGGGTGAACATCGACCGATCTCTCGCCATCAAGCGCGAACCGCCGTCTCGCCGGTGACGAGATAGACGACCTGCCGCGCGACCGACACCGCGTGGTCGGCGAACCGCTCGTAATACCTGCCCGCCAGCGCGAGGTCGATCGCGGTGTCGACACCGTGCGGCCAATCCGGAGCGAGCATGGTGAGAAGCAGCGTCTTGTGCAACGCGTCCATGACGTCGTCGTCCGACTCGAGCTCCGCCGCGAGCGCGAGGTCGCGAGTGCGGATCACGTGAGCTGCCTTGCCGACCATCGTCGCGGCCGCGGATCCCATCTCTCGGAGGGTGCCTTGCAACTCCGACGGAACCGCGCAAGCCGGATACTTGCGGCGCGCGAGCTTCGCGATGTGCACCGCCATGTCTCCCGACCGCTCTAGGTCGGACGTGATCCGCAAGCCCGTGGTGAGCATCCGCAGGTCTCCCGCGACCGGCTGCTGGCGCGCGATGAGGTCGACGGTTCGGCGCTCGACCCTGTCACGTAGCTCGTTAACTGCGGCGTCGCCGTCAATGATGCGTTCGGCGATCGAGACATCGGCCCCGAGCAGCGCTTCGGTGGCGGACGAAATCGCGGCTCCGACCAGACGCGTCATCTCGACGAGTTGCTCAGTGATGGCATCCAACTCGTCGTGGTAGGCGTCGCGCATGAACACCGGCCCTTCGTCGCTCGCGTCGACCGCGACTCGCGATCCATCAGCAGGTTGCTGTGCCGGAGTGGCCAGTGGGCGGCGGCCGGGCGACATGGGCGCGAACGGAAGGTGAACAGTTGACCAACGGCTTCCACCGCTTTTGGCGCCACGGCCCAGTATCCCTACGATCGCCAGTGTGCGGTCGAGTTCAGCGCAGCCGGGCCCCGCGTCCGAGACTGCGGCCGTGCTTTCGACCGTGGCCGCCACACTCGAAAGCGGCGTCATCTTGCTGGACGACGAGAACGTCGTCCTCGCCAACGAGGCCGCCCGCGCGCTGCGGGTCGTGAACGGGAACCGGCTCACGGCCAGACCGCTGGTACGCCTATCGCGCGAGGCCCGGGCAACGGGTGAACGGCTTTCCCGCGACGTCGAGTTGCCCTGGGGGGCGTCCTCACGAGCCGTGCACGCCGTGGCTGCGTCCGTGCCGGACTCGGCTCGCGTCGTCTTGCTGCTGACCGACCTTCAGGAGGCCCGCCGGCTCGAGGCGGTGCGTCGAGACTTCGTCGCGAACGTCTCGCACGAGCTGAAGACCCCGATCGGCGCCATGCTGTTGCTCGCTGAGGCGCTGAACGACGCGGCCGACGATCCAGCGGCCGCGAAGCAGTTTGCCCAGCGGATAACGAATGAGGCAGGTCGGATGTCTCGGCTGGTGCAGGAACTGCTCGACCTGTCAAGGCTCCAAGGTGGCGAGCCGTTGCCGAGCCTGGCCGCGCTGAGCGTGCGCGACATCGTGGCGGACGCCGTGGAGCCACTACAGGTGCGAGCCGCCGCGGCCGGCATCCAGCTCGACATCGGCGGCGCCGATGAGTTGGCTGTGCTCGGCGATCGTCGGCAATTGGTGACGGCGTTGACGAACCTGATCGAGAACGCCATCGCCTACTCCGCCCACGGGTCGAAGGTGGGTATCGGCGCCCGGCGCCACGTCGACGCGAATGGCGCTGAGATGGTGGCGATCTCCGTCAGCGACGAGGGCGTCGGCATCGCGGACGCCGACCAAGAGCGCGTCTTCGAGCGCTTCTATCGGGTCGACACCGCGCGCTCGCGCGCGACCGGCGGAACAGGGCTCGGATTGGCGATCGTGAAACACATCATGGCGAATCACGGCGGGCGGGTGACGCTGTGGAGTCGCGCTGGAGTCGGCTCCACGTTCACCCTGCACGTGCCGGCCGCGCCCACCCCTGCGTCGGAAAGGCGTGAACCTTGACCCGGCTGTTGGTTATCGAGGACGAGGAGTCCTTCGCCGAGCCGCTCGCCTACATGCTCACCCGCGAGGGGTTCGACGTGCGGGTCGCCGCCACCGGGTCGGCCGGTCTCGACGACTTCGAGCGCAACGGCGCCGACCTCGTGCTGCTCGATTTGATGTTGCCCGGCCTGCCAGGCACCGAGGTGTGTCGCCGCTTGCGCGAGCACAGTGACGTGCCGGTGATCATGCTGACCGCGCGCGACAGCGAGATCGACAAGGTGGTCGGACTCGAGCTCGGCGCCGACGACTACGTGACGAAGCCGTTCTCCGCCCGCGAGCTGGTTGCTCGCATCCGGGCGGTGCTTCGTCGGCGCAGCGACGCGGCGGAAGATCTCGGACGCCGCCATCGTGGAGGCCGGCCCCGTGCGGTTGGACGCCGACCGCCACATCGTCACCGTGCGCGGTGAGTCGGTTACGTTGCCGTTGCGCGAGTTCGAATTGTTGCAGTTGCTCTTGCGCAACGCCGGCCGCGTCTTGACGCGGAACCAGTTGATCGATCGGCTGTGGGGGCCCGACTACGTCGGCGACACCAAGACGCTTGACGTCCACGTCAAGCGGTTGCGCGGCCGGATCGAGGACGAGCCAGCGTCGCCGAAGCACCTGGTGACCGTGCGAGGCGTGGGGTACAAGTTCGAACCGTGACATTTCGCCCCCGAAGTGCTGGCGCATTGGCCGGCAGTTTTACGGCGCCCGGACGCGGGTAACCCCACGGACGTAGCCGACTTGAGAAGTCGGCCCGTTCCTGGGAGGCATTTCATGGGCATCGGCGTTGCGGTGTTTCTCATCGCGATCGGCGCCATCTTGACATTCGCCGTGCATGCGGCGGTGAGCGGCATCTCGATTCCAGTGGTCGGCATCATTTTGATGGTGGCCGGCGCGATCGGGCTGATCGTCACGCTCACCGTCTTTGCGCCGCGTCGGCGCACGAGCGTCACGGAAGAGCGCACAGCGGGCGAGCCAATGACGCGTGACCGGGTGGTCGAGCGACACGACGTCTACTAATCCGAATCGGACCCGGACGCGAACGGCCGGGACGCAAAGGACCGTAGCTCGGAGAATCCCGGCCGTCGCTTAACACCGGCCAAATCCTGTTCAAAAGAATCCAATCGAAATGGTTGGCTTGTCCGTGGAGGACGACATGGGTCTCATTTTGCTCGTTCTATTGTTAGCCCTCATTTTCGGCGGGCTCGGCTTCGCGCTGCACTGGCTTTGGATCATCGCGGTGGTGCTGTTCATCGCCTGGCTGGTCGGCTTCGGGTTCCGGTCGGGGGCTGGATCCCGTTGGTACCGCTGGTGAGCTAGTCAACTGCCGATCAACCGCGCGGGCGAGGCCGTCAGGCCTCGCCCGCGCGGCGTCGTCCGGGGTGATCTCACGCTCGGCGCTGAACGCCGCCCGACCGCCGGGCGCGCTGACACGAAACCGTCATGACTATGCCTTCCGTCACCGGGTATCCGGCGAGGGACGACAACCGGGAGCAGTCCGTGACATCACCCCCGCAGCAGCCACGAGGCGCAGATGCGTCCACCGACGGCGCTCATCAGGTGATCGTGCTGCCGGCGGTCGACCGGCCCAGAACACTGGTTGAGGAGTTCGGCGAACATCTGTCGCTCGAGACGATCGAGCGGGTTGTCGCGGCCGCCCGACACGCGTTGGAGAGATCCCACCAACCGGCGACCCCTGAGGCCGTCACACGGCTAGCGCGAGAGCACCTGCGGGCGCGAATGGCGATGCCAACCGGTCGAGAGCGATAGATCACCGCACATCGCGAGCGCTTGCCCACAACGCAAGAGCCCCGGTCACCCGCTGGGGGCACGTAACCTGAGCCCGTGCCAGCGCAGTCGTGGGCGACGAATGAGGCCGTCCGGCGGTCGATGCAGGCCAACCGCAGCCGCGACACCGCGCCGGAGATCGCGTTGCGCAAGGTGCTGCATCGGATGGGTTTGCGCTATCGCGTCTGCGCCCGCCCGCTGCGTGACGTGCGACGAACCGTCGACATCGTGTTCGGGCCGGCGAAGGTGGCGGTCGAGGTCCGCGGCTGCTTTTGGCACGGCTGTCCTGACCACTATCGCGCCCCTGCTGCGAACAAGCAGTTCTGGGCCGACAAGATCGCCCGCAACATGGCTCGCGACACGCAGACGGCTCGGCACCTCGCCGAGGCGGGCTGGCTGCTGGTGGTCATCTGGGAGCACGACGACGTCGAGACGTCGGCGACGCACATCGCCGAAGTCGTCCGCGACCGACGGAAAATTCCGACTGCGAGCCGGCGAGGGGAATCGAACCCCTAACCTTCCGATTACAAGTCGGATGCGCTGCCAGATTGCGCCACACCGGCCGGACTGCTCGCCGATCTTAACGCCGTCCGTGTGACAGTAGTGACGTGCGCTTGCAGTTCTCCACCATCAGCGACCCCGCCGACTTGTTGGCGCTGCCGTGGTCGACGCCACTCGAGCGTTGGCCCGCAGATCGGCTCGTGTCGTTACCGCGCGGCATCTCCCGCCACGTCGTCCGCTTCGTGCGGGTCGCCGGCACGGTGTACGCGATCAAGGAGTTGCCGCAGGAGGTCGCCGAGCGCGAGTACCGGCTGCTGCGCGAGCTGGGCAAGCGCGAGGTTCCCGTCGTCCGCGCCCGTGGCGTCGTCATCGAAAGATCGACCCCGGACGGCGAGCAGCTCGACGCGGCGCTAGTGACGAAGCATCTGCGGTATTCGCTGCCGTATCGAGCGCTCTTCTCGCGACGCCTCGACCCGGAGCTGGCAGACAAGCTGCTCGACGCTCTGGCCCAGCTGCTCGTCCGGCTCCATCTGGTCGGCTTCGCGTGGAAAGACTGCTCGCTGTCGAACACCCTGTTCCGCCGCGACGCCGGTGCGTTGGCCGCCTACCTCGTCGACGCCGAGACCGGCGAAATGCGCAACACGCTTTCGGATGGCCAACGGATGCACGACCTCGACATCGCGTCGACCAACATCGCGGGCGAGATGTTCGACCTTGAGGCGGCCGGACTGATCGCCGACACGGTCGACGCGGTCGACGTGGCCGAAAGCGTGTTGACCCGCTACGAGGGACTTTGGTCGGAGCTCACGCACACCGAGTACGTCGATCCGAACGAGTGGTGGCGCATCGACGCGCGACTGCAACGGCTGAACGATCTCGGCTATGACGTCGGGGAGGTGCAGCTCGTCGACGAGCCTGGCGGCACCCGGCTCAAGCTGCAAACGCAGGTCGTTGAAGCCGGTCACCACCAGCGGCGGCTTTCGCAGCTCACCGGCCTGAACGTCCAGGAGAACCAAGCGCGCCGGCTCCTGAACGATCTCGACAGCTATCGCGCGGCCGCCGTCATGCCGGGGGTCGACGTCGACGAGGTCACCGTCGCTCGGCACTGGTTGACCGACGTGTTCGAACCGGTCATCGAGCAGGTTCCGGCTGAGCTGCGTGGAAAGCTCGAGCCTGCTGAGCTCTTCCACGAGATTCTGGTGCATCGCTGGTACATGTCGGAAGCGGCTGCCCGCGACGTCGGAATGGAAGCGGCGACCACGTCGTACATCAACAATGTGTTGCGCTTCCGGCCCGACGAGCAGGCTGTCCTGGGTACGGCTGTCGATGAGCTCGAGAACGCCGAGTAGTCAAGGCAACTCCTACGGCGAGGACGGCGAAGACCACTTCGACGACCAGGCAACCTAGTCCCACGTAGTCCTCGGCGCCGCCGCCCAAGTCTCTTTGTAACCTCCGGGGAGCCCGATCGTCCTGCTGACGACAAAACCCGCGAACTGCGCGACGGACGTCGCGGCGCCCAGCAGCCAGCCAATTGCGCGAAGCCGCTCCCCGATGAGCAACAACATGGCGACGAACGATGCGACGTTGCCGATCGTGAAGAGCACGCCGATGTAGAACTTCTCCTCTAGGTGCATCGGAGTAAGGGCAACGTGGCTGCCGATGTTCCAACTCGAGCGCGACGATGGCAGCCCATCGAGACACACCCGGCGTGATCTGAGCTATCACGATGGTTCCCTTCCAAAAGTGAAGTCAGGGACCTGCTGGCGCGACCGATGTCTCGCGCGCGAAGACCACGACGTTCGAGCGATAGTGGCCGCTTGCCCGGTCAAAGCTGCCCCCGCAGGTGATGAGTCTGAGCTGCGGATCCGTGGTGTTTCCGTAAACCGTGAGTGCCGGAAAATCGTCTTTCGGGTACTCCCGAACGGCGTAGACGTTGAACGACGCGGCGCGACCGTCGGCGCGCGTCACCGTGATCCGGTCCCCGTTCGACAGCGCGCCCAGCTTGAAGAACACCCCAGGACCAGAACTCGCCGAGTCGACATGCCCGAGCACCAAGGCCGGCCCGATCTCGCCGGGCGCCGGGCCCAACCGATACCAGCCGACATGCGTCACGCCAGAAGGCACTTCAACCGAGCCGTCGGGGGCGAGCCCAAGTTGGACGAAGGTCGCATGCACGCCGATCGCCGGTATGGAGATGCTCGTCGGCGCCGACCTACTGAGGACATTTTGCGCCGCAGGCGCCGCCGTCGGAGCGGTAGCTCCCGTTATCGGCGACCGAATCTCGGCGCTGCCTGGTGGTGGCGCGCTGGGCTTCGGATCCGTGACCACCGGCGCGCGTGCGGTCGAAGCCGCCGGGTTCGGCGCCGATCGTTGCGCCGCAACGCCCACGCCGATCAACGTGATGCCGGCGGCGGCGACCGCGACCGCGGCCGCCAGGATGAACCCCCGGCGACCGCGTCCGCGCGTCACGTTGCGCATTGTGCTAGCGCGCGCTCTGCGCCATCGCACCACGCCGACGCACGGCCACCACGACGCCGCCCGCGGCCACAAGTAGCAAGCCGCCACCGAGGGCGAAGAGACTTTGGTCCTCGATCCCGGACGTCGAACCGCCGCCGGTCGCCGCCCCGCCCGCCGGCATGCTGGTCATCTGCGCCGCAACGAGCTTCCCGCACAGTGTCGGCGCGGTCGCCGCGAGCGGCAACGACGGCACGAGCGGGCTCTTCTCGTTTTGCGCGGCGGCAGGCAGCTTGGTCGGGTCGTCACCGTGGACGACGATGACCGCGTTGCCGTCTTGAATGGCCTTCACGGTGGCGGCGTCGAGCGTGATTATCCGCGAATAGTCGTATGACGGGCCGCTCGGAGCAATATTGATGTCCGTGGCCGCAGCCGCACTGGTGTCGCCGCTCATCGAAAGCGTTGTGAGGACCTTGCCGTATGCCGGCTGCCCCTCGACCGTGCTCACGACGCCATCACCGTTCGTGTCGTCGGCAGCGGTCGGACAGATTCCGTTGCCACCGCCATGAATGTGCTGCACATGCGGGAATGGCTGACCGTTGAAAGTGGCGGCGAGACCGCTCACATGTTGGGTGACCGTCGCCGTGCTGCCATTGAGGGTGAGCGACAGCATGCCGGTTGCACCGGTCTGGTTGTTCTGCGACGCCAAGGTCGCCTGATAGCTGGTCGAGTTCGACGCGTTCCCTTGGGCCAGCGCCACGGACGCCGGCCCGGCGGCGAGTGCGAACGCGGCAACGGGCACCGCGGCGAATGCGGCTTTGCGCTTCATGACAACCCCTGTCTGCAAAATGGATGCCCGGCCGACTGCCGGACTCGGAATCTGGTTCGAAACGAGACCGGTCGGTCGGTTCACTTTCAGGGGATAGATTTTTCTGGCGTTTTGGGAAGTTCAGGGCGCAGGGGAATCCGAGCCACCTGTTCGATTCGAACAACGGCCATGAGGTCGCTCACCCTGGACGCGCCGCGGTCCGCTCGTTCGGAGACCGCCTCGCCTCGACATCACACGCACGGGCATGTGAGACTCGCGAGCGTGTCGGCAACCCGTGATTCGTCGTACGGGAGCTACGACGATGCGGCGCTGGGGCAGCTCCTGGCGGCACATGACCCGGTCGCCCTCGAGGAACTGTATGACCGGCACGGACAAGCCGCCTATCGATTGGCTTGTCGGGTCGTGGTCGATGAGCAACTCGCGCACGACGTGGTCCAAGAGGTCTTTCTCGCGATTTGGCGTGGCGCAGCGGGCTACGACGGATCGCGTGGACAGCTGCGAGCATGGTTGTTCTCGCTCACTCACCACAAGGCCGTCGACGCCGTCCGCGGCGCGCAGCGACACCGAAGCCGACGCGCTCCCGAGGAGGCGCTCGAATGCACGCCAGACCCGGCTGCCAGCGTCGAGGAACAAGCGGTGCAGGCAGCCGACAACCAAACCGTGCACCGCGCGCTCGACGCACTGCCGGAGGCGCAACGCAAAGCCTTGCTGCTGGCGTATTTCGGTGGTTACACGCAGTCGGAGATCGCGGCGATGACCGGTGCGCCGTTAGGCACGATCAAGACCCGCACGCTCGCGGCATTGAGGCGACTGCGAGAACTATTGGCGGATCCAAGTCTTCAGTTGGTCTCGGATGAGAACCCGGATGCGCAAGAAGGAGTGTGGCCGCGATGAGCATCGATCGCGACCATGAGCGCTGGGCGGAGCTGGCCGCCGCGCACGCGCTTTCGGCCCTCGAGGCGGAAGACGAAGCCGAGTACGTGCGCCACTCTGCAACCTGCGAGGACTGCCGGCAGCTCGAAAGCGACGTCCGCGCTACCTTGGCGGAAGTCGCACAGGCCGCGCCGGGATCCGCGCCGCCGCCAGGGCTGAAGTCGGCCATTCTGCGTGCCGCCGCCGAGGACGCTCCGACTTCGGCCACGACTCAGTTGGCTGCCCGTCGTGGGCAAGCGAATCCGCGATCACGGTGGTGGCCCGCGTGGATTACCGCGGCCGCTGCCGTGGTCGTGATCGCGGTGGCGATCAGCGTCTGGACGTTGAGCCGTCCGACCCACGCGTCGGTCGCCGCGCGTTGCGCCAGCGCACATTGTCCGACCGTGATGTTGCAGGCCGACGGCAAACCGGTGGCGACCGTCATGGTTCTGGACGACGTCGCCTACGTGCAGGCCACCGACCTCCCGGCGACGCCGGCTGGCCACAGCTACGTGTTGTGGCGAATCTCCTCCGGCCAATCGCCCGTGGGCGTCGCCGCGCTGCAACTCAAGCCGAACGCCGATCCGGTGAAAGCGGCGACGCTGCCAGTGCAGGTTTCGGCGATTAGCTCGTTCGCGCTTTCAGAGGAACCAGGCACTACGGTGCCGGCGAGCCCTACTCACGTTGTGGCGCAAGGAAAGGTCGGCTAGCTCATCGGGATTGTGCGGCGGCGCGCGACCTCGTACAGCGCGACACCGGCAGCCACCGAAGCGTTGAGCGACTCGGTCGCCGCCGCGATGGGAATCCGGACGACGAGGTCGCAGCGCTCGCGCACGAGCCGCGACAATCCTTTGCCCTCTGAGCCGGCGACGAGCACCAGCGGATCGGTGGCTGCGGTGAGATCGCTGAGGTCGAGTTCGCCGTCACCGGCCATCCCGACGACGAGCAGCCCGCGATCGGCGAACGATGCCAGCGCGCGCGTCAGGTTGGTCGCGCGCGCGATCGGCACGCGCGCGGCGGCGCCCGCCGACGCTTTCCACGCGGTCGCGGTCATGCCGGCCGCCCGCCGCTCGGGTATCAGCACGCCGTTGCCGCCGAACGCCGCGACCGACCTCACAACGGCGCCGAGATTGCGTGGGTCAGTGACGCCGTCGAGCGCCACGATCAACGGCACGCCAGCGGAAAACGCCCGATCGAGCAGGTCGTCGGGATGCAGGTAGTTGAACGCCGGGATCTGCAGCACCAGACCTTGATGCACCGAGCCGGGCGCGTATTTGTCGAGCTCGCGACGATCGGCGTCGAGCAGCGGGATGTCGCGGTTCTTCGCGATCTTCACCGCCTCGCGGACTCGCTCGTCGACGTCCATGCCTGCCGCGACATATAACGCGGACGCCGGCGCGCCCGCGCGCAACACCTCGACCACGGGATTGCGGCCGACGACGATTTCCGGACCGCCGCCGTCGGGGCGGCCCGTCCGCGACGGCCGCTGACCCGTCCGCTGGTTTGTCGCCGGACGACGTGCGCCGGCGCGCTCCGCGGCCTTGGCCCGCCGAGCGGCGGGATGCCCCTTGCGCGCCTCCGCCGGTGGCGTCGGGCCGCGACCCTCCAGCCCTTTGCGCCGCTGGCCGCCGGACCCGACGGCCGCGCCTTTGCGATGCGAGCCGGGCTTGGCGCCACGACCGCCTTGTCCCCCGCGTTTGCCGCCCGCCACAGCTCAGTCCCTTCTCAGTTGCCAGCGCGCACCGGCCGGCGTGTCTTCGACGACGACGCCGGCGTCAGCCAACTGGTTGCGAATAGCGTCAGCGGCGGCGTAGTCCTTTCGCTCGCGGGCGGCCGCCCGCTGCTCCAACGCCAGCGATACCAGCGAGTCGATAACGGCACGCCCGTCGCCGCTGCGCGCGTCGTCCAAGGCTTCGCCGAGGCCGAGCACGCGCAGCATCGCGCTGACCTCGGCCAGTCGCCGCTCGACCTGCGGCTTGTTGGCGGCCGCCAACGCCGCGTTGCCGTCGCGAACGCTGTTGTGCAAAACGGCGAGAGCCTGCGGCACCGACAAGTCGTCGTCCATAGCGTCGGTGAAATCGCTTGGCAGGAAGGAAAAATCGAAGTCCGGCTCGCCGACGAGCTCGGCTGCGCGCACCACGAAGCCCTCGACGCGACGATACGCCGTGGCCGCCTCCTCAAGCGACGACGGCGTGAAGTCCACCGTCGAGCGGTAGTGCGGCGCCACCAGGTAATAGCGAAGCTCGACCGGGCGCACTTGCTGCAACAAGTGCTGTGTCGACAGGGTGTTTCCGAGCGACTTGCTCATCTTGTCGCCACCGAGGGTGACCAGGCCGTTGTGCATCCAGAAGTTGGCGAACGGATCGCCCGCGGCGTGCGATTGCGCCTGCTCGTTCTCGTGGTGGGGGAAGACCAGGTCGAGTCCGCCACCGTGAATGTCGAACGACGTCCCGAGATACTTCGTCGCCATCGCGGAGCATTCGAGATGCCAGCCCGGACGGCCCTCACCCCAAGGGGTCTCCCACGACGGCTCTCCTGGCCGCGCGTGCTTCCACAGCGCGAAGTCGAGGGGGTCGCGCTTGTTGTCGACGTCCGTCTCGCCTTGCTGCATCGACTCGGGGTCTTGGCCGGACAGCGATCCGTAGGCCGGCAACGACCGGACGGCGAAGTAGACGTCGCCGCCGTCCGCGTACGCATGGCCGCGCTCGATCAGCCGGCGCATCAGCGCGATCATCTCCGGCACGTGGCCGGTGGCGCGCGGGTCGATGGTCGGCGGCAGGCAGCCGAGGGCCGCGTACGCGTCGTCGAACAGCCGCTGGTTTCGGGCGGCGACCCGCCACCACGGGACGGCCTCGTCGGCGGCGACTTTGATGATCTTGTCGTCGATGTCGGTGACGTTGCGGCAGAGCACGACGTCCAGGCCCTTGGCGCGCAGCCAGCGCACCAGGACGTCGAACGACACGGCAGACCGCACGTGCCCGATGTGCGGGGGCGCTTGAACGGTGGCGCCGCAAAGGTAGATGCCGACCTGGCCCGGCGTCAGGGGCTCGAAGTCGCGCACCCGGCGGGCGGCGGTGTCGTAGAGGCGCAGACTCACGCCCGCAAGCCTAGGGCGTCGGCCCACGCCCGTCTGAGTTGATCACGTTCAGGGGGGTTCCGGGTCCCGGGACAGCTCTGTGGGGGTGTCCTCGGACCCGTAAACCCCCTGAACGTGATCAACCCGAGCGGGGGAGGTGGAGCAGGGCGGTCGCGATGGCGGCGAGGCCTTCCCCGCGCCCGGTGAGACCGAGACCATCGGTCGTCGTGGCGGCCAGCGACACCGGCGCGCCGACCGCGGCGGTCAGCGCGGCTTGCGCCTCGCCGCGACGGTCAGCCAGCCGCGGCCGGTTGCCGATCAGCTGCACCGACACGTTGCCGATCTCGAAGCCCGCAGCGCGCACCCGCCGCGCCGTCTCGCCAAGCAACGCCGCCCCTGAGGCGCCGGCCCACTCCGGCGCGGACGTGCCGAACTGCACGCCCAAGTCACCGAGCCCGGACGACGTGAGCAGCGCGTCACAGCACGCGTGGGCGACCACGTCGCCGTCCGAATGGCCGGCCAGGCCGACGTCGGACGGCCACTCGAGGCAGGCGACCCAGAGCGGCCGGCCGGCCTCGAACGGATGGACGTCGACGCCGACGCCGACGCGGACGTCGCCGCCGTCAAAGGGCACCGGTCGCCCGCCGATCGCTCAGCACGGCTTCGGCCAACACCAGGTCCAGCGGCCGGGTGATCTTGAACGCCTCAGCCGACCCTGGGACGACGACCACCGGCTGCCCCAGCCGCTCGACAAGCCCGGCATCGTCGGTGGCCACGTGGTCGGCGGCCGCGTGCGCCTCGGTGAGCAACGCGCGGTCGAAGCCTTGAGGGGTCTGGATGAGCCGCAGCTCCGTCCGGCGCACCGTCTCGACGACCGGCTCCACCGAGCCGTGCGCCGCACCGACCCGCTTCACGGTGTCTGACACCGGCAGGCCCGGCACCACGGCCCGGTTCCCGGCGAGCACGGCGCGCGCGACCGCGTCGACCAGTTCGCTCGGGACGAGCGGGCGGGCGGCGTCGTGCACCAGAACGGTGTCGACGTCCGCCGGCAGCGCGGCGAGGGCGCAGGCCACCGACTCCTGCCGCTCGGCGCCTCCGGCCACCACGGTGACCTCGGCCCCGACGTCGTGCAGTGCGAGCAACGCCTTCACTTCATTGACGCCGTCGGGCGGCGCGGCGACGACCACCAGATCGACGAGCCGCGCCCGCGACAGCGCGCGGACGGCGTGCACCAGCATCGGCACGCCGCCAAGTTCGCGCAGCGCCTTCGGCTGGCCCGGGCCGAGCCGCTCGCCACGGCCCGCGGCCGGGACGATGACGGCGACACTCACGAGCGGCCCCCGCCGACACCGCCCACCCGCGCCGGCTGCAGCCCTCGCGCTGGCGCCAACGGCTGCCCGAAGACCATCCGACCGTTGGCCGTGGTCAAGACGCTGGTGACTCGAACGGTGATCTCCTCGCCGACGTGCTCGCGGGAACGCTCGGCGACGACCATCGTGCCGTCGTCCAGATACCCGACGGCCTGGCCCGGCTCCTTGCCGAGCCGAAGCAGGTGGACGACGACGTCATCGCCCGCCGACACCGGCGGTCGAAGCGCGAGCGCCAGCCCGTGCAGGTTCATGACATGGACGCCCGCCAGCGCGGCGACCTTCGCGAGACTGGTGTCGAGGGTGAGCAGCGGTAGTTGGCGGTCGAGGCAGAGCCGAACCAGTTTGGCGTCGACCTCAGCCACCGCGGGCACGTCGTCGTCCAGCACTTCCACGGTGACGCCCAGCTCGCGCTTCAACGCCTCGAGCGTGGCCAAGCCACGACGGCCCTTTGCGCGCCGCAGGTCGTCTCCCGCGTCGGCGAGCCCCTGGAGTTCGGCGAGCACCGGCGACGGAACGAGCAACGTGCCGTGCAAGAAGCCGACCCGCGCGACGTCGAGGATCCGGCCATCGATCGCGACCGACGTGTCAACGATGCGAGGCAGCGATGATGTCGCCAGCGGCCGCGGCGCCATGCCCGCGTGTGACCCGAACAGTCGCAGCATGTCCTCACGGCGAACCGCGCCCATGCGATAACCCAGCACCGCCATGACCACCACGACGAAGCCGAAGAGGGGGAACGCGAGAACCGGCGCCAGCACGAGGAACAGCCACCACGTGGTGCCGGCGCCGACGACGGCGCCCATCGCGGCCCCGAAGACCCCGGCCACGAGTTGCTCGGCGGAGACCTCGCGCAGGGATTGCTCGGTGCGCCCGACGACGCTGATCGCGGTGCGCCCGACGACCCCGCCCGCCACATAACCGACGCCCGAACCGACGATCACGCCGACCGCGACCCCGTTGAACGGACCGAGCACCGACTTGGCGTCATCGAGATGCTGGGCGACCTGGTAACCGACGCCGGCGCAGAACAACACGATGAACAGGCGCAGCAGATCGACGACGCCGCTCGGCGCGCCCTTCTTGGCCGTCATCTCTCGCTCCGCGCTCGGCCGCCGGGTAACGCCCGGACGGGCTCAACGACGCCGGATGATCATCGCGACGCGCTGTGCCCCATCGTAGGCGCGCGAGCGCGCGGCGGTCAGGAGGCGAGCACCTCGTCGAGGATCGCTTCGGCCTTGTCCTCGTTAGTGCCTTCGGCAAGAGCGAGCTCGCTCACAAGGATTTGACGGGCCTTGGCCAACATTCGCTTCTCGCCGGCCGACAGCCCGCGCTCGCGATCGCGCCGCCACAGGTCGCGGACGACCTCGGCGACCTTGTTGACGTCACCCGAGGCGAGCTTCTCAAGGTTCGCCTTGTACCGCCGCGACCAGTTGGTCGGCTCCTCGGTGTGGGGGGCGCGCAAAACCTCGAACACGCGATCGAGGCCGTCTTGCCCCACGACGTCGCGGACGCCGACGAATTCAGCGTTTTCTGCGGGCACCCGCACGGTGAGATCACCCTGAGCGACCTTTAAAACGAGGTACATCTTTTCCTGACCGTTGATCACACGGTTTTCGATGGCCTCGATCAGAGCAGCCCCGTGATGGGGATAAACGACTGTCTCGCCGACTTCGAACGTCATGTGGCACAAACCCCTTCCGCCTCGTCGAGGATACCACGCGAAACGCGGCCCTGGCCGGGTCGCGGATCGCATAACCGCAGGTCAGAGGCCCTTTGCATCGGCTCGGGTACTCGTTTGAGGGCTTGACAAACGGCCCGGGGTATGCGTCCCAAAGTCCAATCGCAATTTCGTGGAAGCGCGCGGGATACTGGTCGAACAGCCGCACAACCGCTGCGGGAGTAGCCGCGATGAATGGCAATCCGATCGAGCCGCCGTCAGGCAGCGAGGACTTCAGCCATGCCTTTCAAGCGCCCGACGACGCCCGCGAGCTTGAGCGCGACGTCGAGGCGTGGCGGCGCGAGGAGCGGTGGCTGCGGCGGCACGACAGGATGCAGCGGCTCGCCCTCCTGACGATTCCGTTGCCACGGCGATGGCGCGGCCGGCGAACGAGACGCGGGATCGCGGTGCCCGTTCTCGCGTTGGTCGTGGTGGCCGTGGGCCTGTTCTCGGCGACCACGGCGCTGCTGACCGCACGCGTGACACCGCCGGCCAGGCCGCCCGTCCCGCTGAAACTGGCGACCCCGGCCGCCCTGCCTGGTGCGACGGGCGGGCTGCTGCCCGACGCGACGCTCACGTCCGACACGGGCGCGACGTCCGCCCGCGATCTGCGGCCCGGCGTCGTCGGCATCGTCACGAAGGGTTGCGACTGCGGTCCAGCGGTCGACGCGCTCGCCCGCCGCGCGGCCACCAACGCGCTGCCCTTGTACCTCGTCGGGACCTCGGCCCAGCGTGACGACCTCGACAAGCTGCTGGCCGTGAGCCCGCCAAACGTGCACGCGCTCATCGATGGCGGCGGCGCCTTCACCGCGGCTTACGCGCCCAAGGGCCTCACCGTCGTGCCCGTTCACGCGGACGGCGTCACCGCGGCCGCCATCCGCGACTTCACCCCGCAGACGAGCCTCGGCCCGGTGCTCGCGTCGCTCAAGGAAGCAGGGCCGCCGTAAGGCGACGGCTGACTCGCTCGTTACGCTTACCGGCGCGAGGAGCGGCATTCCGCCGCCCGGCGGCTGTCGAAGGGGTCAGGTCGTGAACGCGAGCAGGATTCAAGACGCCGTCCGGTCCCGCCGCGGCGTCCTCGCCGGACTGGTCATCGCGATGGGGTGCGTGCCGGTGCTCGCGGCCTGCGCCACGACATTCGGGTCGCCGCTGCGCCACACCGTCGCGAACCTGCAGGCGACGAGCGTCGACGTCGGCAGCGACCTGCATATCGAAGGCCTCATCGTGGCGCTTCCCAACGGCACGACGGCCGACACCGGAGAGGTCGCCTACATCCAGTTCAACGTCCTGAATTCGGCGTCGCAGCCGGACGAGTTGCAGACGGCCTCGGCGGAAGCCACCGGTCCGACGCTGCCCGAGGTGTCGAGCGGCGGCACCGCGTCGCCCAGCCCAGCGCCAAGTGGCTCCGCTGGCGCGCCAGCGGAGCTGTCGAAGAGCACGCTGCCGGTCGGTTCCACCACGATCCCGGCCGCGACCGGTCAGGCGCCAGGAACCGCGCGGCTTTCGGTGGCGCTGATGTCGCTCACCCAGCCCCTGTCGCAGGGTCAGTCGGTTCTGGTCAGCCTGCAGTTCGCGAAGGGCGGCGCCATCGACAACGTGCTGGTGCCGGTGCAAGGCAGCGACATGGTCGGCAGTTCGTTCCTGCCGAGCGCGCCGCCGGAGGTCCCGAGCTCATCGGCGATCCCGAGCTCATCGGCGACATCGAGTCCGGCGTCGCCAAGCGCGCCCACCAGCCCCGCGTCGTCCAGCTAGCGGGGCCTGTTTCGGGCCGCGCCCGAACTGAGGCCTTCGTTCGGGCCGCGCCCGGATTAGCGGCCTTGGTTCGCGACAGCCGCGGCAGCCGTCGCCGCCGCCTGCGGATCGAGGTATTCGCCGCCCGCCACGATCGGGCGCATGTCGGCGTCCAGCCGGTACATCAGCGGAATGCCGGTCGGAATGTTGAGCGCGGCGATCGCGTCGTCCGAGATCTGGTCGAGGTGCTTGACGAGCGCGCGCAGTGAGTTGCCGTGCGCGACGACGAGCACCGTCTTGGCTGCGGCGAGGTCGGGCACGATCGCGTCGTACCAGTAGGGCAGCATCCGGCCGACGACGTCCTTGAGGCATTCGGTCTTGGGCTTCAGCTCGGACGGCAGCGTCGCGTAGCGCGGGTCGGCGGCCTGGGAGAACTCGTCGTCGTCCGCGATCGGCGGCGGCGGGACGTCATAAGAGCGCCGCCACAGCATGAACTGCTCCTCGCCGAACGCTTCGAGGGTCGCCTTCTTGTCCTTGCCTTGCAAGGCGCCGTAGTGCCGCTCGTTCAGCCGCCAGCTTCGCAGCACCGGCAGCCACATCGCGTCGGCGGCGTCAAGGGCGATGTTGGCCGTGCGGATCGCCCGCCGCAGCACCGAGGTGTGGACGACGTCGGGCCGGACGCCGCGTTGCGCGAGCAGCCGCCCGCCGTTTGCCGCTTCGGCCTCACCCTTCGTTGACAGGTCGACGTCGACCCAGCCGGTGAACAGGTTCTTCGCGTTCCACTCGCTCTCGCCATGGCGGAGCAGGACCAAAGTGCGTTCAGGCGACGTCGATGCGGGCATGCGTCCAGCCTGCCAGACCGCATCGGGCCAATCCGCGACGGGCGCCGACGGTCACGAGCGCCGGCGATGCCGCCCGGCCGCGCCGACCGGCGTTGTTTCGTCGTCCAAGCTGACCTGGTCGGTGATGCGCGTGAACGCGCGCAAGTTGTCGACCGACTCGCCGTGCGAGGTGCGCCATTGCCACTCCCGCCGGATGCTGTCGGCGAACCCGATCTCCAGCGCGGCGTCGAATGTCTCGTCGGCGTAGGTCAACGCGCAGCCGAGCAGCCGGTCGATCTCGTCGGGAGTGACGGCGAGCAACGGCAGCCGGCCGATCAAGTAGACGTCGCCGCGGGCGTCGATCGCGAAGTGCACGCCGTACATGCGTCCGTTGCGTTCGAGCAGGAAGCGGTAGAACGCCTCGGCGTTCTCGTCGGGTTTGCGCACGAAGAACGCCTCGACGAGCAGGCTCTGGTCGCCGACGACGAGCCGCACGGCCGTGAGCAGCCGGTGCGTGCCTTCGAGCTTGACGACGTAGGCGTTGTCGGCCAGCTCGTCGTAGCTCACGTCGCGCTCGTCGAGGGTGGCTCGGATCACTTCGGCGATCTCTGTGCGGGCGAGCCAACTCATAGGAGCTTCCTTACCCAGAACTACCCCGACCGGCCGGCGGCCGCGGACGTCCCCGACAGCTCGGCGGCCTGCCGCTGCGCGGCGACCTCGATCGCGTCGACGTAAACGCCAAGCACCCCTTGGACTGTACGGTCCCAGTCGAACCGCGCGGCGTGCTCGACCGCGGCTGTGGACAACGCCTCGCGCAGCGCGTGGTCGGAGATCAGCTTGGCGAGGACGTGGGCGTAGGACTGCGGTTCATGCCCGTCGACGAGGACGCCGGAAACGCCGTCCGCGACCGCGGTCGCAAGGCCGCCGACCCGCGCGGCGACCACCGGTGTGCCGCAGGCCTGGGACTCGAGGGCGACCAGGCCGAACGACTCGCTGTAGGAGGGGACGACGGTGACGGCCGCCGCCCGGTAGAAGTCCGCGAGCCGGTCACCCGTCGCCGGCGGCTCGAACCGGACAAGATCGTGGACGCCGAGGCGCTGTGCCAGCGCCTGCAGGTAATCGGGAGCGGCCGCCGCCGCACCGCTTGGCCCGCCGACCACGACAGCCAGCAGGCGGCGGCGCATCGCCGGGTCGCGCTCGACGGCGGCCGCGAGCGCGCGAATCAGCAGGTCAGGCGCCTTCAACGGTTGGATGCGGCCGACGAACAGCAACACGTCGCGGTCCTGGGGCAGACCGAGTCGGCGCTTGGCCTCGGCGGCGGGACCGGGACGGTATCGGGCGAGATCGACGCCGGGTGGCACCACCGCGACGTCGTCCGGCGCGGCGTCGTACAAGTCGATGAGGTCGCCGGCCTCGGCGACCGTGTTGGCCACCAACCGGTCCGCCGCCTCGACGACCTGCGCCTCGCCGATCACCCGCGCGGAGGGCTCGGGCGCGTCGCCCTCCGCGAGCGCCGCGTTCTTGACCTTGGCCATCGTGTGCATGCTGTGCACCAGCGGCACGCCCCAGCGCTCTTTGGCCAGCCAGCCGACCTGGCCGGAAAGCCAGTAGTGCGAGTGGACGAGGTCGTACCAACCCGGCTCGCGGGCCGCCTCCGCGCGCAGCACCGCCGCGGTGAAAGCGCACAGCTGGGTGGGCAGCTCGGCCTTCGGCAGCGGTTCCAACGGCCCGGCGACCACGTTGCGCACGAGGAACCCGGCGTCGGCCCGCTCGAGCGGCGGCCGCTCGCTGGACGTCGCCCGGGTGAAGACCTCGACCTCGACTCCGAGGTCGGTGAGCCGCTTCGCCAGCTCGCTGACGTAGACGTTCATGCCGCCCGCGTCGCCGGTGCCGGGCTGCTCGAGCGGGGAGGTGTGCAGGCTCAACATCGCGACCCGGCGAACGGGTAACGAACGGCCGCGCCGCGGACGGGAGAACGGGGTGACGGCGCTTGAGGCGCGGTGCGCTGCCCGCAGGTCGACGTCGGCCACGACTGTGATCCTCCCTGACGTGCTGCGCACGACCCGCGCCGACCCCGCACGGACCGGCGGGCAAACTGCTCCGGAAGCCGCAACGGTCTTCGCGCCGATCCGATTCCCGACCGCCTGCGACGGTGTTCCCGACCGCCTCCGACGGTGATTGCCACACCGCCTGCCAAGATGCCCTCGTGAGCACCTCGCCAACCAGCGCAGCCTCGCCCGACGAACGTCCGGTGGCGGTCGTCACCGGGGCGAGCAGCGGAATCGGCGCGGCCACCGCCCGTCGGCTGGCCGCGGAGGGATACCGCGTGGTCTGCGCGGCGCGCCGCCGGTCACGGCTGGACGAGCTCGCCGCGGAGATCGACGGCGAGGCGGTGACGCTCGACGTCACGTCGTCCGAGTCGGTGGCGGCGCTGGCCGCCGCGGTGCCCCGGTGCTCGCTGCTGGTCAACGACGCAGGCGGCGCACTGGGCGTCGAGCCGATCGCCACCGCGGACCCCGACGAGTGGCGAACCATGTACGACGTGAACGTGCTCGGCGTCCTGCGCGTGACGCAGGCGCTGCTGCCGGCACTGATCGCGTCGGGGGCGGGCCAGGTGATCGTCGTCGGCTCGACCGCGGGGCGCGTCGTCTACGAAGGCGGCGCCGGCTACACCGCCGCCAAGCACGCCGCGGCCGCGCTGGTCGAGACGCTGCGGCTTGAGCTTTGCGGGCAGCCGGTGCGGGTGACCGAGGTCGCGCCGGGAATGGTGCGCACCGATGAGTTCAGCCTGGTGCGCTTTCACGGTGACGCGCAGCGCGCGGCGAAGGTGTACGAGGGGGTGGAGGCGCCACTCACCGCCGACGACATCGCCGATTGCATCGCCTGGTGTGCAACCAGACCACCCCACGTGAACGTCGACTTGCTTGTGGTCAAACCGCTCGCGCAAGCCGCGCAACACAAAGTCCACCGGACGACGTGAGAAGCTCCACGTCGCGACGGCGTGCGCTTTGCGGACTCTTGGGGGCGCTGCTCGTCGCGGTGGCCGGCTGCACTTCGCACAAACCCGCCGAGCATGGTGGCATTCCGACGACGTCATCGGCGACGCAGTCGCCGTCCTCGCCCGGCGCGCCCTCGTCACCGTCGTCGTCGGCGCTTCTTCCCACGCCAGGACCCGCGACTGCCGGAGGTGCCATCACCGCGTCGCTCATCCCGCTGCCCGTGCTTGCCAGCACGGACGAGTCAGAGTCGTTCACCCTGACGGCGGCGACGAGAGTTGTGTCGGGGCCGGGTGCCGACGTGCGCGCGGTAGCCGACGACCTGGCCGCGCTATTGCGGCCGGCGACGGGTTTTCCGCTGCCCGTTTCGGACGGTGACGCGACCGCGGCACCAGCCGGCTCCGTCGTGCTGCGGCTGGGCGCCGATGACGCGACGCTGGGCGACGAAGGCTACGACCTCAACGTCTCGCGAACCGGAGTGCTCATCTCGGCCAATGCGGCCGCGGGGTTGTTCCACGGCATGCAGACCCTGCGTCAACTACTGCCGGCGTCGATCGAGGCACGACATGCTTCGACCGGACCGTGGCGCATCGTGGGCGGCCGCATCATCGACTACCCGCGGTTCGCTTATCGGGGCGCGATGCTCGACGTCACAAGGCATTTCTTTCCCGTTGCCGACGTCGAGCGATACATCGACGAGCTCGCCCTCTACAAGGTCAACATGTTGCATCTGCACCTGTCTGACGACCAGGGTTGGCGAATCGCGATCGACGCCTGGCCCAACCTCGCCGCACACGGCGGATCGAGCGAAGTGGGTAGCCGGACCGGCGGCGGCTATTACACAAAGGCGCAGTACAGCGGGATCGTTCATTACGCGCAGGCGCACTACATCACCGTGGTGCCCGAGATCGACACCCCTGGTCACACGAACGCGGCGCTCTCGTCGTATCCGGAACTCAACTGCAACGGCGTCGCACCGCCGCTCTACACCGGCGAGCAGGTCGGCTTCAGCTCCCTGTGCGTCAACAAAGCCGTCACGTACAAGTTCCTGAACGACGTGGTGGCCGAACTGGCTGCTTTGACCCCCGGGCCGTTCATCCACCTCGGCGGCGACGAGGCGCAGAGCACGCGGCCGTCCGACTACGTCGCCTTTGTGCAGAGGGCACAGCAAATCGTGTCGGCACACGGCAAACAACTGATGGGCTGGGCGGAAATCTCGGCGGCGAAGCTCGAAAGCAGCGCGGTGGCCGAGTACTGGAACTTCAGCGACCACGGTGCTTCCGAGCAGGCTGCGGCGGCTCAGGGCATGAAGGTCGTCGCGGCGCCGGCAAATCACGCGTATCTCGACCAGAAGTACAACAATCAGACAGCGCTCGGCTTGAACTGGGCTGGGTACAACAGCGTCGAGAACGGCTACGCCTGGGATCCGCTCGACGGAGGCCGCATTTCTGAGCCGTCGCTGCTCGGCGTCGAAGCGCCATTGTGGAGCGAGACGCTGCGCACGATGTCGGACATCGAGTACATGGCGTGGCCCCGGATGGCGGGCATCGCCGAGATCGGGTGGACGCCGCAGAACGAGCGCGCGTGGTCGGCGTACGCGCCTCGATTGGCGACGCAGGGGCCGCGTTGGGCGCAGATGGGCGTGAACTTCTACCGGTCGCCGCAAGTAGCCTGGGTGTCGTGACCGAATCGCTCGAGCCCACACACACGCACATCGTCAACAACGGCAAGCGCGATCTGACGATCGACGAGCTCGCTGCAACGCAACCCGGCCTTGACCGATTGATGGCCGAGCTCGGGCCCCGCATGCACCGGCTCTACTTCGCCGCCGCCGCCGGGAACTGGCGACTCGCCGACTACTTTTACAAGTCGGTTGTGAAGCAGCTCAAGCTGTGCGCGTTCTCGCGGCCGAAGTACGAGGCGCAGATCTTGGCGTACCTCGCAGACGACTGTGAACCCGTGCGCGTCGCCATTCGGGCGCGCGACGGGCTCACGTTCGAGACCGCGTACGCGGCGATGGTGCGGCGGGCGAACGACTATCACGACGACTGGGGAAAGCCCTACATTCATTGGGTTTGCCCGGTGACGCCGCCGGCAGATCTCGACCTGAGCGCCGGACTGGAGGGGTGAGGTCAGATCCGTCCACGACGACCGGGCCGTGACAGCCGGTCAAAGATTGATGACGTTTGCTGTGGCTGAGCAACAGCAAACGTCACGAGTTTGCTAGCGCAGCGGCGAATTCGTCGTACATGGGCTGGCCGAACAGCACGAACCGCACCTCGTCGACGCTCGTCGGCGTGCCGCGCACCGTCGATACGGCGATGCGCGCGGCGTCGTCGGCCGGCCAGCCATAAACACCAGCCGAGATCGCCGGGAACGCGACGGACTTCGCGCCAAGCTCATCGGCCACCCGCAGCGACTCGCGGTAGGCCGATGCCAGCAGATGCGAGCGGTCCTCCCGCTTGGCGTAGATGGGCCCGACGGTGTGAATCACCCAGCGGGCGTTGAGGTTTCCGGCCGTCGCGGCGACGGCCTGTCCGGTCGGAAGCCCATCGGGAAGTCGGTCGGCACGCAGCGCGCGGCACTCTTCGAGAATCGCCGGTCCGCCCCGCCGGTGGATCGCGCCGTCGACACCGCCACCGCCGAGCAGCAAGGAGTTGGCCGCGTTGACGATCGCGTCGACGTGCTGCTCGGTGATGTCGCCGAGCACGAGTCCGATCCTCATTCGTCCATCTCCGCGCGGCTTTGCTTTCGCCGCTGTCGCAGGCTGTACACGATCGTCGACAGCGCCACGACCCCGCCGAACGCGATGCTGACGCCGGTCGCGAGCCCGGACGCCGGCAACAGTTGCGTCAGGGCCAGCACACCGCCAAGACCGATGATGCCCAACGCGAAGAGCGTGCTCAGTGCCGTCGACAACCGGTCGGCGGCCGCCTTGTCGGCGAGGGTGCGCGCGTGCGACTTCGCGCGGTCAAGGTGCCGTCGCGCCCATTCGTACTCGACGCTGAGGATCAACAGCCCGAGCGCGATCACCAGGAATCCCGGACCCGGCGCGATCAGCATGACGACGCCGACCAGAAGCACGATCAGGCCCACGACGCTGATCGCCAGGCCGCCGAAGCAACTTCCAGGGCGTCGTCACGGCGCCGAACCCATGCTGGCTTCAGCCGAGCCGCTGCAACGCGGGCCGGACGTCGACGAAGTACACGATCGTGGCGATCAGCGCGGCGAGCCCGAAGAAACTGAAGAGCGACAGGGCCTGGCCGATCACCAGGGACAGCGCGAGCACGACGACCCAACCGGTCTTGGTCCAACGATTGGCAGCCTCGTACGCGGCGGCCGGCCGGACCGCCGCGTCGACGAGGGCGTACACCTGCACGCCCAAGATGGCGAGCCACAGGAGCCGCCAAAACACCGTCGATGCGCCGAGCATGCCGTCAACGTTAACGGGTTTCGCGGCTACCGTCGTCCGGACGACGTGATCGCGTCGATCTCGACGAGGTCGCGCGCGGACGGCTCCCACAACCCGGCATGCGCGTTCGCCCGAACTTGCTCGGGGGACATCGCACCCGCGATGACGCTCGTCACCGCAGGCTGGGCGGCGAGGCCGCCCATGGCGACGTCGAGCATCGCGATGCCGCGCTCGGCGGCGAACGCGCGCAAGCCCTCGACGGCGTCCCAGTTCGCGGCGGCCAGCACCTCCGCGTAGCGCGACTCGCTCAACCGACCGCCGGGCGGTGGCGCCTGGTCGCGGTGGTACTTGCCGGTCAGCAGACCGCTGGACAGCGGGAAGAACGGCAAGATCCCCACGCCGGTCTGCTCGCAGGCGGGCACGACCTCTGCCTCGACGTCGCGCTCAAGCAAGCTGTACTCGTTTTGCGCGCTTATGAAGCGCGCGCCACCCGCGGTGCGTGCCGTCCAGTCGGCGTCGACGATCTGCCACCCGGCGAAGTTCGAAGAGCCGATGTAGCGGACCTTGCCGTCGCGCACCAGTTCGTCGAGCGCGTCGAGGGACTCCTCGATCGGCGTGCGCGTGTCGGGCTCGTGCATCTGGTAGAGGTCGATGTAGTCGGTGCGCAGCCGACGCAGTGAGTTCTCGACGGACGCGCGGATGTATCGACGCGATCCGCGCGCCTCATGCTCGGGCAGCGTCGTACCTTGCATCGGCTTGCCGAACTTCGTCGCCACGACGACGGCGTCGCGGCGGCCGTGCAGCGCCTGGCCCAAGAGGTCCTCCGACGCACCCGGCTCGCTGCCGTACACGTCGGCCGTGTCGAAGAAGTTGATTCCCGCGTCAAGAGCCGCGTCGACGACGGCGCGGGTGCCGTCCTTGTCGAGGCGGCGGCCCATGTTGTTGCACCCGATGCCGACCGCCGAAACGGTCAGGCCGCTGTCACCAAGCTGGCGGTAGGTCATCTCCGGCATGCCGCCAGCTTATGAGGCGAGGTTCAACCCTTCTTCGGCTGCCGCTTCGTGGCGGTCTTCTTCGCGGTCGCCTTCTTCGCGGTCGCCTTCTTCGCGGTCGCCTTCTTCGCGGTCGCCTTCTTAGCGTCACCTTCTTGGCGGGGACCTTCTTGGCGGGAACCTTCTTCGCCACCGCCTTGGTCGGCGGCGCCGCGGGCGGCTGCGCCACCGGATGCAGCGGCTCGGGCAGGTACGGCTCGCGGACGAACGGCTCGTCGGCGTCGTCGTAGACCGCCTCGCCGCGCATCTTCGCGACGACGTCCTCGCCGCGGCGGGTCAGGTCGTCGTACAGCTCGCCGAGCTTGAGATTGGCCCGGAACGCTTGGCCCACAAGGTTTCCCGCCGCCTTCATCGGGACGTCGCGATACTCCTCCTGCATCGAGGCGAGCCGCGACGGGAGCTCGCGCAGCTTCTCGTTCACCAGGTCGCCCGCGCCCGCAAGAACAAACAGCGGCTTGTCGCCGATCACCCGCCGCGCGGCGTTGAAGAGGTCGTCGGCGGTGCTCATGGCAACCGCCTCGGGTTGTGCCGGGTCATCGTCGTCCGCATCGGGGCGCTGGACGACGGGGGGAGCACCACCGGCTCCACGACGTCCAGATCGTCCCCGCCGAGATCGTCACCGTCAAGGTCGTCCACCTCGTCGATCGAGTCGACCGCCTCGGCGAACGCGTCGTCGGAGGGGGCGGCGCGTCTCGCCACTTGGGCGGCGAGGGCCTCGTCGACCTGCCGGCGCTCGTTCTCCTTGCGGAACGAGTCATACACCTCGACCATGACCTGCTTTTGCCGCTCGGTGAGGGTGGCGTCGGCGAGCACCGCGTCAACGACCACGCCGCCGGCGATCCGCTCGTCGAGGATGCCGGCCTGCACATAGAGCGCCTCGGCGGAGATGCGCAGACCCTTCGCGATCTGCTGCAGGATCTCGGCGCTCGGCCGGCGCAGCCCACGCTCTATCTGAGAAAGGTAGGGGTTGGAGACTCCGGCGAGCTTCGCCAGCTGCCGCACCGAGATCTGCGCGTTGCGGCGCTGATCGCGGATGAACTCGCCTAGATCGAATGAGGTGGCCATGGCGTCCAGTGTGTGCGGCTCCGCTAGCGATTGCAAGCAGTGAGCTAGCGCCCGGGGGCGACTCGCGCGACCGCGCCGACTTAATCTGGTCCACGAGTGGTCGGGGCCGCACGGCCGTTGGACGTCGAACATCGCCAGAATCGAGCAGGCCGTTGTCGTCACACCCGGTTCGTCCGTGGTTCCGCCGGGCAGCCGCCGTCGCGGCGTGCGCGCTTCTCCTCACCGCCTGCGACAGCGGCAAGAAGCACGGGTCGGCCTCCGGGCCGCCCTCGTCGTCCGACCTGACGCCGTCAGGCCAGCCGGCGACACCGAGCGGGCCCGTCCCGAGCGGCGCGGCACTGGAGAATCCCGGGGCGTTCGCCAGCAATCTGAACTTCACCGACATCAGCAAGCAGGTCAACAACGCGCTCAAGGGCGTGACAGACCGCAAGCTGTCGTTCGGTCGCGCGGTGATGAAGGTGCCGTTGGACTGGGCGAGTCCGAGCAACGGCAAGACGGTGTCGATCACCGTGTTGCGGATCCGCGCTCAGTCGCAGCACGACCGCATCGGCTCGCTCGTCGTCAATCCTGGGGGCCCGGGAGGGTCCGGCACGGAGGCCGCGCTCGATCTCGCTGTCAGCGAGCTGCCCCAGGCGATCCTCGACCGGTTCGACATCGTGGGTTTCGACCCCCGCGGGGTGGCGTTGTCCGACCCGATCAACTGCATTCCGGCTAAAGAGAAGGACGCCGAGCTCAACCTGCCGCCCGACCCGACGACCGACGCGCAATGGCAGGCCAACATCGACGAGGCGAAGAAGGTCGCCGACGAGTGCTTCTCGGCGTACGGCAACGACCTGACGTTCTACTCAACCGCGGAGACCGTCCGCGACATGGAGGCGCTGCGCGCCAAGCTCGGCGACAGCAAGCTGACCTACCTCGGCTACTCCTACGGCACCCTGCTCGGCGCCGAGTATGCGAGCGCTTATCCCGACAAGGTGCGCGCGCTCGTGCTCGACGGCGCGGTCGACCCGACGATCGACAGCGTGCAGCAAGACAAGACGCAAGCGGCCGGGTTCCAGCTGGCGTTCAGCCATTTCGCGGCCAACTGCGTGAAGAAGGGCTCGTCGTGCGGGCTCGGTTCCGACCCGCAGACCTTCGTGCAGAACTTGATGAAATCGTCCGACGCGAAGCCGATTCCCAGTGGCGGCAGCAAAGACAAGCGCGTCGTCAAGGCTGGCGCGGTGCTGCTCGCGGTGATCTCAGCCCTGTACGACGAGAGCCAGTGGGACCAGCTCGCGAGCGCGCTCGTCGACGCGTCGAAGGGCGACGGCTCGGGCATACTCGCGCTCGACGACCAGTACAACGAGCGGCAGTCGGACGGCAGTTACACCAACATCCAGGACGCGAACTCCGCCATCGGCTGCGCCGACGAGACCGACCGGACCTCACTGGCCGAAGCGAAGCAACTCGCGCCGCAGTGGCGAGCGAGCAATCCGCTGTTCGGCGGATCGGCGGCGTCCAGCCTGGCGTTTTGCAGTTTCTGGAAGGCGCCGCCCGACAAGCCGATCAAGGTGACCGACAGCCACGCGCCAACGGTGCTCGTGATCGGCACCACCGGCGACCCGGCGACGCCGATCTCGGGCGCCCGCCACCTGGCCACGCTGCTGGGTTCCGGCGACCTGCTGGTGTGGCAGGGCGACGGACACACCGCCTACCCGAAGACCACCTGCGTGACGAACGACGTCGACAACTACCTCATCGACTTGAAGGCCCCCGCGGCCGAAAGCACCTGCCCCGCGAGCTGACTCATCGCGCGGCCGCGCGCACCTCGCCGACCAACTCGCCGTGGCCGAAGACAGGCGCGGTCGCCCAGCGCGCCAGCGCCGCGTCGTCGGTTTCGCTCAGGCCGAGTTCGCGCAGCAACCCGACCACCACAGGCACGGTCGCGCGTACGCCGCCGTCCTCGATCTTGACCGCAAGCCCGCGCCCGTCGGGCAGCGCGACGCCGTACACGCCCTCGGCGCCGCCCTTCGCGACCAACCCGGGCAGCGCGGTCATCAAGCCGGACGCCGCCCTGCCGGGCCCGTCGACCAAATCGGGGTTCGCGACCATCGCCGCTCGCACCCGGCCGGCGGCGAGGTCGCCATCGGCCGCTAGCGCCGCGTACGCCGTGGCCAGCCCGACCAGGCTCATCGCGTAGAGCGGAGCACCGCAGCCGTCGACCGCTGGCGGGCCCATCGTCGTCCGGCCCATTCGCTCGTAGGTGGCGCGAATCGCGACCTGCAACGGGTGCGAGGGGTCGCGATAGCCGGCGACCGGCCAACCGCTCGCGACGCAGGTGGCCAGCATCGCCGCGTGGTTGCCAGAGCAGTTTTGGTGCAGCTGGTCAGGGCCGCCACCTGCCGCCAGCAAGGCGCGCGCGGCCTCGTCGTCCAGCGGCAGGCCGGGAGTGTTGTCGAGATCGACGTCGGTGAGCCCGGCCGAGGCGAGCAACCGGCGGACGGCCTCGACGTGCAGGGGCAATCCGGCGTGCGAGGCGCACGCGACCGCGAGCAGATCCGGCGGCGCGTCGAGGCCGAGCTCGAGCATCGCGACGGTCTGCAGGGGCTTGTTGGTAGAGCGTGGGAACACCGGCAGCTCAGGATCGCCGAAGCGCAGCGACACCGCGCCATCCGGCTGGACGACGGCGACGTGGCCGCGGTGCCGGCTCTCCACAAAGCCCGAGCGCACCACCTCGGCGAGCACGGGCGGCTCGACCGTCAGGACGTCAGCTTTCGTTGGGCAGCAGGGCGGACACGTCGGCCTCACCCTCCCGGTAGCGGCGGGTGATCTCGGCGGCGCAGGCGTCCATGACCGACTGCACCTTGTGGCGCTGTTCGGAGATCTCCCGCTCGTGCTCGCCGAAGCGGACGAGCGTCTCCTCAAGCTGGTCGGCCGTCCGGCCCGCGAGCGCCGACAGGTCGGAGTCGGCGACGAGCCGCTCGACCAGCCGCCGGTGCTCGTCGACCCGGGACGGCTCGATCACGGTGTGCCGACCGAGCCCGCGGGCCGGGGCACGATCGTCGGCCAGGATGTTCGGCAGCTGCTCGATGATGCTCTCCGACTCGCCGAACTCGCCGCGGCGACGTGCCAGCTCGGCGCGGATGATGTCGACTCGGCCCTGCAGCAGCCGCCGCAGGTAGGACAGGTCGGCCTCCTCCTGCTCAGCCTCGTTGCGCAGCTCGCGGACCTCCGCGAGAGGCAGCTCGGTCAAGCCGTCGAGGTAACCGTCCGACAGGACGCGGTCGATCCGGCGGTTGCCGCCGGAGAGCGCGCTCGACAAGCCGCTCGAGATCTTCGCGCTTGGGTCGTCAGGCACCTGCTGCCTCCGTCGTTCTATGTGGTGTCGTTCGGCGGTGCGTTCGTCGGTCGTCGCTCGTCGCTTTGACACTGCTCGTCGTCTTAACACGGTCGTCTCAACACTGGTCCAGCCCCTCGTTACGCCGACAGGCTGGACCATCTGCGCCCATCGTGTCATGCCAATGGACGACCTGACACGAAGCCGATACCGATCCGAGACTCCGCCCTCCTTATCGCGTTTGGTCCAGATGGCGTGTTGCTCGTCCGGATGGCTTAATGCTCCCGCCTCAGCTGCCGATGGCAACCACACAGGGATTCCGCTCACCGCCGTCGGCCCGGACGGCGGAGGCGGCGTCCGGCTCAACCGTCGGCGCGACATGTGGGAGGTCGCTTGTGCTCAAAGGCGACCTGACCACCACACCCGTCGAGACCGTTCTTGCCGACCTTGCCAACGAAGAAGCGACCGGCTGCCTGCACGTCGTCGACGACGACGGCGAAGAGGCCCTCGTCTATCTCAAGAGCGGGCTGGTCTACGCGGTGTCGGTGCCTGGCCAGCGGCCGGCACTGGGCGCTCGGTTGATCTCAAGCAACGCGCTCGTGCCCGAGAACCTGGCCGAGGCGCTCGAGGCGCAGCGCACCGAGCTCCAAGGCTGGCGGCTTGGCGAGCTGCTGGTCCACCTCGGCTTCGTCGAGCAGGACGTCGTGGAGGCGTTCGTCCAGGAGCAGGTGCGCGACGGGTTCACCGACCTGATGACCTGGAGGTCCGGGCGCTGGCGCTTCCGCAAGAGCGAGAAGACCCGCGAGGACGTCGCCCCGCCGACTCCGCTTTCGGCCTTGCTCGACTTGGTCCACGATCGGCAGGCGACCTGGGACGAGATCGTCTCGTCGGTGCACGGCCCCAACGCGGTGCCGATGCTGGCCGCGCGCGGCGGCGAGGCCGACGTCACGCTCGATCCCGACATGTGGTCGCTGCTGTGCAAGATCGATGGCGAGCGCACGATCGCCGAACTTGCCCGCGAGTGCGGCTTCACCATGTTCGAGGCGGGCAACGTCGTCCGACTGCTGGTCGAGGCTGGCTTGGTGGACGTCGAGGAGGACCTCGGCCCGGACGCCGATCCGGCGTTGCCGGTCTCGGCGGTGGCCGATCTTTTCGCCGCCGTCTCGGACGATGCGGCGGACCAGGCTGCGGACGACTCGGGAGACTCGGCCGGCTCGGCCGGCTCGGCCGGCTCGGCCGGCTCGGACGCGGAGTTCTCGCGGACCGCGGCGCTCGCCGCCGCGTTCGCACTGGGCAACGTCGACTCGCACGACGCGAGCTTCGACGTCGGGAGCACCCACGACGCGAGATCCGGCGACACAAGTTCCGACGACGGCGCCAGCTCAGTCGACGCGGCAGCCGAAGGCGCGCCTGCTCAGCAAGAGGTTCCGCCGCTGGTCCGCGTCTCCGACGCGCTCACCAAAGCCTTCACCGCGCCCGTCGACACCGGTTCGTTCGTCGACCCATTCCATGTGCCAGACGAGATCCGGCTCCGGCCGTCGCCCAAGCGGGGCGCCAGCTCGACGCTGCCCACGGAGGAGGAGCAACGCCGGGAGCGGATCCGGCAGGCCGCCGCCGCGGAGTTGGCGGCGGCACACGCTGAGGCCGAGGCCATGCGCAAGGGCCAGAGCGGCGCGAGCGGTCGAATCGCGGACGTCGTCAATCTCGAGGCACGGCGGGAAGCGGCGCCGCGACGCGAGCGCCGGAGCGACGTGGAAGCCGAGCGGCTGGAAGCCGAACGCGCTGGAAGCCGAGCGGCTGGAAGCGGAGCGGCTGGAAGCCGAGCGGCTCGAGGCCGAACGCCTGGAAGCGGAGCGGCTGGAAGCCGAGCGCCTCGAGGCCGAACGCCTGGAAGCGGAGCGCCTGGAAGCCGAGCGGCTCGAGGCCGAACGAGCTGGAAGCCGAGCGGCTCGAGGCCGAACGCCTGGAAGCCGAGCGGCTGGAAGCCGAGCGGCTCGAGGCCGAACGCCTGGAAGCCGAGCGGCTCGAGGCCGAACGGCTGGAAGCCGAGCGGCTCGAGGCAGAGCGGCTGGAAGCCGAGCGCTGGAAGCCGAGCGGCTGGAGGCCGAGCGCCTGGAAGCGGAGCGGCTGGAAGCCGAGCGGCTCGAAGCCGAAGCGCGCTGGAAGCCGAGCGGCTCGAGGCCGAACGCTGGAAGCGGAGCGGCTGGAAGCCGAGCGCCTGGAAGCCGAGCGGCTCGAGGCCGAAGCCTGGAAGCGGAGCGGCTGGAGGCCGAGAGCGGCTCGAGGCCGAACGCCTGGAAGCGGAGCGGCTGGAGGCCGAACGCCTGGAAGCGGAGCGGCTCGAGGCCGAACGCCTGGAAGCGGAGCGCCTGGAAGCCGAGCGGCTGGAAGCCGAACGGCTGCGAGGCCGAGCGGCTCGAGGCCGAACGCCTGGAAGCCGAACGCCTGGAAGCCGAACGGCTGGAAGCCGAACGCTGGAAGCCGAACGGCTCGAGGCCGAACGCCTGGAAGCCGAACGCCTGGAAGCCGAACGCCTGGAAGCCGAACGCCTGGAAGCCGAACGGCTGGAAGCCGAGCGCCTGGAAGCCGAGCGGCTGGAAGCCGAACGCCTGGAAGCCGAACGCCTGGAAGCCGAGCGCCTGGAAGCCGAACGGCTGGAAGCCGAACGGCTCGAGGCCGAACGCCTGGAAGCCGAACGCCTGGAAGCCGAACGGCTGGAAGCCGAACGCGCTGGAAGCCGAACGCCTGGAAGCCGAACGCCTGGAAGCCGAACGGCTCGAGGCCGAACGGCTGGAAGCCGAGCGGCTCGAGGCCGAACGCCTGGAAGCCGAACGGCTGGAAGCCGAACGGCTGGAAGCCGAACGGCTCGAGGCCGAACGCCTGGAAGCCGAACGCCTGGAAGCCGAACGGCTCGAAGCCGGCACCGAACGCCTGGAAGCCGAACGCCTGGAAGCGGAACGCCTCGACACGGAGCGACTCGCGGCCGAACGCGCAGAGGCTCAGCGCATCCTGGCGGCGGAGCAGCTGATGGCCGCGCAAGCCGCTGAGCAGGCTGCCACCGAGCAAGCTGCGGCAGAGGACGCGGCGGCGCGCGCCGCTGCCGAACAGGTCGCCACCGAAGAAGCGGCCCGTCTCGCCGCGGTCGATCCGGGGCACCTCGCCTCAGCCAGCGCGATGCTCGCCGAGTTCAGCCGTACAGGCGCGACGACTCTGACCCAGGAGGACATCGAGTCCGAGGTCGCGCAGGAGGAAGCGGAAGAGCCGACCGACGGGCTGCCGCGGCCGATCGTTCAGCGCGACCTGACCGACACTGCGTCGCTGCTCCGGGAGCTGTCGAGCCTGGGCTTCGAAGACGAGCCGGCAAACTCGCCGCCAGCTCGTCCCGGACCGAGCGCACCGCGCCCGGTCACCGCGGCCGCGCCGAAGAAGAAGCGCGGACTCTTCGGCCGCTAACGACATGCGACGATGGGCCGGTGCGGGCCGTCGTCCAACGTGTGAGCGAAGCACGCGTCGTCGTTGACGACGAGACCGTCGGCGAGATCAGCGGACCAGGGCTCGTCGTCCTCGTTGGCGTCACCAACACCGACACCGCCGTGCAGTCGCGCACCCTGGCGAAAAAGCTTCACACGCTGCGAATTCTCGGCGACGACAAATCTTGTGCGGACCTCGGGGCACCGGTTCTCGTCGTCAGCCAGTTCACGTTGTACGCCGACACGAGCAAGGGACGACGTCCGTCATGGCACCAAGCAGCTCGCGGTGACTTCGCGGAACCACTGGTCGAGGCGGTCGTCGACGAGCTGCGGTCCCTTGGCGCCGACGTCGCGACCGGGCGGTTCGGCGCGCACATGCACCTGCACCTGGTGAACGACGGACCGGTGACGATCGTCCTCGATCTCTAAAGCAACGACTTGCCTCTCAGCGCCGAACGCGCGGCCTGCCCCGGTCGCGCGGTGGTGTCTCGCTCGACCACGGCTTCGATCGACGCGGCCACGCCGGTGCCCTCGGCGCCGACGACGACGGGAGCGTCGTCCGATGTCATGTACTTGACGACGGCGAGCGCGATCGGGCCCAGCTCGTGGTGATACGCGGACGTCGTGACCCGTCCGACGGATGCACCCTCGACGAACACCTCGGTGCCGTGCGGGGGGAGCGTCTCTCGCACACTTCCGTCAATGTGCAGTCGGACGAGTCGCCGCGGCGGCCTGCCGAGATTCGCCACGTGCGCCACGGTTTCTTGGCCTCGGTAACAACCCTTATCCAGGACGACGGCCCCGCCGATCCAGCCAAGCTCGTGCGGAATCGTGCGATGGTCGGTCTCCAACCCGAACCGCGGCCGGCCAGCCTCGACGCGCAGCGCCTCCAAGGCGGCGACACCGACAAGGTTCCCTGCGGCATCAGCGAATTCACTCAAGCCAGCGCGGCGCACAAACACCTGCCGGCCCGTCGCGGCGTCGCCTTGCGGGTCCACCCGCGTCAAGAGCTCGGCGTGCGGCTCACGCGTCGGCTGCCAGGCGACCGCCCAGTCGTCGGTCACGTCCGCGACCTCAACCCGCAACATGAACCGCATGGAGTTCAGGAATTCCACCAGTGACGCGGCCGCTCCTGGTTCGAGGTGCACCCACGTGGCTTCGCCGTCGTCGACCAGCAGCAGATGATGCTGCACGTGTCCTTGCGGGCTCAGCACCAGCGCCTCCGCGCCGACACCGGGAGCGAGCTTGTCGAGTCGCTGCGTCGTCAGATTGTGCAGCCACGACAACCGATCGGGCCCGCTGATGCGAACCACATCGCGATGCGAGAGGTCGACCACACCCGCGCCGCCAGCCAGTTGTCGCTGCTCGCGTATCGGGTCACCGTAGTGCGCCGCGACGCCGGCGTCAGGCGGATCAGCAGGCACCGCGCCAGGCCGATCAAGTAGCGGGCTGGTGTACTCCCTCATGACGCTCCCCTACAGCCGGCGCACCGGCCAAACACGGCGAAGTGATGCACGTCCGCCTCGAAACCGTGGTCTTCGGCCAGCCGGTCGACGGTGGCCGCGACGACGTCAGGCGAGACCTCGGCGATCGCGCCGCACGATCGGCAGACCAGATGCACATGCTCCGCGTCGTCCGCGACGTGGTAGGTAGGCGCCCCGTGGCCGAGGTGAGTGTGCGTGACCAGCGCCAGCTCTTCGAGAAGATCGAGGGTGCGGTAAACCGTGGAGATGTTGATGCCACTCGCCGTTTCGCGAACTTGGGACAAGATGTCGTCGGCGGTCGCGTGGCCGAGAGCGGCGATCGCCTCGAGGACGAGTTGCCGCTGCGGGGTGAGCCGATAACCCTTGGCGCGCAGCTGACCCTGCCAGCCACCGTGCCCCGCTTCGCCGGGCTCGACTTCCTTTGGGGCGCTCACGCCAGCCAGTTTAGGCGCGGTTCAACATCGATGATTCCGCTGACGTTTTCTACCGGATTCCGTGAGCAATCGTCATCAGAACGCCGCTGCCGCGGCGGGGGTCAGTTCTCGTGGCGGAGGAGGTCCTCGCTCGCCGGGCCGTTCGGGTCGACAAGGTCCCAAAGCAGCGAAAGTGGCAGGCCCTCCGCGAGGAGGCGCATCGGCGTTTCTTCGGCCAACTCCATCTGGGTACTCACGATTTGATGATCGGCAGGGCGGTAAGTGCCACTGACCGGCCGATGGGGTGATTGGGGTCCGGGCCATCCGCAGTATCAAGGTCTGACGTCGAGCTTGATTCCGCCGCCACGGACGGCCGTGTCGTCATATCCTGGCGGGCCTACTCGGTTGGCTCGGTCAGCCCGCGCCATCTGCTGGGAGGGCGCTTTGGGCGTCGCTTTCTCGGTGCTTGGCCAGGTGGCGGCGAGCATCGACGGCTCGCAGGTCGATCTCGGAGCGCCGAAGATGCGGTCCGTCCTCGCGCTGCTGCTGATGCATCGAGGCAACATGGTGTCGGTCGACCGGCTGGCCGACTCGCTGTGGCCCGACGATCCGCCGGCAACGGCCGCCAACACGCTTCAGTCGTACGTTTCGCACCTTCGTCGCCGGCTCGAGCCGGATCGAAAGACGGGAGCGCGCAGCATTCTGCGCCACCAGGCTGGCGGCTACCTGCTCGACGCGGCACCCGACCAGGTCGACGCGTCGATTTTCGAGCGGCTCCTCCAGACCGCGTCGCAGCTGAGCGAGCCAGGCCGCCGGCGGGAGATCCTCGCCGAGGCGCTCGCCTTGTGGAAGGGCCCCGCCTACGCCGACCAGCACGGGCAGCTTTGGGCCGAGGCCGAGATCGCCCGGCTCGACGAGCTGCGCCAGGTCGCCCGCGAACAGTTGCTCGACTCGCGACTCGCCCGCGGCGAGGCGGCGGTGCTGGTGCCCGAGCTTGAGGGCCTGGTCACCGACCAGCCGCTTCGCGAAGAGCGCTGGCGGCTGCTGGTGCTCGCGCTCTACCGGTCGGGGCGGCAGGGCGACGCGCTGGCCGCGCTCCGCCGCGCCCGGACGATGCTCGCCGACGAGCTCGGCGTCGACCCAGGCCCCGCGCTGCGCGCGCTCGAAGCGGAGGTCTTGTCGCAGTCACCATCGCTCGACAGACCCGCTGCGGCGGCGACCGTGACGGCGGCCACGCCCGCACTGCCGCATCGGGCGCCAACCGAGCCGGATCTGCTGGTCGACCGCGACTTCGAGCTGGCTGCGTTGCGCAGCGCGTTCGACGACGCGATCGCGGGCCGCCCTCGCGCGGTGCTGGTCGAAGGCCCGCCCGGCATCGGCAAGAGTCGGCTGCTCAGTGAGCTGCGCGCGCTGGCGGCCGGGTCGAACGCCGCGATCTGCGCCGCGCGCGGCAGCGAGATGGAACGTGAGTTCGGATTTGGCGTCGTCCGGCAGTTGTTCGAGCCGGCTTTGCGCGACGCCGCCCGCCGCGCCCGGCTGCTCACGGGTTCCGCGGCTTCGGCGGCGCTGGTGTTCGACGCGGACGCCGAGATTGCCGCCGCCGCCAACGCGCTTGAGGCACCGCGCGGGGACGTCTCTTTCGCCGCGTTGCACGGCCTCTACTGGCTCACCGTGAACCTCGCCGAAGAGTCGCCGCTGATGCTCGCCGTCGACGACCTGCACTGGTGCGACACGGCGTCGCTGCGGTTCCTCGGCTACCTGGCGCATCGGCTCGAAGGCCTGCCGGTCTTGGTGGTGGCGAGTCTGCGAACCGGCGAGACCCATGCTGACGACACGCTGCTCGCCGAGCTGGCGCACGATCCCAACACACTGGTGATCCGGCCGTCGCTGCTGACGCTGGACGGCGTCAATGAGCTCGTCGGCACCAGGCTCGGCCGTCCGGCCGACACTGCCTTCGTCACGGCCTGCCATCAGACGACGTCCGGAAATCCCTTGCTGTTGAGGCAGTTGCTTCGCGCGCTCGAGGCCGACGCGATCCGCCCCGACCGCGCGCACGCCGACACTGTGACGGCAATCGGCTCTCGTGCCATCTCAAGCATGGTCTTGATGCGGTTGCGACGACTTTCAAGCGCAGCGGTCACGACGGCCCGAGCAATCGCGGTGCTCGGTGATGGCGCGCAACTGCCGGTGGTCGCGGCGTTGACGCGGCTCTCCGAGGACGACGTGACCGCCGCCGTCGGAGCGCTCGTTCGAATCGAAGTCGTCCGCGACGAGTACCCCTTCGGCTTCGTGCACCCGCTGGTGCGCGACGCCGTTTATCGAGACCTGACTCCGGGCGAGCGCGAGTTGCGGCACGAGAGCGCGGCGCGCGTGCTCGCCGAGTCGGGCGCGACCGCCGAACAGGTTGCGGCGCACCTGCTGCAGGTGCCCCGGCGCGCGTCGCAATGGGTGGTCGACACCCTCGTGGAAGCGGCGCATCGAACGGCCGACCGAGGCGCGCTGGCCAGCGCCGTCGCCTACCTCGCTCGGGCGCTCGAGGAACCGCCGGCGCCCGATCGCCGCGCCGACCTGTTGCTCGACCTCGGCTGGTACGAGTCTTTCGGCGACGGACCGGCCGCGGTCGAGCACCTGAGAACGGCGTACACCGACCTCACCGACTCGACCAGGCGGCACTCGGCCGCGACGACGCTGGCCCGGCTGCTGGTCTTTGCCGGCCGCCGTGGCGAAGCTGCCGAGTTCGCCCGCCGAGCGGCCGCCGACCTGCCCGCCGAGGCGACCGACGTCCGGCAGGGCTTGCTCGCGCTTGAGCGCATCAGCCACTACATGCACGGCCTGGACCGGCAGACGTGGAACGACGAGGCCGAGCCGCCGATCGTCGGCGACGGGCCGGGCGCGCTGATGCTGGCCGCGCAGGTGGCGTGGGACATCACGATCGCGGGCGGACGTCGCGAACGCGCCGCGGAGCTGGCGACGTTCGCCTTACACGACGGGAAACTTCAGCGGGTCGACACCGGCCTGCTTTCGATCGTCGCCGCCGTCGTCCTAGACCTCGCCGACGAAGACCTCGGGTCGTTCTGGGACGACGCGCTCGCCGACGCCCACGCGCGCGGTTCGATGTTCGCCGCGCTCGCCGCGCACCTTTGGCGCGGCTACCACCTCTGGCGGGCGGGCGACCTGCGAGAGGCTCAGCAGTCGCTGCTCACGTCGATCGAGCAGTCCGAGCAATGGGGAAACCCGACCATCGGGGTTCCGTACGGCGAGGCGTTCACGATCGGCGTCCTGCTCGACCGCGGCGACGTCCGCGGCGCCCGCCAATTCGTCGACAACGTCCCGAAACGGCCGCGACTCGGCGACGGACTGCGCCTGTTTCGGGAGTCGGTGGTGAAACTGCTCATCGAGGAAGGCCGACCTGCCGAAGCGCTGGCCGAGCTCGACGCCATTCGACAGTTGCAGCACGGTGTCGCCAACCCGGTGTGGCGGCCCTGGCGGTCGCTGCGCGCGCAGGCGCTGGCCGCCACCGGCCGGGTCCCCGACGCGGACGAGTTGATGCGCGACGAGCTGGCGCTCGCCCGCGCCTGGGGCGCGCCCCGACTGACCGGCCGGACGCTCTGGTTACTCGGCGAGCTGCGTACGCAGGGCGGCCTCGACGGTCGCGCCGAACTGCGCGAGGCCGCCGATCTGCTTCGCGCCACGACGGCCCGGGTCGATCACGCGCGCGCGCTCTTGTCGCTAGCGCGTCATGTGCCGGACGCGGAGCGCGGCGCGACTCTGTTCGAAGCCCTGGACCTCGCCGAGAAGAGCGGCGCCGACGGTTTGCGTGCGCAGATCGCGGCCGCGCTGCGAGCCAACGGCCATCAGGTCGCCGATCAACCGAGCGGTGCCGTCACCTTGACCACGACCGAGCGGCGCATCGCGGCCATGGTCGAAGGCGGCGCCGACGTCCGGCAGATCGCGCAAGCGTTGTTCCTCACGCCGCACACGGTCGAGATCACTCTCGAGTCGGTGCGCAGCCGGGTGGGCTCAAGCGCCGCAAGCCCGTGACTCAAGCGCTTGACAAGGTTTCCTCAAGCGGTATCACGCACGCTCCTTCTCGACTCAAGTCACCCGAGGAGGAGAACAGGCAATGACCGCAGAACTCACGTTGTCCGACGTCCACCAGCAAACGATACGCACGCTGTGCGGCGGTGCGGTGCACCTGCCGGGCGACGCCGGTTATGACAGCGCCCGCGTGCCGTGGTCGATGACCGTCGACCAACGCCCGGCCGCCGTCGTCTACCCGGCGTCCGCCGTGGAAGTGGCCGAGGTGGTCCGCTTCGCCGCGGACGCCGGCCTGCGGGTCGCGCCGCAAGGCACCGGCCACAACGCCGGCCCGCTCGGCGCGCTCGACGACGTCATCTTGCTGCGCACGTCGGCGATGACGGGCGTCACGGTCGACCCGGTCGCGCGCGTCGCGCGCGCCGAGGCCGGGACGTTGTGGCAGGACGTCGTCGACGCCGCGTCGAAGTACGGCTTCGACGCGCTGCACGGCTCGTCGCCGGACGTCGGCGTCGTCGGCTACTCGCTCGGCGGCGGCCTGGGCTGGTTCGGGCGACAGCACGGCCTGCAGTCGAACAGCGTCACCGCCGTCGAAATCGTGCTCGCCGACGGCTCACTCGTGCGGGCTGACGCGACGCATCACACCGACCTGTTTTGGGCGCTGCGCGGCGGCGGCGGCAACTTCGGCGTCGTCACCGCGATCGAGTTCAAGCTGTACCCGATTGAGACCGCCTACGCCGGCATGCTGGTCTGGGACTGGTCGCACGCGCACCAGGTGCTCTCGCGCTGGGCGTCGTGGGCGGTCGACGCTCCTGACCTGATCACGACGTCATTTCGGATCATGCAGATCCCGCCGTTGCCGTTCATCCCAGAGCCGGTGCGCGGCCGCGACATCGTGATGATCAACGGCGCCGCACTGTGCTACGACGAGGAAGCGGAAGCGGTGTTGGCGCCGCTGCGGGAGCTACAACCGGAGATCGACACATTCGGTCGGGTGCCGGCCACCGCACTGACGCGACTGCACATGGACCCCGAAGGGCCAACTCCTGGGGTGTCCAACACGGTGATGTTGCGCGAACTCACGCCCGAGGCGATCGACGCGTTCGTGGCCATGGCGGGTCCCGGCTCGGACTCCTGCCTGGTCTCCGCGGAGTTGCGGCAACTCGGCGGCGCCGTCGGCCGGATCCCACGCGACGCCGGCGCGCTGACCCATTTGGAAGGTCAGTTCCAGTTGTTCGCGGCCGCGATGGCGCCCACTCCCGAAATGGCCGCCGGCGGTCGCGCGCACGCCAGCCGGCTGGTCTCGGCGATGCGGCCGTGGGCGGCGCGCCAGCAGTACCTGAACTTCGTCGAGGGTCGAGTCGACACCAGCGCCGGCTACGACGAGCACAGCTGGCTGCGACTGCGGGAGCTGCCCGCCCGCTTCGACCCGGAGGGTCGGTTCGTCGCCAACCATCCGCTGGTGCGGAAGTGATCAGCGGTGGCGAGACGCTGACACTGGTCGGGTTCGGTGCGGTCGGGACACAACCTCCGAAGTTGTTTGCCCGAGCCGGAACCCGCAGTTACCGTAGTGGGACACGAGGAAGGAGGTGGTCCGACGAATGTGTGATAAACGGACGCGTGAGGTGGCTGTCAGCTAGCCGCCGTCCTTTCGGACGTGCTTCCACGGCCGACGCCTGATGGCGCTGGCTAAACCAAGGCAGTCATCCGACCCCCGGGTGCCGGACTTCGTCCCGCCGGCCCGCCCGCGCCGTCACCGGCGTGAGTGGAGACACCCGGGGGTCGACCCATGTCCGGGGGGGTTCGCCCTCATCCGGTGATCATGCAGTTAGGCGCAACGTCCGAGTATCGGCGTTGCGCCTAACTGCATGATCACCGCGGCGGGGTGGGTCGCAGCCGGGCCGACAGGTGCGACTGCAGCGGCTCGCCGGCCGCCGCCATGTCGTAGGCGTAGAGCAGATCGCCGTCGACGAGCCCGTACAGCCGGTGCCCGCCACTGACTTCTTTCGCGGACGACGTGCGCGCGACCACGTCGGTGCTCATCTCGATCCGGTTGCCGGTCACCCCGCCGACCCAGATCTCGGCGAATCCCGTCGCGTGCGCCAGCACCACCTCAAGGCCGCCATCGGTCATCCGCCAGTACCCCGACTCGGCGGCGCCCGCCCGTATCACCCCACCCGCGTCGTCCAAGATCCACGACCGGCTGAGGTAGCTCAGCACCGGCTTCCCGGCGTGTGCGAACACAACCTCCTGGCCGAACCGGAACGACTCGATGGTCGGGTAACCACCGACGCCCACGCCCCGCCACGTCCCGAGCAGAAACGCAAGTGGCGCCAACGCCTCGTGCAGTGGCGGCGTCTCGCCGTCCGGGACGAACGGCGCGTCGAAGTCGGCCTCCAAGTCGGCTGGGCGATCGACCGCGCCGCGACCGCCGGCGCCGTCAGTCATCCGAACCGCGCTTCGCCAACGCCAGCCGGCGGACGACGAGCGCCGCGGCCGCCGCGACGCCGAGCGCTACCGCGACGGGCGGCGCGACGGTGATGAGTTCAGTCATGGTCGCGACGATATAGCCGATCGCCGCGACTTCGGCCCAGGCCGGCGAGCCCCGGCGACGCGAATGGTCCCCCGCGAGTGACTCGCGGGGGACCATTCACACCCCTGAACTCAGGTGGCTCGCACCTGAAGGTGCGTCAGGCGACGCTGACCTCCACCTCGGCGATCGAACCCTTAGCGGCGTTGACCTTGCGGTCGGCGGTTCCACCGGGCACCAGCGCGCGCACGGTCCAGGTGCCTGGCGCGGCGAAGAACCGGAACTCGCCGGTCGCCGACGTCGGGACCTCGGCGGTGAACTCGCCGCCGTCGTCCAGCAGACGAACGTAGCCGCTGACCGGCTGGCCGCCGCGCTTCACGACGCCCTGGATCACCGCTTCCTTGCCGGGGTCAACGCCCAACGGCAACCCGCCTGCGACCGCTCCACACATCAGGAACCACTCCCCAGCTCGATCGGGACGCCGACGAGCGAACCGTACTCCGTCCAGGAGCCGTCGTAGTTCTTCACGTTCGGCTGGTCGAGGATCTCGTGCAGGACGAACCAGGTGTGCGCCGACCGCTCGCCGATCCGGCAGTAGGCGATGGTGTCCTTGCCGAAGTCGACGCCTGCGCCGCCGTAGAGCGCGCGCAACTCCTCGTCCGACTTGAACGTGCCGTCGTCGTTCGCGGCCTTGCTCCACGGGATGTTCTTCGCGCTCGGCACGTGGCCGGCCCGCTGCGACTGCTCCTGCGGCAGGTGCGCCGGCGCGAGCAGCTTGCCGGAGAACTCATCCGGCGAGCGGACGTCGACCAGGTTGAGGTTGCCGATGGCGTTGACGACCTCGTCGCGGAGCGCGCGGATCGAGGAGTCAGGGTCGGTCGCCTTGTACTGGGTGGCCGGGCGCGACGGCACCTCGGTGACCAGCTCGCGGGAGTCGAGCTCCCACTTCTTGCGCCCACCGTCGAGCAGCTTCACGTTCTGGTGGCCGTACAGCTTGAAGTACCAGTAGGCGTAGGCCGCGAACCAGTTGTTGTTGCCGCCGTACAAGATGATGTTTTGGTCATTGCCGATACCACGCGACGACAGCAGACGCTCGAACCCGGCCTTGTCGATGAAGTCGCGGCGGATCGGGTCCTGGAGGTCTTGCTTCCAGTCGACCTTGACGGCGCCACGGATGTGGCCCTTGTCGTAGGCGGAGACGTCCTCGTCGACCTCGACGAGCACGATGTTCGGGTCGGACAGATGCGCCTCGACCCAGTCGGCGTCCACGAGGACAGCTTGACGACTCATGCGGTGACTCCCTTGCGAATAGGTAGAACGCGACGGATCAACAGGTAGGACTCGCAGCCGAGGCAGAAGCCGAAAGCCGCGTTGAGAAAGGCGGCGACCCAGGCGAGCGCGGTGGCGACCAGGCCGAGCCACGAGGCCCCGGCGGCGAAGCCGATGACGCCGACCGTGGCGAAGGCCAGGCCGACCGCCTGCGCGAAGCGGGGCGGCGCTTCGGCCTCCGGATGAGCGGGCGGACCAAGGCGCGGCGCGACCAACTTGCGGAACAGCAAGCCATACGGCGAGTAGCGCAGGCCGGCGGCGGCGCCGACGCCGAACACGACCGCCTGCGCGAGCAGCAACCAGACGTTGCCGGTGAGCACGACCGCGGCGAGCACGACGGCGGTGACCGCCGCGTTGAGGCGGAGGCCGCGGGGATCAACGGACCCGAAGGCTGGGTCGGACATGGACAACACTCCTGACATTGGCGACGGGAAAGGTAGGGAAAGTCGCGTCAGGGTCGGCGACGGCGATCGTGGCTGTTGCGGCTAATGCCGCTGGCGCGAGGGTGTGGCCGACCCGGTCAGGACATTCGACACAGGCAGGCGGCCACGCGGCACAGGTCGACCGCGCGCCTCTTGGTTAGGTTCAACTCACCCGTGAATGCCTGCTGCACCCGTCGATGGTACGAAGATCGGGCCTGGCTGTCATCTTGATCACGCACTCAGGCCTCGCCGCCGACCGAGGTAGCCGAGCCAGCCGAGCCAGCCGGAAGCGCGTCGCCCAGCGCCGCGAGCACGTCGGCCTTGCGCGGCGCTCCGCTTGCCCGCTTCACCACCCGGCCGTCCGCGTCGAGCACGAAGACCGTGGGCGTGCGCATCACGTCGAGCCGGCGCACCAGGTCCAGGTGTGACTCGGCGTCGATCTCGACGTGCGCCACGCCCTCGACCATTCCCGCGACGTCCGTCAACACCACCCGCGTCGCCCGACACGGCGCGCAGAAGGCCGACGAGAACTGCACCAACGTGGCTCGGGCGCCAAGGTCGGCGCCAAGGTCGGACGGCGTGAGCCGCGCGTCGTCGCCACCGGTCGCGACGTCGCGAACCGCGCCGTTGCGGGCGCGCCACACCAGCCCGGCGCCGCTCGTCACGACGACCAGGCCGACCAGGATCCAAACCGCTGGGTGCACGTCTGTAGTGAACCGCGACGACCGCGGTGGTAGTCCCTCAGGTGGTCGCGGAGCTGTCAGGCCGCGCCGGGGACTGCGCCGGGATCTTCACCAGCATCTCGCCGTCTGACCGGACGATCTCGAACCAGGCGATCTTCGACGGCGCCATCGACGTCGCGCCTTGCGCGATGATCTGGTTGGACGACGTGGCGGCCCAGCTGCCAGCGACGTCCTTCGTGCCGTCAGCCGCGACCGCGACCAGCTGGCACTTGTCGGTGTACGCGCCGCCGACCACCCCGGTGACCCGGACCTCGAGCGCCGCGCCCCAAGCCTTGCGCCATTCGGTGACCGACGCGGTGAGGTTGCGCTCGGCGTTGGACGCGGTGAACGTCGCGGCCGCCGCAGGGGTGGAGTGTTGCGCGGAAACCGCGACACCGGCCACCGTGCCGGCCGCCACCGCGACCACGCCGGCCGCGACCGCGAAGAGCCAGCGCACCCGGCGTCCGCGCCTGCGCTCGCCCGCGACCGCCGTGAGCAGCCCTTCGAGCAGCTCCGGCCGGGGCGGCTCGGGCACGAGCTCGACCTCGGCGATGCTCGCTCGGCTCAGCAACCCGGGCAGCGCGGCGAACGACGCGAGCTCGTCGCGGCAGCTGTCGCACTCGGCCAGGTGCGCGTCGACCCGCCCGCGCTCGGCCGGGTCTAGCGCGCCCAAGACATACGCGCCGAGGCAGATCCGCGCGTCGGCGCATCCACCGGCGGTCATAGTTCCGTCACTCCTCTTTCTTCCAATACCAATCGCAGGGCGCGCAGCGCGTAATAGGTGCGCGACTTCACCGTCCCCGACGGGATGCCGAGTGCGGACGCGGCCTCCGCCACCGAACGACCTCGGTAGTACGTCTCGATCAGCACCCGCCGGTGGTCGGCGCTCAAACTCGCCAGGGCGTCGGTCACCTGCCATGCCTCCAGCGCCCGGTCGATGTCGTCGTCGACCGGTATCAGGTCGAGGCCGTCCGGCCCGGCCTCGAGTGGTCTAGCTCGCCGTGCTCGATACGCGTCGACCGCGATGTTGCGCGCCACGGTGAACAACCACGGCCGGACGGCGTCGGGCGTGCGTTCGAGCGTTTCCGGGTGCCGCCACGCCCGCAGCAAGGTTTCTTGGACGACGTCCTCGGCGCGTTGCCGGTCGCCGCCGGTCAATCGCAGCGCGTAGCCGAGCAGCGGGCGGGCGTGCTGGTCGTAGAGCGCGCGGACGAATTCCTCGTCGGTGCGCTCCGGTGCTGTTCGCCCTGCCTGCGGGCGGCGCGCTTCGGGCACACCGGTGATACGCGCGCGACCGCCCAGCGGTTCAACCGGAGCCGGACGCCAGCGGCGCATGCCCATCAAGGTACTGCGGCAAGACGCCGATCTTGCCCGTTGAGGAGGCGAATGCGATGGGCGCTGGCATGCTCGGCACGTTGCTGTTGATCTACGCGGGATTCACGGCGCTCGCGGTCGCCGCCGCGGTGACGATCGTACGAAAAGCCGGCTACTCGAGCTGGTGGGTCGCCGCAGGGCTGATCCCGTTGCTGAACGTCGTCATGTTGTTCGCCTTCGCCTTCGCCGACTGGCCGGTCTTGCGACAACTGCGGCGCGCGCAAGCGGTTCCGGTCACTCCCCAGGGTCACCCGGCGTTCGCCACGCCACCCGCGCAGAACCCGTACGGCTTTTCCTGACGCCGGCGCCTCCTGACAGCATTGCGGCCGTGTCCACCCTCACGGCCCGCGGGATCAATGTCGCGTTTGGCGCCGCCGAAGTCCTGCATGGCGTCGACCTCACCGTCGGCGACGGCCAACGTGTTGGCCTGGTCGGGCCGAACGGCGCTGGCAAGTCCACGCTGTTGCGGGTGCTCGCCGGCGAACTCACACCCGACGACGGCGCCGTGCACGCCACCGGCAGCGTCGGGCTGTTACCCCAAGAACCCGATCGCCGTCCCGACGAGACGCTGCTCGGGTATCTCGGACGGCGAACTGGCGTAACCAACGCCGAATCCGCCATGCACGCGGCCGCCGACGCGCTCGGGTCGGACGACGCGGCCGCGGCCGACACCTACGATCAAGCGCTGCATCGGTGGCTTGACCTCGGCGGCGCCGACTTCGAGGCACGGGCGGTCGAGACCGCCGCGAGCCTGGGCTTGGACGCCGCAACGCTGGACGCCGAAACGACCGTGCTCTCGGGCGGCCAAATGGCTCGTGGCTCGCTGGCCGCCGTACTGCTGAGCCGGTTCGACGTGCTGCTGCTCGACGAGCCGACCAACGACCTCGACCTCGATGGTCTCGCCCGGCTGGAAGACTTCGTCGTCTCGCGACGCGGCGGGTTGGCCGTCGTCAGCCACGACAGGGAGTTTCTAGCCCGCACGATCACGGACGTGCTTGAGCTCGATCCCCACAACAAGGTTTCGCGGCAGTTCGCGGGCGGTTGGGAGGCGTTCCTCGAAGAACGGGCGGTGGCCCGGCGGCACACCCGCGAGCAGTACGACGACTACGCCGAGAAGCGCGGCGAGCTGCAGGATCGCGTGCAAGCCGCGCGTGAGCAGTCGGTGCGCGGAGCACTGCGGGCCAAGCGGAAGCCGCCCGACAACGACCGCGCCGCACGCGGGGCCCGGATCGAGGCGGCAACCGCGGGCGCGGCAAAGGTCCGGTCGCTGGAAACCAGGCTGAGTCGGTTGGACGCGGAGGCGGTCGCCGAGCCCCGCAAGGAGTGGCAGCTTCGGCTCGATCTACCGGCCGCGCCGCGATCAGGCGACCTGGTCGCGACGTTGAATCGCGCAGTGGTCCGTCGTGGTGATTTCACGCTAGGGCCGATCGACCTCGACGTGCGGTGGGCCGACCGCGTCGCGATCCTCGGACCAAACGGCGGCGGCAAGACCACGCTGCTGCAGGCACTTCTCGGGAAGCTGCCGATGACGTCCGGCACGGCGAGCCTCGGGCCAGGGGTGGTGATCGGCGAACTCGATCAGGCGCGACGCCAGTTCGCCGGCACGGTCACGGTGACGGACCTGCTGCGAACCGCCGCCGGACTTTTACCCGAAGAGGCGCGAACCCTGCTGGCAAAGTTCGGGTTGAAGGCGGCGCACGTCGAGCGGCCCTCCTCGTCGCTGTCGCCCGGCGAACGGACCCGCGCCGGTCTAGCGCTGTTAATGGCGAGGCAGACCAACTGCCTCGTCCTGGACGAGCCCACAAACCACCTTGATCTCCCGGCGATCGAGCAACTCGAACAGGCGATCACGACCTATCGCGGCACGCTGTTGCTGGTCAGCCACGACCGAAAGCTCCTCGACGCGGTGCCGACCACCCGTACCATCCATGTCGAGGCCGGCCGGCTCGCGGAAGACTAAGCACGCGGCCGGTCGCGGAGAGGACCGATGTGCGCCAGGCGGCAACTCGCGTGTGCGCTGGCGCGCTGATCGCCGCGGCCGCCCTGGCCGGCTGCTCCAGCCAGGGCGCGCCGCGACGCCTCCGTGGCGACCAGCTTCGGCTCGGAGCTCAGCGCGAACGGGCTGTCGAGCGCGAACCAGGCGCCGACCACGCCCCCGCCGACCGCTGCCACCGCGCTCGTCTCGCCGTCGCCCACGATCAGTCCCGGCGGCGCGCCGACGCCGTGTCCGGTGGCAGCGCCGCAGATCTTCGTCGAAGGCAAGCAAGCGTCGGCCAGCGGCGGCCAGGTGATGTTCAGCTACCTCGACGCACAGCGCATATGCAGCGGCGATGAGAACGCGCGGTACGTCACCACGGGGAAGAAGCTGACCACCAAGCCGGTTTCGCCGTCCGCAGTGATCTTGTTGCTGACGCCGGCACGCGGCGCCGCCCAGCTACAGGTGCCACCTCCCGCGCTGCCCGCGGCGATGGCGTCGGGCAACCACGGGCCGCCGTACTTCGCGATCACCCTCGACAAGACCGGGACGATCACCCGAATCGAGCAGTCCTACCTGCCGTGAGCACGCCTGGCTCAAGTGACGCTCGATCTCGGCAGGTACCGTAGGAGCCGTGGTGCGCATGGCTTTCACGCTGCGGTGGCTGCCGCGGCACATCGCCATGCTGGTCATCGTCGCGGCGTTCAGCCTGCTCGGCCGCTGGCAGTGGGACGTGTCCTACTCCGCGCGTGGTGGTTTGCAGAATCTGCTGTACGCCTTCCAGTGGTGGGCGATGGCGGCGATCGTCATTTACGGCTGGTGGCGGTTGTTGCACGACGCGGTGCATGGTCGGCCCGCGCCGAAGCCCGCATCCGTTCTCACGGCAGACGACGCGACTTGGACGACGCCCGGTCGTGCTCTCCCGTCGTCCGAGCTCGCCGCGGCACAGCTTGCCAACGGCGTGCCTGACGAGACCGACGAGGAGCTGGCGAGGTACAACGAGTACCTCGCCGCGTTGAATCGACGCGCGCAAGGCGCGCGCTAACCGCAAAGGGGCGCTTGCCACGTGTCGATGTTGAGGACTCCACTCGGCCGTTACCGGCTGCTCGCCTACGTCGTCGGTGTCGGCTTGGTCGTGCTGGTGTTCGTGGGCGTGCCGCTTAAGCAGTGGGCTGACTTTCCCTACGTCGCCAAGTACGTCGGGATGCTGCACGGGTTCCTCTACATCGTCTACTGCGTCGCCTGCCTCGAACTCGTGCTGCGGTACCGGCTGCAGCCGGTGCGGCTGCTCCTCATGGCCGCCGCCGGGTTCGTGCCGTTCCTCTCGTTCGTGATGGAACGCAAGACGACGCACTTCCTGGAGGCTCGTGAAGCCGCCATGACCGCCTCGCCAGCCAGCCTTCCGACGTCCGCCGGGTAGGGCGGCGACCGCGTGGCGCGCACCAGGCTGTACCGCAACGGCGTTCTCGAACGCGACGACCTGCCGGTTCACGACATCTCCGAGGTCGTCGATTCACCTGGAGTCGTGCTCTGGCTGGATCTTTGCACCGCGGACGGCGAACGGCTCGAGGCCATCGAAGAGGAGTTCGGCCTGCACGCGCTGGCCATCGAGGACGCCGAGCACGAACGGCAGCGGCCGAAGCTCGACCACTACGCGACGCACCTGTTCCTGAGCGCGTACGCGGTCCGGTTGGACAGCCAGGCCGAGGAGCTCGCAAGCAGCGAGATCGCGATGTTCGTGTTGCCTAACGCGTTCATCACTGTGCGAAAGGACCACCGCTTCGACATCGACGATGTCGTCTCACGCTGGGACAACACGCCGGAACTCGCGAAGGAGGGTGTCGGCTTCCTCCTCTACGGCGTCCTCGACTACATCGTCGACAGCCACTTCACCGCCGTCCAGGACCTCGACGACAAGATTGACGCGTTGGAAGACGAACTGTTCGACGACACTCGCGATCGGGTTCGCGAAGTCCAGCGAAAGTCTTTTGCGCTGCGGAAGAACCTCTTGCTGCTAAGGCGATTCGTGCTCCCGATGCGCGAGGTGGTGAACGGCCTGATGCGCCGCGACCTGAAGGTCGTCGACGAAGCGCTGATGCCTTACTACCAAGACGTGTACGACCACGTCTTGCGCGCCACCGAGTGGACTGAGTCGCTTCGCGATATGGTGAGCACGATCCTGGAGACCAACCTGACTATCCAGGGCAACCGCATGAACCTCATCATGAAGAAGGTCACCAGCTGGGCCGCCATCATCGCGGTTCCCACCGCCGTCACCGGCTTCTACGGGCAGAACCTGCCCTACCCCGGGTTCGGCAAGGAGTGGGGGTTCGCCGTGTCGAGCGGCGTCATCGTCGTCGGCGGCGCCTTGCTGTATTGGATTTTCCGCCGCAAGGACTGGCTGTAGCAGAATCCCCGCGTCAAGCCGTCACGAAGTCGATGAGCTCTTCGACTCGTCCGAGGAACGCCGGTTCAAGGTCGAGGTAGCTGTCGACCGCCGACAAGATCTTGCGCCACGCCGCCGCGAGATCTGCGGCGGTCATGTGCGGCCAGCCCAGCGCCTCGCACACGCCCTCTTTCCATGGCAGGCCCCGCCCGACGACCGGCCATTTCTCAATGCCGACGGCCTGTGGTCGAACCGCTTGCCACACATCGACATACGGATGGCCGACCACGAGCACGTGCGGTGACGTCACAGCGGCGGCGATCCGCCACTCCTTCGACCCGCTGACCAGGTGGTCGACGAGCACGCCGAGCTGCCGCTGCGCGCTCGGCCGAAAGTCGCGCACGATGTCCGGCAGCCGGTCGACGCCTTCCAGGTACTCGACGACCACGCCCTCGACGCGCAGGTCGTCACCCCACACCCGTTCGACGAGTTCGGCGTCGTGCTTGCCCTCGACGAAAATGCGGCTCCCGCGGGCGACCCGGGCACGCAGGCCCGCGACAGCGACGGAGCCGGACGCGGTGCGACCGGCAGCGGCGGGTGTGCCGGCCGCGGGTCTGACGAGCGTCACGCGTTCGCCGTCGAGAAGGAACGCGCCTGGCGTGAGGGGGAACGCGCGCACCTGGCCGAAACGGTCCTCGAGCCGGACGACGTCCTTCTCGCACTCGACGACGGCACCGCAGAACTCCGCCGCCGAATCTTCGACCACCAGGTCGCGAACTGCCTCGACAACGCGGATCTCGGCGCGCCGGTTGGCCTGCGCGGCGAGCACGTCACGCTCGTATCGGTTCATTTCTGGGTGACGTCCTGGAAGATGTTGACCGCGCGGGAGATCACCAGCGCGACCGTGACAAGCGAGATCGCCGACTGCAGAAGGAACATCGCCTTGGCCCATCGCGACAACGGCATCGTGTCGGTCGGGCTGAAGGCGGTGGCGTTCGTGAACGACGTGTACAGGTAGTCGAAGAACGTCGGTTCCCACTCCGGCGGCGCGATGTCGGGCTGCTGCATCTGCGGGAAGAGCAGATCCGGGTGCTTGCGCGTGGCGTGCGCTCGCGCGACCGGGCCGCCACGGTCAAACTGCCAGTACCACAAGCCAAACGCGATGATGTTCGTCAACCAGATCGCGACGCCTTGCAGCAACAGCCGAGGGGCGGCGTCGGCAGTTCCCGTGACGATCTCGTGCACCAGCAGCCCTGCCGAGGTGGCGGTGTCGGCGCTGATCAACCCGATCAGCGCCAGCGCTGTCACGTGCAGGCCGGTCGAGTGCTTGACCAATCGCGGCGGACTCGCCACGAACAGCCCGAGCAAGATCGCGCCCTCGACGATCGGGACGACGTAGTGCGGCCGGACCGCCAGGTGCGCGGGGAGCGACAGCTGCAGTCCGATCGCGACGACGACCGCCGCGCCCATCTGCCAGCGATGCTCGCCGCGGGTCGGCCGCAGCCACGCGGGGAGCAGCCCTTGCTCGAGCTGTTGGGCCTTCCTGGCGCCGCCGATCAGCCGCTGCTCGAGGGCGGACACGTGCGGTAACCCCGACGGGGACGCGGGCGGAGGCTGCGAGGGTGGCTGCGGCTCGGGCATCGTCGTCCCTCCCGTGCGTGTGACTACGTCGGCAGCGCGGCAACCGAGGTGAAGCCGGCGGTCGCCCATCCGGTGCCATCGGGCGCGATCGCGAGCGCCTCGTAACCGGCGACCGAACCCAGCCAGTCGCGAGCGGACTCGCCCATGGCCAGCGCAGCCGTAGCGTACGCGTCCGCACGGGTCAGATCCGGTCCAACCACCGTGACACTCGTAAGTTGAGCCGCGGGTCGGCCGGTGAACGGGTTGACCACGTGCAACCCGCGCTCCGTCGTCCCGGACGTCGCCACCGCGCCGTCGCGCACCTCGACGACCGCGGCGAATCCGTCGCGTCGTAGCGGGTGCGTGATCGCCACGCTCCACCCCCGGCCCGGTTCGGGGAAGCCTCGGGCGCACACGTCACCGCCCCCGTTGACGCAGTGATTCGGCAAGCCCGCGTCACGCAGCAACTCACTGGCGCGTTCGACCGACCAGCCCTTGACCAAACCGGTCGGATCTAACCGGCCGCCGAAAGTCGGGCTGAAGTACCCGCGCGTCTCGCTGGCGACGTCCGAACAAATCTCGAAGACCTGGCTGACGATCGGCTCGCACTCCTGGAGGCTCAACGCTCCGCTGTTCAGCCGGCTGATTTCACTGTCCAGCCGGTAGGTGCTGAAGACCGCGTCGACGTGGTGCAACCACTCGACGGCGCCGCTGATCGCCGCGCGCACCGCCGACTCTTCGCTGTCGTCGGCGCTGATGTCGAAGCTGACGACGGTGCCCATGACCGGCTCGGCATGGGCGAATCGGCGGCGCACGCTATGACTTTGCTTTGTCGAGCGCCGCTTGCACCGACTCCGCGTAGGCCTGCGTCGTGTAAGTGGCGCCCGAGACGATGTCGATGTTCGTGCCCTGCGCCTGCAGCACCTCTTGCCCGAGCACCGGGATCGAGTACTGGCTGATCTCCGACGACCGAGGGTCGCGGTTCGGGTAGTCGACCGCGACGAGCCTGGTGATCTTGCCGTTCGACAACGTGACCTGCACCTGCACGCTGCCGAAGGTGCGAAATCCTTCGGTGACCCGCACCGAGCTGCCGGTGATCGTCTTGGTGCCAGCCGAGGCGCTGGTCTTGGTCGGCGTCGGTTTGGTCGTCTTGGTCGGCGTCGGCTGCGTCGGCTGCGTCGGCTGCGTCGGCTGCGTGGAGGGCGTCGGCTCAGCCGGCTGCGTCGAGGGCGCCGCGCTGTCGGACGGCGCCGCGCTGTTTGACGGCGCAGGCTGGTCTGCCGACGTGGACTGATCGGACGGCGTCGTCCCCGACAGCGCGACCGGGCGGTTCAGCGACTTGTTGCCCGCGGTCTTGAAGCTGAGCAGCACGACAAGGCCAGCCACGGTGGCGACGAGGGCTAGGATCGCGCGGCGCAAAGCAAGACTCTCCTTCTCGAACTCGGTCGGGCTAGAACTCGAACGACTCGGTGTGGATGTGGCGTCGGTTGACGCCGATCCTGCGCAAGGCTTCCTGTGCCGCGTCCATCATCCGCGGCGGCCCGCACAGGTACACGTCATGGTTGCGAATGTCCCGCACCAGCGACTCCAGCCGACGTCCGACGAAGGGATCCTCGTCGCCGCCGGGCGGTCCGATGAGATAGCGGACATGCGCCCCGCGCCACTTGGCGATCGCGTCGAGCTCCGATCGAAAGACGATGTCGAGATCGGTGTTCGCCCGGTAGAGCAAGGTGAGGTCGCCGCGATGCGCGCGCATCGTCTCGAAGAGCGCCCGCAGCGGCGTGACACCGATGCCGCCTGCCAGCAGGAGCACCTTGCGGCGGGTGCGGCGGCCCTCGGTGAGCGCGCCATACGGCCCCTCGGCGAAGACCCTGGTGCCCTTGCGCACATGTTGGAGCGCCTCGGAGTGGTCGCCGAGCACCTTCACGGTGAATCGCAGCAGCCGGTCGGACGGCGGGGCCGAGAGCGAATACGGATGTGACTGCCACCACTGGTCGCGGGTCAGAAAGCGCCACCGGAAGAACTGCCCGGCCTCAGCCCGGAGCTCGGTCAGGTGATGGCCGGACACATGCACAGAGAAAATTCCCGGCGCTTCGGGGACGACCTCGGAGACGACCATCCGATGCCGCGCCGCGTTGCGGACCGGGACGACAAACCGGTACCAGAGCAAAACGGCGGCCGCGCCGATGTAGAGCAAGCTCCAGAACACGCGGGCCTTGAGGTTGCTGGTGAAGTCAGCGCCGGTGGCGAACTCGTGACTGAACGACAGCGCCACCGCGAGGTAGGTGTAGAAGTGCAGGTAATACCAGGTCTCGTAGCGCATCCGGCGACGCGCGGCCCGCACGGACACGGCGCCGACCAACACCAGCAGGCCGAGCGCGACCGTTCCCATCAAGACGTCGGGGTAGCGGGTCAGCAGCTGGCCGGTCTGCGGGACCAGCCCTTCGTGCGCGCTGACCGCGTAGCCCCAGATGATCAGCAGCGTGTGCGCGATCGACAGGTTGACGACGTACCGGCCGCCCATGCTGTGCCAGCGGGCGAGCCGGTCGGCCCCCAGCCCACGCTCGAGCGCCGGCACCCGGGCCATCAACACGAGCAGCACGACGATGACGTAGCCGGCGAGCAGGCCGGTGATCCGGCCGGCATTGGTCAGCCAATCTCCGAACAGGTGGATCGGGGGCGTGTCGTGCCACCAGAGCAGCACGACGAGCAGGCCGCCGGCCAGGATCGCGCCCAAGGCGACCGCCGGGGCCCGCACCACGGCGGGCGCTGGCTGGCGCAGCGCGCTCGACATGATCACTCCCCTGCGCAACGGTGGCAACTGCGGCTGACGATCCCACTCTGCGTCACACTCTCGGTTCCCAAGCTGAGCATTGGCTGAAGCATCGCTGGGGGTTCGCCGAGAGGGCGTCGGCTCATTACGCCGTCCAGGACCTTATTGCAACTTAGTTGCAGGTAGGAGCCCATGGCGTTTAGGCTCCCAGCGAGTCTCAGTCTGACGAGCGGAGCAGTGCCCATGAGCGCGACCTTGATCGGCCCGGACGGGCCACAAACGCGCGAACCGGGCCGGCTGGCGCGGGTGCGGCAAGCCCTGACGCCCGGCGAGTGGGCCCGATCGCGGGGATGGCGTCGGGTTCGTCGTGCTGCTGCACGTGCGTCGGCTGGGTCGTCCTCGCCGCCATCGTCGCGCCGCAGCACTACCAGGTCGGGTCGGGCCAGGTCTTCGGCGTCGGGCTCGGGCGTGACCGCCTACACGCTCGGCATGCGGCACGCGTTCGACGCCGACCACATCGCCGCCATCGACAACACCACCCGCAAGCTGATGGCCGACGGGCAAGCGGCCGCTCTCGGTCGGCTTCTGGTTCTCCCTCGGGCACTCGTCGGTCGTGTTCGGGCTGTGCCTGCTGCTGGCCGCTCGGCGTGCGGGCGCTGGCCGGCCAGGTCGAGAACGACTCCTCGACGCCTGCAGCAGACGACCGGCCTGATCGGCACCGCGCGTCTCGGGCGTCTTCCTCTACGCTCATCGGCATCCTCAACCTGGTCGTCCTGGTCGGCATCGTGCGGGTCTTCCGCCAGATGCGGCAGCGGCGTCTTCGACGAGGCGGCCCTCGAGGAGCACCTCAACAACCGCGGCCTGATGAACCGCATCCTCGGCGGGGCGACCAAGGCGGTGACGCAAGCCGTGGCACATGTACCCGGTCGGGCTGCTGTTCGGCCTCGGCTTCGACACCGCCACCGAGGTCGGCCTGCTGGTGCTCGCCGGCGGCGCCGCCGCGTTCAGCCTGCCCTGGTACGCCATCCTCACCCTGCCGGTGCTGTTCGCGGCCGGCATGAGCCTGCTCGACGCGATCGACGGCTGCTTCATGAACTTCGCTTACGGCTGGGCGTTCTCCAAGCCGGTGCGCAAGGTCTACTACAACATCACGATCACCGCGTTGTCGGTGGCCGTCGCGCTGATCATCGGCACAGTCGAGCTGGTGTCGATCCTGACCGACAAGCTGTCGCATCAACAGCGGCCCGCTGGCCTGGGTCGGCAGCCTCGACCTGAACAACGTCGGATTCGTCGATCGTCGGCTTGTTCGTGCTGACCTGGGTCGTGGCGCTGGCGGTCTGGCGCTACGGGCGGATCGAGGAGAAGTGGTCGGCGAACTTGGCGCCCAGCAGCCAGGTCGAAGACTGACCGGCGGTCACGCAGGCAGTTCGCGCAGCGTGGCCAGCGCTCCTTTGCCCGCCAGCGCCTCGACGTAGTCGGCCAGCCGCGCGCGCACCATCGCGTCGTCGCGCAGCTGTTCGGAGAACACCTGCTCGAGCCCGAGCACCCGGTCGACGACCGACTCGGCGTCGCGCGCGCCGGCCAGCCGTGCTCTCAGCAACCCCCCCAGCGGGTCGTCCACGACGATCGGCGTCCCCTGCTCGTCCGTCTCCGCGCTGACGTACCGAACCCACGCCGCAACCGCGAGCAGCGCGTGCTCCGGGGTGGCCCCGGCGGCGCGACGATCCGCCACGGTCCCAAGAAATCGCTGCGGCAGCTTCTGGGTGCCGTCCATCGCGATCTGTCGCGTCCGATGACGCAACGCGCGATTGTCGAACCGCTCCATCAACTCGTCCTTGTATCGGACGACGTCGAAACCCGCGGGCACGGTCAGCGTCGGGGTCACGTCAACGTCCATGAAGGCGCGGGCGTAGGCGGCGACGCCGTCAACCTGGAAGAACTCGGCCAGGAACTCTTGGCCGGCCAGGGCGCCGAGATACGCCATCGCTGAGTGCGGTCCGTTGAGCAGGCGCAGTTTCATCGCCTCGTACGGCGCGACGTCGTCGGTCAGAATCGCGCCCGCGGCCTCCCAAGCGGGCCGCGGTGCGGCGAAGTCGTCCTCGATCACCCACTGTGAGAACGGTTCCGCGACCACGGCGCCGAAGTCGTCGACGCCGAGGAGTCGCGCGGCGTCAGCGCGATCGGTGTCGGACGTCGCGGGGACGATGCGGTCGACCATCGTGCAGGGAAATCGCACGGACGCGTCGATGGACGACCGGGTGACCGCCGACTCCGCCGCCGGCAGCAGGTCGCAGAAGTCCGACACGAGTTGTGCGAGCGTGCGGCCGTTGCTCGGCAGGTTGTCGCAGCAAACGACCGTCAGCGGGCCGGCGCCAGCCCGCTCGCGCGCTTGCAGGCCGCGTACCAACTGGCCGACCACAGTCTGCGGGAGCCGGCCTTCGGCGTCCGCCCTCACCTCGGGGTCGTCAACCCGCAACCGACCCGACGCCGGGTCGTGCCGGTAGCCCTTTTCCGTGACGGTCAAGGTCACGACGCGCGTGGCCGGCTCGGCCAGCCGGTTCACCAGGTCGCCGGCCTGGGTCTTGGCGAAGAGCAATTCGCGAATCGGCGCGAGCACCCTGATCGACGTCGTGTCGCCGCGGTCGAGGACGCTATAGAGCCCGTCCTGCGGCGCCAACTGGTCGACGACGTCGAGGCTTCGTTGGGTCACGCCGCAGATCCCCCATGACGTGTCGCCGGTCGCGGCCATCGCGGACTGCGTGAAAACGGCTTGGTGAGCGCGGTGAAACGCGCCGACACCGAGGTGCACGATTCCGTTGCTGACAGCGCGGGGGTCTATCGGTGGCTGGGCCGATTGGGGCGTCGTGTCGAGCGTGGCGAGGCTGAGCCGCGCCATCACATCACCGCGCCAAGCTGCCACGGCGTGAATTCCTCGTCGCCCAAACCGATTTCCTCGCTCTTCGTCAACGACCCTGACGCGACCTCGAGCATGCGTTGAAAGATGCGCTCGCCCATCTCGTCGACACTCGCTGCGCCGTCGAGGATCTCACCGCAGTTGATGTCCATGTCGTCGGTCATCCGCCGATACGTGTCGCTGTTGGTCGAAAGCTTGATGCTTGGCATCGGCTTGCAGCCGAACACCGACCCGCGTCCGGTCGTGAAGCACATGATCGTTGCCGCCGCCGGCGACCATGCCCGTGACTGAGACTGGGTCATAACCCGGCGTGTCCATGAAGACGAAGCCTCTGGTGTCGACCGGCTCGGCGTATTCGTAGACGCCGGCGAGATTCGCGTGGCCGCCCTTGGCGACGGCGCCGAGCGACTTCTCCAAAATCGTGGTCAGACCGCCGGCCTTGTTCCCAGGAGAGGGGTTGTTGTCCATCGAGCCAGCCGACGCGGCGACGTAACGTCTCCCACCATTCGATCGCTCGACCAGCCGCTTGCCGACCTCCGTGCTCACCGCACGCCGGGTGAGCAGGTGCTCGGCGCCGTAGACCTCAGGCGTCTCACCAAGGATCGACGTGCCGCCGTGGCGGACGAGCAGGTCGGACGCCACCCCCAGCGCCGGATTGGCGGTGATCCCGGAGTAGCCGTCGGAGCCACCACACTGCAGCCCCAACACCAGCTCACTGCGCGGACACCGTGGTGCGCCGCGCCTCGTTCGCCGCCGAGAGCATGTCGCGGATGCGCGGCGACACCCCCGTTCACCGTGGCGCGAGTGCCACCCAGGTCTTGGATCGTCATCGTCGACCACCGGCACGTTCCGTCCGGAGCGTTCGAAACCTTCGGCGAGCGCGCTGATCTGGTTGACCTCGCAGCCGAGGCCGATCACCAGGAGCCCGGCGAAGTTAGGGTGGCGCGCGTAACCGCTCAGCGTGCGGCGCAAGATGTCCATGCCCTCGCCGGAGGCAGCCATGCCGCAACCGCTGCCGTGAGTCAGCGCCACGACTCCGTCGACATGCTCGTAGTCCGCAAGCAACGGCGATCCGGTGCGGAACTCATTCGCGATCAGCTTCGGCCGCGGTGGCCGAGCAGTTGACCGACGTCAGAATTCCGATGAAGTTGCGGGTGGCGACGCGGCCGTCCGGTCGCACGATGCCGTCGAATGTCGCCCGGCGCTCCACAGACACCAGGCCCTCGTCGACGGCGTCGATGCCGTACGCGTAGTCGCGCGCGAAGTCGCTGATGCTCAAGTTGTGGCTGTGCACGTGGTCGCCGACGTGAATGTCTTGTGTCGCGACGCCGATCGGCTGGCCGTACTTGCGCACCGGTTCGCCGACCCGCACCTCGGCGAGCGCGACCTTGTGGCCGGCCGGCACGTCAACCCGGACCCGGATGGCGCGCGCGTCGTCGACCAGCATCGTCGCCGCCGGAATGGGCCGCCGAGCGATCGCGACCGTGTCACCTTCGTGCAATGAGATAACGGCTTCTCGAAGCTGTTGCGAACTCATCTCGTCCATCTTCTCGCGGCGGTTACCAGCTGTGCATCGTGCCGTCGAGCAACCGGTTCACCGGAAGTGGCGCCGGTTGGTACGGGTAGCGCTCCGCGAGCTTCTCGTCGATGTCGACGCCGAGACCGGGCGTCTCGCCGGGATGCAGGTAACCCTGATCGAACCAGTAGCTGTGCGGGAACACCTCGTCGGTGGCCTCGGTATGCCGCATGTACTCCTGCAAGCCGAAGTTCGGAATCGAGACGTCAAGATGCAGCGCGGCCGCCATGCACGCGGGCGACAAGTCGGTGGCGCCGTGAGAGCCGCTGCGGACGCCGTACAACTCCGCCAGATTGAAGATGCGCCGCAAGTGGGTGATGCCGCCCGCGTGCACGACGGTCGCTCGGACGAAGTCGATCAATCGCTCGGTGATCAGCTGCTGGCAGTCCCAGATCGAGTTGAACACCTCGCCGACCGCGATCGGAGTCGTCGTGTGCTGCTTGATGACGCGAAACGCGTCCTGCGACTCGGCCGGGGTCGGGTCCTCCAGCCAGAACAGTTCGTACTCCTCAAGCCGTTTGCCCAGCCGTGCCGCCTCCGTCGGCGTCAACCGGTGGTGTACGTCGTGCAGCAAGTGAACCCCGAAGCCATCCTGTCGCGGACGGCGTCGAACAGGCTGGGCACGTGCCGCAGGTACAGCTCGGTCGACCAGGTGGCCTCGCTTGGCGCCAAGCCCTTCTGGGCCGGCTCGTAGAAGAGCTTGTCCTTGCTGACCCCGTAAGTGACCGGCAGGCCCGGGATGCCGGCCTGCACCCGCACCGCCTTGTAGCCGTGTTCGAGATACTGCGCGACCTCGTCGAGCACTTCGGCGACGTCTTGGCCGTTGGCGTGGCCGTACACGGTGACGCCGTCGCGTGCCCGACCGCCGAGCAGTTGGTACACCGGCAGCCCGGCAATCTTGCCCTTGATGTCCCACAGCGCGGAGTCGACTGCGGCTATCGCGGTCATCGTCACCGGGCCGCGCCGCCAGTAGGCGCCCTTGTACAGGAAGTGCCAGGTGTCTTCGATGCGATCGGCGTGGCGCGCCGATGAGGGCCGGGCAGACGTGGTCTTGCAGGTAACTGGCGACGGCCAGCTCGCGACCGTTGAGGGTCGCGTCACCGATGCCCGTGACACCGTCGGCGGTAGTGATCTTGAGGGTGACGAAGTTGCGGCCCGGGCAGGTGACGATGACTCGTGCATCGACAATGCGCGCGCCGCTGTCAGTGGATGTGTCGCTCATCGGCCGGTCTGCACCCAGGCGTGCCGCGGATCGAGCGCGGGAATCATCTGACGGCCGTTGCCGGCCATCACCCACAGGTAGTACAGCGAATACCCAGGCGCGCCCACCACCGGATGGTAACCCGACTTGATCGCCGCGACATCGTTGTCGCGGACCATGAACGCGTCGCTTCGATCGCCGTCGTACAGCAGCTGGACGCCGAACCCCCCTTCGGGCGCGAGCTTGAACAGGTACACCTCCTCAAGCTGCACCTCGTGCGGTGGGTTATGCGTGTCGTGCTTGTGCGGTGGATACGACGACCAGTTGCCCGGCGGGTTGATCGTCTCGCCGACCAGCAACCGGCCGGCGTCGTCGCCCGGACCAAGGATCGTGCGCACGTTGCGCGACCAGTTCCCCTCGCCGCGCTCGGCGATCTCCTGGTCGGCAGGGCGGATGATGCGAGCTTTGCCTGGCGCAAGGTCGTCGACCGGCGCGGTCGCCACAGCGAGTTCGGCGGCGGAGGTCGCCGTCAGCCGAAGGGTGCGGCCGGGCGGGGCGTAGACCGCGTCGCCGGGCGCCTCGAACACGTTTGCGCGTCCGCCGGCCGAGCCCAACGCCTGGGCGTCGATCTCGACGTCGACAACGCCGCTCAGCACGACGACGAGCACCTCGTCGTTCGAGGACTTCTCTAGTGACTCGCCCGCGCCGAGCTCGGCGAGGTCAAGCTGGATCAGGTCGGTGTCCTTGCCGGGCGAGATGACCGTGGGCACGAGGAGATTTCCCTTCAGTTATGCGGTCGGTTCTTCACGCACGCGCGTCACCAACTGCGTCGGATTGACGAACCGCAACGCGATCAGCAGCAGCACGAGCATCGAACCGGTGTACATGACCGCCATCGCGTCGATCGACTGCTGCGCGCGAATGCCGGCGGAGAAAACAGCGCTGTACAGGGCCACGACGAGAGTCTGCGACGTCGGGCCCGCGGTGAGGAAGGTGAGCTCGAACATTCCGACCGTCCTGATCAGCACCAGGATCCCGGCGGCGAGCAGACCTGGGATCACCAGCGGCGCGAGGATCCGCACCATGACGGCGAGCGTGTTGGCGCCACACATCCGGGCCGCCGATTCGATCTTTGGATCGATCTGCTCGATGAACGGCGTCATCGTGAGCACGACGAACGGAACGGACGGCACCAGGTTCGCCAGGATGACGCCGGTCAGGTGGCCGGCGAGGTGCGCCTTGTACAGCACGATCGCGAGCGGGATCCCGTAGGTGATCGGCGGAACGAGAATCGGCAGCAAGAAGAGCAGCAGCACCAGTTTCTTCAGCGGGAAGTCGCGGCGGGCCAGGACGAACGCCGTCGGGGCGCCGATGAGAAGCGATATCACCACGACGGCGATGGCGACCTCCGCGGTGACCCACATGACCTGGTGCAAGCCAAACTCGCTCCACGCGTCGCCGTACCAGTGCGTGGTGAAGCCGCTCGGCAACCAGGTGCCGAACCAGGTCTTGCCAAACGAGTCGACGACCACCGACAGCACGACGCCCGCGAGGTTGATGAAGAAGAATGCGACGACTGCCCACACAACCCACGTGACGGGTCGTGCGACGATGCGGCGGCGTGGTCGCGGTTGGTCGCCCGACGGCGTCGTCGCGGCGACAGGTGTGAGCGTGGCCATCAGCCTTTGCCCCCGCTCGAGCCCTTGTACAGCGTGTTTCGCCACAGCAGCACGATGCCGATGATGATGAGCATCACCGCGGCCATGACCATTGCGATCGCGGAGCCGAGCGGGTAGTCGAACTGCTCGAGGGCGGCGTGGTAAGCGGCGATCGAGATGACGTGCGTGGTGCCTGCCGGGTTACCGACCAGCTGCGCCGACGGGAACACGGAGAACGCGAGCACGAACGACAGGCAGAACGTGATCGCGACACCCGGCGCCAAGAGCGGGAAGGTCACGTGCCGGAAGCGCTGCCAGCCGCCCGCCCCAAGCGTCGACGCGGCCCTTTCGAGCACTGGGTCGATTCCCGACAGGTATGCCGAGATCAGCAAGAACGCGAACGGGAAACCGGTGATGACCAGCGAGAGGAACACGCCCCAGTAGTTGTGCAGAAGCGGAACGGAGTCCTTCACCAGATGCAGGTTGCGCAGCACCTTGTTCAGCCATCCGGCGGGCCCGACGTAGTTAAGCAAGCCTTCTGCGGTCAACACCGTGCCCAGCGTGATCGGCACGACCAGCAACGCGGTCAGCGTGCGCTTGCCCCGACGCCAGCGACGCATCGTGTACGCGATCGGGATCGCGGCGGCGACGTTGAGCACCGCCGCGGGCACGCCGAGCTTCAGCGTGATCCAGATCGTGTCGCGCAGGTAGGAGTCGGAGAAGAAGGTCTTGTAGTTGGCGAACACGCCGCCGCCCTTAAGCGGCCGGAACGACAACTCAAGTCCGTAGAGGAACGGGTACACGAACAGCAGCAGGATGAACACCACGCCCGGCAGCAGTAGCCACAGCTGTCGGTCAACACCTCGCTCAGCGAGCCGATGCCGTAAGGACGGAGTCGCCCCGCCGCGCGCCTCGAGTCCAGACGCCGTCGCCATCAGGTCACCAACTCCGCCGGCGCGGCGGCGGAGGCGGTCGAGAAGAGCAGCACCCGCTCAGCCGGAACGCTGAGCGTGACCTGGTCGGCCGGCGCGAGCCGCTTATCCGTGCGGAAGAACACCGACTCACCGTTTGCCAGCCGGCCCTGCACAGACTGCTCGCGGCCGTGGTACTCGACAACCTCGACCACGACAGCGAGCTGGTTCTCGCCGACCGTGCCGACCACGAGGTCTTCGGGCCGCATCGCCGCGATGGCCCGTCCGCCGACGAGCTCGTCCCGGACGACGCCGGCCACGTGCACCCCGGGTCCGGACAGCACCGCCTGACCGTTGAGCTCGCTCTCCACCGCAAACTCCAGCATGTTGCGGTAGCCCATGAATCCGGCCACGTAACGGTTCTTGGGCTGGGTGTACACCTCCTCCGGCGTGCCGATCTGCTGAACGACGCCGTCTCGCAGCAACACCAATCGGTCAGCGAGGGAGAGAGCTTCTTCCTGGTCGTGCGTGACATACAAGGTCGTGAGCCCGAGAGATTGATGCAACCGGCGGATCTCGGTGCGCATCTCAAGGCGCAGCTTCGCGTCGAGGTTCGACAGTGGTTCGTCCATCAGCACGAGCGAGGGCTCGAAGACAATCGCGCGCGCGATCGCGACGCGCTGCTGTTGACCGCCCGACAGCTGCCCGGGCAACTTGTGCGCGTGTTCTTGAAGTTGCACGAGCTTGATGGCGTCATCGACCCGCCGCGTGCTCTCAGCCCGAGGAGCGTTGCGCATCTTCAGGCCGAAGGCGATGTTGCGCCGCACAGACATGTGCGGAAACAACGCGTAGTTCTGAAACACCATGCCGAAGCCGCGCTTCTCCGGCGGGACGGTGTCAATTCGCTTGCTGTCGAGCCAGATGCCGCCGCCCGTGAGCGGCAGCAACCCGGCCAGACAGTTGAGCGCGGTCGACTTTCCACAACCTGACGGACCAAGTAGCGCAACGAATTCGCCCGAGCTAATCGTCAGGTCGAGCCGGTCGAGCGCTAGATGGCCCGCGAAGCTGCGGCTGACTTGCTCGAGCCGCAACTCCGCGAACCGTTCACCCTGCACGATCTTGCCTTTCCTCGTTGGCCGCCGCCGAAAGCTGGTCGCGGTCAGTCGTTGCTTCGGTTGCCGCTATTTCTTCGCGGCACCGACGTTTCGGTCCCACAGATCGAACGCCGTGACCTGCGCCGTGGCGGGCAGAGAGGTCTCCGTCGGGTACTGGTCGATCCACTGCGCGTACTCAGGACGCCCGTACTTCTGGATGGTCTGCTGGCTCTTCGCCGGCGCCATGTCGATCGTGACGCCCTTGACCGCGGGGCCCGGGTAGAAGTACCCGTCGTCGTAGGCAATCGCCTGCTGATCGGGCTTGAGCATCCACGCGATGAGCAGCAAGTCGGCCTTCATCGTATCGTCGGAGACGTCCTTCGGGATGACAGCGTATTGCGCGTCAGTGACCCAGTGCATCGGCTGCATCAGGCCGACTTTCACGGTGTTCGGCACGGTGCCGAGCGCGCGTGGGTTGATGTCCCAACCGGTGGTCGTCATGACCATGTCAACCGTGCCGGAGGCGAGGTCTTTCATCGTGGCCGTCGTGCCGGTCTGATACGTCTTGATGTACTTGCCAAGCTCCTTCAGGTACGCCCAGGTCTTGTCCCAACCGTTGGTCGGGTCCTTCGGGTCCTTGTCGCCAAGCAGGTACGGCAAACCCATGAGCCACGTGCGGCCAGGGCCGGAGTTCGCCGGCTGGGCGTACTCGAAGCGGCCCGGGTGCGCCTTGGCCCAGTCCAACAGCTCCTGCGGAGTCGTCGGCGGGCTCGTCACCTTGGCCGGGTTGTACTCGATCAGCGGACCAGACGGGTAGTACACGACCTCGACGCCGTAACCCTGCGCCAGCTCCTGCATGGCGGCCGCTGGCTTCAAGTAGTTGGCCGTCAGGTTCGGGAAGGCGTCCTGGTGATCGGGCAGCAGCTTGGCGAGCAGGTTGTTCGAGATGCCCGCGGACAGACCGTCGGTGCCGGTGAGCACCAGGCCGGTCTGCGCGTTGCCACCCTGCTCCTCAGCCTGCAGTTTGCCGGTCAACGACGGCGCGGTGGCCGTCGTGTAGTTGACGTGGCTGATGACATCAGGGTTTGCCTTCACGAAGTTCTCGATCATGCCCTTCGTGAGCTGGAGGTTGCCCGCGATGTCGAGAATGTTGAGCGTCACCGGCTTCGAAGGCTTGGCGCCGGCCGCAGCCGGCGACCCACCCGTCGACGGCGACGATGGGGACGACGATGAGCCCGACGAAGTCGAGCCGTTCGCCGTCGAAGAGTTGTTGCTCGTTTTCTTGCCGGACGAGCCGCAGGCCGTGGCCGCAAGGGCCAAGACCAGGATCGAGGCAGCAACGCTGCGTGTGCCGCGCATGCTCAAATTCCCTTTCTGACGACGCATTTTCGGGCGTGACGGAACCCGGCAGCACCGGGGTTGTTCAGGTTCTCGGTGGAGCGGTCGAGGACCGGACGATGAGTTGAGTGCCCACGACGCGCTGTTGCGCTCCGCCGCTGTCACCCTCACCGCCGGCCAGTTGGTCGAGCAGCAGGTCAACCGCGACCCGACCGCCCTGCTGCGTGGGCATCTCGACGGTGGTGAGTTGCGGAGTGCACATGCCGGCCATTGCGATGTCGTCGAACCCGACGACGCTCATCTCGTCTGGCACGCTGATCTTTCGATCGTTCAGCCGATTCAGCACGCCGAGCGCCATCAAGTCGTTGAAGGCGACGATCGCCGTGACATTCGACGCCACTGCGATGTCGGCGGCCTGCAAGCCCGCCTCGAAGACCGGCGCGAAGGGACCGAGTTCGATCACTTCCACGCCATACGTCCGCGACGAGCTTCTAAGCCCGCGCCGCCGCTCCTTGTTCGACCACGAGTTGCGCGGCCCCGACAAGAACGCGCAACGCCGATGACCAAGCGCGGCGAGATGCTCGATCGCCTGCCTGATGCCGTCGGCGCTGTCCATGAGCACGGCTGGCACGCCGGGGTTCTTCCGGTTGAGCAGTACCAGCGTTGTGCTTTCGCTTGCCCTGCGCAGATCGTTGACGTCCATCCGCGATGAGCACACGATCACGCCGTCGACTTGCTTCGTCATGGCGTGGATGAGCTCGGCCTCCAAGCGCGGATCCTCACCGCTGTCTGCCAAGAAGACCGCGTAATCGGCTTGCCGCGCTTGTGCTTGCGCACCCGAAACGACCGACGGGAAGAACGGGTTTTGCAAGTCGGGGACGACGATGCCGAGATTGCCCGTCTTCCCCGTGATCAGCCCGCGCGCCGCGCGGTTGGGGCGGTACCCAAGTTCGTCGGCGGCGCGCAAGATCTGCTCACGCGTGACGGGCCGAACCAGCTCGGGCATCGTGAACGCCCGCGACACGGTCGACACCGATACCTGCGCTCGGCGTGCGACGTCGTGAATGGTGACGGCCAAGGACCCCTCCCGGAAGCGGTTACCCGGGAGAGTCTGCAAACCTTTGCAAGAACTGTCAAGACGTCGCGGCGCAAAACTTGCTCGCGATTGACTCAGTTACCCCAACGCAACCCGACGATGACCACGTCGTCATCGGCGGCGTCGGGGACGACGGCCGCCAGCAACCTGTCGAGCGAGGCGCCGACCGGCTCGTCGGGCCCGATCGCGGCGACCCGCAGCCGCTCCAGGCCCACATCGATGTCCTCGCCCTTGCGCTCGATCGCCCCGTCGGTGAACGCGATCAGCGTGCCGGACGGGGGAAGCGTGATCGTGACCGCCTGCGGGCGTACGGGCACGGACACGCCGACCGGCGGTTCGGCTTCTCCGGAGACGTAGCGTGCGCCGTCGGAGGTGACGAGCAGCGGAAAGAAATGTCCCGCCGACACCAGGCGGCACTCGCGCAACGTCAGATCGACTTCGCCAGCGAGCACGGTCGCGAACTGGTTGCTGTCGTCCTTCTTGTCGAACAGCCGGGCCAGCTTCGCGACCACGGTCTCGATTCCGTCACCTTGCGCGACGTAGGCGCGGACGGCGTACCGCAACGAGGCCATCGTCGTCGCCGCGCGCAAACCTCGCCCAGAGACATCGCCAACGAAGAAGACGAACCTCTTGTCGTCGAGCGCGATGACGTCGTACCAGTCGCCCCCCACATCAATCCCGGACACTCCCGCGAGGTAACGAGCGGCGACCTCCGCGCCCGGGGTGTCAGGGACCTCCGGGAGCAACGCTTGCTGAAGGGTGGTGGAGATGTCGCGCTGTTCCTCGTAGAGGCGTTCGTTGTCGTGCGCGAGCCGTTCCGCGTCTTGGCGGCGGCGTCCGAAATACTCCACCGTTCCACCAGCCGCCAGCGACAGACCGCCACCAACACCGAGCACGATCCAGGGCAGCGCGGCCGCCAAAGCGCCGGCGAGTCGAACATCTGTGGCGCCCACCAAGGTCACGGTGGTGTCGCCGAACGGCACCGACGCAGACGCGGTGTGGCCCGGGATTGGCGTCGGCCGGGTCGATTCGAGCAGCTGAGCCGCGCCAACCTTCGGGCCGAGATACATCGCGAGGTCGAGATCGGCGAACGGCGACGATCGCGGGATTTCGAGGCGACGGTTGGCCGGAAGCTCACTCTCGGCGTAGACGACAAGCCCGGCTGAATCTCCCGGAGGCATCTCGGCGTAGCCGAGCCGCGCGGGCGAACCGGGCAGGATCTGCGTCACGAACAGCTGAGGGCTCGGATGCAGCCGGGAGAAGAACGCGACCGAACGCCGCTGATCGACGAGGGCGAGCCGGTCGCCCTTCATCGCGAGTTGCTTGGGAGCGCCACCAGCCGTGTCGAGCTGCCACAGCGACACCGCCTTCAGATTGCCCGTCACCTGAGGCGCCGCGAACCGGTCGAAGATGGTGGGGTCGGCGCTCGTGTCGATTGCCACCTGCGCCGCGTCCGCAAGTCGCGTCTGCGCGGCGGGCAGCGCACCCGCGAGCGCGGCTGCGGCTTGCTGCACCTGCTGCTCGAGCAGCCGGTGGTTGCTGTTGCGGTCGACCACCTGGGCGGCCCACGCGAGCGCGAGAGTGAGGGCCAGGCACACGGCCCCCGCCAGCGCAGAGAGCGGACGCAGCCTAGGACGACGCATCCCGGCCCTTCTGCCATGACAGCGGCCGACTCTGGATGTGCCGGCTCAGCTGGATCGAGTGGAGCGGCGCCCACTCCCCGTGCCGAGCACCTTACAGCCCGTCACCACGGCCGAGATAACAATCCGGACACGCTCGCAACCCGACGCACGTCCGCGGCCGTCAATGTGGGCAGACGGATACCGCGGGCCCCGCTGCCCGCGACGCAAGCCGACCAGGTCTCGGATGTCGAGGCCGAGCGAGCAAAGGAGGTGGCCGTGAGCCCCGCCGTCGTCCGAAGTGAGCAGCGCCGCGCTCGCGCCCGCCGCCGCGCCATCATCGCCGACCGCAGACTGCAGCGCCGCCAATCCCGCGGCTCGGCACCCGCGCGAGTCACCCGCAAGTCGGGCTGATCACCGCAGTCCCTGCAATGCGCCGGCGACCGCCTGCAGGCGGGCGACGTTCATGTCACGCGCGGCGTCGTCGCCACCTGGGAAGCCCGCCAACAGCACCTGGAACCGGCCGGTCGAGAAGACTATGTCGGTCTGGTCGCACGCGCTCGTCACCCAGGCCTCGTGGCCGAGCACGGTGGTCGTCTCGCTGACCGGAACGCCTTCAATCGCGGTCGGGTGGTCGAGGTTGAACGGGTGGCCGTCGATGACAAGCACGGTGGCCTCAGGTCCGGTCGGGTCAGTCTCGACGGCGCCATCCCCCATCGTGCGTTGGGCGCCGGGGGTCTGCGCGAGCAGGAACGTCGCGGTCCAGTAAGTGGACGACGGGCCGAAGCCGGTGGGCGTGACCGAGTCAGCGCCCCGTCGCAGCGGATAGCCAGGCGCGGGATCGGCGAGTGAGACGGCGCGGATCTGCTGGCTCGAGTCTGGCTGCGCCGGCTGATTGACCAACTGGTCCGACGACGCGATCGCCGCCGAGCCGGTCGGCGTGGGCGTGCCGGCCGTCGGACTGGCGGTGTCGTAACAGCTCGCGCTCGGTGATGGGACGCCGCCGCCGAGCGCGGCCGAGTCGCGGCCACCGCGAGACGCCTGATGGACCGCGACGGTGGCGGCGGTCACCACGCCGACCGCGGCGACGGAGGCGGCTGCGGTCGCGGCGTACTGCGCACGTCGTCCGCGCGCCGTGCCGCGCAACGCCCTACGCGCAAGGCCAAGGCCTGGGTAAGCGTCCTCGACATGCGCGCGCATCGCGTTGCGCAACAAGTTCTCGATGCGGTCAGGCTGCTCACTCATCGAACTTTCTCCTTGGTGCGAGGCAAAGTTGGCAGATCTTGCAATGTGACGATCTCCCGCAGCCGGTCGAGCGCTCGACTTGCGCAGCTCTTGACCGTGCCGACGCTGATGCCAAGCGTGGCAGCCGTCTCCGGCTCGGTGAGGTCGTCGAAATATCGCAACACGAGCACTGCGCGTTGCCGCCTGGTGAGCTCATTGAGCGCATGGATGAGAGCGTCGCGGACGACGATGTCGGTGGCGAAATCCAGGCCCACCCCGTCGGGCGGGTCGATGAAAACCTCCGCGGGCCGGGCACGTCGACGACGCCATCGGTCGGTGGCGAGATTCGCGATCGTCGTCCGCGCGTAGGCCTCGGGGACACCGGAGATGCGCGTCCAGCGGCGTGCGGTGCGCTCAAGCGCGGTTTGCAGCAGATCCTCGGCTGCTTGCCGATCACCGACGAGGAGATACGCCGTGCGCAGCAGCCGGTGGCCGCTGGCCTCGACGAACGACTCGAATTCGGCCTCGTCGTCACGGTTCACGGTTGGACACTCGCAGGTCTGGTCACATCCGTCATCACGCAGCCGGACGACGAACGGTTGCGGGTTGTCCTTGAGTTTTGGGCCGCGCGATCAGCGAGCGGGCGATTGGATCGCGGCGGCAAGGGCGTCGAGGCCCGGCTGCACGAGCTTGTAGTACGCCCACTTGCCCCGCTGGTCGCGGGTCAGCAGGCCGGCGTCGACAAGCTGCTTCAGGTGGTGCGACACCGTCGGCTGCGTAAGTCCGACGGGGTCGGTGAGGTCGCACACGCATGCCTCGCCGCCCTCGTGCGCGGCGATAAGCGACAGCAACCGGACCCGAGTCGGGTCACCAAGGGCCTTAAAGGCCCGGGCGAGCTGCTCGGCGTCGCCGACTCCGATGACGCTCCCGGTCAGCGGCGTGCAACAGGCGACCAGGTCGAGGGTCGGCAGCGTGACGGACGTCGGCATGGCGCCCAGTGTGCCAAACGCATTGACAGTTGTCGATGCGTACGCCATGCTTTCCCATCGAAAGCTGTCGATATGAGAGGTGCGCGATGACAGAGGCCGAGACGGACCTTGTCGAGCAAGTACGGGCCCGCTACGCCGCCGCAGCGTCGGCCGTCGCAGGTTCCGGGACGGACGCGCTGCTGGTCTTGGACGGCGAGTCGTGCTGCGGCCCGACGGAAAACGACGCGTCGTGCTGCGGTGGCGGCGGAGCGGTCGACGCGAGTTTCGGCTCGACGCTGTACTCAAGCGAGGAACAGCACCAGCTGCCGGCAGGGGCGGTCGCCGCGAGCCTGGGCTGCGGCAACCCGCTGATGGTCGCCGAGCTCCGGGCCGGCGAGCGCGTGCTCGACCTGGGCTCCGGTGGCGGGATCGACGTCCTGCTCTCGGCGCGCCGGGTCGGCCCGACCGGCTTCGCGTACGGGGTCGACATGACCGACGAGATGCTCGCGCTCGCCCGGTCGAACGCCGCGCGTTCAGGCGCGGCGAACGTCGAATTCCTGAAGGGCCGGATCGAGGACGTGCCGCTGCCTGACGAGACGGTCGACGTCGTCATCTCCAACTGCGTGATCAACCTGTCGGTCGACAAGCCCGCCGTGCTCGCCGAAATGCACCGGGTGCTTGCGCCCGGCGGGCGAATCGGCATATCCGACGTAGTCGCGGAGGACGGCCTGACCACGGCCGACCGGGCGGCGCGCGGCAGCTACGTCGGGTGCATCGCCGGCGCCCTGTCGCGTGGGGAGTACCTCGAAGGGCTGGCCGAGGCCGGGTTCGCCGAGCCGACGGTCACCTTCACCCACGAAGTCGCCGCCGGTATGCACGCCGCGATCATCCGCGCCACCAAGCCCGCCAAGCGGTAACCGCCGAGCCGAGGACACTCGAAGTTGCCCGAGGACCGCGCTGTATCGGTGTCCTCGGACCCCTGCAGGTGTCCAGGGCCCGGCCACCCGACGACCCGGCCACCCGACCACCCGACGACCCGGCCACCCGACCCGACCACCACACGATTGGAATGTCCGGCTGTGACCTCACCCGCGGCAAGCGCAGTCGACGCCGCTCCCCCGACCGCGGCGGAGGTGGCGCGTGGGTTGCCTTTGCTGGACCGGCTGCTGCCGGTGTGGATCGGCCTCGCGATGGCCGCTGGGCTGTTGCTCGGTCGCGCGATTCCGAGCCTGAATGACGGCTTGGACAAGCTGCGGATCGGACAGACCTCGCTGCCGATCGCGATCGGACTGCTGCTGATGATGTATCCGGTGCTGGCGAAGGTTCGGTACCGCGAGATCGACCGGATCGCGGCGGACCGCCGAATGCTCGTCAGCAGCCTGGTCTTGAACTGGCTGATCGGTCCGGCGGTGATGTTCTCGCTGGCCTGGCTGATGCTGCCAGACCTGCCCACCTACCGAACCGGGCTGATCATCGTCGGGCTGGCTCGCTGCATCGCCATGGTCTTGATCTGGAACGACCTCGCCTGCGGCGACCGGGAAGCCGCCGCCCTGCTGGTCGCGCTCAACTCGATCTTCCAGATCGTCGCGTTCGCGGCGCTCGGCTGGTTCTACCTCACCGTGCTGCCACGCTGGCTCGGCCTGCACACGACGACGTTGCACGTCTCAATCGGCGACATCGCAAAGAGCGTCGCCGTGTTCCTTGGCATCCCGCTCGTCGCCGGCTACCTCACCCGCTCGCTTGGCGAGCGAACGCGCGGCCGCGCTTGGTATGAGTCGCGGTTCCTGCCAAAGATCGGGCCGGTCGCGTTGTGGGGTTTGCTGTTCACGATCGTCGTGCTGTTCGCGCTGCAGGGCCACACCATCACCGCACGGCCGCTCGACGTCGCCCGCATCGCGGCGCCGCTCGTCGCGTACTTCGCCGTCATGTGGACCGGCTCCTTCCTCCTCGGGCATCGACTCGGATTGCCCTACTCGCGAACGACGACCCTCGCGTTCACCGCGGCCGGCAACAACTTCGAACTCGCGATCGCCGTCGCGATTGGCGTCTTCGGCGTCACGTCTGGTGAGGCGCTCGCCGGAGTCGTCGGCCCGCTTATCGAGGTGCCGGCTCTGGTCGCGCTCGTCTACCTAGCCCTGTACCTGCACAGCCGCATGACCTGGCCGAAGGAGACCATTCAATGACGCGTTGCCCCACCGTGCTATTCGCCTGCGTGCACAACTCTGGCCGCTCCGTCGCGGCCGCCGCGCTGGCTCGGCACTACGGCGGCGAGCGGGTCGCTGTGCGCGACGCCGGCTCCGATCCATCCGACGAGGTCAACCCGACGGTTGCGCGGGTGCTGACCGACGTCGGCCTGCCCGTCAAGAATCACCAACCGACGCGCCTCGACTTCGGCCTCGTGGACGACGCGGACGTCGTCATCACCCTCGGCTGCAACGAATCCTGCCCCGCCGTGCCCGGAAAGCGCATCATCGATTGGCCGGTCGCCGACCCGAAGGGGCGGGAGGAAAACGCCGTCCGAATTATCATCGCCGAACTGGACGAGCGGGTGCGCGCGCTGCTGGCCGAACTGGCGCCAGACCTGCCGCTCCCGCCGTCCGTCTTCGACGACAGCGGCGCTCAGTCGTCCGGCCGATCGACGGGAGGCATGGCGGCGGGCCGGTAACCGACTGGCAGCGGGCCCCCAGACGACGTCGACTTTCCCAGGGCCTCGGCGTGCGCAAGACCCCGACTCTCACGTCACGGTAGAGTGGACGCCGCACACGGCGCGCGGCGGCGCGGGACGCCGCAGGGGCGTCGCACGGCAGGGACGCCGCAGGGGGAGCAGGAAGGTGGATGCGTGGCGGACGGTTTGACGCAGATCGGCGAAGTCGCTGAGCGGACCGGTCTGTCGCTACGCACAATTCGTTATTACGAAGAAGTCGGCCTTGTCGTGCCCACCGGACGGAGCCAGGGCGGTTTCCGGCTCTACTCCGCCGACGACGTCGAGCGGCTGCACGTCGTCAAGCACATGAAGCCGCTCGACTTCACCCTCGATGACATGCGCCACCTGTTGTCGGTGCTCGATCGACTTTCCGCGGGCGCTGACGAGCACGAGACGCCCGAACTGCTCGACCGGTTGGCGATGTTTCGATCCGCGGTCGACACGCGCGTCGAGTTGCTGCGCACCCAGCTCGCGATCGCGGATTCCTTCGCGGATCAACTGCGCCGGGCGCTTGCGCGCGGCCGCCGCCGAGCAGCGGGACGGCAGCGTTGAGCGCGGTCGTCGCCACCGAACGTGATCCAGCGCAGCAGGCCTTCCGGGAAGCCGCGCGGCGTCGCACGTTCGCCGTCATCAGCCACCCCGACGCCGGGAAGTCCACGCTGACCGAGGCGCTCGCGCTGCACGCGCACGTCATCAACGAAGCGGGCGCCGTGCACGGTAAGTCGGGGCGCCGCGGTGTGACCAGCGACTGGATGGCGATGGAGCGCGACCGCGGAATCTCGATCACCTCCGCCGCCTTGCAGTTCTCCTACCGCGACACCGTCATCAACCTGCTCGACACACCTGGGCACGCCGACTTCTCTGAGGACACCTATCGGGTGCTCGCCGCCGTCGACGCCGCAGTCATGCTGCTCGACGCGGCAAAGGGTCTCGAACCGCAGACTCTGAAGCTGTTCGACGTCTGCCGCTATCGGGGCGTTCCGGTCATCACCTTCGTGAACAAGTGGGACCGGCCCGGGCGCGAACCGCTCGAGCTTCTCGACGAGGTCGAGCAACGCATCGGGTTACGACCTACACCGCTCACCTGGCCGGTGGGCGTCGCCGGCGATTTCCGCGGCGTCGTCGATCGCCGCACGAACGTCTACACCAAGTTCAGTCGGACGGCGGGGGGCGCGACGGCCGCGCCGGAAGAAATGGTGTCGGCGGATCGGGCCGCACAAGAGGAGGGGGCGGCCTGGTCCAGCGCGAATGAAGAACTCGGATTGCTCAGTGAGATCGGCGCGGACTTGGACCTGGGCTCCTATCACGCTGGCGTCTCGACGCCGGTGCTTTTCGGCGCCGCGCTGCCCAACTTCGGCGTCCGGCTGCTTCTCGACACGCTCGTCGATCTCGCTCCCCCGCCATCGGCGCGACTCGACGTCGACGGCGCTCCACGCGACATCGACGCCCCGTTCTCCGGGCAGGTCTTCAAAGTGCAGGCGAACATGGATCCCGCGCATCGCGACCGCATCGCGTTCCTGCGGGTGTGTTCCGGGCGGTTCGAGCGCGGCATGGTGGTCACCCACGCCGCCACCGGCAGGCCGTTCGCCACGAAATACGCGCACACCGCGTTCGGACAGTCTCGGCAAACGGTTGACGTGGCCTATCCCGGTGACGTGATCGGGCTGGTCAACGCCGCGGCGCTGCAGGTCGGCGACACGCTTTACGAAGCCGATCCGGTGGCGTTCCCGCCGATTCCGAGCTTCGCTCCAGAACATTTCACAGTGGCGCGAGCCCTGGACTCCGGCCGCTTCAAGCAATTCCGCCGCGGCATCGCACAACTCGCCGAGGAAGGCGTCGTGCAGGTGCTGCGCTCCGACCTGCGCGGCGACCAGGCCCCGGTGCTCGCCGCCGTCGGTCCGATGCAGTTCGAGGTCGCGACCCACCGGCTCGAGCACGAGTTCGGGGCCAAGGTGCAACTCGAGCACCTGGAGTACTCCCTCGCGCGACGCACCGACGCCAGTAGCGCGCCCGCGCTCAGCCGCGCGCGCGGCGCAGAGGTGCTGACCCGCGATCGCGACGGCGCGCTACTCGCCCTGTTCACCGACAAGTGGCGGCTCGCGAGCGTCGTCCGCGATCAACCAGAGCTGACGCTGGAACCGCTCGTCGCCGGCACTCCCGATGAAGGGTCTGCGCGCTGACCTCACCGGAGCGTCCTGCGCATCCGAGGGAGACGGTCACCCGGTCAGCAACAGTCGTCGCCGCGCCACGACGTCCGGCCTTCGCGCACGCTCCAGCCGGCGATGAGCAGCGCCGCGACGGCGTCGACCCACCAAAGCGTCGCCGCGACCGCGACGACGGCCAGCGCGACCAGCACGACGGCGGCTTGGGCAGCGCAAAGGTAGTTCTGGGTGCCCTCACCGGCGGTTGCGCGCGAGTCGAGCCGCGCGCCGATTCGACGCTTGGCCGCACCGAGGGCGGGCATCACCGCGAGGCTGGCCGCGGTGACCGCGATTCCCAGCGTCGTCGCGTGCGGGTGGCGCCGAGCCGCGAGGTCAAACCCCGCCTGAGCCGTGATGTAGGCGGCGAGCAACCAAAACGAGACGCCGACCGCTTTGCGCGCGGCGTCCTCGGAAGTCGCCGAGTGCAGTCGCCGGCCGCTGAACCGCCAAATCACGATGCCGCTGGCCAACCCTTCGATGACCGACCCGAGCGCCCAGCCGATGAGCGCGGCGGATCCGGCCCGAACACCGGCGAGCAACCCCAGCGCGCCTTCGCCGGCCATCCACACCAAGCTGGCCCAGGCGAACCTGCGGGCCCACGCCGCGACGCCGGCCCAATCGGCGTCGGGCGCCGGTTCCGCACAGCAGCCGCCCGCGTCGCCGCAACCGCAACCGGCGTCGAGACTGCTTGCCGTCATGGGATCGGTCACGCGTGGATGTCCTGCTCATGCAAGGCGTGAGTCGCCGGCTCTAGTTGGAAAGTGGCGTGCGCGACGTCGAAATGGCCGACTAGGCACTCCTGTAGCCGGTCGAGGATCTGCGGCGCGTGACCGCTGCCGAAACAGTGGTCGTCAAGGACGACGTGCGCCGAGACCGTCGACACACCTGAGGTGACCGTCCATGCGTGCAAGTCGTGGACGTCGACCACGTGGTCGATCCCGGCGAGGTGCTCACGCAACTGCTCCAGACCGACGTCGGCCGGAGCGGCTTGCATGAGGATGCGACCCGCGTCGCGCAGGAGCCCCCACGCCGCCTTGGCCATCAAGGCGGAAACCAGCAGCGAGGCGACGGCGTCTGCGCGCGTCCAGCCGGTGAGCAAGATGACCAGCCCGGCCGCAGCGGTGCCCGCGAACGCGTAGAGGTCGGTGAGGATGTGCGCGAACGCGCCCTGCACGTTCAGACTGGACCGATTCGCCTTGGCCAGCACGATCGTCGCGACCACGTTGACGGCGGCGCCGGCCAGCGCCACGCCGAGCACCACGCCGCCGCCGACGTGCGGAGGACTTATCAGCCGGCGGATCGCCTCGACGACGATGACCCCGCCTATCACGGCCAGGGTGACTCCGTTGGCCGCCGCAGACAAGATTTCCGCTCGCTGCAAGCCGTATGTCCACACGCCTTGCGCCGGACGCGTCGCGAGCCGGGCCGCCCATACGCTGCCCGCGAGTGCCGCGACATCGGTGAGCATGTGCCCAGCATCGGCGAGCAACGCCAGCGAACCGGCGAACACGGCGGCGACCACCTCGCCGACCATGAAGCTGGCGATCAGCGCGAGTGCGATCACCAGATAACGGACGTCGGGTGACGACGCGCGGGGCTCAGTCATCGCCGTCACCGGGATGCACGTGCACGAGCTCGCTGTGGGCGAGATGCGCGAGCGCCAAGTCGAGCAACATGCGCACGTGCGCGTCCGCGAGCGAGTAATAGGCCATCCGACCGGAGCGGCGGACCGAAACCACGCGGTGCGCGCGCAGAATTCGAAGCGCGTGACTGGTGGCCGACTCGCCCATCCCGGCCGCCGCCGCTAGATCGCACACGCACAGCTCGGCGCCCAACAACGCCACCAGCAGCCGCAGCCGACCCGGATCGGCGAGCAACGAGAACACATCAGCCAGGTCGCAGACCGCGGACTCCGACGGCATTTCCTCCTGCACCGCCGCCACCCGGTCGGCATCGACGAGTCGGACGCCGCACGCGTCCATCCCCGTGACCTCTGAACGACTGCTCATATGTCAACGGTATCGACGGGCGGTCGGATCGCCAACCCCGTCCGGCGGATTTCTTCACACGATCTGCACATCGCCAGCGCGCGGCCTTCGTTCCCTCGCGGCTTACTTAACCTGTCTACACAGCAAGCCTCAACCGATCTCCAGGCCCTGTTCGGAAGGACGGAAGTCTCTAGCCCCTTCCCCTTTCGGCGGCTTCCGTTGCTGACAGCTTCCTTTTGGACGACTTCCTTTGGGACGACGAGGAGGAGGCACGTCATGCCGGTCAACCGCGTCCCGTTCATCTCGCTGCGCTGGCGGCTGCTCGCGGCGTTTCTCGCCGTGAGCTTGGGCGCGGTCGCGCTCGTCTCGGGGATCGCGGCCGCGTCCGTGCGCGACAACACCGCGCGACTGCTCGACCGCCAGCGTGACCAGCTGCGCGAGCAGATCGCGACCGCGCTCAGCGCCGCCTTCGCCGCCGGCCGGGGTTCCGCCGACACGAGCACCCTCGCCGGCCTGCAGGCGCTCGCCGCGGCCCAGGGCGCCGAACTCGACGTCGTCGACACCACCGGGCGTCACCTGACCGAGCCGCAGCATCACGGCGACGCGACCAGCCCGACCGCGCCAGCGCCGACCGCCCCGACCACGCCGTCGACGACCGCGCCACCGACCACTCGGCCGCCGGCCGACCCGACCAGACCGCCGGCCGAACAAACACCGCGGCCGACCGGTCCCGCAACGTCCGATCACCGATCCGGCACGCAGCAACCGACCGCGACCGGGGGCGGGCACCACGCCGCGACACCGACACCGACGTCGAACCGCACCGGCCGTGACGCGGCCGTCACCAGCCCGACGCTCGTGCCTGCGCCGGTGGTCGTACTGGTCGCCGCCACTCCGACTGCACCGGCCGCCACGCCATCGCCCCCCGTCATCGCGCCGAACACCGTCCCGGCCAACGCAGCGACCGATCGCGTGACCGTCCCGATCGTGGCTGATGGCAACCTCGTCGCCACGGCATATCTGGATCTGCCGACCTCCGACGCTGCCGTCGCCGCAGCACGTCGCGGCCTCCTGAACGCGGTCATGTGGGCCGCCGTGCTCGCCGCCGCACTCGCCACCGTTGCGGCCGTGCTGGTCTCGCGGCGGGTTTCAAAGCCACTGCTCGGACTGGCCGCGGCCACCCGCGCATTCGCGGCCGGAGATCCGGATGCGGAAGCGAAATTGCGACCAGCACCCGGTGAGCTCGGAGCGGTCGGGCGAACCTTCGCCGCGATGGCCGCCACGTTGCGCCGCCAAGAAGAGTTGCGGCGCGGCCTCATCGCCGACGTCGCGCATGAGCTGCGAACCCCGGTGACCATCTTGCGCGGCCAGACCGAACAGCTCCTCGACGGAATCGAAGTGCCGTCCACCGCGCGAATCGTCTCACTGCACGATGAAGTGCTTCGCCTCGAACGCCTCACCGACGACCTGGCCGCACTGTCCGCCGCCGACGCCGCCGTCCTGACTTTGCAGCGACGACCGATCGACCTCGCCGCGCTCACCCGGCAGACAATCGACGCGATGCGGCCAACGCTTGCCGCCGCGGAGCTCGATGCCGAGACCGACATCGACGACGACCTGCTGCTCGACGCTGACCCCGGTCGGCTCACTCAAGTCGCGACCAACCTGCTCGCGAACGCCGCGAAGTTCACGCCACCACACGGCCGGATCGAGGTGGAACTGCACCGCGACGCGACCGACGCCGTCCTCACGGTCAGCGACACCGGCCCTGGCATTCCGGACGACGAGCTCCCGCACGTCTTCGACCGGTTCTGGCGAGGACGCGCCAGCGGGCCCGCCAGTGGAAGCGGCGTGGGCCTCGCCGTCGTCCAAAGCATTGTCAGCGCGCACGGCGGGACCGTCACGGCGGAGAACAACGCCACCGGAGGCGCCCGGTTCACCGTCCGGCTCCCGATCGGCGCGACCCCGAACGCGCGACCACATCCGCGCCGGGTGGTAAAGAGCCGCGCCATGAGCGCGACGATCCTCGTCGTCGAAGACGAGCCGAAGATCCGCGACTTGCTGCGCTCGTACCTTGAGCGCGACGGACACGTCGTGCTCACCGCAGCTCTTGGCTCGCAGGCACTCACCGTCGCGCGCGAGACGCATCCCGATCTCGTCGTGCTCGACCTCCGGCTGCCGGACATCCCCGGCGAAGAGGTGATCCGCGAGCTACGGCGCGACAACTCGACGCCGGTGCTGATTCTCACGGCGAAGACGGCGACCGAAGACCGCATCCACTGCCTCGAACTCGGCGCCGACGACTACGTCACCAAGCCATTCAGCCCGCGCGAGGTGGCGCTGCGTGTCAACGCGATACTGCGCAGATCGCAGCCCGACAACGGCGCCGAGACGACGTCATACGGCCGCGGGCAGCTTGTGCTCGACGAGGCTCAGCGCCGGGTCATCGCGCACGGGGTAGCCACCGAACTCACCACAACGGAATGGCGACTGCTCGTGACACTCGCGAGCGCGCCTGGCCGAGTCTTCTCGAGGTACGAACTCGTCAACGCGGCCCGTGGCTATGAATTCGACGGCTACGAGCGCGTCATCGACTCCCACATCCGCAACTTGCGGCACAAGATCGAGGCCGACCCGCACCGCCCGACGATCGTCGAAACACTCATCGGCGCGGGATATCGACTCGCGATCACCCGCGACCGCGCCGCAGCGACGTCGCCGGACCGTTAACGACGCCGATTGGCCCACCGGCAAAGGACTTTGGGCCCGGCGTTACGGGCAGGTCGGCGGGTCCCGGATGCCGAGAAGCGCGCGTATCCATGAAGTTGGACGACGAGAGGCGGCCACGGTGATGGGCTGGTACGGCTGGGGTCATGACACGAGTTGGGCTGGCTGGTTGGCGATGTGGTTGATGATGCTCGCCTTTTGGGGATTGCTCGTCGCCGGCGCGCTCTGGCTCGTGCGCACGACGAGGGCCGACCGTGGCGGCGCTGCCAACATCGCATCGCCCGACGCGCGGCAGATCCTCGACGAACGACTCGCCCGCGGCGAACTCACCGAAGAGGAGTACGTCCGCCGGCGCGATCTTCTTCGCACCCGCTGATTACCATGCGCCGCAACCTTCGACTAGCGCTGGCCCTCGGCACGGCCGCGGTGATCCTGGCGACGGGCTCGACGATTGCGATGGCGGCCGCGGGCGCGTTTGACCGCACTGCGGGCCCCGCGCACACGGAGCCGCATTGGACGGCGACGACGACGGCGACGGCGACGACGACGGCCTGCGCCGCGCCGGCGCTGCCGGGGACCGTCGTCGACGTCACCTTGACCGACATGGGCCCCCGCATGGGTTACGGCGGCACAGGCAACGGCGGGATGGGTTACGGCGGCATGATGTCGCGAGGCGGGACGCCAAACGCGCAGACGTGGTGGCCGGCCGGAACGATGAGCGTGCGAGCCAATCCCGCGTCCGCTCCAGCAGGGATCGTGTCCTTGCGCGTTGCCAACGCCGGCGCGCTCACCCACGAGCTGGTGGTGCTGCCGCTGACCGGTGATTACCAACCCGGCGAACGCGGCGTCGGCGCGGACGGCACCGTCTCGGAGACCGGCAGCCTCGGCGAGGCGTCGAACAACTGCGGCGCCGGCGACGGCGACGGCATCAAGCCCGGAGAGGCGAGCTGGACGACGCTCACCCTCAAGCCCGGACGCTATGAAGTCGTCTGCAATCTGCCCGGTCACTACGCCGCCGGCATGTACGCGGAGTTCGACGTCACCGGTTGATCCGGCACCCTGCGTTGGGACTTCCGGCCCTGCCGCCGGTGCTCTTTGACTCATCTCAGCAAACCCGCTGCACGCGAGGCTGGAGACCGTCAACGGACGAACGTCATGGACCTCGGAGATCAGGATGACCACCCTTCCGCATGGTGTCGCAGACCTCTACATGGCGCCGGTTGTGATCGCGCTCGACGCCAGGATCGATGAGCTCAGCAAGCTCGATCGCCACCAGCTCGAAGACCGAGTCGCCCTCGAGAGCAACCGGCCCGACTGGAGCCGCGAAGACCGTCAATTCGGTTTGCTGGACACGATTAGCCATCTCATCGAGTGCCACAACTGGTTGCTGTCGTGGGACGAGCGAGGCGTTCGGCTCACTCACGGCGAGTACGGCATCGTGCTCGGGGTTCCCAAATCGTTCTTCGAGTACGTCGACCGGACACCGAGCGACCGGCCGGTGGGTTGGAAAACGACGCGGCCCGCATAGGCCGGAGCGCCCACATCCGGCGCGGCCGCTGAAAGGAGCAGACAATGCGTACGCAGACATGGACCGTGACGATCCTGCTCTCCGAAGAAGGCGAGACGACGAAGGCCCGCGCGGTGCTCACGACTGCCGACACCGAAGGCAAAGTCCACGGCGAAGGCAGCGCTCGCAAACACCCAGGCGAGCCCAATGTGCCTGAGATTGGCGACGAGATCGCGGCGTCCCGGGCGCTTTCGATGCTGGCCCACAACCTGCTCGACACCGCTCTCGACGACGTGCAGGCCGTGACGGTCGGCGTGTGACGGTCGGGGTAGCCCGCCGGTAACCGTCACATGCGCGGTAAGGCCGTGTCAGAACGTCAGAGCGCCATGCCGCGGCGCAGTACCGCAGAGCTCACCAAGCCGGGAGCTATCGGCGCCCAGAACGCAAGGAACCGATAGAGCAAGACGCCCGCGAGTGCCCCGCCTGCGCCCGTCGTGGTGCCGACGAGCGCCAGCAACAACGCCGCGTCGACGGCGCCGAGGCCGCCCGGGGTTGGAATCAGCTCGGCGGTGGTCGCGCCGACCAGATAGGCGACCGCCACTCGCCATGCTCGGACGTCTCCATCGAACGCCCACAGCGCGGCGTAGAGGGCGAGGAGGTTCGCCGCCTTCACGGCTGCCACACCGCCGACCAACGTCGCCAGCCGACCGGGATGACGGCTGAGGCGACGGGTGGATTGAACGGCGTCCGCGATCATCGGACGCACCCGGGCGGTCAGCGCCCGATACCGGTGATGCCGGCGGAGGCGCCAACCGATGAAGAACACCACGATCACGAGCGCGGCGCCCATCACGGACGCCACAGCCAACCAGCCCGGAGACGGCGACCGCCGGGCGAACTGCCGGACTGCGTTGATCGCGACGCCAGGACCGAAGGCCGCGACGCCGAGCAGAGCGATGAACACATGCGCGACGCCCACAACCGTGACAGCCGCGCCGGCGGCGCCAGGCGCGAATCCCGCGCGGGTGAGGTAGCGGATGTTGACGGCGGCGCCGCCCACACTGCCGGGCGTCACGCGATTCGCCGCCGTCGCGGCAAGTTGAGCGCCCACCGTGCGGCCGAGTCGCAAGCGAGCGCCGACCGCCGCGCACAACGCGACAGCCGACAGCACGAAACTGGTCGCGATGGCGGCGACCGCGACGCCGATCCAGGGCCACGACGGCGACGGCAGCCGCAACAGCCGGCCGGCCGCCTGCTCGACCGCGCCGAGCTTCCACCAGACCAACGCCACCAGGAGGGCAAGGAAGACCCCCGCGCCGATGCGGCGCGACAGCACGGACGACGCCCGGCTGTCCTCGGTTTCGAGTTGCTTAGCCGACGTCGACCTCCAACGGGCGTCCTACGACCGGAATCGTAGTAGATGCCGAAGCGGCCGGGTTGACGCGGGATCGGCGGTCAGGCGGTCAGGCGATCAGCGGTCAGGCCCGGCCGGCGGTCAGTCCCGGCCGGCGGCCGTGACGATCGTCGCCCGGTCGAATCGCGACTCGGTGCCCCAGGCGACGACCAGCGAACTCGCCGCGGTGAGGACGGCGACTCCGGCGAGCGCCGCCGCAAGCACGCGGCGCGGGCGCGGCGGCGGCTCGAGGAGCGCTCGAGCGCGGGCGCCGAATGTCGCGCCGTTCATCCGCAGCGCGTATCGGTCGCCCGAAGGCGCCCCCGTCGCGGCGCGACTCGCGCGCGCCAAGGCTAGCGCGACGAGCCATCGGTCGCCGGTCTCCTCGGCCGCGTCCTCGTCGGCCCACCGTTCAATGCCGAGCCGGACGGCGTCGACCGCGGGGCGCAGCAGCGGATTCGCGGCGGCGCTGACCTCGGTCACGACGAGATAGAAGTGATGGCGATGCCGCAGGTGGGATTGCTCGTGAGCGAGCAGCGCGCGCCTTTCGGCGGACGGCAACGCGCGAAGCATCGCGGTCGAGATCACCACTCGGCCGGTGGTTCCCGGCAATGCGAAGGCGTCCGGCCGCACGTCGTCGACCACGACGAGCCCGTGCGCGTCGGGCCCAAGTCGGCGGCAGGTGCGCAGCACGGACACCATGGCGCCGACGTAGCGGACGACGACGAACGCCGCCGCGGCGGTGCAACCGATCACGGCCGTGGCGGCGATCGTCCCGAGTACCGGCGACATCGGATCGATCTGGCGAAGCGTGTGCGCCGACCAGTCGCCCAAGCCAGCCAGCCTGGGATTTTGCGCCACGAACGTGAAGGCCGCCACGGCAGTGACGAATCCGGTTGTGAGCGCGGTGACGACGCTGATCGCGCTCACGAGCGGGACCGCGTGCGCAGGGGGGAGCGCTCCGGCGAGGCGACGCACGAACACGGCTAGCAACGCGGCCACGGCGAACGGCAGCAGCATCGCCAGGTGCAAACTCACGCGACGCCGTCCGGGTTGTCGACGAGAAGCTCCTCGAGGAGCCGGCCGTCTTCCGGGCCGAGTTCAGCCACGAACCTCGCCAGCACCGCCGCGCGGTCGTCGCCCGTCTCGAGCAATCGGTGCATGCGCCGGGCCGTGAGGGTCGACGCGTCCAGCCAGCGATAGGCGAACGCCCGGCCGACGCGCTCCCTGGAGAGCACGCCCTTCGCGTGCAACCGTGACAGCGCCGTCATGACGGTGGTGTACGCGAGATCGCCGTCCAACGACTCTTGCACCTGCGCCGGCGTCAACGGATCTCCCGCGGCCGCGAGCACGGCGAGCACTTCTTGCTCGAGCGCGCCGGGGCGACGGCTCCCCTTCGCGGCGCCGACTCGGCGCGCTGACCTCATGGCGCCCACCTTGCGTGAAGCTGTGTACGTCGACATGTCCTGGGGAGCAAACCTACACGCGGCCGGAGGAGAATCGCCCAGGATGACTACTACCTTCCCTGTAGTAGATTGCACACATGCCGATGCCGTCCGACGTCGTCCGCGTCGCCCCTAGGTGCTCGCCGTGCAGCACCTGATCACGTCTTGGGGCTATGTAGCGGTTTTCGCCCTCATGCTGCTGGAGTCAGCCTGCATTCCGGTGCCTTCCGAGGTCACCATGCCGCTGGCGGGGGCGATTTCCGCCGGAGCGGTCGTCGGCGCCCACCTGAGCCTGCCGGTGGTCATCGCCGTCGGAACGTTGGGAAACCTCGCCGGCAGCTACGTCGCCTGGGGAGTCGGCCGGGCATGGGGCCCGGCCGCCGTGCGTCGTTACGGGCGCTACCTATGGCTTCGCGAGTCGGACGTCGCACGTGCCCACCGGTGGTTCGAGCGCCACGGCGCCGCCTCGATCTTCTTCGCGCGGCTGTTGCCGGTCGTGCGCACCTTCATCTCGCTGCCGGCCGGGATTGCGGCGATGCCGCCGTTGCGGTTTGGCCTCTACACCTTGGCGGGATGCCTTCCCTGGACAATCGCGTTCGGCTGGGCTGGGTACGCCATCGGCGCCAACTGGAAGTCAGTGGCCAATGGGCTGCACGGTCCGACGTACATCGTGGCGGGGATCGTCGTCGCGGCGGTGCTCGCCGGGCTCGTCGCCTTGTGGCGTCGAAACCGGCGGGGGGCCGCCGGCGAAACGTCCGAGTCGGGCAACTAGACGGACGGCGTTCCGCGGGTGCGCCGCGGGTGCGCCGCGCTGGCGCCGCCCCTGGCGGATCGAAGGGAGTCACCGATGACCGGGCGGCGGTGGGCGGCGGTCCGCGCGGCCGGAATTATCGCGCTCAGCGCGCTGCTCGCGGCCGGTTGCACGTCCAGCCACCGCGGCGCGAGCGCGTCGCCGACGACACGGTCGCCGACCACGCAAGGGTTCACATCGGCTCAGGCTGACCCCGTCAGACCGTCAGTTGTGGCGTCACCATCGGGCTCGGAGTCCTCCTCGCCCCAAGCGACCGGAGTCGACGCGAACCCCCTGCCTGGGATGCCGCCGATCCCCGACGCGCAGAACGTCTACGCGGCCGACAAGCCGGGCGACTTCACCGCCGCGGCGCGTCAGGCGAAGCCGTTGGTGTACGTGCCGGACACGCTGAGCAACGACGTCTACGTCATCGACCCCGCGACGATGCGGGTCGTCAACCACTTCGCGGTGGGCCGACTGCCGCAGCACGTCGTCCCGGCTTATGACGGCTCGGTCTTGTGGGTCACCAACGACGCCGGCAACTCCTTGACGCCGATCGACCCGACAACAGGGCTGCCCGGCAAGCCCGTCCCGGTTGACGACCCGTACAACATGTACTTCACCCCTGACGGGCGTCACGCGGTCGTCGTCGCGGAAGCGCTGCGCAGGCTGGACTTTCGTGATCCCCGCACCATGGCGCTCGAGCATTCCGTGCCCGTCCCGATGTGCGCTGGCGTCGACCACGCCGATTTCACCGCGAACGGGCGGCTGATGCTGCTGTCGTGCGAGTTCGCCGGCGCCGGCAACAAGCCCGGTCGGCTGCTCGAGGTCGATGTCGAGAAGCAGCAGGTGGCCGGCACCATCGACTTGCCCGCTGGCGCCAGCCCGCAAGACGTCAAACTGTCACCGGACGGCCACACGTTCTACGTCGCCGACCTGCACTACGGCGGCACCTGGCTGATCGACGCCGCGACCATGCAGCGGGTCGGATTCATCAAGACTGGCGCCGGCGCGCACGGCCTGTACCCAAGCCGGGACGCCAAAGACTTGTACGTCTCCGACCGCGATGCCGGCGCGGTCTCCGTCGTCTCGTTCGCCACCAAGAAGGTTGTGGCAACCTGGACGATTCCCGGCGGCGGCAGCCCCGACATGGGCAACGTCTCCGCCGACGGGAAAACCCTGTGGCTGTCCGGGCGGTTCAACGACATGGTTTACGCCTTCGACACCACGACCGGGCACGTCACCAAGATCCGAGTCGGCAGAGGGCCGCACGGCGTGTGCGTTTGGCCACAGCCCGGCCGATACTCGCTCGGCCACACCGGCATCATGCGTTGAGTGAGGCGCGAAAGTGGCCGGTCGGCGGACCGCTGACCGGGAATCGGGCGACTAGTCATGACGTTCACCGAAGCGACAGGTACCCCTGCGGGGATGCGAGACCGGGTCTGCCCGTGACGCGGAAGAGGGTGGCTCACATGCAGCGCACCGATCGATCGGTCGCCTCCATACACACCAGAGCCGGGCGCACGATCGACGTCGCCATCTTGCCTCTCCCCGGTGTGCCGGTCAACGGAACCGTCACCTTGTCGTTGCGGTGCGCGAGCTTCGACAACCACGAACGCGTGTGGCTAAGCCTCAGCGTCGCGGAGGCGGCTCTCCTTGGGAACGCGCTCGCACAAGCCGCCGAACGCGTCGGACCCGACTAAAACCAGCTGGCGTCGTTGGCGTCACAAGCCGCCCATCAACTGAGTCGCGATGTCGTACGCGACGTCGATGCGGATGGCGAATCCGACGCCGGTCGCGGATGAGCTGATGCCATCCCCTGTGAAAGCGGTGCAGACTCCGACGATCTGACCACTCGCGTTCACCAGCGCGCCACCCGAATCACCAACGCCGATGGGGGCGTCGGTCTGTATCAGGTCGGTGAGGGTCACCTGCTCCGGCAGCCACGGCTTGGTGCCGTACAACTGCTGATCCGACTCCGACGGCTCCTCGCCCGTGGCGCAAGCGCTTCGACCGAGGGCCGAGATGATGCCGGCCGTGACGGTTCCCGGTTCGCCGAGGGCGGTGCCGATGACCAGCACCTGCTCTCCGGCCGCCAGCGCGGCGGCAGAACCCAGGATCGCGGGCTGGAGCCCGTCCGTGCCTTCCGCCTTGATGACGGCGATGTCGCTCTCTGGCGACCGGCCCAGCACCTTCGCGGTCGCGGTCTTGCCGGTCGCGAAGGTGACCGTGATGGCCCCGCCGTTGACGGCGACGTTCGCGATGACGTGGTTGTTCGTGAGGATGACGCCGTCGGAGCGGATGATGATCCCCGACCCGGTGACGGCAGCGTCGACGCTTCGCGCCGTGACAGCGACCACGCTCGGCGTCGCCACCGTCGCCGCGGCCGCGAGTGACTGTCCCGACGGCGCGGAGCTCGTGGCCGCGGGAGTGGCGCAGTACACCGTGTGCGTGTCGACCGGCGTCACGCCGCGAGCGATGGCATAGCCGGCGGCGCCTCCTCCTGCCGCGACAACGATGCCAACCGAGACGGCCAAGGCCACCGCGGCAAAACGACGCGGCCGGTGAATCCGCCGGTCCTGGCCTTCGGGCATCTCGCCGACAACGCTCATCGCGGCACTCCTCGCCACTTATCGCTGCGGGACTTCCCCCGCATCAGACGAGCCTGTGCGCTGGAAGCACTCTCCACTAGGGGCACCGGTCACGCTTCGTGGGACACCAGTCCCATGGCCGCCCCGAGCAGCCCCGAGCAGCCCCAGAAGGACTTTCGACACTGGCCGGTCAACCACCCGCGACGCAGCCTTGCGGTGAAGGCGACTCGATACGCCGCCCGTGGCGCGAGAACGACAGGCAAGCGGTGGCGCGGCGCGAGATGGGAGCGACACCATGACGAGCGACTATCCCGACTGCTACCGCCACCTTGGCGAGATGCTGCGCGCCTACGGCATCGAATCCCCGGGCGTCATGGACGGATTCGGCAAGCTGCACAGCGCTGCGATCGCCGATGGCGCGCTCAGCGGAAAGTACAAGGAGTTGATGGCGCTCGCGATCGGCATCACCGTGCGCTGTGACGGGTGCATCGCATACCACGTTCATGACGCGCTGCGCGCCGGCGCGACCCGCCAGGAGATCGCCGAAACCGTCGGCGTCGCCATCATGATGGGCGGCGGGCCCTCCGTCGTGTACGGATGCCAGGCACTGGAGGCGCTCGAACAGTTCGAAGCGGCCAGCCGACTGACGTTTTCGCCGCGCCGCATCGAAGTCCCGCAGGGTCACACCGGACGCCCTTCCCCTCCACCTTCAGTACACGCCCTCGGCGACGAGGAACGTAGCGACGTGTTGTTCATCGACCGGACATCGGGCAGTCACAAACCGTACGGCGACGGTTCCACCGACGCAGGCATTCTCGTAGAGCCGATGACTCAACACGCCGAGGCCGCCGCCTACTGGATGCGATTGATGAGCTCCGTTCACGAAGCAGCCGAGAGGTGGTCGCTGCCGACCCGCCGCTTCCGACGAAGCGGGCCTGCCGGACGACCGCTTTCTCGACCGCGAGGTCAGTTGGCTCGACTTCAACAGCCGCGTGCTGGAGTTGGCGACTGACGACGGCACGCCGCTACTCGAGCGCGTTCGGTTTCTGGCTATTTTCGCGAAGAATCTCGACGAATTCTTCATGGTCCGAGTCGCATCGCTCAAGCGGCGGATGGCCACCGGAATCGCCATCGCCGCTCCGAGTGGACTATCCGCGACCGACCAACTGGATGTGATCGCGACACGTGGTCACGAACTCGCCGAGCGACACGCGAAGGTCTTTTGCGACGCCGTGAAGGATGAGCTCGCCTCGGCTGGCATCCGCCTCGCGCGTTGGGCTGACCTCGTTGCCGCCGACCGGGCCGAGATGCGCATCTTCTTCAACGAACGCCTGCATCCGGTGCTCACTCCTCTCGCCGTCGACCCGGCGCATCCGTTTCCCGTACATCTCAGGGTTGTCGCTCAACCTCGCCGTGGTCGTGCGCGATCCCGCGTCCGGCGACGAGCGCTTCGCGCGGGTAAAGGTCCCGGAGATGTTCGCCCGCTTTCTGCCTCTGGGCGCGGGTCGGTTCATCGCGGTCGAAGAAGTCATCTCCGCGCATCTCGACGTCATGTATCCCGGTGTGGAAATCCTTGAGACACACACCTTCCGGGTCACTCGCAATGAAGACCTCGAGGTTGACGAGGACGACGCCGACAACTTGTTGCACGCGCTCGAACGTGAGCTGCTGCGGCGTCGGTTCGGGCCGCCCGTCCGCCTCGAGGTGGAATCGACGATGAGCGAGCGGGTGCTCGACCTGCTGAAGCGCGAGCTTGGCGTGCTAGACGCCGAGGTGTACCGGTTGCCCGCGCCGCTCGACCTGTCGGGGCTGTGGGCCATCGCCGAACTCGACCAGCCTCAGCTGAAATACGCGCCGTTCGTGCCTGCAACGCCGCCGCGACTGCTCACTGCGGACGGCGAGAGCGTCGGAGACATCTTTGGCACGCTGCGCAACGGCGATATCCTCGTGCACCACCCCTACGACTCGTTCGCCACCAGCGTGCAGGTGCTGCTCGAACAGGCCGCTGCAGATCCAAACGTGCTGGCAATCAAGCAGACGTTGTACCGGACGAGCGGTGACTCACCCATCGTCGAGGCGCTGATCGACGCCGCCAAAGCAGGCAAGCAGGTGTTGGTGCTGGTCGAGATCAAAGCGCGATTCGACGAGGAAGCGAACATCCGGTGGGCCCGCCAACTCGAGCAGTGGGGATGCCACGTCGTCTACGGCCTGGTCGGGCTGAAGACCCACTGCAAACTCTGCCTCGTCGTGCGGCGCGAAGTGGACGGCACGCTGCGCCGGTACGCGCACATCGGCACGGGAAACTACAACCCGGCGACGGCGCGCATCTACGAGGACGTCGGCTTGCTCACCGCCCGTGCCGACATCGGCGCAGACTTGGCGGATCTGTTCAATCACATTTCCGGTTACACGCGTTCTGGCCCCTACTCGGCGTTGCTCGTCGCGCCGCACGGACTGCGCGCGGGGCTGTCAAGGATGATCCGGCGCGAAGCCGAGAACGCCCGCGCCGGACTGCCGAACGGCATCGCCTTGAAGTTGAACAGCCTGGTCGACGAGGCCTTGATCGACGAGCTGTACCTTGCCTCACGAGCAGGCGTTGCGATCGATCTCGTCGTCCGTGGGATGTGCGCACTCAGGCCCGGTGTGCCTGAGTTGTCGGAGACCATCGAGGTACGCAGCATTCTTGGCCGCTTTCTCGAACACTCCCGCATCTTTCGTTTCACTGCTGGCGGCCGGCCTGAGTATTGGATCGGGAGCGCCGACGTCATGCACCGCAACCTGGACCGTCGAGTGGAGGCGCTCGTGCGGGTCGACGACCCGGACGCTTGCGCCCAGTTGAAGGCCGTGCTCGACCGCGAGACGTCAGACGAGACAGCGTGTTGGCGGCTGCAAAAGGACGGCACGTACGTGCGGGCGGCCGGCAGCGACGTGCAGCGCGAGCTGATCAGAGCCGGCCGGATCGGTACGCAGCCGGCTGGCTACGAATCAGCGGCCGATGACTAAATCAGCAGGCCCCGCCTACAGCCGCGAGTTCGAAGCGAAGTTCCGAGTTCACTCGCTGTTCGAGTTGCCCGCTCTTGAGGGTGTCGCGCCGATCGTCGCGTCGATCGATCCGGCGCGTCAGGCCACAATGACGGCCGTCTATTACGACACTCCCGACCTGCGGCTCGCCCGCGAGGGAGTGACCTTGCGGCGACGCACGGGCGGTACAGACGCGGGATGGCACCTGAAGTTGCCGGTCACCGGCGCGGCCGTACCTGACGGCACCGGGATCCGTGATGAGATCCAACTCCCCGATGCGCCTGACATGCCCGACGAGTTCCGAGCTTTGGTGATGGTCTGGGTGCGGTCGGCGCCACTCGGTCCCGTCGCCACGCTCGTCAGCGAGCGGACCGCACGGGTGTTGCGCGACGCGGACGGCGGCGCGCTGGCCGAGCTCGTCGACGACACCGTGACGGTCCACGACAACAGCCACGTGCAAGCGCGATTTCGAGAGCTCGAGATCGAGGACCTTGGCGGCAGTCCGAAGCTCGTCGCCAGGGTGGCCGGGCTGCTGCGCGAGGCGGGTGCCGTTGGCGGCGAATTCGTGCCGAAGGTGGTGCGGGCGCTCGGCCCTCGCGCGACCGCGTCGCCGGACCCGCCACCACCCCGCGTCGTCCACGCTCGCGACTCAGCGCACGACCTCGTCGTCGCCGATCTGTGCCGCCACACCCGCACGCTGATGGCAGAGGACGTCCGGCTGCGACGCGCGCAACCGGACGCCGTGCACCAGATGCGGGTGGCGATTCGTCGACTGCGAAGCGGGTTCGGCATCTTCGCTCCGCTGCTCGACGACCAATGGGCGGCGTCGCTGCGCGCCGAGCTTGGCTGGCTGGGCGATGCGCTAGGCGCTGCCCGCGACGCAGAGGTGCTGCAGGCGCGCTTGTTGGCAGCCACCGAGGCGCTTCCGGCAGAGGCCAAGCCCGACGACGTGCGAGCAAAGCTCGCCGAGCTCACCGCCAAGGGCGCCGATGCAGCGAATGCCGCGGCGCTCGAAGCGATCGAGAGTTCACGGTACCTACTGCTGATAGACCGGTTGGTCGACGCTGCGATGTATCCGCGGACGACGGACGCCGCGTCGCGATCCGCCGGCGAGAGCCTGTTGCCGATCGTGCGCAGGAGCTGGGTCCGGCTGGCCAGGCGAGCCGACCGCATCACGGTTGCGGACGCCGATCAGGACGGCGTCGTCCGCGATCATCACCTGACACGCATCGCGGCGAAGCGGCTCCGCTACACCTGCGACGCGGTGTCGAGCGCGTTCGGCGACGACGCTCGGCGGCTGTCCAAGCAGGCGGAGCGGATACAAGACGTGCTGGGCGAACACCAGGACGCCGTCGTGGCCGCCGCGTACCTCGCCAACGTCGCCGCGAGAGCTCGTGTCGGTTCGATCAGTTTTGGTCTCGGTGTTATGTTCGCCCGGCAAGAGGCCGCGGCGGCGGCGGCTCGACGCGAGTTTGCGGCAGCCTGGCCGGATGTTGCGGGCGCGAAGCATCATCGGTGGCTGGCTAAGCAGTAGGTGAGTGATGGCGACAGCTAGTGGCGGCCAGATCGAGGCTGCGGGCGGCGTCTTATGGCGTCCAGCGCAAGGCGGCCTCGGCGTCGAGATCGCTCTGGTGCATCGACCGAAGTACGACGATTGGTCGGTGCCCAAAGGGAAATTGGTCGCCGGCGAGCATCCGCTGCTCGGCGCGCTGCGCGAGATCAAGGAGGAGTCCGGCTTCACCGGACAGCCCGGTCGAATGCTCGGCGAGATCTCCTATCTGAAGGACGGCAACCCCAAGCGGGTGCGCTACTGGGCGGTCCGAGCGGTCGCCGGCCAGTTCATCGGCGGAGAGGAAGTCGACCAGCTGATATGGCTGCCGCCGCGAGAGGCGTTGGCGCATCTGTCGACGGACCGCGACCCGCCCATAGTGAAGTCGTTCTCAAGTGACGCGCGTGCGACGGTCACGTGCGTCGTCGTCCGCCATGGCAGCGCGGGGCAGCCTGAGGCCTGGCAGGGCGACGACCGCGAACGGCCGCTCGACGAGCTCGGTCACCGCCAGGCGGCTCGGCTAGCCGACATACTGCAGGCATTCGACATCCGACGCGTGCTATCCGCCGACGTGTTGCGTTGCCTCGACACCGTCGGCCCCTTCGCCGCCGCGCGGCGCATCGTGATCGAGAGCGAGCCGTTGTTCTCGGAGTCCGGCTACGCGGCCGCGCCACAGGCCGCACTGGCGCGGTTCGTCGCGATCCTCACGGCAGGGGTGCCTGCTGTGGTCTGCGGCCAAGGTCCCTCCATCGCGCCGCTGGTGCGCGGCATGTGCGAAGCGTTGAATGCCCCACCCTGGAACGGCTCGACACCCAAGGGTGGGTTCATCGCGCTGCACTTCGACGCTGAGAGCCCGCGCAATCTTGTGGCCGTCGACGAGTACCCGCCGGTGACCTGACCGACGCCCGGTGCCGACGCAGATGAACGAGCGATGAATTCTCACCCATCGCTAGGGCGACCGGACGGCGCCTCGGTGCATGGTGGGTGCCTCAGGCAGTGTCCGGTGGAGGTAAGCGATGCCTACGTCGCTCGGGAACGTCGCTCTTGCGCAACACCTGGAAAGGGTCGCCTCTCAGCTGACCCGCCAATACTCTGACCGCGCCAGCGAAAGCGATGTTCGGCAGGCGGTGTACGCCGAAGCATCGCAGTACCAGCACGCCAGGGTCACTCAGTTCATCCCAGTGCTCGTTGCGCACAGTGTCGGAGAGCGGCTGCGCCGTCGATTGCCGCTGTGAGGTGCGGGTCGCTGCAACCGTCCCCGCGCACGATCCGCTCAGCGATCAACAGCGTGGAGACGCCATGCTGCTCACCCGCGTTCTCAAGCATGGCGACGACCGCCGAGACGCGACAGCCGGTGACGTTGCATCAGCAGCCCGATCGCCTGGCGCACGACGGCCGACGTGGTCCGCCGTGGCAGCCACCGGCGCCGGCCACCGCGCGTTCTCGCGGACGTCGACGGCGATTCGACTGACGTACTCGTGTCCCGCCGTCGCGGCTTCCTCAGCTTGTGCCAAGAACAGCGCGACCCGGGCCGATATCAGCGCGTCGGCCCAGAAGTCGACGTCGTCACCATCCGGGTCTCGCCGCTCGGCCGCCTCCAGAGCCGCGCTCGCCTCGTGGCGTCGTCGCGCGAGTTCCTCGGTCAGCGTCTCGTCCGGCATGGCGGTCATCCTTCTTCCGGCTGCATGTCGAACGACCCCCGGTGCGTCGGTCGGGCAACCGCTAACAGCCTCTCGTCGCGACAGCCCGTTCGCGACAAACGGTCGGCTACCTGTCCGAGAAGTCCTGGCAAACGACGCCCCGGCGAGTCCTTGGCGCACGACTCCCAAAGATATCGCCGGGCGCAGCGCGTCCGCGTCGTCCGAATAGTCCGCCGACGTCAATCCGCCGGGTGACGCACGAGTGCTTCGAGCACCGGAAGCGCGGCGTCGAGGACCGCAGACTGCTCAGGCGACAGGCGCGCGATACGCTCGGTCAGCGCGGTCGCCCGCGCGTGCCACAGGTCCTGCAGCACGGTGCGACCACCGTCCGTGAGTTCGATCAGACATGCCCTGCGGTCAGACGGGTCGCTCACGCGTGCCACGTAGTCGAGCTTCTCGAGGCTGTCAATCACGCGCGTGATGACGGGAGCGCCGACGGACTCGTGCGCCGCCAGATCGCTCATGCGAATCGGCTCGTGCTCCTCGATCGTCGAAAGAGCCGAGAGCTGGGACGGCGTCAAACCCGCCGCCGCGTGTTGACGCACCGTGCGAGCGAGCCGGGCGATGACGAGGCGGAGCCGGGCCGCCAGTTCGGCGTCAGGCCGGGCATGTGGTCGTGGTGCGGCGGGTGGTCACGTGCGGTCGTCCTCCAAGGCCAGCTCGCCTGGCACCGCGCTTGACACCAAGGCGGCGTCACCGGCGTGCGAGTGCTCCGGATGCGCGTGCTGCACATCATCGTGCACGAACCGCTTGCCCCGAAGCACGGAGAACACGCTTGCGATAAGCGACATCGCGATCGCCATGCCAAACACGATGACGAGGCCGTGATGGAACGGCGACGAGATCAAGTGCGGGAAGAACTGCTTGCCCGGTCAGCGTCTGCCACTGCGAGTCGGTGACGTGCACGCCCGATTGCGATCCGAGCAAGCTTTGCAGCGGGTTGTAGCCGAGGAACGACGCGAACAGGCTGCCGACCGGTGGCAACGACGCGACGGCGTGCGCCTTGTCGGCTGGCACGCCGTTCGCGAGCAGGCCGTGACTCATGGAGGACGGCAACGTGTTGGCGAGGCCGACGATCATCAGCGAGAAGAAGATGCCGATCGAGAGCACCATGCCCGAGTTCATGAAAGTCGCCTGCAAGCCGGCGGCGCCGCCGCGCTGGTCGGGGGGCACGCTGTTCATGATGGCGGTCGAGTTCGGCGCCGAGAAGAGACCACCGCCAACGCCGTTGAAGAACACGAGGACGGCGAAAACCCAGTAGTGGAAGTCCGTCGGGACGAACAACAGGCCGAGGAAGCTGCCGGCGAACACGATCAAGCCGCCCGTCGAGAGCGCGCGGGCGCCGTGCCGGTCGCTGAGGTAGCCCGAGAGCGGCCCGGCCACCAGGAAGCCGATCGTCAACGGCAGCAGGTAGATGCCGGCCCACAGCGGCGTGTCCTCGTACTTGTAGCCGTGCAACGGCAACCAGATGCCTTGCAGCCAGATGATGAGCATGAACTGCATGCCGCCTCGGGCGATCGCCGCGAGCAAGCCGGCCGCACTCCCTGTCGCGAAGGCGCGAATTCTGAACAGTCGCAGGTTGAACATCGGGGATTCGACCCGCAGCTCGATGGCCGCGAAGACGCCGAGACACGCAAGACCACCGATCAGGCCGACGAGCACCTTCGGCGCCGTCCAACCCATCGTGTGACCACCGTAGGGCTGGATGCCGTAGACGATGGCGGCGAGCACCGCGGTCAGCCCGACGCCGAAAGTGACGTTGCCCCACCAGTCGATGCGCGCCGCGACACGGCGTCCGTTGTCACGCAGGCTGTGGTAGCCCCACACGGTGCCGATGATGCCGACGGGCACCGAAACCCAAAAGACCAACCGCCAATCGACGACGCTGAGCAGCCCGCCAGCGATCAGACCGATGAACGAGCCCGCGATAGCCGCGACCTGGTTGATACCCATGGCGAGACCGCGCTGCTCGGGGGGGAACGCGTCGACGATGATCGCGCTCGAGTTGGCGAACAACATCGCGCCGCCGATGCCCTGCAGCAGCCGCCACAGCACGAGCCACAGCGCGCCGCCGCCACCCTTCATCGGATCGAGCGCCAAGATGATCGAACCGATCGTGAAGACCGCGAAGCCCAGGTTGTAGATGCGAACCCGGCCCATGATGTCGCCGAGCCGGCCGAGGCTCACCACCAAGACGGCGGTGATGAGCATGTAGCCCATCATCAGCCAGAGCAGGTAACCGACATTGCCCGGCGAGAGCGGATCGATGCCGATGCCCCGGAAGATGCCCGGCAGCGAGATGAGGATGATCGACGAGTTGATGGTGGCCATCAACATGCCGAGCGTTGTGTTGGACAGGGCTACCCATTTGTAGTGAGCCCCGCGAAACCTCGAACCCGCCGCCGCCGTCGCCACGCTTGACATCCTCCGCTAGTTGCTTGACCTGAAGCAACTATAGCCGCGACCTTCGCGGGATGCGCCGCCGGTCAAGGTGGGCGCACGTCGTAGCCCAATCTCACTGCGCATTCACGAAGTCGCCGTAGTGCGCTACGTCGACGACGACGCTGTTGCCCGTCGTGAAGGCACGAAACCCGGTCTTGGGCGCCGTCCCGTGCGCGGTGGCCACTCCGATGCCCGCGTTGGCGATTCCTTCGAACTCACCGAGGTACTTCACCTCCCGCACCGCCACCAGCTCCGGTTGCTGATCGCGGTCGACCGAGCCGGCCGCCGGCTCGACGTGAGCGAATCGCACGACGAGCACCTGATTGGACTCGATCGGCACCAGCCGCCCTGACTCGTCGCGCAGGTCGCCGTACGACACCGCGAAGTCGGGCAGCCCGTTCGCGAAGGTGAAGTCGAATACCACCCGGTCGAAGGTGGCATGAGCGCCGATCCGGACGTCGACGGGCGAGCACGGCCGCGGAGGTACCGGACGGGAACTCCGTCGCGGCGACGTGAACGGCGGTGTCGTAGCGGTCAGCCCCAGAGACTCGGTCGGGGGTGACGCCGCTCGCTGCGGCGGCAGTCCCCGTCGTCAGGAGGGCCGCGATGAGCACGGCGACGGCACCAGCGCCGATGACGCCCCGCAGCCAATCTCCGATCCGTGGCCTGCGACCTGCTGCCGACCCTCCGGGGCGCTCGTCGAGGCCGACGCGCTCGCGAGTTGCCATCGGGTGACTCACTCGAGTTGTGGCGTGTCGGTGTGGCGACCGCAACTTGGCTCGATCGCCAAACGATCGGGCTTGCCCGATCCGGCCGGGCAAAACGCGATCGCGCAGGTCGAAACTGTTAAGGCTGGCCAGCAGCCGTAGACCGCGTTACACGCGATCCGGCAAGCCGACTCGGCGAAGGAGCGTGGCGTTGGCACTTGATTGACAGCGCCCGCTCAGTTCGCCGGAAGCGGTTTTCAGAACGTCGGTACCGGCTAGGCCGTTGTACGAGACGCTGCTTTGCGTCGACCCGGTGGCGGTGGCGCGGCTGCGCGGCTACGGCGCGGCATGATCGACCAGCCGCCATCCCACGGTTAGCCGCAGTTCGGTTTCAGCGTGCGGAGAGCCGATCCGCGATGAGGTCCAGGGCGAGCGCGTACCCGCGGACGCCGCAGCCCACGATCACTCCGCTCGCAATTGGCGAGAGATAGGAGTGGTGCCGGAACGCGTCGCGTGCGAAGACGTTGCTGATGTGGACTTCCACAAACGGCAGCTCAATGGCTTCTAGAGCATCGCGAATCGCGATGCTGGTGTGGGTGAAGGCCCCGGCGTTGATGATGAGGTAACGACATCCCTCGGCCTTGGCGCGATAGAGCCGATCGAGAATGGCGCCCTCGTGGTTGCTTTGATAGCACTCGAGGTTGAGACGCAGTTGCGCCGCTTGCTCACCAAGGTCTCGCTCGACGTCGGCGAGCGTGGCGCTGCCGTATACCGCGGGATTTCGCGTGCCGAGTGCGTTCAAGTTCGGGCCGTTGACGCACAAGACGTCGACGCCGAAAGCCGCTCCGTCTGCTGTCATGCGCCGACCATATCGCTCGCTCCAACGTGGACGGTTTCTTTGCGTGAGCGAGTCGGAGCGTCCGTGCTTCGCGGTCGAGCGATCGCGAGATCGGCTCGCGATCGGGTTGTCATGGGTTGAGTCGGCTGAGCAGATCTGTCAGGGCGCGCACGTTGTGGTCGGGAGCGGCGAAGTGGCTGGGATACGCACGGCCGCTGCGGTTGAGCCACGCCGTCGCCATCCCGACCGACGCCGCACCGTTGATGTCCCACGGGTGCACCGCGACCAGCAGCATCTCGGCTAGCCGCGTGCCGCACACGCGCGCCGCGTACTCGTAGGACGCCGCCGCCGGCTTCCATGCCGGAGCATCGTCGACCGACAGCAGCGCCTCGAACTCGTCTCGGATTCCGGCCGTCGTGAGCAGCCGGTCGGCGACGCCGGTCGAGCCGTTGGTCAGGGTCACCAACCGCAGCCCCGCGCCACGGAGAGCGCGCACGCCGTCGACGATGTCGGGGTGAATCGGCAACTCGAGGAAGCCGTCGAGGATGTGGCCCACCGCGTCATCGACGTCCCTGTTGAGCTCGACGTCGGGAAGCAGGTCACGCAGGACCGATTCGCCGATGGCCGCAAACGTCTGCTGACCACCGGCGGCGGTCAGGGCAAACCCGTCACGCAGCAAACCGGCGAACCAGACCTTGGCGAGCAGCGGCGGCGCGCCGACGTCGGCGAAGCGCTGCGCCATCGGCGTCATGTCCGACAGCGTCTCGTTGACGTCGAACACCACCACCGCGGTCTTGGACGCCATCACGGAAGCCGAGCGGTGAGCCGGCGGCCGTTGTGCCGGTGCGGGTCGAGCACCTCGTACACGGCGCTGGTGGCCGCGGCGTACACCGTGTGGTGCCACAGGTCGATCCCGATCTCCTTGCCACCCCACTTCCACGCCGGGGACGACGCGCCGGTGGCCGGCAAGGCCAGCTGTTCGCCACCCCACACCGCGCCGAGGTACGCGGCGGCCGCTTGCGGGCCGTGCAGCCCGACGGCGTCCAGCAGTCCCCGCAGCACTCCCAACCCCGTGCCATAACCCCAGTGCACCATCGTGCCGAAGCGCCGCTTGGTCTGCTCTGACGTCGGTTCGACGCCGAGCACCGCGCCAGCCGCTTTGACGGTGGTGTCGCTGGCCGGCCGACCGCGTAGCTTCGCCTCCACGGTGGAGGACACGGTCATCGCGACGGTGCCCGCCAACCCTGCCAGCGCTCCGACGCCTGCGGCCGCGGCGACGCCGCTCAGCCGTTCGGTCATCTTCATTCGTTCACGCTCCTTCGCAGTTTGTCGCCTCTGTGTCGCGCGCAATGTCGCGGCACATTCATCGCGCCAGCTCGTCGCATTCCCGCGTCGGCGCCGTCCGCAACGCGATCGGCGGGCCAGTGCATGTTCCGAAGATCGAGAGGACAAGCTCCGTCATCTCACGCGCCCCAGCCGTTTATTTTGCGTGTCGGTGGCCAGAGGGTTGTTAAGAACGCGGTGGCGACAGCCGCTGTGTGGAGTGCGAATTGCCTGATGTGAAGGAGTGGAACCGATGGGTACAGAAGCGCGGGTTGGTCTCTTGCTCGGCGCAGCCGCATGCCTGCTTGCGGTCATGGTCGATTGGGTCGTGGAAGAGCTGCAGCCTTCGGCGAGCTGAGTTCGCGCAGGCGCAGCACGGGGTGTTCGGAGGCTTTCGCCGGGGCAGGCTCCCGGCGTGTCGATGGAACATGTCCGACTGCCGCCGCGTCGGTGGCTGCGCGGCCTGAACTTGGCCGTCAGTGGCAATGCTCGGTCCTTCGGGTACTCGATCACCATCACCGTCACCTACGGTGTTGTTTCTTCCAAAGAAGGCAACCCTTCGTTACCCGAGCTCTTCGGCTTCGCGCTCGCAGCTGTGGCCGCGTTCTCCCTGCTCAATCTCGCGGTGGCTGGGCTGCTTCGCCGGGAGCAGCCCAGCAGCGATCCGGCGCAGGTGATTCTGGTCGCGACGGCCACCGACTTTCTCGCCGTCGGATGCGCGATCGCGACGGCGGTCGGCGTTCGAGTCTTGCTGAGCGGCTGGGGCGCATGGGTTCTCGCGCCGTTCATCGCCACCCTCGCGTACGTTCTCGTGCAGGTCGTGGAGATCGCCGTCGGACTGCGCGAGACCGCCCGCGGCGAGTAGCTCCCCCTCGAGTCTTCGAGTTCGCCGCGTTTGCGATGCTGCAGCAGCTACGTGGAGCGACATTGGGAGCGACATGAGTCCAGGCACCTCGTCGACATCAGCCGGGTCGCAACCCGGCGGAATGCAAGTGGTGGTGCGCGAAACCGCCGCCCAGGCTGGCGCGGAGGCCGCGCAGGCGGTGGCGGCAGCCATCACCGACGCGGTGCGAGCTCAGGGGTCCGCTCGCGTTCTCTTTGCCTCTGCGCCGTCCCAGCTCCGGATGATCGAGGCGCTGAAGTCCATGGAGGTGCCCTGGTCGCGGGTAACCGCGCTCCATGTCGATGAGTACGCCGGGATAGACCCATCCGCACCCCAAGGTTTTGGCCGTTGGCTGCGTGATCATCTGTTCGACGACGTCAAGCCCGGCATGGTGGAGCTCATGCGCCCTGACGTTGACCCGGCGACAGAGTGCGCGCGATACGCGGGCCTCGTGGCGGCCGGCTCGATCGACGTGGGCTGCCTGGGAATCGGGGTGAACGGCCACGTCGCCTTCAACGAGCCACATCAATGGTCGATCGACGACCCAGCGCTGGTGCGGCCGGTGCGACTTGACGCCGCATCGCGCCAACAGCAAGTCGACGACGGCTGTTTCGGCGCCCTGGCCGACGTGCCGACCACGGCCATCACCTTGACGATGCCCGCCCTGCTCGCGGCGCGACACCTCGTGGTCACGGTGCCCGGATCGCACAAGGCGGACGCGGTCGCTCGGTGTGTGTCGGGCGACGTCACACCCGCGGTGCCGGCGTCAGCGTTGCGGACTCATCCTTCCGTTGCGCTGTTCTTGGACCGAGCCGCCGCCGCGCGAATCCCACCTGGGTTCATCGGGAACCGGGCGTCTCAGCGGTGAGTCGCCAGCTCGCCGGATTCCTGCCTGGCGCCGGACGAGTACGGGTGACGGTCGAAGGCGATGTCATCGCGGAAGTGCGGGTCGTCGAAAGCTCGGCCAAGCCGCTGTCGGACGACGAAGTGCTGCTTCCCGGCCTGCTCGATTTGCAGGTGAACGGATACCGGGGCATCGACTTCAATGACGCCGAGCTGAGCACCTCCGGCGTCCGGACCGTCGTCGAGAAGTTGTGGTCGGTCGGCGTCACGGGGTTCTGCCCGACGGTCATCACCGGGCCGCCGGATCGAATGCTGGCCTCCGTGCGGACGATCAGCTCGGCGCGCGTTGAGGATCCCGACGTGGCCGACGCGGTCGTCGGTATTCACCTTGAGGGGCCGTGGATTTCCCCTGTCGACGGCGCACGGGGCGCGCACCCGCGTGGCGACGTCCGGGCACCTGACCTGGCCGAACTGCGCGCGCTGACCACCACCGGAGACGTGGCGATCCTGACCGTCGCGCCGGAGCTGCCTGGAGTCGCGGAGCTCATCGAGGCGGCGGCCGGCGCCGGAGTAGCAGTGTCGCTGGGCCATAGCGCGGCAACACCGGACGACGTGCGGATGGCGGCCGCGACCGGCGCGACGCTGGCCACGCACCTGGGAAACGGCGTGCCGCTGATGCTGCCCCGCCATCCGAATCTGGTCTGGGAGCAGCTCTACGACAGCCGGCTGGTGTGCATGATGATCGCAGACGGTCATCACCTTGATCTGGCGACGTTGACGGCGATGGCTCGGGCAAAAGGCGCCGGGCGCTGGATGCTCGTCAGCGATGTCGCCGCGATCGGGGGGATGCCAGCAGGGCAATACCGGACGCCGGTCGGCGGGCTCGTCGAACTTGACCTCGCCTGCCGGCTGCGGATCGCTGGGACCGAATACCTCGCCGGAGCCGCCCGATCACTGCTCGACGGACTCGCTTGGCTGCTGCAGATGGAAAGCCTGCCGCCGGCCGAGGTTGTCGACGCCGTCTCGTCGGTACCTGCCAAGGTCCTCGGACGTCGCTGTTCGGGCCGGGGCGAGATCGCCCCCGGACGACGCGCCGACCTAGTGCGGGCACGACGCGATTCCCACGGCGGCCTCTCGGCTGTCGAGACGATCAGCCGCGGTCGAACCGTGTGGCTGGCCGATGGCTAGGCCGCAGGCGCCGGTCCCGTTGAACTCCCGGCGCCGTGCGACCTGCGACGTCAGAGCGGACGAACCGACTCCGCTTGCGGGCCCTTGGGTCCCTGAGTGACGTCGAACTCGACCCGCTGACCCTCGTCGAGACTGCGGTAGCCGTCGGCTTGGATCTGCGAGTGGTGGACGAACACGTCAGGCTCGCCGCCGTCCGGGCTGATGAAGCCGAAGCCCTTTTCGCCGTTGAACCACTTAACGCTGCCTTGTGCCATGGGGGTGCTCCTCGTGTTGATGGGCGGGCCGGGAACCGGCTCCGGGCTGCCGCGTCATTGCGCGAGTTTGCTTGCGCAAAAGAAAAACGCCCGCTGCCGAATCCGCGGGCGTAAGGCGTCGAGGAGTACTGCAACTGCAACCGAGTGCAGACTAGCACGACGATTCTCGCGGCCAGTCGGCATGCGCTGTCCTGGCTCGCCTCACAGGGCACGGTACTGGGCGGAACGCACGAGCGCCGATCATGGAGCACGTCGAGCCCTAGGGCATCGTTCTACCTGTCTAACTCACGCCCGACGTCGGTCCTGACGCCGTCCGAGATGGCAGCGTCGCCGCCGAACAGTTGCGCGGTCGCAACGGTGTTCTTTACGCGGCCAACGTACGTGGCGACCGTCGTGGGAAGCTCCGTCGACGCCGTGAGGAGAAGCGGCGCCCCGGCGCGTGCGAGCAGCGCCGTACCGCTCGGGGCGTCCGGGAAGGTGCTTCCGGAAGCGAAACCGAGACTGGTTGGCGCGGGGAAGAACCGTTGCGCGAGATTGACGGCGGTCTCGTAGCGGTCCTTGCCGACGATGGGCGTGGCCGGTGGATCAGCGGCCGCCGCTGGACCGCCGACAGCGTAGACTTCAGACACCCCCGCCTTCAGGTAGTCGCTGGTCGCCGGAGGCAGGCTGGCGCCGCAGGTGAGACGCCACGCGTGCCGGTCGGGGCCATCGGATACGCGCGATACGTCGACTGGTCGACGCCACTCATTTCGACGCGCACGAGTGGCGGTACTTCGTCAGGGGTCCCGGTCATCCGCAGATCGCTGCCAAACAAGTCAATGCTGAACGACGCCCACTCCGTCGTTCCGATGTGCGCCTTCACCCGAAGACGCACTGCGTCGGTGCCGGCAGCGACAGCCTGCCGAGCCCGATCTCGAAACGGAACCAGTCGCCCGCTTCTGCACCCGATGCGGGAAGCGCACAGTTGCGCGTGGGAAGGCACCGGCTACCTGGCGTTGTTCGGTGAACGGATCGCCACCGGCCGGCCCGTCGTTCTGTACGCGATGGCGACCATGACGTCCGCGCAGCTGGTTCCCGGCTCCGACGGCGCCGACCCGCCGCGGGTTTGGTGTGGGCCGGCAAGGATCTCGTCTTCGCCCAACAATCCGATACCGCAACGGCACCGTCCACAGGCGAGTCGAACCCCCCGCCGACGCTGACCGCGGCGGTCTATGACTTCGTCGCCGACTCCGCGCAACCCCTCGACGTTCAACTGCCGCCCAGCAGCACGCTGCTCGGCGGAGGCTGAGTACGGCAGCAAGATGAGACAGAGGTGTCTAAGTCGCCACCCCTCTTGTGGGCGCTCGTCCGCATTCCGGCTGCGGAGCCAGGCGGGCCCCGCGTCGTCACGATGTCGCTCTGCGGAATCTGGAGCGGGTTGACACGCCGGGCGCGCGTTGACGCTCATGGCAACCTTGCGTGGCGGCTGGTCGTGTGTTGGGTGTGAGCGCGGTCGAAGGGCTAGGGATGGGTGTTCGACACTCGACGCGACACGCCGGTGAGGACGCGGCCGCCGAGGTCGACCTCGCCGACGTGTACGTCGCCTGCTACCGGCAGATGGTCCGACTGGCCGCGTTCTTGCTGGGCTCGGCGCTTGATGCGGAAGACATTGCGCAGGAGGCGTTCGTCAAGCTCGCGGGCCGGAGGCTTACCGACCCGGACAATGCGGTCGCCTACCTGCGGCGAGTGGTGGTCAATGCGTGCAAGGACACCGCGCGCCGCCGAAAGGTCGCGGACAAACATGCCCGGACGCTGACGGTCGCGCGACTGGTGGCCGGTGCCGATGAGCAGGCCGAGACAGCGTTCGACCGCGCCGAGTTGGTCGTGGCTTTGCGGAAGCTCGCGCCCCGTCGTCGTCAGGTCGTGGTGCTGCGGCACTACTGCGACCTCGGAGAAGCCGCGGTCGCCGACTTGCTCGGCATCAGTGTGGGCGCTGTGAAGTCACTCGCCTCACGCGGCCTGGCCGAACTCGCCAGGGTGATGGAGACCTGCGATGAGTGAACCGATGGATCCCGACCGGCTGCGACGCCTGTTCGCAGCCGCCGAAACCGAGCTGACGCCGGTCCCGCCGCCGCTGGCCACGATCACCGCGCGCGCCGCGCGTCGCCGAGACAGGCGATTGACCGTCACGTGGATCACCAGCCTCACGGCGGCTGCCGCCGTCGCCGCGGTCGCGCTGGTCGTCAACCTCGCCGGCACCAGGTCCGCCCCTGACCCGTTGTCGCCCCTTCCAGTAGTGAGCAGTCCTTCGGCCATCGGGTCGGTGTCGTCCGCTCCAACCCCGAACTCGGCGCCGGCAACCGAAGCAGATGCCTCTCCGTCGGTCGACTCGATGTCCACCCCGTCCACCCCAGCCGCGTCTGGCATGCGCTGGATCACCCAGAGCTTTGGAACCGACCAACCCGCGGTCAGCGTCCAGGTGCCCACGGGCTGGAAGCCCTACCACGCGTTCGTCGGCCAAACCGGCGGCTCCGAATGGGTCAACCCCGCAGACCCGAGTCAGCGCATAGCGGTTGTGCTCGACCACTGCATGAGCTGCCAACAGCCCGAACTCACGCGCAACCCCACCGTGCAGAAATGGCTCACCGACAGCACAGGCAGCCTTGTCCATGCGGGCGACACCGCCATCCAGTGGACGTCGATCACAGACAACGGCCAGCAGGGCTACTTCACCGACACCGCGCACATCGATGACTTCTGCCTGAACGGTGACCCGGACAACCCGGCGTGGGGCCAGACGCACGAGCCGTACGTCGCGCTCGGCTACGTCCACCTCGCGCAGAAGCCCATCGTCGAACCCGTCGAAGTCTTCGCCTGGGCTCCCACCGACATCGCCCAAACTGTCATCGACAGCGTCGCATTCCAACCGCCCACTCCGACCCGAAGCCCGAACCCGACTACCAGCTGAGCAGCACGAGTACGGTGACGGCGGACAGCGGATCGGGTGCGTCTCGCGAGTGTCGAGTAGCGGCAGCTCTCGTCGAGCGGCTATCCGATGCCGACGCGAACAGACGTGCCGTTATTTGCTGGGCAGCGCCTCGCACGCGGCGACGTGGGCGAGCAGCGCATGACAGTTCATCTGTGCGAGCGCTTCGCCCACCTGCGCGACACCCGCGGCCGCACGGATCGACGGTTGCCGCCCGTATCGCTTCCGTCTTCGTAGGCAAGGGGCCGCGCGACGACGTCACATGTGTTCATCGTCGGTAGCCGCGCCACGCGGCATGGGCCCCAACGCGGTCCAGCCTCCAGTAGCCGAGTACCGCCATCCGCGGTTCGCCCGTTCGTGGTAGACCCAGACCTCGGTCACCTCCGGCGGCAGCGTGATCGGAAACTCCGGCAGGTCGGGGCGGTCGAAGGGGAGCGCGACGTCGCCGGGTGAGAAGTCATCAACCCAAATCCACAGGTGCCGTTGCTCAGCGTTCGATGCCGCGTTAGGGCGGTCGAGCCGAACGTGGGCCCCACTATCAGGCGGTCTGGGTCGATTTCGGCATTCGCAAAGGGCGAAGCACCGCGGTTGTCCATGGCAGGTGCAAGAAACGGTACGACATCCGGTCGGTCAAAATGTGCGTTCGTTGGTACGGCAGCTCTTTGATCGTCGTATCTGATCTCAACGAGGCCAGCGTACGTTGCGGCGTTGGTTGCGTGAATTCGTTATAGCGATGCAATGCAAGGAACCCGAAGCGAATTTCGGTGATGCCCCGCACGAGTCGCTATGCCCAACGACGCGACGTCGCGTCCCACAGCCCACGCGCTGAACCATCGAGCAGCGGGTCTACGAACGGACGCACAAAGTCGAGCGCAATATCCAGGGTTGCTGCGTAGTCGAGCTTCGACTTCCGCGCTTCCTTCGCGTAGCCAGCAGTCCAGAGGCCTCGGTCCGGAACATCGAAGCGCGACGGCAAGGCCACACCGCGACGCTCGGCTTCCGATGTCAGCGCTTGTCGTTGCTCACCCGCATCGACTGATATCGCAGTGCTCATCACCACCAGGTCGACAAGGTCCTTGTAACGAGTCGACGGCGACTGCGACGCTCCGTAACGCTGGAAGTTTGCGACAACCTTGTCAGCAACGTGATCGACGATCGGATACACGCGATACGTCGACTGGCCGACGCCACTCATTTCGATACGCACGAGTGGCGGTACTTCATCAGGGGTCCCAGTCATGCGCAGGTCGCTGCCAAACAGGTCGATGCTGAACGACGCCCACTCCGTCGTTCCGATGTACGCCTTCACCGGAAGACGCACTGCGTCGGTGCCAGCAGCGACAGCCTGCCCGAGCCTGATCTCGAAACGGAACCAGTCGCCTGCTTCTGTCCGCGCGGCGTCGCGCAACTCTTGCTCAGCTTGCACGCGTGTCTGGTTGATGTAGAGGTCGATGTCGAGCGTCGCACGTACTCCGATGTCGCGCGCAAGCAATGCTGCCGCGCCTTTGACGACCCACCCATCGTTGCGCGCGTACAGCCGGTGCAACAGCCGGTCGTATGCGACGCGGCGCTGCAGTTGCGGCAACGTCCACCGACTATCGCGAGCCAAGGCGCGGAGGCGATCGGTCAGCGCGGTCCGAAACGCAGTCGGGGTTGTGTAGTGCGGGTTGTCGGTCATTCGGGCCGCGCCAGTGACGCGCGCGCTTCGGCCAGCCAGATTTCGCGTTCGGGGTCACCCACGAGTTCATAGAGCCATTTCAGCACCGCGTAGCCATCTCCCTTCCGAAAGCCGTATCGCATCGCGAGCGGCGACAGATGTTCCGCGAACGTGCCGGGGTAGTCATACACATGACGCGTCGCTTCGGAGACGATGCGTGCGACAGCCTCCGGGTCCTCACGCTGTATGAGAAGGTCCGACGCGATGCGTGACGGTCGAGTCACCGGGATGCCGCCACGCTCAATCCACGGGATGTCACTCGTCTCGCGGACGACGTGGATACGAACATCGGGTCGTCGAGTCTGCCGTCTCTTGCCGACGATGAACTCATGTACATCCGCCGGAAGGTCGCCGATTCCGTAGTACGCAGCGGCCGACCGATGCGAAACCAGACCCTGCTCCGGAGTCCGCTCCCATGCGGGCACCTCGGGCGCGAGCTGGAGCCAAGCAGCACGCAGCTCCGCATGGTCGGGCCACGGCGCTCCGATGAGGTGATAGACGCCGTTCGCCACTCTCCCGAGTGACGACTCTCCCGCGATCAGACGCGTCAGGGTCGCTTGCGGGACCCCCGTCAGCTCGGCCTGCCGGCGCGTCAGCAGACCCCACTGCTCTTGGGCGAGCGGGGTGAGTCGTTCGACGGTGGGTCGAGTAGGCACTACTGCATTGTAGCTCAACCTTGAGCTTCTTTGCAGTTGTCAGTGACAGGCTGCACTGCAATCCACCCTATTCATGAGCTGCGTTGCAGCACCCGCTACCCGCTCACCCCCTGATCTGAGGCCAGGCCGCTCATCGTCGACGGGTTCATCATCGTCGCCAGCCTCGCAGTCCTACACGCCATCCTCACCGGTCGCCCGGCCATCTATCCGTGGATACTCGTCCTCGCGTTCTCCACCACATCCGTCGCCTTCAACATCCTGCACGCGCCACCCACCGTGGTCGCGCGATCCGTCGCCGCGATCCCACCACTAACCCTCGTGCTGTCCTTCGAGCTGCTGATGCGACAACTCAACGAACGACTACGCCCAACCGCACGAGATTCGGAACAGTCCGGCCCTTGCATCAATACTCGAGCCGCGACCGTTGAACGCGTTGAAGCAACCGAAGATGAGAGGTCCGAACATCCGAGCCGCGCGACGAGCCTGCTCGACGCCACCCGCGACCTAGTCCGCCAGCACGCCGAGAGCGGAGCGCGGCTCACCGGTAAGAAGCTCGGCGATCTGCTCGGCATCTCCGACGGCTACGCCAGACGCCTGCTCCGCCAAGCCGCCGATCGGAGTTAGCGTGGACCGCCAAGGGCTTGGCGCTCTTCGTTTCGAGCGACGGGCTCGTAGGTGCATCACCCTGCTGCGGTGGGCGTAGCCGAGGGCTTTGCGCCGAGTCGGTCGCGGTGGGCGTGTTTGCCGTGGGTGCCGCAACCGCGGGCGGCCTCGCCGTTGAACGCTTCACAGGACGCCTGTCGCGCCGGCGGTGAGCAAAGACAAGAAGACCTACGGACAGGGCCTCGCTACTTGGTCATGCCGCCTTGCACGATCGGCTGGAACGCAGGCGGCGCCAGGCGCAGAAGAGCCTGGAGTAGTTGGTCCGAGGCGTGCCGTATCGGTGCGTCGCTGGTTTCGAGCGTCCAGCACCCACCCAGACCCACCTTTATGGGAAATGAACGGTCTCCCTGGTCGACGACAAGCGCCACCGCTATTCCTAGGTCCGCGCCGCAGGCCGTCGACGCGGTGGGATCCACGGTGGGCGCGGACGCAACCGCCGCAAGGATCGTCGCCGCTAGAGCGCTGTCGCCTCGCGTGACGGGGCAGTGCCGGTCTCGCGGGCTCATCTGCCACCAGGCGACTACCCCGCCTGCCGAGCGCTCCGCAGACGGTGACGAACTCCTTGGTGACTCCGAGTCTGGCGCGGAGGTTTGACAGGGAAGAAGGGCCACGGAGCGGGACTGTGTCGATGAGGGCAGGGCTGCTCGCGCAGATGCTGACGGCGGGGAAGGCGACGCTGCCGGTCGAGAGCTTGCGGCTGCACGAGTCGGAGTTTTGTGCGATGAAGCACAGCCGGCGGTGCCCAGGAGCGCGACGACGACAGCCAGGAGACCGACCGGTGCGGTCCACCGCCGGTTCGATCGCATAGTGATCAACCTCCGTAGTCGCCGAATCACCACCGATTCGACGCGCGTTCCCAGGCACCGGTTCCCACGATCTCTCGCTTGTTTGGGGCGAGTCTCCTTGTTCCTCGCGTTGGCATGGGCCAGGCCCGGCACGTCGAGCGCGCCTCTCAAGGCGCCGGGTCACGGACGCTCGACGGTCCCGCACTGTTGCCACGTCGTGTGGAAGGCCTCGGTAGTGTCGCCTGTCACCGTGGCGAGAGTTTGCGTTTGGGCGACGTTTGTCATGGTCGGCCCGACGTGTGGGACGGTCTGCATTCCGCTGTAGGACGTGGAGCCGCTGCTGTAAACGCGCGCCTGATCCCAGGATTGCGTTCCGTAGTTGCGGAGCTTGTCATATTGTCCGCCCACGGCGGTGCGCTCGTCGATTGCCTCGGCCGTTGAACCGTCGTAGAAGCCCACGGTGTAGATGTCGGAAGCATCCTTGAAGGCGATCTGGGAAATTGGGCCAACCGTTGCGAGCTTTCCCGTTGTTTGATTGTGCCAGCTGAATGTTACCGTCTGAAACCACGGATTGTAGGTGGTTGACATCGACACGACGTTGCCCGGGCTCAAGGACATCGTCACCGGAACTTGGTTTGTGTCGTGGCTCCCATCAATAGCTTCCCACCACGCAAAGTAGCCGTTGACGTTGCCGGCACTCGCAATGCCATTTTGCAGCAGCTGGGAGGACCCAATCCATCCGCCCATGCCGACCCAGTCTGAGTGCGCATCGCTGGGGCTACAGGAGTTGCTTTCGCTTCGAATAGTCGCCCTGGCGTACGCTTCGGTGTAGGAAGATCCGTTGATATCGACGAGACCTGCCCAGTTGGGGCTACATGTGAGCGTGCCGCAATTCGGCGCGCTCGAGCTTGTTGCAGAAAATGTCTGCGCCCTCGAGGGCCCGGCAGGCGGAAATACGGTGTGAAACGACGAGATGCACTCGTGTTTCGGAGTTTCGAAGCCAGCGTAATTCGCCCAGGACGCGGTCCAATCGGCCAACTGGGTTGGGTCTGAGGGTCGCGGCGGCAACCCAAAGAAGGCAAGTTGCGCCGCCGTGGCAGTCAGAGGCGTCCATCCCGGCGCCGGCGTGGGTTGCGGGATCTCGACCCCATTGTCATCGAACCATGTGACCGTGGCGGCATCCCGCGCTGAGGACGGCGTCATTGAGCCGTCGGGGACGACGTGCGTCACCCGGCTTATTGGAAGGATCGTGCAGGGTTGGCCGCCGACCAGCACCGTGGCCGTCGACGGCGATGACGCGGCGCGCGCGCCAAGCGCGGGGGAGACCATCGCGGCCACACCGACGCATGCAAGAGTGCGTGCGACGCGAGGAATACGGAACCGGTCGAGGAGGACACATAA
>CAVVEX010000003.1:0-190951 GCA_963747395.1 uncultured Actinomycetes bacterium | reverse complement strand
CCCTTGCTCAATCGACTCCGGGCGGTTGGTCACGTGTCTCCTCCGATTCCCGGAATACCCCTTGCGTCCGCTTTTGGTCAAGTGCTAGAACCAGAGTTCATCAGTACTTGACCGATAGATGATAGCGCGTTCAGCGGTATCTATCGGCCTTCACCTCGTACCCGTCCGGCGAGCGGACGGCTGGGCGGAAGGACGACGGCGAAATAACAGAACACACGTCGTAGCAGCAGGATGACGGCAGCATCTTGACGATCATCGACGGGATCGCGCCGACTCGCGGCCAGAACGGCCAGGTCGGCCAGCGAGGCCGCGTCCTTGTCGAAGACTGTGATCGCCGCTGTTCGTGTTGATGTGCATCGACCTCGCCGACATAGGGCGCGGCTGAGCGACGGGTCGGGACAACGGCGACCAGCGACTCGTACTCCGCCGAGCAGGGCGAAGGACCTGATCGTCGCCGGGCTGACCATAATCTTCCTCGTCGGCTTCAGCTCGGCACCTTATTCACGATACGTCTATAGGATGAGGAGGTCTGGGCCCCGGCGGCTGCCGTCGGAACGCGAGCCCACCGTTTGGGGCCCGCGGGCCTGTTCGTCGTCGCAGGTCTCATCATGTTTCTCCCTGTTTCCGAGCCTTGTCGCTGTCGGCCGCGGTCTTCAGCGGCGTTCGTCAGGCTGGAGATGACCTAGCAGATTGAACCAGTCGTCGGGATGGTTCGTCGCGCTCGCCATCGGCCTGCCGGCGTCGCTCGCAGGTCGCTCAATAGCGATGAGCCAGCAGCAGCTACCAGCGCGACGACGCGGGGCACCCTTCCAGACTACTCCCGCGCACACCCACGCCGAAGAGCATGTATCGATGCGACAACGCGATTTCTGCACATCGTCATCGGTACGTCTCGATCCCCCCGCGTGTCGCGCTGCTGCGCGCGACCGAAGCGCACCGGCTCCTCGACGGCAGCACCACAAACGTCGCAGAAAACACTCAACGCCAACAGCTGCTACAGACCACACGCGGCCCACCCCGATCTCGCCTACCGTCGTTTCGATCGGCTCTCCCGACACCGGACGCGCGCAGAGCCGCGGCGGCGAATTCCACCATCGCTACGGACTCCGACGCCGTGTTCGACCCCGCCGAGCGCGACCCGCCGTCATCGCCGGCCATGGCGGACCCGTCGGTCCAGGTGGTGTTGCAAGCTCAGCTCGACCAGCTGTTCGCCGCGGTCATGTCGCGGTTCGGCCTCGACTCCAGCGGAAACCCGCCGAAGGGCCAGATGTTCGTCGACCGCACCGTCCCGGTCGGCGTCCACCTGCTCTCTTACTCGGACGACGAGGCGCAGGTCGCGGTGCTCGTCCACCGGAATCGTCGGCCTCGCCGGCGCGGGTTCGACGTTGCCGGTCGCTGAGGCGTGGGATGCACCACCAAAATCACGTGCATCTGGGCCGGGCCTTGCAAGTGGGTCGCGTTCACGCAAAACCGAGGGTCCGACTCCGGTCAGCGGCGACACAGCCGCCGTCGACGGTCGATCGAGTATTCCCCTACGCCGTCAGGGAATTCCGGCGGGGACTCGACTATGCCCGGTGACCCTCACCCACGCTCGACCCCTGCGCGTTCATGATCGACCCCGCGAAGACCGCGTGCGAGGCGGCGAAGAACGCCGTCAGCGGCGCGAAGAACGTCGCCGGCCTCGTGTCTCCGACCCGCTGGGCAGCATCGCCAAGGCCTGTGCGGACGCCGCCACGTGGGTGGCGGGCAAACTCGCCGACGTCGTGACGCCACCTCGCAGGTCGACTTCACCAACCCGGTCTTCCTGCGCAGTACGCCATCGTCTTCGCCGCCGCCACGATCCTCACCCTGCTTTGGCTGCTGGCGGTCGCGAAACGCGCGGTGCGCGGCGTGCCGCTCGGCAGGCGGTCAGCGAGGCGGTCGGCTTCCTGTGGCTCACCGTGCTCGCCAGCGCGTTCACGCCGCTGGCGTTGGCGCTGGTGGTCACGGTCACCGACGCGCTGACCAAGGCGCTCGCGTCCGGAACCAAGCCGACACCACGAAGTTCCTCACCGGAACAGCGAAGCGCTGTCATCAACCGGTATCGGCGGCGGCCCGGTGATGCTCATCTTCGTGTCGCTGCTGGCGATCGCCGCCCGCGATCATTTGGCTGGAACTCCTGATCCGCGCCGCGATGCTTTACGTCGGCGCGATGCTCGGCCCGGCGGTCTACTCGGGCCTTGTCGACAAGTCCTTGTGGCGGCACGTGCGCCGCTGGGCAGGCGTCATGGTCGCGGTCGATCTCGCCAAGCCGGTCATCGTCATCGTCCTGGGTTTCGCCGGCGCGGTCACCGCGAACGGAGTTCCGCCGACGCGTTCTCCTCGGTGCTCTCCGGCCTGGCCATCATGTTCCTGTCGATCTTCGCGTCGGTCGCCATCTACCGATTCGTGCCGACGTTCGGCGACGACATGGCGCAACTTCATGCCGGACGACGCGCCGCCGCGGCGGCCGGGCCGGTCGCCGCGGTCGACGGTCCTGCGACCTTCATGCGCCAAGGCGTCGCCACCCACGCGCACCGCGGCAGCAATGGCGGCTCGGCAGCCGGCGCACGCGCTGGCGCCGGCGCGGCGTCCCTGGAGCAGCGGCGTTCATGGCCGCCGGGATGGCCGCCCACGGAGCCAGTAACGCCGCACGTCACGCCTACGGCAACGTCGCCGCCGCGACGTCGTCCAAGCCGACCGACACACGGGAGGCTCGCGATGACCAGCGAACCGATCGCCAGGCGACGCACCTTCGTGTTCGGCAAGCCCAAGCCCAACGCGGTGATCGGGCGCAACCGCGAACCTGGCGAGATCGCGTTGCTGCTCGCTGGCGGACTCGCCGGTCTCATCTGGGGGTTGGCCGTCCCGCTGTTGGCGTTGCGCGTGCTCGGCCTGGTCGGATTCCCGGCTGCCGCGGTCGCCACCGTCTACCTGCCGTTCCGCAAGCGCACGCTGTACCGATGGTTCGAGATCAACCGCTCCTACCGGCGGCTGGTGCGCTCCGGTCGCGCGCGCGTGGCGCTCGGCTGCGATGGAGGCCGGCACCCGGCTGCACGGGCGGAGGTCGAGATCCGGCCGCCGCCCGGGATCGGCCGGGTCCGGCTGGGCGACCGCGAGTTTCGGCGCCGACGAGGTCGCCGTCCTCCTTCATCTGGACCGGAAATGCATCACGGCGACGGTCGAGATCGAGGGCCCTGGCGTCGGGTCGCGCGACTCGGAGGACCAGGAGGCGCTGGTCGCCCGGTTTGGCAGCCTGCTTCAGCATGTCGCGAACGGCGACGGTTTCGTCACGCGGCTGCAGATGATCGCTCGCACCTTGCCCGCCGACCCGGACGCGCACGCGCGCGACGTCGCCACCCGCGGGAATCCCGCCGCGCCGGAGTGGCTGCGCGCTTCGTATGACGAGCTGCTGGACGTGGTGTCGACGTCCAGTGAGCAACACCGCAACTACCTGACGGCCGCCATCCCGTACAGCAGAGAGGTCGCCGCGGAGGCGCTCGCGTTGGGCGGTGGGGACGTCGGAGTCGCCGCGCTCATCAGCCGCGAGCTGTCCGACATCGTGGCAAGGCTGGCGGACGCGGACATCAAGGTCCGCCAACCCCTTGGCGTGTCGAGACTTTCCTCGCTGATCCACTCGATGTACGACCCGGACCACCCGATCGACGCGACCGACGCGATGACCCGCCGCAACGCCTGGCCGGCCGAAGTCGACGCGACCGGCGCTCTCGAGTTGCGGTCGAAGACTCGCGAGTCGCAACCGGGTCGAGCCGTGGTGCCACGCGACGGCATGGGTCAAGGAATGGCCGCTCACGCCGGTAGGCGTGAACTTCCTCGCCCCGTTGCTGGTGCACACGCCCGACGTCATCCGCACCTTCGCGGTGGTGATGGACCTCGAGCCGACCGACGTCGCCATCGAACGCATGCTGTCGGAGAAGACCAACGACACCGCAGACGCCGCCCGCGCCGCCAAACTCGGACGCGTCACCGACCCCCGCGACCGCGCGCACACCGGGCGCGTCGACCAGCGCGGCGACGACCTCGCGGCCGGTCACGGCGGGGTCAGCCTGGTCGGCTACCTCACCGTTTCCGCGCGCACACCGGAGCAACTCGCCCGCGACAAGCGCACCATCCGCGCGGCAGCGGGCAAAAGCTACCTGAAGTTGGAGTGGTGCGACCGCGAGCACCACCGCGCGTTCGTCAACACACTGCCGTTCGCCGCCGGCATCCGCAGATAGGGACACGTCGATGCGCGCCGAACCTGTCCGCGGCGTCCACCGTCGTCGACCTTCTGCACGGGAAGGTCGAGACCGCGCCGGCTGCCGGTGAGGACGTCGACCGGCGCAAGCCCAAGCCGTCTACCTGCCGACGGCCGCGCCCGGGCTTGGCGACTCCGGTGTCATCATCGGCCGCGAGGTGTACTCCGGCCGCGGCTACATCTACGACCCGTTCCGGCTGTACGGCCAGCAGCTGCCGGCGCCGCACTGGCTGGTGCTTGGCGAGTCGGGCAACGGCAAGTCCAGCCTGGAGAAGACGTACATCCTGCGCCAGCTCCGGTTCCGCGACCGACAGGCCGTCGTGCTCGACGCCCAAGGCGAGGACGGCGTCGGGGAGTGGAACCTCGTCGCAGACGCGCTGGGCATCGTCCCGATCCGCCTCGACCCGAGGCCGCGACGACGGCATCCGGCTGAACCCGCTAGACCCGGCGATCGCCACCGAGGGACAACTCGCACTCCTGCGCACCATCGTCGAGGTCGCCATCAGGCAACCCGCTCGACGAACGCGCCGGCTTCGCACTGAAGTCGGCGCACGAACTCGTGCGCGCCTCGACATTGCCCGGCTTCCAGCCGGTGCTCTCGGACGTCGTCGTCGCGTTGCGCAACCCCGACGGAATCAGCCGCCGCGGCGATGAACGTCGCCGTCGACGACGTGCGCGCCTGGGGGCTCGACGTCGCACTTGTGCTCGACCGCCTGGTGGACGGCGACCTCGCGCGGCATGTTCGACAAGCCCACCACCGCGACCGTCGACCTGAACGCGCCGCTGACCGTCATCGACCTGTCGCGCATCGACCGCAACTCTGTCGCGATGCCGATCCTGATGGCCGTGCTCGGCGTGTGGCTCGAGCACACCTGGCTCCGCCCCGACCGGGTCAAGCGCATCCTGCTCGTCGAGGAAGCCTGGCACATCATCAACTCCCCTTCGGTGGCCCGGCTTTTCCAGCGCCTGCTGAAGTTCGGGCGCCGGCTCGGTCTGTCGTTCGTCGCCGTCGTCCACCACCTGTCGGACGTCGTCGAGGGCAGCGCCGCGCCATGAGGCGTCCGCGATTTTGAAGATGGCCTCGACCCGCACGGTGTACGCGCAGAAGGCCGACGAGGCGCGCGCCACCGGCCGGGTGCTCGGCCTGCCGCGGTGGGCGGTGGAGATCATCCCGACTCTGCCGCCCGGCGTCGCGGTGTGGGACGTCAACGGCAACGTCCAAGTCGTCAAGCACGTGGTCACCGACTACGAACGCGCGCTCGTCTACACCGACCGCGCGATGACAGAAGACCGGACGACGTGAGCACGGCACGCGCCCGGCCTCTAGGCGGTGATTTCGCGGTTGTCGCGTTCATCGCGGCGTTGCTGGGCGGCTGCGTGGCGCTCTGGGTCGCGATCGAACTCGGAGGGTTGCTGGACTCGGGGAACGCTCCGACTCTCAGTCTTTCTGCGGTGGCCGCGGGAATCTCGCGCCTGATCCGACAACCGGCCGACACTGCAGGAGCATGGCCGAATGTCCGCGGAATCCCGGGCCCAGCCGTCACCTACTCGTTGCTCGCTGTCGAGTTCGCCATCCTCATCATCGCCGCGGTCATGGTCGCGCGCTGGCGATCACGGAGCAAGCCTCAACCGGGATGGGCAACACGAGCTGATATCCGTAAACACCTTTCGGCGCAGGCGGTTCAGGCGAAAGCGTCGATTGTCCGGCCGAGCGTGACGAGCCGACATCCAGACCCGCGCAGCGTGGGTATCCGGCTCGGCCGCGACTCCGTCACCGGGCAAGAGCTATTCGGGTCGCTGGAGGACTCGTACTGCATCGTCGGCCCGCCGCGGTCCGGTAAGGGAATCCACCTGGTCATCCCGATGACGCTGGACGCGCCAGGCGCTGCGGTCGTCCCTTCGACCCGGCCCGACACCCTGGTCGCCACAGCGGAGGCGCGTGCGCGGCGCGGGCCTGTCTATGTGTTCGATCCCCAGCAGCTGTCGGAGTGGTCACGCCAGCTGCGGTGGGCACCCGAACGCGGGTGCGAGGACCCCCTGACCGCCATCCTGCGAGCTCGTTCACTCACACTGGGGTCGCGCGCCGGCGTCGGCGTGGAAAACGGCGACTTTTGGGCCGGCATGACCCAGGCGGTCGTCCGCTGCTACCTGCACGCCGCCGCGCTGGACGGCCGGCCGATCCGGCAAGTGCTGCGATGGACCGCCAATCCAGCCGACAGAGAACCGGTCCGCATTCTCCGAACAGCGAGTCAAGCCGCCGAAGGATGGGGCGAGGAGCTCGAAGAGCAGACGCTCGCCGACGCTCGTCAGCGGGGCAGCGTGTGGGCCGGTGTGCGTCGGGCGTTCGACTGCCTCGCCGACCCGCGCGTCCTCGACGCCTGCTCACCCGCCTCCGCCGATGCGTTTGACCCTCAGCGTTCATCCGCGACAACGGCACCCTTTATCTGCTCGGCTCGACCGGCGCGCAATTGTCGGTTGCGCCACTGGTGTCGGCCATTGTCGAGGACCTCGTCGAACACGGCCGCCGGATCGCCGCCCGGCTCACCAGGCGGCCGCCTCGATCCACCGCTGCTGCTCGTCCTCGACGAGGCCGCGAACATCGCACCCCTGCCGACATTGCCATCGCTGCTGGCCGACGGCGGCGGAGTCGGCATCCCAACGGTCGCGGTGTTCCAATCACTCGCCCAAGCGCGCGCCCGATGGGGCGAAACCGCCGCCGACGCAATGTGGGATGCCGCGACCATCAAGGTCATCCTTGGTGGACTCGCGAAGGGCCGCGATCTGGAAGAAATCTCTCGCCTCATTGGTGACTACGAGGAAGACGTATTAACAACGACCCAAGCCGCCGGCACGGCGAGCAGAAGCGCGACGAGTCGAAAGGCACCGGTGCTGTCGCCACAAGCGTTACGTGCGCTTGAGTCGGGCGAGGCGATAACTCTGCCGCGCAACGCGGCGCCTGTGCGCACTCGCCTCGAAAGAATCGGGCCGCGTTTGTAGCGGGCATTACCGCGCGATTCTCAAGCGCTGAGATGAACGAGCCCAACCGGCGTTACGGACGGTCTCGCAACCGCACCCGTCATAGACAATGCAGTGGTGGGCGAAGGGGCGCGGGAGGTCTGGCTCCGAGACGAGGTTGCCCGTCTCGGGTCGCTAATCGACGCACCTGCCTATGCGCTCGTGAGCTTCGACCCGCGCATCGACGCGGGAGCGCCCGACATCGAGGTTGAGCCCGGAGGGCCTTACCACTGGATCGTCAAGGAGCGCGGCCAGACGCTCGACCATCGGACGACGAGGGACGTTGACGAGATCCTGTTTTGGTCATTCGAGGCGACGACCGGTTCGATGGCCTCGGGCTGGGCGGCGGAACATCCCGATGACCAGCGCGACTTTCGAGTGGGAATGTGGGCCAAGCAGCAGGAGCTCCTGATGCGGCTCGACCCTGGTTGGGTTCAGCGGTGGCGCGACCGGCTGATCGCCGAGGTTCCGGAAGCCGAGGGGCTACTTCCCGCCGTCTGACTAACGCAGAAGTGCCGTTCTGCAACAGGTTCTCTCGCAGTCGGTGCCTGGACCAGCGGCCTTTCAGATGCGCAGATCGGGAAATCGGGCATCGCGCGCGAGTGGGGTGCTAGGGCAGGTCCGAACCTCCGCAACCTGCAGACGCACCTGCGAGACGCAGCGGGGCTACGGCACCTGCTCGGGGCCGTCGACCGCTCCGCGTGGCGTGCCCTCTCCGGGGCCGGTGATGTCAATGAGCCGCTGCGGAGCTTGGTCTTCGACGACGGCCCACCAACGCGTCGTGTCGGATCCGGCTTTGACCGCGCACCACGCGCCGGGAGTGTCGCCGGGTAGCCCCGCGAATGCGGACGCCAGCGGTCGGGTCGGGGTCGGGCCGCCGTACTGGTAGGCGCGGAAGGCGGCGACGGTGCCGTCGGCCCAGGCCAGCAGTTGCTGCCCGGGCAGGCGCTGGGCGCACAGCGTGGCGCCGCGCGGCTGGGCCGGTAGCGAAGCCGCCGAGGTGCCGGCTGGGGACGGTTGCACGCCGGCCACCGACAACGTGCCGATCATGGCAACCGACGTGTACCCCATGTGCCGGGTGAAGCGTCGGATGGACGGGGCACCGGACCGCAGTCAACCGCCGTCCGGTAATCGGTGACGACATACACCTGATAGTCGCCCGGCCGTAGTGGCCGACCCTGCTCGTCGCGACCGTCGAACCGCAGCACCTGCACACTGAGGGCGGCAGGGTTGGTGACGTGCAGTCGTGCCACGTGCGGCTCGATGCCATCGGAGACCGGAATACCAGCGCCGGCGCCGTCCTGCACGTTCGCACTTGCCGGCACCACATCGATCCGCAGATCCTCGACCTGTGCGTTGCTCACCTCGGTCAACGCGACCCCGACGCGTACGGGCTGCCCGACGATGACAGCCACTGGCTTGCCGCCGCCTAACGCCGCAGGCACCGTCGTCCATGAGGGGCCAGGACAGGCCGGCCGGGCGGCGACGTCGGACTGCCGGGCGGCGGTTCGAGCGCAGCCGGCAACGCTCACGCCGAGTAGCACCGCAGCGAGCACACCCCGACCACGCATCCGCATCCTCCCGACACCGCTTGGACGCGCAATACCCGCTGCCGGTTGCCTTCGCGCCCGCCGACGCACATATCGACACCGTGCACCGGCGCGCGAAGCTCACCCAGCCAGCACGGATTCGGGCGTGCTGGGTGACCGTGTCTGCCGAAGAAGCGACCGTTCTCGAGGCAGCCTGAGCTCGGCACGCGCGGACGAACGTAACCGTCATTACGTGACGACCTTGAAGCCGGTCGCTACCGCGTGCGCGTGTGCCTATGGAACCGACGGCCGCCGGAAACCAAACGGTGATGCTCATCAGCGGGCCAACCGATTACTGTCACCGGCGCGTGGCTTCCGAAAGGAGTCGGCGGCCATGGCGGTCGGAGACGCCGAGCTGTCGAGCGAGTAGCACGCCGTTCATGCGTCGCCCTTGTTCTTCTGCTTCAACCAGTAGCCGGCGGGCGACCTCCCGCAAGCTCCCATCTTCTTCTTGTCGTTGCAGGTGAGGATTGGCAGTCGTGTGGGTCGCGGGCTCGAGATCATGCGCAGAAGCAGGTGGAATGCCAGTCCAAGTGCGATCGGCGGCACGGCGGACACGGCGGCCGCCGCGATCGGCGCGAGTTGCGGAATGCCGTGTCGGGCGTTCGCGTGGACGGCGTTGCCGAGAACGCTGAACGCGAAGAAGAGCACAAGGAGCATCCACGGATACCACGTGCTTCGCCTGGGCTGGCCCGCATCGCGACGGCTGCCAGCGACGCCACGACGATGAACCCGTCGACGAGGAACGGGTAGATGACGGCGAGCGGGTGCACGATGTTCGCCGCGAGCGCGAGTGAGTAGAGGGCGCTGTAGGAGATGACGAACGCTGCCGCACGCGATCGGCGGCCACCAGCACCGCTGCGGCCCGAATGAGCCGACGGTCGGGCGTAGGACTCTGGCTCATGCGGCGTGTCCGCGGGTCCGGCACTTGGCGCGGTCCCATTCGCGGATGCGCCCGACGCAGCGTTGCAGCGCCTCATGCCACAGCAGCAGGTCGGGTGGGCGGCCGTCGATCGGGTCGTTCGCGCCGACCCATGCGATGTTCAACGCCTTGAGTTCTTCCGCAACGGCGGATGTTGCTCCCAGCACGCCGGGATCGCGTCGTCGAGGCCGTAGTGCTCGACGAGCCAGCCGACCCAGTCGGCGAGGTTCGTCGCCGGTGCCGCCTCCTCCAGCGATCGGTTTCGCGCCGAGCCCGACACGCGCGGCGAGGAAGGCGAGGCTTTCCTGCATCGTGTCGAGGCGGTCTTCGATCGCCTCGACGGCGGTGGCGAGTCGGTCGACGAGTTGGGCGCGTGCGTCGTCGTCCACGATTTGCTCCTCACATCTCCATGGCTCGGTAGGGCTGTTCGAAGGAGTCGCTCGCGAGCGACTTCGCCCGCGATGTCTCCAGGCGGGCGACGAGCGACGGCACGACGTCCGGTCGATCGCGCTCGTCGCGGCGGTGTTGCGGCAGGTCGTCTGTTTCCTCGATCGCCAGGCCGGTTCGCAGGGTCTGGTCGAGGTCTGCGGCGGTGGCGTAGACGTGGTTTTCGCGGCGGCCGCGGGACAGCCCGACGTAGCCGGCTTCGCGGGTCAACGCGCCGGTGCCATACAGCAGCGCGACGTCGACGGTGAGGCCCTGCGCCTTGTGGCAGGTCAGCGCGTACGCGTGCGCGACGCGGTCGCTGACCAGATCCGTCGGCAGGTCGTGCACCCGGCCGGCTTGGTCGCGGATGGTAGAGCTCGCCCGCGTCAGGCCGGACGTCGACGACCTCGGCGCGTGTGCCGTTGAGCAAGCCGAGCCGGTAGGTGTTGCGGGTGATGACCACTCGGTCACCTTTGGCGAAGCGCCGCTCGCCCAGCGATGGGTCGTCAACCGACAGTTCGACGCTGCCCAGCCGGCCCTCAGCGCGAAGTCGCGCGCGGGCAGCCTCATTGAGCATGACGACGTCGGATCGGCGGCTCGCCAGCATCGTCACGCCGTCGCCGGTTGTCGACAGCTGGCGCCAGTCGTCGATGAGGCGGCGCACGAGCTCGGGCGCGGTGTCGGCTGTGTGGACGCGGTCGTGGTCGAGGTAGGCGAGCACGCCGCGGACGACGTCGCCGGACCGCAGATCCTCCAGCGCGCAGTGTTCCCACCGCTCATCCTGACGCAGGTTCTCGGCGAGCTCGACGGCGCCGAGCCGGTTCGCGAGCGCGGCGAACATGCCGCCGGCCTCGATGGCGGGGAGTTGATGCGGATCGCCGATCGCGACGACTTTCGTGCCGGACGACGGCAGCGTGCTCGAGGAGGTTGACGAACGCCCGAGTTCCGACCATGGCTGCTTCGTCGAGCACGACAACTCCGCCGCGGGGAAGGCCGCATGGCCGGCCGGTGTCCGGGTCGAGCAACGCCGCGTCCGCGAGCAGCCTCGTCAGGGACATGGACCTGATGCCCGTCGCGGCCTCCAGATGCTGGGCCGCACTGGCCGCGACGGCCGCGCCAATCACCGGCACACCGGCGGCGTCCCACGCGGACTTGGCGACGGCCAGCATGGTCGTCTTCCCGGACCCGGCGTGTCCGATCACGACCGCGACACCGGACGGCGAGGCCAGCACATGCCGGACGGCGGCGCGCTGGCCCTCCACCAGGTCCGGCCGACTGGCCAACGCCGCTTCGACCGCCGCGGGTCGATGACCGCGGCACGCGCGATGTGCCGCCGCGACGGCGAGACCACGCTGCTCGACGCGTGAGCAACTCGGCGGTCGAGTAGCGTCGGTCCGGACCCGGCCTTCGCCAACGGCACGACGCCCGCGCTCGGTCACGAGTTGCTCTGCAAGCGACTCGAGGTCCTCGACGTCCGCGCCGTTCCCGGCGAGTTCGGCGAGTGCTCGCAGAACGTCGCGACGGTCGAACGTCGACGATTCGACGAGTGAGGCCGGACGGCGTGAGTAATGTCGATGCCGCTTCGTCCACCGCAGGGCATCGCGCGTCGTCCGAGCTGGCCCGACCAAGGCAGGCAGACAGCGACTCGGGCGCGACCCCGGCCTCGCGCGCCTCGTCGGCCCACCGTTCGCGCAACGGCTGCGCAGGCGCGCCGGTTTCCTTGGCCGGGCGGGTCGCGAGCGTCGCGTGCTGCGCCGCGCGCGGCGACTGTTCGTGAAGTTCGGCGAGGACCTCCTCGATTTGCTTGCGCCGCTTCGAAAAGACCGTCCGCAATTTGTCCGGGACGCCGGCGATCTCAGCATGGCCGCGCGTCACCGGCCCCCACGCGACGCCGAGTCGGCGAGTGAGTTCGGCGCGCAGCGCGGCCTGGTACAGGAAGCCCGCCGTGCGAGCCTGCCGGTAGAGCTCCCGAGAGTCCAGCGCAGATGCGCGGCCGTGCTCGTCGAGGACCATGTTCGCGACCACGACATGGGTGTGCAGTTGCGGGTCGCCGCAGCGGTTCGACCGATGTCCAAACGCGGCGGCGACGAACCCTTGCGTCCGGACCCTGGTCGCGGACACGCCGTCACCCTGATGGCCGCGAAGCGCATGGCCGGCGACACGTTCCAGGTAGCCAAGGGCCTGCGCGACCGCGGCCTCGTGGCCGAGGCGGACCTGCTCGGACGTCGTGTCCGGCGCGAGTCCGTACAGCACGGACACCGACTTCGGCGCGGAGAAGGTCAGGTCCAGGCCAGGCAGTCGGACGTCGACGCGCTCATCGATGTGCGCGAGCGCCGCGTTGTACGCGGGGCCGAACACCGCGCGCGGGTCGAGGCCAAGCGCCGCGCACGCAAGACCGGCGCGGTCAGCGCGGATCGTCGCGTGCGCATGAACACTTCGCAATGCCCTGTCCGCAAGACGGCGTGCGCGCTCTAGCGTCTCGGAGACGCGGGAGTCGTCGCTGTCGACTGCCACGTTGGCCGCGGCAGCGACGAGTGGTTGCACCGGCAGCTTTCCGCGGGGATCGACCCGCCACACAGGCGCCATCCACTGTGCGGCGCCGTCAGGGGACCGGCCCGCGAGTAACGCCCGAAACTGCGCTTCGTCGATCTCACCAGTGAGGCCGAGCGCATGCGCTCCCGAGCCGATCCACACACCGCGCCGCTCGCCCGAACCCGTGTAGTAGTCAGCCGGACACCCCGCCTGGCGCGCGATGTAGTACTCCGCGCTCCACCGCGGTCCGTTTAACCGGCCGATTGACAACACCCGGCTTCCCTCCGGTTTGGCAAGCGCGCGCCCCGAGCGGCGTATCGGAGATACCAGTGTGTGCTTCCATTGGCTACTTGTCTAGACGAGTAGTGCGGATGCGTCGTAGGGTTTGCGTATCAGGACGGATGCGCGGCGCTGGAGGTAGGCCGATGAGCGACGGAAATGCGCGTCCGGACAGGCCGCAGCGGATCTGGCCGCGGCGGAGTCATGCCGGAGGTGCTTCGTGCCGCCTGTGCCGCGGCCGACGTCGGCGAGTCGGCTGCGACCGCGCTCGCGCGCGCCGAGCGTCGTCAGACGGCCCGGGCTACCTCGCGGCGGCAGACGCGTTTCGCGGTCGTCCGAGTCGAACTCATGAAGTTCGTCGACGCGACGCCGGCGCTGTTTGGCGGCGGTCCGGCGTCGGAGCCGACTCGGACTCGCCAAGCGCTAACGTGAGCTGGCGGCACGTTGCTGCGTGACCGGCTCAGCGACGCTCCAGCCCGTGCATGCCGGCGAAGTTGCCACTGCGGTCGCGGACGCGCTAAGTGCGGCGGCCCGCGACGCCGTCCGCGCCCTTTCCGGCCCGGTGCGCGATGACGCCGACGTTCGGTGAACTCGCCGACGCGGCCGAGATCCACCTGAGCCGCTTCGCGCCGACTACCCGCTCTTCACCTTGTCGCAAAGCGAGCTCGTCGGGTGGCGGCCGCCTTCCGGACCTGCGTCGAGGCGTTGTCCGGCTCGCGGCCACAGCGCGGCGCGACGGCCGGCCGAATCCTCGACCCGGAACCCGGCTGGCAGCAGAGCTTGAGACCTTCACGTCGCCTCGAACGCGGCCGCTGTCAAGCGGAGATGCTGCGCGGCGCGCGTTGGCTGGCGAGGTCACGTATCTGCCGCCAGCGCAGCGGTTGGCAGATGCGGCCGTCGACCGCTATCGGCGCCGCGATCGACCTACTCGCGACCCACTTCGACGTCGGCGCCGACGGATTGGCTATCGCGACGAATACGGGGCGTATATCGACAGCGTCGAAGGTCGTCGCGACATCGCAACCAGGTGGGCGGTTCGCCGGGTCTGCTGTCGCCGATCGCCGCGCGACATCGCACTCGCACTGATGCCACGAGGACGCGAAAATCGCGCACGTTGCATTGCGCCGAAGCCTTCTTGACATGTCCGAGAGTCTCGGCGGGTCGCGCGGTCCATGCAGCTGCCGCCGGTGCCGGCGAACGCGCCCGCTGTGTTGTCGGCGGTTCCCGCGCTGGAATCGCCTCCGGTCGACGGTCGATGACGCCGACGCGTGACGTCGGCGATCGGCTCGAGACCGGGCGGTCGGTTGTGCCGAACGGCTGCAGCGTCTGCCGCTCATGGACCTGACGTCGACATCGACCCGACAACCGATCCTGCGGCGCTGGCCGTCGCTGCCTCCGCGATCGCCAGCACCGAGGCGATGATGGCTCGTCTGTCTCCGCCATCTCGAGGGTCCGGCTGAACAGGTCGCGCCGGCGTCGTCCTGCCGCAGCGCGTCGTCCGGGCAAGTGCAGGCTAGCGCCGACGCCGCCGAGCGCGCGTATCGAACGGTGGGTCGATGTGCGCGACGGGCTGCGGGGCGGCCGTGGGCTCATTACCCGCGGGCTTGGCATCGCGACGCGATCGGAGGCCAACAAGCTTGTGCTCGCGGCTGGGCGGCTCCTCCACGCCGACCCCGCGATGGGAGCCGCGCGTCGGCGGCGACGACGTAATGCGTCGCGCCGGACGAGCTAGTGCCGGATCGTCGGGTCGCTGAGCGACCTCTGCGCTGGGCTCCATCGGCTCGAGACTGCGCAGGCGTTGACGGCGAACCGGCAGGCGAGTCTCGTCCGGGCGATGGCGGCGGCAGAGTGTTCATGTTGCCGACGAGGTCGTTGCCGGAGTCCGACGAGTCCGCGGCGTCTACACGCCGATGCCGGACGACGAAGCCAGCGCGTTGATCAAACGGTATGTCGCGGCGAGAGACGCCACTGCCGAGGCGGCACGCCGGATCAGCGCTGTGCCGCAGCTTCTCGGATGCCTTCGCCCCGACACGGCGGCGCAGGTCGAGCTGACGCGCTGGCGACTGCCCGACGCCTGGCGAACCATACCCGCCGTCAGTCCGAGCCACGCGACGCGATGGCCGTCGCGCTGTGAAGACGGAATCGCTGTGGTCAAGACGATCTCGACCGCTGTCGTCGAGTCGGCGATCGAGCCGGTCGCGCAGAGCTGCTCGGCAATCGACTCGGCGACCCCGTGTACCTGGCCGGCGCCTTCTGGCAGATCTGCGGGGCACGACGTTCATACGAGCTCGTCGTCGACCCCGCGCAGGCCGCCGTCTGCGCCGAGTCGCTTCTCCGGTTGAGGGCAGCCCGCGCGACTCGAACCGCGTTCGCGATGACTGCGTCAGAGCAGACCGACGCGCGCTATTGCCGGCGTATGGAGGCCGCCGCGATCGGCGGGATTGATCCTCGACCCGCGCAAGCTCGACGACGTTCGGCCATGGCTTGAGCAAAGCGATTTCGCTGTCGCGCACTACGGACGCTGGTACGAGCTACATCTGCGATATGCGAGACCGAGGCCAGCCGATCGACCAGGTCACGCTGCTGACGGAGTTCCGCCGGCACAACGACCTTGGACCCGACGGTAAGTACGCGTTCGAACTCGCGATCATCACCGAGCGCGTGCCGATCGCCGGCGAGCCGACGTACTACGCGCGCGTCGTTCTTGAGGAGTCGACTCGACGGCACTTGCGGATCGCCGGGCTCCGGCTAGCGCAAGTCGCCCAACACGGCGATCCCGCAGACGTGTTCGCAGACGCGCTTGTGGTCATCGAGGCGGTCGACCTCTTGCGCCGCCGCTGGAGCGGCTCCATTCCGGGGACTTCGTGCGCCGAGCGCGACGTCCGTGACCGCGCGCTTTCGGTTCGTGGCATGTGAGGTGGAGTCACCTCGCCAGCCGGCCGGGTTTAAGTCCCGGGCCGACGAACGGACTCTGCGGCAGGCGATCTTGCCGATCTTGCGCTCGGAGGGCAACACCATCGATCCTCCGACGATCGTGATGCGGGGCTCCACATTGGACGAGCCAGGGAGAAATGAGGACTACATGAGTTCTACCGGATCCCCGGCCGGGCCTCCTGGCGTCGATCGGGCCCGTGCCACGATGTCCTCCATGGTTCACCCTCTGCCGTGGCGTAGCAGCATCGAACCGGCGTCGCTCGGCTCCCTTGAGGTTGTGCTGCGCGGCGCACGCTCGGCGGGGTCGGTGGGCGATGCGGTCGTGTTACCGGACGCCGATGAGCAGGTCAGGCGCCGCAATGTTGGTCTCGGAGCAGTGTGCTCGCTCCCGCTACTCGACGCCTTGATGTGTCTTCCGGTGGGGGAGCAGGTGCGACTCAGTGACTTGTCACCCCACGTGCATCGTCAGGTCATGAGCGCGCCACTCGGCGTCGTGGAGGTGCGACGGCGAGTGGGTGACGCGTCTGCTGACGCCGCCGCTGACGGTCGTTGCGGCGGTGGTGCGAGCGGCCAAGTGGCGGCATGCTTTGCGTCGGGCCGATCGGTTCGCTCCGTTCACGCAGCGACTGATCGTGCTCGATCGAGTCCCGCCAGCCAATCTGACATGGGAGGCCGCATTGCGGGTGTCGGCGTGTGGGCGCTCGTGGACGGTCAAACGCACGAGGTGTGCCGACCGGCTGCCGTACGTCCGCCGGTACTGGAAAGCGGCAGGGTGGCGCTTCGCAGAGCAGGCTTACGCTGCGACCCTCACTTCCACGCGCCTGCGGGGCGAGTCTCACGGAGTTTGGGATCGTCCAGCTCACACAGGCGTCGCAGCGTCATATCCGCGCTGATGCTGCTGCCGGTCAGGAGACCGTGACGAAGGAAGGCCTCAACCCTCTCGGCGTTCAGCCAAGCGGCTCGATCAGCAGCCGGAACGCCCATGATTTCTTCGGCGAAGTCGGTAACGCCGTGAAGATTGTGTGTGATCAACAAAGTCTTGTCCGAGGGGATCGGCTGGTAGGACTCCAGGGGGCGCCGGCACCGCGGACACGTCGGGGTGGGGTCGTTCGCGTACCAGTCGGCGTAGATGGTCGGCGTGCGCATGGCCATCAGGGGGCGCACCCAGGTCCCGGGCAGGTAGTCAGCCGAGTGTCGACCGCCACCGGGGTCGCCGGGTCGGCGTTCCATGCGCCGGCCGCTTGAAGCGCCGATCCCAACCCATCGCGCGCCATGAACCATCGCGTCCGATCCGGCGGGCACGTCGGCGCCGACGAGAAGGCTACCGGGTCGGCGAGTCAGCAGTTGCCGCAGGCCACGCAGTCGGTCGTACTGGCCGAAAGGCTGTACTTTGTGCGGGAACTGAAACGCGACGTTGTCCAAACCGCTCGCATCGAGCACGTCGAGAAAGCCGGGTAGGTGCCGCGAGCGCAACATATCGGCGTCGGTTGCAACGTAGGGCACCAGATCCGGATGACTGCTGCTGCTGAGCAGTCAGTTGCGCCGAAAGGCTGGCGAAGTCTCCGGCCCGGACGAAGAGCACGGGAGCGAGAACCCGACGCGCGTGCGACGCCCGAAGTTCGATGTCGGTCCAGGTGTCAAGGTCCACCAGCATGTCGCTGATCGCGGTCGGCGCGTCAGGAGTCGCTACCCCTAACGCCCACGGTCGACTGTCGAGCATCACGTCAAGACCTGGATGGAGGGCGATCAGCGAACGGGCTTCCTCGGTGGCATTCTTTGAGCTGACTACGAGAGTCTGTTTGACTCTGGCGCAGTGTGCCGCAGCGGCGGGCAGTTCATCGCACCACGACGTCTCGGACGCCACGAATCCCATGGCGTCCGAAACCGACGACGAAACTTCACCCATAAAATCAGTCTGCCAAAGCACCACGACATGTCGTGGTAGACATGCGGATCACCCACCAGATGGTGGTCCGGGGGTGATCTCCGTGTTGTCGGTCGCGTTCAGGCATCAGACCGCATCCTGACCTGGAAGATGCGGGCCCACCAGCGATGGCGTGGCTGCGCAGCAGGCCGCCGGGCGGTGCGCGTCTGCTCTGCGAACCGATGTTTGCCGGTTACGTCGACCGGGGCGGCGTCGCCGGCGGCGAGCATCAGATGCTGGAAAGGGCACGCCGGGTTACATTCGCTGGCATCGATGTCGACCGTGCTGGTGGCCCAGTGTGTGAGGATCGCGCCTATGTCCGGAATGCCGCTGGGCTGTACGACGGCTCGGAACAATTCAAGTAACTCGGCAGCGGCGCAGGCCATGCTGAAGGCGAAGACGTTTTCTCGCTGACGGAGATGGTGTCCGGGCGGCAGCGAGTTGATGTAGTGCTCGTCGTCGAGGAGGCCGGCGCGTTCGAGGGTGACATCGGCGGCTTCGTATTGGCCGAGGCATTCCAGGCACTTGCGGCCAGGGGCCACGAGGTGGGCGCGCCACTCGGCGCCGTAGAGATATGGCCGTTCGGAGTCCACGTCACGTACGTCGACTGAGATGCCGCCGTCGATCACCGGAATCAGGTGGGCGTAGGCGGCGACGTTCAGGGCGAATCGCGGCCACGGCCTGTCGACGCAGCCGAACAGCACGTCGCAGTCCAAGGCCGTCTGCCATCCGTCGGGTTCCACGAGCGACAACTCCGCCGGCGTCACGTCGAAGGCGTCGGCGACCGCGCTGTGCTTGAGCGCGTCGGCCAAGACGCGGACCTTGGCGCGGCCGATGTCGGCGGTGGTGGCGTGCATAAGCCGGTCGAGGTTGTGCTCCTCGACCGTGTCGAAGTCGATCAGGACGATGTCGGTGAACCCGGTCCTGGCCAGGGCCTCGGCGACTAGCTGGGCCACCGAACCAGCACCGACGACCCCGACCCGCATTCGGGTCAGGCGCTCATGAGCCTCACGCCCCCACGCGTGGACGGTGCGGATTGTGCGCTTGTTGATCGACCCGCTTTGCGCCATGTCGGGGTTGTAGCTGACCCTGATGTCGGCGCCGACCACGCGCACGGTGCACGCCCATCGGGGGTGCGGTTGCACCCTCTGTTGGTTCGGCACCGGCCACACCCGCGCCGAATATGACCCGTTTCCGGTGCCATAGGTCAGACCGACGAGGGGCTGGCCGGTGAGGACTTGCGTTTGCACCGCATGGTCGGCTTCAGCTGCGTGGTCGTCGCGGGACAAGCCCTGCCAGGTCGTCGCACCCGGGTGGCTGTGTAGCAGTGCGAGACCGCAGTCTGACTCGGCAGCGACGCTGGCAGCACGCAGAAAGTAGTCCGATGTGAAGGATGCGTTTCCGTAAACGAGCCGGTCGCCCTCCTGTGGCGGCACGAGGTCGACGAGCAGGGCGGTGTCTCGGCTCGCCCCGGTCGACCCTCGGTAAAGGGCGAAGACCACGTCCTCCTGGCCGTCGGATCGTTCCAGATGCGACGCGAGTTGCTGGTCGACGTCGGTGCTGAGTGCGACCGAAAACGACCGACCCGCGGCTGCGGTGCCCATGGACATCTCGCCTCTCTCAGGCAGCCGCGGCGAACTGAGCGAACAACTGCCGCACGAACGCCAGGTAGTCACCGATCGACCGCGACGTCTCAGCCCAGTACGAGAACGGCCGCGACCAGTAGATCCACTCGGCGCCGAGGCCGCTGTTGTGGTTGTTGCCCATCGGATGGGTGATCCTGGGACTGACGTGGACCCCGCCGGGCGGGTTGATCGGGAAGTCAGGACCGGTCAAGCCGATCTTCACGGTCTCGCCAGCATGTGCCCCGGCCGGCACGGGGAACGGGAAGACGACGAACTCGCCGCGAATCTCTGCATCGAAGTCTGTCGCGCGCAGCGCCTGCTGGAGCTCAACGAGTGCCATCGTCAGCTCACCGGGGTGGGGCCGGTCGCGAGCGTGATGAACTGCTCGTTCGGGTGCAGCCTCAACTCGGCGTTCGGGTCCTTGAATGGCGTCGTCTTCTTCCCCTGCACCAGCACGAGCTCGCGCTTCGCGGGATCCAGCCCCGCGGCCTGCAGCAACGCCCCGGCGGTCGTGTCCCGCGGGCTCTGGACATCCGTGTTGTCCACCTGGACGGTCACGTCCTTCTCTGGACGCTCTTCCTCTTGAGGCTCGGTCATCGCCTACACTCCTTATAGGTTCGCGGATGGAGGATCATGCTACTTGAAATCCATGCATCAACAGCCTGTCACACTTGAACTCGACGCGCAACACCTCCTCCCGCTGTGTCCTCGATCCTCTGCGAGGTGCTCCCGATGCCGCTCCGCGGTGCAGTGCTCGCCGCCGCCGTAAGCCCGGCTAGCCGTGCGTGAGGTTCGTCGCGCCTCCGACGTTGCTCGGCTCTTCTCCGGGCAACGGCTCCGGTTGGCCCGTGAAATCCGTGGCATGAGTCAGTCCGACCTCGCGCGCGACGAGCGAGTCGATGTCACGTCTGCGGCGATCAGCCAGTTCGAGAAGCCCGGCTCCCAGGTCAAGCCGCGCGAGGCCACCGTCGAGCAGCTGGCCGAAGCGTTGGACTTTCCGATCGACTTCTTCGCCGTCACCGCGATGCCCTCGAGCCGCCCCGACGAAGATCTTGATCGACTTGACGGCTACGGGCACTTCAGGTCGTTGAGGTCGCTCACTGCCAAGAAGCGTCGTGAGGCGCTGTCGGTAACCCAGCTCGTACGCGACGTCGTCTATGAGTTGGGCCAACACGTGCGGCTACCAGAGGTGGGCGTCCCGCGCCTGTCAGTCGATGTTCAGCGTCCTTCGGACGCCGATGCTGCAGCTGCAGAGGTGCGCCAAGAGTGGGCAGTTGCCGACGGTCCCGATCCCCGACGTGCTGCAGCTTGCCGAACGCCATGGTGTCGTGTGTGTAAGGCACGAGATCGGTACTGACGCGGTCTCCGCGTACAGCGTGCCCTTCCCAGAACGTCCCGTTGTAGTAATGCACCGACGCGGAGCGAAACGGGATCGCGACCGGTTCAGCTGCGGCCACGAGATCGGTCACCTCGCCATGCACGACCCTGGGACTGAACTCGCGCCGACGGACGTCGAGAAGCAGGCCGACCGGTTTGCGTCTGCGTTTCTGATGCCCGCGGACCAGATCAGCGACGAACTGCCGTCAACGCTCGAATGGGTCCGGTTCCTCGAACTCAAGGTGCGCTGGCAAGTATCGATCGGCGCCCTGCTCCGACGGTCTAAGGATCTCGGCGTCATGACCGAGGAGACTTACCTGCAAGGTGTGCGCACGATGAGCGCACGCGGCTGGCGGACGAACGAGCCCGGCGACCTCGGCACACCTGAGTCGCCTCGTGTGCTGGCTCGGTCCGTCGAGGTTGCCGGGGTCAGCGCCGAAGCCCTCGCTGATGAAACGGGCTGGCCATCGGAATTGATTGCGCCGGTCCTATTGGCCAGCGCAGATAATCGGCCCGAGGTTTCGATTTGAGCACTCATACAACTGGCCATGATCCGACGTACGCCGCGTCTGTCATGCAGGTACGCATTGGCATGGCGTAGGGACCAATCTCATGAGGTCGGCGTGCGACGGCGTCGGCTGCCGACACCCGGCGGCGAGTGATGCTGAGCAGCACATCGCACCGTCCTGTGCCACCCGGTTTCGTCACCCGTGGAATTGTCGTCGCCGCGTGGGACGCTTGAGAGCGACCCCACAGGACAGGAAGAGTGCCCGGTGCCTGAGCTTCATCCGACGACGCATCTGCAGGCTGCCGCGTGGGTGCCAGACGACGATCCGGAGCGGCCCTGGGAGGACGCTGCCAATCTCGCCGCCGACTGGATCTTGGCGCGCAGTGAGGTCGAGGGAGTCTTGCCGTTGCTGGCGACGAAGACCTTTCGGAATGCCGTGGGCATCGGGTGCTTGGAGGAGATCGCCAGGAAGGGCGGCCAGGCGACGCCACAGTGTAAGCAGCGGTTCGAGCGTGGCCCGGTGCTTGCGTACGTGCCGGACGAGCGAACCCTGCAACTAGCGCTTAACCTGGCCCGCGGCTATTCACTCGCGGTTGTGGAGACGGCCCGTTTCCCGCTGGCTGAGTGGGCGGCCGGTGCTGGGGCGCTTAACTTGCTCGACGAGAGCACCAGCAGGAGCAGCATCCCGGTCGACGTCAAGACTGACCTCGACCACGCTGTGTTCTTCGGTGGCAACAACGGCTGGACCGGCCAGCACGAGAAGCAGCATGCTCGAGACCATCTCGCGCGTCACGTGCGGTCCGGCCGGCTGTCACCCGAGCAGGCTGCGTCGTATGTCATGGCCAAAGGTGTTTCGGACAGGGGAGCCAAGCGGCTGCGCTCGATACTTGAAAAGGTCGTGTGAGATCGGTCGTGGGCAGGACGACGACGCCTCACGCCACGTTGTTCATGAACGCACAAGACGTTGCGCCTCGACAACGACGCCGGGCTCCTCAGCCACCTTTCTCATGAGCCCGTCAGGTACGGTCGCGCTAAAGGAGAAGCACCCGAGCGTTCTTCGCGTCGACATGGAACTCCGTACTCCCCCCGTTCGCTCAAGGACGTGACAGTTGTGCGGTTACCGGGTACGCAACGCACGAAAGCGCAGCTCAGTCCCGCAGGCGGAACAGGGAAAGCGAGAAGCCCGCATCGATGAGCGACGACGACATTTCGGAGCCGTCCGGCGCGGTGAAGGACATGGATTTTGTGTCGCTGTTGGACAGGAAGGCACCCTGGATCTGAAAGTCGTGGCCGTGCGCTTTACTTCGTGCCGAAGTTCGCGGGCGAGGTACTGCGCCACGCCGTCCTGCTGGCCGTTGCCTGAGCCACCCAGCGGCTTTCCCAACGCCTCCACGGTGTCGGGGTAAGACCGTTGGAAGGCGATGGCCAACTGGTATGCGTTCAGGAAGGGCCTCCCCACATGATGGTCGCTGACTGGCACCTCGCCGAGAACGGCCAGCACTTTGTCGTAAATATCGTGCTGGCCCAGATGCTCGCTTGTCTCCTCCGTCTGCGGGCGGTCTAAGCGGTAGCGATCCGAACGTCGTAGCCGTCCGGATCTACAAGGTGGAGTTCCGATCCCGAAAGATGCAGCGTATTGTCGCTGCTCGTCGCCCGCGCTCGTGCCAGCACTTCGTTGATATCGGCCACGACGGCAGTGATCACGACGTGGCTGGAGCGGCCCGCGCGGTCACGCCCAGGAGCGAATACTAGGCGGCCATCAGCGACAACAAGTCTGCCCTCTTCGTCTTTTCGACACGGCAGCCCGAGCAAGCCACCGTAGAACTCGGCGGACCGGCTCACGCTAGCAACGCTGAGAACCACGGCGAGCGCCGCGGGTCCGGCCGGCAGTTTTGCGCTCGGAGGGTGCTTCTGCACGCGACTCTCATCCTCAGCTGCGCTGCCCGGAACTGATGGTTGTTGCGTTGTGCCCTTTACTGCGCGGTCGATCAGTAGGTCCTGCCCATCCAATGTGGTGATCGACAGCCGTTCCACCCGCTGGGTTCGGAGTGTTGCCAGCGTCACGACACTGCGTGCCGCTATCGCGCGCCCATCCGGCAATGCCCCGACGCCGTTGTCGCTGAAAGCGGCGTCCCGCCACTCGCGCAGTGCCCGCTCTGAGAGCGACTTGATTGTTTGATCACTCTGATCGACGCGGTGCGGGTCGTATCGGCGCAGCGATTCGGCGATCCGTTCGATGTAGCCCCGATCCTGAACCTGCGTGGCCAATGGGCCAAGCCACTCGCTTCCGTGCAATGCACCGAGGATGCTGGCGGTTGCTGATGCCAGGGTGTCCGTGTCCGACTCATTTGTGAACGCTGCTCGAAGTAAACCGCTCGAGGGTCGACTGGCGGATCTGGAGGCGAGATAGATCGCCGCGGCCGCGGTGATCGTTCCTGCTCCGCGCGTCTTTCCAAAGCAGCCGAGCGCGTCGAGCGTTTTCTCGTCGCTGGTCATCGCTCCGCCATCCAGAGCCTGCGAGGCTATGGTCAGCAGTTTTTGCATCTCGGTCACTGTCCGCTGCCACTCGTCCGCCAGCGAGTCCGATCCCACCACTTCGGCGCGGTTGTCGCGCCAGTCGTTGTCCACCAGGGCTTCAACAAGCTCAGAACCGAACCAGGAACGGTCATCTATCACGGCGCGAATCAAATCGCCATAGCCCAGCGTGCCGCTGACGCGCAACGCGTGCCGGACGGCGAGGGCAAACGCACATGCACCGACTAGCGCTCGCGCGTGACCATGCGTTGCTAGGCCATCCCGAACAACTCGCGAAAGCAGCTGCTTCGACGACTCGTCGTCGGCTGTCATCCGACGTGCGGGGCGATGCGCATTACAACGCCGTTCGAGCCGGCCCGGAAGTAGGTTCCGCGAAGGTCACGGTTCCGCTGCCGGCCTGGCACCGATGGATGATGCCCGTCCGACCACGCGCGCGCGGCACTAAGAAGGGCGCGGCCTCCGCCTCGCTGGTACAAGGACCAGAACGGAAGTTCGATCGCAGTGAACCACTCCCACCAGGTATCCCCTCTGAAGACAAGCCCTCGCCACCGCGAGAAGAAGTTGGGTGTCATCGCTGTACGAACCTGGGTGGATGTCCTCGCGGTAGCGGCCATACTGCGACCCTGAGTTGCGTTGCCAGCCTCGGTACTGCTGCCGCGGCTCGACCCTTCGCGCCCGTGCGCCACCGACGATGTTGCTCCGGTCCTCCTGTGGCCAGCCCAGTGCGTCACCGGCCGCCGCGCTTACCATGAGACCGTGGACGCGGTTAACCGAGAAGTGTCCATTCGTCGTCAAACTTCACCGCGATTCCGCCAGGTCACCTCAGCGATCGCCTTGCCTGCATGGATGCTCGATGACAGCTGGTCCACATCGAAGAACACTGGTGCGACGCGCCACTCGAGCCGGTCCGGGCGGTGGCCCATCTTGGTATAGAACGTGAACAACTCGGCTGCGAGTGCCTCCTCGGGCACGACTATCGCCTGGACGTCCGACAGTTCTATGGGACCAGGTACCAGCACCTCGGCTTGCAGGTCGGTGGGTACCACCAGGGTGGTGGGACAACCTCGCAGGTAGCCCTTCGGCGTGGAGGGGTTCTTCCAGCAGTCGAGCATCGCCTGTCCGCCCGCGCGAAGATGCTCACCGCGGTTCAGCGCGGCATTGCAGCCGCAAAAGAGTGTGCCGTTCCTGGTGACGAGCTTCGGGTTGATTAGGAAGCACGCCCAGTCGGGGTAGTTGCGCAGCTGGCGTTTGGTGCGCGCTTGGCGCAAGTAGTAGCCGTTTGGGGTACTCGAATGTAACAGCACAGATCAGGTCTGGGTGCTCGTCGAACCGCTCGTGGTCTGTCGGGGTGAACGAAATAAGGGCGTGTTGACTGGCCAGATCCTTGCTGCTGCGGAGGAGTCCGTCAACGGAGGATATGGCAAGATGTTCAGAGCCGGCGTGAAGTGGGACGAGCCGGGTCATGCTAGCGAATAGAACCCCGGTGAAAGGGCATCCTTCTCGAACGGTGATCTCTTTATTTTTCTCATGGTTTCACCATCGTCCATAGGGTACTGACGTCGGTCGGCAGGAGGGGACCTCAACTTCGCCGCTGTAGGTGAGACCAGCAGATCTGTTTTCGCCCTTGTCGCGGCCCACGTATAAGCAGCCGTGCCTCGCGCTCCGCTGGCCCTCCTCCTGGCCGAAAGCTACGACCACGTCCGGGCAACGGTACCCGGTCGCTGACTCACATAGAGAGGCATCAGTACAGCGTCGAACTCCAGGCCCTTCGCGGAGTGGTAGGGGCCGAAGTGAGATCCCCGGTGCGGTGTCCCAGTAGTTCATGTCCGGGGTCGCGGCCGCTGGCGTTTAGTCCCGCGTGTTGCTAGGCTTAGCTTCGTTCCAGGTGCGGGCGAGCACAGCAACCGTGCAGGTCGTGTGCCCATTTCGGCAGGCGTCGCGCCGCACGAGTTCCGCTATCTTGCGCCTTTTCTTCGACACTCAACGAGGGTAGGCAAGGCCCCTCAGCCGCGAATCAGGCTGGAGTGGTTTCCACGAGATCCTCTCGATCGCCGGACATGTACGGGCGAGGCTTCGCCATGTGCAATGGCGAGGCGCGCGATTTCGCGAGAAAGTAACGGTAATTGTCTTGGGAATCGTTCAACGGGTCGACCGCGCAGGTCGAGTCCGGATGGATCGCCACGAGAGACCTTGACCGTAAATTAGCTTGGTGGTAGTCGCCGAAGAAAGTCACCGACCCGTCCTTGGATTGTTGCCTCAACAAGTGAGCGGACCGCTTCCGGTGACAAGTCCTGGCCCTCGGTCGATGACGACGTGCTGGTAGTAGCGCTGCGTGTTAGTCTTTTCGCGAGAGAGCGCCGCGCGTACAGCACCTCGCGAGGTCGTACCAGTCGTAGTCGTAGTGCGCGTCCCGCAGTGCGCGGTACTTTGTGTAGACCTCCCAGGCTCGCTGGCGTTGTGTGTCATTCAACGGGTGATGCCGCCCGTATCGGTATGCCTCTTTATAGGCATCGGAGTCGACGCCCATCCCGGCGATCCACTCCAACTCTGATGGCGCTCGCCGAAATTCCCCAGTGTTGCTCACCGAAATTCCCCACCTGGGCGTGGTCACTGTAGCGGTCTAGCTCGGGTTGTGCGGTGTCGCTGGCAGCGGTGTCGCGTCGTTGCGTCGGCGCCAGTGCTCGCGGCGGCAGTCGGTGGTGCAGTAGGTCTGGTGCGGGTTTCGGGTGGTGGGGGTGAAGGTCGTCCAGCAGATCGGGCAGTGCCGCGGGGGAAGGTCAGTGGGCATGGTTGGTGACCGCCGCCGTGCGCAGGGTTTCGGCTCGGGCTTGGTGGCTGCGGAGCCGGTAGGACGGGCCGTCGATGCCGACGACGACGCCTCGGTGCAGTAGCCGGTCGAGCATCGCGGCGGCGACGATGGGGTCGCCGAATGCGCTTGCCCATGAGGCGATCCCGACGTTGGTCGTGATGATGGTGGCGGAGCCGTTTTGGTAGCGGGTGTTGATGACTTGGAACAACGCGGACGCGGCGTCGGCGGCCAGCGGCAGGTAGCCGAGTTCGTCGATGGCCAACAGCCGCGGGCCGGCGTAGAAGCGCATCATGGTCGCCCAACGCCCTTCGATGGCGGCTTTGTGGCAGCGGGCGGCGAGGTCGGCGGCAGTGGTGAAGTAGACCCGGTGCCCGGCCTGGGCGGCCGCTCGGGTCAGTCCGACAGCGAGCATCGTCTTGCCGACGCCGGGCGGGCCGATGAGCAACACGTTGGTGCCGTTTTCCAGGAACCGCAGGGTCGCGAGCTCGCGGATCAGGGTCTCGTCGACGCCGGGTTGGGCCGTGTAGTCGAAGTCAGCAAGCGACCAGGGCGCGGGCAGGCAGGCGAACCGCAGCCGGGAGGCGAGCCGGCGGGCCTCTGTCGCGTCGACCTCGACGGCGAGCAGGCGCTCCAGTGTGGTCACCAACGGCAGTTTGGCCGTTCGCGCCTCGTCGAGGACGGCGGGTAGCGCTTCGGCGGCGTCGCCGAGTTTGAGGAACGCCAGGTGGGCGCGGAGTTGCTGGTAGGTTTCGGCGTCGTGCTGGCTGCGCGGGGCTGCCGGCTCGCTCGTGGTGGTGGTCATCAGTTTTCCTTTCCTGGCAATGAATTGTCGGTGGTGGTGGCCGCGTTCGCGGCGGTGACGTAGGCGGTGAAGTCGATGACGACCCGCTCCCCGGCGACTGCGGCTGGTGGTCGGCCGCGTAGCAGTCGCGCGGCGTCGAGCGCGGCCGCCGATGGTGGGCGGCGAACCTTGCGGGCGCACGGAGCCCGGTCGGAAAACCCAGCCAGCACAGCGGTTTCCAACGCGAGCACGTGCTGGTCGTGGCGGGCGATCACCCCGGCGCCGTCGGGTTCGCGGGTGTGGCGGGCGAGCACGATCCCGCGCTCGGTGACAATGTCCAAGCTCACGCCGCCGATGCGGTGCCGCACGAGCACGCTCGTGTCGCGCAGGCCGGGGCCGATGGAGTAGAAGTTCCCACGAAATGCGACCAGCGCCTGCGCGGAGACCACCCGGGTGACCTCCAGCGTCACCGGGTAGGACTGGTCCGGCAGCGCCCGCAGTTTCTCGGTGGCGGCGAGCGCGCCGACGGTGGTGGCCTGCCGCTCGCGCATCCGTTTGCGTCCGTCGCCGACCCGGACACAAAACGCGTCGAGGTGGGTTTGGGCCTGCGCCGGCGACAGTTCGTCGGGCAAGGTGCGCCACCAGCGTTGGGCGAGGGAGTGGTTTCCCTTCTCCACCACGCCTTTGCGGTTGCCGTGCCGGGCGGGGCAGATGTCGACACCGACGCCGTAATGCTTGGCGACAGCGGCGAAACTGGCGGTGATCCGCCCGGATTCGGGGTGGCAGACGGTGGCCATCCGGTCGAACCGCCACCGCTTGGTCAACCCGCCGAGACGCCCGCTGATCGCGTGCAGGCCCTCGATCAGGTGCGCCTGGTCCTCGGCCTCGGCGAGCAACCCCCGCCACTTGCCCGAATGCGACAATGCGCCGACGAGCAGATGCGCGGTCGCCCCGAACCCCCATGCCTTCGGCGGGTCGGGCAGCTCCAGCCAATCCCACTGTGTTTCGGCGCCGGCCGGGTGGTCGATGATTGCGGCGTCGCGGCCGCGCGAGCCCGCGCACGCCTCGCAGTGCGGGCGTAGCGCCCGCGCCCGCACCGCCCGGGTGAAACTCGGATAGGCGCCGGGGTAGCCGAGTTCGACGACCTCATCGAACAATGTGCTCGCCCACAGGTGCGGGTCATCCGCGAGCCGGATCCGGCAGTACTCGGCGAACGGCGCGAACAGATCCGGTGCGGCGCGGGCCCGTTCACCCGGCGCCCGCTCCCCGTTGAGATAGCCGCGGATCGTCTTACGGTCCCGCCCCAGATGAGCGGCGATCCTGGTGATCGACCAGCCCTGCCTACGCAAAGCATGTGCTTCCACGTCTTCCTCCCTGGACAACATGGACTGGGCCTCCTCGACCGCGTCGTGAACACAGATCACGAGCGTCGAGCCCGGCCAGCGATGGCACACCGAACCGAGTCCGGCGTGTCGCCCAGGGCGGGGAATTTCAGTGAGCAGAAGTGGGGAGATTCAGATGAGCGTCGTCAACTGGTCACGGAAAAATCCACGCCGCGGTGGAGCAATGCTGAGCGCGGATGAGCCGCACGTGACGCGATGATCGCCTGCTCGATGAGACGGTTTCGTGGACCCGGTCCCGCGATCCCGTTCAGGGACATGAGGCCCCGGTCGTTCAGGTAGCCACGGGCGAACTTGCCGTACGTCTCGACAGTGATCCCGTGGTTGGTGCCGGACTGGATCGATCGGAGATACGTTACGAGCGCGTTGTTGTACGTGACGAGCAGGACACGACCGGAGCCGCGAGTGTGGGGGTCGGCGAGGTGGTCCGCACGTAGGACTGCCATCGTGCTCTTGCCGGTGCCTGCCGTGCCGAGCACGACGAACTCCCCGGATGATGGCAAATGGACGACTTGATGCTGTCGTCCGCGCAGGAACCGGAAGACTCATTTCCGGTGTATCCACTCCCTAGCCGACAGCCTCCCAAACATGCCGTGCATCTGCGCCGTCCGCTCCGTCTCCTGTTGAGAGCCGAAGGCGGGAGACGATGCCCACGAGGGCACCTGTCGGCTACCCGCGACAGTACGCGTTCGGTGACGAGCTCTCAACGAGCAGTACGACACGGCAGGGCAGGACCCGACGGACGTGAAGGACGTCAAGGAGACGGCGTCTGCCAAGCGCGACTGTTGCGACGACACCCGTATGTGCCAACGGCGGCACGGTGCTAGCGGTGCGCAGGTGCGGCGACAGTCCTCATCTCTAGAACGCTTGTCTTGAAGTCCGCGCGGTTATCGAGCTCAGGCGAGCCGCTCACCATCATGTGTGCGGATTGAGGGCGCTTCCTCGCTGAGCCCGTCACGGACTCTGCTGAAATACGCCTCGTACATAAGTTGCCGTGCTTGTGCCGGCGACAGCCACGCCGTTTGCGCGACTTCAGGCGAGCTAGCGATCTTGCCATCGACGACTCGACACCTGAAGACCAGCGCAACGATGCCTTGCACCATGTTCTTGTATACGCCGGTAAGACGTTCGGGCTCGACGACGAGGCCGGTCTCCTCCGCGACCTCGCGAACGAGCCCGTCGAGGATGGGCTCCTCAAGCTCGAGCTTCCGCCGGGTACAGCCCAGTGCCCATTGTCGCGTCTGCCGAGGATTGCCGAGACGCGAGCACTTGCTCGTCGACGATGACGGCAGAGACGCTTACCGAATGTCGGGGGCCGTCTGTCTCCATCGCTGCTCTCTCGTCGCTACGCTAGTTGTCTACCCGAGTGTAGGAGCCAGAGTTTGAGCGAGGTCGACCCGACGAGCGATCGGCCGGTCTTTCGCCAGATCGCCGACTGGCTTCGCGAACAGATCGTGGATGGCGCGCTGCCGAAGGGTGCCAAGCTTCCATCCCAGAGAGCGAGTTGGTTGAGCGGTTCGCCACAACGCGCACCACGGCTCGGCAGGCGCTCGGCGTTCTAAAGGCCGAAGGTTTGGTCGTCAGTGAGCACGGTCGCGGGGCATTTGTGCGCCAACCTCCGCCAGTTCGACGGCTCGCCCAGGATCGTTTCTCCCGGCGGCATCGCAAGCAGGGGAAGGCGGCGTTTCTCGCCGAAGCGGAGAGCAGCGGTTTTGAGGCTGAAGTCGAGGTGTTGCAGGTCGGCGCTGACAAGGTGCCGGTCGATGTCGCGCCGCGACTTGGACTGAAGCAGGGCGCGCGTGTTCTCGTCCGACGACGCCGTTACTTGGCGGATGGTTCACCGGTAGAAGTCGCGACCTAGTACATTCCGTGGGTGATCGCGTCAGGTACCGAGATGACGAAGGAAGATCCACGGCCAGGCGGCATCTACGCCAGCTTTTGAGGAGGTCGGACACCAGTTGGGCCGCTTTACCGAAGAGATATCGGCGCGCATGCCGACGCCGGAGGAGGCGCGGCTCTTGCGCCTCCACGGAGGCGTGCCGGTGTTCGCTCTCATACGCACCGCCTTCGACGCGACCGGAACGGCTGTCGAGGTCTGCGACACCGTCATGGCGGCCGATCGTTTCATCCTCGACTACGAACTGCCGGCGCGGTGAACCGCGAGATTACGCCACAAAGTTGGCGCCAACATGACTAGACAAGTAGTCTGCCCGAGCGCACCATAGAGACTGTCCGTTCCACCCGGTTTGGGGGTGTCGTCGTGATGGTGCTCTTGGCGACGCCGATCTGACTGTGGAACCGCGGCCACGGGCTACGGGAAGGCGTACTGAGCGTCCGACGAGCCTTGGTGGCCGGCGAGCTTCCGATGGTCGCCTCGCGTGGGAAGCGGCTCATCGACACGAAGGCACTTCTTTCCGAGCTGGGCGTTCGCTTCGGGCCCCAGCCGGTACCCGAGGGTTCGGCCGTCGCGGCCGGCGTGTCTGGCCTGGAGCTGTATCGCATGCGCGGCACCTGCTCGAAGGACGCGTCATGACGGCGGATCCGTCTGCCTTCGCGCACGACGGCGGGGATGAACCGGAACGCCTGACGCCGCCGAAACCGAAGCTTCCTCCAGTCCTCGACCTGCCACGTGCAGCCGCGATGTTGGGAGTCGGGCGGACGACCGCCTACAAGCTCGTGCAGCAAGATCGATGGCCTACGCCGGTACTCAGGATCGGTCGGCTGATCAAGGTTCCGACGAAGCCCTTGCTCGAACTGCTGTCGGGCACCGCGGGGGCGCACCCAAACCGTCGTAGTCGCCGCCCGACAGCCATGTCTTGTCAGAGGGCCCTGCCGACCACTCGGTGGGGCCTTCTTTTCATCTGTCGTAGGCGGGGCTGGACCGCTCCCGCCCGCGCCCCTTTGACGACGCGCAGGCATGTCATTTGACCACGTGTCAATCTCGGTACCCGCGCGACATCGGCTACCGGTAGGTGGGCGACAGATCGTTTTAGACTGGCGGTGGCGCGTCGGGGCCGGCCTTTGGGGTTGGCGAAGGCGCCGAGTTCGCGGGACCGGTCGTGGGGATCGGGTGGACGCGGATGACCTTGCCGTGCTTGGCGAGCTGCACCGAGCCGGCGACGATGGCGACGTCGATGACCTGGCGGGCCCAGGCCCGCCCGGCGCGGTAGGTGGCGCCGGCGAAGCTGACCGTCGCCGTTCGACGTCGGCCAGGCGGGTCACGGTCAGCCCGGTGGTCGCGTCCGTGGCCCGCCGCGCGACCGGGCTGTCCGGGCGCGCGGGCCGCCGGTCCGCGTGGTCGGCGTGCCAGCCGCTGGGCGTGGGTGGCGACCAGCACCCCGGCGTGCAGGATCTCGACCAGCCCGCCCGCTCACGACGACCTCGACCGGTTCGCCGGCGAAGGTGGCGCCCGACCGGGTAGCGAACCCGGCCAGGGAAATCCTCCCGCGCGCGTCCACCCACCGGCTCACCCCCCCGGGCGCGGCCCGCTGGCCGGGGCACCGCGATAGGCGTGGGCGGCGACGGGGTCCACCGGCGTGAGCGATCGGCCGGCGAGGGCGAACCGTTCGGCCGGCGGCCGGCCCCCGCAGGACTGGTGCGGCCGCTCGGTGTTGTACTCGCACCACCCATGCGTCCAACGCCGCCTGCAGCTCGCTCGACGTGTCGAGTGCTGGCGGTCGTGCACGCGGAGGAACTCGGCCCGGATCGTCTTGTGGAACCGCTCGATCTTCCCCGTCGTGGTCGGCGATTACGGCGCCGTCAGCAAGTGATTGATCCCGTTCTCCCGGCAGACCTGGTCGAACAGCACCGGCCCCGGCCCCAGGCCGAACCGGGCGGTGAACACCTTCCCGTTGTCCGTCAGGATCTGCTGGGGAACCCCGTGCCGGCGCAGCGCCTCAGCCAAACGCCGACCACCGGCCGGGCAGTCGCCCGGACCACAACCCCGCGCACACCACGAACCGGGAATGGTCATCGATCCCGGTCACCATCTTCATCTGCCGACCGTCAGCCAAGAACACCCGACCCATCACATCCATCTGCCACAGCTCCATCGCCCGGCCCCGCTCCCACCGCCGGTAGTCCTCCCGCCGCCGCTTGCGCTTGGCCGCGTCGACCAGCCCGTGGCGCATCAACGCCCGGTACACCCTCGACCGCGACGGCACCGGCTCCACCCCGTCGCGGGCCAGCTGCCACCGGATCCGATCCGGACCCCACGCCGGATGCGCCCGCCGCATCGCCCACCACCACCGCCTCCACCGACCGGCGGCATCTGATGCGGGCACGAGTCCGGCCGCGACGAACGGTCCACCAACCCGCCCAGCCCGCCCCCGCCCGCATACCGGCGCAGCCACTCGTGCACCGTCTGCCGGCCACACCGTTACGGCCGCCACCTCCACCACCGACGCGCCCTCCAGCACCTCCAGCACCGCCTGATACCGCTGCTCCACCACGCTCAGCTCCACCAGCACGCCCGGCTCCCTCCGCCGCGACCACATGGTCGACGACGAAGCGAAACAGGTCGCGCCAAACACCGAGCCGAGCGTGAGTGTCGCCCACCTACCGGAACGACTGTCGCCCACCTACCGAAACCGCGTCCACAACCTGTCGCCAACGAGCCGGAACGAAGGTGTCAAGCATGAACCGGAGAAGCACACGTCATTTGACCACGCTGGTGTGGTCAAAATGTGGTAAAGATCCGCACCAAACGGACGTCCGGCGTTAGCATCAAGCCTGTGACCTGCGAAAACATCGGTGCCCCCGGCAGGATTCGAACCTGCGCCCCTGCCTCCGGAGGGCAGTGCTCTATCCCCTGAGCTACGGGGGCCAGCGACCATCGCTGATCGCGACCGGCAGGGCACGAGGGTATCAGCGCGCGCCCGTGCACTACTCTCCGAGTCGTGAGTGACGCGTCCCGGGTGCTGGTTGTCGACGACGACCCGGTGATCCGGCGGCTGATCATGGTCAATCTCGAGCTTGAGGGCTTTGACGTCGCCGAAGCCGTTGACGGTCAGGCCGCCCTCGACGCCGTCGCCGGCCGCACCCCCGACGTCGTCGTCCTGGACGTCGCGATGCCGCGCCTCGACGGGCTGGCGACGACGGCGGCGCTGCGAGCCGACCCGGCGACGTCTGACATCAAGATCGTCATCGTGTCGGCGCGGGCCCAGCAGGCAGACGTCCGCCGGGGCATCGAGGCCGGCGCCGACGCCTACCTCACCAAGCCGTTCGAACCCGAGGTGTTGATCCGCTGCGTGCGCGAGCTGGCCGAAACGGCCGCAACCAAAGACGCGCCGCTGCGATAGCCTCGCGCGCGTGACTCCCGCCGAACTCAGCCGCTCGATTGTCGCCGCCGTCGCCGCCGTGGTGGCCGACGAGGGGCTCGTCGTCGCCGTCCCCGAGACGGTCACGGTCGAGCGGCCGAAGAACAAGGAGCACGGCGACTACGCCACCAACGTGGCTCTTCAATTAGCGAAGCCGGCTGGCCGCCCGCCCCGCCAGCTCGCCGAGCTGATCGCCGCCAAGCTGGAAGGCGTCAACGGCATCGCCAGCGTCGAGATCGCCGGCCCCGGCTTTTTGAACATCACCCTGGACGTCGCCTCGCAGGGCGAGCTGGCCCGCACCATCGTCAACGCCGGCGCGGAGTACGGCCAGACCGACACGTTGCGCGGCCAGCGGGTCAACCTCGAGTTCATCTCGGCCAACCCGAACGGGCCGCTGCACCTCGGCCACACCCGCTGGGCCGCCGTCGGCGACGCGATCGGCCGGGTTCTCGACGCGGCAGGCGCCGATGTCACCCGCGAGTTCTACGTCAACGACCGCGGCGTGCAGATGGACCGCTTCGGCGAGTCCCTCGCGGCGGCCGCGGTTGGCCAACCGGTCCCCGCCGACGGCTACCACGGCGACTACATCGACGACCTCGCCGAGGAGATCGTCGACGCCGAGCCCGGCATCGTCGACCTCCCCGAGACGCAGCGGTGCTGGCCTTTCGGGAGGCCGGCTACCGGCTCCAGCTCGAGCAGCAGCGGAAGGTCCTCGACGACTTCGGCACCCACTTCGACGTCTGGTACTCCGAGCGGTCCCTGCACGACTCGGGCGCGGTCGAGCGCGGGTTCGCGCGCCTGCGCGAATTGGGCCACGTGTATGAGGCCGACGGCGCGGTGTGGCTGCGCACGACCGACTTCGGCGACGACAAAGACCGGCCGCTCGTCAAGAGCAACGGCGAACTCACCTACTTCGCCTCCGACGCCGCTTACTACGTCGACAAGCGCTCGCGCGGCTTCGACCTGTGCATCTACCTGCTCGGCGCCGACCACCACGGCTATGTCGCGCGGTTGAAGGCGATCGCCGCGTGCGCGGGCGACGACCCCGAGCGAACATCGAGGTGCTGATCGGTCAGCTGGTGAAGATCCTGAAGAGCGGCGAGGAGGTCCGGCTGTCCAAGCGGGCCGGCAACATCGTCACCCTCGAGGACTTCGTCGAGACCGTCGGCGTCGACGCCGTGCGCTACTCGCTCTCCCGCTACCCGAGCGACTCGCCGCTCACCCTCGACATCGACGACATCACCCGGAAGAAGAACGACAACCCGGTCTTCTACGTCCAGTACGCCCCCGCCCGCATCGCTTCGCTCTCCGCAACGCGCACGACCTCGGCGTCGACCGCGGCGACTTCGACCCGGCGCTGCTCTCGCACGACCGCGAGACCGATCTGCTGGGCGCGCTAGGAGAATTCCCGCGCATCGTGGCCGGGGCAGCGGAGCTCCGGGAGCCGCACCGGGTCGCGCGCTACCTCGAGTCACTCGCCGGCACTTACCACCGCTTCTACGACAGCTGTCGGGTGCTGCCGCAGGGAGACGAGCCCGCGCCGCCTCCACGGGCGGCTGTGGCTGGTCGAGGCGACCAGGGTCGTGCTCGCCAACGGCCTGCACCTGCTCGGCGTCACCGCACCGGAGCGGATGTGAGGGCGTCACCCCGGCGGGCGCGTTGCACGGCGACGTCCCACTCGGCGCCCAGCGGCTGCCACCTCCGGCCGACCTCGGCGACTCACCGGGCATCTGGCCGCTCGGCACCGAACGCCGCGACGGCGCGCTCGCCGTCGGCGGCATCGACGTCCCCGACCTCGCGACCGCGCATCGGCACGCCGGCGTACGTCGTCGTCGAAGGCGACTTCCGCGAGCGCTGTCGCGCTGTCCACCCGCGCTTCCCGACGCCGACATCTACTACGCGGCCAAGGCCTTTCTCAGCCGCGGTGTCCCGCTGGGTCGAGGAGGAGGGGCTGCGCTCGACGTCTCGACCGGGGGCGAGCTGGAGGTCGCGCTCGCCGCGGGCTTCCCGCCGGGCAGGATCCTCTTTCACGGCAACAACAAGTCCGTCGACGAGCTGCGTCGCGCGGTCGAGGCGGGCGTCGGCCGGGTCGTGCTCGACACCACGACGAGCTCGCCCGGCTGGCCCATGGCCGACGCAGCGGGTGTGCGCCAGCGCGTGCTGATCCGGGTGACCGTCGGTGTCGAGGCGCATACCCACGAGTTCATCGCCACCGCGCACGAGGACCAGAAGTTCGGCTTCTCGCTCGCCAGCGGGGCCGCGCACGAAGCGGCGCGGCGGGTGCTCGCCCTGCCGGCGCTGGAGCTCGTCGGGTTGCACAGCCACATCGGTTCGCAGATCTTCGACACCGCCGGGTTCGAGGTTGCCGCCCACCGCGTGGCCGGCCTCCTCGAGCGATCCGCGACACCCTCGGCGTCAACCTTCCCGAACTCGACCTCGGCGGCGGCTTCGGCATCGCCTACGTCGCCGACGACGACCCGGCGCACCCCATACCTCGCCAAGCAGCTGCGCGCCATCGTGCAGCGGGAGTGCGCCGCCGCCGGCCTGCCCGTCCCACGCCTCGCGGTCGAGCCCGGCCGGGCCATCGCCGGACCGGCCGGCATCACGCTCTACGAGGTCGGCACCGTCAAGCTGACGTCGACGGCATCCGCACCTACGTCAGCGTCGACGGCGGGATGAGCGACAACGTGCGCACCGCCCTGTACGACGCCGCCTACACGGTGACCCTCGCCTCCCGCGCGCGTGCGCCCCCCGATGCTGAGCCGGTCGTCGGCAAGCACTGCGAGGCCGGCGACATCGTCGTGCGCGACGCGTGGCTGCCGACCGACGTCGCTCCGGGCGACCTGCTCGCGGTCGCCGCCACCGGCGCCTACTGCCGGTCGATGGCGAGCAACTACAACTCCGTGCCCGGCCGCCGGTGGTGGCGGTGCGAGACGGCGAGAGCCGGGTCCTGCTCCGGCGCGAGACGGTCGCCGACCTGCTCGCCTGAGCCGACGCCGACGCCGAACCCGTGCCGAACCCGAGCGGTGTACCGGCACAATCAGCGGCGACGTTTGACGAGCCCCGCACGAAGGTTGGACGGAGGGGTGAGCACCGCGGCCTGCGGGTTGCGCTGCTCGGCTGCGGCGTCGTCGGGAGCGAGGTCGTGCGGCTGCTGCACGCCCATCGCGACGACCTCGCCCAGCGCGTCGGCGCGCCGTTCGAGGTGGTCGGGGTCGCGGTCCGCCGTCCGCAGCGCCAGCGCGATCTGCCTTCGATCCGGCGCTGTTCACCGCGGACGCCGAGGCCCTGGTGGCGCGGGACGACGTCGACGTCGTCATCGAGGTGATCGGCGGCATCGAGCCGGCGCGGTCCCTGCTGCTCACCGCGCTCGAGCGGGGAGCGAGCGTCGTCACCGCCAACAAGGCGCTGCTCGCCGAGGACGGTGCGGCGCTCTACGACGCTGCCCGTCGCGGCGGCACCGATCTCTACTGCGAGGCGAGCGTCGCCGGCGCGATCCCGCTGCTGCGACCGCTGCGCGAGTCGCTCGCGGGCGACCGCATCACGCGGGTGCTCGGCATCGTCAACGGCACGACCAACTACATCCTCTCGCGCATGGACGAGAGCGGTGCCGGCTTCGAGGAGGCACTCGAGGAGGCCCAGGCGCTCGGCTACGCCGAGGCCGACCCTTGCGCGGACATCGACGGCTTCGACGCCGCCGCCAAGGCGGCGATCCTCGCCGGCCTCGCGTTCCACACCCGCGTGACGGGGGGCGACGTCCACCGCGAGGGCATCAGCGACGTCACCGCGAGCGATGTCGCGAGCGCACGTGAGATGGACAGCGTGGTCAAGCTGCTCGCCATCGCCGAGCGGCCGACCGCAGCGGGCGCGACGTCGGCGTGCGCGTGCACCCGGCGATGATCCCGCGCAGCCACCCGCTGGCGAGCGTCGGCGACGCCTACAACGCCGTGTTCGTCGAGGCCGACGCGGCGGGCCAGCTGATGTTCTACGGCCGGGGCGCCGGCGGCGCGCCGACCGCGAGTGCGGTGCTGGGTGACCTGGTCGCCGTCTCCCGCAACCGCCTCACCGGCGCCCGGGGGATGGGGGAGTCGTCGTACGCCGCGCTGCGCGTCCGGCCGATGGGGGAGACGCTCACCCGCTACCACGTCAGCCTCGACGTCGCGGACAAGGCAGGTGTCCTCGCGGGCGTCGCCAACGCATTCGCTGACCATGACGTCTCGATCCAGACCGTTCGCCAGGAGGGCCACGGCGACGACGCCACCCTGGTGCTCGTCACCCACACCGCCTCCGACGCCGCGCTGTCGGCGACGGTGGAGGAGCTGCGCGGTCTCGACTCGGTGCGCGCGGTCGCGAGCGTGATGCGGGTGGAAGGGGGATCCGGATGACCGACACGGTGATGCCGCGGACGGCCGGCGCCTCGCTGTGGCGCGGGGTCATCGAGGAGTACCGCTCCCGGCTGCCAGTCACGTCCTCGACGCCGGTGGTGACGTTGCTCGAGGGCGGGACGCCGTTGCTGCCCGCAGGCCGGCTGTCGGCGCTCACCGGTTGCGAGGTGTTCCTCAAGGTCGAGGGCGCGAACCCCACCGGTTCCTTCAAGGACCGGGGCATGACCGTCGCCATCTCCAAGGCGGCGGAGGAGGGTGCGCAGGCGGTCATCTGCGCGTCCACCGGCAACACGTCCGCGAGTGCTGCCGCCTACGCCGTGCGGGCGGGCATGGTCTGCGCGGTCCTCGTGCCCAGTGGCAAGATCGCGATGGGAAAGATGGCTCAGGCGCTGGTGCACGGCGCCCGCCTGCTGCAGATCGACGGCAACTTCGACGACTGCCTGACCATCGCCCGTGGGCTCGCCGACACCTATCCGGTGTCCCTCGTCAACTCGGTCAACCCGTTCCGCATCGAGGGCCAGAAGACCGCCGCGTTCGAGATCTGCGACGCCCTGGGCGACGCGCCCGACGTGCACTGCCTGCCGGTCGGCAACGCGGGCAACATCACCGCGTACTGGAAGGGCTATGTCGAGTACGCCGACGAAGGGCATGTCGTCGAGGCGGCCGGTCATGCGCGGGTTCCAGGCGGCCGGTGCAGCACCCATCGTCACCGGCTCACGCCGTCGCCAAGCCGTCGACCATCGCGACCGCGATCCGCATCGGCAACCCGGCCTCGTGGCAGCAGGCGCTCGACGCCCGCGACCAGTCCCGTGGTGCCATCGAGTCGGTGACCGACAAGCAGATCCTGGAGGCCTACCGGCTCGTCGCCCGCGAGGAGGGCGTCTTCGTCGAGCCCGCCAGCGCCGCGTCGGTGGCGGGCTGCTGCAGGCCACCGCGCCGGGACGCTGCCGGCCGGCGCCCGGGTCGTGTGCACGGTCACGGGCAACGGGCTCAAGGACCCGGAATGGGCGATCTCGGGGGCTCCTGCACCGACGACGATCGCCGCCGACGTGACGGCGGCCGCGGACGCGCTCGGGCTCCACGGCTGACAGCAGATGCCGAAGACCCAAGCGCCGACCTTCCGCGCGGCGCCGATCCGGGTGCGCGTGCCGGCGACCAGCGCCAACCTGGGACCCGGATTTCGACGCCCTCGGCCTGGCGCTGTCCCTCTACGACGACGTCGTCGTCCGGGTCACCGAGTCCGGGCTCAGTGTCGACGTCGCCGGCATGGGTGCGGCGACCGTTTCACGCAACGCCCGCAACCTCGTCGTGCGGGCGATGCGCGCGGCCTTCGACAAGCTTGGTGGGCGCCCGCGCGGCCTGGAGGTCGTCTGCGCCAACCGCATCCCGCACAGCCGCGGGCTCGGCTCCTCGGCGGCGGCCATCGTCGCAGGCATCGTCGCCGCCCGTGGACTCGTCGTCGGCGGGCAGCGAGCGGATGAGCGACGCCGACTGCTGCACCTCGCCACCGGGCTCGAGGGTCATCCCGGACAACGTCGCCGCTTGCTTGCGCGGCGGGCTCACGCTGTCGTGGATGGACGACAACGAGGTCGCTCCGGCCGCGCTGTCGACCTCGAGCTCAGTCCCGACATCGCACCGGTCGCGTTCGTCCCGGGCTCGACGTCGTCGACCCAAGGCCACCCGAAAACTGATCCCGGACACCGTGCCGCACGCCGACGCCGCGGCACGCCGCCCGGCCGGCCTGCTCGTCACGGCGTTGCCCGCCGACCCGACCTGCTCCTGACGCCGACCGACGACCCGCTGCACCAGCCGTACCGCGCGCCGGCCATGCCGCGCACGCGGCCTTGGTCGAGCGTGCGCGAGCAGGGGATCCCGGCGGTCGTGTCCGGTGCCGGCCCGACCGTGCTCGCGCTGGCCTCCTCCGTGCCGGGACGCGCGGACGCCGCCCACGCCTGGCGTTGGTTCGCGGCTACACCCTCGCGGTCGACGCCGAGGGAGCCGCGTCCTGCCGCTGTCCGGAGAGCGGGTCCTGACACGCCACCGGCCGATGCGCCGGCGTCCGGCGAGTGGCTTGACGAACAGACCGCGATGTGGTGCTACGCTGGAGGAGCATCCAGTAGCCGTCAGGCTGCGGCCGCTGCTCCTCAACGTCGCGCCGGTGACCGGCTTAGGCCGCCCGAGTCCGACCTGTTTGTCACCCGCTGCCCCGCCGGTCCCAAGGTCCCAGAGCGTCGAGGTTCGCCGGTCAATCTCGCGCGTGGAGTTGTTATGGCCCGGCCGTGCACGTCGCCGATAGCGCGTGGCCGGCGGGCTCTCCCAAGGGAAGGAACCTGTGACCGACAGCACCGACGCCCCGGCCCCCGCGACCGAGTCAGCGAGTACGGCGGCAACGGCACCGCCGCTCGCAAGCGCCGCGGCAACGGCCTGTCCGGCAAGCTGTTGCCCGAGCTGCAGAAGATCGCCGGCAGCCTGGGCATCAGCGGCACCGCCAAGATGCGCAAGGGTGAACTGATCGCTGCGATCCAGAGCTGCCAGGCCCCGGTGGCCTCTAGCAGCGGCTCCAACGGCGCCACCACTAGTTCCACTCCTAGCTCGACCGCGAGCACCGCCAGCGGCGCCACGAACGGCGCGGACAGCGGTTCGGACAGTGGCTCAGACAGTGGCGGCGACCGGTCCGCGAATGGCTCGGCCAATGGGTCGGCCCAGCGGCCCGCCCGTGGCCGCCAAGGCGCCGCCGCCCGGCCGACGGCACCGCAGGACCGCCCGGCCAGCGAGGGCTCGACGAGCGACGGCGCGACCGCGCCGACCAGCGAGTCCGCGGCCCAGACCGCCGAGTCCGGCGCCGGCGGCGCACTGACGAACGGGGGCCGCGCGAAGAGCGCGAGCACACCCGAGACCGCAATCGCAACCGCGACCGTGACCGCCAGCACGGCCAGTCGCAGGGGCAGGGCCAGCAACAGCAGGGCCAGCAACAGCAGGGCCAGCAGCAGGGCCAGCAACAGCAGGGCCAGTCGCAGGGCCAGCGCAACCGCGGGACAGCCGCGTCGCGACCGCTCCGATGACGACGACTTCGACGGCAGCCGGCGGCAGCCGCGGCCGGTTCCGGGAGCGTGGCGGCCGCGACCAGCCGCGGCGTGGCCGCGACCGGTTCGGCGAAGCGGAGCCGGTGGTCAGCGAGGACGACGTGCTGGTGCCGATCGCCGGCATCGTCGACATCCTCGACAACTACGCGTTCGTGCGCACCTCGGGCTACCTCCGGGCCCGAACGACGTCTACGTCTCTCTCGCCCAGGTGCGCCGCTACGGCTGCGCAAGGGCGACGCGGTGACCGGCGCGGTCCGGCAACCGCGCGAGGGCGAGCGGCGGGAGAAGTTCAACGCGCTGGTCCGCCTCGACACCGTCAACGGCGTCGACCCGGAGAAGTGCGCGGTCGCGGCCGACTTCAAAAGCTCACCCCGCTCTACCCGCAAGAGCGGCTGCGTCTCGAGACCGACCCAAGCCACTGACCACCCGGATCATCGACCTGATCGCGCCGATCGGCAAGGGTCAGCGCGGGCTGATCGTGTCGCCGCCGAAGGCGGGCAAGACGATGGTCTGCAGGCGATCGCCAACGCGGTCAGCCACAACAACCCCGAGTGCCACCTGATCGTCGTGCTCGTCGACGAGCGTCCAGAAGAGGTCACCGACATGGAGCGGTCGGTGAAGGGCGAGGTCATCTCCTCGACCTTCGACCGGCCGGCCGAGGACCACACGATCGTCGCCGAGCTGGCGATCGAGCGGGCTAAGCGCCTCGTCGAGCTGGGTCACGACGTCGTCGTCCTGCTCGACGGCATCACCCGCCTGGGCCGGGCCTACAACCTCGCCGCCCCGGCGTCCGGCCGCATCCTGTCTGGTGGTGTCGACTCCGCCGCGCTCTACCCGCCGAAGAAGTTCTTCGGCGCCGCGCGCAACATCGAGCACGGCGGCTCGCTGACCATCCTCGCGACGGCGCTGGTCGAGACCGGGTCCCGCATGGACGAGGTCATCTTCGAGGAGTTCAAAGGCACCGGCAACATGGAGCTGAAGCTCGACCGCAAGTTCGCCGACAAGCGGGTTTACCCGGCCGTCGACGTCGACGCGTCGAGCACCCGCAAGGAAGACCTGCTGATGTCGCGCGAGGAGTTGCAGATCGTCTGGAAGCTGCGGCGGGTGCTGCACGCGCTGGACTCCCAGCAGGCGCTCGAGCTGCTGCTCGACAAGATGAAGCAGACCAAGACCAACGCCGAGTTCCTGTTGCAGATCCAGCAGACCACGCCGATGCCGAACGACTGAGCGCGGCGGCGGGAATGCCGCGCCCCCGCCCGGCGTTGGCTGGGGGTCTGGCACACTGAGGAGCCGGTCACAACGGTTCCGGTTCACGCCTGTCGATCATGACGAGCGACCCGGCGACCGAGACACGAGGAGACAACGATGAAGCCTGAGATCCATCCCCAGTACCGCGAGACCACCGTGCTGTGTAGCTGCGGTAACTCGTTCACCACGCGCAGCACGTCGACGTCGGGCTCGCTCCACGCCGACGTGTGCTCCGCCTGCCACCCGTTCTACACGGGCAAGCAGAAGATCCTCGACGTCGGCGGTCGCGTCGAGAAGTTCGAGAAGCGCTTCGGCAAGGCAGGCGCCGCAAAGAAGTAGCTGCTGCACGGCGTCGGTTCGGCGGATTCCCGCGGGACCGGCGCCGTTCTTCGTGTGCGGACAGCGGCTGAGACGAGAGGAGGCGACAGGTGTTCGAAGCTGTTGAAGAGCTGATCGCCGAGCACGCCGAACTCGAGCAGCGCTTGGCCGACCCCGCCGTGCACGCCAACGCCGGCGCCGCCAGGAGCGCTCGGACGACGCTACGCGCAGCTCACGCCGATCATCGAGACCTACCTCCGCTGGAAGTCGCTTGGCGACGACATCGGGGCGGCGCGCGAGCTCGCCGACGCCGATCCCAGCTTTCGCGCCGAGATCCCCGACCTCGAACGCCGGCGCGAGGAGGCCACTGAAGAACTGCGCGCGTTGCTGGTGCCCCGCGATCCCAACGACGGCAAGGACGTCATCGTCGAGGTGAAGGCCGGCGAGGGCGGCGAGGAGTCGGCGCTGTTCGCCGGCGACCTGTTGCGGATGTACCTGCGCTACGCCGAGCGGCAGGGTTGGAAGACCGAGGTGCTCGACGCGAACGAGTCCGATCTCGGCGGCTACCGCGACGTCACCGTCGCGGTGCGCGCGGACGGCGGTGACGGCGCCTGGAGCCGGTTGAAGTTCGAAGGCGGCGTCCACCGCGTGCAGCGGGTGCCGGTCACGGAGTCGCAGGGCCGCATTCACACCAGCGCCGCCGGCGTGCTCGTCTTGCCGGAGGCCGAGGACGTCGACGTCGAGATCGACCCCAACGACCTTCGGGTCGACGTCTACCGGTCGAGCGGCCCCGGCGGGCAAAGCGTCAACACCACCGACTCCGCCGTGCGCATCACCCACCTGCCGACGGGTGTCGTCGTGAGCTGCCAGAACGAGAAAAGCCAGCTGCAGAACAAGGAATCGGCGTTGCGCATCTTGCGCGCGCGGCTGCTCGCGCACGCGCAAGAGGCGGCGGCGGCGGCGGCGAGCGCCGAGCGGCGCAGCCAAGTCCGCACCGTCGACCGGTCGCGAGCGGGTGCGCACCTACAACTTCCCCGAGAACCGCATCTCCGACCACCGGGTCAACTTCAAGGCTTACAACCTCGACCAGGTCTTGGACGGCGATCTCGACGCCGTCATCCAGTCACTGGTCGACGCCGACGCCGCGGCCCGGTTGGCCGCAACCGGTGAAAACGCCGGGAATTCCGGGTAAGGCAAGGGAAAATGAGTCAGTCGACAATGAGCGCGCAAGCCCCACAGCGGTTGCGCGAGGCGATCGAGCACGCGCACGCGGCGCTCGCCAGCGCGGGCGTTCCCTCACCACGCCACGACGCCGAGGAGCTGGCCGCGTTCGTCATCGGCTGCCCACGGCCCCGGCTGCACATGGTCGGTGACCTGTCGACAGGCCAGCGCACGGTTTTCAGCGAGCTGGTCACCCGCCGGGCGAGTCGGATCCCGCTTCAGCACCTCACCGGGAGCGCGCCGTTCCGCTACCTCGAAATCGCCGTGGGACCAGGCGTTTTCGTGCCGCGGCCGGAGACCGAGGTGGTCACCGGCTGGTGCGTCGACGCGCTGCTCGAGGGCGCGGTCAGCGCGCCGGTGGTGGTCGACTTGTGCACCGGCTCGGCGGCGATCGCGCTGTCGGTCGCGCACGAGGTGAAGGGCGCCGTCGTCCACGCCGTCGAGCGAGAGCCGGCGGCGGCGCAGTGGGCGCGACGCAACGCGACCGGGACGCGCGTCGTCGTCCACGAGGCCGACGCCGCGCTGGCGCTGCCTGAACTCGACGGCGCGGTCGACCTCGTCGTCGCCAATCCGCCGTACCTGCCGGAGGACCATCGCGACTCGCTTGACCCGGAGGTGCGCGATCACGACCCGGCGGCGGCGCTGTGGGGCGGCCCTGACGGCCTCGACGGCCCGCGGATGATCGAGGCCGTCGCGCGCCGGCTGCTCAAGGCCGGTGGGCTGGTGGCGGTCGAGCACGCCGATCACCACGGACCGGACGTCGCGGAGCTCTTCGAGTCGGCGGCTGGTGCGTGGGAGCAGATCGTCGTCCGGCAAGATCTCGCTGGACGCGACCGTTACGTGACGGCGCGACGCGCAAGCTGAGCTGCTGAGCAGGTTGAGGCGGAGATGATTTACGACTGCGACGACGCGGATCAGCGGGCCGAGGGCATCCGGCAGGCGGCTTACGCGGTGCGCCGCGGCGATTTGGTCGTGCTGCCCACCGACACCGTTTACGGCATCGGCGCCGACGCCTTCACCCCGGCCGCGGTCGCCGCGCTGCTCGCCGCGAAGGGGCGGGGCCGCGACATGCCGGTGCCGGTGCTCGTCGGCTCCCGGCAGGTGCTCGACGCGCTCGTCGAGCAGCTGCCTGACTACGCCCGCGCCCTCGTCGAGACCCTGTGGCCGGGCGCGCTCACGATTGTCGCGCGGCACACGCCCGCGCTCGCGTGGGATCTCGGCGACTCCCATGGCACGGTCGGGGTGCGCATGCCGGCCGACCGGATCGCGCTCGACCTCCTGATCGAGACCGGTCCGATGGCTGTGAGCAGCGCCAACCGCTCGGGGTTGCCGCCCGCCACGACCTGCGCCAACGCGCATTCGCAGCTCGGCGACGCCGTCGCGGTTTATCTCGATGGCGGTCCGACGACAACCTCGGTGCCCTCGACAATCGTCGATGTGACAGGAGACGCGCCCGTGCTGCTTCGGCGCGGCTGGATCACCGAGGAGCGGTTGCGCGAGATCATTCCCGACGTCGAGTTGCGATCGCCTCCGACATAGGATCTGTGCGGGAGAGGAGCCGCGTGCGCGAGTACCTCATCACCTTGCTGGTCGCGGCGGCCGTGACGTACCTCGCGACGCCAATCGCCAGGCGCGTCGCCGTGCGCCTCGGCGCCATGACAAAGGTCCGCGACCGCGACGTCCACACCATCCCCACGCCCCGGCTCGGCGGGGCCGCGATGTTCCTCGGAATGGCGGCGGCGTTGCTCGTCGCCTCCCGGCTCCCGACGCTGCAAGCGGTCAACCAGAAGTTCTCCGAGCCGAAAGCGCTGCTGATGGGCGGCGGCGTCGTGTTTCTCATCGGCGCCATCGACGATCGGTTCACCCTGGACGCCGTGACGAAGCTGGCCGGCCAGATCCTCGCCGCGGCGGTGATCGTCTTGCAGGGTGTGCAGCTGCTGTGGCTGCCGATTCCCGCTTTTGGCACATTGATTCTTGGCCAGGACTGGTCGGTCATCTTGACCGTCACGTTCATCGTGCTCGTCATCAACGCGGTGAACTTCATCGACGGGCTCGACGGGCTCGCCGCCGGCGTCGTCGGGATCGCCGCGCTCGCCTTCTTCGCGCTGTCGTATCACCTGTCGGTTCAGGAGCACATCTCGGTGGCGTTGCCCGCGATGCTCATCGCCATCGTCGTCGCGGGGGTGTGCCTCGGCTTCTTGCCGCACAACTTCCACCCGGCGCGAGTGTTCATGGGCGACAGCGGCTCGATGCTGATCGGGCTGCTGCTGGCCGCGTCGACCGTGTCGCTGACCGGGCAGGTCAACCCGAACGACCTGTACCAGCAGTACGGGGCGTTCTTGCCGCTGCTGCTGCCGTTCACCGTGCTGGCGATCCCGTTCGCCGACCTGCTGCTCGCCGTCGTCCGCCGCACCAAGGCGGGCCGGGCACCGTGGTCTCCGGACAAGCAACATCTGCACCACCGGCTGCTGGAGTTGGGCCACTCGCAGCGACGTGCGGTGCTGATCATGTACTTCTGCTCGGCCGTGATCGCCGCCGGTGTGGTGGCGCTGTCGATCACCCAGGGTCCGCTCATCGTGGCCTCGATCGGCGGCTCGCTGGCGGTCGTCGCGCTGCTGCTGGTGAGTCTGCCTCGGCTGAACGCCCTCTACCGCGCGCGGCGTGCCCACCCGACGTGACGAATCCCACGCTCAGCCGCCCGCCGAGGGCCGCTGACCTGCGAATTCGCTGTGATAGCTTTCCTTATCCCGAGTCGCCCGCCGGGAGTCCAGCGTGTTTGCCGTCTTCTTTCACCGCTGTGACGCTCGAGTACGCGGGACCGTAGGATGAACGCGGATCGTGGGAGGCCAGAACTCAATCTTTACGCCCTCGTCGGCATCGGCACCCTGAATCTCGGGTCGCTGGTGCTCGGGCTGGGGATCGGTTGGTTCATCGATGGTCGGACCGGCACGTTTCCGGTGGTCACGCTGATGGGGCTGATGATCGGGATCGCCGCAGGTTTGACCGCCAGTTGGTTCCAAATCCGCAAGTACTTCTCCAACACTGGTTAGTCACACGCCCATACGCGAAGATCGCCCGAGAACATCGCCCGAGAACATTCCGCAAGAGGAGTCGCTCGAAGTGAACGCCGAGGGTCGAACCGGCCCGGTGATGGTGCCCGTCGGCACGCCCCGCCGGGTGTTCGTCATCGCGCTGGTGCTCGGTGGAGTCGGTCTGGCGATCGGCTCGCTGCTCGGGCACCCCGCGGCCGGAGGGCTGTTCCTCCTCGGCCTGTTCCTCGGGGGGCTGAACAACGTGATGACCGTTCGCTCGATCCTCAAGCACACCGAGGCTGGCGAGGCCGACCGCAAGAAGTTCGCGCTGGCCTCGCTTCGCCGCCTTGGCTACATCTCGCTGATCGCGGTCGTGTTCGTGGTCGCGTTCCGCCCCGAGGGCATCGCGGTGCTCGCCGGGTTGGCCGTCTTCCACATGCTCGCGGCGCTGGCCACTAGCCTGCCGGCATTGAAGGAGTTCCGTAAGGCATGAGCGCGCACGCATCCGCCCCGCACGTCGTCGCCGCGAACATCGAGGTCGGCGTCCACGAGACGGTCAAGGTCTTCGGCCTGACGCTGAACTGGGACACCATCTTGACCAGCGTCATCGCCGGCGTCATCTTGCTCGGGCTGGCGTTCTACATGCGGGCGAAGGCGCAGGCCACCGGCGTGCCGAGCAAGCTGCAACTCATCTTCGAAGCCGTCGTGCAGGCTGTTAACAAGCAGGTCGAAGAGAGCATGGGCCTCAAGGTCGCTCCCTACGTCGTGCCGATGGCGGTGACGCTCTTTCTCTACATCTTGTTGGCCAACTGGATCGGCCTGATTCCAAGCGGCCACCCCGAGCGGTTGCCCGCGCCCACGGCCGACATCAACCTCGCGCTCGCGTTGGCGTTCGCGGTGATCATCCCGATGAACATCATGAGCATCCGGCGGCGTGGGCCGAAACACTTCGTCAAGCACTTCTTCCAGCCCTACGCGATCCTGTTCCCGATCAATCTGATCGAAGAGGCGGTCAAGCCGTTCACGCTCGCGCTTCGACTCTTCGGCAACCTGATCTCGGGCGCGATCATGGTCTCGCTGCTCGCGCTGATGCCGGCCTTCGTCATGTGGCTGCCGCAAGGCGCCTGGAAGCTGATCGACGCGGCGGTTGGCGTGATCCAGGCGTTCATCTTCGCGCTGCTCACCATCTTGTACTTCGGCTTCGCCGCGGCCGTTGACGACCACGGCCCAGAACACCCGACCGAGCGCACAGTAGAGCCCGCCAGCAGTTCGCGGGGCGGTTCGCCGCAGCCCGCGCACCACTGAAATCCGCACCACTGACACCGAGCAACGACCCATCGGAACTAGGAGAGACATGGCCGCCGACGCAACCCTCGACAGCGCCATCAAGACAGCCGGTGCCTTCATCGGCGGTGGCCTCGCCCTTGGCGGCGGCGCCATCGGCGCGGCCATCGGTGACGGTTTGGCTGGCAGCCAGACAATCGCCGGCGTCGCGCGTCAGCCGGAATCCCAGCCGCGGCTGATGCCGATCTTCTTCCTCACGGTCGGTCTGGTCGAGGCGATGTACTTCATCAACTTGGCCTTCATGGCCATGTTCGTTTTCGTGCTTGGCAAGTAGTTCGGAGTCGTCGAGTGCCACCGACCGTTTCCGCTGCGACCAACTTCCTCATTCCGAACGCGACGTTCATCGTCGAGCTGATCATCTTCTTGGTGATCCTCGGCGCCGTCGCGAAGTGGATCGTGCCCTGGGTGAACGAGCAACTCGCCGCCCGCCAAGAGGCGATTCGACCAGCAATTCCAGGAGGCCGAAGAAGCTCGGGCCAAGCTGCAGGCCGCTGAGGCGGAGTACCGCGAGGAGATCGCGGCCGCCCGCGCGGACACCGCGCGCCAACGCGAGGAAGCCCACGAGCAGGGCCAGCGCATCATCGCTGATCTGCGGGCCCAAGCGCAGTCCGAAGCTGACCGCATCACCAGGACCGCGCAAGCGCAGATCGAGGCCGAGCGGGCCCGCACGGTCGCCGCGCTGCGGGCCGAGGTCGGCACGCTCGCGGTCGAGCTGGCCGGCCGGATCGTCGGCGAGTCGCTGTCGGATGAGGCGCGGCAGCGTCGCGTCGTCGAGCGCTTCCTCACCGAGTTGGAGTCGCGCGAGGGCGATTCGCGAGAGCCGGGCGACCAAGGCGGCACCGACAGCAAGATCCCGGTCGGGGCGGAGTGACGTGACTTCCACGATGGCAGCCGCGACCTTGATGCAGGGCGCCAGTCGAGACGCGCTGGCGCAGGCTTCGGCCCGCGTCACGCAGCTATTCGACACGGCGTCCGCCGACGTCGCGGCGACCGTCAGCGACGAGCTGTTCGCCGTCGTCACCCTGCTCGACGAGCAGGTGGGCTTGCGGCGCGCGCTCACGGACCCGGCGATCGAGGCCGCCCGCAAGGCCGACCTGGTCCAGGCGGTCCTCGGGTCCCGGCTCGACGCCGCCACGTTGCAGGTGGTGCGCGACCTCGTCAGCTCGCGCTGGTCGCGGATGCGCGACCTCGGTGACGCCGCCGAGCAACTCGCGGTGCTCGTCACGCTGATCGGCGCCGACCAGGCGCGGCCTGGCCAGTCCGACGAGGTCGAGGACGAGCTGTTCCGCATTCGCCCGCATCGTCGAGAGCCGGCCGGCGTTGCGCGACGCCCTCGCCGACCGCAACCTCCCGCGGGAAAACAAGGTCTCCCTCGTCAACGCCTTGTTGGCCGACAAGGCGACGCCGGCGACTCAAACGCTCGTCGCCCGGCTCGCTTCGCACCCGCGCGGGCGCACGCCGGAGGAGGGCCTCGCCGAGTACAGCGAGATCGCGTCGCGGCGGCGGCAGCGGTCCGTCGCGCGGGTCACCACCGCGGTCGCGCTGACGGACGCCGAGCGGTCGCGGTTGCGCGCGGCGCTGGCGAAGCTGTACGGCCACGACGTCCACCTGCAGATCGAACTCGACCCGCAGATCGTCGGCGGACCCGTCGTCCAGGTCGGTGACGAGGTCATCGACGGCTCGATCGTCGGCCGGTTGACGCGCAGGCGCGCCAACGCCTCAGATAGCCAGCTGACGTACCGTGGAAATTCCCGACAAACAAACGAGAACGGAACTGATGGTCCCGATGTCAGAGCTGACGATCCGCCCGGAGGAGATCCGGGACGCCCTCGAGCGCTTCGTCGCGTCGTACGACCCCTGACGCTCGCCGCCCGCGAAGAGGTCGGCCGGGTGACCGAGGCCGGCGACGGCATCGCGCGCATCGAGGGCCTTCCCTCGACGATGGCCAACGAGCTGCTCGGCTTCGAGGACGGCACGCTCGGCATCGCGCTGAACCTCGACGTCCGCGAGATCGGCGCGGTCGTGCTCGGCCCGTTCGCCGGCATCGAGGAGGGCCAGACCGTCAAGCGCACCGGCGAGATCCTCTCGGTGCCCGTCGGCGACGGCTTCCTCGGCCGCGTCGTCGACCCGCTGGGCGACCCGATCGACGGCATGGGCGAGATCGCCGTCCGACGGACCGCCGCGCGCTCGAGATGCAGGCCCCCTCGGTGGTGCAGCGCCAGCCGGTGAAGGAGCCGCTGCAGACCGGCATCAAGGCCATCGACGCGATGACCGCCATCGGCCGCGGCCAGCGCCAGCTCATCATCGGCGACCGGCAGACCGGCAAGACCGCGGTCGCGCATCGACACGATCATCAACCAGAAGGCCAACTGGGAGTGCGGCGACCCGACGAAGCAGGTCAAGTGCATCTACGTCGCGATCGGCCAGAAGGGCTCGACCGATCGCGCAGCGTGCAGGGCGCGCTCGAAGAGGCCGGCGCGATGGAGTACACCACGATCGTCGCGGCCCCCGCCTCTGACCCGGCCGGCTTCAAGTACCTCGCGCCCTACACCGGCTCGGCCATCGGCCAGCACTGGATGTACCAGGGCCAGCACGTGCTCATCGTCTTCGACGACCTGTCCAAGCAGGCCGACGCCTACCGCGCGCGTGTCGCTGCTGCTGCGCCGCCCGCCCGGCCGCGAGGCCTACCCGGGCGACGTCTTCTACCTGCACTCGCGGCTGCTCGAGCGCTGCGCCAAGCTCTCCGACGACCTCGGCGGCGGTTCGATGACCGGCCTGCCGATCATCGAGACCAAGGGCAACGACGTCTCGGCGTACATCCCGACCAACGTCATCTCCATCACCGACGGCCAGATCTTCCTCGAGACCGACCTGTTCAACTCCGGCGTCCGCCCGGCCATCAACGTCGGCATCTCGGTGTCCCGCGTCGGCGGCTAGCGCGCAGGTCAAGGCGATGAAGTCGGTCGCCGGCCGGCTGCGTCTCGACCTCGCGCAGTACCGCGAGCTGGAGGCCTTCGCCGCCTTCGGCTCCGACCTCGACGCCGCGTCCAAGGCGCAGCTCGACCGCGGCTCGCGGCTGGTCGAGCTGCTCAAGCAGCCGCAGTACTCGCCGTTCCCGGTCGAGCACGAGGTCGTCTCGATCTGGGCCGGCACGACCGGCCAGCTCGACGACGTCCCGGTCGAGGACATCCGGCGCTTCGAGAGCGAGTTCCTCGACACCTGCGCCGCGAGCACCAGGGCATGCTCGACGCCATCGCCGAGACCGGGAGCTCTCCGACGAACGGTCGAGGCGCTGAAGCAGGCGATCGCGACTTCAAGAAGAGCTTCGAGACCCCGACGGGCAAGCGCTGCTCGGTCACGAGGAAGCCGAGGCGCTCGACGAGTCGAGCGAGGTCGAGACCAGGAGAAGGTGCACCAAGCACGTCCCGCCGACGGCGCACCGGCGAAGCAGTAGGGGAGCAGCCTCCATGGGAGCCCAGCTGCGCGTCTACCGCCGACGCATCCGCTCGGTGCACGCCGACCAAGAAGATCACCAAGGCGATGGAGCTCATCGCCGCGTCGCGCATCGTCAAGGCGCAGCAGCGGGTGGCCGCGTCCACGCCGTACGCGCGAGGCGATCACCCGCGCGGTGTCGGCGGTCGCGAGCCAGTCAGACGTCGACCACCCGCTGACTGACCGACGAAGGACAACCGCGAGCGGCGCCGGCGTGCTGCTCATCACCAGCGACCGCGGGCTCGCCGGCGCCTACAGCTCGAACGCGCTCAAGGAAGGCGAGCGAGCTCACCGGCATGCTGCGCGAGCAGGGCAACGAGGTCGTGCCCTACCTCGTCGGGCGCAAGGGCGTCGCCTACTACCGGTTCCGCAACCGCGAGATCGCCGGCGAGTGGAGCGGCTTCTCCGAGAGCACCGACGTACGCGCGACGCCAAGGAGGTCGCCGACACCCTCATCGAGGCCTTCATCACCGCCGAGCGAAGAGGGCGGCGTCGACGAGATCCACGTCGTCTACACCCGAGTTCGTCTCGATGCTGACGCAGACGCCGGTGACCAAGCGGCTGCTGCCGCTCGAGGTCGAGGAGACCGACGTGGACGCCGGAGGCGGCGCGTTTCCCTCGTACGAGTTCGAGCCCTCCGCCGAGGGCGTGCTCGACGCGCTGCTGCCGCGCTACGTCGAGGCCGGGTCTACAACGCCCTGCTCCAGGCCGCGGCCTCGAGCTGGCCGCGCGCCGGCGCGCGATGAAGTCGGCGACCGACAACGCGGAAGAGCTCATCAAGACGCTCACCCGGCAGGCCAACGCGGCCCGGCAGGCCGAGATCACCCAAGAAATCAGCGAGATCGTCGGTGGCGCGGACGCGCTGGCCAGGCAAACGCGGGAGTGAGTGACAACCATGACCGCACTGTCGAGAACGCCGGCCGGCAGCCGGCAGGGCCGGCACGGGCCGGGTCGCCCGGGTCATCGGCCCGGTCGTCGACGTCGAGTTCGGCGTCGACGACGATGCCGGAGATCTACAACGCGCTCACGTCGAGGTCGCACCGCGTCGAGCGCAGGCGAGAGCGAGACAGCACGCTCACCCTCGAGGTCGCCCAGCACATCGGCGACAACCTGGTGCGCGCGATCTCGATGCAGCCGACCGACGGTCTGGTCCGCGGCGCCGCGGTCACCGACACCGGCGCCGCCATCCCGTCCCGGTCGGCGACGTCACCAAGGGCCACGTGTTCAACGCGCTCGGCGAGCCGCTCGACGTCGACGCCGCACGCTCGACATCAAAGAGCGCTGGCCGATCCACCGGCAGGCGCCCGCGTTCGACCAGCTCGAGAGCAAGACCGAGATGTTCGAGACCGGCATCAAGGTCATCGACCTGCTGACGCCGTACGTGCGCGGCGGCAAGATCGGCCTGTTCGGCGGCGCGGGCGTCGGCAAGACGGTGCTCATCCAGGAGATGATCTACCGGGTCGCCGAGAACTTCGGCGGTGTGTCGGTGTTCGCCGGCGTCGGCGAGCGCACCCGCGAGGGCAACGACCTCTTCCTCGAGATGACCGAGTCCGGCGTCATCGACAAGACCGCGCTGGTCTTCGGCCAGATGGACGAGCCGCCCGGCACCCGGCTGCGGGTCGCGCTGGCCGCGCTGACCATGGCGGAGTACTTCCGCGACGTCCAGAAGCAGGACGTGCTGCTGTTCATCGACAACATCTTCCGCTTCACCCAGGCCGGCTCCGAGGTGTCGACGCTGCTCGGCCGGATGCCATCGGCGGTGGGTTACCAGCCGACGCTGGCCGACGAGATGGGCGTGCTGCAGGAGCGCATCACCTCGACCCGCGGTCACTCGATCACGTCGATGCAGGCGATCTACGTGCCCGCCGACGACATCACCGACCCGGCGCCGCACACCACCTTCGCCCACCTCGACGCCACCACGGTGCTCTCCCGGCCGATCTCCGAGCTGGGCATCTACCCGGCGGTCGACCCGCTCGACTCGACCTCCCGCATCCTCGACCCGCGCTACATCGGCGAGGAGCACTACGCCGTCGCGCAGCCGGGTCAAGGAGATCCTGCAGCGCTACAAGGACCTGCAGGACATCATCGCGATCCTCGGCATCGACGAGCTCGTCGGAGGAGGACAAGGTCCTGGTCGGCCGGGCCCGCCGCATCCAGCGCTTCCTGTCGCAGAACATCTTCGTGGCCGAGGCGTTCACCGGGCAGAAGGGCTCGTTCGTCCCGCTGACGAGACGATCGACTCGTTCAAGCGGCTCTACCGACGGCGACTTCGACCACCTCCCCGAGCAGGCGTTCTTCATGGCCGGCGGGATCTCCGACGTCGAGGCCAAGGCCAAGGGCTGGCTGGTCAGTGATGCCGCTCACCGTCGAGTTGGTGTCGGCCGAGCGCCGGTGTGGACCGGCAGGCCGGGTTCGTCGTCGCGCGCACGCTCGACGGCGACCTCGGCATCCTGCCCGGCCACGTGCCGACCCTCGGCGTCCTGGCAGACGGCTTCACCGTCCGCATCAGCGGCGGTGAGGCCGGCGAGGCGTCGAGGCCGCGGTGCACGGCGGCTTCTTGTCGGTGAGCGACGATTACGTCGCGATCCTCGCCGAGGTCGCCGAGCTGTCAGACGAGATCGACGTCGAGCGCGCCCGCACCGCACTCGACCGGGCTCCTCGACGGCGGACGAAGAGCCGGACGGCGGATCGGCCGCCGCCCGAGCGCGGGCGCGGCTGCCGCGGCCGGCCACCAAGTCTGATCCGGGCGGGCGGCCGACGGTGCTCCTCGACATCCTCGATGGCGCCGGACTGGTCGTGTTGTTGTTCATCGCCGGTGTTGTCGCGTTTGTGGTGCGGCTCGCGATGCTGCGCCGGGGTGGTGCCTCGGTCGCCTGCGCCTTTCGGCTCTCCGACGCGCGTCTCGGTCGCGGCTGGCACTTCGGCGTGGTCCGGTACACGCCAAGGCACCTGCAATGGTTTCGGCTCTTCAGCCTCGCGCCGAACGCGAAGCACACCTTCGTCCGCCGCGGCTTCGAGATCACCGGACGACGCAAGCCGCGCGGCTTTGAACTGCACGCGATCCCGCACACCGCCGTCGTCGTCCAATGCGTCGGAACGACGCCCGACCGGCAGCCGGTCGGTTTCGAGTTGGCGATGGGCGAGGCGACGACGACCGGGTTCCTCGCCTGGTTGGAGTCGGCGCCGCCGGGGGCGCATCAGCACCCGGACGCGCGCCGCATCTAGGTTCGGACCGCCCTTCGTCCGTTCCGCGGGGGACCTCGGTGCTGACCCAAGACGACGCGGCGATGAAGATGGCCGGCTTCGGGTTGCTGGCGGTCGCCGCGCGGCCGATCGGAGGGTGGCTGCCGGACCGATTCGCCGCGACCCGCGTGCTGGGGGGGGCGTTCGCCGTGGTGTTGACCCCGGGCGGTACTGAAGCGGCCGGGTGGGTGTGCCGCGATCTCGGCGCACCCACCCGCAGCTTCGCTCAGCCGGAGAAGGTGAACCAGTTGACGTTCACGAAGTCCTGGCCTGAGCCGGTCGTGAACTTCAGGTAGACGGTGTGGGTTCCCGTCATCGCGCCGATGTTCGCCGGCACCGTCTGCCAGCTTTGCCAGCCGCCGGTGTTGCCGACGGCGAAGCTGCCGATCGGCGGGTTCGACAGGCTGTCGAGATGCACCTCGACGAGGCCGCTGACGCCGGCCGCCGCGCCGCAGGCGACGCGGGCCTTGAACTGGGTGCAGGCGCGGCGAGCCGAAATCGACGTTGTTGTACTGCAGCCAGTCGCCGTTGCCGATCCAACCGACGTCCTGGCCGCCGCCGGTGTCGGTAGTGGTCTCGGTCTGGGTGCCGGACTGCGCCGTGTAGGACTCCGCCTGGATCGTCGAGGCGGCGCCGCGATGCCACCGCCACCGCCGCCGCCGCCCGCCGCTGCCGCCGCCGGCCGGTTGTAGACGGCGACGTAGTCGACGAGCATCGGCTGGCCGGAGACGGTCGAGCCGTTCGGGCCGCCGCCGAACGCGGCCGGGAAGCCGCCGCCCATCGCCACGTTGAAGATGACGAAGAAGCCGTGGTCGACGGCGTTGGCCCAGGTGGTGGCGTCGACCTGGTTGGCGCTGATGGTGAAGAAGTTCGTCGCCGTCCAGGTAGTAGCGCAGCTGCTCCGGGCTGACGCGACCGGTCGATCTCCACCGCGTAGGTGTGGAAGCCGGTCTGGCAGCCGGCGCAGGCGCGCTCGCCGCTGCCGATGCCGGTGGTCTCGTTGCACGGGCCGCCCGGATTGGTGCCGCAGTGCAGGGTGGCGAACTCCGAGCTGCGGCCGTTGATGTCCTCCATGATGTCGATCTCGCCGATGCTGGGCCAGTTGGTCGCGCCGACCGGACGGGCGGCCGCGCCGAGCATCCAGAACGCCGGCCAGTAGCCGGCGCCGTTGGCGGTGGTGACGTTCGGCTGCTGGATGCGAGGCCTCGCATCCGCACGCACCCCGCCGGCCGGGGCGCCGAAGTCGGTCGCGCTGGGTCTCCACCCGGCCGGACGTCCAGTCGCCGCTGGCGTCGCGGATCGGCTTGATGCACCAGGTGGCCGGCGCCGTCCTGGTAGACGTTCGCGGTGCTGTTGGTCATGGTCTCGACCTCGCCGGTGCCCCAGTTGCGGCGCCCCCCGGATAGCCGGTGCCGGTGTCGTACAGCCAGTTCGCCGGTGTCCAGCCCGGTGCCGGCGGCGCCGTTGAAGTCGTCGCTCCACACCGTGTTCCAGCCGCTCGGCGGTGCCGGCGCTGGCCGGTCCAGCCCCGCCACGCCAGCGGTCGCCACGGCGCCAGGAATCGCCGCGGCGACACCGGTCAGCGTGCAGATGGCGCCGAAAAGGGTGACCTCCCAAACATGAGTGCCCCAGGGGGTGCGCGGGGCCGTGAGGACGTGAGAGCGCTCTCAAAATCGAGAACGTACAGCCCGATGCGCCCTATTGGGAAGGGGTCGGGCAAAAAACCCGAATCGGTCAGCGGCTGCCGGCGGGCTTCCAGCGGATGTCGCCCTCGCCGCCGAGCTGCGCCGTGTTGGCGTAGCGCGCCAGCACGAACAGCAGGTCGCTGAGCCGGTTCAGGTAGCGGGCCGGCAGCGGGCTCATCGCCTCGCCGAACTGAGAAAACTGCCTGCCACGTATGGCGTTCGGCGCGCCGGACCACGGTTCGAGCGACGTGTAGCAACGCCGCCCCAGGGCTCCCGCCTGGGAGCACGAAGCTGTCGAGCGCGGCGAGCTGGTCGTTGTACCGGTCGATGGCCGACTCGAGCCGTTCGACGTCCGACTCTAAGATGCGCAGCGGCTCGTGACGTGGGTGCTCCACGACGGGCGTCGCGAGGTCGGCGCCGACGTCGAACAGGTCGTTCTGCACGCGAGCCGAGCACGTCTTGCACGTCGGCGGGCAGGTCGCCAAGCGCGAGGGCGACGCCGATCGCTGAGTTCGCCTCGTCGCAGTCGCCGAACGCGCTCAGTCGTGGATCGTCCTTCGCGGTGCGCGAGCCGTCGACCAGCGCGGTCGTGCCGTCATCACCGGTTTTCGTGTAGATGCGGGTGAGATGCACGGGCATGGGGTCAGCGTATGCGCCACCCGGCCCGCACGTCGCTAGGCTGCCCCCGTGGAGCGCATTCGTGTGATGGGCGGTGCCCGGCTGGTCGGCGAGGTCAGCGTCACGGGCGCCAAGAACAGCGTCCTCAAGCTGATGGCTGCCGCCTTGCTCGCGCCGGGGCGCAGCACGATCAGCCAAGTGCCGGCTCGATCCTCGACGTCGACATCATGGCGGAGTTGGTGCGCCGGCTCGGTTGCGGCGTCGAGAGCGCGCCGGGCCGACTGATCATCGACGTTCCCGACGCGATCGGCGACGAGGCCGACTACGACCTGGTGCGGCGGTTGCGCGCGTCGATCAGCGTGCTTGGCCCGCTGCTCGCCCGTTGTGGCGAGGCGCATGTCGCCTTGCCGGGCGGCGACAACATCGGTTCTCGCGGTCTCGACCTGCACGTCGCCGGACTTCAGAAGCTCGGCGCGCAAATGGAAAGCGAGCACGGCTATCCTCATCGCGCGAGCGCCGCATGGGCTCACAGGGCGCCGTGTGGCTCGACTTCCCGAGCGTCGGCGCGACCGAGAACCTTTTGATGGCAAGCGTTTTGGCGAAAGGCACGACGGTCATTGACAATGCCGCGCGAGAGCCCGAGATCATCGATCTCGCGCGCATGCTGCAGTCGATGGGCGCGAAGGTCGAAGGCGCCGGAACCTCGACGATCGAGGTGCAGGGCGTCAACGGATTGTCGCCCACCTCGCACGCCACGGTGCCCGACCGCATCGTGGCCGGCACGTTCGCGATGGCCGCGGTCATGACTCGCGGCGACGTCGAGATCCTGGGTGCTCGCCCCGAGCACCTGGAGATCGTGCTTGACCGGCTGGTCGGCTGCGGCGCGGCGGTCAGCGCGCTCGACGACGGGTTCCACGTCTCGATGGACAAACGGCCGACGGCCGTCGACATCGTCACGCTGCCGTATCCCGGATTCCCCACCGACTTCCTGCCGTTCATCGTGGCTTTGAACGCGGTGGCCGACGGCGCCGCGATGGTGACCGAGAACGTGTTCGAAGGCCGATTCAGATTCATTCAAGAACTCGTCCGACTCGGCGCCGATGTGCGCACCGACGGGCATCACGCGATCGTGCGCGGCCGCGAGCGGCTGTCGGGGGCCCCGGTTGAGGCCACCGACATCCGGGCGGGCGCCGGTCTCGTGCTGGCCGGGCTCCTGGCCGACGGCGTCACGACAGTCAGCGAGATTCACCACATCGATCGGGGCTACGCGGGCTTTGTCGAGCAGTTGCGGTCGCTCGGCGCCGACGTCGTCCGCGAACCTGATCCCGACGCCGAGACTTTTGGCGGCTGACATGACAAATACCGCTGTCATCGGCGCTGGTTTGATGGGCGCGGGAATCGCGCAGGTCGCCGCGCACGCGGACACGACGTCGTCCTGCACGACACCACATCGGCGGCGCTCGAGCGGGCGCTTTCCGGATCGCGCCTCGCAAGAGCGATTCGTCGCGAAGAACAAGATGACATCGGACGACGTGGCGGCGGCCCGCGCGCGGATCTCCACCACGACCGACCTCGACGATGTCCGCGGCGCGGAAATCGTTGTGGAGGCGGTCTTTGAGCGGCTCGACGTGAAACGCGAGGTCTTCGAGAAGATCGCCGCCGATCGTCTCGGACGACGCCGTGCTCGCGACCAACACAACCGCTATCCCGATCACCCAAATCGCGTCGTCGATGCTCACGCCCGAACGCGTCGTCGGCACGCACTTTTTCTCCCCTGTGCCGATGATGCAGCTTTGCGAACTGGTTCGCGGCTTTCACACCTCCGATGAGACGCTCGGCCGGGCCCGCGAGTTCGCCGAGTCGGTCGGCAAGACCTGCGTGGTCGTCAATCGTGACGTCGCGGGGTTCGTGACATCCCGCTTGCTGGTCGCGTTGCTCAACGAGGCGGTGTCCGATCGTCGACGCCGGCGTCGCGACCGCCGAGGACGTGGACGTGGCCTGTCAGTTGGGCTTCGGACACCCGATGGGTCCGCTCGCGACCCTCGACCTGACCGGCCTCGATGTGATTTTGCACGCAGCGGAGAACATCTACGACGCCACCCGCGACGAGAAGTTCGCCCCGCCGGAGTTGCTGGCGCGCATGGTGGCCGCCGGCCGCCTTGGGCGCAAGAGCGGCGAGGGCTTCTACCGCTACGGCGCGACCACGCGCGACCGCTGAATCCCGACCTCCGGGAAGCGGGCACGCGCGCTGCGAGGCGCCGCTAACCTGTCGGAAACATTAAGACGACAGGAGCCGTGAGCGTGTCGCAGCGTGCGATCGAGGCAAGCAAGGCGCGTGGCGGGCGGCGCGCTAGTCAGCCGCTGGCCCGATTGATGCTCGACGCGATCGACGACTCGAGGCGCGGGCGGGTGCCCTTCAGCGCATATGCCGACGGCGTGACGCTTGCCGGTCTCGAGTCCGCGCTGTTCGTTCACAAGGTCGCTCCCGCGGTCTATCTACACCTTAAGGACGACACGTCCGTTCCCGCGGATATCGCGCGACTGCTGCTCGACCGGTACAGCGCGCAGATGATGCGACAGCTGCAAACGCAGGCCGATCTGGTCACTTTGTCGCAGTTCTCGATTCCAACGGGCTGGCGTGGGCGGCGATGAAAGGGCCGGTGCTTGCGCAGCGGCTGTGGTCTCGGCCAGATTTGCGGCAGTACATCGACCTCGACATCCTCGTCGATCGCCGGACCTTTGGCCGCGTCCTCGACGTCGCCGTCGCCGCCGGCGCCGAGATGCTCGACTGCAACTGGCAACTGGTGCGCGAGCAGGTCCGCGCCGAGGTCTCGCTTGCGGCTGCCGAACGGCACCGCCCTCGACCTGCACTGGCACGTGGTCAACGACGCGAGGTTGCGGCGCAGGTTCACGTTCCGCACGGAGGAGATGCTCGGGCGCGCGGTGCGCATGGCGATCGGGGACTCCATCGTGCCTGCCCTCGACCCGGTCGACACCTTGCTGCACCTCGGCTACCACACCGCGCACTCCGGCGGACATCGGCTGATGTGGCTGAAAGACGTCGAGCGGGCGACCGCCGCCGACGGCCTCGACTGGGATGTCGTCTTGCGGCAGGGCCGATGAATGCGGCGTGCGGTTGGCGCTCGCTGTCGTGCTCGCCCGCACGCAGCGGGTGATCGGCTTCGAAAAGCCCCCGCCGACAGCCGCGCTGGCCCCGGCCCGTCGAACGATGTGGGGGTGGTTCACGGCGTCCGCTGATCATTTGGTCGCCCGCGCCGGCGCTGCCCGGTGACAAGCTGTCGGGCCAAATCGTGTTCAAGAGCACCCGCGAGACGACGGTCACACAGCGTCGCCGCGGCGCTTGGCGACGGCCCGCCATCGCCATGACGGCGTGACTGAACCGGCCGACAACCCGCTTCGAGTCCAGGCCGGTGGCGCGGCGGCCAGAGACGCCTACCTACGGGTGGTCGAAGGCGTGGCGCAACCCTGATCTGGCTGACCCGCCCGCCAAGCTGCCGACCCAATGCAATCCGTAATCAGTGGGCTCGGCTCCGCGGCAAATGGCAGGTGCAAATCGGACGAAAGCACCGCTGATGGGCTCGCTTCGGGCTTGCCCGATCCAGCATCGGCACGCAGTGTAATCTTGGTCAATGTCGCGTCGTCGATTCGCGGCCGACCTGGGCGGGGCCAAGGGCGGGGGCGTAGGGGTGGATCGAGTCGATGCTGCCATCGTTCGGCGAGCGGTTGAGTCAGGCGCTTGCGGATCGCGCGCCGCTGTGCGTGGGTGTCGATCCGAGCGCGCAGCTCCTCGCCAAATGGGGCTTGCCGGACGACGCGTCCGGTGTCATGACGTTCGGCGCGGCGGTCCTTGACGCCGTCGAGGGTCTGGCGGCGCGTGGTGAAGCCGCAGTCCGCGTTCTTCGAGCGGCACGGCAGCGCCGGTGTCGCTGCGTTGGAACGGCTTTGCGCCGACGCGCACGCCCGCGGGCTGCTCGTGCTCCTCGACGCCAAACGCGGCGACATCGGCACGACGTCGCAGGCCTACGCGGAGGCCTACCTCAGCGACCGCAGTCCCTTGGTGATCGACGCCATGACGGTGACCCCCTACCTTGGCGTCGGCGCGCTCGCGCCGATGTTCGAGGTCGCGGCCGGCAGCGGCAGAGGGCTGTTCGTCGTCGCGCGCAGCTCGAACCCGGAGGGCGCCCCGATTCAAGACGCCCGGGTCGAGGGCAGCGTCGACGTCGTCGGGCACGTGCTCAGTGAGGTCGCACGCGCCAACGCCGGGGTGGCCGGGCTGGGTTCGGTCGGTGTCGTGTTCGGCGCCACCTGCGAAACGAGCGGATACGACCTGGCGCGGGTTCGGCGGGCCGATCCTCGCGCCCGGCCTCGGCGCCCAGGGCGCCACCGTCGACGACATCGCGCGGCGGTTCGCGAACTGCACCGACCGGGTGCTCCCGGCGGCCTCTCGCTCGGTGTTGTCCGCAGGGCCGGACGTCGCGGCGATGCGCGCCGCCACGACCGATCTGGCCGCCGCCTGCCGGGCGGCCCTGCGATGACTGACCGAGACTGGAGCGGGTATTTCGTGGCCGTCTGCGGCATCGACGGCAGCGGCAAGACAACCCAGGTTGCCGTCGCGCGCGACTACCTACTGGCCACGACCCCGAACGTGGTCGTCACCAAGCAGCCGACTGACCTGTACCGCAACGACCCAGAGGTGCGCGCGCTGCTCGACCTACGCCGCGACGACACCTACTTGACCGCAGAGCTGGCGCTGCTCGCCGCCTTCGACCGCGCACGGCACATTCGAACCCGAATCCTGCCGTCGCTCGCGGCTGACGGCTGCGTCATCAGCGATCGGTACGTCTACTCGACCTACTGCTATTTCATGGCCAGGGGTATCGGTGACCTCGGCTGGTTGAAGGCGATCAACCGGCTGGCCCCGGAACCGGACCTCACCATTTACCTCGACGTTCCGCCCGAGGTCGCTGCGCAGCGCGTCATCGCGCGCGACGGCTCGTCGCGCAAGCGGGAAGAGCTCGACATCACGCGGATGACGACCGTTCGCTCGTACTTCGTCGAGCAACCGTGGGGGCGCTCCGACCGGTTCCACACGGTCGACGGCACCGCGCCCGCCGACGTCGTCAGCGCTGAGGTGCTCCGGCTGTTGAAGGAGTCTGATCCGCGATGAGCCGGGTGCTCGTGCTCGGCGGCCTTGGCGGTATCGGGCGCGCCGTCTGCCAGGCGCTCAACGGCGAGCGCGGCGCATCGCCAGTGTTCGAAGCGATTGACGTCGTCGACGTTCGCTCGGACACCAGCCCGTCAGCGGGAACGTCGCTGCATGTGGTCGATCTGGCGGACGACGCCAGTCGCGACTCTTGGGTTGCCAAGTACCTGGCCGACGTCGGGGCGCCCGACGCTGTCGCGTGGTGCGCAGGTCGGTACCCGCGCCGCGACATCCGCGAGTACTCGACGGATGAGTTGCGCGACGTGCTTGACGTGAACTTGACGGCGCTGCTGGCGCTGCTTCCGCCGCTGGTCAGCAGCGCTCTTGTCTCCCGGCGGCCGCTGCGAATCGTCGTTGTGGGCAGCCAGGCCGGTGTGACGGGCGGGCTCGACGTGCCGTACGCGGCGGCGAAAGCGGGACTTGTCGCAGCGGTGAAGAGCATCGCCGCGCGAATACGCGAAGGCCGGCATCACCGCGAACGTCGTGAGCCCCGGTCCGGTGGAGACCCCGATGGCAAGTGTGATGGGCGACGAACGCAAGCGGTTCTACGAGAATGCGATACCGCTCGGCCGGTACAGCCGCCCTGACGAAGTCGCCTCGGTGATCGCATGGCTGCTGACCGAGGCGCCAGAGGCCGTCACCGGCATGGTGCTCGACGTCGACGGCGGGCTGGTGCGGCGATGAGCGCGCGGATACTCGAGGTCACCAGCGACATCCCGGTGCGCAATCGCATCGGCGAGTTCACGTTCGGGCGTACCAGATCGCTGAGGGTCCCCGGGTCGACACGCACCTGGCGATCTTCAAGCCCGGGTTCACCGATCCGGTCCCGGTTCGGGTCAACTCGGCCGTGCTCTGACGGGCGAAGTGTTTGGCGACCGGCGGTGTGATTGCGCATGGCAAATGTGGGAGGCGCTGCGTAGGTTCGAAGAACGGGGCAGCGGCGTGATGACGTACCATCCCTCGCATGAGGGGCGTGGTATCGGCCTCTTCCAGAAAATCCGCTCCTATGAGTTGATGGACGAGCATGGGATGACGACGCGCGAGGCGTTCCAAGCGCTCGGGAAGCAGGTCGACACGCGCAGCTACGGCGCGGCGACCACGATCTTGCGGCACCTGGGGGTGCGGCGCGGCACCTGCTGAGCAACAACCCGCTCAAGATCAACGCGCTGCAAGACGCTGGCATCGAGGTCGTCGACTCCGAGCGCGTGCTGATCGACTTCGACGAGGATTTGACCCCCTACCTGCGTAGCAAGGCCGCCGACTTCGGCCATCTCATCGACCTGCCGACTTTCATGCTCGGCGTGCCGGACCACGTGAGCGAGTCTTGCCCGCGCAGCGGCGCGGAGACGGCTACTCCGAGCCGAGTGACGCAAACTGATGTCGGAGCACGACCGCTTGACGTCGCAAACCCACCCGCCCCTCGATGCGACGGAACCCAACCGGGTTGCCGACGAGTCGGTCGGACATCGCGATATCCGCCGCACGACCGGCGGGGCGGTTCGCGCCGGCATGGCGTGGACCCTCGCCGGTCAGTGGGTGGGCTACGGCGTTCAAGTCATCTCGACCGCGATCTTGGCCCGGTTGGTCTCCCCGCATGACTTCGGACTTGTCGGTGAGGCGTTGACCGTCACAGCCTTGGCCGCGCAGCTGCAGTCCCTTGGGCTGAGCCAGGCGGTGATTCAGCGCGCGAAGCTGACGCACGGTCAGATGAGCAACCTGTTCTGGGTTAACGTCGCCACCGGCGGCGTGTTGATGTTGCTCGTGTTGGGCGCGTCGCCGCTCGTCGCCGATTTCTACGGCGACCCGCCGCTGGTCGCGGTCATCGCGTCGATGTCGGTGACCTTCTTCATCACCGGTTTCGCGGTGCAGCACTCGGCGTTGATGTCGAGGCGGATGCAGTTTCGCTCCATAGCGCTGCGAAATCTCACTCCGAGAGTGATCGCGGCGGCAGCTGCCATCGCTGTCGCTGCGGCGTTCCACGTCGGCTACTGGGCGCTCGTCGTGCAGCAACTTGTCAGCGCGGTCTGCGTCCTGGCGTTCGTGTGGACTGCGATCGACTGGCGACCCGGTCGGCCACAACGTCGCACCGGCGTCCGTCCCTTGTTGCGCTTCGGCGTCGGCGTCAGCGTCGCGAACATCTTCTACTACTTCTCGAGCAACGCCGATAACATCATGGTCGGCCGCTTCCTCGGCACCGCGGACCTCGGTCTGTACGCGCGGGCGTACAACCTTTTCCTGCTGCCGCTGCGACAAATTCACGCGCCGCTCGGCAACGTCGTGCAGCCGGTGATGTCGGCCGTTGTCAACGACCCGCCGCGTTACCGGCAGTTCTATCGGCGGACGTTGTCGGCGATCACGTTGGTCGGCATGCCGGGCGTCGTCGGGCTGGCCGTGCTGTCTCAGCCGTTCATCGAGGTGGTGCTCGGGCACCGGTGGCTCGGTGCCGCCGAGCCGTTCCGCTGGCTGGCGGTCGCGGGCTTCTTGCAGATGGGCGCCCGCACCTTCTCCTGGCTTTACACGACGTCCGGCCGTGCCAAGGCGATGGCGACCTGGGCGATGATCACCTCGCCGCTGCTCGTCCTCGCGTTCGCCATCGGCGTGCACTGGGGCATCACCGGGGTGGCGGAGGCGTACGCGATCGCGCAGGCGGTGCTGATCGGTCCGGGCGTTTGGTGGGCGGTGCGGGGCACCGCCGTCACCGTCGAGGACGTGCTCGCCGCGGTCTGGCGGCCGGTCGTCGTCGCGGCGGTCTGTGGGGCGGTCGTGTTCGGCATGCGCGAGCTGCTCAACTCCGCGCCCGCCGCCGTCGTCTTGTTCGCCTCCAGCGGCGTCGGCTTCGCCGCCTGGCTCGCGATGGTGGCGGCTCTGGCCGCACCTGCGCCAAGACCTCAAAAGCTTGACCGGGCGCTTCGGGCAGCGTGCCAAGCCGGTCGAGGAGTAGCCGCCGTCCCGCAGGTCGGGCGAGTTGCCGAAATGTGGCAATCACGCGACAAAACGGCGTGTCGGGTAGGCAAGCACACTTCCGTTTGTGACGCTTCCAGTGCGACAACCGTTAGCGCGACTCAGGCGTCTGTAGGGCTGCCAGGATCACCAGCGACACGTACGGGGAGGTGCCCAGATGGCCGAGAGGTACCGGGCGAGCTCATCGAGGGCGCACTCACACATCGTCGGCCGCCTCGACGTCACCACCGCGGCCGATCTGCGCGCGGAGTTGCTCGGTCTGCTCGAGCGGGACGCCGCCGAGACCGCCAACACCGCCGAGGCAGCCGAGACCGCCACGCCGGTGAGCGTCGAGCTCGTGGTCGACCTGTCGGCCGTCGACAGCGTCGACATGGTCGGTGTCGGCCTGCTCGTCGGCGTTCACCGCCAAGCGCAGCGGTGCGGCCGCCGCCTGGTGCTCACCGGCGTGCCGCCGCGGGTGATGCGGCTGCTCACCGCCACCCGGCTGCGTCGGGTGCTCGCCGTTAGGGATCTTCCGCGGTCGAGGCCGTCGGCCGGGCTGCCTGACGACGCGGCGCGCGACCTCGCTCGGGCGAGCGCCAGCTAGCTCGCACCGGGCCGACCGGCGTAAACGAGGGCCGGTCCTTCATGAGTGCCGCCCGGCAGCCGATGTGGGTAACGACGGTGCGCCGACCGCAACCCACGGAGGACCGAATTGACCACCGGCCCCTTGCTGGCTTCGGCACGCGCTGATCAGCCGGACGGCGGCGCGGCCGAGGTCGCCCAGCGGGTGATGGCCAACGTCGAGCAGATCGTCCATGGCCGGCGGGCCGCCGTCGAACTGGTCGCCTGCGGCTTGCTGTCCGGTGGCCACGTGCTGTTGCAGGACGTCCCCGGCAGTGGCAAGACCACGGTCGCCCGCGCGTTCGCCCGCTCGGTCGGGGGCACCTTCCGCCGCATCCAGGCCACCGCCGACCTGCTGCCCGGCGACATCACCGGTTCCAGCGTGTGGGAGCCCGACCGGCACGGGTTCGTCTTCGTCCCCGGTCCGCTGTTCGCCCACGTGGTCCTGGTCGACGAGTTGAACCGAGCGACGCCGCGCGCGCAATCGGCGCTGCTCGAGGCGATGGACGAGGCGGCCGTCACCGTCGACGGCGTGCGCCACCCGCTGCCCGACCCGTTCTTCCTCGTGGCGACGCAAAACCCGATCGATCAGCACGGCACTTACCCGCTGCCCGAAGGACAGCTCGACCGGTTCGCGATCGCGCTGCGGCTTGGCGACAACGACGCCGTCACGGAGCGGCGCGTCGTGCGGGAGCAACTGCGGCGGGCCACCGTTGACGACCTGTCGGCTGTGGTCGGACCCGACGAGTTGCGGGACGTTCGCGCCGAGCTTCGCGAGACCTACGTCGCCGAGGCGGTGCTCGACTACGCCGTGCAGATCGTCCGCGCCACCCGGGCTCATCCCGGCGTGCGGATCGGCAGCGAGCTCGCGCGCCGCGCTCGCGTTGGTCAGGTGCGCGCAGGCGCGCGCGGTCATCCACGACCGCGAGTACGTTCTCCCGGACGACGTGAAGCTGCTCGCGCCCTTCGTCCTCGGACATCGGCTGGTGCTGGCTCGCGGGCCGCACCAGCGCGCCGCCGACGACCCGCTCGGCGCCGGCGCGGCCGTCGTCGAGCAGGCGCTGGCGGGTGTGCCGGTGCCCGTGCGGCGTGACTGAACACCGGTCGGAGCGCGCGGTGACCCGCAGGTGAGACGGCGCCTCGCCGGGTTCCGGGCCGGTCGGCCGCTGCAGCCGGTGCTCACCGCGGCCGCCGCGCTGGTCGTGCTCGCCGTGCTGAGCCGGAGTGTGTGGCTGCAGGTGGTCGCCTGCGGCCTGCTCGGCTTGGTCGCGTCCTCCGCCCTCTCGGTCGTGTTGGACAAGGGTTGCGAGGTCACCCTGCGGCACCCGAACGACCTCGTCGTGGGCACGCCGGTCGAGATCTGCTTCACCGTCGAGAATCCCGGGCTGCGGCGGAGCCGTCCGCTCACCTTGCGCTATGAGCTCGTCGCGCCCCGGCCGCTGACGCCGGCCGTCACCGTGTACGTCGACCCGGTCGCGCCCGGCGACCGGGTGGAGGCGCGGGCGACGCTGACGCCCGACGCGCGCGGCGAGGCGACCGGCGCGCGCTGGTCGGTCGCGCAGCTCGGCGCCTTCGGACTGTTCAGCATCGCGCCGGTGCGCACGTTGGAGCGGCGGGTGGCAGTGGCGCCCGCTCCCGCGCCTGCGGCGCCGATGCGCGTCGAGGGCGGGGCTCCCGACGGCGGCGGCGCCACCCGGTCCGGTTTCGACGTGCGCGGCGTCCGGGAGTGGCGACCGGGTGACGCAGCCCGCCACGTCCATTGGCGGGCCAGCGCCCGAACCGGTGAGCTTCGGGTCTTGGAGCGCGGCGAGCCGTCGCACGCGGCGCTGGGCGTGCTGTTCGCCGGGCGGGCCGGCGACCCGCGGTTCGAGTCGGTGCTCGGCGTCGCCGCGGCCACGGTTAGGCTCGCGATCGACGAGGGCGCCGACTGCTACGCGTGGCTTGAACAGCCGGGAGCGGGCTGCTTCGGGCGGCTCACCTCCTCGTCGAGCTTGACGCCGTTCGTTCGGGTCGAGCGCGCGGAATTGCCTTCTGCCAAGGGGTTTTCCCATCTCTTCGAGCATGTCGGCGCGGGTGGTCGGCTGTTGCTCGCCGTCGCGGACGACGTGCCGCCGGGATGGGTGGCGCAAGTCCGTGACTTCGCCGCGTCGTCCGGTGTTGACGTCGTCGACCTGCGGGAGCGCACGTGACGGCGCCCGGGGCGCAAGCGGAGCGAGGCCACCTGCTGGCGCAAAACGCGCGGGCTGCGCGGATCGCGTTCGTGGTCGCGGGCGCGTGCGGCGAGTTCGCGTTGCAGCCGTTGCTGCCGATTCTCGAATGGCTGGCGCTGCTGGCCCTTTTCGTCGTCGTCGGCGTCGCGGCGATCGCGCTGCCGTTCGACGCGCCGAAACCAGTGCCCGGCGCGGCCCGGCCGTCCACCGGCTGGCCCGTGCGCCAGGTCGTCGCCGTGGTGGTGATCGGCCTCGCGGGAGTGGAGGCGTTGACCCGGCTGCGTCCCGGGCGACATCGCCGCCGAGGGTCAGCACGCTCGCGTTGCTGATGATGTTCGTGCAGTTCGCGCACGCGCTTGCCTCGCGGACCCGGCGGGAGATGGCGTTGGGTTGCGCGGTGGTGGTGCCGACGCTCGCGGTCGCCGCGGTTTTCGGCGGCGACGTCACGCTGGTGGCGCCGATGCGCTCGCGCTCGCGGGCATCGCGGTCACGGCGGCGCTGCTGCATCGCGACACCCTTCTCGAGTCGGCCACCGCGGTGAGCGCCGACCGCGCCGGCTCGGCGGTGCGCGCCTGCTTCGCGCCGCTCGCCGTGGCGCTCGCGATCGGCGCGCTGTTGTTCCTCGCGCTTCCCGACACGCCGCGGCTGCGCACGCACACCCTGCTCGGCGGATCCGGCGGACTGGCTGGTGCGGCGGGCGCTCGCGGCACCGCCGGGCGTCGGCGCAGTCGGCGCCAGCACGCTCGACCTGAACGCGCGCGGCAAGCTGTCCGACGCCCCGGTGCTCTCGGTCGACGCCAGCGCGCCGCAGTACTGGCAAGGCGCGGTGTTCGCCGACTTCGACGGCCGGACGTGGCACTTGTCTCGGCAATCGGGCCTGCGGCTGTGGACGCCGGACGCCGGCATGCTCCGTCCCGGCAGGGACGCGAGCCGCAAGGTCCATCCCGCACCGACACGGCGACCGTGGCTGAGCACGGCGGGTGTCGACGTCGCCCTCGCGCCCGGTTCGCCTACCGGCTACGCGGGCGCCGGCACGGTGATATCCGACGCCTACGGCAACGCCCGATTCATCGGTGGCGGGCCGCGCCAGAACTGAGCTACACGGTGACCTCCGTCGCGGTCACGGCCTCGGACGACGCGCTGCGCGGCGCGACCGGCGCCGACCCGAGCGACCTCCGCTGGACGGTGGTTCCTGGGACGGTCGCCCCTCGGGTGCGGGCGCTCGCGGCCCAGTTGGCGGCGACGACCAACGACCGTTTCGACACTGTCGCGGCGATCGAGGACTACCTGAAATCGCACGAGACCTACGACATCAACTCGCCGTTGCCGCGCAACGGCGACGACCCGGTCGACGACTTCGTGTTCGTCTCGCACCGTGGCTTTTGCGAGCAGTTCGCGACCGCCGCCGTGGTGATGTTGCGCAGTGTCGGCGTGCCGGCCCGGCTGGTCAGCGGCTACGCGTTTGGTGACACCGTCGTCGCAGCCCGGCAAGCGGATCTTCCGCGAAAGCGACGCGCACGCGTGGCTGCAGGTCTACTACCCCGGCTTCGGCTGGGTGTCCAGCGACGCGACCCCGTCCGGCCGCGCTGCCGCCGCGTCGCCCGGGACTCGTCGGTGCGCGGGCGGATGGCGCCGCGTTGCACGCGGCATGGACGCAGATGCCGCACGGACGGGCGGGCGCTTTCGTGGTGGTTTGCGTGACGCTCTCGCCGGGTTTGCGCCGACTCTGCTTGTGGGGCGGCGGGTCTCCGCGGCGTCGCGTCGCGCGGGTGGGCGCGGCGGCGGACGACGGGCCGGTGCTCGCCGCCTATTGCGGCTTGAGCGAGCGCTCGCGGCGCAGGAGCGGGCCCGGGCGCCGGGATGAGACGTTCAGCGAGTTCGCCCGGCGGTTGGGCGGGCTGGCGGTCGGCGCGGCGAGGTGCATCAGGCCATGCGGTGCCTTGAGCGCGAGTGCTACGCCACCGGGCGACGCGCGCCAGCGACGGCCGAGGTCGACGCCGCGGTCGCCGTCTTCGACCGGCTGTGCGCGGCGGTGAAGGACGACGTCCCGGTGGTGGTCGCTGCCGCAGAGCCGCCGGCCCACCGTCGGCGGCTCAGATCGGGGTCGCGGCAGCCGATAGGTAAGGGCTTCGCATGGATGCGACAAAGGAAGACGAGGATGGACCCTCAGACCCAGCTTGCGCTTGTTGACGACACATTCGACTCGGTGCCCGACGGGTACGCGACTGATCGCGCTCGCTTGCCGAGGACGCCGCGATGCGCCTGATCTCGAACGTCGAGCAGCGTCGTGCACGGGCGTCGCGCCGCGGTCGAGTTGGTCATCGCCGGTCTGCTCTCCGGTGGACACGTGCTCGTCCAAGACGTCCCCGGAAGCGGGAAGACCACGTTCGCGCACGCCGTCGCGCGTTCCGTCGGCGGTGACTTCCGCCGCATCCAATGCACCGCCGACCTGTTGCCCGGCGACATCACCGGCTCGGCCATGTGGAACCCCTCGAACCAGGAGTTCACCTTCGTGCCCGGGCCGATCTTCGCCAACGTGCTGCTCGTCGATGAGTTGAACCGCGCCACGCCCACGCGCGCAGTCGGCGTTGCTCGAGGCGATGGACGAGTCGACCGTCACCGTCGACGGCGTGCGGCCACGACTTGCCGAATCCGTTCTTCGTGGTGGCGACGCAAAACCCCAGCGACCAGTACGGCACTTACCCGCTGCCGGAAGGGCAGCTCGACCGGTTCGCGTTGGGGTTGAGCCTCGGCCCGAACGACCGCGCCACCGAGCGGCGGGTGATGCGCGAGCAGCTCATTCGCGCCACGGTAACGATTTGCAACCCGTGCTCGCGCCCGAGGAACTGCGCTGGCTGCAGCTCGAGGTGCGGCGCACCTACGTCGCCGACGCCGTGCTCGACTTCTCGCTTGCGGTGGTCGCCGCGACCCGGGAGCACCCGGACGTGCGGGTCGGCGCGAGTTCGCGCGCCGCGCTTTCGCTGTTGCGCTGCGCGCAGGCGCGCGCCCTCGTCGCCGGCCGCAACTACGTCGTCCCCGACGACATCAAACTGCTCGCGCCGACGGCGTTGGGCCACCGCATTGTGCTGGCGCCCGGCATTGCGGGACCCGTCTCCACCGGCGCGACCTCGGCGGGTGTCGCGATCGTCCGCGAGGTGCTCGCCTCCGTGCCGGTCCCATTGCGCTCCTGAGGCGGCGTCGTGGCTACCAGGGTCAGAGCGCGGCGGACCCGCCAACGACTGCACGTGTCGCAAAGCGTGTGGCCGACCCTGGGCGGTGCCGCCGCGGCGTTCGCGCTTGCCGCGTATGACCGGCTGATCTGGCCGCAGCTGATCGGCTGCGTGTTGCTGGGCATGCTGACGATTTCCCTTGCCGGGGCGATATTTCCGTTGCGATTCGAGGTCACCGTCGACGCGCCAACTCGGGTGAGGCAGGGGGTTCCGTTCCAGATCGCGATCCGCGTCGCCAACCCGTCGCGGATGGCGCGCGGCGCCGTGCTGGTGCGGCAGGGGTGGCCGAGCCGGCACGGGCGCCGCACGCTCGTGGGAGAGCTTGCCGGTTTCGTCGACGCGGTGCCCGCGCAGGGCGCGGTCGTGTTGCGCACGACGCGAACGCCGTCGACCCGTGGGCTGGCCAGCGCCGCGCAGGTGGAGATCGAGGTCGCCGCGGCGTTCGGGTTCTTCTCGCGGGTTTCCCGTCATCGCCTCGCGCAACCGCTGGTCGTCCTTCCGACGCCGTCGAGGGCGGTCGAACTGCCGGTGGTCGACGGCCTTCAGTCGACGGGCGCTGGCGCGCGCATCCCTGACGTCGACATCCGCGGCGTGCGTGACTGGCGCCCGGGTGACCGCATCGCTCAGGTGCATTGGCGCTCGGTGGTGCGCACCGGCCGGATGACGGTGTGGGAGCGCGACGGCCGGTCGGCCGGTTCGCTCTCGATCGTCGCGCTCGCCCCGGCTCGGCGCGGCGGGAGGGTGGCCACCGACGACGCGTTCGAGGCGGGGGTCTCGATTGTCGCGGCCGCCGGAATCGCGGCGTTGCACGGCAGCACGCCGGTTTGCCTCGTGGCGCAAGAGAAGACGTCGCGCCCGCTCGTTCGGCACCCGGACGAGCGAGTCGGCGCTGCTCGACTGCCTCGCCGCGCTTGACGTGGCGAGCCGGCCGAGTCACGAACTGCTCGAGCATGCGCTGTCGCACGCGGCGGCGGGTGGGCTGGTCGTCGTGCTCGCGAGCGCGACGACCCCCGCGTCGTGGCGGGCGGCGATTTTCGACGCGGCCAGGGCGGTCGGCGCGACGGCGATCGACGCCTTCGACCTGGTGCCGAACGATCGCAGGGCGTTGGCATGAGCGAGCGCGACGAAACCTTGCGGCGCAACGATTTTCGGGCGTTCGCGCTGCTGGTCGTCGCCGGCGTCGCCGCGCAGCTCGCGATGTGGCGGGCGAGCGGACGGGACGCCTACCTACTCGCGGTGCCGCTCTTGCTGTTCGTCGCCGGCGCCAGCGCGTGGCAGCGCTCGCGAGCGCTCGCGGCGCCGCTGCGGGCCTTCCTGCAAGGCGCGAAACTCCTCGCTTGCTTGGGCTTGCTGGTCTACTTCTTCACCAGCGGTGTGATCGCGCTGCCGCAACACACTGTGCAGCACAGCTCCGCCCGGCCGTCGATGTCCGCGGCTATCGGGGGAATCCTGCTCGTCGTCCAACTGGTTCAGTCGGCCACCGCGACGACCCGGCGCGACCTGGCGCTCGGCGCGCCCGCGGTCTGCGCGATGCTGACGCAAGCGGGCGTCGCGGCTCACGACGTCGCGCCCGCGCCAGCTTTCGCGCTCGCCTTGGTCGCGATGGTGGGCGGTGTCGCGTTGGTCTTTCGCGGCGAGCTGCTTGAGGAGTCGGCGGTCGTCTCGACACGCGGAAGGTTGTCCCTTGTGCCGTCGGCGATCCTGCAGGTGTTCGCGGTCGCGGCGGTCGCCTTCGTGGTGGCGCCCAACTCCCTGCAGTTGCACGCGCGGCCGGTCTCCCACGCCACGTCGCAGCAGCCGACGCAGCCCGAGACGGGTGGCGACGGCGGCGTCGCGACGCTCGATCCGCACAGCCAGGCCATCGCAGACCCGGCCGCCGGCCGTCTCGATTTGCGCGTCCGCGGCGCGTTGTCCGACGCGCCCGTCTTCGTCGTCCCCGCCGATGCTCCGGCCTATTGGCAAGGCGCGGTCTACGACCGCTACGACGGTGTCAGCTGGACGATGACCGGTGACGCCGAGCGCCGTCCGTGGACGCTGGACGGCTCGACGACGCCACCGACGCAGAGCGCGCCGGCCGACTCCCAGGCATCAGGCGGCGGAGCGCAAACCCGCACCGACGCCGTGCAAATCGTCACGACGGCGCCGCAGCACGTTGTGTTCGCGCCAGGCCGGGCGACGAGCTACGTCGGGCCGGGAACGGTCAGCTCCGACGGCGACGGCAACCCACGCCTTGACGTCAGCGGTGGCGGACCGCCATCGAGTCTCGACTACAACGTGGTCTCGACGAGGCCGAACCCGGACGCGCCGGCGGCGAAGGCCGTTGATTCGCGCGACCCGCGCTGGCTTCAGTTGCCGACCGACCTGCCGCAGCGGGTCACGTCGCTGTCGCATCAGCTCGTCGACGGTTCGCAGTCTCGTGGCGCCGCGGTCAGCGCCGTCGAGGGCTACCTGCGCCAGCACGCCACCTACAACCTCGACGCTCCCGTGCCGGCCGCGGGCGAGGATTCTGTTGACAGTTTCCTCTTCGTCACGCACCAAGGTTTTTGCGAGCAGTTCGCGACCGCGGCGGTCGTGTTGCTGCGCACCGCCGGTATTCCGTCCAGGCTGGTCACCGGATATTCGGAAGGTGATTTGACGAGCGATCCAGGACGACGGGTGATGCGTGGCGCCGACGCGCACGCGTGGATCCAGGTCTGGTTCCCCGGCGTTGGTTGGATCGACTCTGACCCGACCGCGACCGCGACGCTCGGCACAGCGCCGGGGACCACGGCGAACGTCCAACCGACGACAGCGGACGCGACCTCTCCTCCGACGGCCGCCGCAAACGGCTCCCAAGACGAGGCGCCGCCCCCGCAGCCGAGCCCGCAGGCGACCTCACAGCAGACCCGGCAATCTGAGCCGAAGGCGGGTGCGTCGTCCGCAACGACTGGTCTGGGCCGCGCGGTCTCGTCGGCGCCGGGAGGGCGGTTCGGGCTGGCCGCGCTCGTCGTGGCGGTGCTCGCGCTTGGTCGGGCGCTCGTGGCGCTGGGACGACGTCGCGCGGCGCGCCGGGGTGCTGCGCAGGCGAACAAGGTCGGTCCAAGCGGCGGGCCGGTGTTGCAGGCGTACCTGCGGCTCGACGACGCGCTGACCGCGGTCGGTCGCGGCCGCGGTCCGGGAGAGACGGCTCGCGACCTGCCGGCGCGAGTGGGCGAAGTCGCCGGTTTGGCGATACCCGCAGCAGGGATCGCGGCCGCGATCGAGCTGCTCGAACGAGAGTGTTACGGCATCGAGCCGCTCACCGAGCGCGAAACCATCGCCGCAGTGGATGTATTCGGACAATTGCATGCGTCGCTCGAAAGCGCGTCCGCGCTGACGGGTGCGAAGTAAGTCCGAATAGGCCCGAAGGTCCCCGAAAAGAGGCCGACAGTCGTCGTGTGTCGCTGTGGGCATGCCTTCGGCGCAAGGAATCTACGGCGTTAGGCGTAATCGTCCGAATAGCCGGCGGAGTACAGCGGATGACCGCCCGTCCAGGGGTCTCAACCGATCGTTCAGTCCTCATGAAAAGCCGTCAAGCAATTCAATTCCGCGACCGAAGGTGTGGTCACGCAATACCGCAAGCTCCCCGACTTTTTAGGAGTACATATGTCCAAGCAGCCCGAGCGCCGGCGTCGTGTCGTTCGCGCCTTCGCTCCGGCCGTCGGTCTGCTGGCCGCCGGCCTCCTGGTCTGGCAAGGCAGCTACGCCGCCTTCAACGCGACCACGCAAGACAACACCAACGCGTGGACCTCTGGCACGATGACGCTCAGCAACAACGGTGGCGGCGCCACCTACAGCGGCACCACCACCGCGACCTTCGGTGGCGGCAACATCAAGCCCGGTGACACGGCAACGACCTGTCTCACGGTGAAGAGCACCGGCTCGGTCGCCGGCAACATGCGGATGTACCTCAGCAGCCTCGCCGACTCGACGCCGTCGCTCGCTGGGCAGCTGAACCTGACCATCACCGCGGGTGTGGCGGCGACGGACGTCCAGTCGAACTGCACCAACTTCCCGGCGTCCGGGACCTCGACGGTCTACAGCGGCACGCTCTCCGCGTTGCCTGCGACGTACGCGCTCTCCAGCGGCACGAACGTCCCAGTCGCGAGCGGCACTGTCCTCGAGGCCTACAAGGTCACCTGGACCTTCGCGTCGACCGCCGACAACACCTACCAGGGCAAGACGGCGACCGCCGGCTTCACCTGGGAACTGCAGTAATCACCGCTTAGCGCCGATCGGCTCCCAAGTCCAGCTTTACCGGGGCTTGGGAGCCGACTGGCATAAGCAGGAAGCACGGCACGCAGACAGCACGACAGCACGGCAGGCGGAAAGGAGGACGCGCAGATGGCCACCCAGGTAGCGCTCGAGCCGACGACCACGCCGGTGCCCAAGCGGCGCGACTTCGGCTCGTCCGCGCGCCTTTGGGGTGGCTTTTTCGGCCGTGCGTGGTTGTGGTTTGTCGCCGGCTGCCTCGTCGTGACTTTCGTGCCGATGCTCTTCGGCTGGCGTCCGTATGTCATCGAGTCCGGTTCGATGACGCCGCGCATCAAGGTCGGCGACGTCATCTTGTCTTCCCCCGAGCATGACGCGAAGAAGCTGCTCGGGCACGTCACTGTATTCAACGACCCGGACGCCTATCGCGCCGGCACGGTCAAGTCGCATCGGGTCATTTCCATCAATCCCGACGGCACACTCGTCACCAAGGGCGACGCGAACCCCACCGCGGACCCGGTGCCTGTGCCGATGTCGAATGTGAAGGGCATTGGCCGGTTGCTGGTCCGTTGGGTCGGCCTGCCGCTGATCTGGGTGCAACAAGGCGCGTGGCTGAAAATCGCGCTTCTGATCCTGACCTTTTGGGTTGCCGCGGTGCTCGTCGTCCGCGACCACGACGAGCCGATCGTCGACGAGGGGGACGACGACGACACGGACACGGACACGGACGCCGACGCCGACGGCGACCCGGCGGGCGACCGCGACGGCGACGGCGACGCCGATCCGTCGGACGACCTCGACGACCTCGACGACCTCGAACATGGCGATGACGAGAACCCGGACGACGGGCTGGTCGCGCCCGCGCGCTGGAAGCCGCGGGGTTCGGGACTGCGCTGGCTGGGTCGATCGCAGCATCGCCGCCCGCTCACCACGCCCGAAATCGCGAAAATGATCGGCACCCGCACCGCCGTGGTCACCGTCACGGCGGGCGCTTTGCTGCTTCCGACCACGACGGCCGCTTTCTCCGCGACGACCGCGAACACGGCGTCAACGTGGAGCACCGCGGCGACGTTCGGGCCCAGCTACACCAATGACACGAAGGCGTTGAGCCCTTACCTGTACTGGAAGCTTGACGACGCCACTGGCCAAAACGTCGCGGTCGACTACTCCGGCAACAGCCGCAACGGCCAGTACAGCCCGATGCCGTCCGGCACCACGCCGTGGACGATGCAGCAGACCGGCGGCCTGACCGGCCAGTCGCCGAACCTATCGGTGACGGCGACCGGCGGCGCCGGCACCAACACGACGTGCGTCACGACCAACGCCGCCGCGGAAAACCCCGCGCCGAACACCTACAGCGAAATCATCTGGTTCAAGACGACGTCGACCCAAGGCGGCAAGCTCATCGGCTTCGAGAGTTCGCAGACCGGTGTGTCGAACAGCAACAGCGGCGGCCAGTACGACCGGCACATCTACATGGACGGCAACGGCGCGTTGTGGTTCGGCGTGTGGACCGGTTCGACCACGACGGTGAACTCCGGCCCGGGCTTCAATGACGGCAAGTGGCACATGGCCGTGGCCACGATGGGCAACACCGGTGGCATGCGGCTCTACGTTGACGACGCACTCGTCGACTCGCGGGCTTACGTCAACTCGCAGAACTACGACGCCCTCGGCGGTGGCTGGTGGCGCGTCGGCTGCGGCAACCTGTCGGGTTGGGACGCCTACACCACGCAGACGAACTACGGCTTCGCTGGCTCGCTCGATGAGGCGACGGTGTACACCACCGAGATCTCGGCCACGGACGTCAACCAGCTCTGGACCGACATCAACCCAGCCCCTGTCATCACCGGCCTGCAAAACGGCGACTTCGAGGCCGGCAGCATCACGCCGTGGACTTGCACGGCCGGCTCCGGGATCTCGACCAACCAGCACAACGGCACCTACGCTGCGGACCTGGCTTGGTACGGCAACTTCTGGGCCCCGCAGGTCGGCGAATGCGACCAGACCGTCGCGCTGCTGCCGAACCACACCTACACGCTGACCGCGTGGGTCATCCGCGCGACGGTCGGGGTGAGCGGCGGCGCCACCGGCTCGGCCTCGTCGACCAATCGCAACTGGCGGCAGGTCAGCTTCAACTTCACGACCGACGCGACCGGCGCCTTCACGGTCTACGCGCAGGAGTACAGCACGAACAACACCGGCTACGTCGACGACATCACGATCAGCTAGCGGCGGTTAGAACAGCCTGGACGACGGGTCGTCGGCGCCGCGCAACGCGTCGTAGTCGATCGTCACGCAGTCGATCCCGCGATCGGCGGCAAGCACGCGGGCCTGTGGCTTGATCTCCTGCGCCGCGAAAATCCCACGCACTGGCGCGAGCAGCGGGTCGCGGTTCAGCAGCTCCAGGTACCGGGTGAGTTGCTCGACGCCGTCGATCTCCCCGCGTCGCTTCACCTCGACGGCGACCGAGCGGCCGCCGGAGTCACGGCAGAGCAGGTCGACCGGCCCGATCGCGGTCGGGTACTCCCGGCGCACCAGGGAGAACCCGTCGCCCAAGGCGGTCGGTTGCGACGCGAGCAGGGCCTGCAGGTGTGCCTCGACGCCGTCCTTCACCAACCCGGGGTCGACGCCGAGCTCATGCGATGAGTCGTGCAGCACCTCTTCGATCGTCAGGCGCAGCTGCTCGCCGGCCTTGTTGGTGACGGTCCACACGCCCGGCGCCTCTTGCAAGGTGCACGGCGGACTCATCCAGTTCAGCGGCTTGTACGCGCGGTCGTCGGCGTGGACGGACACCGAGCCGTCGGACTTCACCAAAATCAGCCGGTGCGCGCTCGGAAGATGGGCGGTGAGGCGGCCGATGTAGTCGACGCTGCATCGCGCAATGACCAACCGCACGCTCGCCACGGTAGCGGACGTAGATTGCCGTCGTGCCCGCCGACTCAGTCACTGTCGCCTTCGACGCGATCATCCTCGCCGGCGGCGCGGCCAACCGGCTCGGCGGCGCCGACAAGGCGCTGGTCGTCGTCGGGTCGGACACGCTGCTCGACCGCGCGCTCGACGCCGTCCACGACGCCGGCCGGGTGATCGTCGTCGGGCCGCGCCGCCCGACCCGCGTGGCCGTGCTGTTCACCCAAGAGCAACCGCCCGGCGGCGGACCGGCCGCCGCGATCGCGCACGCCGTCCAGCAGGTCAGCGCGGACGTCGTCGTGGTGCTCGCGGTCGACGTCCCGTTCGCCAAGGCGGTGATCCCGCGGTTGCTCGCCGCGCTTCCCGGCCGCGACGCGGCGATGGTCCTCGACGCCGAGGGACGACGCCAACCGCTGATCGCCGCCTATCGCCACGAAGCGCTCGCCGGCCGAGCAGCGCAAGGGGCATGGGTCAACGCAGCCGTCCGCGCGTTCGTGGCGCCGTTCGCGGTGGCCGAGGTGCGTGCGCGCGCCGACGAGGCGCTCGACTGTGACACCGCGGACGACGTCGAACGGGCCAGGCAGGCGGCCGCCCGTCAGTCCGGCAGCGGTTCCTCGGGCGCCGAGTCGTCGTAGTCCCAGTTGGCGGCGAGCGCCCGGACGCGCTTCGCCGCCTCCCCAAGGGGCACGCCGCTTTCGACCGCGCGCCCGAGCAAGAACGTGGTCACCGGCGCGGCGGGCCGGTTGACACCGTGCGCCACATCGCGCGCCACGTCGAGCACTTCAGCCGGGGCGCTGGACAAGGTGATGCCCAGCTCGCCGCACACGGTCGTCACCCAGGAGTCGAGTTCGCTCATCGCTCGCCTTCGGTCGTGGACTAATACGGTGTGAAGCTCGGCGCCGCCAGTCAGCGCTGAGCCTGGAACATCCAATGATGCTTCTCCACCTCGGCGGTGATCTCGATCAGGATGCCCTGAGAGACCGGGTCGGGCGCGTCGGTCGCCCGCACTCGCTCGCGCATCCGCTCGACGATCGCTCCGAGCCCGAGCGCCATCGCGCGCTCGGCCACGGCGTCGGCCCGTGCGCGCGCCGACGAGACCACGTCGTCCAGCTGCGAATGGGGCCCGGGGAAGTGGTGGCCGATGAGATTCCAGTGCGCCTGCTTCGCTTGCAACGACAGGTCGATCAGGTCAACCAGCGCACCCTGCAGCGCCTTGCCGACGACGCCGCGGGCGGATTCATCGAGCAGGCTCTTGATCGCGGCCATGGCGATCTCCTTGTCTTCGGCACCGTCTTGACTTCGGCGCCGTCGGTTGTGTCTTGCCACCCGGGGGGCGAGCCGACACCTGACGACGGGCTTAGGCTGCGAGTGTGAGTCGGATCACCGGTCGCCGCAAAGCGCGCCACATCGACGGCGAGCACGCGGTTGAGCGTGTCGAGACCCTCGCCGCAGAGGAGCCGCTCGAGATCCGGATCGACGGCACGGCGATCGCGGTCACCATGCGCACGCCCGGCGCCGACTTCGACTTGGTCGCCGGATTCGCGTTTTGCGAGGGGCTCATCGCGCACCCCAGTCACCTCGCCGGTCTGCGCTATTGCGCGGGCGCCGAGGTCGACGGCGTCAACACCTACAACGTCGTCGAGGTCGTCTTGGCGGACGGCGCGGCGCGTCCCGCGCCCTCGGTCAACCGCAACTTCTACACGACGAGTTCGTGTGGCGTCTGCGGCAAAGCCAGCATCGACGCGGTGCGTGTTGGCTCGTCGTTCGACGTCAGCTCGGACGACGTTGCGGTCAGCCCCGCTTTGCTCGCCACGCTTCCCGACCGCTTGCGCGCCGCGCAGAAGGTGTTCGCGTCGACAGGAGGTTTGCACGCCGCCGGATTGTTCGACCCAGCGGGTTCGCTGCTGGCGTTGCGCGAGGACGTCGGCCGTCACAACGCGGTCGACAAGGTGGTCGGCTGGGCGCTGCGCGACAACCGGTTGCCGCTATCGGGCACGGTGTTGATGCTGAGCGGTCGCGTGTCGTTCGAGTTGGTGCAAAAGGCTTACGTGGCAGGCATTCCGGTACTGGCGGCTGTCTCGGCGCCGTCGACCTTGGCGGTTGAATTCGCTGATTCTGTGGGGATGACCCTGGTCGGATTCTTGAGGGGTGCGTCGATGAACGTGTACGCCGGCGCGGCCCGCGTACGCGATCGGGTCGGCGTGTGAGCCCACGGCGAAACAAGCCCGCACGGCGGGGCGATGCGGTCGCGTCGTCCGAGGAGGAGTCGGCCGCGGGCGGGGTGCAGACGGTAGAGATCGACCGCGACGGCGAGGAGTGGATCGTCCGGCGCATCACTGGCTCGACGTCGACCAAGACCTATCGCTGCCCGGGATGCGATCAGGAGATCCGGCCGGCGACGCCGCACGTTGTGGCCTGGCCGAGTTTGGCCGTCGACCGGAGGCGGCACTGGCACACGCCCTGTTGGAGCGCGCGCGACCGCCGAGAAAGGCACGGGCCGCGCTGAACGTTCGCCCGGGCGCGCCTGCGCCCCCAGCTCGCCGCCGCTCGCCTCGGCGAGCCTCGGCTGGCGGGATGGGCGGCGGAGCCTCAGCCGGCGAGCAGTTCCGCCATCCAGGCCTCGACGTCGTCCGCCGAGCGCGGCAGCGCGGCGGTGAGGTTGCGACAACCGTCGGTGGTCACGATGACGTCGTCCTCGATGCGCACGCCGATGCCGCGCAGTTCTTCGGGCACGGTCAGGTCGTCGGTCTGGAAATACAGGCCCGGTTCGACGGTCAGCGCGTAGCCGGGCTGCAACATGCCCTCGTGGTAGTTCTCTTTTCGCGCGGCGGCGCAGTCATGGACGTCGAGGCCGAGCATGTGGCCGGTGCCGTGCAGCGTGTAGCGGCGATGCAGGTCGCCGTCGGGGCCGTCCAGGTCGGCGGCCGACGGCGGAAGAATTCCCCACTCCACCAGGCCTTTTGCCAGCACGCTTTGCGCCGCGCGCCAGTAGTCGTGAAACTCGGCGCCCGGCCGCACCGCCCCGAGTGCCGCCGTCTGCGCCTCATACACGAGGTCGTAGACCTTGCGTTGCGCAGCGGAGAACCGGCCGCTGATCGGCAGCGTTCGGGTCACGTCGGCGGTGTAGAAGCTCGATGCTTCGACTCCTGCGTCCATCAACAGCAAGTCGCCGTCGCGCACCGGTCCATCATCGCGAGTCCAGTGCAGCACGCACGCGTGAGCGCCCGCCGCGGCGATGGTGCCGTAGCCGACGTCGTTGCCCTCGACGCGCGCGCGCCGCCAGAACGTGCCCTCGATCCAGCGCTCACTGGTTGACTTCGCCGCCGCCAATTCCCTTACCACATCGGCAAATCCTCGCACGCTGGCATCGCAAGCCGCGGCGAGTTGCGCGATCTCCCAGTCGTCCTTGACCAACCGGAGGTCAGCCAGCGCGGTCGCCAGCTCCGCGTCGTCCAAGCCGAGGGGAGCGTCGAGGCCGCGCAGCGCGCCGTCCAATTCTTCGAGCGGACGGGTGGCGATCGCCAACCGCGCGGCGACTTCGTCGAGGCTCGGGCGGGGGCCGGTCCACAGCGTTCCGTAGACGCGGTCGCGGTAGAACTCCTCGCTTTCCGTTCGCGGCGCGGGACGGCGGGCGAACAGCGTGGCGTTGTGCGCGCCGCCGTCCGGGAACATGACGAGCACCGAGTCCGGGTCGCCTGAGCCGGTGAGCCAGATGAAGTCGCTGCTCGCGCGAAACGGGTAGGGGACGTCGTTGTTGCGCACCTTCGGTCGGCCGGCGGCCACCACGAGCGGGCGACCTGGGAAGGCGGCGGACAGCGCCGCTCGCCGCTTCGCGGTGTATGGAGCGACCTCGGCCGGCTCAAGGCGTGGTTCGGCGGGTTCGGCCCAGCCTTCCCGCATGAACGCCGTCAGGGCCGGTGACACGCCGGCGTCGTAGCTCGCGGTGGCGAGTTCGCGGGTGGGGAGGGGCTCTGCGCCTGTGCTCATGGGTCCATGTAACCGCACGGACGGTGGGTAGCGTGAGCGCATGCCGCCCCCGGTCGTGCTGCTGCACGCGTTCCCGCTGTCAAGCCGAATGTTCGAACCGCTGCGCCGCGCGCTGCCAGCGCTAGACGTGATCACTCCCGACTACGCGCCGGCGTCCGACCTGGACGCGCTCGCCGACGACGTCGCCGCCACGCTCGACGCAGCCGGAATCGACCGCGCGATCATCGGCGGTGTCTCGATGGGCGGTTATCTCACGATGGCCTTCTTGCGGCGGCATCGTGAGCGCGCCGCGGGGATCGTGCTGGCCGACACCAAAGCCGGCGCGGACTCCGAGGACGCCGTTGCGAATCGGCTGCGCGTCGCGAGAATCCTGGACGACGAGAACAGTGACCGGGTGCTGTTGCAGGAGGTGCTGCCGACCTTGCTTGGCGACACGACCAAGCGCGGACGGCCGGCGGTGTTGAAGTTGGTCACCGAGCTGATCTCGGCGACGGCGCCGGCGTCGGCCGCGGCCTGGCAACGTGCGATGGCGGGGCGTCCCGACTCGTTCGACACGTTGCGCGCGACCGACGTGCCTGCGTTGGTCATCGTGGGTCAGGAGGATTCGCTGGCGCCGCCCGAGCACGCCGTCGCGATGGTGGAAGCGCTCCCGAACGCGAGGCTGGTCGAGCTGCCGGCCGCCGGCCATCTGAGCGCCGTCGAGACGCCGAACGCCTTCGCCGCCGCGTTGGCGGACTTCGCCGCTACTTCTGCTGGTTGATCACGGCCTTGCCCTTGTCGACCCACTTGTCGAACGCGCCTGACTGGTAGGCGATGAATCCCCCCGCCACGATGACGGCGATCAGCGCGAGCGCCACCAGCTTGCGCACGAGCGCGAGCAGGGCGAGCAGCGCGAATACCACGATGATCGGCACGGTGACTTTCGCCGTGGGCTGCGGCAACTTGGCGGCCACTTCGTGGGCGGCTGACAGCATCGGATGCATGCCCCGATGATGTCAGGAGCGGGCGGGCTGGACGAGTTCCGTCAACACCCCGTGCAATCCCCGCGGGTGCAGGAACGCGATCGACGCTCCCATCGAGCCATGTCGAGGGCGCTGATCTACCAGCTCGATTCCTTGCTGACTAAGCGATTCCAGCTCGTGAGCGACGTCGTCGACGGCGTAGCCGACATGATGCAGGCCCTCGCCGCGGCGGGCCAAAAAACGTCCGACGGGCGTGTCGTCGGCCAGCGGCTCCAGCAGTTGGATGTACGACGCGAGCGGCTCCGAGCCCGCGCCGAGCCGGAGCATCGCCTCGCGCACGCCCTGCGCGGTGTTCGTCTCGATCGCGACCGCCTCGAGCGCGAACGTGTCGCGGTACCGCTCGATCGCGGCGTCCAAACTGGTGACGGCGATGCCGACGTGGTCGATCCGGCGCAGCATCAGCCCACCCTATGCGGCGGCTGACCCTCGGCCGCCGACTCCCGCCACCCCGCGTCGAGAGTGCAGGTCCTGTCGGTCGTCCGGATCGAAACTCGACCCGAACTGCACTCTCGGCGACGTGGGGGTCGGTCACCGGGGCGCAAGGGGCCGGTCAGCGAGGGGCGAGGGGCCGGTCAGCGAGGGGCGAGGGGCCGGTCAGCGAGGGCGGCGGGCGAACGACGAGCGGCGGAATTCCCGAAACCAGCCGTCGGCCGCCGAAGGATCCAGTGGGAGACCGAGCGCTTCCTGGTAGTCGGCAACCACCTCATCGGGTCCGCGAAACACGTCGAGCGCTGTGTATGGATAGACCTTGAAACCGTGCCGTTCGAGCAGTCGCCAGCGCCGCACGTCTGAGTTGTGCCGTGCCCGTTCGTTGTGGTTCGCACCGTCGTACTCCAAGACCGTCCGACCGTCCGGGCCGACGAGGTCTCCCCTTGCGAGCCACCCGCCGAGGTCGTCACGCAAGACCACCTGGGGTAGGGGCGGCAACTCAGCCAACACGACGATGGGGCGGAGCAAGGTCTCCATCGCCGATTCACTGCGAGGGTCGGCGAGTTGCGCTGCGCGCCGAAGAGTCCGGACGCCGCGGCCTCCAAGCTGGCTGGCGGCCGACGCCAGCTGCGCCGGGGAGCAGGCGCCGAATCGCAACGCCGAGTCGGTGATGACCACCATGTCGATGAGCGCCCAGTCGGCGGCCAGGTCGGCCAACGTTCGAGCGCCTGAGGTCAGGCGAAGACCTCCATGCTCGACGACTTCTCCCGCCGCCAATGGACGTCGAGTGGCGCGCACACCCTGTCGCCTAACGATACAATCGGGACGAACGGTGACGTGGAATGGCAGCAGCCGGGCGAGAGCGCGGCACTGCGACAGCAGATCCGCCGGCTCGTCGCGTGCCTCATGCACGCCCCTGAACGGCGCGCGCCAGCGACGACTCCGCAGCTGCCCGGTCGTGATTCCGGCGCTGACCGCCTCGTGCGTCGTGAACGGCCCGGTGAGCATGACCTAGATCGTCGGCGGCCGGGACGCCTTGGCGGCGGTTCGCGACGATGGCTGTGCGCCACGCGTTGTCGTCCTGTGGATAGGCCGCCCTTCGTCGAGCGTGCGGTTGCCGTCGATTTGGCCGCCGCTGATGCGACGCTAAGTGCACATTCGGCGAAGCGCGCCGAGGGCCATAACCTGGAATGACGGTCGAACGGCAAGGAGCGGATCATGGCACTCGGCAACGGCGCAGTCATCGTCTCCGCCACGCGCACGCCGATCGGGCGGCTGCTCGGCGGCTTGCGCGACTTGAAGGGCAGCGACCTGGGCGGCGTCGCCATCACGGCCGCTCTCGAGCGGGCGGGAGCCGTGGGGTCCGACGTCGACTACGTCATCATGGGCCAGGTCCTGCAAGCTGGCGCAGGCCAGATCCCGGCCCGGCAGGCGGCGGTCGCGGCGGGCATACCGATGAGCGTTCCCGCCCTCACCATCAACAAGGTCTGCCTGTCGGGCCTTGACGCGATCGCGCTCGCCGACCAGCTGATCCGCGCCGGTGAGTTCGAGACCGTCATCGCCGGGGGCATGGAGTCGATGACCAACGCGCCGCACCTGCTGCCGAACGCGCGGCAGGGCTTCAAATTCGGCTCGGCGCAACTCGTCGACGCGATGGCGTACGACGGCCTGACCGACGCGTTCGACCACCTCGCGATGGGAGAGTCGACCGAGCGGCACAACGCGAAGCTGGCCATCACCCGCGAGGAGCAGGACGAGTACGCCGCCCGTTCCCACCAACGCGCAGCCCAGGCCAGGAAAGACGGCTTCCTCGACGCCGAGATCGTGCCCGTGCAGGTCCCCCAACGCCGCGGCGATCCGTCGACAGTCTCCAAAGACGAGGGCATCCGGCCTGAGACGACGGTCGAATCGCTGGCCAAACTGTCGCCGGCTTTCGCCAAGGACGGCACCATCACCGCAGGAAGCGCGTCGCAGATTTCCGACGGCGCGGCCGCCGTCTTGGTGACGACGCGGGAGAACGCCCAGCGTCGCGGTTGGCCGGTGCTCGCGGAGATCGGCGCCCACGGTGTGGTCGCCGGGCCTGACAATTCCCTTCATTCACAGCCTTCTCGGGCGATCGCGCGGGCTCTGGAACGAGACGGTCTGACGATCGCCGGCCTCGATCTCGTTGAGATCAACGAGGCGTTCGCCGCAGTCGTCATTCAGTCGACGCGCGAACTGGGTCTCGCCCCGGAGAAGGTGAACGTCAACGGCGGCGCGATCGCCCTTGGCCACCCCATCGGGATGTCGGGCGCGCGGCTCGTCGTCCATCTCGTGCATGAGTTGCGCAGGCGAGGTGGCGGTGTCGGCGTCGCGGGTTTGTGCGGCGGCGGTGGGCAGGGCGACGCACTCGTCGTCCGCGTTGACAACAGCTGACGCGTCGATGGCCGACGACACCCGCTCGCTCGCCCGGCTCATCTCGCTCATTGAGGACGCCGACCCCCGGGTGCCGGAGTTGTTGCGCGACTTGCCCCGACCGGCGGAAAAGTCTTACGTGGTAGGCATCACCGGGGCTCCGGGCGTCGGCAAGTCGACCACGACGTCGGCGCTCATCGCGCACTGGCGAGGTCGCGGCGCGCAGGTGGCGGTGCTCGCCGTCGACCCGAGCTCGCCGTTCACCGGAGGAGCGTTGCTCGGCGACCGCGTGCGCATGCAGAGTCACGCCACGGACGACGGCGTGTTCATCCGCTCGATGGCTTCTCGGGGCCACCTCGGCGGATTGGCCGCCGCGACGCCGCAGGCCGTGCGCGCAGTGGAGTCGGCCGGCTTCGACGTCGTGCTCATCGAGACGGTCGGAGTGGGGCAGGCCGAGGTCGAGGTAGCCGCAACCGCCGACACCACGGTCGTGCTCGTCGCGCCGGGCATGGGCGACGGCGTGCAGGCCGCCAAGGCCGGCTTGCTCGAGGTCGCCGACGTCCTCGTCGTCAACAAGGCCGATCGCGAGGGCGCGGACGACGCGCTGCGCGACCTTCGGCACATGCTCACCTACGTCGGCGGTCGGCAGCCGGGGGAGTGGCGACCGTTTGTGGCGCGCGCGGTGGCGACCGCCGAAGGCGGCGTGGGGGAGCTGGTCGAGGCGATCGGCAAGCATCGCGACTGGCTCGCGTCCTCCGGTGAAGGCGAGCGGCGGAGGCGAGCGCGGGTGGCCCATGAGATCCGGTCGCTGGCGCTGGCGATGCTCACGGACCGGCTCGGCCTGCGCGCCGACGATCCGCGGCTGGTTGAGCTGGCGGGCGAGGTCGCCGCCGGCGAACTCGACACGGTCACCGCGGCGGTCCGGTTGGTCGACCCGCAGGGCTGAGGCGCGGGCTGAGGCGCAGACGAGGCGCTGGCCGGCCGCTTGCACGAGCGACCGGCCAACCCCTTTGGTTCAGGACTATCGGACGACGTTCGTCGTGCCCGCGCGCTCCGCCATCAGGTTGCCTCGGTACGACATCAACGGACGGCTGTCAGACAGCGGCCACGTGGGGAGCACGGTCCGACCCCACGTCCCGTTGGTGACGGCCGCGAACGACGCGTACCAGGCCAGCACGGCGGTGACGATGCCGAGCGCGCCGCCGGCCTTCGTCCAGTTGGCGCTGGTCGCGAAGGCGCCGACGCACAGCACGACGAAGGTCAGGCTCAGGGCGGCGAACACCGCGAGCACCGCGCCGTTCGTGCGCATCGAGGCGACCGTCATGTACAGCGTGAACACCGCCCACGCGAGCAGGAACAGTCCGGTCGCGTCCCCCGCGTTCGCCGCGTCAAGTCCCGGCGCGACGAACTTCACGTACGCGGCGAAGGAGAGCCAGAAGGCGCCGTACGACGAGAACGCGACCGCGCCGAATGTGTTGCCCTTCCGGAACTCCCACATGCCGGCGAGCAGCTGCCCCAACCCGCCGTAGAACAACGCGAGGGGCAGCACCGCGGCCGACACGGTGTCGCTGATCATGTTCGTGTTGAACACGCTGAGCACGAAAGTGGTCGTCGCGAAGGCGGCGAGACCTAACGGGCCGGGGTCGCCGATCTGCGGCTGCGGCATGCTCGGAGCGGTATCCGCAGCAGGAACCGACGACTTTCCCTCAGGGACGCCAATGTGGCTCACGTTTCCTCCTCACCGTGGCGTGAGGACGCGACGCTCGGGGCGTCAAGGTCCCGGCTTGCCGTCCGCGACAGCGCTGCTGCGCGAGGCGACCCTGTCGAGACTCGAGGCGGACCAATCGAGATCGGGACCTCACACTCGAATCACCTATATAGGGCAAGCCTCACACTGCGTGACCTACTGGGGCAAGGCTGTGCCGGCCGTTGTAACGACCTTGTCGCTTTACCGCTAGCTCGGGCGAACCCTCGGGCGGACGCTCAAGCGGGCGACGTCGTGCGGTCGGAGGTTAGCGCGTTCTGCGACGTTTCTGCGGCTTCTTCCACTTCGAGCAACGAGGCTTCATGCCGCTCGGCCTCGTACGCCGCGTGACCACCGCGCAGTCCGAACAGCCGCTTGGTCAGCAGCAGGTAGACCACGGCCGCGACGTTGACGACGAACGCGCCGACCCGGACGACGGTGACTTTGTCGATGAGCTCGTACAGCTCGTACGGCAGGAAAATGGCGGTGGCGACGGCGGCGAAGTACTCGCCCCAACGCTTGAGCAGCCACAACCCGACCGCCTCGCCGATCTCGATGGCCGCGTAGACGGCCAGCGCCACCGCGATGAGGTGCAGCGTCGACTGTTTGACCAGCAGCAGCTTTCGGATCTCGCTCACGATGGATGAGTGGTCGAGGTCGTAGCCGAAGACATTCGCCAGCGGTCGGGCGGCAGGCAGATCCTTCTCGAACAGCGTGCGCAGCGCGTTCTCACTGTGCGCGTAGCGCAGCACCGCCCAGCAGCCGAGACCCATCGCGATCCCACGCAACAGTCGCTCGACGGCGAGCAGCCGCAAGACGAACGCGTCGCGCAACGCGCGGCCGCGCAGCACGATCGGGGCGTCCTCGGCCGGGCCGCCTCCTCGTGGTTCGCCGACGACGAAGGTGCCGCATCGGAGGCAGCGCCACGCGTCACCGACGGGCGTCTGAGTGTGCAGACGGTCGCGCAGTTCCGGTTCGGACGGCGCAAAGGTGGCATGACCTTTGCGCCCGCAGGCGCGCAGGCTCCAGTCCACGGGCAAAGCCTAGGTGACGGGTACCTTGGGGACGTGCCGAAACCGTTGAACTTGCCGTTCGACCCGATCGAGCGGGCGGCGCAGCGGTGGGAGCAGACCTGGGGCTCGGCGTCCGCGATGCGGGTGGCCACGTCGATCATGCGCGCGCAGCAAATCTTGCTCGCCCGCTACGACGAGTTGCTCAAGCCGCACGGGCTGACGTTCGCGCGCTACGAGGTGTTGGTGTTGCTGCGATTCAGCCGGTACGGCGCGTTGCCGCTGGGGCGCATCGGTGAGCGGCTCATGGTGCATCCGACGAGCGTCACGAACTCGATCGACCGGCTGGAGCGGGCCGGGTTCGTGGAGCGCCGACCGAACCCGCGCGATGGCCGCGGCACGCTGGCCGCGATCACCGAGTCGGGTCTTGCGGTCGTGGAGGCGGCGACCGCGGACTTGATGGCGGCCGACTTCGGGCTCGAATGTCTTGACGAAAAGTCCCGGGACGACGTGGTGGCCGGGCTCACCGAACTGCGACGAGACGCGCGGGATTTCGCCGGCGGGAAGCCGATACCAGAAGGAAGTTCAGCCGATCGGGCTCAGTCGAAATAGCTACGCGGGTCTGACGAGCGTCCTAGCGGACCGAGTCCGCTGCGGAGAAAACTTGGCGGCTGGCTGCGGGAAACCGCGAGCCAACGCGGCGCCGGCAGCAACGGTGCAGGAGCCGACTCGTCGCGGTCGCCGCGCTCGGCGGCTCGCTTATGTCTGGGCCGAAGCGCGCCATGCCGCTCGTCACCGGCTTCGCTTGACGAGGATGGCTCGGACGGGAAGAACAACTGCCACAGCAGAATCAGCGCCAAGAGCGTGGTGATGACGGACGCGATTCCCGGAGGATGCTGCAAATACACCAGCAGGTAACCCGCGTACGGCAGGGTGACGAGTTTGCTCCCAACCACGTCGGACTGCTGGACCGTCCACGGATCGGCGGTGCGGTTCGCATCACCTTTCGTCTTGATGCCGCCGCTTCGATCGAGTCCACCCGGTGCGTGACGACGGAGTCGGGTCCGGAGTGCACGCTGAACGTGATGACCTCGCCGACCGCTACGGACGTCGGCGCCGGTCGGTCGAGCACCGCGTCGCCGGGATTGAGCGCCGGCTCCATCGATCCGGTGTGGACGATGTACATGCGGTAGCCCTCGTGCCAGGAGATAGCAGTCACCGCTGCCCGCTGCCGCGACGACGAGCGCCGAAAAGCAGTAAGGCGAGCCGACCCAGTATTCGCCGGAGGCGCAGGACGCGTCACGTCGCTCAGTTCAGCAGCCATGACAGCCATCGCGATCCCTCCCGCCCACTTACCTCGTGTCCTGCGCCGGTGGTGAGCCGTTGTAGCGGCTCACCACCGGCAGATTGGTTCGGACCGGCGAATCTTTAGAAGTTCGCCGCGTCTGGCCGGATCCCGTGCTGGGTGCCCACGATCGAGTACTTGAATCGGCGGCAGGCAGGAACTCAGCCTGGTTCTGCTGCGTCTGCTTGCCGGTCAGGCCGAACGTGATCGTGATGGTGCCGCCGGTGCCGTTGGCCACGTTGGAGGCCAGCAAGATGTAGTGCGGCACGCCGCAGTACGGCGGGGTGTCGGTCTCACCTGTCGGCTTTTGCGCACTACCTCCACGGCCGTTGCCGTTGACCGGGCAGACGTCCCGGTGGAGCCGGAAGGCCCGTTCTGCAAGTTGTACGACTGGAACGTCCAGGCCGCCGTTGCTGTCGGACACGGCGAAGTGGCCGTAGCGGCCGAGGCCGCCATCGGTCGTCTCGGCGTTCTTTGCGCCGGTGAACTGCCCGTAGGCCTCGTTGTCGGGGAAATAGAGCCAAACGTCCTCGGTGCCGCTGCTCAGGTCGGTTCCGTAGGTGAGGGTCGCCGTCTGGTCCTCACCCGGCATGAGGCCAGTGAAGTTAAGTGTCGTGTTGCCTGACACGTTGAGCTTGAGATGGCCGACACCGCCTGGATTGTGCCGTTGTGGCTGTCGGTGAAGTACGCGCCGGTGGCGCCAGTCGCCGACGCGATGAGTGCCCCTGAGGCGCCGAGTGCGGCGATGAAGCCGCCGAGTCGCCATGCCTTGCCAATTGCCATGTCCGTGTCCCTCCGTGCGATCAGATTGACGCCAGGACGGCGTTATCCGGGTCCCAGGCTGGCGAACAGCGGGTAACCCGGCATCGCCAAAATTGCGGAGGCGCGTCACGCGGCGGACTGCGTATCTTGTCGGAATCCGGTGGACCGCCTAGTCATCGGTGTGGCTCGGGCTAGCCCGAACGGTTTGGCTGACGGCCTGGATAGTCATGCGATGAGGGTCCAAACGGCGGATGACACTGTCCGGCGTCAGGGCTACCGTCTGCCAACGTGGGGACAGTGGGGATCTCGGGGTTCAGCGGTGCTGACCGACGCGCGGCGAATGTCACCGAATCGCCCACTGCGTCCGGCCTCGGATTTCCATTTTTCGCCTGGGTAGTCGCTGCCGTCGCGCTGGCTTGCTTGCCGGCGGCGGCAGCGATCTTGCCGGGGCGGCTCCCCGGTGATGGTTGGCCGATCGCCGCGGTGTCGGGCATTGTCGGGCTTGTCACCATTGCGGGCTGGCTCGGCACCTGGATGTTCTCCGGTCGGGCGTGGCCGGCCTACGTGGCGCTCGCCCTCGTGCCTGGCTGGGTGATGGCCGAGATCGCCGGCACGCCGCTCGGCTCGTTGGGCCACGAGTCCGCCACCACCTTCACCGCGCTAATACCGCCGCTCGTCGCGCTCGCGATGGCGTATCGCGCAGGACGGTCGCCCGACGTCGACACCAGCCTTCGCCCGCTGCAGACCTCCGGCATGCTGTTCGTCGCGACCGCCGTCGTGTTCGCGGTGGTGGTCCTCGCGAGCGAACGCGCTCCCGACGCGCTGCCTGTCGTCGTCGCGGTGGGGGGCGCCGTCGCCGCCTTGGCCTGGGGCGCCGCTGCGGCGGTGTTGCGTCGCGCGCGCGGGCTGTCCGTCCGCGATCGAGCCAGCCTCGCGGTCGCCCTTTGCGCCTTCGGGCTGGCCGCGCTCGACCGCACCGTGGGTCGGCTTCATCCAGACGACGCCGTGGCGTCATGGGCGTTCAGCGGGGCGCGTTCCGTCGTCCTCGTCGGATGGCTGCTGCTTCTCGTCGTCGCGGCTCGATCCACGCTGCGCGCCCGGCGGGCCTTCAACGTTCGGCAGCACGAGTTGCGTGTGGCGCGCGACGCCATCGCGGACGGACTCGCCGAACAGCGCCGGCGCATTGAGGAACGACGTCACGACATGCGTTCACTTGTCTCCGGCATTCAAGGCGCATCCGCGACGCTGACGCGTTATCGCGCCTTTCTCGACGCCGGCGAGCAGCGCGACCTCGAGATCGCCCTGCTTGCCGAGATCGATCGGCTGCAGCATGCGATCAGCGCGGAGCCAAGCCGGCGAGAACCGTTCTCACTGCGCGCCGCCGTCCTCCCGGTGATCACCGCGGAGCGCTCGCGCGGCATGATCGTGCGCGCCACCCTGCCGGACGTCGAGGTGCTCGGCAGCGCCGACGCCACCGCGGCGTTGGTGCAAAATCTGCTCACGAACGCCCGCCGCCACGCCCCGGCCGCCGCAGTCAACGTCGCGGCGGAGGCGAACGGCGACGATCTGTTGCTGATCGTGTCTGACGACGGACCGGGACTGCCGGAGGCGTTGCGGGAGCGGGTCGCGGCGCTTCTTGAGACCGGCCGACTATCCCCAGCTCAAGAGCTGATTCCACGGCAACCGGCCGTCGACGCCGATCCCGCTTCGCTGCAACGGCACGGTTTGGGGCTCGCGATTTGCGCCCGGCTGGCCCGCGAGCAGGGTGGTCGGCTTCGACTCGCGACGACGGTGACCGGCACCAGGATCGAGTTCACGTTGCGGTTGGCCGCCGGCGAACTCGCTGGCGAACTTGTGGGCGAGCGGCGATGACGTCGCCGGGCGTCGCGAATCTGCCGTTTCCCCGTCGGCTGCTCGGCGTCCGTGTCGGCCTCGTGGAAGACCACGTGCTGTTCGCCGAGAGCTTGCGCCTGACGCTTCGTGCCGAGGGCGCAGACGTCTACGTCGTCGAGGTTCCGGCAACCGGCGGCGGGTCGGCGATTGTCGAGGAGTGCCTTCGGAATCGACCCCAGGTCGTGCTGCTTGACCTCAGCCTTGGCGCCGGGTTCGGAGACAGCGACGAGCTCATCGCGCCGCTCGCATTCGCCGGCGTGAAAGTCGTGATGCTCACCGGATCCACCGACAACGCGCGGCTCGGCGGTTGTCTCGAGCGCGGTGCCACCGGCGTCATCTCCAAGGCGGAGCCGCTCGACTTCCTGGTGGAGCAGGTCAGGCGTGCGGCGCATGGCGAACGCGTGCTCACCGCGCAGCACCGGATGGAATTGGTGTTGGAAAGCAAGCGGGAACGCACCGAGCGCGAGCACCGGCTGGTGCCCTTCGACTCGCTGACTGATCGCGAGCGAGAAGTGCTCACCGAGTTGATGAAAGGCCATCAAGTCGAGGAGATCAGTCGCGGCCTGTTCGTGAGCGAGGCGACGGTGCGCACCCACGTCCGCGCGGTCCTCCAGAAGCTCGGCGTGCGTTCCCAGCTGGCGGCGGTGGCGCGCGCCCGCGACGTCGGCTGGCAACCCTGAGTCCACCGTTCGATCACGGCGGATAGTAGGACGTCCTAGTATCGAGAGCAGACGCTTGGACGACGGGAGGTCGCCGTGGACGCCGAATCCATCCAGGCTGGCCGCGCGCGCTGGCAGCGTCGTTACGACGCGGCTGGGGCGTCGACCCGGGCGACGCGATCAGGCCTTCCCGTGGAGCCGGTGTACGGCCCGCCTGCGGGTGGTGGCGATCCGAGGTTCGAGCGCATCGGCTGGCCGGGGGAGTTTCCTTTCACTCGCGGGCTTTACGCCAACGGCTATCGCGGCCGGCCGTGGACGATGCGCCAGTTCGCCGGTTTCGGCAACGCGCAGCAGACCAACGAGCGCTACCGAATGCTGCTGGCGGCGGGCGGCGGCGGGCTGTCGGTCGCCTTCGACATGCCGACGCTGATGGGCCGCGACTCCGACGACCCGCGCGCGCTCGGCGAGGTCGGCCATTGCGGTGTCGCGATCGACTCCGCCGCCGACATGGAGACGCTTTTCGACGGGATCAAGCTGGCTGACGTCACGACGTCCATGACCATCAGCGGTCCCGCGATCCCGGTGTTTTGCATGTACGTCGTCGCGGCCGAGCGGCAAGGCGCCACCGCCGGCGACCTCAACGGCACGTTGCAGACCGACATCTTCAAGGAGTACATCGCCCAGAAGGAGTGGCTGTTCCCGCCGCAACCGCACCTGCGGCTGATCGGCGACCTCATGGAGTTCTGTGCGGCGGAAATGCCTGCTTACAAGCCACTTTCGGTGTCTGGGTATCACATTCGCGAGGCCGGCTCGACGGCCGCGCAAGAGCTCGCGTTCACACTGGCGGATGGTTTCGCCTATGCCGAGCTCGGGCTGTCCAGGCATCTCGACATCGAGACATTTGCGCCGCAGCTTTCCTTCTTCTTCGACGCGCACCTCGACTTCTTCGAGGAGATCGCGAAGTTCCGCGCGGCTCGTCGCATCTGGGCGCGTTGGATGCGCGACGTCTATGGCGCCAAGACCGAGAAGGCGCAATGGCTGCGTTTCCACACCCAAACCGCGGGTGTCTCGCTGACTGCGCAGCAGCCCGACAACAACATCGTCCGCACCGCTGTCGAGGCGCTGGCGGCCGTGTTGGGCGGCACAAACTCACTTCACACCAACGCGCTCGACGAGGTGCTCGCGCTGCCCAGCGAGCGGGCCGCCGCCATCGCGCTGCGCACGCAGCAGGTGCTGCTGGAGGAGACCGGGATCGCCAACGTCGTCGACCCGCTCGGCGGGTCCTGGTATGTGGAGTCGCTCACCGACCAGATCGACGCGGAGGCGGAGGCCATTTTCGAGCGCATCCGCGCGCTGGGCGGCGACGGCACGATGACCGCGGGCATCCTGCGCGGCATCGATGACGGCTGGTTCACCGGACACATCGCCGACGCCGCCTTTCGCGAGCACGAGCTGCTGCAGACCGGCGAGCAGCGCGTCGTCGGGGTGAACGCGTACACCGAGGCGGTCGAGCCGCCGCTGGAGATCCTGCGGGTGTCGCACGGCGTCGAGCGCGAGCAGCGCGCCGCGCTGGCCCGCCGGAAGCGGTCTCGGGACGACGCCGCCGTCACGGCCGCCCTCGCCGCCGTGCGCGAGGCTGCGCGCTCCGACGCGAACCTCATCGAGCCGCTGCTCGACGCCGCGCGCGCCGAGGCCACGCTCGGCGAGATGTGCCAGCTGCTGGTGGCCGAGTGGGGCGCCTACTCAGAGCCGCCGCGGGTCTGAGCGCGGGTCTGTCGCGGTGTTCATCACCAATCATGTGCTGGCCGGCGCGGTGATCGGCTTCGTCCTGCCGCGCCGTCGCCGGCTCGCCGCGGCCACGCTCGGCGCGGCCAGCCACTTCGCTCTGGACGCCGTCCCGCACTGGGGCGCCGGCGACGACGGCCGGCTGTTCTTGCGCGCCGCCGTCGCGGACGGGTTGTGCGGCTTGGCCGCGTCGGCTCTCGTGGCCCGCGCCGCCCCGTCGTCCAGGCGGGCCACCGTCCTCGCGGGCGTGCTCGGGTCATGCCTGCCGGACGCCGACAAGCCGGCGCGGCTGTTCTTCGGCCGCTCGCCGTTTCCGCCTGCGGTCGACGCGGTCCATGCGCGGATCCAGCGGGAGTCGACCGAACGATTGCGCCAGGAGGTCGTCACCGCCGGTTCGCTGGGCTTCGTGATCGCGTTGCTGGCCGGCGCGTCGCGGCGCGGCCGGTGATGGCCGATGATGGAGTTATGAACTACTCGCCGAGATTCGCCGGAGCCGTTCCGCTCGACGCCCTCGCCGCGCGCCCGCAGGCTGCGCCGTCGTCGGCGCCACCGTCCGAGGCTGCGCCGCAGTCGTCCGGGGCTGCGCCACGAGGGACGACGGACGGCGGCGCGCCGGTCAGCGTCATCGACGTCAGCGAGGCGACGTTCCAGCGTGACGTCATCGAGCAGTCGATGACCGTGCCGGTGGTGATCGACTTTTGGGCCGAGTGGTGCGGGCCGTGTCGTCAGCTGTCGCCGATTCTGGAGAAGCTCGCGGCGGCGGACGGCGGCGCGTGGTTGCTGGCGAAGGTCGACTGCGACGCCAACCAGCGGCTCGCCGCGGCGGCCGGCGTGCAGGGCATCCCGGCCGTGAAGGCGGTGTGGCAGGGCGCGATCGTCGGCGAGTTCACCGGCGCGGTGCCCGAGCCGGAGTTGCGCGGCTGGCTCGACCAGCTGCTGCAGGCCACCGGGGCGGAGCGCGCGGCGGGCGCGGAGGCGCCCGCCGAGGTTGAGGACCCCGCGCACGTCGCGGCGGAGGAGGCGTTCGCCCGCGGCGACTACGACGCAGCTGAGCGGGCGTACGAGGCGATCCTGGCGAACGCGCCGAACGACGCCGCGGCGGCGAGCGCGCTCGCCGGAGTGCGATTGTTCCGGCGGGCCGAGAAGCTCGACCCGGTCGCCACCCGCGCGGCGGCCGACGCCGCCCCAGACGATGTCGACGCGCAACTGGCCGCGGCGGACGTCGACATGATCGCCGGCAACGCGGCGCAGGCGTTCGCCCGGCTGGTCAGCGTCGTCGTGCGCGCGAGCGGCGCCGACCGCGACCGCGCGCGCCTGCACCTGCTGGGCCTGTTCGAGGCCGCCGGGCCAGACGAGCCGGCGCTCCCGCCCGCCCGCGCTGCGCTGAGCCGGGCGCTGTTCTGATTCGGTTCGGCTGGCCGGCGACGGCGCCCGACTGCGCCCGACTGCGCCGAAACCTATGGGCTTGCCCGGCCGTCGCGCCGTCAAACGTTGTTTTCACGACTTTAACCTAACTGCCGCAATTCGATGTCCTGACGACGTCGTCCAGCGAGAGATAACTCACGCGTGCCGCGCGCGGCGCGCGTGAGCTCGGAAAGACCTTGGAATGCAGCAGGTACTATCACCGGCGCCGCCTCAGACGATTAACAAGCTGGTGCCGTTGATTTCACTTCTGTGAAACCAGCGCGGACGATTCGGTGTTCTAGGCTTGGGAATGCCCGACCTGACAGAACGCGGAATATCGGGGAGGTTCGTCGCCATGGTCCACTCCACGGCGCTGCTCATATCGCCAGCCCGACAGCAATGGCCGAGAGTGTGATCACACCCCGCTACTTGCTCCGAATGTAAGCGAGGCGGCGCGCCAACGGCGCGCTTCTCACTCCTACTGAGGTTTCCACCGCCGCCGAGGCGTGCTCCTCGTTGCGGCCGTTCTCACACGCGATCAATCTTCGCAGCTCGATCGCGTGCGTCGACGGCCGTCTCGAGTGCTGCGCCGCGCCGCGGAACCGGACTTCCGCCGCAGAAAGAGGAAGCATGAACCAGACGATGGAAGCTGCGCAGCGCGCCGAGAAGACGGCGCCTGCGCGCTCATCCCGATATTTGCCATCGCCGCCGAGCGATGACGAGCGCGATCTCTATCTTGGGCCGCAGCACCGCTGGGTAACACCACTGTCCTTTCTCGGCTACATCCTTATCGTGATCAGCGTGGCGCTATTCGTGATGCGGCGCTATTGGTCGGCATTTCTTTTCGTGCCGCTGTTGATCAGCACCGCGGGAACGACGGTCTCGCTGCTCACGTCGTCCAGGCGCAGGCGCACCTCGCTGGCGGACCATCGCCGTCGGGTCGACGAGTGGGTGCCGGACGTCGTCCCGAGCGTCGACGTGTTCTTGCCCTCCGCAGGCGAAGACCTCGAGGTGCTGACGAACACGTACACGCACGTGTCGCGGCTTGAATGGACCGGCGAGCTCACCGTGTACGTGCTCGACGACTCCGGGCGGGACAGCGTCCGCGAGCTCGCGGAGGCGCACGGATTCCGGTACCTGAGCCGTCCCGACAAGGGCCGGCTGAAGAAGGCCGGCAACCTGCGGTTCGGCTTCGAGCACTCGGGCGGCGACGTCATCGCCGTCTTCGACGCCGACTTCGTGCCGCGTCGCGACTACCTCTTCGAACTCGCGCCCTACCTCGACGACCCGGACGTCGCGATCGTGCAGTCGCCGCAGTTCTTCGACGCCGACAAGTCGATGAACTGGCTGCAGCGCGCGGCCGGCGCCACCCAGGTGCTCTTCTACCGCTGGGTGCAGCCGTCCCGCGATCGCAGCGGGGCGGCGATCTGTGTGGGCACCAGCGCGTTGTACCGGCGCGCCGCGCTGGAGCGGTCGGGTGGCTTCGCGCAGATCGGGCACAGCGAGGACGTCCACACCGGGGTGAACCTGCTCGCCGTCGGCTATCGGCTGCGCTACGTGCCGACGGTGGTCAGCAAAGGGATGTGCCCCGACTCCTTCGACCAGTTCGCGACGCAGCAGTACCGGTGGTGCACCGGAAGCATGAGCCTGCTGTTCTCGAAGCGATTCCACCGCCTCGACCTGTCGGTGATGCAGCGGCTGTGCTTCTGGTCGGGATTCCTCTACTACATCACCACCGCGCTCAACGTCTTCGTGATGCTGATTCCGCCGATCATCATGGGCTACTTCGCCGCCGGCCAGGTGCGCATGTCCAACTACGTGTTCGTCGCTCTGGCCTTGGTCGTCCGGCAGGCCGTGGTCCCGCTCATCACGCTTGATCGCGAGTCGATGCTCGGACTGGCGAGAATCCAGACGACGTACAGCTTTTCGCACGCCGTCGCGTTGTGGGACGTGGTCCGCGGACGCACCGACTCGTGGGTGGCGACCGGCGCGGCGGGCGGCTCGCCGACGGCGGTCAGGGTGCGTCGCGTCGCCGCCGCGTGGTTCATCGGCGTCCAGGTGCTGCTGTGGGGCGCGATCGCGTGGCATGCGCCGCAGTACGGCCTCGAGCGGTACTGGCCCTACGTCGCGACCGCCCTGCTGAACATGTACATCGGACTGCCGGTCGCCCTCGGGTGGACGCGGCTGCCCCGGCGTCGTTCCAAGACGGCGGTGGTGCCGGCATGAGCACCACGGTCATCGACCTGCGCGACGGCAGGCAGCCGATTCGACAGCGGGGCGTCGGCTCCCACCGCGCCCCTTCGCGTACCCGGCGCTTCTTCTCCTCGCCGTTGCTGTGGCTGCCGCTGATCTGCGCCGTGCAGGTGGCCCTCGCCGTCCGGCATGGCCTCAACGCGAACGCGTTCGAGGACGAGGGACTGTACGTCTACACCGGCCACCGGATGATCCAGCACCTCCTGCACGGGACGTTCCTCCCGCAGTACCCGGGCGCGTTCTTCTCCGGCGCCCCCGGGCTGTACCCGGTGCTGGCCGCGATGGCGGACGCCGTCGGAGGCCTGGAGGCGGCGCGCGACGTCAGCTTGTTCTTCGCCGTCGTGACGACGATCGCGGTTTACGGCATCGGCAGCCGGCTGTTCGGACGCGCCGCCGGCATCATCGGCGCCGCGGCGTTCGTGTTGTGCGGATCGGTCATCTACATCTCGCATTTCGCGACCTACGACTCGATGATGATGGCTTTCGTCGCGCTCGCGGCGTGGCTCGCGATCGCGAGCGCGCAGCGCGACGGGTACGCCTGGGCGCCCGCTGTCGCGGGCTTGCTGGCGCTGGCGTTTCTCACCAAGTACGCCGGGGCCGCGTACGCGCCGTTCGTCATCGCGATCGGGGTCGTCGTGGGATGGCCGCTGTACGGCTGGAAAGTCGTGCGGCGCGGTGTGTACGCCGGGATCGCGACGCTGATCATGGTGTTCGCGGTGATCGAGTTGTGGGGCCGGAGCATGGTGCCCGGCATCCAGTCGACGACATCGAGCCGCACCGTCTTGAGTCCGGCCACGCCGTCCTTTCTCGCCAACGAGGTCGTGCGGTGGGTGGGGCCGTGGCTGCTGGTCGCGGCGGTCGGGGCGCTGTTCCGGCTTCGCCGGCAATGGCTTCTCGTCGCACTCTTGCTGCTCGCGGCGATCGTCGGCCCGCTCGACCAGATCCGCATCGGCGAGGCCACCTCGCTGGCCAAGCACGTGGCGTTCGGCATCGTGTTCGCCGCGCCGCTGATCGGCGATCTGTTCGCCCGCGGCTTCCGGCGCGCCGGCGGATGGAAGGTCGTCACCGGCCTCGCCCTCGCCGGCGTGCTCGCGTTCTACGCCAGCTCAGGACTGCGCTACTCCCACCAGTTCTTGACCGGCTGGGTCAACGACGCGCCGCTTCGCTCGGTGCTCGCGAGTGACATCGCGCAGCATCCCGACCAGAAGATCCTCGGCGAGCGGTACTCGCCGCAACGCTACGAGTTGCGCAACCAGACGAAGCCGAACCAGTGGTATGACACGTACTACTTCAGCTACGACGGCAAGGTGAACCGGCCGGCGTACGCGGAGGCGATCGACCAGCACTACTTCGGGGTCATCTATCTCGACGAGACGACGCCGTTCGGGTCGTACGTCTACAACTACCTGCGCCAGCATCACAGCTATTACAAGCTGACGACGAAGGTGCCGCGCTATCTGCGTGGCCAGCTGGTCGGTTACTGGTCCGTGTTCACCGCGCCTGTCAACGGAGGCTGACGGTCTATGTCTTCGGTAACCATCGTCGTCCCGACGTTCAACGAGTCGGGCAACGTGCCTGAGTTGGTGCGCAGACTCGAGGCGGTGCGCGAGCAGGCGCACATCGACGAGGTCATCTTCGTTGACGACTCGACCGACGAGACGCCGGCCGTGATCGAGCGGACGTCGCAACGCGCTGCGGTTCCGGTGCGGTTGGTGCACCGGTCGGAGGAGGATCGCGCCGGTGGGCTGTCCGGCGCGGTCGTGACCGGCATCGCGGCCGCCAACTCACCGTGGGTGCTCGTGATGGACGCAGATTTGCAGCACCCGCCGGAGGACGTGCCGCGTTTGATGGCGGCCGCCGACAGTCCGAATGTCGACACCGTCGTCGCGTCGCGCTATTGCGCCGGCGGCGGGTCACAAGGGCTCGACGGCGGGCTGCGCAGACTGGTGTCGACCGGTTCGACCAGGCTCGCGAACTTGCTGTTCCCGTTGCGGTTGCGTCGCTGCACCGACAGCATGACCGGCTTCTTCGCGGTTCGACGCGACGCGATCGACCTCGACTCGCTGCGGCCGCGCGGTTTCAAGATCCTGCTGGAGATCCTGGTGCGGCACCGGGTCCGCGTGGTCGAGGTGCCGTTCGTGTTCGCCGAACGCCGCAGCGGCGACTCGAAGGCGACGATGCGCGAAGGTATGCGCTTCGTGGTCCAGCTCGCCGAACTGCGCTGGCACATGTGGTGGGCGACCAAGCGGGCGCGGGAGATGGTCACGTTCGGCGCCGTCGGCGTGGCGAATCTGCTGATCGACGTCGGGCTGTTCAACGTGCTGCTGCTCGGGCTTCGTCATGACGCCGCCGTCGCCAAGGCGGTGTCGACGACGGCGGCCACGGTCAGCTCGTACTTCATGAACCGCCATTGGACCTGGCGCGATCGGACGCGCTCGGGCATGCACCGCGAACTGCCGTTGTTCGTGGCACTTTCCGCGGTCGGACTGGGGATTGCAGAGGCTTGCCTATGGATCTCACACGACCTGCTCGGCTACACCTCAGCCCTCGCCGACAACGTCGCAGCCAACGGATTCGGTCTCGCGCTGGGCATGGTGTGGCGCTTCCTGTCGTTCAAGAAGTGGGTGTTCACCGCGCCGCTGGTGCCGGCGGAGCCGGCCGACGCGGCGCGCGTGCGTCGTCCGCGAAAGCACTTGTCGCGGTCTTAGCGCTGGCGGTGCTGGTCACCGCGGTCGTGTTGTCGATCGTGGCGACGCCGGCGTCGAGGTCGGTGCCGAGGCTGGGGGTCTACGCGGGCCCTGGCGCGGGGGGTGTCGCCGCGGCGAGAACATTCGAGCGGACGACGGGAGCGCCGTTGTCGCAGCTGCTGGACTTCGGTTCGGGTGACAGCTGGGCCGGCGTCACCGGGCCGGAGTGGTTGCTGAAGCCGCACGCGTCGAGCGGCCTGCGGTTGGAGTACTCGCTGCCGCTTTTTCCCGCTGGCAAAGGGAACTCGCTGGCCGACTGCGCGGACGGCCGATACGACGGGCACTGGGCGGAACTCGGGCACAATCTCGTCGCGGCCGGGCTCGCCGGCACGGTCGTGCGACCCGGATGGGAGTTCAACGGCGACTGGTATCCGTGGGCCGCGAAGGGGCACGCGGCGCAGTACGTCGGCTGCTTCCGGCACGTCGTCACCACGATGCGCGCGACGCCCGGCGAGCGGTTCCGCTTCGACTGGAACCCGAACCTCGGGCCGGGGAAGCTGCCGGCCGAGCAGGCGTATCCGGGCGACGCGTACGTCGATTACGTGGGGGTCGACGCCTACGACACGTCGTCCTGGTCTCGGCTGCTCGGTGGCGACCATGGGCTTCGATTTTGGAGCGGATTCGCCGCGCTTCATCACAAGTCGTTGGCGATCCCGGAGTGGGGCGTGACCGGGGGTGGCGGTGGTCGCGGGGACGACCCGAGCTACATCGACCACATGCTGTCGTTCATGACGAGCGCGAAGAACCACGTCGCCTATGAGCAGTACTTCGACGTCACGTCTTCGGTCGCGCGCCACAGCATCGACCTTGGGACGCCATTTCCGCGTTCCCGGGCGGCATTCCTGGCATGGATGCGGAAGCTGAGCTGATCCGTCCGCGCGCTGCGCAGACCGCGCTCGACTCAGACCGCACTCGACCAGGCGCGCTCGACACAGTTGCGGCCGTGGCGCTTGGCGCGGTACATCGCGTCGTCCGCCGCGCGAATGAGCTCCTCGTGCAACGCCACGCCGTCCCACGCCGCGATCCCGGCGGAGAAAGTCTGGCCGAGCGGCGTCGCGCCTTGCAGCCGCGAGAGCACGGTCTCGGCGTCTCGGACACCGGTGTTCGGCAGCACGAGGACGAACTCCTCGCCGCCGACGCGGGCGAGCATGTCGATCGCCCGCAATTGGCCCGACCACGCCGCGGAGGCCGACTTGAGCAGGTGGTCACCCGCGATGTGCCCGAACTCGTCGTTGAACCGCTTGAAATGGTCGAGGTCCAGCATGACCAGGGAGAGCGGCTGCGAGTGCCGGCGCGCGAGTTCCAGGCAGTTCGCCAGATGCGTCTGCAGCGCCCGGCGGTTCGGCAAGCCGGTGAGTGGGTCCTCGAGCGCGAGGTCGTGGAGCTTCGCCGACTGCCTTTGCAGTTGCCTCAGCAGGAAGCCCATTCGGGCGATCACCAGGCCGGTCAGTTCCGCGGAGCAGACGGCGATCACCACGCCGTCTTTCACCTGACCGTTGACGGCCTCGGCGGCGAGCACGCCTGGCGCCACCAGCGACGCCAAAGTCAGCATCGCGAAAAGCGGCCGGCTCATCCGTTCGCCGCCCGAGCGGGCGCTCGAGCCGAGTTCGCGCGCCGAGGGGTGCAGCGCGGCGGCGCCGAGCAACGCGTAGCCGGCGACGAAGACGTCGTTGATTGTCGCCTCGCCTAGGTTGTTGACGCTCCAGCCGAGCTGGTTGATCGCCGACCAGGTGATGTCGCCGATCAGGAACGCGACCAGCATCGCGAGGATGATCCGCACGGTCGGCGTCCGCCACCCGCCCGCCGTCAGCACGCGGGCCAGGATCGCGAGCAGCATCAAATCGCCTACGGGATAGGAGATGTTGACGATCCGGGCGAGCAGCGAGTCGGTGACGCCGGCGTTCGGCTCGATCAGGTAAACCCAACACAGCAGGCCCATGCCGACGGTCAGCGTGCTGGCGTCGATCACCTTCATCGGACCGATGTCGGGATACCGATGGCGGACGATCATCAGCAACCCGATGCTGACGCACGGGTAGATCGCCAGGTAGAACGCGTCGGCGGGAGTGGGGTAGGCGTCGCTGTTCAGCACCTGCACGCTGATCGACTCCGAGATGCCGCCGCTCGCGTTCAACGCGATGCCCGCGGCGATCCACAGCCACGCCGCGGGCACGCCGCGACCGGTCCGGAATCGCCAGTAGGCGAGGGCGGCCGACGTGTACGCGATGGCGACGTTGACCGCGGTGTGCGCCCACTGCGACGAGAGGAAGAACGGCGCGAGGGCGGCAGGCGCCGCGCACGCGATCAGGTACCACTGCCAAGCCGGGATGCTCGGCAAAGCGCGGCCGCTCAGGGTTCGGAGCGTTGCGGCGTTCACGCCGTCCTATCGACCGACGTCGCGCAATGCTGAGCGGGCGGGGAGGTTACCGGGAGATCGGAATTACGGTGTCGCCGGCGCGAGCCGAACACGCATCATCGGGATGAACGCGTGTGCCAGCGGACCGATGCTCACGGCGTAAAGCACGGTGCCCACGCCGACGGTGCCGCCGAGGAAGAATCCGACGATCAAGACGCTGACCTCGATGATCGTGCGCACCAGCCGGATGGAGTGGCCGCGAGCAGCCCAGCCGGTCATCAACCCGTCGCGCGGGCCCGGGCCGAGGCCGGCGCCGATGTAACAGCCGGTGGCGACGCCGTTCAGTGCGACGGCCGCCACCAGGGTGGCGATCCGCCCGGGCATCGCGTGCGGCGCGGAGACGTGAGCCAGCACAAGGTTGACCACCACGCCGATCACGACGACATTCGACAATGTGCCGAAGCCCGGTCGCTGGCGCAGCGGGATCCACAGCAGCAGAACCGCCGCGCCGACGATGATCGACCAGGTGCCGATGCCCAGGCCGATCGTGCGTGACAGGCCCTGGTGAAACACGTCCCACGGGTCGAGGCCCAAGCCGGCCAGGACCAACATCGCGTCGCTCACGCCGTAAAGGGCAAGGCCGACGTACAGCTGCGCGAGGCGGCGGGGGAGGCGCTTGCCGGGTGTGAAGCGCGGATGGCGGGACGCGGCAGGCACGTGGGCAACAATGCCGGACGCCGCGCGTTCATTCCACGCGATTTCCAGCCGGATGTGCCCCGCCGCGCGGGACGAAAGGCACTGTCCGGGCGCCACCGCCCCGCGAAACATCGAGACGTGGCTGTCGCTTCGCTGCGGGGGGCCGCAGCAGAGTCGTCGAGCACCTGCGCCGTGCTCGACGTCGCCGGGCTGCAGGCACTCGTCGACGAGCTGGTCCGGCGCGGCTACACGGTCATCGGCCCGACGGTGCGCGAGGGCGGCATCGTCGCGGCGGAAATCCGCTCCATCGACGACCTGCCGCGAGGCGTCGCCGACCACCAACAACCGGGCCAGTACCGGTTGAGCGAGAGCGGCACGGACGAGTTCTTCGGCTTCGCGAGCGGCGCCGACGTCGTGGAAACCGGTGCTCTTCCCGCCGCGGCGGATGCTGTGGCGCCACACCTCCGCAGCCGCGCCGGCGCCCGAGCCGCTGGACGACGTGCCGCGGGCGTTGCTCGGCGTCCGCGCGTGCGACCTGCGCGCGATCGACGTCCAGGATCGGGTCTTCGCGGAGCGGGCGTTCATCGACCCCGACTACGTCTCGCGCCGTAGCAACACCTTCATCGTCGCCGTGACATGCGGTCACCCGTCCGACAGCTGCTTTTGCACCTCGATGGGTGACGGACCACGACCGACCGGCGGCTTCGACATCTTGCTCACCGAAGTCGTGGACGACGCCGGGCACCGCTTCGTCGCAGCGGCAGGCACGCCCGCAGGCGCCGACGTCGTCGCAGCTCTTTCCGCAAGCCCTGCTTCGGACGCCGATTTAGCCGCCGCCGACGGCGTGGCTGACCAGGCCGCCGCCGCGATCACACGGACCGTCGACACCGAAGGCCTGCGCGACCGGCTTTACGCGGCCCGCGAGCATCCGCAATGGGACGACGTCGCCTCCCGATGCCTCTCGTGCGGTAACTGCACGCTGGTCTGCCCCACCTGCTTTTGCGTGACGACCAACGACGTCGAGGACTTGTCCGGCCCGATCGGCCGCGAGCGGGTCTGGGACTCCTGTTTCGTCGTCGAGTACTCCTACATCCACGGCGGCTCGATCCGGAGGTCGACGCAGGCGCGCTACCGGCAGTGGCTCACGCACAAGTTCGCGTCGTGGATCGACCAGTTCGGCACGAGCGGCTGCGTCGGGTGCGGGCGGTGCATCACCTGGTGCCCTGCCGGCATCGACATCACTCAAGAGCTGGCCCGGCTGACCGCGCCACCCGCGCCACCCGCGCCACGGCCGCCATCCCCGGCCGTGCCCGAGCAGGAGGAGCGATGAAGGACCTCACGCAGCTGCTTGCCGAACAGCCCCTCTTCAACGACCTCGGCAACGACATGTTCGCGTTGGTCGCGGGTTGCGCGCGCAACGAGCATTTCGGGGTCGACGAGTACCTGTTCCGGACCGGCGAGCCGGCGGATCATTTCTTCCTCGTGCGACGCGGTTTGGTGGCGCTCGAGCTGGTCGGGACAGCGGGTGCGGGCCTCATCGTCGACACCGTGGCCAGCGGCGGCATCGTCGGGCTGTCGTGGCTGGTGCCGCCGTTCCGCTGGAATCTTGACGCGCGCGCGGTCGAGGAGACGAGCGCGGTCTCCATCGACGCGGGCTGCCTGCGGCGCAAGTGCGACGAGGAACCTCGCGTCGGCTACGTGCTCCTGCAACGCGTCTCGACTGCGATGTACCAGCGGATGCACGCCGCGCGCGTCAGGATGGCCGACGTCTACGGGGTGCCGTCCGATGACTGACACGGCAGCATCGGCGCGCCCCGCCGTCCGACTCCAGACCGAGCTCGCGCACGAGCTCGGGAACGAGCCGGGGAGCGAGCTGGGCGAACCGATGCTGCCGCGACCGTTCGTCGTCCAACAAACGAAACGCGAGACGGCCGACACGGCGACGTTCGCGCTGTCGGCCCTCGACGGCGCTCCGACGCACTTCGCGCCCGGACAGTTCACCGTCATCGGGCGGCCCGGCTGGGGGGAGGTGCCGATCTCGATCAGCGGCGACCCGGCGCGCTCAGACCACCTTGAGCACACCGTGCGCGCCGTCGGCGACGCGAGCCGAGCCCTCGTGGCCGCGCGTCCCGGTGACACGCTGCTCTTGCGCGGTCCGTACGGAGTGGGCTGGGACGTCGCGGACGGCACCGGTGGCAACGTCGTGATCGTCGCGGGCGGCATCGGGTTGGCCCCGCTGCGTCCGGCGCTGCTCGAGGTCCTCGCGCACCGGTCGCGCTACCGCCGGGTCTTCCTGATCTACGGCGCTCGCGCGCCGCACGAAATGCTGTTCACGCGGCAGCTCGAACGCTGGCGCGGACGCTTCGACATCGAGGTCGACGTGACCGTCGACGCCGCGACACCCGAGTGGCGCGGCCACGTGGGGCTGGTCACCGGCGTGCTGCCGCGCGCCGACCTCGACCCGGACGAGACGCTCGCCCTGGTGTGCGGTCCCGAGATCATGATGCGGATCACCGCGGATGCGCTGGTCGCGCGTGGCATGCGACCCGACCGCGTCAAGGTGTCGCTCGAGCGCAGCATGAAATGCGGCGTCGGAGTGTGCGGCCACTGCCAGCTGCGAGAGTTGTTCGTCTGCCTCGACGGTCCGGTTTTCCGTTACGACCGGGTGGCCGGCCTGATGACGGCGCGGGAGCTGTGAAATGGCCACCAAGTCCGCGTCCGCGCACACCGGCGCCCGTCGGCGCCCGCCGAAGCTCGCGGTGTGGAAGTTCGCCTCGTGCGACGGCTGCCAGCTGAGCCTGCTCAACCTCGAGGACGAGCTGCTCGCGCTGGCCGGCGAGGTCGACATCGCCTACTTCACCGAGGCGAGCGCGGCGACGAAGCCCGGCCCGTATGACCTGTCGCTCGTCGAGGGTTCCATCACGACGGCGGACGACGCGGGGCGAATCCGCCGGGTGCGCGCGATGTCGAAGACGCTCGTGACGATCGGCGCCTGCGCGACGAGCGGCGGCATCCAGGCCCTGCGCAACTTCGCGGACGTCGGGGAGTGGACGTCGCTCGTGTACGCACACCCCGACTACATCAGCACGCTGGCCGAGTCGACGCCTATCGCCGCGCACGTGCCGGTCGACTTCGAGCTGCACGGCTGCCCGGTCGGCCGCGACCAGCTGCTGCGGCTGATCACGACCTTCCTCGCCGGACGGACGCCGAAGAACCCGACCGAGGGCGTCTGCGCGGAGTGCAAGCGCGCCGGGAACGTGTGCGTGGCGGTCGCTCGAGGACTGGTCTGCCTGGGTCCGGTGACGCAGGCGGGCTGCGGGGCGCTCTGCCCGTCATACGGGCGCGGTTGCTTCGGCTGCTACGGACCCGCGCGCATCACCAACGTCCCCGCGCTCGCCGCCAGGTTCCGCGAGATGGGGCTCACCGATCGCGACGTCCGGCGCGTCTTCCACCAGTTCACCGCCGCAGCCGAGCCCTTCCGATCGGGAAGCGAGACCCATGACGGCAAAGCCAGACGCTAACTACTTGTTCCGAGTCGCGAACCTCGCGCGCGTCGAAGGCGAGGGAGCGCTGCGGATCCGCGTCCGCGACGGTGAGGTCGGCGAAGTCGAGCTGCAAATCTTCGAGCCCCCTCGCTTTTTCGAGGCGCTGCTGCGCGGCCGGGCGTTCACTGAGGCGCCCGACATCACGGCGCGCATCTGCGGCATCTGCCCCGTCGCGTACCAGGTCAGCGCGTGCCAGGCGCTGGAGCAGGTGTGCGAGGTCGTGCTTCCCGAGGAATTGCGTCGGCTGCGCAGATTGCTGTATTGCGGGGAGTGGATTGAAAGCCACGCGCTGCACGTGTATCTGCTGCATGCACCGGACTTCTTGGGCTACCCCGGCGCAGTGGAATTGGCGAAGGACCATCGCGACATCGTGCAGCGTGGCCTGCGGCTGAAGAAGGCCGGGAACGCGCTGATGACTCTGGTCGGCGGCCGCGCGGTGCATCCGGTCAACGTCCGCGTCGGCGGCTTCTACCGCCTTCCGACGTCGGACGAGCTGCGTGCCGTGCGGGCCGACGTCGCGCGCGCTTTGGACGACGCGATCGCCACGGTCGAGATCACCGCGGGGTTCGACTTTCCCGAGGTCGAGCATCCGCACGAGTACCTCGCGCTGCGACCTGACACTGGCGAGTACCCGATCGAGAGCGGTGTGATCGTGGCGAGCAACGGTGTCACGTTCACCGCCGACGACTTCGAAGCCCACATCAGTGAGCAGCACGTCGCGAGGTCGAACGCGCTGCACGCCAAGTTCGACGACGTCGACAGCTACCTCGTCGGCCCGCTCGCTCGCTACTCGCTGAACCACGATCGGCTGTCACCGCTGGCTCGCGCCGTGGCAGACAAGGCCGGTCTCGGGAGCAGCTGCCGCAACCCGTTCCGCTCCATCGTCGTCCGGTCTGTCGAGTTGGTGCAGGCGTGCGAGGATGCCCTGTCGATCCTCGACTCCTGGGATGGCGCACCCGTTGCCTCGGTTTCGGTGAAGCCGCGGGCTGGTGTCGGGCACGGGGTGAGTGAGGCGCCGCGCGGGATTCTCTACCACCGCTACCAAATCTCGGACGACGGCACGATCGAGGCGGCGCGCATAGTGCCGCCCACCTCGCAGAACCAGCTGGCCATCGAGGCCGACCTGCGCCAGGTGGTCGAGACGTTCATCGACCTGCCGGAAGAAACGCTGGCATTGCGCTGCGAGCAGGCGGTCCGCAACTACGACCCGTGCATCTCGTGCGCGACGCACTTCCTCGATCTGCGGATCGAGCGGGCGTGAACTCGGCCGGCGCCGTGCTGGTCGCCGGCATCGGCCGCACGGATCGGGGGGACGACGGCGTCGGGCTGGTCGTCGCCGATGCGGCGCGCGACGCGTTGCGCGAGAGTGGCGTCTCGGGTGTCGACGTCGTCGCACTCGCCGAACCGATGTCGCTGCTCGAGGCCTGGGCAGGTTACCGGCGGGTGGTGGTCGTCGATGCCGTTCTCAGCGGCCGGCCCGGCGGTTCGGTGACGATCGAGGAGGTCGGCGCCGGCCCGTTGTCGGCGCGGTTGGGTGGTGGCGGCACGCACGACCTTGGTTTACCGGACGTCGTCGAGCTCGGTCGCGCCCTCGGGTCGCTGCCTGCGCAACTCACGATTGTCGGTGTCGAGGCGGTCGACTTTGGTTTGGGAAATGGTTTGTCGCCGCTGGTCACCGCTGCGATCGAAGCGACCAGCCGGCTCGTTGCGGCGATCGCCACAGGCGCCGCCCGGGCTTCGCTCGGGAGTGTCTCACCTTGCTGCCGAACTCACTGACGCCACGGCGTGCTCGGCGCAGAGAACGTGATTTTCGCAGCGCTCGGTGCCGCGGAGCAACAGTGGCTCAAACTGTGCGGGTGTTCTTTGCCCGGTACAGATCGTCATCAGCGCGTTGCAGGAGTTGACTCAGGTCGGCGTGGCCGTCCCAGGTGGCCAAGCCTGCCGACCATTGCGTTCGATGTGCTCGGCGTAGCCGTTCGAGTAGGCGGACGGCTTCGTCGCGGCCGGTGTCGGGCAGGATGAGCGCGAACTCGTCGCCGCCGTAGCGAGCCAAGAGGTCGCCTTTGCGGAGTTGGGCTTGCCAGGCGCCGGCAAGTTCGGTGAGCAGTGTGTCCCCCGCGAGATGCCCACGGGTGTCATTGACCGCTTTAAAGTCATCCAGGTCGAGCAGCGCAAGGCTGAACCGTGATCGGTCTTGGCTGCCCGCGGCGAGTTCGTGTTCGGCGGCGAGCCGGAAGTAGGAGCGGTTGGCGAGCCCGGTCAATGGGTCGAGGGCGGCCTGCTGGCGTAGCCGCGTTACGACGTGGCGGAACAACTCGGCAGCAGCAACAACCAGGGCGCTGATCACGAACCACGGCACGACGAGGTGCGGGACGCCGCTGACGAGAACCCCAGCGGAGAACCCGCTCACCGTCAGGCACACGTGCGCGCGGACTAACAGCGGCGGCAGGAAGTACGCCGCTATCAACACGATGCACAGGTCGAACACACCCGGTAGCACCACACCAACCGCGTCTGGCGCGCACGCCACGAGGACGCTTACCAAGACCGTCATCACGGCCAGAGCCGCGTTGATCGTCGCTGCGGTGGCGAGGCGCCGAACGATGACCAGCAGTGGTGCGGCGCCCAGCCCGACGGCGCCGAAAGATTCGGACAACCCGATCGGTGTGTGCGGCATCATCGGGAACCAGGCGGCAAGGAGGCATCCGAGGCCGCCGACGCCGTACAGCAACCCGACGACGATCGCCAAGCTCGGCGATTGTCTTCGCATGCCGTACATCGGTGCAGCGATGGCGGTTCGCCCCCGGATTTCTCGGCAACCGGCGGCGACATCAGCGCTTTGCGGGATGGTCAGCACTGCCGTCCACCGCGCATTTCTTCCCTTCGTCGACCGCCGACGTCAGATCCACGTTGCCGCGCAGCAGCAGTCCGTGGAGTGAACCTACCCGTTTCGTTTCGGCAGAAAGACCACGACCATGAGCAAATCGCTCCTGGCTACCCCGCGCGCCCTGCGCGCGTCCCGGCTCGTAAGCAAGTTGGGCGGCGCCGAATCGCAATCGACTGGAAGCCGTCGAATGATCAACGCGGGAACACCCAAGAACCGACGCTTGGGGCGCTCGGAGCCGGGTGGCACGACAGCCGCAAGTCTGTCCAGCAGGGGCGATGACCAAGCCGGGCGATCCGCCTCGGGCGGTTGATCGCAGTGGCGCCGCTTCTCGGCTCGGCAGCATCGAGCGGGTCGAGGGTCCGCAAGGCGGTGGAGGGGGCCGACCACCCGTCCGGCAGCCCACTTGCTGAGGCGAGCACATACTTCGGTGAGTTCGCTGAAACGGCGTCTTAGGAATGTTCCTCCGCCGTGTGCAGGGATGGCGCACACGACAGCCCGACGATGGCGCCCTCAGGCGACGCGACGCTGGTCACGGATTCGATCTTCACGGGCCGACCTCCATGTCATAGCCGAACATCGCCGTCACGTGCGCTCACCACCGGTTGGTTTATCCCCGGCTCAGACCATGTGCCACCACCTCGGTCCCAATGCGGCTGCGGATATCGCGACCAGGTCGGTTGCGACGCGACGTCGCCGGACCTTGGCGATCGCCAGATCCAGTACGGCCAACGCGGAGGTAAGACCACGACGGTGGACCGCCCGACGGACCCGAACCGCGCCGGCCATCGAGCCGAGGGTCCGGCGGCCCGCCCACCCCGATGCAGCAAGTGATCACAGCCGGAGACGTCGACGTGCACGTGTAGCCGGCGACCGTGGCGGTGTAGGGGATCTTCGTGTCGCCGTACCGGTCGGCCGTCGCGCTCGGTGTGATGGTCGTCGTCTTGTAGCGCGCCACGGTGGTGACGGGACGCAGGTTCGCTTCTCGGGTTAGGCCTTCGCCTTGTCGAGCGCGGACTGCAGTGACTTGATGTAGCCCTCGCTGGTGTAGGTGGCGCCGGAGATCGCGTCGATTTTCGCGCTCTGCGCGGCGAGTGACTCCTGGATAAGCAGCGGCACGACCTGCTGGTCGATCGCCTGGTCGATCGAGTTGCTGTCGGGAAGCTTCACCGGTGTGACGGCGGTGATCCGGTTTCCGGCGAGGGTGATCTGCACCTCGACGGCGCCGTAGCGGGTGGACACCGATTTGCCGTTGACGGTTCGGGTCTTGCCTGGCGCGGCCGGCGTGCCGCTGCTTCCCGGTGCCTTTCCGGACGGCGACGCGCCGGGCGCCGCGGTCGGGGGTGAACTGCCGCCGCCGTTGCTTCGACCGCCCGTCGCCGCGACTGGAAGCCCCGCGGCCCGCCAAGAGTGCGCCTTGAGGCCGAGCAGCAGTGCCAGGCCGGCGACGGTTGCCGCCAGCGCGCTCAGCGTGCGTTTCACCGTTCCTCCGCATCCGCCCAGCGCCTTCAGCGGGCTTCGACTGGCTCCAACAGACAACGCTCGGCGGCGAACCTTGCAAAAGCCTGAAGGTCGGCTCCGCCACCCCCGACCCCGGCGGCGGCGTGATTCTCGAATCTCACCTGGTGGCGTGCAGCTGCAGGCGCGGGCCAGACCGTTCTAGATGGCCATGCGCCGTCGCAACACGCCCGAGGCGATCACGCCCGGGATGACGGGGGCCCAAAACGTCAACAGCCGGAAAACGATGACGGCGGCGAGCGTGGCGCCCGCCGTTGCGCCGGCGCCCACTAGCCCGGCAAGCAGCGCGGCGTCGACGGTGCCGATTCCGGCCGGCACGGGGACCGCCTCGGCTGTCGTCACCCCGACGAGATAGACAACCGCCACGCGCCAGGTTCCGACATCGCCGTGGAACGCCCAAAGGGCGGCCAGCAAAGTGAAGACGTTCGCCGCTTTCACCGCCGCTGCGAGCAGGATGAGCAGGGTGGCCCGCATCGGCGAGCGAGCGAGTTGCCGGGCGGTGCGCGCGGCGTCGTCGAACGTCGCTCGCGCGTGCGGAAGGATGCGCTGGCCCAGCCGCGAGCGGGTGAACCGGACCGCCACCAGACCGCGCCGACGCCACAGCCGCCAGCCCGTGACGACGAGCAACGCGACCGCGAGGCCAGCGATGGCGGGCCAGCCCGTGTCGGTGTCGGTGATCGCGCTGACGACACGGGTGCCGAACGAGACCGCGACGGATGGACCCAGTGCGGCGACGCAGCCGATCGCGACGACGACGTATGCCAGCCCGCGGACCATGACCGCTGCGCCCGCTTCCCCCATCGAAAGGCCTTGGCGAAGCAGAAAGCGCGTGTTGATCACCAGTCCGCCCGCGCTCGCCGGAGTGACCCGGTTCACCGCGGCCGCCGCGAACTGGACCAGCACGTTGTGGCCCAGCGGCAGGCGGCGGCCGGCGGCGAGCGACAAGGACAGCGCCGAGAAGAGGTAGCTGATGGCGATCGTCACGACCAGGACGACGATCCACTGCCAGTCGGGCGCGGGCAGGCCGCCCAGCTCGCTGAAACCTCGGCTCACCTGGGGCAGCAGCTGCCATGCGACGGCCGCGCAGGCCAGCGCGCTGCCGATGCCGACCAGCGACCGGCGTCGACGCCTCTGGGTAGCTGATCGCGCCATGCAGTCACCATTTCCGACGCGTGCGACGGTTGGCTGACAGATACCCGACAAACGCGTGTCGTCGGTTCGGCTGCTCCGAACGTCACGATGGTGATCGGCATGCCCGTGCCTCGCCTGGAGTCACCGCAGCCTCGCCGACCGGATCAATCGTGTGGATCAGAAGGTCTCGCACCCGGCAAACGGCACCTCAGCCGTCGACGTCAGCGACGCGGGCCCTTAGCCAGCCACATCGTGGCGAGCGGCGGCACCCGCACCACGGCCGACGCGGGCAGCCCGTGCCACGGCTCGTCGGTCGCCTCCACCGTGCCGAGGTTGCCGACCCCGCTGCCGTTGTAAAGCTCGGCGTCGGTGTTGATGGCCTCCTCCCACCGGCCGGCCTCCGGCAGGCCCAGGCGATAGCCCTCGTGCGGCACGCCTGAGAAGTTGGCCACGCACGCCAGCAGCGAGCCGTCAGCGGCCTGCCGCAAGAACGAGAACGTGTTGTTGCCCGCGTCGTTCGCGTCGATCCAGCGAAACGCATCGGGGTCGACGTCGTTCTGCCACAGCGCCGGCATGGCCCGGTACGCGCTGTTGAGGTCGCGCACCAGCTGCTGCACGGTGGCGTGCTCGGGGTAGTCGAGCAGCCACCAGTCCAGCGAGCGCTCTTCCGACCACTCGTTGTCTTGCCCGAACTCTGAGCCCATGAACAGCAACTGCTTGCCGGGATGCGCCCACATGTAGGCCAAAAAGGCCCGCAGGTTCGCCATTTGCTGCCAGCGGTCGCCGGGCATCTTGTGCAGCAACGAGCCTTTGCCGTGCACGACTTCGTCGTGCGAGATCGGCAGCACGAAGTTCTCGGAGTACGCGTACATCATCGAGAACGTCATCTCGTTGTGGTGATACGACCGGTAGATCGGCGAATGGCTGATGTATTGCAGCGAGTCGTGCATCCAGCCCATGTTCCACTTGAAGCCGAAGCCGAGGCCGCCGACGTACGTGGGCTTCGAAACGGCCGGCCACGCGGTCGACTCCTCCGCGATCGTGACCACGCCGGGCACCCGCCGATAGACGGTCGCGTTCATCTCTTGCAAGAACGACACGGCGTCGAGGTTCTCCCGGCCGCCGTAGACGTTCGGCCGCCACTGGCCTTCCTTGCGCGAGTAGTCGAGGTACAGCATCGAGGCGACCGCGTCGACCCGCAGCCCGTCGATGTGCATCTGCTCGGCCCAGTAAATGGCGTTCGACACGAGGAAGTTGCGGACCTCGCGTCGTCCGAAATTGAAGACCAGCGTGCCCCAGTCGGGGTGCTCGCCGAGCAGCGGGTCCTCGTGCTCGTACAACGCCGTGCCGTCGAACTTGGCCAGCGCCCACGCGTCCTTCGGGAAGTGCGCCGGCACCCAGTCGACGATCACGCCGATGCCCTCTTGATGCAGCCGGTCGACGAGCGACCGGAACTCGTCGGGCGACCCGAACCGCGACGTTGGCGCGAAGTACGACGTCACCTGGTAGCCCCACGAACCGCTGAACGGGTGCTCGGCCACCGGCAAGAACTCGACGTGGGTGAAGCCCATGTCGCGCACGTAGGCGACCAACTCGTCGGCGAGTTGGGTGTAGCCGAGACCTTGCTTCCACGAACCGAGGTGCACCTCGTAGACGCTCATCGGCTCGCGAAGCGCGTCACGCTCAGCTCGCGCGGCCAACCAGTCCGCGTCTCCCCACTTGTGGCGCGACGTGAAGACCACCGACGCCTGCGCGGGCGGCTGCTCGGTGGCGAAAGCCATCGGGTCGGCCTTCTCGCGCCAGTTGCCGTCGGCGCCGAGGATGTTGAACTTGTACTTGCTGCCGTCGGCGACGTCGGGGATGAACAACTCCCACACGCCGCTCGAGCCGAGCGAGCGCATCGGGTGCGCTTGCGAGTCCCAGTGGTTGAAGTCGCCGGCGACGCGAATGGCGCGCGCGTTGGGCGCCCAGACGGCGAACGACGTCCCGGTGACCGTGCCGCGCGGGGTGTCGTAGTTGCGCACGTGCGCGCCGAGCACCTCCCACAGCTGCTCGTGGCGGCCCTCGCCGAGCAGGTGCAGGTCGAGCTCGCCGAGCGACGGCATGTACCGGTACGGGTCGTCGACGACGTGCGGGAACCCGTCGTCGTACTTCACCTCGACGCGGTAGTCGGGGGCGGTGTCACTCGCCACCGCGCCGACCCAGACACCGCCTCGCTCATGGTGAAGCGGCAGCCGCACCAAGTCGATGAGCGCCGTCACCTCGCGCGCGTTCGGCCGCAGCGTGCGGATCGTCACGACGCCGTCGCGCGCGTGCGCGCCGAGAATGCCGTGCGGGTCGTGATGCGCCCCCGACACCAGCCGGTCGATCTCCGCCGCCGGAACAGCGTGTGGCGTGGCGGCGGACATTGATTGCGGAGTTTTGGCCATTCCGGGTCCCTCCCCGGTCTTGTCGTCGCTCATGCCGCGAGCAGCCGTTCGATCGAGCTGAGCGGGATGCCCACCCAGCCGGGACGGTTGCGCGCCTCGTAGACAACCTCATAGACGGCTTTGTCGAGTTCGAAAGCTCGCAGCAGCAGATCGTCCTCGCGGGGGTCGCGGCCCGTTGCCTTCGCGTAGCCGACGCAAAATGCGTCGCGATTGCGCTCTGACCACTCGTTGGCCCGGTACACCAGCTGCGGCGCGCCCGGATGGTCCGCGAGCAGGTAGTGCGAGGCGTAGTCGAACGATCGGAGCATGCCCGCGACGTCGCGCAACGGGCTGGACAACGCGGCGCGCTCCTCGATCGGCGCCCCCGGCTCACCTTCGAAGTCGAGCAGCACCCAGCCTGCCTCTGTGCGCATCACCTGACCAAGGTGGTAGTCGCCGTGCACCCGCTGCAAGGTCAACGTCTCGTGCGAACTCGCGAGTGAGTCGAACACCTCGTTGATCGCCGCGGCGTGCGGTTGCAGGCTCGGCACGGACGACGCGGCGGCGTCGAGGCGCGCGCGCATCGACGCCGCGAGCTCGCCCACGGCGCCGGCGTCGGCGACCGCGGTGCGCAACGCCTGCGCCATCGCCAGGTGGACGTCGGCGGTCGCCGTGCCCAAGCGCTCCGATTCGGCGGCGAAGTCCCCGCCGACCTCACCGGCGTGCAGGTCGCCCTCGGCGAACAAGTCGCGGACGCTGGTGAGGGCCAGTGCCCAGCCGTCGGATCCGTTGCGCAGGAACTCCTGCAACAGACCGAGGGTCGTCGGCTCGCCGTCCAACGGCGCCTCGATCCAGCCTTGCACGGCGGCGACGTGCGGGTTGCCGGCCTCGGTCAGCGCGCGGGTGACTTCCAAGTCCGGATTCGTGCCCGGGACCAGGATGCGGAACAGCTTCAAAATCGCCTGCTCGCCATAGACGACGGACGTGTTCGACTGCTCTCCGCCCAGCACGAGGCTCGGCGCCTCGACGTCGATCTCCGCGCCAGCCTCATGGCGGAACGCGACGCCATCGCTGTCGGCGTCGTCGCGAATCCAAGTAAGCAGCTGACGCATGACGACCTGGTCTTGGGTCGCGTCGTACATGACGCCGACGCCGTCGAGGAAACCGACGACGGCGTGATCGAGCTGCGCCGGCATCTCGTCGCGCACGCCGATCAGCAGCTGATAAACGGCGCCGTCGATGTCGATGACCAGGTGCAGCAATGTGGGCGCCACGTCGTCCGGACTCACCGCGCTGACGGCGAACTCCCGACGTGCCACCAGCCGTATCGACTCCGCGGCCCGATCCTTGCCGGCGAACCAACGTTGCTTGGGCAGCCACTCGCGCAGCAGATCCTCGAGCTGCGCGACGCCGCCTGCGGCCTCGCTTGTCATGTCGCCTCCTTCCAAACCTCAGCCCTCGTCGCGCGGTGTTGGCAGGGTGAACCAGTAGAAGCCGTGCCCCGGCAACGTGAGCAAGTAAGGCAACTCGCCGATTCGAGGGAAGTGCATTCCGCCGAGCATTTCAACCGGCACCACACCCTCGTAGCGGCGCAAGTCGAGCTCGACCGGCTGCGGGAAGCGCGACAAGTTGTTGACGCACAAGACGCGGTCGTCGCCGAACTCGCGCACGAATGCGAGCACGCTGGGGTTCGAGGCGCCGAGCTCGGTGAACGCGCCGCTGCCGAACGTCGGGTGCCGCTTGCGGGTCTCGATCATCCGGCGCGTCCAGTGCAACAAGGACGTCGAGGTGCGCATCTGCGCCTCGACGTTGAGACCTTGATAACCGTAGAGCGGGTCCATGATGACCGGCAGGTACAAGCGTCCCGGGTCGCAGTTCGAGAACCCCGCGTTGCGGTCCGGCGTCCATTGCATCGGCGTGCGCACGCCGTCGCGGTCACCGAGCCAGATGTTGTCGCCCATGCCGATCTCGTCGCCGTAGTACAGCACCGGCGAACCCGGCAGCGACAGCAGCAGCGCGGTGAACAGCTCCATCTGGTCGCGCGAGTTGTCTAGCAGCGGCGCGAGTCTTCGGCGGATGCCGATGTTCGCCTTCATCCGCGGGTCTTGCGCGTACTCCGCCCACATGTAGTCGCGCTCGTCGTCCGCGACCATCTCAAGCGTCAACTCGTCATGGTTGCGCAAGAAGATGCCCCACTGGCAGGTGTCGGGGATGTCCGGCGTCTGGGCCAGGATTTCGGAGATCGGGAACCGCTGCTCGCGGCGGACCGCCATGAAGATGCGCGGCATCAACGGGAAGTGGAACGCCATGTGGCACTCGTCGCCCTCACCGAAGTACTGGACGACGTCGGCGGGCCACTGGTTCGCCTCCGCGAGCAAGACGCGGTCGGGGTAAAGCTCGTCGATCTCCTTGCGCACCCGCTTGAGGTACTCGTGCGTGCGCGGCAGGTTCTCGCAGTTGGTGCCTTCCTCCTCGAACAGGTACGGCACCGCGTCGAGGCGGAAGCCGTCGATGCCGAGGTCGAGCCAAAACCGCAGCACCGAGAGCATCGCCTCTTGCACCGCGGGATTCTCGAAGTTGAGATCGGGCTGGTGGCTGAAGAAGCGGTGCCAGTAGTACTGCTGGCGCACCTGGTCGTAGGTCCAGTTCGACTTCTCGGTGTCGACGAAGATGATGCGCGCGTCGTGATAGCGGGTGTCGTCGTCCGACCACACGTAGAAGTCGCCGTACGGCCCTTCCGGGTCCTCACGCGAGGCCTGGAACCACGGGTGTTGGTCGCTCGTGTGGTTCATGACCAAGTCCGCGATGACCCGCATGCCGCGCTTGTGCGCCTCGTCGACGAGCTCCACGAAGTCGCCGAGATCGCCGAACTCGTGCAGGATCGTGAAGAAGTCGGAGATGTCGTAGCCGCCGTCACGTAGCGGCGACTGGTAGATGGGCAGCAGCCAGACGCAGTCGATCCCGAGCCACTGCAGGTAGTCGAGCCGGGAGGTCAGGCCTTTGAGGTCTCCCGTGCCGTCCCCGTTGCTGTCGGCGAAGCCACGCACGAGCACTTCATAGAACACCGCCCGCTTGTACCACTGCGGATCGATGGGCTGGTCGGGGTCGGTAACCGGGACGCTCACCGCGGCGCGCCCGACTTGTCGACCACGAAGACGTGCGCCGGCTCGGTGTGCGGATCGAGCCGGACGTAGTTGTGGTGCCCCCACGTGTAGCGGGCGCCACTGAGTTGGTCGACGACGTCGAACCGGTCGGTCCAGTCGTAGCCGAGCGCTGGCATGTCGAGTGACACGGTCGCTTCCGAGACGTTGAAGGGGTTGAGGTTGACGATCACGAGGACGGTGTCGTCGTCGGCGTCGGCGGTGACGACCCGCTTCGAGTAGGCGATCACCTGCGGGTTGTCAGCGTTGTGCAGGGAGAGGTTGCGCAGGCGCTGCAGGGCGACATGCTCGCGCCTGATGTGGTTGAGGCGGCCTAGATAGCCGGCCAGGCTCCGCCCGGCCTTCTCGGCGCCCGCGTAATCACGCGGCCGGTACTGATATTTCTCGGAATCGAGATATTCTTCGCTGCCAGGCCGGACGGCGGTGTTCTCGAACAGCTCGTAGCCGGAGTACACGCCCCAGCTCGGCGAGCCGGTCGCCGCCAGCACCGCGCGAATCTTGAACGCGGACGGCCCACCCTGCTGCAAGAACGCGTGCAGGATGTCCGGCGTGTTGACGAAGAAGTTCGGCCGCAGGTAGTCAGACGTCTCCTGCGAGAGCTCGACGAGGTACTCCTCGAGCTCCGAGCGCGTGTTGCGCCAGGTGAAGTACGTGTACGACTGGTGGAATCCGACCTTCGCCAACTCGCGCATCATCGACGGCCGGGTGAAGGCCTCGGCGAGGAACAGCACGTCGGGGTCGGTCGAACGGATGTCGGCGAGCAGGTGCGCCCAGAACGCGACCGGTTTGGTGTGCGGGTTGTCGACGCGGAAGATGCGCACGCCGTGGCTCATCCAGTGCCGCAGCACCCGGTGCACCTCGTTGTAGAGGCCCTCGTAGTCGTTGTCGAAGTTGAGAGGGTAGATGTCCTGGTATTTCTTCGGCGGGTTCTCGGCGTAGGCGACGGTGCCGTCGGCGCGGGTCGTGAACCACTTCGGGTGCTCCTCGACCCACGGGTGGTCGGGAGACGCCTGGAGTGCGAAGTCGAGCGCCACCTCCAGGCCGAGCTCGGCGGCTCGCGCGACGAACCGGTCGAAGTCGTCGATCGTGCCGAGGTCGGGGTGCACGGCGTCGTGGCCGCCGTCGGGGGAGCCGATCGCCCACGGCACCCCGGGGTCGCCCGGCCCCGGGTTCAGCGTGTTGTTCGCGCCCTTGCGAAACGTGGTGCCGATCGGATGGATCGGCGGCAGGTACACGACGTCGAAGCCCATCTCGGCGACCGCCGGCAGCCGCTTCTCGGCCTCCGCGAAGGTCCCCGAGCGCGGCGGGTCGAGCGACGCGCCCTCCGATCGCGGGAAGAACTCGTACCAGGAGCTGAAGAGCGCCCGCTCCCGATCGACCCACAGCGGCTGGCTTGGCGACTGGGTGAGCAAGGTGCGCAGCGGAAACCGGGCGAGCAGGTCGAGCACGTCCGGCGCCAGCGCCGCCGCCAGCCGGTCGATCGGGTCGCCCGCCGCTCGCAGCGCCGTCACCACTGACGTGATCGTCGCGCGCTGCTCCGGCGGCGCCCCGGCGCGGCCTGCTCGTGCAGCCGCGCGCCCTCCTCCAGCACCAGCTCGACGTCCTGGCCCTCGGGGATTTTGATCCGAGCGTCGTGGCGCCAGGTCTCTAGCGGGTCGCCCCACGCCTCGATGTGAAAGCTCCACTGACCGGTGCGCGACGGGGTCACCGTCGCCTCGTACCGGTCGGTGCCGGGCGCGCCGAGCCGCATCGGCGTGAACGGCGCCGGCCGGCCCTCCGGGTCGACGAGGACGACGTTGGCGCCCAGGGCGTCGTGGCCTTCGCGGAACACGGTCGCCGAGACCGTGACCTGCTCGCCGACCGCGGCCTTCGCGGGACGCCGGCCGCATTCGATCACCGGCATGACGTCGACGATCGGGATCCGCTCGTCAGTGATCGGCATCCGCTCGTCGGTGTCGGCAAGCGGGGACGTGGGGCGGCTTCGGCTTCTTGGCCGCGGCGCGCGGGCGGGAAGCGCCGGACGCGCGGGCGCCGCTCGTCGGCCGCTTGGCTGCGCCGCTGGCTGGCCCGGCGGCTGCGCCGCCTGCTGGCCCAGCGGCGCCGCCGCGTTGGGGTGTGTCGTTCGCGCTCATCGGTTACGAAGCTATCGGGCCAGGTGGGGCTGCCGCGAGGGCGCAGCCGATCTTCTGCGACGTCATATGCGACCCCATACCCAGGTCGGCTGTCCGGATATCGGGCGCCGCGTGGCCCGTGTGCGCGCCAGGTAAGGTCATGCCCGTGAGAGCGATCAGGCGATTTACCGTCCGCACTGTGCTGCCCGAGCGCTTGCGCGCGCTCGAGGAACTTGCCATGAACCTGCGTTGGTCGTGGCACGCCGAGACCTTGGATCTTTTCGAGTCGATCGACCCGCAGACGTGGCGCGAAGTCGGCGCAGATCCGGCGAAGTTGCTCGGTCAGGCGCCTCCCGGGCGCTTCGACCAGCTCGCAGGTGACGAGAATTTCCTGGCCCGCCTCGACGCGGCGGTCGCGGACCTTCGCCGTTACATGACGCAGGAACATTGGTTTCAAGGCATCGGCGACAACGCGCCGAAGGCGATCGCGTACTTTTCACCTGAGTACGGCATCACGTCGGTGCTTCCGCAATATTCGGGCGGCCTCGGGATTTTGGCCGGCGACCATTTGAAAACCGGCAGCGACCTCGGTGTGCCGATTATCGGTGTCGGCCTGTTATATCGCCGCGGCTATTTCAATCAGTCGCTCTCACGCGACGGTTGGCAGCAGGAGCGGTATCCGCCCATTGACCCGCACGGATTGCCGTTGTCGCTGCTCACCGACCACAGCGGCGCGCCCGTGACGGTGCCCATCCGGCTTCCCGGGCGCGACCTGCAGGCACAAGTTTGGCTTTGCCAGGTAGGCCGGGTCCCGCTGCTGCTCCTCGACTCGGATGTCGAGGGAAACGCGCCGCCGGAGCGCGACGTCACAGACCGGTTGTACGGCGGCGGCAGCGACCACCGGCTGCGCCAGGAGATGCTGCTCGGGATCGGCGGCGTGCGCGCCGTCCGGGCGTACTGCCAGCTCACCGGGCATCCGCAGCCCGAGGTCTACCACATGAACGAGGGGCACGCCGGATTTCTCGCGATGGAACGCATTCGCGAGCTGGTGGCCGCCGCGTCGCTGAATTTCGACGAGGCGCTCGAGGTGGTGCGCGCCAGCACGTTGTTCACCACCCACACGCCGGTGCCGGCCGGCATCGACCGATTCCCCCGCGAGCTGATCGAACAGCATTTCGGCGGCCCCGACCACGCGCTCGGGCTGCCCATCGAACGGGTGCTCGCCCTCGGCGCCGAGACCTACCCCGGCGGCGATCCGACGGTCTTCAACATGGCCGTCATGGGTCTGCGCGTTGCACAGCGGGCCAACGGCGTTTCGTTGTTGCACGGCGCCGTCAGTCGAGGGATGTTCGCCGGCCTGTGGCCGTCGTTCGACCAGCCCGAGGTGCCGATCACGTCGGTCACCAACGGCGTCCACGCCCCGACCTGGGTGTCGCCGCAGATGCGCGACCTCGTGCGACGCGACCTCGGGGTCGATCTGCAATCAGACGGCGACGAGTGGGCGAACGCCGACAAGCTCGACGACCGCGAGCTGTGGGCGGTGCGCCGCGCGCTGCGCGCGCGGCTGGTCGACGAGGCGCGGGTGCGGCTGCGCGAGTCGTGGCTGCAACGCGGCGCCGCCGAATCGGAGCTGGGCTGGATCTCCACCGCCCTCGACCCTGACGTGTTGACGGTGGGATTCGCCCGCCGGGTGCCGTCGTACAAGCGGCTCACCCTGATGCTGGAAGACCGCGCGCGGTTCGCCTCGATCCTGCTCGACCCCAAGCGTCCGGTGCAGTTCGTCATCGCGGGCAAGGCCCACCCGGCCGACGACGGCGGCAAGCGGCTCATCCAAGAAGTGGTGAAGTTCGCCGACGACCCCGACGTGCGGCACCGCATCGTGTTCCTGCCCGACTACGACATGGCGCTGGCCCGGGTGCTGTGCGCGGGCGCCGACGTCTGGCTGAACAACCCGCTGCGGCCGCTGGAGGCGTCGGGGACCTCGGGCATGAAGGCCGCGCTCAACGGCACGCTCAACCTGTCGATCCGCGACGGGTGGTGGGACGAGTGGTTCGACGGCGACAACGGCTGGGCGATCCCGAGCGCCGACCACCTGCCGGAGGAGCGCCGCGACGAGCTCGAGGCGGCCGCGCTGTACGACATCTTGGAGACCCAAGCCGCGCCCCGCTTTTACGACCACAACGGCGAGGGCCTGCCGACGCGCTGGTTGGAGATGGTTCGGCACACCCTCGCGTCACTTGGCCCGAAGGTGGTCGCCACCCGCATGCTGCGCGAGTACGTGGAGCGGCTCTACTGGCCGGCCGCCCGGGCCTACCGCGCGGTCGGCGCCGACGCGTTCGCCGGCGCCCGCCAGCTCGCCGGCTGGAAGAAGCGGGTCCGGGCCGGTTGGCATGGAGTCCGGGTCGAGCATGTCGACGCGCCCGACTTGTCGAACGCGCTGTCGCTTGGCACCGAGGTGTCGTTGCGCGCGGTTGTCGCGCTCGGCGAGCTGTCCGACAGCGACGTCGACGTGCAGGTCGCGTACGGCCGGGTCGACGAGCACGACGACATCACCGATCCCGCGTACGCGTCGCTGCGGCTGGCCGACAAGCGCGACGACGGCACCTGGATCTATGAGGGTCAGATGCGGCTCGACCGCACCGGCCCGTTCGGGTACAGCGTGCGGGTGCTGCCCAACGACCACCTGCTCGCGTCGTCCGCTGAACTGGGCCTGATCGCGCTGCCGCCGGCAACCGAGGGCATGGTCACCGGCGACCTTCGTTAGCCGAGCGCGCGCAACGCGACATGCGAGAGCGCCGGGAGGTCGAAGGCCGCGCCCGCGTCGGCTAGCCAGCCGTCTCGCTCGCCGCTGCTGTCGAGCACGACTTCGTATCCGGTGGCCCATGGCAGCCCCGGCAACTTGAACGTCGTCGGCTCAAGGCCGGCGTGCAGGAGGATCAGGAACGAGTCGTCGACGATCCGCTCGCCGCGCGGACCGACTTGGCGGATGTCCTTGCCAGACAGGTACATCCCGATGGTGCGGGTGCGCAGGTCGTACCAGTCGGACGGCGTCATCTCCGCGCCGTCGGCGCCGAACCAGGCGAGGTCTTTCGTGCCGTTTCCGTGCAACGTGGTGCCGGTGAAGAACGAGCGCTGCCGAAACACCGGGTGCGCGCGTCGCAGCCCGACCACCCGTTTGGTGAACTCGAGCAAAGCGGCGTCGGCCGACGCCCAATCGACCCAGGTGAGTTCGCTGTCCTGGCAGTAGGCGTTGTTGTTGCCGCGTTGCGTGCGGCCGATCTCGTCGCCGTGCGCGAGCATCGGCACGCCGGTTGACAGCAAGAGTGTCGACAGCATGCCTCGCACCGCGCGGTCGCGCAGCCGCAGCACGACGTCGTCGTCCGTCTCGCCCTCGTGACCGCAGTTCCAGTTGTGGTTGTCGTCGTCGCCGTCGCGGTTGCCTTCGCCGTTGGCCTCGTTGTGCTTGCGGTCGTACGCCACCACGTCGCGAAGGGTGAACCCGTCGTGGCAGGTGACGTAGTTGATCGACGCGAACGGACGGCGTCCGTCGTCCTGGTAGAGGTCGGACGAGCCGGACAGGCGGTACCCGAGCTCGCGCACGCCGGTCATGCCGCGCAGCCAGAAATCCCTGGTGGAGTTGCGAAAGCGGTCGTTCCACTCGGTCCACAACGGCGGGAACTCGCCGACCTGGTAGCCGCCCTCGCCGATGTCCCACGGCTCGGCGATGAGCTTCACGCCAGACAGCACAGGGTCTTGGTGAATGACCTGCAGGAACGAGGAGAGCTTGTCTACCTCGTGCATGGAGCGGGCGAGGGACGACGCGAGGTCGAAGCGAAAGCCGTCGACGTGCATCTCGGTCACCCAGTAGCGCAACGAGTCGGTGATGAGCTGCAAAGCGTGCGCGTGCCGGACGTCGAGAGTGTTGCCGGTGCCCGTGTAGTTCACGTAGAACCGGCCGTCGCGCAGCCGGTAATAGGCGGGATTGTCGATGCCGCGGAAGGCGATCGTCGGACCGGTCTGATCACCCTCGGCGGTGTGGTTGTAGACGACGTCGAGGATCACCTCGAGACCGGCGGCGTGCAGCGCGCGCACCATCTGCTTGAACTCGCCCACCTGCTGGCCGCGCGAGCCGGACGACGAATAGCCCGCGTGCGGCGCGAAGTAGCCGAGTGAGTTGTAGCCCCAGTAGTTGGACAGCCCGCGCCGAAGCACCGCGGGTTCGGTGATGAAGTGGTGCACCGGCAAAAGCTCGACGGCGGTGACCCCGAGACCCGTCAGGTGTTCGATCGCCGCGGGGTGCGCGAGACCCGCGTAGCTGCCGCGCAGCTCCGGTGGCACGTCGGGATGGCGCATGGTGAAGCCGCGCACGTGCAGCTCGTAGATCACCGTCTCGGCCCACGGGGTCGCCGGCGGGCGGTCGCCCGCCCAGTCGAAGCCGTCCCGGACGACGACCGACTTCGGCACGTAGCGGGCGGAGTCGCGATGGTCCTGCACGGTGTCGTCGCGTCCGCGGGGGTAGCCGAACACCGCGTCGTCCAAGATGAACGCGCCGTCGAGCGCGCGCGCGTACGGGTCGATCAGCAGCTTGCTCGGATTGAATCGCAGCCCGCGGCCGGGGTCGAAGGGTCCGTCGACCCGAAACCCGTACCGGGTGCCAGGCGTGACGCCGGGGACGTATCCGTGCCATGTGTGATACGTCGACTCGCGCAGCGGTACGCGGGTCTCGCGGCCGTCGTCATCGAAGACGCACAGGTCGACCGCCTCCGCGGTCTCGGAGAACAGCGCGAAGTTGACGCCCCCGTCGTCCGGTGTCGCACCGAGCGGGCGCCAATGACCGGGCCATACCTCCACACGCTCCATCCTGCCTGGTCGCGCCGCCCGGCGGGCCGCATCGGGGTAGCGTGCCGTGCGTGAGCGAAGCAGCGAAGCAGTTTCTGCGGTTCGAGGTCGCGGACGGCGTCGGCGTCTTGCGCCTCGACCGGCCGCCGGTCAACGCCATGAACGCGGCGATGCAAGACGAGCTGAAGGCGACCGCCGAGGAGGCCGCGAGCCGCGACGACGTCCGGGCTGTCGTGATCTACGGCGGGGAGCGCGCGTTCGCCGCGGGCGCCGACGTCAAGGAGATGGCGGCGATGAGCCACGCGCAGATGGTCGCGCGCGCTGAGCCGTTGCAGGCGGCGTTCACCGCGGTCGCCGCGATCCCGAAGCCGGTGGTGGCGGCGATCACCGGCTACGCGCTTGGCGGCGGGCTGGAGTTGGCGCTGGCCGCCGACGTGCGGTTTTGCGCCGACAACGCCAAGCTCGGGCAGCCGGAGATCTTGCTCGGCGTGATCCCAGGGGCGGGCGGCACCCAGCGACTGGCCCGGCTGGTCGGCCCGTCGCGGGCGAAGGACTTGATCTTCACCGGACGCACGCTCGACGCGTACGACGCGCTGCGGCTCGGGCTGGTCAACAAGGTGCTGCCGGCCGAGGACCTGCTGCCGGCGGCGACCGCGTGGGCGGCCCAGTTCGCCCACGGACCGGCGGTCGCGCTGGCGGCGGCGAAGCGCGCCGTCGACGACGGGCTCGAAGTCGCCTTGGACGACGGTCTGCTGCTCGAGCGGCAGCTGTTCGCGGCCCTGTTCGGCACCGAGGACCGGGTGATCGGCATGCGCTCTTTCGCCGACCAAGGGCCGGGAAAGGCCGAGTTCGTCGGCCGCTAAGCGGCTAGTGCGGCGCGGCCAGCGCGATGCCGTTGCCGAGAGCGCACCTCCGGTCGGTTTCCGTCGGGTCAACCCGACCGCGGCCGCACGCTCGGCGAGCTTGTTTGACCGCTACCCGCGCTCGACCGCGGTGCCGATCAGGCCGAGCGGTGGAGCGCCGAGCTCGAGCAGCGCCGCGTGGAAGCGTGGCACCGAGAACCCCTCACCCCAGCTCTTGCGGGCCGAGCCTGCCGCGTCCCGGATCGCCAGTTTGCCCCAGGTGTAGCGGCCGTACGTCGGGTCGAACGTCGACCGGCGGGCCTCCGACAGTGCCGCGGAGCCGCCAAGGAACGCGTCGTTCTCGAACCGCGCCGCCGCGTCCTCGACGGTCATCGCGCCGGTGTGCACGCCGATCGCAGACGCCAGCCGGGTCACCCGCACCAGCGCCTCGATCGCGACGCCCGCGGCGAAGGCCGGGTCGCCGTCGCGGAAGCCGAGGTCGAGCGACAGCTCCTCGATGTAGTGCGCCCACCCTTCGGTGAAGCTCGGCGACATCAGGATCCGCCGCACCGGGGTCGCCGCGCGGCGCAGCGCCCGGGAATGCGCGAAGTGGCCCGGCGACACCTCGTGCAGCGTGATGGCGGGCAGCGTCGCGTCGCTGAAGACCTGCAGCCACTCCTCGACGTCGTCGGCGGGCCAGCTCTCGTCCGGCGGCGTCACCCAGTAGAACGACGGCGCGTCGTCCTCCTCGGGCGCGGCCCACGCCATCATCGCCATCGCCCAACGGCGCGACTCGGGCGCGGACGCGACCAGGCACTCGCCGTCCGTGTAGGGCGCGAGCTGGTGCTCGCGGGTGAACGCGAGCACCTCGTCGACCTGGGCTTGCGCCTGCGCCAAGATGCCGTCCGCGTCGGGGTGCTTCGAGACCAACCGCTGGACGACGTCGCGCGGCTCCGCGTCGGCGTCGACGCGCGCGCAGGCCGCGCGCAGCATCGCCATGAGTCGGTCGCGCTCGGCGTCGGCTTGCTCGGCGAGGCGGCCGAGGTCGACCGGCATCGCCTCGATGGTGCCCATGAGCTTGGCGAGCGCGTCGGCGCCGAGAGCGGCGTCGGGGGCGCCGTGCTCGGCGGCGTCCTCCAAGCGCGCCATCAACCGGGCGTGGGCGTCGAGCGCGCGCGACGCCATCTCGTCGTCCGGGTCGAGACCAGCCGTCAGGCCGCGAAACGCGCCGAGCAGCGATTTGGCGACCGGGGACGACACCTCGTCGAGTGCCCGCAGGGCGACGTCGGCGGCGTCGGGCCATAGCGCGAGATGCGCCCGCCTGGCGGCCGCGCGGTCGCCCTCCGGCGCGTACGCGCGGTCGTAGCACGACAGGTCGAAGTTCGCGTGATGGACGCTCGGCAGCCGCCGGTGCAGTTCCAACTCGCCGTACACCAGCCTGGTGTGCGCCTCGAACGCCGCGAGATGCGCCTCGTCGTGGCTGTCGGCGAGCGGGTCGCCGCCCAGTCGGGCGATGCCCGCGCGAACGCCGTCCGGCGAGAGATCTTGAATCTGCCCGTCGTACTCATGCAGGCCGGAGCCCTCGCGCAACTCGGCGAGGAACATGTCACAGACAGCGCGCAACCTCGAGTCCATGGCAGGCACGCTATCGCGGGTAGAGTCCGGGAAACGGCCCTGGATGGAGCAAGCCGCGAGGAGGAAGCCCCGCACATGAAGATCGTGGTCTGCGTCAAGCAGGTGCCCGACACGTGGTCTGAGAAGCGGCTCGATCCCGCGGATCAGACACTCGACCGCGCGGCGGCCGACGGTGTCATCGACGAACTCGACACCTACGCCGTCGAAGAAGCCTTGCGGTTGAAGGAATCTCACGACGGGAGCACCGTCGTGGTGCTCGCCATGGGTCCGACCGCGGCCGCCGAGTCGCTGCGCAAGGCGCTGTCGATGGGCGCCGACGAAGCGGTGCACGTCGTCGACGACGCGTTGCACGGCAGCGACGCGCTCGCGACGTCCCTCGTGCTGGCGAAGGCGATCGAGCGTGTCGGTTACGACCTCGTCGTCCTCGGTTCCGAGTCGACCGACGCGCGCATGGGTGTGATGGCGGCGATGCTGGCGGAGCGCCTCGGCGCGCCGCAGGCGACGCTCGCGAGCCGGGTCGAGGTCGACGGCTCGACGTTGCGCGTCACGCGGATGAGCAGCGCGGCCCAAGAGGAGGTCGAGGCGACACTCCCTGCGGTGGTGAGCGTGCTGGAGAAAATCAACGAGCCGAGGTATCCGTCGTTCAAAGGCATCATGGCGGCCAAGTCGAAGCCGACGACGGCGCTTTCGTTGGCCGATCTCGGCGTCGATCCGTCGTCCGTGGGGCTCGCCGCCGCGGCCACCGCGGTGCTCGACTCGACGGCGCGGCCGCCGCGCGGCGAACGCACAGTCATCAAGGACGACGGCGACGCGGGAGCGCGTGTCGCCGACTTCCTGGCCAGCCGCAAACTCTTGTAGAGGAAACCCATGGCTGACGTTCTCGTTCTCATCGACTCCGCTGACCATGCCGACGACACGGTCGCCAAGCCGGCGCTTGAGTTGTTGACGCTCGCCCGTCGCGTCGGCACGCCAGTCGCGGTCGTGCTCGGCGCGCCGTCGCCGTCCGTCGTTGAAAAGCTCGGCGCCTACGGCGCGGGTGCGATTCTCAGCGCGGACGACGAAAGCGTCGCGTCGTCCGTCTCTGCCGGCGTTGTCGCGCTGCTGGCTTCACTGGCTTCGTCGCGCGACGTCGCGGCGGTGCTGCTGGCGTCGAACGCCGCGAGCAAGGAAATCGCCGGGCGGCTCGCGGTTCGGCTCGACGCCGGGGTGCTGACCGACGCCGTCGACGTGACGTCGTCTGGCGGCGAAATCGTTGTGGAGCAATCAGTTTTCGGCGGCTCTACCGTGGTGCACGCCAAGGCGACGCGCGGCGCGCCCATCATCACCGTGCGGCCGAACAGCGTCACGCCGGAGGAGTCTGCCGCGTCGCCCTCCGTCGAGACGGTGCCCGCGTCGGACGACGGCGGGCGGCACGCGGCCGTCACGTCACGATCGGCGGTGAGCGCTGGTGGGCGTCCAGGGCTGACCGAGGCTTCCGTCGTGGTGGCCGGCGGTCGCGGCGTCGGGGCGGCCGAGAAGTTCACCCTGATCGAGGAATTGGCGGACGTGTTGTCGGGCGCCGTCGGCGCGTCGCGCGCCGCGACCGACGCGGGCTGGTACCCGCACGCCGCGCAGGTGGGACAGACCGGCGTGACCGTCGCGCCGCAGCTGTACATCGCGTGCGGCATCTCCGGTGCGATCCAGCACCGCGCCGGTATGCAGACCGCCAAGACGATCGTCGCCATCAACAAGGACGCCGAGGCGCCGATCTTCGAGCTGGCCGATTTCGGCGTGGTGGGTGACCTGCATGCCGTCGTCCCGCAGTTGATTGAAGAGATTCGCAAGCGCAACGGCTGAATCCTCGCGGGAACGCCGATTCTCGCGGGACGCCGATTCTCGCGGCAGCGCGGATTTTCGCCGCAACGCGGCAACCAATCCCTGCGTCCCACTGGTGTAGCCAGTAGATCCGCGCAGACAGGGGTGCCGTGTTCGACGAGCCGCCAGGCTTTCGCGACTACGTCGCTGCGCGTCAGCGTGCGCTCTTGCGCACGGCGCGGATGCTGACCGGAAACCAGCACACCGCGGAGGACCTCGTGCAGGCGACGTTGGAGCGTGTGTGGCCGCGCTGGTCGCGGATCGCACCGGTCGGCGACCCTGATGCGTACGTCCGCCGGACCATGGTCAACACCTACTCAACGTGGTGGCGGCGGAAGTGGCGGGCCGAGTGGCCGACGTCGCAATTGCCAGACGCGGCAGGGCCCGACGCGTTTGCCGACGCCGACCTCGCGGACGCGTTGCGCAGGTTGCTGCCGACTTTGACGCCGCGGCAGAAAGCCGTTGTCGTGCTGCGGTTTTACGACGACCTCAGCGAGGCGGCCACCGCGGAGGCGCTCGGTTGCTCGGTTGGCACCGTCAAGAGTCAAACGTCGAAAGCGCTGGCGCGGCTGCGCTTGATGGCGGACCCGCGGGTTACGGAGGCAGACAGATGATCCCGGACGACGAGCGCATGCGGCGCGCCATGCGTTCCGTTGAGCAATCTCTTGCACCGGCCGACGTTGACGCGCCGGATCTGTTTGCTCGAGTGGCACGGGGTGCGCGTCGGCGTGGCCGGATACGCGTTGGCGGCGCCATGTTCGGTGTGGTCGCTGTGGTGTGTGCGGCCGCCGTGATTCCGGTGGCGCTTAGCGGCGGTTCGTCGTCCACCCAGGTGCCGGCGGCGAACGGCGACATCGACCCAGGCTTCACCGGTGTGTCACCCCAGCCGTCGGTCACCGTGTCGCCGACTCCGAGGGTGTCGGCCTCGACGCCGACCCTGGTGGCGCCGCCGACGGCGCTGCCGAAGAACTCGAGCGGCTGTCCGACGGTCAACTCGCTTCCTCCTGGGACCGACGCGGAAGCCGCGGCGACGGCAGCCGCGTTAGCCGCGGCGCCATCTCATTACGGCGCTGAGGGCGCGAAGGCCGTTGTCACCAAGGTTTATCCGGCCGCGAGCGGTCAGCGATTCGGAGTCGTCGCCGACGCCATCTGCGGCACGGCGCTTGGCGACAACAGCTATGTGGTCGAACTCAGCTTTGGCGATTCGGCGAATGCCACCAGCGCGTCGATGGGGAGCGGCCAGTTGTTCCTCGCTAACTTCCCCGGCGCTGGATGGCAGGTTTGGTTCCAGTACCACTGAGGCGCCTCCCGGTCGTGCCGCCGATCGTTACCTCCTCGTGATCTCGGTGGGTCTCGGTTGTGCCGGCGGGGCCACCGGATGAAAACCCACGGCGGCTGGAACCTCGTGCTGTCGCCCGACGCCACCTGCACCTGGACCGCGCCCACCGGACGTGCTGCCGTCGGATCCGGGCGCGAGGATTTCGCGTTCGGCGCCTTGGACGCGCAACGTGTCGACCGGGAGTTGGACTGGAGCACGCTCGCTGTCGAACTATGGCAGCAATCGTCGGAGCTCAACGCCGAGCTCGCAGATCACTGCTTGTGCCCTGGCGCGCTTGTGAGAACGGTGAAGCGCGGGACTATGTCCTGTCAGTACGCGCTGATCCTCTTGCGCTGGATTCGGCGCGCTCCGGAGGACTTCTTGCGGGGACCGGTCGCCGATGTGGGCGACGTTCGGTTGCCCGACGCCGGACCGGAAAGGCGACTTCGATGGGACCTCCCGAGGTTGCACGCATCCCTTAACGAGCAGCGTCGTGAACGCAACCTCACGTGGGCCGAGCTGGCAAACACACTCGACTGCACACCGAGCCGGTTGACCAATCTGCGAACCGCACGGTTGGCCGACATGGACCTCACGATGCGCATCACGCAGTGGCTGGGCAAACCGGCCGCTTGCTTCATCCACCCTGCCGACTGGTGATCGGCGCGGGCTGACGCCCCAGCCGCCGGAACTCGGCCGGGGCTGGCTATTCGCCGCGTGACATCTCCTTGCGCACCGCTTCGGCGAAGTCGTCGATGTCTTGCTCGGTGGTGTCGAACGCGCACATCCAGCGAACCTCACCGGTGTGCTCGCTCCACACGTAGAAGTGGAACTGCTCTTGCAGCCGGGCGGTGACGTCGCGCGGGAGAATCGCGAAAACCGCGTTGGCCTGGACCTCCCGAGTGACCGTCACGCCGGGGATGTCGCGAACCGCGGCCGCCAAGCGTTGGGCCATCGCGTTGGAATGCCGCGCGCTGCGCAGCCAAAGGTCCCCCGACAGCAGCGTCTCGAACTGCGCGCCGACATAGCGCATCTTCGACGACAGTTGCATCGCGGCTTTGCGCAAGAACTCGACGCCGCGCACGGCGTCCGGGTTCAAGACGACGATCGCCTCGCCGTACATCAACCCGTTCTTCGTGCCGCCAAAGCTGACCACGTCGACACCGGCGTCGGTGGTGAAGGCCCGCAGCGGGGCGTCCAATGCCGCCGCCGCGTTGGCGATGCGGGCGCCGTCGAGGTGCACGAACATGCCGTGCGAGTGCGCGTGCGCGGTGATCGCCGCGATCTCCTCGACCGGGTAAAGAGTCCCGAGCTCGGTGCTCTGGGTGATCGACACCGCGCGCGGTTGGGCTCGGTGCTCGTCGCCCCAGCCCCACGCCTGCAGGTCGACCAGCTCGGGCGTCAGCTTTCCGTCCGGCGTGGGCACGGTGAGCAGCTTCAAGCCGGCGATCTTCTCCGGCGCACCGCACTCGTCGGTGTTGATGTGCGCTGTCTCGGCGCAGATGACCGCGTCCCAACGCTGCGTCATCGCCTGCAGGGACACGACGTTCGCGCCAGTGCCGTTGAAGACGAAGAAAACCTGCGCCTGCTCGCCGAAGTGCGACCGGAACACGTCCTGCGCCGCCGCGGTGTAGGGGTCGGCGCCGTAGCTCGTGACGTGGCCGCCGTTAGCGCGTGCGATCGCCGCAAGCACCTCAGGGTGGACGCCCGCGTAGTTGTCGCTCGCGAACCCGCGCTCGGCCGGGTCATGATGAACCGGGTCGTGATGCGTCAGTTCGTCAGCCACAGCCGCGCTCCATTCACTTCGGCGGCGGGCTTTTCCCACAACGCCACGATCTCCGCCGCCAAGTCCTCGACGTCGGTGAAGCCGCTGAACTTGCCCTGCGGCTTCGCCTCTCGCATCGCCGGCGTGAGCAACGCTTTCACGACCAGCACGGTGGCGGCCGCCGGCGATCCCCGAAAGGAGTCGGCGACGGCCAGTGTCCAAGCCTCGGCGGCCGCTTTCGCGGCCGCGTAGGAGGCGTTGCCGGCGGTCGGATGCGAGGCAGCCGCGGCCGAGACAAGCACGAACCGGCCGGCGCGCGCGGCCCGCAGCACGTCGTGAAACGCGCGCGTCGTGTGCTGGACGGTGCGAATCAGCAGGTCGGACAGCACCGACCAATCGTCGAGGTCCGATTCGACGATTCCCTTGCCGCCGCGCCAGCCGCCCACCAGATGCACGACACCGTCGACCCGACCGAACTTCTCAACGACCGATCGGGCCCATGCCGTCGTCGCGCTCTCGTCGAGCAGGTCGACCGGGTAACCGTGGGCGGCGCCACCCGACGCCGCGACCTGCTCGGCGACCGGATCGAGCCGTTCCGCTGACGTGTCGGCCATCACCACGGTCGCGCCCGCTGCCGCCAGATGGCGCACGACCGCCGCGCCCGCGCCGCCGCCCGCGCCCGCGACGACGACAACGGCGCCCGTCAAGTTGTCGAAGTCCTCAGTCAAGCCCGGATCCCCCTTGTCGACGCGATCACATCAGCAAGCTTGCGGCGCAACGCGTCGAAGAACACGTTGAGCGGAAACTCGTCGGGCAGCACCAGGTTGACGAGTTCCTTCGGCGGCCCGTCGAGCGGCAACGCCGACGCGCCCCTGGTGGCCTGTGCCCATACCGACATCGGGTTGGGCGCGACGTAGCGCGACACCAGCTCGTGCGCCGCCAGCCAATGGCCCACGCGCGACCGGTCGATGCTGTCGCGGTACAGCGTCTCGACCTCGTCGCCGAGGCCGATCACACCGTCAGCCAACCGGTGCCACTCCACCGAGAGCGTGTTGTCCGTCCAATGCACCACGCCGTGCTTGTGCAAATAGCCGAAAAGCAGCTGACCGCCGAGGCCGTCGTAGTTGCGCACCCGCTCGCCGGTGATGGGGAAGCGCAGCATGCGGTCGAACAGCATCGCGTATTGCACGTGCTCGCCGTACGGCGTGATCCGCCCCGCCTCGAGCTGCGCCGCTTGCCGGAACGCCTGGAGGTCGCAGCGCAACTCCTCGATCGCGTACATCCAAAACGGCATGCGCTGCTTGATCATGAACGGGTCGAACGGCAGATCGCCGTGGCTGTGCGTGCGGTCGTGAACCAAATCCCAGAGCACAAAGGTGTTTCTGGCCAACTCCTGATTGTCGACGAGCCGCGCCGCGGCCGGTGGCAGGGACATCTTCAAGACGGACGACGCTGCTGAGATGACGCGGCGGAACCGCGCCGCCTCGCGGTCGCAGAAGATCGCGCCCCAGGTGAACTTCGGAATCTCGCGCACCGCGACGGTCTCGGGGAACAGCACCGCGGAGTTCGTGTCGTAACCGGCGGTGAAATCGACGAAGGAGATCGGCACGAACATCGGATTGTCGTAGCGCGACGTCTCAAGGTCGGCCAACCACGAGGGCCACACGACCTTCACCACGACCGCTTCGAGGTTTCGGTTCGGGTTGCCGTTTTGGGTGTACATCGGGAAGACGACGAGGTGCTCGAGCCCGTCGACCCGCTGCCGCTCCGGGTGGAATGCCAGCAGGGAGTCGAGGAAGTCGGGCACGCCGAAGCCGCCGTCGCGCCACTTCCGAAGGTCCTGCGCGACGGTCGCCAGGTACTCGGTGTCGTGCGGAAATCTCGGTGCCAGCGCGTCGATCGCGTTGGCGCAGTCGTCGAGCCTCGCGGCCGCGACCGAGTGTTCTCCTTCGATCGAGCCGTCCTTGGCTTGCAGCGGCCGGATCGCCTCCACCGCCGCCTTCAACGCGGCCCACTCCGGCGACTCGTCCGTCCAGCGCGCCGCGCTCGTTTCCCGCGCGCCGGCCGCGAGTCCGCCAGCGGCCCAGGTGACGACGTTGGTCCACAGCGCCAGCTGCTGGTAATCGCCGATCGAGTCGTCACCAAAAAGGTCGGAGTCGGCGAACACCGCGACTCGTCCGCGCCCGGCCGTCAATGCGACCGCGAGCGGCGCGCCGGACGGATCGGCGGTGCTCGACGTCCGGGCCAGCACTTCGACGCCCTCGCCGTCGACCGCGGTCATCTGCAGCACGCCCGCCCGGTAGAAGCACGCGCTGTCGACGCGCGCGAGGATGTCGACCGCCCCCCGCGACGACGACAGGTCGGCGAGCACCCAGGTCGCCACCTCGCGGTGGTTCTTGACGGTGTCTTGCGCGGTGATGTTGAGCGGCCGCACGCCGAACCGGTCGAGCAGGTCGACCAGGTTGTTGCCGTACTTGTCCTGCTCGCACTCGGCGAGGACGACGAGCCCGCCGCCGTCGCGGACGTAGCTCTCGAGCGTGGCGATCTCGTCGTCCGAAAGCTTCGGCGAACCGCCCCCGGTGACCCGCTCCCAGGTGCCTTCGGACGGGTGGGCGAGGACGACGACGTCGACGTCGCGCAGGACCTCCGGGGTGAGCGCTCCCGCGACGTGCGCGTCGACGCGCATGCCGTGCTCGCGCAAGGCGGCGGCCGCCTGCAGGTAGCCGGCGTCGCCGGGGTTGCGCGGGTTCATCTGGTCGACGACGTCGGGCCGGATGCTCCAAGCCTCGTTGTGCGACTCGTCGAAAAGCACGGTCGGGAATGGTCGGCTCACCACAACACGCTCCAGACTCATGCCGATCGGGCATGCGCGTCATCGCTGCCGGCGCGGGTGTGCGCGGCAGGCTATGCGTTCGTCATGCCGATCCTCTCAAAGGCGCCGAGAGTCTCAAAAGCCCGAGGCTCAAAAGCGAGGCGCGGACGACGCTGCGCCCGGCGGCAGCGGCGCCTGGATCGGGATCGCGGCGCGCTTCCAAATGTCCTTCAGCGCCCACGGCATCACCACGAGCAGGTAGATGCCGCCGCCGATCAGCCCGATGCCGACCGACACCGCCATGACGAACACCGGCATCGGCACGAACAGCAGCAGCGTCGCCACCACCCGGCCGGCAGGTCCGAACGTGCCGGTCGACTTCTTCCAGCGCGAGTAGGTCATCAGCACCGCGGCGTCGGGGCTGGCCGGTGTCAGCGCGGGCGGCCGGCTGGCCGGCGCGCCGAGCGCGGGGCAGGCACGGCAGCGCGGCGCGGCGCTTTCGTTGGGCACGCCACAGGCGCACAGAGCGGTCACGCCTCTGATCATCGGCAGCGGCGCCGTCTTGGCTGAGCGTTGAATCATTCAGGATGGCAGCGGTTAGGCTGGGCTCAATGCCCGCGACCACCCCGCCTGACCGCCGAGGTCCCGATTCCCGAGGGCCCGTCTACCTCGACCACGCCGCGACCACCCCGATGGTCCCTGAGGCGATCGAGGCGATGACCCGTCAGCTGGCTGTGCCAGGCAACGCGTCGTCGTTGCACGCGGCCGGGCCGGGCGGCTCGCCGGGTGGTCGAGGAGTCGCGCGAGGCGGTGGCCCAGGCGCTGGGCGCGCGGCCGAGCGAGGTGGTCTTCACCTCCGGCGGCACCGAGGCCGACAACCTCGCGCATCAAGGGCGTCTTCTGGTCGCGCCGCGCGCGCCGACCCGCGCCGCACCCGCATCCTGGTCAGCGCGGTCGAGCACCACGCGGTCCTCGACTGCGTCGAGTGGCTGGCCGCCCATGAGGGCGCGACGCCCGTCTGGCTCGACGTGGACGAGGTGGGCCGGGTGCTACCGCAGACCGTCCGCGCGGCCATCGAGGAAGACCCGGCGTCGGTGGCGCTGGTGAGCGTGATGTTGGCGAACAACGAGGTGGGCACCGTGCAGCCGGTCGCCGAGATCGCCAAGATCGCCCACGAGTACGGCATCCCGGTTCATTCCGACGCCGTCCAGGCGATCGGCCAGTTGCCCGTCGACTTCGCCGCCAGCGGCTCGACGCGCTGAGCATCACCGCCCACAAGTTCGGCGGACCGGTCGGTGTCGGCGCGCTGCTCGTGACCGCGAGCTGATGGTGACCCCGGTGCTGCACGGCGGCGGCCAGGAGCGCGAGATCCGCTCCGGCACGCTCGACACGCCCGCCGTGGCCGGCTTCGCCACCGCGCTCCGGCTCGCCGTCGACCGGCAGCCGGTGCCTCGCCGAGCAGCTGGCCGCGCTGCGCGACGACCTGATCGACCGGGTGCGCGCCGCCGTGCCCGACGCGGTGCTCAACGGCGATCCCGCGAGCGGCGCCGCCAGTCTCGACGCCCGCCTTCCGGGCAACGCGCATTTCTCGTTCCCCGGCTGCGAGGGCGACGCGCTGCTCATGCTGCTCGACGCCCGCGGCGTCGAGTGCTCCACCGGCTCCGCGTGCACGGCGGGCGTCGCGCGACCGAGCCACGTCGTCCTGGCGATGGGGGCGGACGACGACTACGCGCGCGCCACCCTGCGGTTCTCGCTGGGCCACACGTCGTCCGAGGCCGACGTCGACGCCCTGCTCGGCGTGCTGCCCGGCGCGGTCGAGCGGGCGCGCAAGGCCGGCCTGCTCTCGGCCACCAGCAAGAAGTAGGCGCGCGATGAGGGTGTTGGCCGCGATGTCCGGCGGCGTCGACTCGGCGGTGGCCGCGGCGCGCGCGGTCGAGGCGGGGCACGACGTCACCGGCGTCCACCTCGCGCTGTCGAAGAGCCCGCAGTCGCATCGAAGCGGCGCCCGCGGTTGCTGCACCGTCGAGGACGCTCGCGACGCCCGGCGCGCGGCCGACGTGCTCGGCATCCCGTTCTATGTCTGGGACCTCGCCGAGCGCTTCGACGCGGACGTCGTCGACGACTTCGTCGCCGAATACGCGGCCGGTCGCACGCCCAATCCGTGTCTGCGGTGCAACGAGCGGATCAAGTTCGCCGCGGTGCTCGACAAGGCGCTCGCGCTTGGCTTCGACGCCGTGTGCACCGGCCACTACGCGCGACTGGTCGACGGACCGCGTGGCCGCGAGCTGCGTCGGGCGGCCGATCCCGGCAAGGATCAGTCGTACGTGCTGGGCGTCCTCACCGCCGAGCAGGTGTCGCACGCGATGTTTCCACTGGGCGACACGGCTAAAGCTCAGGTTCGGGTCGAGGCCGCCGGCCGCGGCCTGCAGGTCGCCGACAAGCCCGACAGCAACGACATCTGCTTCATCGCCGACGGGGACACCGCCGGCTTTCTCCGGCAACGGCTGGCATCGGACGGCGACGCGAGCGGCGACATCGTCGACGTCGACGGCAATCGGATCGGCGCGCACGACGGCGTGTTCGGGTTCACCGTCGGCCAGCGCAAGGGCCTGCGGATCGGCACCCCGGCGCCGGACGGCCGGCCGCGGTACGTCCTTGACGTCTCGCCGGTTTCGCGCACGGTGACGGTCGGCTCGGCCGCCGAGCTCGACGTTCGCGGATTGACCGGGGTCCGGCCGCGCTGGTGCGCCGAACCGCCGATCGGCCGCGTCGAGTGCCTCGTGCAACTGCGCGCTCATGGCGATCCGTTGCCCGCCGTCGTCCGACTTCTCGATGACGACACGCTCGACGTCGAGCTTCTTTGCGCCGCTCGTGGCGTTGCTCCTGGGCAGGCCGTCGTCGTTTACGACGGCACGCGCGTTGTGGGATCGGCCACGATCGATCGCACGCGCCGCTAAAAAAGACGCGCGGCGAGTGGCGCCGACGGCTCAACGCACGTACCGTCGTCGTCACTGCCCTACCCGCCCAAATCCTGATGTGGCAGGAAATCTTGGCTTCACGCTCGTCCGACCGCGCGCGTTTTGGCGCGACAATCGCGCTGATCACGGTGGTGCTCGCCGGATGCAGCAGCGCTCGCGCTGAGCAACACGCCGTCCAGGCTGACCACGTCGGCGCGGCGCGCGCGTCAACCGCGACGATGAGCCGGACCGGCCAGCCGTCATCGACCGCCACGCCGCCGGTTCACCTGGCGACGAGCGCGCCCACGCCGTCCGCGACGCCGTCCGCGAGAACTGTCCGAGACCCAGTCGACGGGTTCGACGTCCCAACCACCGGCACAGCGCGGGCGCGGCGTCGGATTACACGTTGACGACGAACCGTGATGGGTCGGTCGTGCGGTGGAATCCGTGCGCGCCGATCCACTACACGGTCAACGCCGCGCTGGCGGCCGACCCCGCCGGCGCGCTCGCCGACACCCGCGCCGCGGTCGCCAAGGTGGCGGCGTCGAGCGGGTTGACCTTCGTCTATGACGGCTCGACGGCGTCGGTGCCCACGCGTGCCTGGTTGGACGGCGGCGCGTCGTCCGGGCTGGTGATCGCCTGGGCGCCGCGCGGCTCGCAGGCCGGCCAAAGCGATCTGTTCGGCGGCGACGCCGACGGCGAGGGCGGCTGGTCGGAGTCCGGCGTCAGCGAGGACGGCCGGACCTGGACGTGGCAGATCAAGCGCGGCTTCGTGGTCGTCGACCCGGTCGGCGGAGCCGAGTACGCGCCCGGCTTCGGACCCGGCCAAAGCCGCGGGGTGCTCCTGATGCACGAGCTCGGCCACGCGGTTGGGCTCGGCCACGTCGACAAACAGCGCGACGTGATGTTCCCGGTGATCACGACCTCGTCGCGCGCGCAATGGGGCCCGGGCGACCTCGCCGGGCTCGCGCGGGTCGGCAAGCCGGCGGGCTGCATCGGCTGACTCAGTACGCTGGCGGGCGTGTTCCCCTGGCCCGCTGGATCAGCCACCGGCGTCGGGTCGTTGCCGGGCGTCGACCCGGCCGAGTCCATGCGGGTCGTGGCGGCGGAGCTGCCTGACTTCCCGCACCTCGCGGAGACGCCGGACGCCGGGGTGGGCGCCGACATGATCGGCCGCGGTGCCGCCCATCTTGTCGAGCTGCACGTCGAGCTGACCGTCAGCGGCTGGCGGTTCACCGACCGCGCTGGCGCCGACGAGCGCCGCGCCCGGGCCGCGCTGGCCCGCGACCTCGACGTCCTGGAGGAGCACCCGCAGGGCTGCGCCGGGCCGTTGAAGATCCAGTGCGCCGGCCCGTGGACCCTCGCCGGCAGCCTCGAGCTTCGCTACGGCGACAAGGCGCTGGCCGACCCCGGCGCCGTGCGCGACATCGCCGCCGCCCTGGCCGAAGGCCTGGCCGGCGTGGCCGCAGACGTGGCGAAGCGGGTGCCCGGCGCGTCGCTCGTCGTGCCAGCTCGACGAGCCGCTGCTACCCGCCGCGCTCGCCGGTCGGGTGCCCACCGCGAGCGGCTTCGGCACGCTGCCGCTCGTCGAGGTCGCCGACGCCGTCGAGAAGTTGCGGCTTGTCGCGGCGCCTTGGACGACGCGGGCGCGACGCCGGTCGCCCACTGTTGCGCGGCCAACCCGCCGTTCGCGGCGTTCGCCGACGCCGGCTTGCGGGCCGTCGGCGTCGACGCCGCGCTGCTGTCGACGGCCGACGACGACGCCGATCGGCGCAGCTGATCGAGCGTGGCGTCGGCGCTGTTCTTGGGCTTGGTGCCGTCGCTCGACCCGAGCGACGACCGACCGCTGCGGGCGCGCGAGCTCGCCGGCGCCCGCGCGGGAATTGTGGTCGCGTCTCGGCTTCGCTCCTGAAACGCTGGCGCGAGATGTCGTCGTGACGCCGACCTGCGGGCTCGCCGGCGCGTCGATCTCCTGGCCGGCGCGGGCATACCGGCTTTGCCGTGACGTCGCGCAAGTGCTGCTCGAAGAACCGGAGGGAAACCGCAAGTGAGCGCATCGACGGAGGTGCCGGTCGACGCCGCCGAACGGCACGCCGCGCTGTCGCGCGAACTCGATGACCACGCGTACCGCTACTACGTGCTCGACGCGCCCGTCGTGTCTGACGCCGAGTACGACACCTTGATGCGCGAGCTCAACGCGATCGAGGCCGAGTACCCGCAGCTGCGCACGCCTGACTCGCCCACCCAGAAGGTCGCCGGCAGCTACTCGACCATGTTCACGCCGGTCGAGCACCTCGAGCGGTTGATGAGCCTCGACAACGTCTTCTCCACCGAGGAGTTGGCCGCGTGGGCGGCTCGCGTCGAGCGCGACGCCGGTGGGCCGGGCAGCGGCGTCGAATACCTGTGCGAGTTGAAGGTCGACGGCTTGGCCGTCGATCTGGTCTACGAGAACGGCGTTTTGATCCGCGGCGCGACCCGAGGCGACGGCCGCACGGGCGAGGACATCACGCCGAACATCCGCACCATCGCAGACGTTCCTGACAAGCTCGCCGACGGCGGCGGTGACGACCTGCCGGCGCTGCTGGAGGTTCGCGGCGAGGTCTACTTCCCGGTCGAGAAGTTCGCCGACCTCAACGCCGCGCTGGTCGAGTCGGGCAAGGCGCCCTTCGCCAATCCGCGCAACGCGGCCGCCGGCTCGCTGCGGCAGAAAGACCCGCGTGTGACAGCGAGTCGGCCGTTGCGCATGGTCGTGCACGGAATCGGCGCGACGAGCGGGTTTTCGCCGTCGCGGCAGTCGCAGGCGTATGCCACATTGGCCGCGTGGGGGTTGCCGACGTCCGATCGTTTCAGGGTTTTCTCGAAGCTCTCGGAGGTCGATGAGTTCATCGCGCACTACGGCGAGCATCGCCACGACGTCGAGCACGACATCGACGGCATCGTCATCAAAGTCGACCAGATTTCCTTGCAGCGCAGGCTGGGCGCGACCTCGAAGGCGCCGCGGTGGGCGATCGCGTACAAGTACCCGCCCGAAGAAGTGACCACAAAGCTGCTGGAAATACGGGTGAACGTGGGCCGCACCGGCCGGGTGACGCCGTATGGCGTGATGGCGCCGGTGAAGGTCGCCGGGCTCGACCGTCGAGAACGCCACCTTGCACAACGCCGATGAGATCAAGCGCAAGGGCGTGCGCGTCGGCGACACCGTGGTGTTGCGCAAGGCCGGCGACGTCATCCCCGAGATCGTCGGCCCGGTCGCGGAGTTGCGCGACGGCACCGAGACCGAATATGACTTTCCGACGAACTGCCCGGCGTGCGGCACCAAGCTGGTGCGGCCGGTCGGCGAGGCCGACATCCGCTGCCCCAACACCCGATCGTGCCCCGCGCAGCTGCGTGAACGGCTGTTCCACCTCGCCGGGCGCGGCGCGCTCGACATCGAGGTGCTCGGCTACGAGGCCGCGTCCGCGTTGCTCGACGGTGGGCTGCTGACCGACGAGGGCGACCTGTTTTCCTTGGACGCCGAGTCAGCTGCGTCGGCTTCCGTTCTTCACCAAGCAGGACGGCGAGCTGAGGGCCAACGCCAAGAAGCTGGTGGGAAACTTGGAGGTCGCGCAAGACGCGTCCGCTGTGGCGGGTGCTCGTCGCGCTGTCGATCCGGCACGTCGGTCCGACGGCCGCGCAGGCGCTCGCCCGCGACTTCGGCTCGATGGAGGCGATCCGCACGGCGAGCGCGGAGGAGCTGTCGAACGCGGACGGCGTCGGACCGACGATCGCCGAGTCGATTCGGGAGTGGTTCGCGGTCGACTGGCACGCGGAGATCGTCGACAAGTGGACGCGCGCTGGCGTGCTGATGGCGGAGGAGCGCGGCGACGAGGGGCCGCGACCGCTCGCCGGTCTGAGCGTCGTGGTCACCGGTTCGCTGTCGGGCTGGAGTCGCGACTCCGCCACGCTCGCCGTGCAGAACGCGGGCGGCAAGGTGGTGGGCTCGGTGTCGAAGAAGACCGACTTCGTGGTGGTCGGCGAGAACCCTGGTTCCAAGTACGACAAGGCGGTCTCGCTCGGTGTGCCGGTCCTCGACGAGGAAGGCTTCGCGGTGCTGCTCGAGCAGGGGCCCGACGCCGCCCGCGCACTAGTCCGACTGCACTAGCAGGCTGCGCCGGTCGCCGTATCAGTTGATCGTTTGGCCGAGACGAAGGTACTGGCAGCCGCAGAACGCGGCATTGCGCGAAGGTACCGATGAGCCAGACTGACGATCGCAACGAGCGTCCGCGGACCGGCTCCCCGCTTTGGTGGTACATCTGGGGGGTTGTGACCGCCGCGGCGGTCGTCGCCTGCGTCGTCCTCGGCGGCTTGCGCGGGCAGTACCTTTCGCAGCTCGCGTCCAGCCCGGCGTTCTGGCTGGTCGCGTTGCCGATGGCGGTGACCGCGCTTCGGCCCGTCGTCCCGACGGGCCGCAGTGGCGACGGCACGTTCGCCCTCGTCGTCTTCCTTTTCGCGTTGCTGATGCATTTCGGACTTCGTCCGGTCGTGCTGCTGTGCGTGGTCACCATGCTCGTCCGGGGAGCGCTGTACCGGCAGTCTCTGCACCGGAACCTGTTCAACGTGGGCCAGCACGTGCTGACCTTGCTCGGGGCGTGGGCGGTGTTGCGGGCGTTCTCGATCGATCCGAGCGTCACGAACCCGTGGGCGTTCCGCGAGCCCAGCATCGACGTTGTCCAACTCGTGGCGGTGCTGCTTGCCGGCCTGACCTACCTGGTCGTCAACAACGGCAGCGTGTACGTCGCCGTAGCGATGCTGGAGAGACAGTCGCTGTGGCGGATCGTCCGCGACGACGCGCGACACCTGGCGGTCGTCGGCGTCGCGATGGTCAGCTTGGCGCCGCTGGTGCTCGTCGTCATGGTGCATCTGTGGCCGTTCGTGCCGCTTTTCTATCCGGCCTTGGTCTCGCTGTATCACAACGCCACGCTCTCGATCGCGCGCGAGCACGACGCGCTGCATGACTCGCTCACCGGCCTGGGTAACCGAGAGTTGCTGCACCGCGAGGGTTCCAAGGCGCTTGAGGCGATCAGCAAGCAGGACGACGGCGTCGCGATTTTCATGCTCGACCTCGACAAGTTCAAGGAGGTCAACGACACGCTCGGCCACTCGGCCGGTGATCAACTGCTGGAGGTCGTCACCGAGCGGCTGATGGCCGCGGTTCGCCCGGACGACGTCGTGGCCCGCCTCGGCGGGGACGAGTTCGTCGTGATCGTTCGCGAGGTGCCTGACCCGACGACCGCGCGGGTAGCCGCCGTCCGGCTGCTCGACCGGGTGAACGGCACCTGTGAGATCGACGGCGCCTCAATCGTCGTCGCGGCCAGCCTCGGCGTCGCCGTTGGACCGGCGCACGGCGTCGAGTTCGACGCGTTGCTTCGGCGCGCCGACCGGGCCATGTACGTTGCGAAGTCCAGCGGCTGCGGAGTCGCGGTGTTCGACCCTCGTCGCGACGAGGAGTGGCGGCACGCGTCCGTCCTCATCGACGCCGCGATTCCGCACGCGGGGCGCTCCGGCTGACGGCCGCGGCCACGTTCGCTCTTAGGATGAGCGGATGCCGTCCATCACCCGCGCCGAAGCGGCCCACCTAGCCCGCCTCTCGCGACTCGCGCTGACCGACGACGAGCTCGACCATCTCGCCGGCCAGCTCGACGTCATCATCAACGCCGTGGCGCGGGTGAGCGAGGTCGCCGATGCCGAGGTGCCCCCGACGTCGCACTCGGTGCCGCTGACGAACGTGTTCCGCGCCGACGAGGTGCGGCCCTGCCTCGCTCCGGGCGAGGCCTTGGCGGGCGCTCCGGCGGCCGAGGAACAGCGCTTCCGCGTCCCGCGCATCCTGGACGAGGAGTGACGCGGCGTGGCTGACCTGACTCGGCTGTCCGCTCGTGAGCTCGCCGCCGCCATCGCGGCTGGCGAGGTCTCCGCCGTCGAGGTGGCCCAGGCGCACCTCGACCGCATCGCCGCCCTCGACGCCCAGGTGCACGCGTTCCTGCACGTCGACGCCGAAGGCGCGTTGGGCGCGGCGCGCGCGGTCGACGACAAGCGGTCGCGGGGCGAGGCGCTCGGCCCGCTCGCCGGCGTGCCGCTCGCGCTGAAGGACGTGCTGACCCAAAAGGACGTCCCCACCACCTGCGGCTCCCGCATCCTCGAGGGCTGGCGGCCGCCGTACGACTCCACCGTGGTCGCCAAGTTGCGCGAGGCCGACATCGTCATCCTCGGCAAGACGAACATGGATGAGTTCGCCATGGGCTCGTCGACCGAGAACTCCGCGTTCGGCGTCACCAGAAACCCCTGGGACCTCGAGCGAATTCCCGGTGGCTCGTCCGGTGGTTCGAGCGCCGCGGTGTCCGTCGTTCCAGGCGCCGCTCGCGATCGGCACCGACACCGGCGGCTCGATCCGCCAACCCGCCGCGGTGACCGGCATCGTCGGCGTCAAGCCGACGTACGGCGGGGTTTCGCGCTACGGCCTGGTCGCGTTCTCGTCGTCACTCGACCAAGCCGGTCCGTTCGCGCGCGACATCCTCGACGCCGCTCTGCTGCACGCCGCGATCGCCGGCCACGACCCGCTCGACTCCACGTCGATCGACGCGCCGGTCCCGGACGTGGTGACCGCGGCGCGGGCCGGCGACATCACCGGTGTGCGCGTCGGCGTCGTCAAGGAGTTGAACGGCGACGGCTACGACGCGGGCGTGCGGCAGCGGTTCTCCGAGGCGGTCGCCTTATTGACGTCGCTCGGCGCGGAGGTCGGCGAGGTGAGCTGCCCGCATTTCGACTACGCGATGCCGGCGTATTACCTGATCGCGCCGAGCGAGGCGTCGTCCAACCTGGCGCGCTTCGACGCGATGCGGTACGGGCTGCGGGTTGGCGACGACGGCACGCGCAGCGCGGAGGAGGTCATGGCGCTGACCCGCGCGGCAGGCTTCGGGCCGGAGGTGAAGCGACGCATCATGATCGGCACGTACGCGCTGTCGAGCGGTTATTACGACGCGTACTACGGATCCGCGCAGAAGGTGCGCACGCTGATCAGCCGAGACTTCGCCGCCGCCTTTGAGAAGTTCGACGTGCTGGTGTCGCCGTCGACCCCGACGACCGCGTTCCGCATCGGCGAGCGCACCGACGATCCGCTGAAGATGTACCTCGCCGACCTCGACACCATCCCGTCCAACCTGGCGGGCAACTCCGCGATGTCGCTGCCGATCGGGCTTTCTCCGGACGACGGGCTGCCGGTCGGCTTGCAGATCATGGCGCCGGCGCTCGCCGACGACCGGCTTTACCGTGTGGGCGCGGTGCTTGAGGCGGCGTTGGCGCGGCAATGGGGACACGCGTTGATCGAGGAGGCGCCAGCGCTGTGAGCACCACTATTGATGAGGCGCTGACCAACTACGAGCCGGTGTTCGGGCTCGAGACCCACGTCGAACTCGGTACGGCGTCGAAGATGTTCTGCGGCTGCGGCACCACGTTCGGCGGCGCGCCCAACACGCAGGTGTGCCCGGTGTGCCTCGGGCTCCCGGGCTCGCTGCCCGTGGCCAACGCGATGGCGATTGAGTCGACCATCCGGATCGGGCTCGCGCTGCACTGCACGATCGCGCCCTGGTGCCGCTTCGCGCGCAAGAACTACTTCTATCCCGACATGCCGAAGAACTTTCAGATCTCGCAGTACGACGAGCCGCTTTGCACAGAGGGATACCTCGATGTCGAGATAGGCGATTCCGTCGTGCGCGTCGGCATCGAGCGCGTGCATTTGGAGGAGGACACCGGGAAGTCGCTGCATGTGGGCGGCTCGACCGGGCGCATCCACGGCGCCACTCACTCGCTGGTCGACTACAACCGGGCCGGCATTCCGCTGGTCGAGATTGTGACGAAGCCGGTGCCGGGAACGGGGCGGTTGGCGCCCGAGGTGGCGCGCGCGTACGTCACCGAGCTGCGGGAGACGCTGCGCGCGCTCGGGGTTTCCGACGTCCGCATGGAGGAGGGCTCGTTGCGCTGCGACGTCAACCTCTCGCTGAATCGGATCGGTGCGGCCGAGTGGGGGACCCGGTCGGAGACGAAGAATGTCAACTCGCTGCGCTCGGTCGAGCGGGCGGTCCGGTCCGAGATCGAGCGGCAAGCCGAGGTGCTGTCGGCCGGCGGCCGCGTCGTCCAAGAGACCAGGCACTTTCACGAGGACACCGGCGTCACCACGTCGGGCCGCAGCAAGGAGATGGCGGAGGATTATCGCTACTTCCCCGAGCCCGACCTGGTGCCGATCGCGCCCGCGGCAGACTGGGTCGAGTCGCTGCGCGAGGCGCTGCCCGAGCTGCCGTTCGAGCGGCGCCGGCGATTGCGCGACGACTGGGGCATCTCGGCTTTGGAGATGCAGGCCGCGCTGAACGCGGGCGCGGTGTCGATGATCGAGGAGACGGTGGCGGCCGGCGCGTCGGCGCGCGACGCCTACAAGTGGTGGATGGGCGAACTCGCCCGGCAGGCCAACGAACGTGCGGTCGAGGTGTCGGCGTTGCCGGTGACGCCGTCCGACGTCGCCCGGATTTCGGTGCTGGTGAACGACGGAAAGCTCACCGACAAGCTGGCGCGGCAGGTGCTCGACGGCGTCCTCGCCGGTGACGGATCGCCGGACGAGGTGATCGCCGCGCGCGGGCTCGAGGTGGTGTCGGACGACGCGGCGCTCGGCGCGGCCGTCGACGCGGCCGTCGCCGCCAATCCGGACGCCGCGCAAAAGGTGCGCGACGGGAAGGTCGCCGCCGCGGGGGCGCTGGTGGGCGCGGTGATGAAGGCGACCGGCGGAAAGGCGGACGCCGCCCGGGTTCGCGAGTTGGTGTTGCGAGCGGCTTGCTCGAAGCTAGCGGCTCAGCGGCCCGACGCACGCGCACGCCGGCGTAGGCGACCGCGGCGACCAGCACCCACGACGCCAGGCCGAGAACCAGCGCCCGGCCGCCGGTTCGACGCAGCGTCGGCAGATGGATGCCGGTGCCGAGGCCGACCAGCGCCGCCGCCAGCAACACGTTTTGCGCGTCCTTCGCGTAGCTCAAGCGCGTCGGTTGGCAGCACGTTCGCGCTGCGCAACGCGACGGCTGACGCAGGAACGCGGCCACAAACGCCGGGATCGGCGCTGGCCGCGCTCGGTCGTGGCTGATCGCGCGTGCCTCGTGCGGCGGACGAAGCCGACGCCGGCGACCAGCGGCGCCAGCAACACCACTCGGGTCAGCTTCACCACGACCGCCGCGGTGAGCGCGCCCGGCACTCGGTTGGCGGTCGCGACGGTCTGGCCGACGTCGTGCACGCTGGCGCCGACCCACGAGCCGAAGGCCGCGACGTCGAGGCCGAGCGGCGCGCGAAGCAGCGGCAGCACGAGAATCGCCAGGCTGCCGCACAAAGTGACCAGGGCGATCGCGACGCTGGTGTCTTCGGCGTCGCCGTCGGCGACCGGCTCCATCGCGGCCACCGCCGAGGCGCCGCAGATCGAAAACCCGGTCGCCACCAGCAAGCTGCGCGCGCGGGGAACGTGCAGCGCGCGACCGAGCAGCTGCGTGCCCGCGAAGGTGATGCGCGACGGTGACGGCGACGACCGCCGAGGCCGCCGACGCCGAGCTTCGCGAGTTGGGGCAGGGCGAGCTGCAAGCCCGAGCAACGCCACGGCGATCCGCAACAGCCGATGGCCGGCCACCTTGGTGCCGGCCTGCAGCGCAGGACGGTGCAGGCCGGTGTTGGCCATGGCCGCGCCGATGACGACGGCCGCGGTGGAGGGATTGATCGCGGGCATCCTCCTAGCTCACCGCGAACGCCACCGCCGTCGCCGCGGCGACGGCCAGCAGACCAGGGGTGGCAGGCGCGCAACGCGCCGAATCGTGGCGAGATGCGCGACTGCCAACGAAGCCATGCGCTCCAGCCTGGACGAGCGTGGCGGCGCGCCGGTAGCCGGACTTCTTTGTAGGGTGACAAGCGTTGCTTGTGGCCGGAGGTCGAGGTGTGCTGAGTCCGCGGATGCCCGCGCTGCCCGATCTTGAGGCGTTGCTGGTCATCGCGCGAACGGGCAGCATGACCGCCGCCGCGGCCGAACTCGGCGTCACCCAGCAGGCGTTGTCGTTGCGGGTTCGAGGCGATGGAGCGCCGACTCGGCTTCTCGGTCTTCGTGCGGACGACGCGAGGCTCTCGGCTCACCGACACCGGGATGGTGGTCGCCGAATGGGCGACCAAGCTGGTCGAGGCGGCGACGCAGTTCGACGGTGGTCTGGCCGCGCTGCGCGGCGACCGGCAGGCGCACCTGCAGGTGGCCGCCAGCTTGACGATCGCCGAGCACCTGCTGCCCGGGTGGCTCGTCACGTTGCGGTCGCGGCAATCGCGGGCGGGCTTGGTCGCCAAGCGACGTCGACCTTGAGGCGACAAACAGCGACAACGTGGTGCGCCGGGTGCTCGACGGTGCCGCCGACCTTGGCTTCGTCGAAGGGCCGAGGCCTCCGACTTCGGTGCGCTCGCGAGTGGTCGGACGCGACGAACTGGTGGTCGTCGTCCACCCGACGCACCCATGGGCGACGCGGCGCAGAGGAGTGTCCGCTGCAGGAGCTAGCGCGCACGCCGCTGGTCTGCCGGGAGCCGGGATCGGGCACCAGGAGCGCGTTCGAGTCCGCGATTCTCGCCGCGTTGCCCGCTGGGCTGGGTTGGCCCGGCCCATCTTGGAGTTGTCGAACGCAGCCGCCGTGCGCGCCGCGGTCGCCGCGGGCGCCGGGCCGGCGGTGATGTCGTCGCTCGCCGTCGCCGACGACGTGGCGCTCGGCCGGCTGTGCATCGTCGAAGCGTTCCGCTCGATCTTCGCCGCAGCCTGCGGGCGGTGTGGCTCGGGTTCCGCGCAGCCGCCGGCGGGCGTCGTCCGGGACCTGATCGGCATCGCCACGCGCGGCCAATGCAGTCAAGAGAGGGTCAATAGGCTGGGGCGATGCACGAACTAGTGGCGAAGTTCGCCGAGCAGTGGGCCGCTGTCGGGTTGGCGAACATCGAGCAGGTCTATCCGAACGATCTGCGGCACACCATGCGTGCCGCAGACGACCGGCCGTTGCCACAAGAGGTGCATCCCGCCTTCTACGGTTCGTTCGACTGGCATTCGTGCGTCGAGATGCACTGGATGCTGGTGCGGCTGTTTCGCGTCGCGCCCGCCGCCCTCGGCGGCGCGGCGGACCTGACGCGCGAGGCGTTGTCTGCCCACCTCACCGACGACGCGCTCGCGCGTGAGGCCGACTACTTCGTGCAGCGACCTTCCTGGGGTGGACGGCCGTACGGCTGGGGTTGGGCGCTCACGCTCGCTCACGAGGTGGCGACATGGGACGACGCCGACGCCGCGCGCTGGTCGGCGGCGATGCGTCCGCTCGCGTCGGTGTTGGTGACCCGGTTCTCCGAATGGCTGCCCAAAGCGGAGTACCCAGTGCGGCACGGCGTGCACCAGAACTCGGCGTTTGGCCTGTCGCGCGCGCTGGGGTACGCGCGGGTGGCCGCGCCGGAACTCGTCGTCCTCATCGGGTCGACGGCTCGCCGGTGGTTCATGGACGACGTGGCGTATCCGGCGCACTACGAGCCGTCGGGCGCGGACTTTCTGTCGCCGGCGCTGACCGAGGCCGAGCTTATGGCGCAGCTGCTCGAGCCCATGGAGTTCAGCGCCTGGCTCGCGCGGTTCTTGCCGGGGCTCGAACGCGGTGAGCCGTCGTCGTTGTTGCGGCCGGTCGCGGTGAGCGACGCGTCGGACGGGCAGATCGCGCATCTGCACGGCTTGAACTTGAGTAGGGCCTGGTGCTTTCGCCGGCTCGTCGAAGCGCTGCCGTCGGACGACCCGCGAGTCGCGCCGATGCGCGACGCGATCGACCTGCACAGCGCCGCCTCGCTGTCGCAGGCGGCGGGCAGCGACTACATGGTTGAACATTGGCTCGCGGCATACGCCACCCTGCTACTGACATGACACTGCTACTGACATGACACTGTTACTGACATGAAGACTTACCTGCTCTTGGAGTATCAGCTCGCCGACGACTACCTCGATCGGCGGACGCCGTTGCGCGCCGAGCACCTCGGTTTGGCGAACGCCGCGCACGCGCGCGGCGAGCTCGCCCTGGCCGGCGCGTTGACCGAACCGGTCGACCGGGCGGTGCTGGTGTGGAGCACCGACGACCGGTCGGTCGTTGAGGCCTTCGTGGCCGCCGACCCGTACGTGCGGGATGGCCTTGTCGCCTCGTGGACCATCCGGCCCTGGAACGAGGTCGTCAGTTAGTCGAGCCCCTGCCGCCTCGGGCGTCTCTTCGTGGTTAGGGGTCAAGGTTTCGGGTTTTGTAGCGGCTGTGGAGTCGGGGGGTGCGGCGGGGGTCGATCCAGGCGGGTGGGGTGAACCAGGGCAGGCCGTCGATCAGGTCGATGTGCCAGCCGTCGTGGTGGACGAGGGTGTGGTGGCGTTCGCACAGCAGCACCCCGTTGTCGGCGCAGGTCTCGCCGCCGCGGGCCCAGTGTTTGCGGTGGTGGATGTCGCACCAGGCGGGCGGCCGGTCGCAGCCGGGCATCGCGCAGCCTTGGTCACGCGCTTCGATCGCCCGCCGGATCGCCGCCGGCCAGACCCGGGTGGCCCGCCCGACGTCCAGCGGCTCCCCGGCGGAGCCGAGGACGATCGGGATGACTTTGGCGTCGCAGGCCAGCCGCCGGGCCGCCTCCGCCGACAGCGCCGCCCCGTGGTCGAGGCGCCCGGGCGGTTGGCCGAGCTCCCCGCGCAGCGCCTCCAAGCTGATCGTGACGTTGACGTGCGGCGGCTCCCCGTCGCGGCGCGGCGCGTGCGGGTCGCCGCCGGCCACCTGGCAGATCCGCACAAAGGCCTGCGCGTGGCGGGTGTCGGAGTCGCGCAGGTCCGGTGTGCCCTCGGCGCCCGGGCGGGGCGCGGCGTAGGCGCCCAGCACCGGCAAGATGACCGCCGCCGCCTGAACCCCGTAGCGGGCGCGCAGGGTGATCCCGCCGTCGGGCAGCAGCCGCACCGCAAGCGCGTCCCGCTCGCCCGCCCGGGCCTCCCGAAAGGCCAACTCCTCAGGCGCGAACCGGTGCACAACCTCCGACGCCCGGCGCGCCACCGCCGCCGTGCCCTCCTCGGCCGCGACCTCCACCAGCAACTCCTCCACCGGCGAGGACAACCGCGCCGGCAACTGCGCCGGCAACGCCGCCATCGCCTCGCACACCGCTGCCGCCCCGGACTGGCTGATCTCCCCCGCCGCGAACGCCTCCCGGGTCGCCTGCCGGTGGCTGAGCGCGGCGCGCAGCCGAAGCCGCTCCCGGGTCGCGGACGGCGGAACGTCGGCGCGCGCCCGCAGCAACGCCGCCAGCGACGTCGCGCCCTCGTGCTCGGCAAGCCGGGAGCGTTCGGCTTGGGCGGTCAGCTCGACCCGGGCGAAGTCGAGGCGGCGGGCGACTGTCTCCACCGCGACCAGCAACCCGGCGAGCTCCCCTGCCGGCAGCGACCACACATTGACCGCCTGCAACGCGTCGAGGCAGGCCGCGATCCCGGCGACCGCCTCGGCCGCCGGATGCTCGAACGTGGTCCCGATCCCTGACATGCCGGCAACGCTAAACCACGCCTCCGACAAAACCAGACCCGTGAAAACCCTTGTGGACAAAGGAAAACCAGCTGTTGACAAACCCGCGCTCTGAGTCACCCCACCGGTTCTGAGTCACGCCGCCAGCTCTGAGTACGGCTCCTAAGGCTGGTAGATCGACCTAAAGTTCGAGCCGCCCGCGCCGGCTGATAACACGGACCGCCACAACCGCACGCCGGAGAGTCGGGCGAGGCCATCGAACAGCCGGCGTTACCGACGGTCTCGCAACTGCACCCGTCATAGACAATGCAATGGTGGGCGAAGGGGCGCGGGAGGTCTGGCTCCGAGACGAGGTTGCCCGTCTCGGGTCGCTAATCGACGCACCTGCCTATGCGCTTGTGAGCTTCGACCCGCGCATCGACGCGGGAGCGCCCTACATCGAGGTTGAGCCCGGAGGGCCTTACCACTGGATCGTCAAGGAGCGCGGCCAGACCCTCGACCATCTGACGACGAAGGACATTGACGAGATCCTGTTTTGGTAATTGGAGGCAACGACCGGTTCGATGGCCTCGCGCTGGGCGGCGCAACATCCCGATGACCGGCGCGACTTTCGAGTAGGAATGTGGGCCAAGCAGCAGGAGCTCCTGATGCGGCTCGACCCTCGTTGGGTTCAGCGGTGGCGCGACCGGCTGATCGCCGAGGTTCCGGATGCCGAGGGGCTACTTCCCGCCGTCTGACTGACGCAGAAGTGCCGTTCTGTACGCCGCGCTCCGATGAGGCGGCGCTGGTCCCCACGGTGACCGGAAGCACCTTCGTCGGTGAAGTGATCTCGGGGCCCTCGCCTCCTTTCCCTCGATCCCAAGGATTCCGCCCGGGATTGTTACGGCAGCGATTTAGGCCCATCACACCAGTCTTAGGAGCCGTAAACAGCCAGCTCTCAGTCAGGCCACCAGCTCTCAGTCACGCCACCGGCTCTTTGTTCTGAGTCGCATTTCGACTCAGAACAAAGCACCCGCCCAGCCACGTCGTCCAAGCCCGCCCAGCCACGTCGCCCAAGCCCGACGCCGACGTCATAGCGTGGGCCCCAACCGACCGAACCAGATCGCCGAGGAGCACCGTTGACCGCATTGCCGTCGTTCGCCCTCTCCGGCCGCACCGCGCTCGTCACCGGCGCCGCCCGCGGCCTCGGCCGGGCGATCGCCCTGGCTCTCGCGGAGGCCGGCGCCGACGTCGCCCTCGGCGTCCGGGAAATCCGGCCGGACGTCGACGACCTGGTGAATGAGATTGAGCACATCGGTCGCCGCGCGACGGCGGTCCAGCTCGACGTCTCAGACCGCGACCAAATCGCCACCGGCGTCGACGAGGCAGCGACCCGGCTCGGCCGGCTCGACATCCTGGTCAACAACGCGGGCATCGCACCCGGCAACCCGGCTGAGGATGTCACCGAAGCCGATTTCGACGCGACCCTCGCGGTCAACCTCGGCGGCACGTTTTTCGCCAGCCAACGCGCGGCCCGGATCATGATGCGCCAAGGTTTCGGCCGGATCATCAACGTGAGCTCGCAGGCCGGATTGGTCGCTCTGCCAGGCGAATCTGTCTACTGCATGACGAAGGCGGCGATCATCCATCTGACCAAATGCCTGGCCGTCGAATGGGGCGCACGCGGCGTCAACGTCAACGCGATCGCTCCGACCTTCATCGAGACGCCGGGCACCGACGCCGCGCTGTCCGGCCCCGATTTCCGCAAGGACGTCGAAACCCGCATCGCCGCGCTCCATCGCATCGGTCAACCGGAGGATGTCACCGGCGCGGTCGTCTTCCTCGCGTCGTCCGCCGCCGACTTGATCACCGGGCACACGATCGTGATCGACGGGGGCTGGACGGCCCGGTAGCACCCTGCTGAACCGTTCGCCGCTGCGGCACGTCGACCGCAGTGTGACTCCCGGAGAGACAATCGGCGAAGAGCAAGAGGAGCACAGCGCCGGCAGAGAGGGAGTCACGTGCACGTCTGGGTGCCGTACGAAGAGTTCGTCTCGGACGTCGAGCAACTGGCGCCGGATCTCAACGTCGCGGTCTACACCGGCCGTGACGGAGTCCCGGCGGACGTCGGAGACGTCGGTTTCTTCGTCGCTCCCTACGCGACGACCGCCGAGGCGCTCGGCGTCACCGACCGCATGCCGAGTTTGCGCGTCATGCAGTTGCTGAGCGCCGGGTATGAGCACGCGCTGCCCTACCTGCCAGCCGGTGTCGCGCTGTGTAACGCGCGTGGTGTCCACGACGCGAGCACCGCCGAACTCGCGGTCGCGCTGATGCTCGCTTCGTTGCGGCGGATCCCCGAGTTCGTTCGGGCGCAAGACAAGCACGCCTGGGCGCCCGGCCAATTCCAAGCGTTGGCCGACAAGCACGTGCTGATCCTTGGCTACGGCTCCATTGGCGCGGCAGTCGACAGCCGCTTGCGGCCGTTCGAGACCACCATCACACGCGTCGCGCGCGTCGCACGGCCGACGGACGACGTGCACGGCGTCGACGAGTTGCCGTCGCTTTTGCCGCGCGCCGACGTCGTCGTGGTGGTCACACCGCTGACCCCGCAGACCAAGGGAATGGTGAACGCCGAGTTTCTTCGCCAGATGAAGCACGACGCGCTGCTGGTGAACGTCGCCCGGGGCGCCGTCGTCGACACGGGCGCGCTGGTCGCCGCGTTGGAGGAGCGGCGGGTTCGCGCGGCGTTGGATGTCACGGATCCCGAGCCGCTGCCATCCGACCACCCGCTTTGGGACGCGCCCGGCCTGCTGATCTCGCCGCACGTTGGCGGCAACACGTCCGCGTTTCTCCCGCGGGCGCGTCGCCTGGTGCGCGAGCAGTTCGCGCGCTTTGTCAACGGGCAGCCGCTGGAGAACGTCGTCGTGCCGGGAACTAGGTGAGCGGTCATGTCGAGCGCGGACGGTGAGTTTCGCGAGTTTGTCGCGAGCTTCGCCGAACCGCTGACCCGGCTCGCCGGGCTGCTCATCGTGAGCGACCCGAATTCCGTCGGCGACACGCACCGATCAGTCGTCCGCGCGCTCGCCCGAACTAAGCGCGACTGGCGCGACGAGTCTGCGGCGCCTGAGCAGCACTCCGTCGACGCGCTGCTTTCACGGCTGCCGCGGGTACGGCCCGCGGCCACGCCACCCTCCGTTGATTTCCCGGACGACGAACCGCAGACGCGCGCGGTCAAGTCGGCGGTGTGGCGCGCGTGGTGCGCCCTCGATCCGAGACACCGGGTGCCGCTGCTGTTCGCCGATCCGTCGGTCGCGTCACGGCGGCTCGACGGGATCGACCTGCCCGCGTCATTCGCGTCGGCCCGCAAGCTGAACCGGCTTCACGCCGAAGCTGACGAGCGGCTTCGGTTCGCCCTGGCGCAGGACGTCGAGACCCAAGCCAGCGTCGATGACGTCGTCGACAGTTGGCTGACCCCCACCTTGGCGGAGGTCGCGCCCCGATTCGCCAGCCCTACCGACGTTTGGTCGAAGGTCGACGCGGAAGCCGGGCGCGGTCGCTTGAAGGCAGTGGCCGCGGCCGCCGCCGTTGTCGCGGTGCTCGTGGGCGGGTGGATCGCCGCCTCCGGCGCGTCACAACCGAAACCCCCGGCCGCGGTGGTGGCGAGCTCCAGCCCGCCTCCGCCTGCGGGCGGGCCGTCGCTCGAGCTGTCTGCCGACCGGGTGGTCGATTGGCCAACGCGCGGAGACCTCAGCGGCGACAGCCAATTCCTCTCGCGGGTGCGCACCGCGTTTATCGACGCCCACCCGGAGGCGCTCGCGCAAGTGCAGGTGCTGCTCGCAACCGACACCACGTGGTTCCGGCTCGCGTACGCGACATCGCCGTCCCCAGACGGCGCCATCGGCGCCTGGTTCTACGGGCCGGTCGGCTCCGACAGTTTGACGGAAGGCGCGTTTCGGCATGGCGCGAACGTGCCGCGCGGCGGGGTGATCGCCGCGGCCCTGTCCGACCCGTCCGGACACACGGTGCTGGTCGTCATCGCGCCGCCGAACACGACAGAGGTGCAGTGGACCAACGTCGAGTCGGTGAGCGCGCCCGATCCGCCGCGAGGCGTTGACGACCTGGCGCACTCCGACGGGATCACCATCCACGACGTGTCGAGCACGTACCTGCCCGCGGTGCGCCTCGTGGTTCACGTGGGTCGCGCCGTGCCATGGAGCGGAGCGGTGCCGGAGGTGCAACTCGTCGCGCGATCCACCGCGCAGATACCGGTCGAGCGCGGCTTCGCCGACGCGGTGGTGCTCGGCGCGGCGATGGGAACCGCGCGGCAATGGCAGCGCACCGGTGTTTTCGGGTCAAGCGCCGATCCCAAGGTCGTGTGGGGCGGCGTCGACGACGTCGGCGATGTCGGCGTGGTGCTGCGCATGGTCACCCCGCAGCTGTCCGACCTGGTCGTCGTCAGCTGGCTCTCCGATCACCAGCGGGCGCCGCAATCACGGGCGTACCGCGTCGACGCCACGTCGTCCGACGCGCCCTTCGCGTTCTTCTACACGGCTCGCGACGGCACTCGGGTGGGGCTGATCACGCCACACGGGACGAGCAGAGCCGCGCTTGTCGTCGATGGTGTGCAGACCGAGTCCGTGTTCGTCGCCACCACCGGGTTCGCGAGCATGCCGGTGAAAGGCCAGGCCGGTTTGCTCGCCGAGCAGTCGATCGCGGTGCGGCTCTTCGACGCGTCGGGGCAGCCGATCCGCGAACTCGTCACCCCGCTCCAGCCGCTGGTCGGTGGCGATGCGTGACTTCGAGGCGGAGTTCCGCGAGTTTTCCGCGTCGTTCGCCGAACCGCTGACCAGGCTTTCCTATCTTCTGCTGGCGATCGGCGGCAGCCGGTCGGAGCGCGACGAGGAGTTGGCGCGAGAGCGTGTGGTGCGCGCGCTCGCCCAAGTGCGTCGGCGCTGGCGTGAGGCGACGGACGGCGGGTCGCCGGAAGCGGTCGCGCTCGAAGCGGTTGTGACCCGGCTGCCAAGAACGGGCGCCGAACCGCGACCACCGACGGCGCCGGTGCTCGACGCCGAAGACGCCGAAGACGAAGACGACGCCGCGGACGACGCGCGGCTCGACGCGGCGTGGCGGATGTGGACGACGTTGACGCCGCGAGAGCGGGTTCCACTGCTGTTTGCCGACATCGGCCTCGCGTCGCGGCAGTTTCAGGGCGTCGACCTGCCGGCGTCTTTCGCCTCTGACCGGGTGTTGCGGCGGCTGGAGAACACCGCGTGGTCGAAGCTGAAGGGCGGTGAGGATTTCCTCGCCCGAGCGCTGGCGCGGGCGTCGTCCACCGTCACCGCGTCGGCCGACGTGTCCGCCCGGGCGATCGCCTCGGCCGGCCGAGATCGCCGCCGTCGCGCGTGGGTCGCCGCGGCTGTGGTGACCGCGGTGGCCGGTGCCGGGCTGAGCATCTCGATATCGAGACATGCGCCGAAGGCGTCCGCAACAGGCGCAGCAGGCGCAACCGGCGCGACGGCGTCAGCGCGCCCGACCGGCGCGCCGTCGTCCGCCTTTCTCGCGAACAGCGACGAGCAGGTCGTCGACTGGCCCACCCGCGGTGGGCTGAAGGGCGATACGACACTGCTCTCCAGCCTGCGCTCCACCTTCGTCGCAGACCATCCGGACGCGATTGGCGACGTGCAGGTCTTGCTTGCCGCCGACGCGTCGTCGTTTCGGGTCGCCTACGTCGCGGCGCATTCGCGCCAAGGCCTGATCGGCGCGTGGTATTTCGGGCCGGTCGGATCACCCAAGCTGACGCAGGGATATTTCAGCTATGGCGGAAACCTCCAGTTCGGCAGCGTCATCGCCGCCGCCCTGTCCGACCCGGCGGGGCAGTCCGCGCTCGTCGTCATAGGGCCGCCCGACACGACCAGCGTTTTGCTTTCGAAGGTGAACGCGGCGAACGTCCTTGACGCGTCGTTCAGCCCTGTCAACCAAAACGAGGGCATCGTCGTCCAGGACGTCACGAAGCAGTACCTGCCTTCGCTGTTCGTCAAGCTTTTCGAGGGGCCGCAGCTTGGATGGAACCGTCCGGTGCCCGTCGTCCAGCTCGGACAGCGGATTCCCGACCTGCCGCCGGTGACGGTGCAGCGGGGAAAGCCCGACCCCACAGTGCTTGCGCGGGCGCTCCAGACAGAGGCCGATTGGGCGCGCACGGGCGAGCTCAGCGCGGGCGGCCAGGCGGTGGTGCTGTGGGGCGGCGCTGACAACGCGGGCGAGCAGCTGGTCGTCATGCGGGTGAAGACGCTGCACCTGGCCGACTTGCTGATCGTGGCGTGGTCCGACGGAGACGGCGAGTACCTGCTGCCGCCGGATCTGCCCGACTACCCGATCGGGTTCGCCTATCCGACGAAGACCGGCGCGCGGGTCGGAGTCTTGACCGCGCCCGGGGTGGCGAAGGCGGAGTTGGTCGAGGACGGCGTGGTGACCGGCTCGCAACCGGTCGACGCCACCGGATTCGCCAGCCTGGAGGTGAATCGGCCGTATCCAGCGCTCGCGCAGCGCAGCTTCGTCGTCCGGCTCTACGACTCCGCCGGACGCGAGGTGAGCACGTTGCCCGTGCCACCGCAGGTCTAGAGTGGCTGCCACCGCGACCCGCCTAAGAGTCGCGGTGAGACCCGCAGTGAAACCCGCAGTGAAAGGCAGCCATGAGCACCCCCGATCTCAAACCTCGCAGCCGCGCTGTCACCGATGGCCTCGAGGCCACCGCGGCGCGCGGCATGCTGCGCGCCGTCGGCATGGGCGATGACGACTGGGAGAAGCCGCAGATCGGCGTGGCGAGCTCGTGGAACGAGATAACGCCCTGCAACCTGTCGCTCGCTCGGCTGGCGAAGGCGGCGAAGGAAGGCGTGCACGCGGCGGGCGGATACCCGTTGGAGTACGGCACGATCTCGGTCTCCGACGGCATCGCGATGGGCCACGAGGGAATGCACTTCTCGTTGGTGTCCAGAGAGGTCATCGCAGACTCCGTCGAGACCGTGACCATGGCGGAGCGGTTCGACGGCGCCGTCTTGCTCGCCGGCTGTGACAAGTCGGAGCCGGGCATGCTCATGGCGGCCGCGCGGCTCGACCTGGCGGCGGTGTTCATGTACGCGGGCACGACGCTGGCCGGGCGGATAGGCGACCGCGACAACGTCACCATCATCGACGCGTTCGAGGCGGTCGGCGCGTGCGTTCGCGGATTGGTGTCGCAGCAAGAAGTCGACGCGATCGAGCGAGTGCTCTGCCCGGTCGAAGGCGCGTGCGCAGGCATGTACACCGCCAACACCATGGCGAGCGCCGCCGAGGCGCTCGGAATGTCGATGCCCGGCTCCGCCTCGCCGCCGTCGCCCGACCGTCGTCGCGACGCGTATGCGCGGGCCTCGGGCGAGGCGGTGGTTGGCCTGCTGCGTAAGGGAATCACCGCACGCCAGATCATGACCAAGCCGGCGTTCGAGAACGCGATCGCGGTTGTGATGGCGCTTGGTGGCTCCACCAACGCGGTGCTGCACCTGCTCGCGATCGCGCACGAGGCCGGCGTCGATCTCACGATCGACGACTTCAACCGTGTCGGCGACAAAGTCCCGCACCTCGCCGACGTCAAGCCGTTCGGTCGTTACGTGATGGCGGACGTCGACCGTGTCGGCGGCGTGCCGTCGTCATGAAGGCGTTGCTCGACGCCGGTTTGCTGAACGGTGATTGCCTGACGGTGACCGGTCAAACTGTCGCGGAGAATCTCGCGGACATCGCGCCGTCCGACCCTGACGGCAAGGTGCTGCATGCGATGACGGAGCCCATCCACCGCAACGGCGGGTCTGACGATCCTGCGGGGCTCGCTGTCGCCCGACGGCGCCGTCGTCAAGACGGCGGGCATCGACACCACCGTGTTCGAGGGCAGCGCCCGCGTCTTCGACGGCGAGCGCGCCGCGATGGACGCAGTCGAGGACGGCAGCCTGAAGGCGGGCGACGTCGTCGTCATCCGCTACGAGGGGCCGAAGGGCGGTCCGGGCATGCGGGAGATGCTCGCGGTCACCGGCGCGATCAAAGGCGCGGGCCTCGGCAAGGACGTCTTGTTGTTGACGGACGGTCGTTTCTCGGGCGGCACCACCGGCTTGTGCATCGGCCACGTCGCTCCCGAGTCAGTCGACGGCGGCCCGATCGCGTTCGTCCGCGACGGCGATCGCATCCGGCTCGACGTCGCCGCCCGAACGCTCGACCTTTTGGTGGACGACGAGGAGCTCGCGAAGCGCAAGGTCGGTTGGGCGCCGCTGCCGCCGAAGTACACGACCGGCGTGCTGGCCAAGTACCGCAAGCTGGTCGGCTCGGCCGCGCAGGGCGCGGTGTGCGGCTGACCGTGGTTTGGTCAGGCGCCCGGCCGCGCCAAAGTCAGCAGGGCGCGGTGTGCGGCTGACCGTAGTTTGGTCAGGCGCCTCGGCCGCGCCGAAGTCAGCAGGGCGCGGTGTGCGGCTGACCGTAGTTCGGTCAGCCGGGGTTAGTCAGCGGCCGAGGAGGCGCCGCAGCCAGCTGTCGGAGCTTGCGCCTGCGTCAGCGTCGGCGTGGCCCGCGCACCACTGGTTGACGGCGACCCGCGCCTTGACTTGGGCGACGTGTCTTCCGCAGCCGGCCCAGGTGGTCTTGCCGCACTTCTTGCACCGGGTGGGGTGGCACACGGTGGCTCCTCTCGGTCGTGATCAGGCTGGCGACGTGCCAGCTTCGACGGCGTCGGCGAACTCGCAAAACGCCTCGTAGGCGCGCGCGCCGTGAATGGTGGCGGGACCGCCGTGCATCAGAAACGTGACCCCGATGGCTTCGGCCGCCTCCTGGCGAGACGCGCCGGCGCGAGCCGCCGACTGGCCGTGCGAGGCGATGCATCCGTCGCAACCTTCGACGACGCCGATGGCGAAGGCGAGGAGTTCCTTGGTCTCGCGGTCGAGCGCGCCATCGGCGAACGCCGCGGCGGATAGCTCGCCGAATCCCTTGTACACGTTCGGAATGGCGCGGCGGAGGTCGCGGTGCAACGGTGTCAGCTCGCGAAGGAGCGACCTGCCGTATCCGCCGGTTGGGCCGGCGGCGCGGCAGTGTCGGTGATCGTCACAGTGGCTGTCCTCTCACCGAGCGCGGGCCCGGTTGCCTGGTTTGCGCAACCTGGGGATGCGTCCGCGACTGTAGCAGATACCCCCGGGGGTTTACTGCGGTGGGTCACGGGCGGCGACCGGCGCCGTCGGCCGTGCCGCGCGCTGGCCCAAGCCGTGGATTTAGTAGGAAGTCCTTGTAAATCAAGGATTTGCCAGCACCGTCGGTTTGACACACAGCCGGGGTCTAGGCCAGTCTTGATCCGTGCAGTCTTTCTTCCTCGTACTTATCGAGCGCGCAGGCTGACCGTCACGGTCGCCGGCGCGCAGCCCCTCAGTGCCTTTCACGGCACGAGGGGTTTTTTGTTGCGATGAAGTCCTGGACTCAACCGCTGAGGCAACGAAAGAGGTCGAGATGAGTGAGCAGATGACCGGCGCGCAATCGCTCGTGCGCGCGCTGGAGTCGGCCGGCGCGGAGATCGCGTTCGGCATCCCCGGCGGCGCCATCCTGCCGGCGTACGACCCACTCTTCGACTCCAAGAAGTTGCGTCACGTACTCGTTCGTCATGAGCAGGGCGCCGGCCACGCCGCAGAGGGATACGCGATGGCCACCGGCAAGGTGGGCGTGTGCATCGCGACGTCCGGCCCGGGGGCCACCAACCTCGTCACGCCGATCTCCAACGCGTACATGGACTCCACCCCGATCGTCGCCGTCACCGGTCAGGTGGCGTCGACGATGATCGGCTCCGACGCGTTCCAAGAGGCCGACATCCGCGGCATCACGATGCCGATCACGAAGCACAACTTCCTCGTCACCAACCCCGACGAGATCGCGCGCACGGTGGCGGAGGCGTTTTACATCGCGTCGACCGGCCGGCCGGGCCCGGTGCTGGTCGACGTCGCCAAGGACGCGATGCAGGCGATGACGACTTTCGACTATCCGGAGCGGGTCGACCTGCCCGGCTATCGGCCGGCCGCGAAGCCGCACAGCAAGCAGATCCGCGAGGCGCCAAGCTCATCGTGAGCGCGAAGCGGCCGGTGTTCTACATCGGCGGCGGCGTGATGCTGGCGCGGGCCAGCGACGAGTTCAAGACGCTCGCCGAGCTGACCGGCATTCCCGTCGTGACGACGTTGATGGCGCGCGGCGCGTTTCCCGACAACCACCCGCAGCACATGGGCATGCCGGGCATGCACGGCACCGTGGGCGCCGTCGGCGCGTTGCAGCGGGCCGACCTGCTGATCGCGCTCGGCACTCGATTCGACGACCGGGTCACCGGCAAGCTCTCGTCGTTCGCGCCCGGCGCGACGGTGATCCATGCCGACATCGACCCGGCGGAGATCTCCAAGAACCGGATCGCGGACGTCCCGATCGTGGGCGACGCTCGCGACGTCATCGCCGATCTCATCGTGGCGGTGCGCGCCGAGTTCGAGGCGGGTCACCAGGCCGACCTGACCGGTTGGTGGAAGCAGCTCGACGGGTGGCGGCAGACCTACCCGTTGGCCTACGACACGCCCGCCGACGGCAGCTTGAGTCCACAGCAGGTGATCGAGCGGCTGGGCAAGATCGCCGGCCCCGACGCGCTGTACGTCGCGGGCGTCGGCCAGCACCAGATGTGGGCCGCGCATTACCTCCCGCACCTCAAGCCGCACACCTGGCTGAACTCCGGTGGCGCGGGCACGATGGGATTCGCGGTCCCCGCCGCGATGGGCGCCAAGTTCGGCCGGCCGGAGTCGACGGTCTGGGCGATCGACGGCGACGGGTGCTTCCAGATGACGAACCAAGAGTTGGTGACCTGCGCGCTGGAAGGCGCGCCGATCAAGGTGGCGCTCATCAACAACGGGTCGCTCGGCATGGTCCGCCAGTGGCAAACGCTCTTCTACAACGAGCGGTACTCCAACACCGACCTGCACTCTCGCCGGGTCCCCGATTTCGTGAAGCTCGCGGACGCGATGGGCTGCGTGGGTCTGCGCTGCGAGAACGCCGACGACGTCGACGCCACGATCGAAAAGGCCATGGGCATCAACGACGCGCCCGTCGTCGTGGAATTCGTCGTCCACAAAGACGCGATGGTCTGGCCGATGGTCGCGGCCGGCACCAGCAACGACGACATCAAGGTCGCGCGGGATTTCGCGCCCGATTGGGAAGCCGAGGTGCTCTAAGCCATGTCGACGCACACGCTGTCGGTGCTGGTCGAAAACAAGCCCGGCGTGCTCGCTCGCATCGCCGAGCTCTTCGCGCGGCGCGGGTTCAACATCGAGTCGCTCGCCGTCGGCCCGACCGAGTACGAGGACGTCTCCCGCATGACGATCGTCGTCAACGTCGAGGACAACCCGCTTGAGCAGGTGACCAAGCAGCTGAACAAGCTCATCAACGTGTTGAAAATCGTCGAGCTCGAGCCGGCCGCGTCGGTCTCGCGCGAGCTGCTTCTGGTGAAAGTGAAGGCGGACGCGGCCACGCGGTCACAGGCGCTGGAGGTCGTCCAACTCTTCCGTGCGAGAGTGATCGACGTGGCGGCCGACGCGTTGACGATCGAAGCCACCGGCGGCGTCGACAAGCTGGCCGCGCTGATGCGGATGCTCGAGCCGTTCGGCGTCAAGGAGCTTGTGCAGTCGGGCATGGTCGCGGTCGGGCGCGGCTCGCGCTCGATCACCGACCGCGCGCTGCGCCCCGTCGAACGTCCCGCGTAAAAGCTTGAAGAGACCAGCCAAGCATACGAACCGCTGCAGAGTCACCCACGTAAAGGAGAGCACGGCCAGTGCCTGAGATTTTCTACGACGACGACACCGACCTGTCGATCATCCAAAGCCGCCACGTCGCGGTCATCGGCTACGGCAGCCAGGGTCACGCCCACGCGCTGTCGTTGCGCGACTCCGGTGTCGACGTCCGCGTCGGCCTGCCGGAGGGTTCGAAGAGCCGCGCGAAGGCGGAGGGCGAAGGCCTGAAGGTGCTCACGCCGGCGGAGGCCTGCGAAGAGGCCGACCTCGTCATGCTGTTGGCGCCAGACCCGCTGCACCGCAAGATCTTCGCCGAGGCGATCGAGCCCAACCTGGTCGACGGCGACGCGCTGTTCTTCGGCCACGGCCTCAACATCCGCTACGGCCTGGTCAAGCCGCCGACCGGCGTTGACGTCTGCATGGTCGCGCCCAAGGGCCCGGGTCACCTCGTGCGGCGCCAGTTCGAGGAGGGCCGCGGCGTCCCAGTGCTGCTGGCCGTCGAGCAAGACGCCACCGGCAAGGCGTGGGACCTCGTGAAGTCCTACGCCAAAGGCATCGGCGGCACCCGCGCCGGCGCGCTGACGACGACGTTCAAGGAAGAGACCGAGACGGACCTCTTCGGCGAGCAGGTCGTGCTGTGCGGCGGCGTGTCCGAGCTCATCAAGTCCGGCTTCGAGACCCTCGTCAACGCCGGTTACCAGCCCGAGGTCGCGTACTTCGAGTGCCTGCACGAGATGAAGCTCATCGTCGACCTCATGTACGAGGGCGGCATCTCGAAGATGTACTGGTCGGTCTCCGAGACCGCCGAATACGGCGGTTACACCCGCGGGCCGCGCATCGTCACCGACGCCACCCGCGCCGAGATGAAGAAGATCCTCGGCGAGATCCAGGACGGCGAGTTCGCCCGCGAGTGGATGGCCGAGTACGACGCCGGGCTGCCGAACTACAAGCAGTACTACAAGGAGAACACCGAGCACCCGATCGAGGTCACCGGCGCCAAACTGCGCCCGATGATGAGCTGGATCACCGACGCCGAGTGACCCCGCCGCCACCCGGGGCGTTGATCACGTTCAGCGGGCGTACCGGTCCGAGGACAGGTCCACTGGCCTGTCCTCGGACCGGTTCGGCTGTCCTCGGGTCCGGCGCCTGGCCGCGGGCCTGACCCGCTAGACTGGCTGGACCAAGAGGCGCGCTACAGCGTGGTGGCAGGCGCCGACGAACCGCTCGACCCGCGCCCTGCAACTCAGGGCGGGTCCACCGTCGGAGGACTGCCCACCCATGGCCAAGCCCGTTGTTCTCATCGCTGAAGAGCTTTCCCGCGCCGGCATCGACCTGTTGAGCAGCGACTTCGACGTCCGCGAGACGGACGGCGCCGACCGCGCCGCGCTGCTTCCCGCGCTCGCCGACGCCGACGCCGTCATCATCCGAAGTGCCACCAAGATGGACGCCGAGGCGATCGCCGCGGCGCCCAAACTGAAGGTCATCGCCCGTGCAGGCGTCGGCCTCGACAACGTCGACGTCAAGGCCGCGACGAACGCCGGTGTCATGGTGGTCAACGCGCCGCAGTCGAACATCATCAGCGCCGCCGAGCAGGCCATCACCTTGCTGCTGGCCGTCGCCCGCCGGACCACGCTCGCCAACGCGTCGCTGAAGAGCGGCGAGTGGAAGCGCAGCAAGTTCACCGGCGTCGAAGTCTTCGACAAGACCATCGGTGTCGTCGGCCTTGGCAAGATCGGGCAGTTGGTCGCGCAGCGGCTGGCGGCGTTCGGCACCCATCTCATCGCCTACGACCCCTACGTGCAGCCCGCTCGCGCCGCGCAATACGGCGTCCGGCTCGTCACGCTTGAAGAGTTGTTGTGCGAGAGCGACATCATCACCATCCACCTGCCGAAGACCCCTGAAACCGCAGGGCTTATCGGCGAGCGCGAACTTGCGATGGTCAAGCCCAACGTCATCATCGTCAACGCCGCCCGCGGTGGTCTCATCGATGAGGTCGCGCTTGCCATCGCCGTCAAGGAGGGTCGTGTCGGAGGCGTGGGGCTCGACGTTTTCGCCACCGAGCCCACGACGTCCAGCCCGCTTTTCGAGTTCGACAACGTGGTCGTCACGCCGCACCTCGGCGCGAGCACCGACGAGGCGCAGGAGAAGGCCGGCACCGCCGTCGCGAAGTCGGTCAAGCTCGCGTTGTCCGGCGAGTTCGTCCCGGACGCCGTGAACGTTCAGGGTGGCGCCATCGCGGAGGACGTGCGTCCCGGTCTTCCGCTGGCCGAGAAGCTCGGCCGCGTTTTCACCGCGCTGGCAGGTGGAATCGCCAGCCGCATCGAGGTCGAGGTGCGTGGCGAGATCGCGCAGTACGACGTCAAGGTGCTTGAGCTCGCGGTGCTGAAGGGCGTCTTCACCGACGTCGTCGAGAAGTCGGTCACGTACGTCAACGCGCCGCTGTTCGCCCAGGATCGCGGCGTCGAGATGAGCCTTGTCACGGACGACGAGAGCCCCGATTTCCGCAACCTCATCACCGTGCGCGGCACCATGCCCAGTGGGGCCCAGCTGTCGATCGCAGGCACGCTGGTGCGGCCGAAGTCCACCGAAAAGCTGGTGAAGGTCGATGATTTCGACGTCGACCTCAACCTCTCGGAGCACTTCGGCTTCTTCCGCTACGAGGACCGCCCGGGCGTGGTCGGCATCATCGGCCACATTCTCGGTGAGCACGGCATCAACATCGCGGGAATGCAGGTGGCTCGCGACGCGAAGGGTGGTCACGCGTTGGTCGCGCTGACCGTCGACTCCGCGGTGCCCGCTCCGGTGATCGAGACGATCGTCGAGAAGATCGGAGCGGCCTCGGGTCGGGCCGTCGACCTCGTCGAGGTCTGACGCAGCCGGCGTCAGCCGGACGCCGCAACCGCCGTCCGGCGCGCCCCAATAGGCCATTCGGCGCAACTTTTGCTCGATGGTCTTCCGTCTTGTCCAGTCTTGCCGCTAGTGTCCGCCGCCAGGGAGGCAGACCGATAGCGCGCAAACGGGGCGTGCTGCGGCGCGTGGTGGGTCCGATCGGACGTTGACCACACCCGCACGGTCGAACAGGGCCGCCCGGGAGGGGAACGTCCATGCGTCGCTTTGAGGGTTCTCGACTCGACTCACCTGTTCGCGGCGCCCGATGGCGCCGGCGGCTGTTACCAGCGGTCGGCGCCACCGCGGCGCTGACCACCGCGCTTGCGATGTCGTCGAACGCATTCGCGGCGCAGTCACCAACCGCGTCGTCAACCGCGTCGTCAAGCGCAGGGGCCTCCGACGGTTCCAACGTCATCTCGGCGGCCAAGAGCCCGGCGCGTCAGCTGCCGACGAACGTGCGCACCGACGAGACGTTCCCCAAGTCGGGCCCGATCACGGTCATGCTCGAACTCGACGCCCAGCCGGCCGCCGCCACGTACAGCGACGCCGTCGACTCCGGCCAGTCGACCGCCGCGGCCGACAGCGCGTCGCGCGCGCAGACCCAAAAGGTCGAGACGCTCGCCAGCCAGGTGAGAGCCCACCTCAACGACGCCGCGACCAAGGGTCGCGCCCTGTTCACGACCCACGCGGCGTACGCCGGAATCGCGGTCACCACTGACGCGAGCCGGATCGACGCGCTGTCGAAGATCCCAGGGGTCGCGGCCGTGCACGCGATGCCGGTCAAGAAGATCGACAACTCCGTCACGCAACCGTTGATCCGCGCGCCGCAGGCCTGGCAGTACGCGGGCGCGACCGGAAAGGGTGTGACGATCGGCATCATCGACACCGGCGTCGACTACACGCACGCCGACTTCGGCGGCCCCGGCACCGTGGCCGCGTACGACGCGGCCAAGGCGGCCGACGCGGGGCCCTGGACGCCGACCTCGAAGGTGGTCGGCGGCTACGACTTCGCGGGCGACGACTACAACGCGGACCCGTTCCCGGTGGCGCCTGAGCAGCCCTACCAGCCGGTGCCGCACCCCGACCAGAATCCGCTCGACTGCAACAGCCACGGCACGCACGTGGCGGGCACCGCGGCCGGCTTCGGCGAGAACGCGGACGGCAGCACCTACACCGGCGCCTACAACACCTCGACGCCGTTCAGCACGATGAAGATCGGCCCAGGCGTCGCGCCGCAGGCGAGCATCTACGCGCTGAAGGTGTTCGGTTGCAGCGGCTCGACCAACCTGGTCTCCGAGGCCTTGGACTGGGCGCTCGACCCCAACGGCGACGGCAACATCTCCGACCACCTGGACGTCGTCAATATGTCACTCGGCTCCGACTACGGCTCCCCGGAAGACCCTGACTCGGTCGCGTCGGACAACGCGATGCGGGCGGGTGTCGCGGTGGTCGTCGCGGCCGGAAACGGCGGCGACCTGTACGGCGTCGGCGGCTCGCCGGGCAACGCCGAGCGGGTCATCGGCGTCGCGGCGTCCGACGACAGCACCGACTGGCTCGACGGCCTGCGGGTCGACGCGCCGGCCAGCATCGCCGGCATCAAGCCGGTCGAGTACTCGATCAACTACGACTTCTCCAACAAGCCGGACGTGACCGGCCAGCTCTACCAGCTGACCGATCCGACCAACCCCGATGGCTGCCAGCCGTATTCGTCGGCCGACGCCGCTGGTGTCAAGGGCAAGGTGGCGTGGGTCGAGTGGACCGACAACGACGCGACCCGTCGCTGCGGTTCGTCGGTGCGCGCCAACAACGCGACGGCGGCCGGCGCCATCGGCGTGGTGGCGCACGACGACGAGGACCGCTTCGCCGCGGGCCTGGCCGGCAACGCCGACATCCCGATGGTGTTGATGACCAAGACCGCGGGCGACGAGATCCTCGGCGTGGGCGTCGACAGCACCACCGTGACGTTCAGCCACGGCCTGTTCCTCGCGACGAAGCAAGTGAACCCGGCATGGAACGACCAGGTCGTCAGCTTCACCTCGCGCGGCATCACGGCCGACGGGATCGGCAAGCCCGACCTCGCCGCGCCAGGCAACACGATCCTTTCGGCGGGCATGGGCACCGGCAACGGCGGCCTGAACGACAGCGGCACGTCGATGGCGACGCCCCACGCGGCGGGGCTGGCGGCGTTGGTCATCGAGGCGCATCCGAACTGGAGCACCGAGAAGATCAAGGCCGCGATGATGAACACCGCGACGCAAGACGTCTTCGCCGGCCCGGGTCAAACCGGGCTCGTCGAGGCGCCGGAGCGGGTCGGTGCGGGCCGCATCGTCTCGGACGCCGCGGTCGAGCAGCAGGTGCTGGCGTACAACGCCACCGACCGGGGCTCGGTGGGAGTCTCGTTCGGCGTCATCAACGTGTTGAACCACTCGTCGTTGACCAAGCGGGTCACCGTCGAGAACACCAGTGACCACTGGGCGACCTACCGGGTCGCGTATGTGCCGGCGACCCAGGTGCCGGGCGTGCAGGTGTCGCTGAGCGCGAGCTACGTGAAGGTGGGCCGCACACGCGCACCGCGTTCACGGTGCGGCTGGACGCCACCGCGTCGAAGATGACACACACGCCCGACCCGACGATCGACACGACGAACGACCTCGGTGGCGGGCTCGTGTTGCCTCGGCAGTTCATCAGCGAGGCCAGCGGCAGAATTGTGCTGACGCCGCAAGGCTCCACCGGAGGATCCGCGCTGCGGGTGCCGGTGTACTCGGCGCCTCGGCCGGTGTCGCACATGTCGGCCCACCAGGTCGGCGGCATCCAACTGCACCACGACGGCACGGTCACCGGCCAGCTGAAGTTGACCGGCACCGGCGTGTCGTCGGGCACTGGCGCGGCGACCGAGCAGTCGCTGGTCAGCGGCTTCGAGTTGCAAGGCACCAGCCCGAAGATGCCGAACTGCACGTCGAAGATCGTCACCGGGTGCATCCCGTTCCCTGACGAGCGCGCGGTCGACCTGAAGCAGGTCGGGCCAGCTCCGACGGGACGGCGGCGTACTTCGCCGTCAACACCTGGGGCGAGTGGCGCACTCCGGCGTCGTACATGGAGTTCGACATCCTCATCGACACGAACAACGACGGTTCGCCGGACTTCGTGTTGTTCAACAACCGGCTCAGTGGCACCGACATCTTCGTGAGCGAGTTGTACAACCTCGCCACGAACAACGTCGACGACATCGAGCTGTTGAACATCGCCGATGGCTCCTTCGACACCGACATCTACAACACCGACACGATGGTGTTGCCGGTGGCCATCTCGGCGCTCGGGATGACGGCTGGTCACACCCGGTTCCAGTACCAGGTGCAGTCCCAGTCGATTTACGGGACGACGGACTCGATCGACTCTTGGATGTCGTTCGACCCGATGCACCCCGGACTGCAGTTGACCCAAGGTGGAGTCAACGACGTGCTGTACGCCGACCTGCCGGGCCAGACGCTCACCGTCGTCGCCGACCCCAGGTCGCTCCTGCGGGACCGTTCCGACACCTTGATGCTGGTGCACGACATGAACCGCACAGGCGACCGCGTGGAGGACGTCTCGCTGTTGAGCGGGATTCACCGGCGCCACTGAGTACTGAGTCGCAGCACGATCCGCGGGGCGCGGTCCGTCAGGGCCGCGCCCCGCGGCGTTGGTGTCGGGCCGCGCCCCGCGGCGTTGGTGTCGGGCCGCACCGCACGCCGCCGCCCACCGCGCTCTGACCACCATGTGAGATGGTCCGACTGATTCCTGAGACAGTCGGTAAAGTGTCGGTCATGGCGCGCAGTGTGCGGCTGGCCGTCGTCGCCGGCGACGGGATCGGCCCAGAGGTGGTGGCCGAGGGCTTGAAGGTCCTCGACGCGGTCACGCCTGCTTATGACGTGAAGATCGAGCGCACCGAATACGACCTTGGCGCTCGCCGTTGGCACGCCACCGGCGAGACGCTGCCCGACTCCGTCCTCGACGAGCTTCGTCAGCACGACGCGATCCTGCTCGGCGCGGTCGGGGATCCGAGCGTTCCGAGCGGCGTGCTCGAGCGGGGCTTGCTGCTCCGGCTGCGGTTCGAGCTCGATCACTTCGTGAACCTTCGGCCAGTGAAGCTTTTCCCGGGCGTGGCAAGCCCGTTGGCCGGCCTCGGGCCGGACGACATCGACTTCGTCGTCGTCCGCGAGGGAACCGAGGGCGCGTACGCCGGCGCCGGCGGCTTCCTGCGCAAGGGAACGCCGCACGAGATCGCCACCGAGGAAAGCGTCAACACCGCCTTCGGCGTCGAGCGGGTGGTGCGCGACGCGTTCGCCCGCGCGGCTGCGCGGCCCCGCCGCACGCTCACGCTCGTGCACAAGAACAACGTGCTCGTGCACTCCGGCGACCTGTGGAGCCGCACGGTCAAAGCGGTGGCGGCCGACTTCCCCCAGGTCGAGGTCGACTACACGCACGTCGACGCCGCGACGATCTACTTCGTCACCAACCCGCAGCGTTTCGACGTCATCGTCACCGACAACCTGTTCGGCGACATCCTCACCGACCTCGGCGCCGCGATCGCCGGCGGCATCGGGCTCGCGGCGAGCGGTAACGTCAACCCCGCGCGCACCACGCCGTCCATGTTCGAGCCGGTGCACGGCAGCGCACCGGACATCGCGGGGCAGGCGATCGCCGACCCCACCGCCACGGTGCTGAGCGTCGCCATGCTGCTCGACCACCTCGGCCTGACCGAGGCCGCGGCCCGCGTCGAGTCGGCGGTGGCCGCCGACCTCGCCGAGCGGGCGGTCCAGCGAGTATCCGAGCCGGTCCGCCGCGCGACCCACGAGGTCGGCGACGCGCTGGCGTCACGCGTCGCGCTCTGACCTGCCGGGCGACCTTCCGCGACCTTCCGGGCGACCTTCCGCGACCTCTCGGACCCGGTCGCGCGCTGACCGGCTTCCCGCCCCGCCCACCGCACCGGATGGGCTAGCGTCGAAACCACTCCAGCCGTGAGGATTGATCCCATGACCATCGAGTTCGCTCGCAACCTGTCGTCATCGCCCCTTCCTGCCGACCGGCGCGCGGTCGCGCTGGAGAACCCCGGCTTCGGCCGGATCTACACCGACCACATGGTCACCATCACCTGGACCCCGGACGAGGGCTGGCACGACGGCCAAATCCGCTCGTACGGACCGCTGTCGCTCGACCCGGCCACCGCCGTCTTCCACTACGGCCAGTCGATCTTCGAGGGGTTCAAGGCGTACGGGCAGCCCGACGGGTCGATCAAGACGTTCCGTCCAGAGGCCAACGGACGCCGCTTCCAGCGCTCGGCGCGCCGCCTCGCGCTGCCAGAGTTGCCGGTCGACGACTTCGTGGCCGCCGCCGACCTGCTGATCTCGACCGACCGCGACTGGGTGCCGGCGGCCGCCGAGAACCACGAGCAGAGCCTGTACGTGCGGCCGTTCATGATGGCCACCGAGGCGTTTCTCGGCGTCCGGCCGGCCAACCACGTCACCTTCTTGGTGATCGCCTCGCCGGCCGGCGCCTACTTCGCGGGCGGCCTGCACCCGGTGTCGATCTGGCTGTCGGAGGAGTACACTCGCGCGGCGCCAGGCGGCACCGGCGCGGCGAAGTGCGCCGGCAACTACGCGGCCAGTCTGATCGCCCAGCAAGAGGCGATCGCCAACGGCTGCGACCAGGTCGTTTTCCTCGACGCGGTCGAGAAGAAATGGGTTGAAGAGCTTGGCGGCATGAACATCTACTTCGTCTTGGACGACGGCACGCTCGCGACGCCTCCGACGTCCGGCTCGATTCTCGAAGGCGTCACGCGCGATGCGGTCCTCACGCTGGCCGGAGAGCGCGGGCATGCCGTGGAGGAGCGGCCGATCAGCGTCGATGAGTGGCGCGCCGGGGTGGAGTCGGGCCGGATCACCGAGGTCTTCGCGTGCGGCACCGCAGCGGTCGTCACGCCGCTCGGCCGGCTGGCCTGGCGCGGCGGAGAGCTCTCGATCGGCGACGGGCACACCGGCAAGGTGACTCAAGACATCCGCGACGCGTTGCTCGCCGTGCAGTACGGGCAAACGCCCGACACTCGCGGGTGGATGCACGCCGTCTGTTAGACGTGTTGTCGTCGCCCACCGAAGGGTTCGGGTTGCTCAACTGCGCTCGAAGCGAGCGCAAACCCTTCACTCGGCGAGATCCCTTGGTCAGTCCGGCCGGACCCGCAGTCCGTGCAGGCCGCCGTCGACCGCTAGCGCGGTACCGGTGGTCGACGCGGCGGCCGGCGAGGCAAGGTAGGCGATCGCCTCGGCGACCTCCGCCGGTTTGACGAGGCGTCGCATCGGCTGCCGGGATTCGAGCGCTGCGCGCTCCGCGACCGGGTCGTCGGCCGCGTCGAGCAATCGGCCGACCCACGGTGTGTCGGCAGTGCCCGGGTTGACGCAGTTCACCCGGATGCCGTCGCGCACGTGATCAGCCGCCATCGCCAGCGTGAGCGCGAGTACCGCACCTTTCGTCGCCGAGTAGAGGGCCCGGTTCTGCAGGCCGGCCACCGCCGCGACCGAGCAGGTGTTGACGACGGCCGCGTGCGGCGAGCGCCGCAGATGCGGCAGCGCGGCCCGACTCACCCGGACCATGCCGACCACGTTGATGTCGAAGACCCGGTGCCATTGCGCATCGTCATTGTCGGCGACGGTCCCTTGCGCGCCGACGCCCGCGTTGTTGACCAGGATGTCGATTCGGCCGAAGCGACGGACGACGTCCTCGACGGCGGCGCGCACGGAATCGTCGTCCGACACGTCGGCGCGAATCCCAATCAGCGCAGGGTCGGCGACCTCCGACAGGTCGAGGCACGCCACCCGCGCGCCGCGGTCTGCCAGCAGCCGGGCGGTCTCCAGCCCGATGCCAGACGCGCCGCCGGTGACGATGGCGACCAGCCCTTCGAAGTCTTGCGCCATCGCAGGTTTCGCCGCCTTCTCCTGGGTCGGGTGACGCGCAGCGCGCCGATGTGGCACACTGGCCAGGTGCTAACCGCTCTGATTATCACCTAGGCGCGCCGGTCAAGATCCCCGACCAGCGCGCCCGACCTCTCGCATTCTGCGAGGGGTCTTTTTGTTTTGCGACAAGTGCTAGGAACTCCGACGAACCCGAGGTAATCCGATGGCTGCGACGTCCGACGCCTTCCATGTCTACGACACGACCCTGCGCGACGGCGCCCAGGGTGAGGGGATGGCCCTCACCCTCGCCGACAAGCTCGCGATCGCGCAGCACCTCGACGACCTCGGGGTCGGCTTCATTGAAGGCGGTTGGCCGGGCGCGTTGCCGAAGGACACCGAGTTCTTTCGTCGCGCGCGGGCCGAGCTGAAGCTGAAGAACGCGACGCTCAGCGCGTTCGGCGCCACTCGCAAGGCTGGCGTGAAGGCCGCCGACGACCCGCAGGTCGCCGCGTTGCGCGATTCCGAGGCGCCGGTGGTCTGCCTCGTGGCGAAGAGCCACGACCGACACGTGTTCGAGGCGTTGAAGACCACGCTCGACGAGAATCTCGCGATGATCCGCGACACCGTCGCGTACCTTCGCTCCGAGGGGCGTCGCGTTTTCCTTGACGCAGAGCACTTTTTCGACGGTTACAAGTCTGACCCGGCGTACGCGCTCGAGTGCGTTCGGGTCGCGGCGGAGGCTGGCGCCGACGTCATCACGTTGTGCGACACCAACGGGGGCATGCTTCCGACGCAACTGCAAGACATCGTGCACGAGGTGTTGCGGGGCAGCGGCGCGCGGATCGGCATTCACTGCCACGACGACACCGGATGCGCGGTCGCCAACACGCTCGCCGCTGTCGACGCCGGCGTCACGCACGTGCAAGGCGTCGTCAACGGGTACGGCGAGCGCTGCGGCAACGCGAATCTGGTGACCGTCGTGGCCAACCTCGAGTTGAAGCTCGGACGACGTGTGCTCCCCGATAACCGGCTGGCCGAGCTCGGCCGGGTCAGTCATGCGGTGGCGGAGATCGCGAACCAGCCGCCGCGGGCCCACCAGCCGTATGTCGGGCTTTCGGCGTTCGCGCATAAAGCGGGATTGCATGCCTCGGCCATCAAGGTGGCGCCGGACCTCTACCAGCACGTCGACCCCGCGTTGGTCGGCAACGACATGCGGATGCTCGTCTCGGAGATGGCCGGTCGCGCCAGCGTCGAGATGAAGGGCCGCGAGCTCGGGTTCGACCTGTCGCAGGACAAAGACACCGTCGGTCGGGTCGTCGAACGGGTGAAGGAGCTTGAGGCGAAAGGGTTCATGTTCGAGGCAGCCGACGCCTCCTTCGAACTCCTGTTGCGCGAGGAGATGGCGGGCGCGCCGGCGGAGTACTTCACGCTCGAGTCGTGGCGGGCGATCGTCGAGCGGCGCGCCGACGGCGAAGTCGTCTCCGAGGCGACCGTGAAGGTCAACGTCAAGGGCGAGCGCATCGTCTCGACCGGCGAGGGCAAAGGGCCGGTCAACGCGCTTGACCGCGCCCTTCGGCAAGCCCTCGAGCGGCTCTACCCGCAGCTCGCGGAGCTTGAGCTCGTCGACTACAAGGTGCGCATCCTCGATGGCGCTCACGGCACCGGCGCGGTCACGCGCGTGCTGATCGAGACAAGCGACGGCGAGACGGAGTGGAACACGATCGGCGTCGACGACAACATCATCGCGGCGTCATGGGGCGCGATGGAGGACGCGTACAACTACGGTCTGCTCCGTCAGCACGCCGGCGCGTGACTCAACGCAGCAGCGCGCGTATCGCGTCTTCCGTCGGCGGGCTGAAATCGTCGTAGAAGTAGCCGACGGCGAAGAACTCCGCGGGGGCGACCGCGCACACGACGTCCGCTTCTGCTTGTAACCCGGCGACGGTCTCGGCCGCTCCGACGGGCGCCGCCACGGTCACGGCGGCCGCGCCGCGGTGGCGCATCAGCCGGATCGCCGCGCGCATCGACGCGCCGGTCGCGAATCCGTCGTCGACGAGAACGACGTGTTTGCCGCGGACGTCGAGCAGTGCTCGCTCGCCTCGGTAGGCGCGCGCTCGCCGGGTCAGCTCCGTCGCCTCGACGCGGCGGACCTTGTCGACGTCCGACTCATCGAGCCGCAACGCCCGCACGGTCTCGGCGTCGATGAACTCGACGAAGCCGCCGTCGTCCTCGGCGATCGCTCCGAACGCGAACTCGGGCTGGCTCGGCACGCCGAGTTTGCGGACGACGCACACGTCGAGCGGTGCGTCGAGCGCGCGCGCCACCTCCGCCGCCACAGGGACGCCACCGCGGGCGAGCCCGAGCACGATGACAGCGCCCCGGAGGTTTTGGCGGTCCTGGGAGTGCTGGAGCCGCTCGCGCAACAGCTCCCCGAGCACCTGCCCGGCCGCTGCTCGATCGCGAAAGCCTCTCACGGCAATCCTCACGCCTGTGCGCCGGTTGCGCCCGCGCGCGCTTTCCGTCCGCGCGCCCGCGCGCTGTGCGGTGAGCGCCGGCCGATAGCCTCAGGTGGTGCGCATCGCAAGATTCTCCTACGGTGAGGCGGCGTCGGCGAACTTTGCCTTCGGCGCTATTGAGGGCGACGAGATCGCCGTGATCGACGGCCATCCGTTCGGGGAGGTCTCACTGACCGACCGTCGGTTGCCGCTGGCCGGCGTGCGGCTGCTGCCGCCGATCCTGCCAAGCAAGATCGTGGCGATCGGCAAGAACTACGCCGACCACGCCCGCGAAATGGGTGGTGAGCCGCCCGCCGAGCCGGTCATCTTCTTGAAGCCGTCGACGTCGGTGGTCGGCCCGGGCGCGCCGATCGTGTATCCGTCGCTTTCTCAGCAGGTCGACTTCGAGGGCGAGCTCGCCGTCGTCATCGGCCGGTTGTGCCGCGACGTGCCGGCCGAGCGCGCGGCCGACGTGGTGCTCGGTTACACCTGCGCCAACGACGTCACCGCGCGCGACCTGCAGCGCTCCGACGGCCAGTGGTCGCGGGCGAAAGGCTTCGACACGTTCTGCCCGTTCGGCCCGTGGATCGACACCGAGGTCGACCCAAGCGACCTCGGCATCTCCACGACAGTCAACGGCGAGACGAAGCAAGACGCCCGCACGTCGTTGTTGCTGCACGACGTCGGCGAGTTGATCGCCTACGTCAGCGCCGTGATGACGCTCCTGCCGGGCGACGTGCTGCTGACGGGCACCCCGGCGGGTGTCGGGCCGGTGGTCGCTGGCGACGAAATCTCTGTGACGATTGAGGGAATCGGCACTTTGACGAACACGGTGGCCGGGGTGGGGCGATGAGCGTGCGGCTGCGCGTCGCACCGTCGCCGACGGGCGACCCGCATGTCGGCACCGCGTACATGTCGCTGTTCAACCTCGCCTTCGCGCGCCAGCAGGGCGGCCAGTTCATCCTCCGCATCGAAGACACCGATCGCGCGCGCTACGTCGAAGACAGCGAGCGGCAGATCTTCGAGACGCTGCGCTGGCTCGGCCTCGATTGGGACGAGGGTCCCGACAAGGGCGGGCCCTACGCGCCTTATCGTCAGTCGGAGCGGCTCGACACCTACGCGCCGTTCGTGAAGCAGTTGCTCGAATCGGGAAACGCCTACCGCTGCTGGTGTTCCACCGAACGGCTCGCCACGATGCGCGAGGAGCAGCAGCGCGCGAAGCAGCCGACCGGCTACGACCGCTTGTGCCACGGCAAGACTCGCGACGAGCGGGCGTCGCTGCCCGGGTTCAGCGAGACACCCGTCGTCCGGATGCTCATACCGGACGACGTGCCGCTGACCTTCGCTGATCTGATCCGCGGTGAGGTGTCCGCGCCGCGCCCCGACGACCAGGTGATCGTGAAGGGCGACGGCTTTCCCACGTATCACCTCGCGGTGGTGGTCGACGACCACCTGATGGGAATCACGCATGTCGTGCGTGGCGAGGAGTGGATTTCCTCGACGCCGAAGCACCTGTTGCTCTACGACTGGCTCGGGTGGCAGCGCCCGGCGTTCGCGCACATGCCGTTGCTGCGCAACACCGACCGATCGAAGATCTCCAAGCGGAAGAACCCGGCGGCGCGGTTGCTGTGGTTCCGCGAGCGCGGCTACCTGCCCGAGGCGCTCCGGAATTTCCTTGCCTTGATGGGCTATTCGATGCCTGGCGGCGAAGAGGTGTTCGGCTTCGACGACATGGTGGCGGCATTCGATTGGACGCGGGTCAATCCGGTCGGCCCGGTGTTCGACCTCACCAAGCTCGACTGGTTGAACGGCCACTACATCCGCGCGCTCACGTCGTCCGATCTGGCGGCGCGCATGCTGCCGCACCTGCAAGCGGCGGGTTTGGTGGCCGACCCGGCGCCGTCCGACTCGCTGGCCATGCTGGCGGCGGCGACGCCCTTGGTGCAAGAGCGGATCGCGTTGCTGTCCGACGTCGTGGCGATGCTCGGCTTTTTCTTTGTCTCGGACGACGCGTTCACCGTCGAGCCGGACGCCGCGGCGAAGGCGCTCGGCGAGGGCGGCCAGCCGGTGTTGACTGCCGCCCTCGCGGCGCTTGAGCCCCTGGGGGAGTGGCGCGCGGATGCGATCAAGGAGGCGCTTGAGGCGGCGCTGGTGGCGGGCCTCGGGCTGAAGCCGCGGCACGCGTTCACGCCGCTGCGGGTGGCGGTCACGGGGCGCACGATTTCGCCGCCGCTGTTCGAGTCGATGGAATTGCTTGGGCGAGAGCGGTCGCTCGCGCGGTTGCGGTCGGCGGTCTGACGCGGCGCCCTGATCGGCCGCCCACGCCGCTTTGGCCCGGCTTGAACCCGTCGGATACACTCGACCAGCGGTCGGAGAGCAGCTGTCCGATCCGGTGGGGTATGGGGTAATTGGCAGCCCGGCTGATTCTGGTTCAGCTAGTCTAGGTTCGAGTCCTGGTACCCCAGCCAGGCCGGAGTTCTCCGGCCGACGGCAGCGGTTCGGATGAACCGCGTGCCACGTTCGGCCCCGTTGTCTAGCGGCCTAGGACGCCGCCCTCTCAAGGCGGTAGCGCCGGTTCGAATCCGGTCGGGGCTACGAAACGTCCGTATTCGAACTCGGGCGTGGTGAAAAGATCGTCGAAGGGCGGCCGGTACTCCACGGTGTGGAGGTGGCCGTCCTTGATCGTTATGCGGGTGAAGACGGCGTTGTTGAAGAGCCGTTTGGTGCGCTCGTCGGCGCCGGCGTAGGTGGTGGCACAGTTGGCGGCGAGGCGGATCGCGAGCTGGAGGATCTCCTGCCACTCGGCCAGGTCGGCGTCGGCGTCGGCGAGCTGGTGGCTGATGCGGTTGATGTCATCGCCGAGACGGTGCTGCTCGGTCTTGAGTAGCGACAGGTCGATCGCCCCGGCGTAGTAGGCGTCGAGGACCTTGCGACGCTCGCCTTCGGCTTTGGCGAGTGCTCGGGTGAGGAACTCGCGCTGGCCGGCGCTGGCGCGTTGTCGTGTGGTGATCTCGTCGTTGAGCTCGGTCTGGAGCTGCCCGAGCCAGGCCGGCGGCAGCTGTATGCGCTGGTACAGCCGGGCGATCTCGGTTTCGAGTCGTTCGGCCGGGACGTAAGGTTCGCGGCAGCCGGTGGGCGCGCGGCTGCCCTTTTGCCCGAGGCAATAGAGGTAGGTGTAGGTGCGTTTGCTGACCTGGACCGAGAGCGCCCGGCCGCACACTTCGCATGAGAGCAGGCCTTTGAGGTAGTGGTTGTGCGTGCGGTCGCGGATTCCGCGTACGGCGCGCAGAGCGAGCACTTCTTGGACTCGCCGGAACGTGGCACGGTCGACGAGGGCGGGATGTTGGCCGGGGTATTCGACGCCGTCCCATTCGACGACGCCGGTGTAGGTGACGTTGGCGAGCAGGTGCGCGAGGCCGGTGATGCCGAGCGGCTTGGGTGGGTAATCGCGACGCCCACGGTTGCGCAGCCCGCGTCGGCCCATTTCGTTCGCGAGCTTTTCCAGGGTGTAGTCGCCGGTGGCGTAGAGGTCGAACGCCGTCTTCACGAGTTCGGCGCGTTCGGGGTCGATGACCATGCGGCAGATGCGACGGCCCCCGATGGTCTCCCGGACGTTGAGGTAGCCCAGCGGTGCAGCATGCGGGTAGCCGCCCTGCTTCGCCTTCTGGCCCATGCCTTTGCGGACTTCCGCTGCCAGGTTCGCGGAGTAGAACTCGGCCATCAGGGCGTGGATGCCTTCCACGAGCCTCCCGGAGGCGGTCTCCTCGATGTTTTCGGTGACGCTGACCAGCGAGGCGCCGCGACGTCGCAGGAGCGCGCGGATGGCGATGTGGTCTTCCATGTTGCGGGCGAGGCGGTCGACCTTGTGGACGACGACCGCGTCGATGTCGCGGACCTCGGCGACGCGGGTGAGCAGGGCTTGCAGTTGCGGACGGTCGGCGGTGCGAGCTGACTCGCCGCGGTCGGAGTATTCGTCGACGAGCTGCCAGCCGCGGTCGCGGATGTGACGCAGGCACGCCTCACGCTGGGCGGGCAGGGAGAAGCCTTCCTCGCCGTCGCCCTTCTCGGCTTGTTCGCGGGTGGAGACCCGCAGGTAGATCACGCACCGCATATCGGCTCCTGATGGAGATCTGCTGGACGTTCCATGCACGCTCGATGTGGTCGAAAAGGCAAGGCCGTGCGCGTCATTGGGCCGCTCGGCGGTTTGGGCGCTGGTCGGCGCGGGCCCGGGTGATGCGCCGCTGGGATTCGGCCGGGCGTGGCCAGCCAGTCAGCTCTGCGAGCGGCACCCGGCTGGCGTGGGGGTTGGCGAACAGCGGCGCCCAGGCCGGCCCTGCCGGGCCGCGGGCCAGGACGTGGTGGGTGGTCGCGACCGCCAACTGGTGGCGGCCGAGGACGGCGCGCGCGGCGACCTCGCGGCGTGCGCCGGGCAGCACGACGAGCAGCCAGAACTCCCAGCCGGTCGCGTCCTCGAGGCGGCGGTAGCCGTCGAGCTTCCCGGCGAGGCGGCCCAAGGTTTCGCTACCGCGGTCGTATTCGAGCGCGAACACGAGCCGGTTCGTGTCGTTGCGCCAAGCCCCGATGCCGTCCGGGCGGACAACCCCGGCGAGGACGTCGCGGCAGTGCGCCTCGCCCCACCATTCGATCAATGCGGCGTCCGGCAGCCGGCGGCTGGCGGCTGCCAGGTCGACGAAGAACTGGTTCACCCCAAGGGTGTGGGCGAGGCGGGGGCTGGCGGCCACCGCAAGCGCTTGATCCGTTCGCCAGCGCAGCCGCCGCCACATGACGTCGCCGTCCGGCTCGTCCTCGCCGGCGTCGTGGAGGGCGAGGACGTACGCACCGAGCCGGTCGAGCACGTACGCGTACTCGGTTGCGGGCAGGTAGCAGGCCGCCGACGGTACGACTTGGCGCGCGAGTGCGTGCAGCGGCAGGCGGAACCGTTCGACCAACCGCAGCTGGCGCAGCCGAGTCATCCGGTGCCGGCAGGTGTTGGCGTCGGTGAAGAACAGCGCCCCGACCTGGCTGGTGGTCAGCACGCGATGGTTGCGCAGCAGGCGAAGGATCGACCGGTCGCGGTCGGTCACCGAGCACGCGACGTCCATGAGGAGCCGGTCGGTGATCCGTGCCGGTGCCGCCGGCCGCCCGCGCCGAGACGACGCAAGATTCACTCGAAGACACCAATGGAGTCGGCCTCGGCGAGTGGCGGACTGTCAGTGGCCCCGACGTGCGCGTTCGCCTGCGCACACCCCGGCGCTTCAATGCTGGCGGGAGAAAGGACGGGGGAGTGGACGTTCGAGCGGACGGGGGAAACGCCGCCACATTCACCCATCCGCAAGCCCCGTCCCCTCGCGAACCGCGAAGGCGGACGTCCTGTCGCTCTCCGCAGCTCGTGCACTTCCGCGGCGGCGCGGAGCAGCGCACGAGCCAGTGGTCGCAGCGCGCGCGGTGCGGGGACGACGCGCGCTGACGGCTGCGCGCTGGTGTCGGGAGCCGGTACCGGCGAATTTCGGGGAGCATCGACGCGCTCTGACAGGCCACGGCGCGGCAGCGGTAAAGGTTGCGGGTGCTGATGGGCGTCGCAGGCGTCGGGGTGCTCGCGGGGGTGTTGCGGACGCCGCGGTGCGTGCTCGCCGGCTTGCGGATGGTGTTGGTATTCCGGCGCTTGGTGGTCCGGCCGGTTCTGGCGGTTGCTCACGCGTGCGTCGCCTCCGCGTGAGCGCCGGCGCGCAGGACGTCGGAGAGCCGCAGCACGTGGGTGTCGTCGGCGCGGCGCCAAACCGCATCGAGCACCGGCGCACCGCTCGGTGCCGTCGCCACGCACACCGCAAACCGTTGCCTGAACACTTCTTGATCGGTCGCCGCAGCCATGGCAGCGGCGCCGGCGGCCGCGATCCACCGCTCGGCTCGGTAGATGCTGCGGGTGATGACCAACAGCACTTCGCTGGACGCCGACGTGCCATGACGTCGTCCGGCCGCGACGTAGTGGTGGAGGGCGGTCACGGGCGCGTCCAACCGAGATGCGGGCACGGCGCCGGCGTCGAGCATGACCACACCGCGCGCGGTGAGGCTGCCCGCGCTGCAGCCCACACGCACGTCGAGAACCGCGTCGGCGCGCAGCCGGCGGCCGGTAGCAGGACCTGGGTAGGGCAGCCCATCCGGGCAGCGTCGCCAGCACGTCAGCTCGATGCCGCTCGCCGCCGCCGAGGTTGCGAGTGTTGACCAGAACTCGTTCAACACCGCCACCGCGCTGACCCGCGCCGCCGACGGTGCTCGGAACGGTGCTGGCGGGCGCATATCGAGGGCGGCGTAGCCCAGCGGTGTCAGCCAGCACAGGTAGGGGCTGCTGCCCTGTTCCGCCGGCGGGCGGATCCGGGCGACGAGTCCATGCAGCGCCAACCGCGTGATCCGATGCTGCATCGTCCGCTCACAGGCGCCGGTGAGCCGCCGCAGCTGTGTCGTACTCAACACCTCGTGCTCGGCCAGCAACGCCAGCGTGTGTGCCCCGCCGGGCCCAAGCCGCGGCGGGTGCAGCGCCAGCGCTTCGGGTGCTGTGGCCGCCCCAAGGCCCTCCACGTCGAATCCTGTCGTGATACCTCCCTGAGATCGTCGCGTCTGTCCGGGCTGGTGCTCGGCTGCCGAACCGGGCCGAGCCCGTACCCCACCCCTTGAACCGCCCTTGAGGGGGTCAGATCTTTCAAGGCGCCGCGAAGAAACCACCGCGTCGTTTCACCATCCGAATCCACTATCGGTGCCCGGATGGGACACGCGACCTGTCACTCCCATGGGCGGCTCCACGACGGCACGCCGTCGTCGTGCACTCGATTGGCCCGCCCGGGTTGTCCCAAGCGGGCCGAAATGGGCGTTGTGGCCTCGCCGCCTGATCGCGGGACAGCTCGTGATCTGGTCAGTCCGCGCGCACTACTCAGATCCACCCCTTCTCCCCAGATCATGATCGAAGACCATAGATCACCCAGATAGTGCGCAGATACGTAGCTATTGCTAAAAGGTGATACCCGGGAGTAGCGTCGCGATCCGTCCGCGTCGAAGGGAACGCGGGCATCGGGTGGGAAGGAGGTTGTCCCGAGCTCCGTGGAACTTCGGTGGCGGCCCGGTGGTTCTCAGGCTGCGGTGACCTCCTCATTGTGACTATTGGCCGCGACATTTCCGGCTACTTCGCGTTCGAGTGCCGCGCGCAACGTCGGTAGGTGCAGGTGACCGTTCACCCGACGGAACTGCTTGCTCGCTTCGACCATGCCGGCCGCGCACCAGCGCAGCGCCATCTTCCCGTCCCGCCAGCGTTTGACGTTCTTCGCGTGCTCACGGCTGATCGAGATCATGCTCTCGATGGCGTTCGTCGAACGAAACGTACGCAACAAGGTCGTCGGCAGCTCCAGGCGGAGCACCGTCAGGGTTTCTTCCAGCCCTTCGCGCAGACTCCCGGCGGCGTTGGGGTGGGTCTTGTCCAGCTCGCGAGCAAGTGCCTCCAGCTGGCCCTGGGCGGCCAGCGCGGAGTCGGCGTGGTAGGCGGCGCGCATCTTCTTCGCCACCGCGGGGCGCATGTGCTGGGGCAACTTGTCGGTCACGTTTCTGATCTTGTGCAGTTGGCAGCGAGCGATCACCGGGTGATCGAAGACGTCGAGCACCGCCCGGCGCAGCGCCTTGCTTCCGTCCAGCACTGCCAGGATCGGCCTTGTCACATCCAGCCCTCGCTCACGCAGGCTGACCAGCAAATCCCTTACCAGCGAGGCATTTTCGGTCGACCCGTCCGCGAGCGCGAGCGGATGCTTGGTGCCGTCGATACCGATGCCCAACACCACCACGCACAGGTGCTCGGCGAAATACACCCCGTCGACCATCAACGCCACCAGATCCACGCTCGCCAGGTCGGCGGCGAGCAGCTCATCGAGGGCGGTCTCGGTCATCGCCACGAACCGCCGGCTGATCGCCGACTTGGATATGCCGGTCGCGTTCTGCTCGACAGCGTCACCGACCGGTTCCAACCCGACCGGGTAGCGCCTGGCCGACAAGCCGCCGAGCATCCGCTCCATGGCCATCGCCGACAGCGTCTCGGTCGCCGAAAACACCTCATAGGCCGGCAGATTCAGCTCACCAGACCCATCGGCGGCACGCACCCGCGGCCGGGCCACCGGCACCCGCCGGCCGCCGAGCGTCACCGACCCGGCCTCGCTGCCGTGCCGGTAACCGAGCCGGTCCGCATCGTGCTTGCCTTTCGGCCCACACAGCTGAGCGACGTCCTCGGCGAACATCGCCGCCATCACCTGCAGCCCGGCGCCCACGGCGAGCGCGAGCAGGCCCTCCTTCACATCCGCGGCGATCTGCGTCAGCGTCACCGACACCACATCCGGCATCACCATCGCATTCGCGGCGGCATCGATCGTCTGATACTTCTTACTCACGGTGGTCCCCTTGTCTGTCGGGTCGACTTGGTCGTCGCCCAACACCTACCGCAAGGCAGGCATCAGGCGGGGGACCACCACCTCAAACTTCTACGAGACCCGGGACAACCTCGGTGGGAAGCCAGGAGTCAGGTACCTTGAGCGGCGCGCGCCCCGGACTTCTCAGCTCCCCAGATGGGAGAAGTCAATGAAGCACCGCCGTGTTCCACTTCTTGCCGCTGCAACCGCGGCCGCCAGCCTGACGCTTGGCGCGCTGTCGTCGTCTGCTTACGCCGACTCGCCACGTCAAGACGTGTACGTCAGCGGAGTAGACCGATGTGCCGGAACTTGGTACAGCGGGCCTAACCAATTCGGCATCGCCGACGTGGACTCCGATGGGCACTACTGCTATGTGGTCTACGACTGGGACAGCAACCTCAGCGACGGGTCGCGTATCAATAAGGGCGTCGACTACAACGTCCCTTACGAGAACCGCTACGCCGTCACGGTCGGAACGCACAGCACGATCTGGTGGCACCTGTGCTGGGAGACATCGGGCGGGCCTGACACTTGCTCGTCCGAGAGGTCAGACGTCACCTGAGGAAGTCGGGGCGCATGAAGGATGCCGGTGATGGTCGGGTGTTCCCCTCGGAGCGTGCCGCTTCGAGGGGAACACCCTCGTTGTCGTGCAACTCGTTGTCTGTCGAATACGGTTCCGTACCGGCCTTTTGTGACGTCACACTGGAGGTTTCGGAAGGTGAGAGCTTGGCGATCGTCGGGCCTTCCGGGTCAGGCAAGACGTCGCTGTTGCTTTGCCTGGCCGGGGTGGTTGCGCCGTCGGCTGGTGACGTCCGGGTAGATGACGTATCGGTCTGGGCTCTGTCCGCACGGCAGCGCACGCGCCTGAGGCGATCCCGGATCGGTTATGTCGAGCAATCCGCTGGTCTCGTGCCCGAGCTCACGTTGGCTGAGAACGTCGCCTTGCCGCTGAGACTCCAGGGTAGGCGCCCGGGGGATGCGCTGAAGGAGGCCAAGCAAGCGCTCGATGTGTTCGGCATTGGCGCGTTGGCCGCACGTTTTCCCGACGAAGTCTCAGGTGGCGAACTGCAAAGGGCAGCTATCGCCCGAGCCTTGGTGCATCGACCCGCGATCGTGCTTGCAGACGAACCGACCGGCGCGCTTGACGCCAGCAACAAGGAGTTGGTGCTCGCGGAGTTGTTGTCGGCGGCGAAGGAAGCTGGCGCTGGCGTCGTCATCGTGACGCATGATGTTACGGTGGCCAGCGCCGCGGATTGCCAGTTGGACATGGCGCGAGGGATGCTCGGGTCACCGACATGAAGAGCCCAATCGCGCGACTGGTAACTGTATCCACACTCGGGCGCGATGGTCGTGTCCGCAGCATATTGATCGCCGCCGCCGGCACGGTGTCAGCCCTGCTGTTGCTGGCGGTGGTGAGCGCGCCAAGTCTGGTCGCTCGTGAGCAGGTGCGCGCTGCCGCCCAGGTTCCGATCGCGGGCCAGCCGACGTACAACGCGGGCATCGGCTTCGAGGAGATCGATAGTCGCTATCGCACCGCCCTTGTGAAACGGATTCTTGTAGCGAAGCTCGGGGCTCTCGGCCCGATCCCACCGGGAATCTCAGGGATCCCGGCAGTCGGCGAGGTGTACGTCTCGCCTGAACTGCTCAACCGCATGCGACGCGATCCCGTGTTGGCTGGGTGGTTCCCCTATCGGGTCGCTGGGGTGATTACCCAAGCGGGTTTGATTAGTCCGCATCAACTCCTCGCGTACATTGGCGTTCGGCCCGGCGAGCTTGCCGCGGATCAAGTCGCGGTCGGGTTTGGTGACACGCTCGTCCAGGACGCCTCGACGTCCGGCGCCAGGTGGTACCAGACGGCGGGCTTTGCCATTCTCGTCGTCGCACCGGCGCTGGTGTCCTTCCTCGCCATCGGTCGGATCGGTGCCCAGGTTCGCCGGATTCGCGACAGATCGCTCCACATGCTGGGATTGTCACGGACGGTGGTCGGTCTTGTCGGTGGCTGCGAGGCAGCGATCCCATCCATGCTCGGGACGCTAGTGGCAGTCAGCCTCTTCTACAGCTGCAAGCAACTCATACACGAAGTGCCGATCGTTGATCGTGCTATTTCACCGGCGGACCTCGCGCCCAATAGCCTCGCCGTTACTGGTGTCGTCATAGGCCTAATTGCCATCTCGACTGCAGTCGGCATTGGGTCATCCGCAAGGTCCACGAAGCTGCGCCGCGGCAGCCGACCGATTGAGGCGCCGCAGAGCCTTGCCCTGTTGCCATTGGGTTTGTTCGTCGTCGGCGTCGGCCTGTTGGCGTGGCAATGTCTTTATCCGCAACCCCGCGCTCAGATGCTTCGAATCGGTTTGGTTCTAACGGCCCTCGGCCTTCCGCTCGCCTCAATGCACGGCGCGCGGACCGCGGCGCGGGCGGTGAGGTCATCATGGCCGCTTCCCATGCTCCTGGCTCTGCGGCGCATCATCCGGCGCCCGGCCCCGCTGGGGGATTGATGTCTGTTGTCACCGTTCTCGCGTTCGCGCTTACGAGCAGCATCCCTGTCGTACGAACGTTCAACGACTCACCGTCGTGGCCCAGCCTTGTCGGCTCGTCCATTCTCGTTCGTGTCGAGCCGCTAGCTCCGCGGATGCCCTTCGAGCCGAGCCTTCCGCCACCTCAGTCCACGACCATAGCGCTCGACGCCCTCGGGCTGTGGAACACCGGTGCGCCGGCTGTCAGCCCGCCAACCGGGCGAGCACTAGTCGCGTCGTGCGCGCAGCTGGACGAGCTCGAGGCTCAACCTGTCGCGGGCTGCAGGGACGGCATCGTCATGTCGGTGTCGACGACCACGGACAACTCCGATCTCGGGGCTGCTATCCAGATCAGAAGTGCCGATGACAACGCCGGGATCGCAATTCCCGCGGCCGAACAGGCGGTCGCATTGCCGAGCGCCGGAAGCGTGCCAGTCGACGTGGGGTACATCCTCCCTCCCTCGATGCCACAACTCGCGTCCATTCGGACCCCTTTATTACTGCTGTTTATGCCCGTTTGCCGGCTCGCGGCGCTGACATCGATCTCTTTCAGTCCTGGGCTGCTGGCGGCGGCCCTGGACATGTCCTCGATGTGCCCGCACAGGAGAGTGTGGCGAGCTCGAACACGTCCGGCTGGATCCTTTTGGCGATCCTTATTTGCGGACTACTCAGCCTCCTCGCGGCGTTCGCGATAGCGCTCACCCGAAGCCGTTCGCCGACCAGACCTCTTAGGGTCGTCGGCGCGTCGTCCTGGGTCATGTCCGCGGCCGCGACAATCACGTCAGCGGCGATGGCCTTAATCGGCGCAACCATCGCCGTTGTCTGTGGCCTGCTCGCGGGCATCGCATTCGAACGAGTCTTACGACAGCCTTTGCCTCCGCTGCCGAGCTACGTCGCGATTTGGGGCGGCGCCATCGTTTGTGGGATGGCCCTTGGTCTTGCCGCCGACGCTATCCGGCGCGACCTCTAATCGGGCCATGCTCTGGCGTTGACCAGCGAGACATCGACGGAGCCTCGTTGGCCGGCTTGAAGGCCCGTGCAGTCTCCCGCTACCCCGTGCGCCGGTCGTCCCCAAGAACCATCGCACAGTGACACCTCTCGCCAGCAGCCTGCTCGACACGAGGTGTACCCGAGCAGCCGTGGTGGGTGTTCTTCAGCGGGTCGCCGTCGAGGAGATCGGTTTTGGGTGCGCTCGACGATCTGGGCCCGACAACCAACGTTGGCCCAGCATGCGCCACCCGCAAGTCGCTCTGGCGCCGGTGCACAGCCCCGCGGTTGGCGCTCGAAGCCGACCCCGGCCCCCTGCCCCACCTGGTCACCGAACCCAGGGCTACTGGTGTCTCGAGCCTCTAGGCTTGCCGACGCGGCGTCGAACGTCCGTGGTGCAACGCGCCGGTTACTCGCGTAGGCCGTTGAGGGTCGCTCGAAGGTTCGCATCGCCCCCGGTCGGGGCTACAGAGAAGACCGCAGGTCGCAGGCGTTTTCGTCGCTCCGCCCGTTGTCGCTGGCGGGCGCGGTTCAGGCCCTGTGCGACCGTGAGCCGGTTTTCCAGGACGACGTCGAGTCCTTGCCCATCCTTGCCCGGCGAACAGACCGGACGAGCCGACCTTCAAGAGATCATCGGACAGGTCGTTGACCCCGCGACTCGACGTCTCGTGACCGGTTACCTGAGCGTTCGGCGCGGCGCTCGTTGGCATCGTTCGCAGGTCCCGACGATCTCGATCGTGTGCGTGGCGTCGGTATACCCTTCACGCTCGCCGATGTCGGCCGTCCAGGCTTCGAT
>CAVVEX010000002.1:0-70496 GCA_963747395.1 uncultured Actinomycetes bacterium | reverse complement strand
GTACTTCGGCATCAGCCACCAGAAGCCCGCCGAAGGCAACCCCCCTGGAATCGACTGGCTCACCGGAAAGCCGTTGACATACGACGTGACCACAGTGATGTCGTCGTTTTCCTTGACAAGCAGGGAAATCAACGGTTCATATTGCAGGGCGCCCCGCTCGGATCGAATGCTCCGCTCACCTACGGCGAGCGCTCTTTTCCTAGACGCCGAGGGTAGGACGAACCTCACGGACACCTCCTACGCCAGTTGGACGGGCGACCAGGCGCTGCAGGTCGTCAGCTGGTTGGCAAAGAAGCAGATCCACCCGGTCGACTGACGTGTGATCACGGCGATGCGTCGGGCATGCGATCCGGCGCCCGATCGCTAAACGCTCTCTCGACGTCTGTGAAATGATCGTCGTCCGACAAGACGAGTGCCTCGTCCCCGGCCTCAAGCGTGGTGTCTGAGCGCAGTCGGAGCAGCGCACCGTTTCGGATCACCATGCTGACCCACGCCTTCTCGCCAAACGGCAAGTCACCGACCGGCAGTCCGTCGACTTGAGAGTGACCGGTCACGATGAACCGCCTGGCATGACCGGGCTCCTCGCGCAGCCGCACTCCGAGTGACCAGGGTTCCTGCTCGATAACCCTCATATGCACCCGCGCCAGTCGGGCGGCGAACGGGATGGCGCCGCCTTGCAGAAAGACCGACAGGGCCACCACCACGAAGATGACCGCGTAGATCCTGGTGGAGTCGTCGACCCCTCCGGTGACCGCCAACGCGCCAAGCAACACGGGAACCGCGCCCTTCAGGCCGGCGAACGCGAGAAAACCACGCTCACCAGCCGAGAGCTTGGTCAACATCAGCATCGGCAGGGTCGCCAGCGGACGCACGACGAAGGTGAGCAGCACGGCGAGCACGAGTCCGATGACCCAGGCGTTTCCCGCGGTGAGTTTGTTGACGTGGATCGTGAGACCAAGCAACACGAAGGCGGTGATCTCCGCGAGGCTGGCGAGCGACGAGTGGAAGCGTTCGATCTCGCCCTTGTAGGGGGTTCGCGCGTCTCCCATCACGATCCCAGCCACGAGCACCGCGAGAAAGCCGGAGCCGTCCGCGACCGACGCGAGGCCGTAGAGCATGAGCGCTCCAGCGAGGGTGCGGAGGGGATACAGGCCCTCGTTGGGAAGTGGGACCCGACGCACCACCTGCAGCAAGAGCAGGCCGCCTGCGACGCCGATGGCCGCGCCGATTCCCATCTGCTTGACGAAGGTCACGCCGATTTCGGCCGCTGACGCGTGGCCCGAAGTCGCATACGCGATGACCCCGAGCATCAACGCGATGCCAGCAGGGTCGTTGGCGCCCGACTCACCCTCGAGAATCGTGCCGCTGCGGCCTGCCACCTCTCTTGGGCCAAGCACCGAGAAGACGACTGCTGGATCCGTCGGCGCCAGCGCGGCGCCGATGACGAACGCCAGTGGCCAGTCGAAGTTGAAAATGACGTGTGCCAGCAGTGCCATCGCTGCGGTGGTGAGGAACGTGCCGACGATCCCGAGCGAGATGATCGGCGCCGCCGAGGCTTTGAACCTTCGCCAGCCGATGTGCATCCCGCCGTCAAAGAGGATGAGCGCAAGGGCGACCGTGACGACCTGTTCGACCGCCTTGATTGGGACGATTTCGTCGGCGCCCGGCACGTATGTGGCGACGATCGCGGCCGCGACGAGGAACAGGCCGGGCGCGGGCACTCGCAGCTTCGCCGTCAGCCGGTTCGACGTGACCGCGACCGAGTACACGGCTCCGGCGACCAGTACGGCGATCGCGAATGAGTCGATGGCGCTCAGGGGCTTGCTCCTTCGTCCGTGGGGTTGTCACGCCAGCAGGGAGTAGCGCAGCCAGATGTAAAGGGTCGAGACCGCGAGCGTCACCACCGACGTCGGCACACCGTAGCGAGCGAAGGTGCGGAAGCTGATGGGCTGGCCTTGGCGGGCCGCGGTGCCTGCGATGACGACGTTGGCGCTGGCGCCGATGATGGTCGCGTTTCCCCCGAGGTCGGCGCCCAAGGCGAGGGCCCACCAAAGGATTTGCGGATGCGCGCTCGCGGGCAGGTCAGCCGACATCTGCGCGACCACCGGTGTCATGGTGGCGACGTAAGGGATGTTGTCGACCACAGCGGAGAGAACGCCGGAGCCCCACACCAACACGATGGCCGCGGTCATCGTGTGGCCGCCCGTGACGTTGGCGAGGACTCTCGCCACGTGGTCGACCGCACCGACCTTGACGAGTGCTCCGACCATGATGAACAGTCCCGCGAAAAACGCCAGGGTTGACCACTCGACATGGCGCAGAAAGGGCACGGGGTCGCGGCGTGCGACAAGCAACAGCACGCCCGCTCCCAGCGCCGCGATGACGGCCGGCTCGATATGGATTATCTCGGCGAGGGCGAATGCGACGGTGACCGCGGCCAAGACGGCGCACCCCCGGATCAGGAGTGGGACATCCGTGATTGCCAGCCTCGGCTCAAGCGCCATCAACTCGGCGACTCGGTGTTCCTCCACGGCGAAGCTGCGCCGAAACAGCACCTTCGACATAAGCACGAAGACGGCGAGGAGCACGACGACGAGCGGCGCGAGGTTGGCGAGAAAATCGGCATAAGTCAGTCCTGCGCGGCTCGCGATGACGATGTTGGGTGGATCGCCGACGAGGGTCGCGGATCCGCCGATGTTCGAGGCGAGCGCCTCAGCGATGAGGTAGGGCACCAGCGGGACACCGAGCCGGGCCGTGACCGCGGCGGTCACGGGCGCGACCAGCAGCACCGTGGTCACGTTGTCGAGCAAGGCCGACGCCACGGCGGTCAAGATGATGAACCACGCCATGATGGCGAACGGCCGTCCGTGGGCCTTCTTCGCCGTCCAGATTCCCAGGTAGTCGAACGCGCCGGTGCGCGCCAACACGCCCACGATGACCATCATCCCGAACAGGAGCAGAAGCACGGCCCAGTCGATGCCGGTGCTCTCGGAATGAAGCGCGTCGTGCACGTCGACAACGCGCAACCCAAGCAGCACGCCAGCGCCCGCCAGCGCGACGATGACGCGATCGACCTTCTCGGTGGCGATGGCGATGTAGGCGATGACGAAGACGGCGACCGCGATCGCTTCGCTCATGACCGTCGATTCGGGCGAGCCCCGGCAGCGCGGCGCGTCGATGGCTCTTGAGCGTTCAACCGATGCTCCTTGGGGCAAGCGAAGTCGTCTGCCGACCAGGCTTCCCGGCGCTCCTTGTGCGCTAGCCTACGCGGTCGTCATCGGGTCAGTCGCGGCCGACCTTCCCGCAGGCGGCGGCGCTCGATGTTTGGTCCGGCTTCCCTCCAAATCGCATGGTCGTGGCGTTAGATGCGGCGGGAGGTGTCGCAGGTGGCGATTCTCGACGGCGAGGCGGAGCGCGAGTTCCGCGAGTTCGTGCGGGCGGAGACGCCTGGGCTGATGCGCGCCGCCTATCTGCTCACCGGCGACTCGCACCAGGCGCAAGACCTCGTGCAGTCGACGCTTGCGGGAGTGGCGCTGCATTGGCGGACGGCCGGCGAGCATCCCCGGGCCTACGCGCGCAAAGCGCTGTACCACCACGCGGTGTCCTGGTGGCGATGGCGCGGACGCCGGCCGGAGACCCTCTTTGCGGTGTTGCCGGAGGTGGTGCGCGACGCAGACGAGGACCACGAACAGCGTCTCGTCGTCCGCGCTGCTCTGGCGAGGCTCACGCCGAAACAGCGCGCGGTCTTGGTGCTGCGGTATCTCGACGACCTGTCGGAGTCGGAGACCGCCGCGTTGGCGGGCTGCTCAGTCGGCACGGTGAAGAGCCAGACGCGGCACGCGCTTTCGCGGTTGCGCGTGTTGGCCCCCGAGCTTGGCGAACTATTCGACACCGCGGAGGTGACGCGATGAGTGAGACGCTGCGTTCGACCCTGGCCGCGGTCAGCCAGGACGTCGCGATGCCCGACGACCTGGCCGATGCGGCGCTGCGGTCGGCGGTCCGCCGCCGCCGCGCTCTGGTGGCAGTACCGGTCGCCGCGATGGTCGCGGTGGCGGCGCTGGTTTTCCTTGTGACGTCGGTCTTTTCGGCCGGAGCGCGGACGGTGGTGCCGGCTGGACCGGTCACCGGGCCGGGGTCGGCGCCGAGAACCGTGGGCGCCGCGTCCGACCTCCGGTCGGAGCTTTCCGCCCCGATCGCCCGGGCGGCGCTGATGTATCGCGAGAGGAAGGGCACGCCGGTGCTGGTGTCGGCTGACGGCGACGGCGCGCGGGCGCTGCGGGTCTCGTCGTCCGGTGGTTACCACGGTGGCGCGTACGCGCTGTCGCCGGACGGCACGAAGGTCGCGTACTCATGGCAAAGGGCCAGCCCGGTTGGCGGCGCACAACCCAAGACGGAGCTGCGGGTGGTGACGTTGGCGACCGGCCGAACGGCCTCCCTGCCGCTGCCTGGCGTCGGGCTCGGCGAGCCGGTCGAGTCGATCGCGTGGTCGGCCGATGGCGCCCGGCTGCTCGTGCAGGGTGTGGTGACGCGACACGTGCAAAAGGGCGGCGGCTACGGGGCCATCGAATGGTTCCTGGTCGACGTCGCTTCGTCCGGGGCGCTGACCCGCGGCGCGAAGGTCGATGTCACCGGACCTTCCGGTGATCGGCCGGGTCGGCGGTGATCGGCCGTGCGGGCCCTGCACAGGCCAACACCCCCGAGGACACCTGCGTGGGGGTGTCCTCGGGGGTGTCAACCCCCTGAACGTGATCAACCCGGCGCTGCGCCGAGGGGCGGCGGGTTACTCCTCGGCCGCGCCGGCTGGCATCTGCTTCGCGATCGAGCTGACGACGTTCGGGTCGAGCAGCGTCGTCGTGTCGCCCAGGTTGCGGTGGTCGGCGACGTCGCGCAGCAGCCGACGCATGATCTTGCCGGACCGCGTCTTCGGCAGGTCGGGCGTGATCAGGATGTCGCGCGGCTTGGCGATCGGACCGATCTCCTTGGCCACGTGAGCCCGCAGCTCGTCGGCGAACGCGTGACCTTGCGACTCGTCGTCCGGCACGTTGCCCTTGACCGTCACGAACGCGACGATCGCCTGCCCGGTCGTCGGGTCGTTGGCGCCGACGACGGCGGCCTCCGCGACCTTGGGGTGGCCGACGAGCGCGTGCTCGACCTCGGTGGTGGAGATGCGGTGGCCGGAGATGTTCATGACGTCGTCGACCCGGCCGAGCAGCCAGTAGTCGCCGTCCTCGTCCTTCTTCGCGCCGTCACCGGCGAAGTACAGGCCGGGGAACCGCGACCAGTAGGTGGACTTGTAGCGCTCGGGGTCGCCCCAGATGCCGCGCAGCATCGACGGCCACGGCTCCCGGATCACCATGTAGCCGCCTTCGCCGTTACCGACCGACTTTCCCTCGTTGTCGACGACGTCGGCGACGATGCCCGGGAAGGCGGTCATCGCGGCGCCGGGCTTCGTGGCCGTCACACCGGGCAGCGGCGTGATCAGGATCGAGCCCGTCTCGGTCTGCCACCAGGTGTCGACGACGGGGCAGCGGTCGCCACCGATGAACTTGCGGTACCACATCCACGCCTCGGGGTTGATCGGCTCACCGACAGAGCCGAGCAGGCGCAGCGACGACAGGTCATGGCCGCCCGGCAGGTCCTCGCCCCACTTCATGAAGGTGCGGATCGTGGTCGGCGCGGTGTAGAGGATCGAAATCTTGTACTTCTCGATCATCGACCACCAGCGGTCGCGCGCCGGCGTGTCCGGGGTCCCCTCGTACATGAAGGACGTCGCGCGGTTGGCGAGCGGGCCGTAGACGATGTAGCTGTGGCCGGTGACCCAGCCGATGTCGGCGCCGCACCAGTACACATCGGTGTCCTCGTGCAGGTCGAAGACCATCCGGTGGGTGGCGGTGACACCGGTCATGTAACCGCCGGTCGTGTGCAGGATGCCCTTCGGCTTGGCCGTCGTGCCGCTGGTGTACATGATGTACAGCGGCTGCTCCGCGTCGAACGCCTCGGCCTCGTGCGTGGTCGGCTGCTTGTCGACGACCTCGTGCCACCAGACGTCGCGACTCGCGTCCCATGCCACGTCCTGACCGGTGCGGCGGACGACGAGGACCTTCTCGACCTGCGGGCATTCTTTGCAGGCCTCGTCGACGGCGGGCTTCAACGCGCTCGCCGTGCCGCGGCGGTAACCGCCGTCGGCGGTGATGATGAGCTTGGCGTCGCAGTCGTTCGTGCGGCCGGCCAGCGCCTCCGCCGAGAAACCTCCGAACACGACAGAGTGTGGGGCGCCGAGGCGCGCGCACGCCAGCATGGCGACGACCGTCTCCGGGATCATCGGCATGTAGATCATGACGCGGTCGCCGGCCTGCACGCCCATTTCAGTGAGCGCGTTGGCGGCCTGACAGACTTCCTTCGTGAGGTCTGCGTAGGTGATCGTGCGGGTGTCGCCGGGCTCGCCTTCCCAGTAAAAGGCCACCTTGTCGCCGTAGCCCGCGTCGACATGGCGGTCGAGGCAGTTGACGGTGGCGTTCAGCTTGCCGCCGACGAACCACTTGGAGAACGGAGCGTCGCTCCAGTCGAGCACCTGGTCCCAGGGTTTGGCCCAGGTCAGCCGCTTGGCTTGCGATTCCCAAAAGGCCAACCGGTCGCTTGCCGCCTCTTCGTACGTCGCCTGGGTGGCGATGGCACCCGCAGCGAGGTCGGCCGGCGGGTCGAACCTCCTGGTCTCATGCAACAGGTTCGATAGGGCCGACTGTGAAGCTGCCTCGCTCACTTCGCCTTCCTCTCACTACTTGTGGGCGCCATCTGCGTGGGCCCGAGGGTATGGTCTAGTCCAATTCGGCTACCAAAATGGCAGCCAATCGGCGTTCGATCAAGTGGTCGCGAGGCGAGCGCGGCCAACCCGAGGGTGAGAGCGGCGCCCCGCGCAGACGGGACGCCGCCTCGCGCACGACGCCCCGGGTGACCAAGCGTGCACCTGCGATTGTCGGCGGGCCTACGGCCGTGCCTTGCGGCCACGTCCGTCGCCCGGCTCGACCGCCTGAAATGGCTGGTCCCGCGTGGGTGCCCGGGGGTCGTGCGGGGTCCGGAGTCGGAGTGGAACGACGCCACTCGCGGCACCGGGCCTTGATTCGTTTCTACGCCCTTCGCGCGAGGATCGGAAGCCCCCCTGGATGCCTTCAGCTCAGTGCGCGTGCGCGACGGCGGGCATACCAGACCAAACCGGCCGCGACGCCCGCGCCAAGTCCGGCCGCCGCGACCACCGGGGTGCGGCCGCCTGACAAGCCGACGCGCGACCGCAGCGAGATGGGATTGTTGAACTCCAGGATCGGCCAACCGCGCGCGGTGGCCTCTTTGCGCAGCGCGCGATCGGGGTTGACCGCGCACGGATGGCCGACCTCGTCGAGCATCGGCAGGTCGGTGGCCGAATCGCTGTAAGCGAAGGACGACGCGAGGTCGTAGCCGACTTCCGCCGAGAGCTCGGCGATGGCGGCGGCCTTCGTCGGGCCGTACGCGTAATAGTCGATGTCGCCCGTGTAGCGGCCGTCCGCAACCACCATCCGGGTCGCGATGACGTGGTCGGCGCCGAGCAGATCGCCGATCGGCTCGACGACCTCGGAGCCCGAAGAACTCACGATCACAACGTCGCGGCCCGCGCTGTGGTGCTCGTCGATGAGCGCCGCCGCTTCCTCGTAGATCAGTGGGTCGATCAGGTCGTGCAACGTCTCCGCGACGATCGCCTTGACCTGCTCGACGTCCCATCCCTTGCACATCTGGGAGAGGTAGACACGCATGCGCTCCATCTGGTCATGGTCAGCGCCACCGATGAGATACATGAACTGCGCGTAGCTGCTCTTGAGCATCGCGCGCCGGTTGATCAAGCCGCCTTGGTAGAAGGATCGGCCGAACGCCATGACGCTCGACTTCGCGATGATCGTCTTGTCGAGGTCGAAGAACGCGGCGGCGCGCCCGACCGAGCTGCCTGAGTCCACGCAGCGAGGATATGGCCCGGCCGAGTCGGCTGCCCGGTGACGCCGCCGTCGTGGCTGTCTCGCTTTCCCTGTGACCGCTGTGGCTGAGGTCGCCAATGTGGCAGTGGAGCGAATTGGAAAAGAAAGCCTCCGCTGAGAGGTTTGCCGGTAGCGCCGGAGGCGTTACCGTGTAAGAGGTGCGGCTCTACCCCCCCAGAGCCGGACCGTGCTGGACGGCCCCCGCTACCCCCCCGGCGGGGGCCGTTCCTTGTCCCCAGGCGTTCTTTTCGCTTCGCACAATGCCGCGGGCGACCTCCTAGCGGACGCCGCCAACCCGCCACGCTCGTGATCGTCACTTCACGAGCGCGGGAGGGTCAATGGAACGGATGGCAGCGGCTGAGCTCGCGCGGCCATTGCTCGTCACGTCGGACGCCGATCTCCTAGACGACCTCCTGCGGCTCGGCGCGGCCGCCGGTGTCGAGCTTGACGCGGTGCCCGACGTGGTCGCCGCCCGCCCGTTCTGGACCTCCGCGCCGCTGGTGTTGGTGGGTGACGACGCGGCCCGAGCGGCGGTCGGCGCGCTCGCGCGTGCCCGGCTGGGTCGGCGGGCGGACGTCGTGCTGGTCACCCGGAGGGCGGCGACGGCGGCGACGGCGGCGAGGCGGGGGAGTGTGGCCGCGGGCGGTCGCGATCGGCGCGGATCACGTCTGCGTGCTACCTGCCGCGGAGCCTTGGCTGCTCGACTTCCTCGCTGTGCGCACGGAGCCGCAGGCGCGGCCGGGCGCAGTGGTCGCCGTCGTCGGCGGCCGCGGCGGCGCCGGCGCGAGCAGCCTCGCGGCCGCGCTCGCCGTCACCGCGGCGCGCGCCGGCGATCGGGTCACCCTTGTCGACGCCGATCCGCTCAGCGGCGGCGCGGACCTGCTGTTCGAGGGCGAGGGCGCCGCTGGCGCTCGCTGGTCGGATCTTGTCGCGGCGCAAGGGCGGATCCCGGCCCGTGCCTTGCGCGAGGCGCTGCCGCAGGTGGCGGAGCTGGCCGTCCTCTCCTGGGACCGGCCCGAGTGGGACCGGCCGGGCTGGGACCGCTCGGGCTGGGACCGCTCGGGATCGGACCGGTTGGCGCCCGAACGAGTGGATCAGGCGGACGGCGGGATCCTCGACGTCGGGGTCGAGGTGATGGCGAGCGTGCTCGACGCCGCCAGCCGCGCGAGTGACCTGGTGGTCATCGACCTGCCTCGGCGGTTCGACGAGACCACGCGCGCTGCCTTGGGCGCGGCCGACTTGGTGCTCGTCATCACGCCGGCGGAGGTGCGGGCGGCGGCCGCGGCGTCGCGGGTGGCCGCCGCGATCGCGCCGCACGCCACCGACGCGAGGCTTGTCGTCCGCGGACCGGCGCCGGGTGGCCTGCGGGCGAGCGAGATCGCCGCGGCGGTGGGCCTGCCGTTGGCTGGCGAGCTGCGCGCGGAGCCAGATCTGGCCGCCTGCTTGGAGCGCGGAGAGGCGCCCGCGGGTCGCGGTGTCGGTCCGCTGGCGAGGCTGTCCGAGCAGCTGCTTGAGCAGCTTCGGGCCAGACATCGGTCCGACGACGCTCGGCGGCCGGCGTGACGCGCCCCGACATGACGCGCCCCGACATGACGCGCCCCGACATGACGCGCCCCGACGAGCAGCTTGCGCAACGGGTGCGCCGCCGGCTGGCCAAGGGCGGGCTGCCGGTGAGCCGTGCGGGTGTCGCGCAGGCTATCCGCCACGACGCGCCGACGCAGGGCAGCGCGCGAGTGCTCGCGGTCGCCGAGATTTTGCGCGACGAGATGTTGGGCGCGGGTCCGCTGACGCCTTTGCTGCACGAGCCAGGGGTGACCGATGTGCTGGTCAACGGTGCAGCCGAGGTGTGGGTCGACCGCGGCGCCGGCTTGGAGCTGACGGGAGTCCGGTTCGCCGGTGAGCAGGAGCTGCGCAGGCTCGCGGTGCGGCTGGCCGCCGCCGCAGGGCGCCGGCTCGATGACGCGGCGCCGTGCGCTGACGTGCGACTGCCGGACGGCGTGCGCCTTCACGCGGTGCTGCCGCCGGTGTCGCCGGGCCGGACCTGCCTCTCGCTTCGGGTGCCGGCGCGGCGGGCCCTCACCCTCGACGACTGGACCCGCGCCGGCTCGACGCATCCCCAGGCGGCCGCGATGCTGCGGCGGTTGGTGACCGCGCGGCTTTCGTTCGTGGTCACCGGTGGCACCGGTTCGGGCAAGACCACCCTCCTCGCGACGCTGCTCGGCCTGGTCGATCCCGCCGAGCGCGTCGTACTGGTGGAGGACAGCGCCGAGCTTCGGCCGGCTCATCCGCACGTCGTCCGGCTCGAGGCGCGCGTCGCCAACGCAGAAGGCGCGGGCGCGATTGACCTGCGCGCGCTGGTGCGCGAGGCGTTGCGGATGCGGCCCGACCGGCTCGTGGTCGGCGAGGTGCGGGGAAGCGAGTGCGTCGACTTGCTGGCCGCGCTCAACGTCGGACACGACGGAGGCGCCGGCACGATGCACGCGAACTCGCCTGCTGACGTGCCCGCGCGTGTGGAGGCGTTGTGCACCGCGGGCGGGTTGTCGCGCGAGGCGGCGCACAGTCAACTGGCGGCGGGCCTGCGCGCGGTGGTGCATCTGGCGCGCGACCAGCGCGGCCGCCGGTGGTTGCATTCCGTCGCGGTGTTACGCCGCGCGGGCGGCGGCTTGGTCGAGGTGGTGCCTGCCGTGCGGGTGGTGGGCGACGAGGTGGTTGACGACCTCGGACGACGCGAGCTTGAGCGGCTGCTTGAGGCCGCGTCATGAGGGCGTCGTCGCTGGTCGCCGGTGCGCTGCTGATGTGCGGCTTCCTCGCCGCGGCGCGGGCGCCGAGCGGTCGGCGGTTGGCCGCGCTGATTCACGTTCGACCGGAGCACTCCCTCTTCCGTAAGGGAATCCTCGGTGTCCTCAGTGGCGTCGGGCTGATCGCGCTGGTTGGGCTTACCGCGACCGCGTTGGCCGTTGCCGCCGGTGTCGTTGTCGCGTGGGCGGCGGCGCGGGCGCGGGCTCGGCAGGCGGAGTCGGCGACCCGCACGGCGGTCGTCGAGTTGCTGCGCGCGGTGGCCGGCGAACTTCGATCTGGACGGCCCGCGGCAGCCGCGTTCGCGGCGGCCGCCGAATCGGCCCAGCCGGCGTTGCGCGCCGCGATGGCGCCGCTGGCGCAGGTGGCGGCGTGTGGAGATGCCGGCGAGCTGGCCGCCGCGCTACGGACGGCCGCGTCGTCCGGCCGTGGTCTTGAGGGTTTGTCGCGGTTCGCGGCGTGCTGGCAGGTCGCCGGCGCGTCAGGTGGGTCGCTCGCGCCGGCGATCGACCGGGTGGCCGACGCGCTGCATGACGAGGTCGACTTCGCGCAGTCGTTGGCGGCGTCGCTCGCGGCACCGCGGGCGACCGTCCGGTTGCTCGCGGCGCTGCCCATCGCCGGACTCGGCCTTGGCGGCGTGTTTGGCGCACGTCCGCTGGCCTTCCTGCTCGGCTCGCCCGTCGGCCTGTGCTTGCTCGTGATGGCGGCCGGCCTCGACGCGGCGGGTGTGGTGTGGGGCAACCGGATCGCCCACCGGGCTTTGCTGGCCGGGCGCTGATCGGCGGCGCCGTGGCTGCCCTCTTGGTCGCCGGGTTGGCTGGCGTCTGCTGTTTGTTGTGGTCAGCCGATCACGGGGCCGGCGCGCGGCGGTTGAGTCGGCTGGCCGGGCCGCCGCGGCGCGACTCGCGCTCGGGGTCGTGGCGCGCCCGGCCGCGGCAGCCACCATCGGCCGCCGCGGAGCTGCCGTCGGCGCTCGACCTGTTGGCCGCGTGCGTGAGTGCCGGCGCGATGCTCGAGCCCGCGTTGGCTGCGGTCGCCCTTGCCTTCGACGGGCCGACGGCGACGTTGCTGGCCGACGTCGCCCGGCTTACGTCCCTCGGCGCGCCGCCTGAGGACGCGTGGTCTACCGCGTTGCGCGACCAGCGATGGGCGCCGGTCGCGCGGGCGGTCATCCGGGCGCATCATTCGGGCGCCGCGCTCGCCGACGTCCTGAATCGAGTGGCAACCGACCTGCGCAGCGATCTTCGGGCGCGGGCGGAGACCGCGGCCGCGCGCGCCAGCGTCAAAGCGGTGCTGCCGTTGGGACTTTGCTTCCTCCCCGCGTTTCTGCTCATCGGTGTCGTACCTGTGGTGGCGGGCTTCACGACGTCGCTGCGGTGACCGGCGGGCTTGTGCACACCGACAGCTTCCGCTCTCCACAGCAAGCAACGTGTCGGCGTTTCACCGGCCTGCGCGTCGTCACGCTGGATCGATGCACCACTCGAATTAGCTTGCGGAGATGGGAGTTCTGGCATGAGTCGCTTTCGGATGGCAGCGTTGCGCGAGTTCACCGAGCGTATCGCCGCACGATATAGACGAGCACTGGCCCGCCGGTTGGGAGCGGCGCTCGACTCGGGAATGTCCACCGCCGAGTACGCGATCGGCACGATCGCGGCCTGCGCCTTCGCCGCCTTGCTCTACAAGGTGATCACCAGTCCGCAGATTCTCGACCTGCTGACCGGCCTGGTGTCGCGTGCGCTGCACGTGCCGTTCTGATGCGGCCGGATCCGCCGCGGCGCAGCGGCGGCCGGCCACGATCGCCGGACGACGGCTACGTCACCGCCGAGACCGCGATCGTGTTGCCCGCGCTGGTGATCGTGCTCGGCGCGGCGCTGTGGGCGATCGCCGTTGCGAGCGCGCAGGTCCGCTGCGTCGACGCGGCCCGTGACGCCGCCCGCGCGGCGGCGCGCGGCGAGCCCGTCTCCGTCGTGGTGGCGGTCGCCAAGCTGGCCGGGCCGCCCGGCTGCGACGTCGAGGTGAGCCATCAGGGCGACCGCATCGTCGTCGCGGTGCGCGCGCGGGTCGGTCCGGCCGGTGGTCCGCTCGCCGCCATCCCGGCGCCGGTCGCGCGGGCGACCGCGGTCGCCGAAGCGGAGGCCGTCGGGTGAGACCTGCGGACGATGAAGCCGGTGATGGCGGCGCGCGGGACGACGGATCCGCGGCGATCTGGGTGCTGGCACTCGCGGCTGCGCTGTGGTTCGCGGCGACGGTCGCGGTCGCCACGGTCACCGCGGTCGCCGCCCGACACCGGGCGGCGAGTGCCGCCGACCTCGCCGCGCTGGCCGGCGCCCAATCGCTGGCGACGGCGATCGCGGCCGGTTCGTCCGGCACCGGCTGCGCCGCCGCCCGTTCGGTGGCCGCCGCGAACCACGCGTCGGTGGTTAGCTGCGCCACGACCGGCGCCGTGATCGACGTCGTGGTCGCGGTTCCGACCACCGGGTTGGCCAGGCTCGGGGCCGTCGGCGGATCGGTCAGCGCGCACGCGCGCGCCGGCCCGGCGTCAGATCCGGCTCAGCTCTCGCGCGGCGCGCCTGACAGCAGCGTGTCGAGCAACGCGACGGCGCCGGCCTTGTCGAGCGGGTCATTGCCATTGCCGCACTTCGGCGACTGGACGCACGACGGGCAGCCGTTCTCGCAGCCGCACGACGAGATCGCCTCGCGGGTCGCGCGCAGCCAGGTCGCGGCGGCCGCGTATCCACGCTCGGCGAAGCCGGCGCCGCCTTGATGCCCGTCATAGACGACGACCGTCAGCCGGCCGGTGTCTTCGTGGCGGGCGGTCGAGACGCCGCCGATGTCCCAGCGGTCGCAGGTGGCGACCAGCGGCAGCAGGCCGATCGACGCGTGCTCCGCGGCGTGCGCGGCCCCCGGCAGGTCGGCCCAGCTCACCCCCGCCTCCACGAGTCGGGCGAGCTGCTGGTCGGGCACGGTCCACCACACCGCGCGCGTCGACAGGTCGCGAGACGGCAGGTCGAGCGGTTGCTCGCCGAGCACCTCGCCAGAGGCGACCCGCCGCCGCAGGAACGACACCACCTGGGTGGTCACCTCGACCGAGCCGAAGCTGACGACTGCCTCCCCCCAAAGCGTCGACGCCTCGGTGTGGGTGATCCGCACGTCGGTGACGTCGCGCGCGGTCGTGTAGTAGTCGACGTCGGCGCGCCTCGCGAACGCGACGCCGTCGACGTGGTCGAACTCATCGACGAGGTAGGTCTCGCCTTGATGCAGGTAGACCGCGCCGGTGTGCACGGTGGAGTCGGCGGTCGTGGCGTTCGCGGTGCCGAGCAGTTGGCCAGTGCCGCGCTCGACGATGCGCACCGGTGGGCCACCCGTGCCACGGATGTCGGCGAGGTCGCAGGCGCGTTCGCGCTTCGTCCAATACCAGCCGGTGTCTCGCGCGCGCAGCCAGCCGTCGGCTACCAGCTGATCGACCACCGACCGCGCGGTCGGCCCGAACAACGCCAGGTCGTCGTCGGACAGCGGCCACTCACTCGCCGCCGCGCACAGATGCGGACCGAGGGCGTGCGGGTTGTCGGGGTCGAAGACCGCCGCCTCGACGGGACGGCCGAACAGCGCCTCAGGATGATGCACCAGGTAGGTGTCGAGCGGGTCGTCGCGCGCGATGAGAATCGCGAGCGACTCTTGCCCGTCGCGGCCCGCCCGGCCCGCCTGTTGCCACATCGAAGCCCGAGTGCCGGGAAAGCCGGCGAGCAGGACGGCGTCGAGCCCGCTCACGTCGATGCCGAGTTCCAAGGCGGACGTCGCCGCGAGGCCCAGCATCCGACCGCCGCGCAGCGCCCGCTCCAGCGTCCGGCGCTCCTCCGGCAGGTAGCCCGCGCGGTACGCGGCCACCCGACGGCCCAACGCCGGGGACACGTCGTCCAGCGAACGTCGCGCCGACAGCGCGACCGCCTCCGCGCCGCGTCGCGAGCGCACGAACGCGATGGTGCGCACCTGGCTGGCGACCAGGTCGGCCAACAGGTCGGCGGTCTCCGCGATCGCCGAGCGGCGCACCGGCGCGCCGTTCTCCCCGGCCGCCACCCGAGCGTCGAGCAAGGGCGGTTCCCACAGGGCGAATCTGGCGCCGCCACGCGGCGACGCGTCGTCCGTCACTTCGCGCACGTCGTCGCCGACGAGTCGCGACGCGGACACCGCAGGGTCCGACACGGTGGCCGACGCGAGCACGAAGACCGGGGAAGCGCCGTAGCGGGCGGCCATCCGGCGCAGCCGCCGCACGACGTGCGCCACGTGCGAGCCGAACATCCCGCGGTACCCGTGGCATTCGTCGATCACCACGTAGCGCAAGCCCCGCAAGAACGACTGCCACTGCCGATGCGACGGCAACAACGAGCGATGGACGAGGTCGGGGTTCGCGAGGACCAGATTCGCGTGCTGCCTGATCCACGAGCGCTCCTCATAAGGAGTGTCGCCGTCATAGCAGGCGGCCCGCACCTTGGGCAGCTTCAACTCCTCCAGCGCCCGCAACTGGTCGGCGGCCAGCGCCTTCGTCGGCGACAGATAGAGTGCCGTCGTCCGCTCGAGGCGCGGCCCGGCCGCGGGCGCGGTCAGCAACGCGGTGAGCACCGGAAGCTGGTAGGCCAGTGATTTGCCGGACGCCGTGCCGGTCGCCACGACGACGTGCCGCCCGCTGTGGGCCAGCGACGCCGCCTGCGCCTGGTGCGTCCACGGCGCGGCGATGCCGAGCCGGGCGTACGCGGCCACCAACTCGGGGTGGACCCAGTCGGGCCACGAGGTGAGGCGGGCGGCTCGCGGCGGCAACTCCTCGATGTGGGTCACCCGCTGCGCCCGCCCTGGCCCGAGCAGCAGCCCGTCGAGCGCGCGCGAGCGTGCCGCCGTCCGGTTGGTCTCCGGCTGACGCCTCGACAACGGTTGCGCGCTCACCGGCGCCAGTGTGGCACCGACGGCGGACGACCGGCGGGCGACCGGGGGGACGACGACGCGGACGATCGAGCGGTCCGCGCTAGCCGCGTCAGCGGGTATGCGCGAGCTAACGGAATGGTGAGGTCGCCGTGGTTAGATGCGATCAGGAAGGGGTAGCGAGCGTTCACGCCGCGCTGTCACCCTGATCAGCGTCGGTCAGTCTCGTGGGTCAGTGTCGTCGGTCAGTGTCGTCGGTCAGTGTCCCCGTGGTGATGGCACCGAATATTGTCACCGTGGATAGTGTCGAGGTCTTTCCAGCTGGAGGAACGCAGTGGATCTGTCTTTGTCGACGCGGTCGGAAGGTGACCGCACGGTTGTCGTGGTGGGCGGCGAGATCGACGTCTACACGGCGCCGAAGCTGCGCGAGCAGCTGATCGACCTCGTCTCGGCAGGCAACTACCACATCGTCGTGGACATGGAGAGCGTCGAGTTCCTCGACTCCACGGGCCTCGGCGTGCTCGTGGGCGGGTTGAAGCGGGTGCGCGCGCATGACGGTTCGCTTCGGCTGGTGTGCACCCAAGAGCGCATCTTGAAGATCTTCCGGATCACCGGCTTGACCAAGGTGTTCCCGATCCATAGCTCGGTCGACGAGGCCGTCGCCGCGACGGACTGACGGTCGCGTCACCGTGCCTACAGTCACCGTCTCGTTCAGCGCGTTGCCCGCGCACGTGCGCACGGCGCGGTTCATCGCGGCGTCGGTCGCCCGACGCGCGGGTGTCCCTGAGACCGTCCTCGACGAGGTGCGCCTCGCCGTGAGCGAGGCGTGCTCGCTCGCCGTCCGACTTCACCGCGCCAGCGCTCCCGATGTTCCGGTCGAGTTGCGCATGATCGAGGAAGACAAGCGCTTCCGGATCGAGGTCGTCGACGCCGTGCCGCGCGCCCGGCCGGCGGACGACATTTACGCGGCTCTCGATCTCGCCGATGACGAGGGCGTGGTGCTGGGCGAAGGCGCCGCCGCCGCCGACCTCCAGGCGCGCGAGCGGATCGGCCTCGCGGTGATCACCGGCCTCGTCGACGTCGTCGAGGTCGAGTACCTCCCGAGCGGGACCGTCGTGGCGATGGCCTGGCCGCTCGAGTCCGCCGATCGTGAAGAGGCCTCCAGCCTGCCCTCTGCGGGCCGCTGAGTTTCGCCGACCCTCGCCGCCGACGCTGGTGATCTCGGCGACGTGACTTGTGGCACATCTTCGTCCGAACTCAGGACCTACTGCCATAGACTCACCGACCGCACTCCGTGACACTGCACTGAGTGCGTTTGAGTTGCCGCGGCGGTGCGTCGCCCACGCCTCGCGGATTCATCCGTCATAACTCGCGCTCCGCAATTCTCGATCGGGCCCGCTACCCGGTGTCCGAGCGGCATAGGAGGAATGAATGCTTCGGCTACAAGCCGACTCGGCCCTGGCGGCTGGCGTCACGCACGTGACTGGCGGCAATTACACCTGGATCTGGGTCGTCGCGATCGTCGCGATTCTCGCCTTGGGCGTGGCTTTCGCGTTCGCCAAGGAAGTCCTCGCGGCCGACCAAGGCACCAGCAACATGCGCACCATCGCGGCCGCTGTTCAGGAGGGGGCGAGCGCTTACCTGCGCCGGCAGTTCCGCACTCTCGGCGTTTTCGCGGTCATCGTCTTCTTTCTGCTGTTGATGTTGCCCGCCGACACCGGCGCGCAGCGCTGGGCTCGGTCGATCTTCTTCCTGGTCGGCGCCGTCTTCTCCGGCGTCACCGGCTACACCGGCATGTGGCTCGCGGTCCGAGCCAACGTCCGGGTGGCCGCGGCCGCCCGTGCCGGTGAACCTCGCGGCGCGATGCGGATCGCGTTCCGAACCGGCGGCGTCGCAGGCATGTTCACGGTCGGGCTCGGTCTCTTCGGGGCCTGCCTCGTCGTGTTGTTCTTCCGCGCCAACGCGCCCAAGGTGCTCGAGGGCTTCGGTTTCGGAGCGGCGCTGCTCGCGATGTTCATGCGTGTCGGTGGCGGCATCTTCACCAAGGCGGCTGACGTCGGCGCCGACCTTGTCGGCAAGGTCGAGCAAGGCATCCCCGAGGACGATCCCCGCAACGCCGCGACCATCGCCGACAACGTCGGCGACAACGTGGGCGACTGCGCGGGCATGGCAGCCGACCTGTTCGAGAGCTACGCGGTCACCCTGGTCGCCTCGCTGATCCTGGGCAAGGCCGCGTTCGGCGACCTTGGCCTGGTCTTTCCGCTCATCGTTCCGGCGATCGGCGTGCTCACCGCGGTGGTGGGCATCTTCGCGGTGTCGCCGCGGGTGGGCGACCGCAGCGGGATGACCGCCATCAACCGCGGCTTCTTCGTCTCCGCGATCTTCTCCGTCATCTTGGTGGCGATCCTCGCCTTCGCGCAGCTTCCCGCGCACTTCTCCGACCTCAAGGGGCTGGCCAACACCGACATCGCCAACCACGCGGGCAGCCCGCGGGTCTTCGCGCTGGTCGCGGTGGTCATCGGCATCGTGCTCGCGGCGGTCATCCAGCAGCTGACGGGCTACTTCACGGAGACCTCGCGTCGTCCGGTTCGCGACATCGGCAAGTCGTCTCTCACCGGTCCCGCGACGGTCATCCTCGCGGGCGTGTCCGTGGGTCTTGAGTCGGCGGTCTACTCGGCGGTGCTCATCGCGGCCGCGGTCTACGGCGTCTTCCTGCTCGGCGGCGGATCGATCACCCTGTCGCTGTTCGCCGTCGCGCTCGCCGGCACCGGACTGCTCACCACGGTCGGCGTCATCGTCGCGATGGACACCTTCGGACCGGTCTCCGACAACGCGCAAGGCATCGCGGAGATGTCGGGTGACATCCACGGCGAGGGCGCGGTCACGCTGACCCAGCTCGACGCCGTCGGCAACACCACGAAGGCGATCACCAAGGGCATCGCGATCGCGACTGCTGTGCTTGCGGCGACCGCGCTGTTCGGTTCGTTCACGGACGCCGTCAAAGAGGCGCTCAGCAAGGCGAACGTCAACCTCGCCGACGTCACCGGTTTGACCGGCGTGAACCTGTCGTCCGACATCACCTCGCCGAACACCATCGTCGGGGCGATCATCGGCGCGGCCGTGGTGTTCCTGTTCTCCGGCCTCGCCATCAACGCGGTGGCGCGGGCAGCCGGCGCGGTGGTGTTCGAGGTCCGCCGTCAGTTCCGCGAGATCCGCGGCATCATGGACGGCTCCGAGAAGCCCGAGTACGGCCGCGTCGTCGACATCGTCACCCGCGACTCGTTGCGCGAGCTCGCCACGCCCGGCTTGCTCGCGGTGATGGCGCCGATCGCCACCGGCTTCCTGCTCGGCATCGGGGCCCTCGCCGGTTACCTGGCCGGCGCGATCGCGGCCGGAACGCTGATGGCGGTCTTCCTCGCCAACTCCGGTGGCGCGTGGGACAACGCGAAGAAGCTGGTCGAGGACGGCAACTATGGCGGCAAGGGCTCTGCCTCGCACGCCGCGACGGTCATCGGCGACACCGTCGGCGACCCGTTCAAGGACACGGCGGGACCGTCCATCAACCCGCTGATCAAGGTGATGAACCTGGTCTCGCTGCTGGTCGCGCCGACGATCGTCCGCTACAGCGTCGGCACGCACGAGAACGTCGGGCTGCGGATCGGAATCGCGTGCATAGCGCTCGCCGTCATCGTCGTCGCGGTGGTGTTCTCGAAGCGGCGCAGCGTGGCCGTGGCCGCCGAGGAGCCGTCGGGCGAGGCCACTCCGCTCTCCGTCTGAGAAAGGCGCGGCGGGGGCGCTGACGGAGGCGCGGCGGGAGGCGCTGAGGGAGGCGCTGACGGAGGCGCCGCCACTCGTCCATCGCCGAGTGAAGGGTTCGAGTCGTCGATCCGTGTCGGATCGCAGCACCAACCCTTCACTCGGCGAGAGGCGGCCGGCTAGCGCCTGGCAGCGCCAGGCAGCGCCAGGCAGCGCCCGGCAGCGCCCGGCAGCGCCCCCGGTAGTGTCGGATCCGCCGCGCGAGCCCCTCGTGGCCGCCGGGCCCTAGACGGGTCGCGGGATACATCTGAGTGGCTTAGCCGTTACCGTGTGCGCGAGCGGTTGCGCGAAACAACGCGTCCGCCCGTTTCACGGACGTTCCAGACAGAAAGCGAGACCAGGTGGCCGCGAGCACGCAGACTGGGGGCGCGGATGGCGCAGGCGCCAACCGTGCGTCGTCGCGCGACGACCTGCGCCGGCTGGTGATCGTCGAGTCGCCGGCGAAGGCCAAGACGATCGCCGGCTATCTGGGCCGCAACTACGTCGTCGAGTCGAGCATCGGGCACATCCGCGACTTGCCGACGTCCGCCGCCGACATCCCGGCGAAGTACAAGAAAGAGGCCTGGTCGCGCCTCGGCGTCAACGTCGACAACGGCTTCGAGCCGCTCTATGTCGTCAACGCCGACAAGCGGCAGCAGGTCGCCAAGCTGAAGGCGGCGCTGTCCGACGTCGACGAGCTTTATCTCGCCACCGACGAGGACCGCGAGGGCGAGGCCATCGCCTGGCACTTGCTGGAGGTGCTGAAGCCGCGGGTGCCGGTGCGCCGGATGGTCTTCCACGAGATCACCCGCGACGCCATCGAGGAGGCGGCCCGCAACCCGCGCGACCTCAACCAGGCGCTCGTCGACGCGCAGGAGACCAGGCGCATCCTCGACCGGCTGTACGGCTACGAGGTCAGCCCGGTGTTGTGGAAGAAGGTCATGCCGAGGCTTTCGGCCGGCCGGGTGCAAAGCGTCGCCACCCGTCTCGTCGTCGACCGCGAGCGCGAGCGCATCGCGTTTCGCGCCGCGTCCTACTGGGACGTCGACGCGGTGTTCGCCACCGCCCCGTCGTTCGAGGCGAGCCTGGTGGCGGTCGATGGCAAACGCGTGGCGACCGGCCGCGACTTCGACTCGGTCGGCAAGCTGAAGAGCAAGGACGTCGTCCACCTCGACGAACCCGCGGCGACGTCACTCGCCAACGGCCTGAGCAACGTCGATTTCGCCGTCCGCAGCGTTGAGAGCAAGCCGTATCGCCGGTCACCCGCCGCGCCGTTTATGACGAGCACGCTTCAGCAGGAGGCGAGCCGCAAGCTGCGGTTCTCCAGCCAGACCACGATGCGGGTGGCGCAGCGGCTTTACGAAAACGGCCACATCACTTACATGCGCACCGACTCCACGACCTTGTCGGGCACCGCGCTCACCGCGGCGCGCAATCAGGTGAGCGAGTTGTACGGTCGCGAGTTCCTGCCCGACTCGCCGCGGCAGTACGTGAAGAAGGTCAAGAACGCGCAGGAGGCGCACGAGGCGATTCGCCCGTCCGGCGACCACTTCCGCACCCCTGGCGAGATCGCCGGCGAGGTGAGCGGCGACGAGTTCCGGCTCTACGAGCTGATCTGGCAGCGCACGCTCGCGTCGCAAATGACCGACGCCACCGGGCAAACCGTCACCGTCCGGCTTGGAGCGACGTCGCGCGACGGCGTCGACGCCGAATTCTCCGCCGCTGGCACGGTCATCACGCACCCGGGCTTCTTGAAGGTGTATGTCGAGAGCTCGGACGACGAAGCCGACGACGCGAACCGCGAGCGTCGGCTGCCGAGTCTCGCCGAGGGCGACGTCGTCCAGGTCGAGTCGCTGCTGCCCGTGGGTCACAGCACGAACCCGCCCGCGCGTTACACCGAGGCGAGTCTGGTGCGTGCGCTGGAGGAGCGCGGCATCGGCCGGCCGAGCACTTTCGCCAGCATTATGAGCACGATTCTCGACCGCGGCTACGTGTTCAAGAAGGGCAGCGCCCTCGTCCCGACCTTTCTCGCGTTCGCGGTCGTGCAGCTGCTCGAGCGCCATTTCAGCGACCTCGTCGACTACGACTTCACCGCCGAGATGGAAGAAGACCTCGACCGCATCGCCGACGGTGAGACCGCGCGCACAGAATGGCTGACCCGGTTCTACTTCGGCGGACCGATCGACGGCGACGGAAAGCCGGTGACGACGCCCACCGACGGCCCCGACGGTCACGGGCCGGCGTCTGGCTTGAAGGCGATGGTGCACGACCGGCTCGGTGAGATCGACGCGCGCGACGTCAGCTCCTTTCCGTTGGGCGACTCGGGAATTGTCGTGCGCGTCGGGCGTTACGGCACCTATCTCGAGCGTGAAGGTCAACGAGCCAACGTCCCCGACGCGGTGGCGCCAGACGAGTTGACCGTCGAATACGCGGAGTCGTTGCTCGCCAAGCCGAGCGGCGACCGGGCGTTGGGTCGCGATCCCCGCACCGACCTGGAGATCGTGGCGAAGGACGGTCGCTACGGCCCTTACGTCACCGAGGTCCTCCCGGAGAGTTCGAAGGCGAAGCCGCGCACGGCGAGCTTGTTCAAGTCGATGTCGCTCGACACCGTCACGATCGACCAGGCGGTGGAGCTGCTCACCCTGCCGCGGATTCTCGGCGTCGCCGACGGCGAGGAGGTCGTCGCGAGCAACGGCCGGTACGGCCCGTACGTCAAGAAGGGCGCCGAGACGCGGTCGATCGAAAGCGAGGAGCAGCTGCTCTCGATCTCCTTGGACGACGCGCTCGCCGTTCTCGCGCAGCCCAAACAACGCGGACGGCGAACGGGTGCGGCCGCTGGCCCGCTGCGCGAGTTGGGCGTCGATCCGGCGACGGAGAAGCCGGTGGTCGTTCGAGACGGGCGCTTCGGCCCCTATGTGACCGACGGCGAGACGAACGCCACGCTGCGCAAGGGCGACGACGTCGAGTCGATCACGCTCGAGCGCGCGTCGGAGTTGCTCGCCGACAAGCGGGCGCGCGGTCCGGCGCCGAAGAAGACCGCCCGCAAGGCGCCCGCCAAGAAGTCAGCGGCGAAAAAGGCGGCGGCGAAGAAGACCACCGCGAAGAAGAAGGCCGCCGCCAAGAAGTGAGCGGCCTCATGGGGTCCCTGATCACGGAGTCCATGATCATGCAGACAATTGGGTCATCGGGTCACAGTTCTTTTCGCGATCATCGTCATACTTGAGGTCGCCAGGGCTGGCGAGGGGCTGGTCCGCGAGCCCGCAGGAGCACGTCATCAGCGATCCGCAGACGCCCCGACGGACGCCGTCCGCCGGCCCGTCGCCGGCGACCGCGTTGCGCGCTGCCTCCGGCGCCGACGCGGTGGCGGGGATTCGCGGCGTGCTCGCGATCCGGTCCTTCCGCAAGTTGTGGATCGCGCTGTCGCTGTCAAGCTTCGGCGACTGGCTCGGCTTCCTCGCGCAAACCGCACTCGCCGCGTCGCTGGCCGTCGGCCACACCTACTTGGCGCAGAACTTCTCCGTCGGCGTCGTGGTGTTCGTCCGCTTGCTTCCCGCGGTGCTCCTAGCGCCTCTCGCGGGCGCCCTCGCCGACCGGCTCGACCGGCGACTCACCATGGTCATCGCCGACATCGGCCGGTTCTCGCTCTACGTCTCGATCCCGCTCGTGCACACGCTGTGGTGGCTGTTCGCGGCGACGTTCCTCATCGAGACGCTCAGTCTGTTCTGGATCCCCGCCAAGGAGGCCACGGTTCCCAACCTAGTGCCGCGCGAGCGTCTCGAGCAGGCCAATCAGTTGAGCCTGCTCACGACCTATGGCTCCGCTCCCGTCGCCGCGCTGGTGTTCTCGCTGCTCTCGCTGTTCACCGGCGTCCTCGCGCGCGCGATCCCGTTCTTCACCACGAACAAGGTCGACCTCGCCCTGTACTTCGACGCGTCGACGTTCCTCGTCTCCGCCGCGACGATTTTCACGTTGCGCGAGGTCTCGCGGCAGGGCGGACGACGCGGGGCGGCCGCCGAGCACGCCGCGTCGCAGCACCCGGGCGTCCTGCGCTCGATTGTCGAGGGCTGGCGATTCATCGGGCAGACGAAGGTCGTCCGTGGGCTGGTGATCGGCATGCTGGGCGCCTTCGCGGCGGCCGGTGTCGTCGTCGGCCTGGCGAAGATCTACGTGCGTGACCTCGGCGGTGGCGATCCGGCGTACGGCGCCCTGTTCGGCTCGGTTTTCGTCGGACTCGCGGGCGGCATGTTCCTCGGGCCGCGGTTCCTCAGCCTGCTGTCACGTCGACGGCTGTTCGCCGCGTCGATCGCAGCGGCCGGTGTCGTCCTGTGCCTCACGGCCATCGTCCACAACCTCGTGCTCGTCGTCATCGGCGCGGCGCTGATGGGGGCATGCTCGGGTGTGGCCTGGGTTACCGGATACACCTTGCTGGGCTTGGAGGTCGAGGACTCCAAGCGCGGTCGCACGTGGGCAACCCTTCAGTCGATGATGCAGGTCGACCTGCTGCTGATGGTCGCCGCCGGCCCGTTCATCTCCGGCGCCATCGGCCAGCACACCTACACCTTCAAGGACATCGTCCTCATCGGCAATGGCTCCACCTTCACCCTGCTCGGCGCCGGTCTCATCGCGTTCGTCGTCGGCATCATCGCCTACCGGCAGATGGACGACCGTGACGTGCCGTTGTGGCGCGACGTGTTCGACGCGTTGCGCGGCTGGCACCCGCTCACCGGACGCGGCGTCTCCACCGGGTTCTTCCTGTCGTTTGAGGGAGGGGAGGGCGCCGGCAAGTCGACCCAGACGAGGATGCTCGCGGACTGGTTCGCCGAACGCGGGTATGAGGTGGTGGTCACCCGCGAGCCGGGCGCCACGCCGATCGGGCAGCGGCTGCGCCAACTCCTCCTCGATCCCGACACCGGTGCGCTCTCGCCGCGCGCCGAGGCGCTGCTGTATGCGGCCGACCGCGCCGAACACGTGGCATCCGTCATCCGGCCCGCGCTCGCGCGCGGCGCGGTCGTCATCACCGACCGCTACGTCGACTCCTCGCTGGCGTATCAAGGTGCGGGCCGCGACCTGTCGACGGGCGAGGTCGAGCGGCTTTCCTCGTTCGCGACGTCCGGCTTGAGACCCGACCTCACGGTTTTGCTCGACCTGCGCGTCGAAGACGGGTTGGCTCGGACGACGTTGCGCGACACCTCCCCTGACCGTCTTGAGCAGGAGTCGCTTGAGTTTCACCAGCGGGTTCGCGACGCGTTTCGCGAGCTGGCCAACACCGCGCCCGACCGCTACCTCGTGGTCGACGGGTCGCTTGTCCGCTGAGGCGATCCACGGGCTCATCGTCGAGCGACTCGAGCCGGTTGTGCCAGCCGCAACCTCTGCCGCTCGCATCACCGCGCCCATCAAAATCGCCCGCAGGTAAAGGAAAACATGAGCGTCTTCGGTGAGTTGATCGGGCAGCAGCGGGTCGTCGAGTCGTTGCGCGACGCAGCCCGCGGCATCGGGATGACGCACGCGTGGTTGTTCACCGGCCCTCCCGGATCCGGTCGGTCAGTTGCCGCGAAGGCGTTCGCCGCGGCGCTCGAATGCACCGCCGACGAGCCGGGTTGCGGCGTGTGCGCTGGCTGCCACACCGTGCTCGCGGGCACCCACGCCGACGTCGAATTCGTTCGCCCGCAAGGACTTTCGGTCGGCGTGAAGGAGGCGCGCGAGCTGGTCGGGCGGGCCGCGCTCTCGCCGTCCGGCAGGGGCTGGCACGTCATGGTCGTCGAAGACGCCGACCGGCTCACCGAGGGCGCGGCCAACGTCTTGCTGAAGGCGATCGAGGAGCCGGCGTCTCGCACGGTGTGGTTGCTGTGCGTGCCGTCGGCCGAAGACCTTGTCGTGACCATCCGCTCTCGGTGTCGTGTCGTGTCGCTGCGCACCCCACCGGCCGACGCCGTGGCCGCCATGTTGCGAGAGCGCGATGGCGTCGACGAGTCGACGGCGACGTTCGCGGCTCGCGCCGCCGCTGGTCACATCGGTCGTGCCCGCCGACTCGCCACCGACAAAGCGGCCCAGGAGCGGCGGGCGGCCGTCCTTCGCATCCCCTCGACGCTGTCGGACGTAGGCGCCTGCCTCACGGCAGCCGACGCGTTGCTGAAGGCGGTCAACGCCGAGGTCGCCGAACTGACCGCCGAGCTCGGCGACGCGGAGACCGCATCGCTGAAGGAGGCCTTCGGAGAAGGAGGTTCTGCCACCGGGCTCGGTCGCGGTCAAAGTGGCGCGGCTATCACGCGCGGCGCCGGCCGCGCGGCGGCGTCCGCGCTAAAAGAGCTTGAGGGAAGGCAGAAGTCGCGTGCCACCCGCACGACCAGAGACGCGCTCGACCGCGCGCTCACCGACCTCGCCGGCTTCTACCGCGACGTCCTCGTCTTGCAGTTGAGGGCAGGCGTCGACATCGCGAACGTCGACCGCGAGACCAAGATGCGAGAGCAGGCGGAGACCTCGTCTTTGGAGTCGACACTGCGCCGGCTCGACGCGATCCTCGCGTGTCGTGAACTTCTCGACGCGAACGCGAATCCGTTGCTGGCGCTCGAATCCTTGATGTTGCAGCTGCGCGCCGGCTGACTCACTCCGTATACGCGTAGGCCCGCTCGACGTCGATGCTCAACACGAGTCGGCCGTCTTCGACCATGGCGCGTCGGTAGTCGTCCCAATCTGGATGCTCGCCGCGGATGTCTCGGTACAACTCGATCAGCGCATCGACGGTCCCGTCGTCGCGCGCGGCCGCCACCGGTGACAGTCGCGCGGTGCCTTCGGCGACCACCCAGCGCCAACCGTCCGGGCTCGACACATGCAGGCTCGCGCGCGGATCGCGCCGCAGGTTGCGCACCTTCGCCCGCCCGTCGACCACGGAGATGCGCACCAGCGACCGCGCGGGGTCGAAGTGGTAGTTGATGGTCGACAACTGGGGGCGTCCGTCACGCTTGATGGTCGCGAGCACGCCCATGTCACGGCCGGCGATGAATTCCTGCTGGAGTGGGTTGATCGGCATGTGCAAAGCATGCCAGCACCGTCGACGAACGCGGCAGGCCCGCTAGTCGATGATCTCCACCCGGTCGACATTGATCCAGACGTAGCGCGACTGTGGGTTGCTGTCCCCGAGCACGGTGACTCGCAGCGTGTGCTCCCCGTGGGGCAGCACCGGGCTTTCCCAGTTCAGCACGCCGTGCACGCGGCTTTCCGCGTACTGGTCGATGACGCTTTCCGGGCCGCTGTCGACGCTCAACGTCGCCATGCCGTGGTTCGGCGCGGCCACGCCGTAGAAGCGCACGCGAGTTCCGACGAACCGCAGCGTCGCGGTGTCGCCTGGCATGCTCGAGTGGGAGTTCGTGCCGTTGGCCTCGACATTCGCCGTCGCGTGGCCCCACTTGCCTTGATAGTTGAACTGGTTGAGGCCGGTGCCCTGCGCGAAGTTCTGCACGGTCGTGACGCCGTTCGCGTGCTCGATCCCGCTGCCGAGGTCGTTCCCCGCGTCGTCCAAGTGCGCGGTCTCGAGCGGCACGAAACGGAACCGCTCGAGCACGGACTTAAGCCCGGCCTCCGCGCCCTGGACGTCGGCCGCCACGGTGCGGGCCTGCGCGCCGCTGTATGCGCTGAGTCGGACGGCGTCGGTCAGCGCCTTGACGTTGACCGCCAACGTCGTCGCGCGCTCCGCGGCGATCGACGAGCTGGTGCCGATCGACTCCGTCACCGCGGTCTGCTGGACGACGGCGGCCGCGATCGCCGACTGCGAGTCGTTCACCTGGTCGATCGTGGTGGTGATGCCGCTCATCGCCGCCGACGCGCTTTGCGACCCGTTCTTGATGTCTTGCATGGTCGCGATGACGTCGTCAGTGGCGTGCGCCGTGGCCTCCGCGAGTTGCTTGACCTCGCCTGCCACGACCGCGAAACCGCGGCCGTGTTCCCCGGCACGCGCCGCCTCGATCGTCGCGTTGAGCGCGAGAAGATGCGTCTGCGACGCGATGCTGACGATGAGCTTCACGATTGATTCGACGCGGTTCGACGCCGCTTCCAAATCTCCGAACGTCTCGCTGGCGCCTCCGGCCTGGCGCGCGCCGTACGCCGCGACCGTCGAGGCCTGCGACGCGTGGTCAGCGACGTCCTTGATCGTGGCGGCTGTCTCCTCGGCGCCGGCGGCGATGACGGCGATGCGCTCCGAGACCTCGTTGGCCGAGGCGGCGGCGGCCGCGACGTCCTTCACCGTGCCCTCGGACATCGACATCATGGCCCAGGCGACCTCGTTCATCTGCTGCCACTGATCGCCGAGCAGGTCGGCGACGCGCTGGTTCTCCGTCAGAACCTCGCGCAGCTTGCTCACCAGCGCCGCCGTCGACTGCGAGATTTCCTGCGCTGACCCGGAGCTGAACCGCGGCACGTCGATCGTGAGGTCGCCATCGGCCAGCGTCGTGATGGTGTGGGCCATCGTCTGCAGGTCGGCAGATTCGCGCCGGTGCACGGCCATGACCACGGCGACGACGCCGGCCGTGGCGACAACGCCGACCGCGATCGCGTAGCCGGCGTGGTGGCCGCTCGCCAAGATGGCGGTCACGATGACGCCGACCGCCACGGTGACGGCTTCGGCGAATCGCGCCGACGTCGCGCGCCGCAGGTGGACGGCGGTTCGCTGCGGTGTCGCGTGCGTCTCAAAGCTGGTACTCAACGTTGGCTCCCAGGCAGTTCGGCGCACGGGCGCGTCCTTCGGGTGAACGGCGCACTCGTGCGCGGCGCGTGGCGCCTAGCACAACCTGGGTATCGGCATGGGTGGCAGTGACCTAAGGCCCAGTGTGAATCTTGCTCGGGGCGAACACGTCGAAAGTTTCGGACGACGGACGCCGCCAGGATCTACCGGGTCGTTAAGAAAGGTCCAGCGGCGCGGTGCTCTCGCGAACGACCAGCTGGGTCGCAAGTTCGAAGCGCAGCGTCTCGATTTCCTCGCCGCGCACCAGTCGGAGCAGGGTGCGCGCAGCGAGCATGCCCATCTCGGCCAATGGCTGCCGCACCGTCGTCAAGGGCGGCGACGACCAGCGGGCTTCCGGCAGATCGTCAAAGCCGACGATGCTGATGTCAGCGGGCACCCGAAGGTTCTGCTGGCGGACCGCCTCGTACACGCCGTACGCCATCTGGTCGCTGGACGCGAAAATGGCCGTCGGCGGTTGGTCGAGCGCCAGGAACTTCTGTCCGCCCGCGAAGCCGGACTCGTGGTAGAAGTCGCCCTGGTAGACCAGGCCCTCGTCCAGTTCGATGCCGGCCGCGTCGAGCGCGGTGCGGTAGCCGTCGAGCCTCGCGCGGCTGCACTGCAGGCGTGGCGGGCCGCTGATGATCGCGATTCGCCGGTGCCCGAGACCGATGAGGTGCTCGGTGGCGCTCAGACCGCCGGCCCAGTTCGTGGTGCCGATCGTCGGCAAGTCGGCGGTGGGCACTCCCGCCGGGTCGACGACGACCGTCGGCGGGTGCCGGCGCAACTGCGCCTCGAGCTTGGGATGCAGATGCGACGCGACGAGGATCACCCCGTCGGAGGCGCGGGCTTGCACGTTTTGCCACCAGCGTCGCTCGGCGGTGGCCCTGCTGTGCACGGCGGAGACGACGACGCCGACGCCGAAGTCGTGCGCGACGTCCTCGACGCCGCGGATGATCTCGACCGCCCACGGGCTGTCGAGATCGGTGAACACGAGATCGATGAGGCTGGCCTGCCCGGTCTTTGGTGTGCCGCGCCGGCGGTACTCGTGGCGTTGCAACAGTTCTTCGACCCTGCCGCGGGTCTCAGGCGCGACATCCATCCGGCCGTTCAACACGCGGGAGACCGTGGGTACCGAAACCCCTGCCTCTCCGGCGATGTCGGCGATGGTGACACGACGGCGCTCGCCGGTGCTCACGACAACTCCTCGGATGGATCGGTGCTGTAAGGATACGCGGCGACGTCGTCACCACCGGGGGACCGATAGGCGCTCGGATGGTCGCTGAGCTCGAACCAGTCGAAATCGGCGACCGCCGAGCTGGCTTTGCCGTTGCCCGAAGCGAACATTCCGATGACGACGCCGAAGAATCCGCCGGCGGCGCGGTAGCTCAACTGACTCGTCTCGCATCGCGCCACGAGGTTCCATCCGGCCCCGTCGTTGACCCGGAACTCGGCGTCGGCGCCGTGCGATTCGACGCCTAATCGGATCACCCCGCCGGTGATCGGCAGGCTCGCGAGGACCTCGTCAGCTCCGCCGACCCGCCGCACCACGCGTGCCACTCGCCGGGCGGCGCCGACGATCTCCAGGCGGAGCTGGAAATCCGGGCTATGGACCAGCGCGACGCCAGCGGTCTCGTCGTCCGAACTCGGCGTGAACTCAAGCGCGGTGTACGCGGTGAAGTCGCGTGACGTGAGCCGTCGGCAGACGAGGCTCGGGTTGCCGACGCCGGTCATCGACTCCGGCCGCGCGCGTAGCCGCAGCCAACCAGGCCGGTCGGTGAGCGACCACCACGACTCGCGGGGCGTGCGCACGAACATCCACTCGGGCGCCAACACGGAGTCGCCGAACGAGTCGCACCGCGGCGCCGTCGGCCACCGCACGTCGTCCAACATCGGACGCCGCTCGGTGAGGCGCACGTGACCGACTCCACGGCAGAACATCGGCCACTCGTCGTCCCACTCGACACGGGCGAGGAACGTCTCGCGTCCGAGCAAGCCCTGCTCGCCGTCGCGGACGCCGAGCAGCACCGCCCACCACTCGCCATCTTGCGCCTCGACGAGATCGGCATGCCCGATCGCCACAACCGGCGCGTCGGGGCCGAGATGTCGCGCGGTGAGCACCGGATTGCGCTCGCAACCGATGTAGGGCCCGGTGATCTGCCCGCTGCGCGCGACGACGACCGCGTGCTCCATCGAGGTGCCGCCCTCGGCGGTGAGCAGGTAGTACCAGTCGCCGACGTGATAGACGTGCGGCGCCTCCGACCAGCGGGCCCCGCGCAACGCCCCTTCCCAGATAGGCGTCTGGTCACCGACCAGCGCGAGGTTTTCGACGTCGAACCGCTGCACCCAAACCGCGGTGTGGCCGGCCTCGTCGAGCTGCTTTGTCGCGCAATACCAGGCGGTTCCGTCGACGTCGAAAAGCAGCGAGGGGTCGAAGCCGTCCGCTTGCGGCAGCCACACCGGATCCGACCATTCGCCAGCCGGGTCGGTGGCGGTGACGACGAAGTTGCCGGACGCGCGTTGTCCGCCGACCAGCGTGCACACCACGTAGAACACGCCTTCGTGGTGACGAATTGTCGGCGCGTACAACCCGCCGGAGGCGCGCACGCCGTCGAGGTCGAGCTGGTCGGCACGATCGAGCACATGGCCGAGCATCCGCCAGTGCACCAGGTCTTTGCTGTGGTGCACCGGGAGACCGGGGAAATACTCGAAGGTGGAGGTGACGAGGTAGTAATCGTCGCCTACCCGGCAGATCGACGGGTCGGGATGCGATCCCGGCAGTACCGGATTGCGAAACCAACCGCGCGTGGATCGCGGCATCGCTACGCCATCACCTGATGACGGCGTGCGCGACGAGTTGCCGCGACACGCCCACGGCGCGCTGGGCGCCGGTGAGCCGCAACGGGACGACGCCTTCGATGTGCCCCGACGACCGTCCGAAGCGCAGTTGGAGTTCGCCCGGCTCCACAATTCGCTGACCGGTGAGGCCGGTGAACGACGAGAGGTCCGCCGAGAACCGAAACGCGACATCGCGTCGCTCACCCGGCTCGAGCTCCACACGCGCGTAACCGATCAACCGGGTCTCGGGCCGGGTGACCTGCGCGATCGGATCGTGCAGGTAAAGCTGGACGACGTCGGCGCCCGCGCGGTTGCCGACGTTGCGCACCGCGATCGAGACCTCGATCGCGCCGTCCGTCGCGATCTCTGCGGTCGTGTCGTCGGCGGCCTCGCCCCCGACGCGCACGTCGTCCCACGCGAACGTCGTGTAGGAAAGGCCATGCCCGAAGGGCCAAAGCGGCGTCGGATCGATGCTGCTGACTTCGCTTCGCAACCCAAGAAGCGGCGTCAGATACGTGGCGGGCTGGCTTCCCGGCGACGCAGGCATGCTCACGGGCAGCCGGCCGGACGGATTGACCCGGCCCGACAGGACGCCGGCGATCGCCGGGCCGCCCTCTTCGCCGGGGAAGAACGCTTGGACGACGCCGGCAAGCCGGTCGGCGTACTCGCCAAGCGAGTACGGGCGGCCGGTGATCAGCACCGCGACAACCGGCTTTCCGGTTTGTAGCAGCGTTTCCAGCAACTCGCCCTGCACGCCGGGCAGCGAGAGGTCGACCGCGTCGCACCCTTCGCCAGACGTGCCGCGACCGAATAGGTCGGCCCGGTCGCCAAGGGCGACGACGCACACGTCCGCGGCGCTGGCCGCGGCAACGGCCGCCGCGATGCCGGACGTGTCGGGGGTGTCGACCTCGCAACCTTGGGTGTAGGTCACGGAGGCGTTCGGCAACTCGGCGCGGAGAGCCTCCAACACCGTCGGAACCGTGATGCCCCAGGGCAATTCGGGGTGGTGGCTGCCGACGTGGCTTGGGAAGGAGTAGCACCCGAACATCGCGAGCGGCTCGTCGGCGCGAGGCCCGACCACGGCGATGCGGGCGTTCGAGGCGAGCGGCAACGCGCCGTCGTTCGCGACCAGCACGACGGCCTGCTCGGCGAGCTCGCGGGCGAGCGCGCGCGACTCCGGGAGGTCGAGGAGGAGCGTGCCGCGGGTGCTGTCGACGTCACCGTCGAGACCCTGCTCGCCATCGGTGAGGGCTGCTGGCTCGAGCTGCCAGTCGAGATCGAGCAGGCCGAGCTCGCACTTTTGGATGAGCACCCGTCGGGCCGCGCGGTCGACCAGCTCTTCGGTGACGCCGCCGGAGCGCACTGCGGCGACGAGCGGCTGACCGTAGCAGCGCATGGTGGGCAACTCCACGTCGACGCCGGCGTCGAGCGCCAGGGCGGCGGCGCTCGCATCGTCGGCGGCGACGTGGTGCAGCAGGTGAAGGAACGAGACGCCGAAGTAGTCGGCGACCACAGTGCCTTCGAAACCCCACGCGTCACGCAGCAGCTCGGTCAGCGTGTGGTGGTTCGCAGCCGCCGGGAGGCCGTCGATTTCGGCGTACGAGTGCATCACCGAGCGGGCGCCGCCGTCGCGGATCGCCATCTCGAACGGTGGCAGCAGCACGTCCGCGAGCTCGCGCGGGCCGGCGGACACCGGGCCGAAGTTGCGACCCGCGCGCGACGCCGAGTAGCCGACGAAATGCTTGAGGGTGGCCACAATTCCGGCCGACTCGAGACCGCGCACGTAGGCGGTGCCGAGCGTCGCGACGAGATACGGGTCCTCGCCGATGGTCTCCTCCACGCGTCCCCATCGGTAGTCGCGGGTGACGTCGAGAACCGGCGCGAGGCCCTGGTGCACGCCGACCGAGCGCATCGCCGAACCGATCTGGTTCGCCATTCGCTCGATCAACGCAGGGTTGAAGCTCGCTCCCCACGACAGCGGCGTCGGGTAGATCGTGGCCCCCCACGTCATGAACCCCGACAGGCACTCTTCGTGGACGACGGCGGGGATGCCATGGCGGTTCGCCGCGATGATGTCGGCCTGGGTGCGCGCCAGTGCGCGCGCGCCGAGCGCGGGGTCGACTGGCGCGGTGCCGAATGGCCGGGTGAGTTGGCCAAGCCCATTGGCGATGAGCGCGTCCCAGTCGGTGGGGACTTCCGCGAGGTCGTGTTGATGTGGCGCGACGCCCTCGCCGGACGCGTCAGCGCCTACCCAGACGCCGTAGAGCTGCGCCACCTTCTCTTCGAGCGTCATCCGGGAGAGCAGGTCGGTGACCCGTTGCCGCGGGGTGAGATTTGTGTCGCGCCAGGGCAGGTCGGCCGAGTCTGGGGAATCCCCAGAGCGAATGGACGAGACGGTCGCAGGACCGACGCTGCCAGGGCTGCCCAAGTGGCCCGGTCTGGTTGCGTTCGTGAGGTCGTCTCGCAGCACGTCGGTGTCCATTCGTCGAGATCGTTCGCCCAACCGTACCCGAAACTTTCCGGAACGCCGGTACGTCAGGCCCGCAGGCGTAGAGCCGAATGTAACGGTTCCGCACGGGTGACGGGAAGGTGTTGACCGCGATTGAGCGGCGGGATTACGGTGACGCCACCGTCAGAACTATCGCGACAATGCCGGTAACTTTCGGTACGACCGGCCATCGGCGTACCACAGGCAGTCCAGGCCCCGGGCACCCGCGCAACGGCGCGGGTCTCTCCCACTCGAAGGGACGCTCATGACCAGCCGCACCAAACGAACAACCGCTCTGCGGAGCACGAGGAGCCGTCAACTCGCCGCCGTCAGCGTGGTGGCGATCGCCGCGCTTGGGCTCTCCGCCTGCAGTTCCGGCAAGAAGACCGGCTCAGGCAGCACCACCACGCCGACGAACAACAGCTCTAGCCCGGTGGCGCCGGCGTCCGGCAGCGGAGGCGGCGGTTCGGCCAGCGCCGCGTGCGCGCTCCCGAGCTCGCCGGTGACGCTCGAGTGGTGGCACAACGCCAACAACGACCCGGGCAAGACCGCGTTCCAAAAGGTGGCGGACGACTTCCACGCGGCGCACCCGAGCGTCTCGTTCAAGGTTCAGCCGATCCAGAACGAGGACATCAAGACCAAGATTCCGATCGCGCTGCAGGGCACCCCGCCGGACATCTTCCAGCAGTGGGGCGGCGGCGCGCTTGCGACGCAAATTCAGTCCGGCAAGATCGCTGACATCACCGACTGCTCCTCGTCGTGGATCGGCGACCTCGGCAAGAGCGCGTCCGGCTGGGCGGTCGACGGCAAGCAGTACGGAATTCCCGTACGACTACCACGTGGTCGGCTTCTGGTACCGCACCGACCTGTTCCAGCAGGCCGGCATCAGCGGTCCGCCCGCCACTTTCAACGACCTGTTGACCGACATCCAGACGCTGAAGGCTAAGAACATCACCCCGATTTCGGTGGGCGGCAAGGACAAGTGGCCGGACGCCTTCTACTGGGAGAACTTCGTTCTCCAGGAGTGCCCGAAAGCCACTGTCACCGCGGCCCTCGACGCCAAGAAGATGGACGACCCGTGCTTCACCAAGGCCGGCGACGACCTGAAGAAGCTGCTCGACTCCAAGCCCTTCAACGACGGCTTTTTGGGCACGCCCGCCCAGCAGGGCGCGGGTAGCTCGGCCGGTCTGCTCGCCAACGGCAAGGCGGCGATGGAACTGCAGGGTGACTGGGAGATGGCGGTCATGCCGTCGCTGACCCAGGACAAGAACTTCGCGTCCAAGATGGGTTGGTTCCCGTTCCCGAAGGTTGACGGCGGACAGGGCGAGGCGGGCGCGGCGCTCGGTGGCGGCGACGGCTTCTCCTGCTCGACCAAGGCGCCGGCCGCCTGCGCGGCGTTCCTGCAGTACCTGACGAGCGCCGACGTCGAAAGCCAGCTGGTGAAGGCGAATGCGATCACAATCCCGTCGAACGCGGGCGCGGTGTCCGCGATCAGTGACCCGACCTTGAAGAAGGTGCAGACTTATCTGCAAGGTGTCACGTACAACCAGCTCTACTTTGACCAGGCGCTCCCGACGAACGTCGGTAACGCCGTGAACGACGCCGTGTCGAACTTCTTCGCCGGTCAGGGGACTCCGGCCGACATCGCCGCGGCCGCCGGAAAGGCAGCAAATCAGTAATGAGTAGTGGGAGCCGCACCACGGTCCGGTCAGGCGAAGTTCTACCGGACGTGGCGCCCTCCTCTCGGGCAAGCCGTCGGCTCGGCCGCGCAAAGGCGCGGCCGAGCTGGCGGCAACGCCTTGAGTTGAGTTTGTTGCTGGGGCCCGCACTTATCTTGTTCGTCGGGTTCGTCATCATGCCGATCGCGGTCGCCGTCTACTACAGCTTCTACAAGTGGAACGGTTTCGGCCCGCTCAACGACGTCGTCGGCTTTGCCAACTTCCGTAGGGCGTTCAAGGACTCGGTCTTCGTTCACGGCATCTACCACAATCTGATCATCGCGGGCCTGTCGCTGTTCATTCAGCTGCCGCTGAGCATCGCGATCGCGCTGCTGATTAATCGAAAGATGCGCGGTCGCGGGTTCCTGCGGTTGGTGGTGTTCGCGCCGTACGTGTTGTCGGCAGCCGTCACCGCGGTACCTGGATGCTGATGCTCCAGCCCGACGGCTTCGTCGACCAGCTGTTCAAGGACACCGGCGCGGGCGGCTGGCGTCAGCTGTGGCTCGGTGACACGCACATCGTGCTGTACACCATCTTCGTGGTGGCCACCTGGCAGTACATGGGCTTCGGCATCGTCTTGCTGTTAGCCGGCCTGCAAGGCATCCCGCACGAACTGCGTGAGGCCGCCGCGCTCGACGGCGCACTCACCGTGGCAGACCACCAGGATGGTCACCCTGCCGTTGCTCGGGCCCACGATCCGGATCTGGATCTTCCTGTCGATGATCGGGTCGTTGCAGCTGTTCGACCTGCCGTGGATCATGACGGGCGGTGGCCCGGCCGGGCGCGTCGACCACGATGGCGACGTACCTCATCGACAAGGGTTTCCGCAGTTACGAGTTCGGCTACGGAAGCGCCGTCGCCGTGATCCTGTTCCTGATCTGCTTCATCTTCGCCGTGCTTTACCAGCGCTTCGCGCTGCGGCGAGACACCGAAGGCGCGATGACACGGATGGCGGGATAGTCGATGGCAGCGATTCAAGCGACTCAACCGCCGACGCGTCATCGACGCGTCGCGAAAATCGGCAGGACCGCAGTCGGCGTGGGGCACGGCGGCCGCATATGTCGTCGGCGCGATCATCATCGTCGTCACGATCGTGCCGCTGCTCTATGTGATTCTCGGCGGCTTCCGCACCACCGCGCAGATCAACGAGCATCCCGCCGGGTTGCCAAGCCCGTGGATTTGGGAGAACTACAAGTCCATTCTCACGTCGGGCTCGTTCTGGCATTTTCTGGTGAACAGCACGCTCATCGCGGTGATCGCGACGGGGCTGACCGTGATTCTCGGCGCCATGGCGGCGTTCGCGTTGTCGCGCTACGTCTTTCGCGGTCGCGACGGGCTATACGCCTTCTTCACCATCGGCCTGATGTTCCCGCTGACCGTCGCAGCGCTGCCCTTGTATTTGCAGTTGCGCCGGCTCGGGCTGCTCGAGAACCTGTGGGGCGTCGCGATTCCCGAGGCGGCGTTCTCACTTTCGATCACGGTGGTGATCCTGCGGCCGTTCATGCGCGCGATCCCCACCGAGCTTGAAGACGCCGCCGTCGTCGACGGCTCGTCGAGGCTGGGCTTCTTCTGGCGGGTGCTGCTGCCGTTGTCGGCGCCGGCGCTCACCACTGTCGCCGTGCTCGCGTTCGTCACGAGCTGGAACTTCTACATCTTGCCGCTGCTTGTCTTCAACGATCAGATCCACTTCACGCTGCCGCTTGGTGTGGCGACGTTCCAGTCGCAGTACTCGCAAGACACCGCAAAAGTGTTCGCCTTCACCTCATTGTCGATGCTGCCGACGTTGTTCTTCTTTGTCATCGCGCAGCGCCGCATCGTCGGCGGGCTCACCGGCGCCGTCAAGGGCTGACGCCCCGGGCGGCCCACCCCTCCTGAAAGGTCTGTTCCTGTGTCGGATTCGTTTGTTCCGTCGGCTGCTGATCGGTTCACGTTTGGGTTGTGGACGGTGGGGTGGCCGGCGCGTGATCCGTTTGGGGATGCGACGCGGCCGGCGTTGGATCCGGTGGAGTCGGTGCACCGGTTGGCGGAGTTGGGGGCTTGGGGGGTGACGTTCCACGACGATGATTTGGTGCCGTTCGGCAGCGGTGAGGCGGAGCGGGAGAAGTTGATCGCCCGGTTTCGGCGGGCGTTGGAGGAGACCGGGTTGACAGTGCCGATGGCGACGACGAACACGTTCACCCATCCGGTGTTCAAGGACGGCGCGTTCACCTCCAACGACCGCTCGGTGCGCCGGTACGCGATGCGCAAGATCATGCGGAACCTGGATTTGGCGGCGGAGTTGGGGGCGTCGACGTATGTGTTTTGGGGCGGCCGGGAGGGCGCGGAGACCGACGCGGCGAAGGATGTGGCGGCGGCGTTGGCGCGTTACGCCGAGGGGATCGACACCCTGGCGCAGTATGTGGTCGATCAGGGGTATGGGATCCGGTTCGCGATCGAGCCGAAGCCGAACGAGCCGCGCGGGGACATCTTGTTGCCGACGATCGGGCACGCGCTGGCGTTCATCTCCACCCTGGCCCACGCGGAGATGGTGGGGTTGAACCCGGAGGTCGGCCATGAGCAGATGGCCGGGATGAACATGGTGCACGGGGTCGCGCAGGCGCTGGCGATGGGCAAGTTGTTCCACATCGATCTCAACGGCCAGCACGGGCCGAAGTTCGACCAGGACCTGGTCTTCGGGCACGGCGACTTGCTGTCCGCGTTCTTCCTTGTCGACTTGTTGGAGAACGGCTCCTACGGCGGGTCGGTGGCCGGCTATGACGGGCCGCGGCATTTCGACTACAAGCCGCTGCGCACCGAGGACGCCGCCGGGGTGTGGGCGTCCGCGGCGTCGAACATGCGCACCTACCTGATTTTGAAGGCGCGGGCGAAGGCGTGGCGGGCCGACCCGCAGGTCCGCGCCGCGATGGCCGAGGCCGGGGTGGACGCGTTGACCACCCCACCCTCGCCCCGGGGGAGACCTACCGCGACCTGCTCGCCGACAAGTCCGCGTTCGAGGACTACGACCCGGAGGTGGCCGGGGCGAAGGGCTACGGCTACGCCCACCTCGACCAACTCGCCCTGGAGCACCTGCTCGCCGCCCGCTGACCCCGACCAACCCAGCCACCCACCCGTCCCGCCCCGGCGCGCCCCACCCCCCGCCCGTCGTGATCATGCAGTTAGGCGCGACCCGCCGACGGCGGAGTCGCGCCTAACTGCATGATCACCGCAAGAAAGGGTCTGCGGGGTCGCTCATCGCAGCGGCTAGAGTCTCGTCGTGGGCATGATGATGGCGGTCAGCTTCAACCGCTACGGACGCCTGTACTACCTCGACCCGGGGCCGCATTCCCCGAAGGTCGGCGACAAGGTGCTCTTCCCGACGACTGCCGGCGACGAGGTCGCCGAATGCGTGTGGGCGCCCACATATGTGAGCGAGGACGTCGCCGGATTGCCCGTTTGCGCGGGCTTCGCGTCGTCCGAGCAGCTGATGCGGGACGACCGGAATCGTGAGCGTCGCGCGCAGGCACGGGTCGCCGCGAAGCGACTCGTGCGCGCGCATGAGCTGCCGATGAAGGTGGTCGGTGTCGACTACCTCGACGCCAGCAACAGCTTCGTCATCTACTTCAGCGCGCCGCATCGCGTCGATTTTCGCGCGCTGGTGAGGGACTTGGCGAAGGCGCTCAGTGGGCGAATCGAGCTCCGGCAACTTGGCGCGCGCGACGAGGCGCGGGTGCAAGGTGGCATCGGTCCGTGTGGTCGCGACACCTGCTGCTCGACGTTCTTGAAGGATTTCGAGCCGGTGAGCGTGCGGATGGCGAAGGACCAAGACCTACCGCCGAATCCGTTGAAGATTTCCGGCGCCTGCGGCCGGTTGATGTGCTGCCTGAAGTACGAGCACCCCCTGTACAACGACTTCAAATCAGATCTGCCGAAGATGGGCAGCGCTGTGTCGTCTCCAGAGGGAGATGGCACGCTCGTCGGCTACAACGTTCCCGGCGAGAGCGTCGTGGTGAAGTTGAACGAGTCGGGAAAGCGTTGCGTCTGCACGAAGGCCAGCGTGTGCGGCTCTCGCCAGGCGTATGAATCGGCCTACCCGGGCGACGGCTGACGCCGTCCGACCGACCTTCGAGCGAGCACACCGAAGCTGATTCGTTACTCGCGCGTGGTTGACCGTGAGATCGCTCTCACAGCAAACTGACGGCGCTGCAAGCTCCGCTGATTCGTTACCGGGTCGTGATTGACGCGGAACCGGTTCCGCGCCGAGACTGGCCCCCGGAACCGGTTACGGAACCGGTTCCGCGAGTTCGAGAGCGTGCGGCGACAAGCAGGCAACTGCGAAGCATTGATCATCCATCACCGCGACCGGCACGCCGTCAGCGATCAGCACGGAAGGAGGCGCGATGCCGCACACCATCGCCGACGTCGCCGCCCGTGCTGGTGTGAGCAAGACGACGGTGTCGCGCGTGCTCAACGGCAAAGGCGATCTCGACCAAGACACCGCCGCCAGGGTTCGCCGCGTCATCGACGAGCTCGGATACGTGCCGAGCGCTCGCGCGGTCGGTCTTGCCCGGGGCCGGGCGCGAGTGGTCGGTGTGCTGGTGCCGTCGGTGACGTGGCCGTGGATCGCCGACGTCCTGCAAGCCATCGGTGACGCGCTCGAGGCGAAGTCCTACGGCATGTTGCTCTTCACCTGCACCCACGGCGACGAGTCGATGCGCCAGTTCGCCGCGCACGTGTCGGCGAAAGCGTTCGACGGCCTGCTCGTGATTGAGCCGGAGGGCACTCTCGACTACATCGAGAGCCTGCACCACAACGGATTGCCCGTCGTGATGATCGACGACCGCGGTCATGAGCCCCTGTTTCCGTCGGTCGCGACGACGAACCGAATCGGCGCGCGGGCCGCCGCCGACCATCTCCTTGCCCTAGGTCGCAGGCGGCCCGCCGTCGTCCGGGGCGAAATTAAGTTCGGTTGCACGACCGAGCGACTCGAAGGCTTCGCCGAACCGTTTGCCGAAGCGGGCGTGCCGGTCCGCGATGAAGCCGTGGTCGACGGCGATTTTCGGTTCGACGGCGGGCTCCTTGCCGTGCAGGCGTTGCTCGACGGCGGCGTGGAGTTCGACTCCGTCTTCGCGCACAACGACTTGTCGGCCGCGGGCGCGATGCGGGCTTTGAGGGAGGCCGGCGTCCGGGTACCGGCCGACGTGTCGGTCGTCGGCTTCGACGACATTCCGCTCGCGTCGTACACCGACCCGGGTCTGACGACGGTGCGGCAACCACTGCGTGAGATGGGTGAGCTCGCGACACAGATGCTGCTCTCGTCGTTCGAGGGCGTGCCGCTCGAGGAATCGCGTCAGGTGATCGAGGCCAGCCTCATCGTTCGAGGATCTTCGGTTCCTATCTGAGCGCTGGCGTCCGCCGGCCACTGACCACCATCGGAGAGGGAGCGACGTGCAAGCCGTGAGAGCGTTCTCAGAAGACTTCGTCTGGGGCGTCGCGACGTCGGCCTACCAGATCGAGGGCGCGCACCACGTCGACGGGCGCGGGCCGTCGATATGGGACACGTTCTGCCGCCGTCCAGGAGCGATCGACAACGGCGACAACGGCGACGTCGCCTGCGACCACTACCACCGTTGGCAGGAAGACCTCCAACTCATCACGCAGCTCGGACTTGGCGCCTATCGATTCTCGATCGCCTGGCCGCGGATCCTGCCCGAAGGCGCCGGCGCCGTGAACCAGAAGGGGATCGACTTCTACGACGCGCTGGTCGATGGTCTGCTTGAACGAGGCATCACGCCATTCGTCACGCTTTACCACTGGGACTTGCCGCAAGCGCTGCAGGATCTCGGCGGCTGGCCGCGTCGTGAAACCGCTCAGGCGTTCGCCGAGTACGCGACGGTCGTCGTCGACGCGCTCGGCGATCGGGTGCGGCATTGGACGACGCTGAACGAGCCGCTGTGTTCCGCGTGGCTCGGACACCTCGACGGCGTCATGGCGCCCGGCGTCAAAGACGTGACCGCCGCCGTCCGCGCGTCCTTCCATTTGCACCTCGCGCACGGGCTTGGCGCGCAGGCGATTCGCGCGGCCGCCAAGCTGCCGCCGCAGGTCGGCATCGTGAACAACCTCAGCCCGATCGCGCCGGCAAGCGGTCGAGCGGACGACGTGGCCGCGGCGCGACGCGCGGACGGTCACACCAACAGATGGTGGCTCGATCCCATTCACGGTCGCGGCTATCCCGAGGACATGGTGCGCGCCTACGGCGTCGACCTGCCAATCCGCGACGGCGATCTGGACGTCATCGCGGCGCCGCTCGACTACCTGGGCGTCAACTACTACTTCCGCCAAGTGGTTCGTGATCGCCCCGACGCCGGGGTGCTGGGTTTCGAGGAAGTCGCGGTCGAAAACGCCGTCCGGACGGCGATGGACTGGGAGGTCCACCCAAAGGGTCTGGAGGACATCCTCGTTCGCATCACGGAGGAGTACTCGCCTCGCGCGATCTACGTCACGGAGAACGGATCGGCTTGGCGCGACGACCCGGACGCCGACGGCGGCGTCAACGACGAAGAACGGGTCGCGTATTTCGACTCGCACATCTCAGCGTGTGCGGCAGCGGCGGAGCGAGGAGCGCCGCTCGCAGGCTACTTCGCATGGTCGCTCCTCGACAACTTCGAGTGGGCGTACGGCTACGACAAGAGATTCGGGCTGGTGCGGGTCGATTACGAGACGCAGCGACGCACGGTGAAGGCCAGCGGCCGCTGGTTCGCGCAGCTGGTGCGCGACGCCAGAGCCGTCAACGCCACGAGCACGCAATGAGCCGGAGGGACTAGATCATGCGACTTTTCGTCCGCCGCATCGGCTTCTATGTTCTCGCTGCCATCGCCGCGGTGACGCTCGACTTCTTCATTCCGCGCATGGTCCCTGGCGACCCTGTGCTCACGGCGCTGGCGCAGAACACCACCCTGCCGCCAGCCGCGATGAAGGCAATGCAGCTCAGATACGGCGTGGGTTCGCATCAGGGCTTGTGGGATCAGTACCTGCACTTCTGGAATCAGATCTTCCACGGTGACCTCGGCTACTCACTCAGCCTTGGAAACACTCCCGTCGTCCACGTGATCGCGCAGCACCTCTACTGGACGATCATCTTGGTCGGGCTGGCGACCATCATCAGTTTCTTCGTCGGCACCGCACTGGGCGTGCTCGCTGCTTGGAAACGCGGGTCGTGGCTGGAGTCGATGCTGCCGGTCACCACCTTCCTGCAAGCGATGCCGTACTTCTTCCTCGCGACTCTCCTCGTGCTCGTCTTGTCGGTGCATCTGAAGTGGTTTCCGTCCGTCGGCGGCTACGACTATCGAAGCAGCAAGATTGGCTTCAACTGGAACTTCACCAAGGACGCCGTCTATCACGGGATCTTGCCGGCACTCACCATCGTCGGAGCGTCACTGGCCGGCTGGATCATCGGCATGCGAAACATGGTCGTGACCGTGCGCGATGAGGACTATGTGCTTCTCGCCGAGGCGGAAGGACTGCCGCAGCGGCGCGTCGTCTGGTACGCGGCCCGCAACGCCGTGCTCCCGCAGATTTCGAGTTTCGCGCTCGCGTTGAGCTTCGTGGTCGGCGGGTCTCTCCTGACCGAGATCGTCTTTTCCTATCCAGGCATCGGATTCACGCTGCTGGCTGCGGTGAAGAGCCTTGACTACTCCCTCGTCCAAGGCATCTTCCTCGTCATCACCCTCGTCGTGCTAGCCGCGAACTTCGTGGCCGACATCGTCTACGTCGCACTCGACCCCCGCACGCGACAGGAGGCCTGACCGACATGACCTTGATTGACAACCAGGCCGCGGCCGGTCCCGAGGACGTTCCTGCGGCGCCTGCGCCGCGAATGAACGGCAAACGCTTTCACATTCGGTCCAAGAAGATGCTGGTTGGTTTGATCCTGCTCGGCATCTTCGTGTTGATCGCCGTCATCGGCCCCATCATCGCGCCCTACAAGCCAACGGCTTTGATGCCGCTGCAGGGTCCGCCGTTGCACGGGGGGACGGCGCCGTCGCAACTGCCTGGCGCGAAGCACTGGCTTGGCCAGACGAATATCGGCGGCGACATCTTGTCGCAGATGCTCGCTGGCACCCGCCCGACCATCATCGTCTCGTTCCTCGCAGGCGCGGTGGCGACCACACTCGCCGTCATCATCGGCATCACCGCGGGCTTCATCGGCGGAATTGTCGATGAGGTGCTGTCGCTCATCGCGAACGTGTTTCTCGTGATCCCGGCGCTGCCGCTCCTCATTGCGATCGGCGCGTTCCTTGGCCCGAACCGGGCTGGCAACCCGCTCGTGATCGGTCTCATCATCGCCGGCACCGGATTGGGCGTGGGGCGCTCGCGTCATGCGCGCCCAGGCGCATGTCGATGCGGAATCGAGAGTTCGTCGAGGCCGCGCGCATCAGCGGAGAGAAGACGCGGCGCATCGTGCTGGCCGAGATCATGCCGAACCTGACCGCCATCATCGCCTCCTCGTTCCTGTTCACGACCATCTACGCGATCGGGACCTACGTTGGCCTGGGCTTCCTGACTGTCGTGAGCGCGGGCGCCGACTACAACTGGGGCACGATCCTCTTCGACGCGACGTCCAGCTCCGCCGTCGAGTCAGGGTTTTGGTGGTGGTACATCCCGCCGGGCCTCGCGATCGCGTTGCTGGGAACCAGCCTGGCCCTCATCAACTTCGGCATCGACGAGTACATCAACCCACGGCTGCGGATGGTCATGTCACCGCGGCAGACGCGTCGCGTCCTCGGCGTGCGGCTGCGTCCGCAACTCGGCTTCACCCCCGTCGTGCGTCAACGACCAGCCAGGCGCCGCCGTTCCGCCGTCCGGTGTCGGGGAGGTGCTGTGAGGACGCCGAAGGGGAGCCCGGTGCGACTCACGCGGCCCGCTGACGACGGCGTCGAACAACCGCTGCTCGAGGTCCGCGGGCTCAGCGTTGACTACGGGGTCGACGATCCGGTGCACGCAGTCGTCGACGTCGATCTGACGATCCATCGCGGCGAGGTCGTCGGCTTGGCCGGCGAGAGCGGCAGCGGCAAGTCGACCCTCGCGTACGCGGTGACCAGGCTGCTTCGCGACCCTGGACTCATCACTGCGGGCGACGCCTACTTTTACGATTGGCCGAAAGGCTCGTACCACGAGAAGGATGACGGCCGGCACGTCGAGCCGAGCATCGTTGACTTGCTCAGCGACGACCGTGACGAGGTTCGCCGGGTTCGCTGGTCGGAGATCGCGGTCGTGTTTCAAAGCGCGTTGCACGCGCTGAACCCGGTGCTGCGCGTCGGTCGACTGCTCGACGACGTGTTGCGCTACCACGAGCGCAGCCTGTCACGACAGCAACGACAGGCGAGGGCGGCCGAGTTGCTGCAGCTCGTGGGCATCAGCCCCGACCGGCTTCGCAGTTACCCGCACGAACTCTCCGGCGGTATGCGGCAGCGGGTGATGATCGCGCTCGCGCTTGCGCTGCGGCCCTCGCTGCTCATCATGGATGAGCCGACAACCGCGCTGGACGTCGTGATCCAGCGCGAGATCCTCGAAGAGCTCATGCAGTTGCGGCAACGGTTCGGTTTCTCGGTGCTGTTCATCACGCACGACCTGTCGTTGCTGATTGAGATCGCCGACACGATCGCGGTCATGTACGCGGGCCGGCTGGTGGAAAAGGCGCCGGCGAAGTCGCTGTTCCACGCGCCGCGCCACCCCTACACGTACGGCCTCACCCGATCGTTTCCCTCCCTGCACGGCGAGCGTCGCGAGATGACCGGCATCGACGGTTCGCCGCCGGATCTACGGCGAGTCCCTTCTGGGTGCGCATTTCATCCGCGCTGCGCGTGGGCGATGCCCGAGTGCGCAACCGAGGCGCCTCCGATGGTGGAACTGAGCGAGGTCTCGGGCGGGCGGTCGGTCTTGTGCTGGCTGCAAGACGCTCGCCACCAGGTGCCGACCGAGTTGGCACTCATCCCGCCGGGGAACGGCGTCGAGCCGACCCCGGACGTCGTGACCGCCGAGGAGGTCTCCGGCAATGAGCGCTGAGCGAACGGCGCAGGCGACTCCGAACGAGCGGCCGATCCTTGAAGCTGTCGATCTGACAAAGCACTTCTCGGTGCGCGTCGGGCGGATGCGACGCGGCACCGTGCACGCCGCCGAGGGCATCTCACTCGCGCTCCGCCCGGGTCACGTGACGGCCGTGGTGGGGGAGAGCGGGTCAGGCAAGTCGACGTTGTCGCGAATGCTCGCCCGGACGCACAAGCTCACCGGTGGTGAGCTGTACTTCCAAGGCGAGCGGATCGACGTCCGCCGGAAGCCGACGTTGGAGTACCGGCGCTCGGTGCAGCTTGTGCTGCAAGACCCGTTCGCGTCTCTCAACCCGGTGCACAAGGTGCGCTACATCCTCGGCCGCCCGCTGAAGATTCACGGCCGCGAGGGCGCTGATCCCGAGGGGGCGGTCCTGGGTTTGCTGCGACGGGTGGCACTTGAGCCCGCGGAGCAGTTCATCGACAAGTACCCGCACGAGCTGTCCGGTGGTCAGCGGCAGCGGGTCTCCATCGCGCGCGGGCTCGCTGTTCAACCGAAAGTGCTGTTGGCCGACGAGCCCGTGTCGATGCTCGACGTCTCGATTCGGCTTGGTGTCTTGAACCTGCTCGCGGACCTGCGCGACCGCGAACGGCTGGCGATCCTGTACGTGACCCACGACATCGCGTCCGCGCGCTATCTCGCCGACACGATCATGGTGATGTACGCGGGCAAGGTCGTCGAGGCAGGTCCGGCGGACCAGATCACGAACGCGCCGTCGCACCCGTACACCCAGCTGCTGTTAAGCGCCGCGCCGGACCCGGAGACAGTCAAGAAGACGTGGCTTGGCGCCGCGGGCGCTCCGCCGTCACTCGTCAATCCGCCTTCGGGATGCCGCTTTCACCCACGTTGCCCACACGCCATGACGGTGTGCTCGGAGCAAGCGCCGCCCTTCTTCACCGTCGCAGACGAGCACCGCTCGGCCTGCTGGCTTCATGAGGCCGCTGCCCACGAAGCACGCTCCACCGACGTCGCGGGGCGGCAATGAGCCGTCACGCGATTCCGTCGCGGATCAACCGCGCACCTCCTGCGCGGCCGGCCGCGGCACAAGGCGCACCACACCGAAACACCCGTTAGGTCGAACCGTCCGTCGTTCGTCAACCGCCTGCAAGGCCGATCCGATCGGAGAGCAACTGATGCTTCGCAGATCTATGGCCGGCGTCGCAGCCCTGGGCGCACTCGCCCTTGGCTTGTCCGCCTGCACGAGCTCGTCGCCGAAAGCGAGCCCAACAACCGACAGCACGTCGTCCTCGTCCCCGTCGTCCGCGCCAAGGTCAGAGTCGTCGGCATCGCCGATAAGCACCGCGAACGCGGCTGCGCACGGTGGTGTCACGCTCGTCCAAAGTGCCGCCCTTTCCTCGTCGCAGGGGAAGCAGCCGATCACGATGGAGAACAACCCGATCCCGTCCCTCGAAGACAACTTCAACGCGTTCGACTCCAACGGCTTCGGCTACAAGCTGAACGTCGAGGGCATGTTCTATGAGCCGCTGTTGATGTTCAACGACCTCAAGGCGAACACCGCCTACCCGTGGCTGGCCACCGACTTCGCGTGGAACAGCGACGGCACCGAGATCACGTTCACCATTCGTGACGGCGTCAAGTTCAGCGACGGCTCCCCGCTCACCCCCGACGACGTCGCTTACACGTACCAGGTCATGAAGGACACCCCGGCGGCGAACCGCCTCGGACTTCCGATCGCGAGCGCGACGACGGTCGGCAGCAACCAGGTCAAGGTGACGTTCACCCAGCCGCAGTTCCAGAACATCTTCAACATCGCCGGCCAGACGTTCGTGGTGAAGAAGGCCGCCTACAGCGCGTCGCCCGACCCGTCGAAGTTCGCCGACCCGAAGCCAGTGGGCACCGGTCCGTACACGTTGGCCAACTTCACCGCGCAGGGCTTGCAGCTGAAGGCGAATCCGAGCTACTGGGGCGGCAACCCGCCGGTGCCTGAGGTCGACGTCCCGTCGTACACCAGCAACGACGTCGCGCTGCAGCAGCTGTCGGCCGGAAAGATCGACTACGCCGGTAACTTCGTCTCGCAGATCGAGCAGAGCTTCGTCAGCAAGGACCCGGCGCACAACAAGTACTGGTTCCCGGCGATCAACGTGGTGAGCCTTGAGTTCAACGTGAAGTCGGGCCCGGCTGCGTTGCAGGACCCCGCTGTTCGCAAGGCCGTCAGCATGGGTCTCGACCGGCAGAAGGTCGCGAGTCAGGCGGAGCAGGGCTACGAGGCGCCGGCGACGTCGTCGAGTGGCTTGCTGCTGCCGAACTTCCAGAGTGTGCTGCCGTCGCAGTACGCGAACGACCTGAAGCCGACGCAGGACGCCGCCGCCGTCACGCAGATCATGACCGGCGCGGGGTACGCCAAGGACAGCAAGGGGTTCTGGGCTAAGAGCGGCCAGGAGGTCAAGTTCAGCATCGAGGACCCGACGGCGTACACCGACTACTACCAGGCCTCGCAGATCATGTCGCAAGACCTGAAGGCGGTCGGCTTCAACGTCTCGCCGAACGGCGTCGACGCGAACAAGTGGTACGCCGACTTGGCCGCTGGGACGTTCGACAGCGCGATCCACTGGAGCACCACCGGGCCGTCCCCGTACGCGACCTACGACAGCTGGCTGGACCCGCAGCTCGCGCAGGGCAACAACGCGAGCGGCGACTATGGTCGCTTCGACAACCCGGACGCGACCGCGGCGCTCGCCGCGTACGCCAAGGCGGGCACCGAGGCTGACGCGAAGACGGCGATCAACTCGCTCGCCAAGGTGATGTCGGAGCAGGTCCCGGTAGCACCGATCATGTACGCCGCCGGTTGGTACGAGTACAACACCAAGAACTACGGCGGTTGGGTCGACAAGGACCACCAGTACATGGACCCGTCGCCGAACCCGGCGAACTGCGAGTACGTGGTGTTGCACCTGACGCCGAACAGCTAAACGATGTATCGCGGTGTCCGGCCGGCCGTTCCGGCCGGCCGGACACCGCAACCCGTCGTCCGATTTCAACTCGAGCTGGAGCAGGTCTTGACCGCCGTCGATCACGCGAGTGCCCTATCACCGTCACAGTCCGCGTTGCCGTTCCCCACGTCGTTCGTGTGGGGCGCCGCGACGGCGTCGTACCAAGTGGAGGGCGCGGTCTCGGAGGACGGTCGAACTCCTTCGATTTGGGATGTCTTCTCACACACCCCCGGCAAGGTCGCCGGCGGTGACACCGGCGACGTCGCCGCAGATCACTACCACCGGTACAAGGAAGACGTCGCGCTGATGCGCGAGCTCGGCGTCGGCGCGTACCGGTTCTCCGTCGCGTGGCCGCGCATCGTGCCCGGTGGCGTTGGTCCGGTGAACCCCGCCGGCGTCGATTTTTACTCTCGGCTCGTCGACGAACTGCTCGCGTCGTCGATCGAACCGGTGGTCACGCTCTACCACTGGGATCTGCCCGTGGAGCTCGCCGGCGGTTGGACGTCGCGCGACACCGCGCACCGGTTCGTCGAATACGCCGGCAAAGTCGCGGAGGCGCTCGGTGACCGCGTGCGCATGTGGATCACCCTGAACGAGCCCTGGTGCTCGGCGTTTCTCGGCTACGCAGACGGAGAGCACGCGCCTGGGCATCACGACCCGGCCGAGGCGTTGCAGGCTTCGCATCACTTGCTGCTCGCGCACGGGATGGCCGTCGCGGAGTTGCGGCGCACATTGCCCTCCGACGCGAAGGTGGCGATCACCTTGAATCCTGGTGTCGTCAGGGCTGCGTCGACGTCGTTGGAAGACCGCCTGGCCGCGCACAAGATCGACGGGCTGCAGACGCGGATCTGGGCCGATCCGATCGTCCGCGGCGCATACCCGCGCGACGTCGTCGACTTCACGTCGAGCGTCACCGACTGGTCGTTCGTCCGGGACGGCGATCTCGCCACCATCTCGGCGCCGATCGACTTCTTCGGTCTGAACTTCTACAACCCTGGGGTGGTCGCCGCCATCCCCGCCGATGAGCCGCAGGAGAGTCGCCGGCTGTGGCCGGGCTGCGACGACGTCCGGTTCGTTGAGATGCCGGTCGAGCGCACGTCGATGAACTGGCCGGTTGAGGAGACCGGCCTTTACGAGCTGCTGATGCGGTTCCACCGCGACTACGGGCTGCCGATGATGGTCACCGAGAACGGCGCGGCCTATGACGACACCGTCGATGCCGACGGTCGCGTGCATGACGGCGCGCGGGTGTCGTACCTGCGGCGTCACTTGACGCAGTTGCACCGTGCGATTCGCGGCGGTGTCGATGTTCGCGGTTACTTCGTGTGGTCGCTTATCGACAACTTCGAATGGGCCTGGGGGTACGACAAGCGGTTTGGAGTCGTGCGCGTCGACTTCGACACGCAGCAGCGCACGGTCAAAGACAGCGGGTGGTTCTACCGTGACGTCGCGCGGTCCAACGCCGTCCCGCTGGAGTAGCCGCAGGCACGCCGCGCTATCGGGCACACTGGCCTGGTGCCGCGCCCTCGTTCGTTGACCGCCAGCGTCACCCTCATCGCTGTCGCCCTCGTCGTCAGCGCTTGCACGAGCGGTTCGCCTAGACCGGCGACGGGGTCGGCGCCGACGAGATCGACGGCCGGCTCGCCGCTCCCCACGTCGTCCGACACCGCGACGCCGACGGCCGCGTCGCAAGGGACGGCAAGCGACACCGCGTCGTCCGGGCAATCGAAGCCCCCGACGCCGATGGAGCTGCCGGCGATCGACCCGACCACGTTGCAGACCTACTATCAGCAAAAGCTGTCGTGGTCGGAGTGCGGGATCGGGTACCAGTGCGCGAAGCTTCGGGTGCCGCTCGATTACCAGCAGCCGGGCGCCGGCGAGATCTCGGTGCAGGTGACCCGCTACGTCGATCAGGTGAAGAAGCAGCGGATCGGCTCGGTGGTGTTGAACCCCGGAGGTCCTGGCGGTTCTGGCGTCGATTTCGTGAAGAGCGCAGGCAAAGCGGTCGCGCGAAACCTCAACGACGAGTTCGACGTGGTGTCGTTCGACCCGCGCGGTGTCGGTGCGAGCGCGCCTGTGCGTTGTGTCAGCAGCGCCGCCGAGGACGCCTTCGTCGCCTACTTCGCCGATCCGTCCAATGCGGTGCAGGTCGCGCAGCTGGGTGCGCTCAACACCTCCTTCTCGCAAGGCTGCCTGCAAAAGTCCGGCAATCTTCTTGCCCACGTCGGCACCATCGACACCGCGCGCGACCTCGACATCCTGCGGTCGGCGCTTGGCGACAAGAAGCTGACCTACATCGGCGAGTCGTACGGCACGTTCCTTGGCGCTATCTACGCGCAGCTGTTCCCCACGAAGGTCAGAGCGATGGTGCTCGACGGCGCGGTCGACCCGACGTCGACCGACGCGGCAGCGGGCGCTGGCCAGACCAAGGGCTTTGAAACCGCGCTGAGCTCGTTCATCGCGTGGTGTGTGAAGCAAAAGTCGTGCGCCTTGGGCAAATCGGCCGCCGACGCGGAGCCGAGGCTCGACGAGTGGCTGACCGGGCTCGAATCGAATCCGCTCGCTTCCTCGGGCGGTCGCCAGTTGACGCGGGCGCTTGCGACGACCGCGATCGCCACACCGCTCTACGACCCGACGACGTGGTTCGTTTTGAACACCGGGCTGCAGCTCGCGCTCGGCGGTGACCCGCGCGTGTTGCTGCTCCTCGCCGACACGCTCAACGGGCGGCGGGCCGACGGCAGCTACACGAACCTGATCGAGGCGAACCTCGCCATCAACTGCGCCGACCGGCCGGCGGCCTTCGGTTCGATCCAAGACGCGCTGCAAGTGGCCGCCGCGGCGGCGAAGACGGCGCCGACCTTCGGCATCGTGCTCGGCGCGGGCAACACGCCGTGTATCGGCTGGCCGGTGCCGGCGGAGATGTCACCGGGCCCGGTTCGCGCGCAGGGCGCGCCGCCGATCGTGGTGATCGGCAACCTGCGCGACCCGGCCACGCCGTATGCCTGGGCGCAGTCGCTGGCGCGGCAGCTCGCATCCGGCGTGCTGGTCACCCGCGACGCCGACGGGCACACCGCCTATCTGCGGTCCGACTGCGTCGACAGCTTGGTCGCCAGCTACGTGGTCGACCTGAAAGTGCCGCCGTCCGGCTCGAGCTGCCCGGCTTCGTGATCATGGTCGCGGGTTCAGTAGACTGCGCAGGTTGCCATCGTTGGACGCCTGCCGGGGCTTGATCAAGATCTCGGACGACGCCCTGCGGGCACGCCGCCTTAGCTCAGTCGGCAGAGCGACGCACTCGTAATGCGTAGGTCCGGGGTCCGATTCCCCGAGGCGGCTCCAGCGTTTTCCCAGGTCAGGGGCTTGATCACTGGTCGATCCGCCCCGCAGTGGCCGGTATCGCTCAGGCCGATAAGCCAATCGATAAGCCAACGGGGTCACAAGCTCTTCCACAGTGCCTCCTCGATGCTTGCAGTGGCCGCCCGAGCGAGGTCGGGAGTCACATGGCTGTAGGTGTTGAGGGTGACGCCGATCTGGGAGTGGCCGAGGATCTCCATCACGACCCGGGCCGGCACGCCCTGAGCGAGCAGCAGCGTCGCCGTGGTGTGCCGCAGGTCGTGCAGTCTGATGCGCCGCAGCTCGGCGCGGTCGGTGATCGGCGCGAAAGGCACGCAGGTCGTTGCGGGGGTGGATCGGGGTTCCGACCGAGGTTGTGAAGACCAGGCCGAGGGAGTCGTGCCACAGTGAGCCTGCCTTGGCGCGCTCATATTCCTGCCGGTCGTGCCTCGCGCGGAGGGTGTCGGCGACGGACGGGGGCAGCGGGACCGCGCGTCGAGACCGTGCCGTCTTCGGGTCGACCAGGACGAGTGCAGCCGTCGGATTGCCGTTGGAGGGCGCGCCGAACCCGCAACACTCCGGCGTCGAGGTCGACGTCCTCCCATCGCAGGCCGAGCGCTTCGCCTTGGCGCAGGCCCAACGCGATCGCGATGACCCATCGCGCCTCGAGGCGATCGCCGCGGACGGCGTCGAGGAACTTGCGCGCTTCGTCGACGGAGTACGGCTGGATTTCGTGGTGTGTCAACGACGGAGGCTCCACGAGAACTGCCGGGTTGCTCATAATCAGGCCCCACCGGACTGCGATCGTGAGTGAACGACGCATCAGCGCATGCAGTCGTCGCACACTCCCCGGTGCCAGGCGTTGTCCTTGCTCGCGATAGAACGTCGAGAGATGAGCTGGCTTCAGTCGGTCGAGCTGATGCCGGCCGAGTGCTGGCTTGATGTAGAGGCGAACCTCCTGTTGATAGCGCGCGAGGGTAGATGGCCGCACGCGGAGAGCCGCGACCTCGCGAAGGTAGGTGTCCAGCCAGTCGCCGAAGTTGGGCGGCCGACCGACCGGAAGGCGACCCTGTTCGGCCGCTTCCACGAGACGGCGTAGGTCACGACTGACCTCGGCTCGTGTCGCTCGTGTGACCGTCTTGCGGCGGCGGCGTCCGTTGACCCAGGCGACCTCCACGGAGCCTTGCCACTTGCCATTCGGCAACTGGTAGATGCCGCCCTCTCCGCGGCCGCGACGTTTCCGTTCGGCCACTGCTTATGCGACCGCGGACGTGCTGGAGGTCAAGCTCGCGATGTACGAGCGCAGCGAGTCGACGGGGATCCTGCGGCACGATCCGATGCGCACGGATCCGAGCGCGCCGCCGCGCATGAGTTCGTACACCTTCGAACGGCCGATACCGAGAGTGTGAGCGGCCTCTTCGGGGGTCAGTAGGAGCTTGTCCACGTGCGTGACTTCCTTTCGGTGTTCGTTATACGTGCGGGTTGGCGCAATCGTGATCGCAAAGCGTGTCCATCGACGAGGACGACGTCGCCTCTGTGGATTACGGGCAACTCGCCGCGACTAGCCGCCGCTTCGACGACCGCCACGCGGATGCGTAGAAACGCGGCAGCCTCGGAAATCGTCAACGTATTTCGCAATGCAAGTACTGCATGCGGACGCTTGGGAACAGGTGACGGCATCTGGCTTTCCTCGAACGAGTGCGGATGTGTAAGAACATCGCCGCCCTGCCGTCTCGAGGGAAGGTCCACAAGCTAGTCCGGAGGTAGTCCACAGACCAGTCCCGAATTGCATCTCGGTCATGTTCGACCGGTAACCTCAGCGACGCATGGCATCCGGACGCTAACGAGGGAGCGGCGATGGCAGCAGGCCCGGGCATTTTCCAGCTTCGGTTACGTGAGTTTCGGGAACGACGTGGTCTGACCCAACAGGAAGTCGCGGATGAACTGACGAAGCTTGCGTGGTCGCGTGACCATCAGCGCGTCGGGGTTAACGCCGACATGGTGTCGAAGTGGGAACGCGGCGAGAAGCGACCGAGCCGCATGTACCGCGAGCTCTACTGCCTGCTCTTTCGGGTGACGTCTGCCGAACTAGGTCTTGCCCCCGCTGGTCCCCATCTCGACTCGCTAGAGGTTCAGCTGCCCGCCCCGGGCCTGCCTAGCCAGCACTTGCAGAGTTCTCCTCACGTTTCAAAGGATGAGTTCGTGGATCGACGGTCGTTGCTGATGCTTCTAGGAGCTGCGTCGCTATCGATTGCTTTGCCAGGCTGCGGCGATGCTCTTGCTACATCCGCTCGTTCATCGACGTCGGCGGCCGACGTGCTCGACGACGCGGAGCGGTTGGCGGCCCGTTACCAGGAGCTGTACCACTCGGTCGATCCGACGGCCCTGTTGAGGCAAGCCGTTGCGCACCTGGATGTGGTGTCGCAGCAGTTGAAGCTTTCCCCGGCAGCACCACTTCGCCGTCGTTTCCTTGAGAACTACGGTCAGGTCGCGCTCTTGGCCGGCCGACTGGCACTTTTCGATCTGTCCGATGTCATGTCGGCTCGCGCCTACCTAAACACTGCAGCAGAGGCGGCACACGAAGCAGGCAGCGGCGTGCTCGCCGCTGTCGCGCTCGGGCACACCAGCTTTGTCGCCGCCGCCGAGCAGCGGTACACCGCGGCCGCGAGCTATCTTCACGGCGCCGAGCAAGACGCGCGCGACGTGCCGCTTGTGAACTCCTGGCTAAGCGCTGTCGAAGCCGAGATCCAGTCGAATACGGGCTCCGCCAGCCGGGCGTTCGCGGCTCTCGAACGCGCGCATTCCGCGATGCAGCGCGGAGGAGAATCAGCGGTGCCGAGCTGGTTCGACTTCTACGACGAGACGCGTCTGGCGGGATTCGCCGGTTTCGCTTATCTACGTGCCGGTCGCCTCGAGGAGGCCGACCGCGCATTGCGCAACGCGGCTGACCGTTTGCCCACGCATGCCGTCAAGCAGAGGTCGGTTGCCCTTCTCGACCTCGCCACCGTCCAGGTCCGCCGTCGAGAGGTCGATGAGGCATGTCGCCTGGCGACCGAGGCGGCCGACTTGCTGTCGCGGGCCGGTTACGCGACCGGTACCGCGCGCCTCCTCGCGTTCCGGCCGCTCGTGCAGAGATGGAAGGATCATCCTGGAGTGCGCCTGCTCGACGAGCAGCTTGTCGGATAAGGGGAGTCGGACATGAGCCAAGCCGGAACTGTACCGGTACGCGCGGTCTTCTTCGACGTCGGCGAGACCCTCATCGACGAAACGACCGAGTACGGAACCTGGGCCGACTGGCTCGGAGTTCCGCGGCACACCTTCTCCGCGATGTTCGGAGCGGTCATCGCACGCGGCGAGGACTACCGGACCGTGTTCCAACACTTCCGCCCGGGCTTCGACCTCGCGGCCGAACGGCGCCCGCCTTGACGCCGGGCTAGGCGAATATCTCAACGGACGTGACCTCTACCCCGATGTCCGCGACTGCCTTGCAACGCTGAAGGAGCCGGGTACTTCGTCGGCATCGCCGGCAACCAAACCGCACGCGCGGGCACGTTCATCCGCGAGCTCCATCTTCCCTGCGATGTTATCGCCACGTCCGACGACTGGGGAGTCGACGAAGCCCTCGCCCGGCTTCTTCACAAGCGATGGTCGCTCGTGCGGTTGCGAGCCCGCGGAGGTCGCCTACGTCGGCGACCGCCTCGACAACGACGTCCTGCCCCGCGGCCGATGCCGGCCTAGTCACTGTGTTCATAAAGCGTGGCCCGTGGGGATACGCCGTGGCGGAACAGGCGAAGTGGAAAGCTCACATCTACGTCGATGCGCTGGCGGAACTGCCGACAGTCTTGGACCGGTATAACTCAAGCATCCAGCAGTAATTGGCTCACGGGGTGGAGGATGTACCTGTGGAGCAGCTCATCGAACACATACAGAGGTTCAACCGTAAGGAACGATTCATCCTGGTGGGCCAGGCTCTAGGCAATCCTTCGTTTGTCCTCGGCCGCGAGTTCAAGACCAAACTCGCCGACTGCCTCCAGCGCGCCATCCCAGACGACGCCTACTGCGCAATGGACTACCACTTGGACTGGCTCTTTGCGGCCCTCACCTGGACGTATCAAGGAGCGCGTCTCGGGAGTGCGATTCCTCGAAATCTCAACGACGTCCATCCGGAAACCACCGAGCTGACAGATCTGAAGGTTGCGGGAAATCAGTCCGACATTGACATGCTCGTCGTTTGGGTTGACGAGCGACGGCGCGGTCAGGTCGTGCTTCTGGAGGCAAAGGGCTACACGCCGTGGGATCCGAAGCAGATGCGCTATAAGTCAGCGCGCCTGGCGCAATCTTCGGCGCAGACGGGCGCAGCTTCTCTCACGTTGATGCGCACTTGGTTCTGCACCGGACCTCCTCCAGGGCCAACAAAGGCGGCACTCCGCCCGACCAGTGGCCGGTCTGGGCGAGGAAGCAAAAAGCTGATGATTCACCCATCAAGTACTTCCTCCCTTTGGAGAAGCCCGTCTACGACACGGTTACTGTTGAGCGAGTCAGCCTTGTTGCTTCGGGCCTGCCGAAGCCATCAGCGAAGGGCACCCACTGGCGGATAAGGCTGGCGCCTTGGCCGTCCGCCGAAGCGGCTGCACCGATTCGACCTAGCAATCGTGCATTGGCAGAGCCTGATGGAGTAGCGCAGACCGAACACACTTAGAGCTTGCGGAAGACAAGCCTATCGACGCCCACATCAACGAATTGGAGCTTCGTAGTCATGGGTACACGTCCGAGCCGAAGAGAGGTTGAGGCGGAGCGGCGTGAAACGGGCTCTTGGTACCTGAGGTGGGTGTGAGCAACACGCGGGGCTGAGTTGCGGGTAGATGGGCCGAGGCCTCCCGAAGATCGAAAGCGACCAAGCTTTTCGATCGGAAGGCCTCGACGATGTCTGAGGGTACGGCGTGCGCGAGCATGCGCACGGAGGGTTGCTACTGCGCGCGGTGTGATCTTCTCGTCGGTCTCGACGGGCTGCACGTGATCGAGGTCGCAGACGTCACGACCAAGGGCGGGGTCCGGCTGCGGGTGGAGGTCGAGTCGCCTGCCCGGGTGGAAGGCTGCCGCTCCTGCGGTGTCGTGGCCGCCAGCCGCGGACGTCGGATGGTGCGGCTCGTCGACACCCCCTGCTTCGGGCGGCCGGTCGAGTTGTGGTGGCGCAAGCGGGTCTGGCGCTGCGAGGAGTCCGGCTGTCCGACGGGCGCGTTCACCGAGCAGGTCGAGACCGTCGCGCGGCCGCGGGCGTTGCTGACGACTCGGGCGTGTTGGTGGGCGATCCGGCAGCTGCGCCGTGAGCACGCATCGGTCGCCGGGCTCGCTCGCCAGCTTGGCACGACCTGGCGCACGCTGTGGCTGGCGGTCGCTCCGTTGCTGGAGGCGATGGCCGATGACGAGGCCCGGTTCGACGGCGTCACCTGCCTCGGGGTCGATGAGCACGTGTGGCATCACGTGAGCACGAAGCCGGTCGAGGCCGGCGGCCGCGGGCCGAAGGAGCTGACCGGGATGGTCGATCTATCCCGCGATAGCAAGGGAAAGACCCGCGCTCGGCTGCTCGACCTCGTCCCTGGCCGGTCGGGTGCTGTCTACGCCGACTGGCTGAACTCCCGCGACGAGACGTTTCGGGCCGGTGTCGCCGTCGCCACGCTCGATCCGTTCCACGGCTACAAGAACGCCCTCGACGACGTGCTCGAGGACGCCATCGCGGTGCTCGACGCGTTTCATGTCGTGAAGCTTGGGACCGCTGCGGTCGATGAGGTCCGCCGCCGCGTCCAACAGCAGATCCTGGGACATCGCGGCCGCGCCGGTGATCCGCTCTACGGGATCCGCACCACGCTGCGCTGCGGGCAGGAGAAGCTGACCGCCAAGCAGAAGGCTCGTCTGGACAAGGCGTTCGCTGCGGACGAGCGGCACGTCGAGGTCGAAGTCGCGTGGCGGTGCGCGCAGCAGCTGCGCGCGGCCTACCGAGCTGACAACCTCGCTGAGGGACGCGAGATCGCAGAGAAGGTCCTCGCGTCGTTCCCGACCTGCCCGATCCCCGAGATCAAGCGACTCGGCAAGACCCTCAAGCAATGGCGCGCAGCGTTCCTCGCCTACTTCGACACCCACCGTTCGAGCAACGGCGGCACCGAAGCCATCAACGGCCTCATCGAACTCCACCGCCGCGTCGCCCGCGGCTTCCGCAATCGGGACAACTACCGGCTACGCATGCTGCTCATCGGCGGCGGACTCGCCAGCCCCCACCTCAAGTAAGAAGAGCCACTTTCATCCCGACATGCTGTTCGGCGATCGACCGGGAACGTTGCTGATCGTCGCTCCGGAGTCTGAGGTCGACCGGCTGGCACCGTTGTTCACCGCGTTGATCGCATCGGTGGTGCACGCTGCGGAGGAGCGCGCCGCGGCGTTAGGCGGACCGCTGGAGCCGCGGCTGCTGTTGGCGTTGGACGAGGCGGGCAACGTGTTCCGGTTTCCGCGGCTTCCGCATTTGTTGACCACGGCGCGCGGGAACGGCGTTCAGCTGCTGTTGATTTACCACGACATGGCGCAGCTCGAGCAAACTCTCGGACGGTCGGCCGCCCGGACCGTGGTGTCGAACGCAAAGCTGCGGATGTTGCTGCCGGGCGTTGGCGACTTGGAGACGCTGCGGTATTTCTCGGAGATGTTGGGTCGGGCGAACGTGCGCCGCACGAGTACCACGACGGCGGCTGGCGGTCAGCGTTCGACGTCGATCGGCGACGCCGCGGAGGAGCTTGCGCCGCTGCATGTGCTGCAGCAACTGTCTGCTGGGCAGGCGGTTGTGCAGTATCAGAACTTGCCGCCGATGCGGGTGCGACTGCGGTTCTTCTTCAAAGACAGGGCGTTGCGCCGGCTGTCGATGTCGGACGACGCGGCGAGGGCGGCATGAGCCGCGACGAGGACGGCGGATCTGCGGCGGGAGGTCGCGGCGCAGCGATCCGAACTGGATGCGCTGATGGACGACGTCCGCGACTTGACCGACGCCGTCACCTCGGTCGCGGACCGGCTGATGCCAGGCATGCCAGTTGGCGGAGGGTTTCCCCTGGTGTGGCCGCCGCCGTGGTGCTGGCGCGAACTCGATGACGAGGCGGCGGCCCTCGCCTGTGGCGCGACCTGGAGGAGTGGGTCGCGTGGCTTCGCGGCCGCTACCCGATCGCCGAGCATCTTCCTGCGTGCTGGCCCCGACATTCGGAGCTGGTGGAAGAGCTCACCGCGCTGCGAGCGGTGTGGAGCGCCGCCTATTGGATCCGGCCGCGCATCCGAGCGCCGCATGCGACTTCCAGGACCGATGGCTTCCTGGAGTGCCGGCGCGCGTTCGGAGTTGGGTCGCCATGCGCCACGAGCACCACGGCGAGCCGGTGGCGCTCATGGCGAGCTTGCGAGCGCGGTAAGAAATGCAAGGAGGACAATCCAGCGCCCAAGGGCAACGACCCAGGCGCGGCAACGTTCTCGTTCGACGTTTCCTGAGGCTTAGCAGGGTCTGCCCACCGCAGCTGGGCTGTCGCATCTCTTAGATCACCCGACTCGAAGGCAACTTCCCCATCCGCCGGAGCCACGAGCTCGCCAAAGTCGACCGTGATGCCTTGTTCGCCATCAAAGAGGCGAACTGTTGAGTGCGCTCGTGGAGGCGCGCCAACCACGTGGAGCCACGAATTAGAGGATGCCTGGTCTTGCCGACGCTATGACGATCACGGCCACGCTCGCGAGACCCATCGCCGGAAGCGACCAAATCCATACTTGCCAGGACGAGTGTCCGGCGAGTGGACCCCCGGCGGGATTTGAGCCGGCATTGAACGCGTGCGGATGCGCATTGACGCATTTGAGGTGCTCGCGCTCGTAATCCGCAATCCATCTCGCGTAGTAGACGCAGGCTCGGCGATGTCGGGCCATCAACTCAATTGTTACGAGGTCGAGGACGATCGAACTGCTGACGCTATGATTCTCGCGGTCCGAGTGCTTGAGCCACCCAATTGACGGTAAACAAGAATGCTTGAGCAGCCAAGCCAATCGAGGGCACCTGCCACTGTAGCGTGTCGGAATGCTGCCACCGCGCACAGACTTGCTCGTACGCCTTGGCTAGCTTTTCGGCTGCGGCGACTTCGGAGATGGCGGCTCTTGCAGAGTTGGTCATCGCTCGCTCCCCGAGTGTACCGGCGAATCGTGTCAGATACCGCCATCGTGACACAATGGCTTCCGGCACGAGTTCGACGTCGCGATCGCTGTCGCCCGAGCGGAGGCGGCGAAGGACGCTAGGACGATCACGGGCGACGGCCACGATCGGCGAGCATGTCGAGACCGAACCGAACGCCGGCCCGCCGTGCAGCTTCGGCGGCGTTGTCTCGCGTCAACCTGATCGGCACGCTCACCAACGTCGCGTTGGCCGGGGCCGATTACCAGTGGGGCACAGCGCCCGGCAATGACTACTCGGTATGCGGGGTGCTGATCACTGCGAGCCCCGAATCCGTCAAGCCTTGCCTGAATCAGCGTCCAAACCGGCCCGATAGCCCAGACCCCGGGGCGACACTGCTGTTCGCGAGCTGACAATTTCCCGCAGCACTTCCGCCCGCATAGGCCAAAGGCAATGCGTTTGTCGGCGCGGTTGCGCGACAAACCAACCCACGTGTTGCCGTACTGGCGGCAACGCAGGGTCTCTTCCTCGCGCGCGATTGTGTCCCACCGCTTGTCGGCGTCAAGGTCGTTCCTCCTCGCCGCTCCGCGGCTGCGGGGGCTCCACCTGGACACCTCCGGCGCGGCGGGAAAGGGCGGCAGCTACGAAGAAGGGACATCCTCAGGACGGGCACGAACCTATGCCGTCTCGCCAGCTAGCGAACGTGAGTTGACAACCGAATAACCAGGGATGTCTCTGCCGATCCTCGGCGGAGGTGATGCGGGCAGGCGGGGCCTGGCCGCCCGCACACGCGCCACCTAATGCCGATGCCCATACGCAGATACCCGACGGTCGCGTCAGATAGCGGAAAACGGGGTGGAAGTCCTCCACAGAGACCAGGACCCGATACGGCTTGCCCTAATATGCGATGAATTGAGCCGTATCACGGCGCGACAAATCCATTTCAATCACGTGTCGCGAGTGTTGCTATTGCTTGCGTGGGCTTAGCGTTCGCTTGTCTTATCGGGGGCTTGCGCCATCGTTGGGCGAGCCGGGCGTGTTTGGGGATGCGATGCTTCGTCCGCGTTGGCTGGTCTCCTGTGCTGCTTTCTCAGTGCTTCTAACACTCGCCGTTCCGGCTGCGCCTCAAGTGTCGAAGGCGTCGACCTCGAGTCGGCGGCCCGTTCTTCCGCTGCCGCCCCCGCGGGTGCAAGCGCGGCTGGGAGGCCGCGGTTCGATGTCGCCCCACTGGTGCAGCCGGTGGCAAAGCCGAACTCACAGCGGCCGCGGCGACGGTTCGTGGGTTCGACGCCCGCTATCCCCGGCTCGTCGATGAGGACACCACACCGACCTCCGAGTTCTTCCGCAACGCAGATGGATCAGGGACGGCGCTGACTCAGCGGTTCCGGTCCGTTTCAAGGGTCATGACGGTGCGTGGCATGGCATTGACCCGACGCTCGTTACGGACGTGGACGGCTGTTTCGCGACCGCGATCGGTCGAAGCGCTGTCTCGAATTTCAGCTTGATCAGGGCGAACCGGCAGTGACGGTGTCGACCCCCGCAGGCGACATCGAGGTCCGCCACACAGGCTTGGCCGCGGACCTGCTTGCGGCCGTTGCTGCAACACGTCCCGAAGGGCGTTGCGGCGGGAACGATCGCTGCGCTGGCGAAGGTGGCTAACACCCAAGCGTCGGTGGCGGTGACCGGCGGTTCTCAGGTGCGCTATGACATGGGTGCCCACGGCTTCACCGACGACATCGTGTTGTCCTCAGCATCCAGCGGTTCGGTGTATCGAGTGACCATGCGGCTGCCGAAGGGCGCGCACGCCAGCCAGTCCAACAATGGCGTGCTGATCACCGACTCCGCGGGCAACCAGTTAGCCACCTACACCGGAGGCGTCGCCTACGATGCGGTCGCCGCGGCCGCAAGCCCGGATGGGATGAGCGCACCCGGCGGCACTACCACGCCGGTGGCGATATCGCTGATTAGCCACGGCGCGGGCGTCGCGGTCGTGAGCGTGTCAATCTACGCGGCGTGGTTGGCGGATCTCAAGCGGGTGTTCCCGGTCGTCATCGACCCGACCTTCAGCGGCGGCACCGCTACATCGACGACCACCACCGACGAACATCTTACGTAACCTCAGACAATCAGAACAGCCTGATCGTGAGTAGTGGGCCTAACCAGGGCCAGTACTACTACGCCCTACATTTCTTGCGTGAGGGAAACGAGACGGGTGCCGGCACGGCGCGCCCCTTGATCCCGTTTGCGGACATGAACTACTACAACCCGCCGTCTGGCTGGAGTTGGACGGTGACCTCAACGGCGCAACTTCACCGTACTCCACCGCTTTCGCGACATGCGACCTACCGACCGACGTCAATGTGATCGAGAGCACCGTGGGCCCCGCAAAGCGCTACCTGGAGCTACATGCAGTCGAACATGCAGTTCTCGGCTGTCGTTCCCGACGGCACACAGAACACCACGACCGGTGTCTACCAGTGGACGACTTTCAACGTTACCAACGCGATAGGTGCGAAGTACGCAGGGTTTCCGTGGTACGGCCTTGAGCTCCAACCGGATCCCGAACACATGTCGACACCCCACTCGCATACGACTGGGGTTCAGCGGACTGGAATCACCCAACGGACACGCCTTATCTCACGGTCAACTACACCTACACTCAGTCCTCCGCGCCGTCGATCGGCTTCACGGACGTTGGGAATCAGTGGGCGCAGCCGCCCTTGAAAGACCCGGTGAACGTAGTCACTGGCGGTCTGAAGGATTCGTTTACTGACATCCCGTCGGCGGCCGGGGTGTATGGACTCGATTGGTCGCGCACCTACAACCTGTATGACGCTGAGCAGAACGTCTCCGCCGGAGGGCTCGGCCGCGGCTGGTCTCCAGCTTCTTCGCCACCATCGCGGCGACAACCGACGGAACCGGCGACGTGACGAGGACCGGCCCCGACGGACGGCAAGTGACATGGACGCCAAACTCGTCCGGCGGATTCAACCGGCCGTTCCAATATGCCGCAGACCTGTCGGTGGTGAACGGCGACTACCGCGTGACCTTCAACGACGGCTTCTTCTTGGACTTCGACGGGCAAGGCCGGCTCGCCGCGATGACATCGTCGAACGGGCAGCAGCAGGCCGCCCTGACGTGGAACACGTCGAGCCAGCTTGTGTCCGTCACGACCAGCACGACCGCGCAGAGCCCTGCAACGCTCGGCGTGTTGAGCTTCCAATACGGGACGAACGGACAGATCAGCTCCGTGACGCTTTCGCCGGATTCGACGTCGCCCGCAATCGAGTCTGTGAACGACGGCTACGACACCGCCGGCAACCTGCACACGTTCACCGACGCATCGGGCAAAGTGACCACTTACGGCTACGACTCGTCGAACCGGCTTGCGACCGCGACGGATCCGACCGGCGTCGTCCAAATGACGAACACCTTCGACTCCTCGGGCACATCGCGACGCAAAAGCAGCCGTCCGGTGCTACCACGACATTCGCCTACGGCACCGCGGACAGCTCCACATGGACGACGACTGTTCACGACTCGGTGACCGGCTCAGCGGGTCAGGCGACCTATTACTGGCAGGCACCCAACAACAACAAGCAGGTGGTCCAAATCGAAGACAACCTGCCTAACTCCACCGGAGGCACCGGAAACTCCGCGACCCAGTCGTTCGGCAACAGCGGGAACGACACCCTTGGTGACCTGGTGACCGCGACGTCGCGGCTCGGCGGGCAGAACAGCCTCACCTACGACAGCGCGAACCGTGTGACGTGTGACGTGCAGCCGGGAGGCGGGTGCCCGCCCGCTGGTGCTGCAATGAACGGTGGAACCGGCCCGTACACGGCGTACGAGTACGACGCCTACGGCCGGATCGTCGACAAGTTCATCAATGGCGAGGGCGACTACATCTACACCTACGACCTCGCCACCGACCGCGTGCCGAGCAGCATGACGGATCCAGCGGGTGCGACGACGACGTACACGGTCGTGAATGGCGTCGTCACGTCCCAGACTGATCCAGACGGTGTTATCACGACGTTCACCTACGACACCGCCGGGCGTGTGTTGACACAGACTGTCGGCGCACAACGACCAGCCACACGTACGACGGGGCAGGCCGACAAACTTGTGTGGCTTCGCCGGGGGAACCTGCCCGGACGCGAATGGCGCTGGCGGGTCCGGCAGCTACACGTTCGCGACCTACTATCCGAGCGGCCTGGTGCACACCAACCGTGCCCCAGACGGTGGCGTCACCAGCTACACCTACGACGACGCCGGGCGTGTCCTCACCGTCACCGACCCGACCGGCGCGGTCACCACCAACCACTACGACGCCGCCACTGGTCTGCTGACTTCCGTCGACAAGCCGGGCCAGATCGTAGGCGGCGTGCAACAGTACGCGACCACGCATTACACCTACGACGCGGACGGTAACCAGACCTGCGTCGCAGCCCCTGGAGGAACTTGCCCGAACTCCTCCGGGACTGGCGGCGTCGAGCCATACAAGCTCACGACATACGGCCCGCTCGCGCGCGTGGCATCGACCACGAACGAACTCGGCCAGACCACCAGCTACAAGTACGACGCCGACGGCAACAAAATCGAGACCGACAACCCCGACGGCACAGTCGTCAAGGCCGCCTACGATGCCGCCGGCCGCCTGTATTGCACGACGGTGGCAGGGGCGCAAGGGCAGATTAGCTGCCCCAACCTTGCTGGCACCGGCGGGGCTGGCCGCTACACCATCACCCGGTACGACTCGTCTGGGCGGGTGTCGTGCGTGGCCCAGCCGGGTGGCGACTGTGTGGCGGCCACTGGGGCGCTCACCACCTACACGTACGACAGCGCGGGCCGGCAGGCCACCGTCACCGACGTCAACGGCGGCACAACCACGACCACCTATACCCCTGGCGGGCGAAAGAAGACCGTGACCGACCCCGACGGTGGCGTCACGACGTACACCTACGACTCCTCAGGACGCACGTCCACGGTGCAGAACCCGGACGGCGGGGTGACCACCACGACGTACACCCCGCAAGGCTGGGTCGCCTCCTCCACGGACGCGTCCGGGTTGACCACCTCCTACACCTACGACGCGGCTGGTCGCCAGCTGACCTCGACGACTCCGGACGGGGTGGTCACCACCCGCACCTACACGCTGCGAGGTGAGTTGGCGACCCAGCAGACCGGCTCGGACGGCACGGTGTCCTACACCTACAACGGCGACGGCACGGTGGCATCCGTTACCGACGCGCTCGGCAGCACCACCGCGTACACCTATGACGCGCGGGGGAACCGCACCGCGAGGAGCGACGCCCAGGGCAAGACCCAATCCTGGGGCTACGACAACGCCGACGAGCTTGTGGCGCAAGCCGATCAGCTCAACCGAAGCACGTCGACGACTTACTACGACGACACAACTCACGGCCACAAGACCGTTCTGACCGACCCATCCGGGCGGGTCACGACGACGTCGTACGCCCCTGACGGTTCCGTGGCGGTCACCGCGTACTCCGGCTCGGCCGGCAACCTCACCTACACCTACGGCTACGACAACCTGGGCCACCCCACGTCGGTCAGCGATGGCACGAACACATGGGGCTATACCTCGAACGCCGCCGGAGCGCTGACGAGTGAAACCACACCGGCCGGCGCCACGACCAGCTGGGCGTACGACGCGGCGGGCCGACGCACCACGATGACCTACCCCGACGGCACCCAAGCCGTCTACACCTACTACCCCTCAGGCCTGCTCAAGCAAATGCAGGTCACCCCAGCCGGCGGCCAGACGCAAACAGCGGCGTCGTATGACTACAACGCCGACGGCCAACTGACCCAAGTGACGTTGCCAGACGGGTCGCGCTCCTACACCTATGGCACGAGCGGTGCGTCAGCCGGCAAGGTCGTCTCCTACACTCAGTCTCTCCCTGGGGCGACCCGGACGACGAGCCTCACCTACGACGCCAACGGCCGACTTGCGCAAGAGACCGTCGGCGCTGCGCCGGCGCCGACGCCGGCGCCGGTGGTTGATGTGGATGTGACGGCGGGGGTCTCCGATGGCAGTGGTTCGACGACGACGCCCACGTTCAGCACGACGTCGCCGGACGAGTTGTTGGTAGCGCTTGTGTCTGCGGGCGGCTTCTCCTCGACCCAGACTGTCACCGTGTCCGGCGCCGGGCTGACTTGGAGTCGCGCGGTCCAGCAGAACACGCAGCGCGGCGACGCCGAGATCTGGACCGCGACCGCGAGTGGCGTGCTGTCGAGCGCGACGGTGACCGCGACGCAGAATCAGCCGGTCGGCAAGGTCGCGCTTGAGCTGCTCTCCTTCACCGGCGCGCAGCTTGGCGGAACCGGGCAGAGCGGCGCGTCAACCGGCGCTGCGTCGTTGAACCTGACCGCGACGCAGGCGAACTCGCTGGTTTACGGGGTGGGTTTCGACTGGCAGACCGCCGCGACGACCACCCCCGGCGCCGGGCAGACAATCACCTATCAGATCAGCCAATCCGGCACCAACGGCAACGCGTGGATCCAGAAGGTCGACACGCCGACGACCACACCCGGGCAGAACGTCACCGTCAATGACACCGCGCCCACAAACGAGGCCTGGAACCTCGCGGCCATCGAAATCGCACCTACTACCCCGCCGACGCCGGCGCCGGTGGTTGATGTGGATGTGACGGCGGGGGTCTCCGATGGCAGTGGTTCGACGACGACGCCCACGTTCAGCACGACGTCGCCGGACGAGTTGTTGGTAGCGCTTGTGTCTGCGGGCGGCTTCTCCTCGACCCAGACTGTCACCGTGTCCGGCGCCGGGCTGACTTGGAGTCGCGCGGTCCAGCAGAACACGCAGCGCGGCGACGCCGAGATCTGGACCGCGACCGCGAGTGGCGTGCTGTCGAGCGCGACGGTGACCGCGACGCAGAATCAGCCGGTCGGCAAGGTCGCGCTTGAGCTGCTCTCCTTCACCGGCGCGCAGCTTGGCGGAACCGGGCAGAGCGGCGCGTCAACCGGCGCTGCGTCGTTGAACCTGACCGCGACGCAGGCGAACTCGCTGGTTTACGGGGTGGGTTTCGACTGGCAGACCGCCGCGACGACCACCCCCGGCGCCGGGCAGACAATCACCTATCAGATCAGCCAATCCGGCACCAACGGCAACGCGTGGATCCAGAAGGTCGACACGCCGACGACCACACCCGGGCAGAACGTCACCGTCAATGACACCGCGCCCACAAACGAGGCCTGGAACCTCGCGGCCATCGAAATCGCATCCGCGACAGCCGTCAGCTCGACCACGAACTACGGATACGACGCCGCTGGCCAACTCACCAGCCAAACGGTCAACGGCACCACCACCACTTACACCTACGACAGCCTCGGCCGGCGGGCCACCGCGACCACAGGCGGGCAAGTCACCACCTACCGCTACGACGACGCTGGACAACTGTGCTGGACCGTTGTCGCCCCGGCGGAGAACGGCAACGGCTGCGCCACCCCGCCCACGGGTGCGACGGTGTTCACCCACGACGCTGCGGGGCGCACCCTAACCGAGCAATCACCAACTGGCGGAACCACCTACACCTATGACACAGCCGGACGTCTCGCGACCATCCACCTGACCGACACGTCAAGCGGATACGACGCCACCCAAACCCGCGGCTACAACCCCGGCGGCGACATCGTCACCCTCGCGAACAGCGGCACCTCCACGACCAGTGCCGCTATGACCTGGGACGACGCCACCGCGACACCCACGCTGCTGAGTCAAACCATCGGCGGCGGGACAGCCGACCTCGCCGAAGGCGCAGGACAGTGGGCCGTCGGGGTAGTGGGAGGAAACCTCGTCGGAATCGGCGTCGATGTCTTCGGCAGCGTTGTGGCGACCGACAACATGTCTGGGTTCAGCAGCTACGACGCGTGGGGCAATACCGGCGCGACGACGCCTAGCCTCGAACCGACCCTGGGCTATCGCGGTGAGCTGCAGACGGGCAACCTGCTCGATCTGCGAGCCCGCAGCTACGACACGACGCTCGGTGCCTTCACAACCGTCGATCCGCTCGACGGCGTTGACGGCACCACGAGCGTGGCTGGCCTCTACCCTTACGCCGACAACAACCCAGTCGCCAACGCGGACCCGACCGGGAAGCAAACGGCGGACTGGAACAACTTCCTCACCTACGTCAACCAGGCTCGCGCGTTCGTCAACATCGCGCCCCAGCTAAGCCAAGCGCTGGTTAGCAACTGCGGATCCAACGGGCCCGGAGGAAGCGACTGTCTATTCGACACCAGCCCTGCCGAGGAACTGTCGAATTGCGTGGCGCTGTCTGCTGACGCCTTCATGGGCAAGCTCCAAGATCCTTACTATCTAGGGAAACTGAAGAGCGACTGCGCCGGGTCGATCCCTCTTCCAAACGGCCTACCCGACCTCACACGACCTGGCTGGCTCGCGAACCTGGTATTCACGGCTGTCGTCACCATCGTCGCCCCTGAGGCGGACCCAGAACTTCTGCTGGGTGATCTCGAAGGCGATTTGGGGTCGGGACTTGCTGAGGAAGGTGAGGCGCTTGCCGCAGAGGATGCGAACGCTGTGGGAGCAGTGTGCGGCGGTGAGTCCTTCACTCGTGACACGAAGGTTCTGATGGCTGACGGGTCAACAAAGGCACTCGACAGCGTTAAGGTCGGGGACAAAGTCGAGGCTACGGACGCGTCAACAGGCAAGACATCCCCACAGCGGGTTACGCGGGTGTGGGTAAACGAGGATACAGACCTCATGGACGTGGCGGTGAGCTTCGGTACGAAAACTGCGACTATTCATACCACCCAGCATCATCCGTTCTGGGATGCGACTCGGCACAGCTGGGTCGACGCCGAGAACCTTAGGGCCGGGGACCGCCTCAAGACCGCGAACGGCATCGTCGTCTCAGTCCTATCGAACTCCCTGGTGGAGGGTACTGGCGCTCGATGGGACCTCACCGTCGAAGCCGCACACGACTTCTATGTCGTCACAGACACCACTGAGGTCCTAGTTCACAACTGCCCGATGCTCGGTGAAGGGGGTGCGCAGACCGTAAGCAAGACCCTCCTCCGCGACACCGGACAGGGCTACCGCATCGATGTGGAGAATCCCGCGCCCGGCGTTCGGCCGGGACAGCTACATCTTCAGACGGGCAACGATAAGTACCTATATGATTTCACTACGGACGAATGGGTACCGACGCCAGGCTCCGGCCCAATGAGTAACAGCCTTGCCCGCTCGATTGCACAGAACTCGAACGTTGCGGCAGCCATTGTCAAGGGAAGGGCATACCTCAATGTCTGGTGACGAGGATGGGACTACACTGCGACTGATGTTCGAGCCATCTTGGTGGGAGGTCATCTTACGAGACGGTTCGTTGGTCGACGTGCGTGCCGACGCAGCAGAAGAAACGGAGGGGTTTGTCATATTCTCGGTATTGGTAAAAGGTAAACCGAACTTTGACCTAGAGATTATTCGACTTCCCCGGTCATCTGTCCTTCGCTGGGAAGGCGGTTGGAAGGAAAAGCGTCACGGATCCCGCTGAACAATCAAATGGACAATGAGCACAGGCGAGGCGCCGCGTTAGGCATTGGTGTTGTCTTCGCTTGTGCTGCACGTGACGCAAGACCAGGGCTGTTTATCTGATTGTGCGCCTTGTTGACGGAATAGAGACACAACAATATTATGCGCCCGGCGATGTTTCTGCAAATCAACTCGTCTCGTGGTATGCCAGGCTTCTGCCACCTGGCCAGGCGTGGAACAAGCTTCCGGAGTGTCCGGCTCGAGGGCCCACCTCCTCTCTTTCTCCGGGGACGACCGGAAGCACATTGCTCGACCGCGCGTGGTCGGACGGACAAGCGAACCTGGATCTCCCGGTGGTCGAGGAACATGGCAAACTTGCGATCCAGATCGTTTCTATTGCCGGGAAGCCGGCGCTTTGCTGACACGGACGGCCGAGGCGGCCGGCTCTAGCCAAAATGCGAGCCGAGATCTTCCAGATGGCAGTACACGCCGCCACGAGCTACGGTGCGGCTGGCGCTACCCTCGGTACGACCGGAGGAATGATTGTCTCGAAGGTTCACGCACAATGAGTAACAGTCCAGATGACGAAGCGAGACGTGTGGACAGAGCGGCTCGCATAACGGAGCCGATGCGAGACGTGGAGCGGGGAGCGACAATTGCGGCTGCCGTCGGTGTTTTCCTCGTCGTTCTCGGTATTGTCCTCTCCGTCGTCGTCCGACAGTGGTATCGGTGGGCGGTGTTGATAGGCACTGCCGACATCGGCGCATTTCTCATTGTGGTGGGCGTGAGCCTAAAACGCCGCGCCAGCCGGACGCGAGCCCAAGTCGTGCGATCTTGGATAGATCGGCCATGAGCTGCGGACGCAAGTATGGCACGCGGTCTTGCGCTCGTTTGACTAACCACGGGTTGATTCACGCCGCCCGCAGCGCCGCGCGCCAGAAGTCGACTACCGTCGACCAGCCGCGAGTGAACTGTCCGGCGCATGAGCCGGATATGGCCGCACGGCGGGGCCAATCGGCGATCGCGGAACGTTGGATCTCTGCTTCTGCGCGATGACTGGTGCCGCCGGATTGTTCCGTGCTCCACTGCGCGCCTCAAGCACGGCTGTCTCGAAGATGCGCAGGCCTTGTGCGGTTGCAGTTTCAGCTCGCTTGCATGCCATGCGCAGCTC
>CAVVEX010000001.1:0-51053 GCA_963747395.1 uncultured Actinomycetes bacterium | reverse complement strand
ACGTCCAGACACTGATCACGAAGCAACCCTCAGCGGCACGAAGCAACACCAAAATTCCCCGTGATACCTGGGATTCCGTGCACCTCGCTGTCACCTGGTGTCAGCTCGTGCCGGGCGCGTTCCACGGGCAAATGACGGGCAAATCTCGTGGCATGATGACCGGCATGGGACACGCCAGACCCCGCGTCGGGGTCAGCGGCAAAACCCGGTGGGCCGCGGTCTATCTCGACCTGCACGGGCGGGAACGCTCCGCCGGCACCTACACCAGCAAGCGGGAGGCCGACCGGGCCTGGGCCCGCGCCGAAGCCGACGCCGCCGCCGGACACAGCACCGACCTGCGCCGGGCCAAAGCCACCTTCGCCGCCTACGTCACCAGCACCTGGCTGCCCCACCACCAACTCGAGGCCTCCACCCGCCAGCGCTACGGCTACCAGATCGAGCGACACCTGCTCCCCGCCTTCGGCGCGATGCGACTGGCCCGCATCACCCCCCAGCACGTCCGCGAATGGGTCACCACCCTGAAAGACCAGGGCGTCTCCGCCTCCACCATCGCCGACCTGAAAACGATCCTGTCCGCGATCTTCACCACCGCCCTGAACGACCAGCTCATCGCCTTCCACCCCTGCCGCGGGCTCAAGACACCCACCGTCGCCCGCAAGCCCCGCACGATCATCACTCCGGACCAGTTCGACGCCATCCACGCCGCACTCCCCTCCCCCGCTGGCAGGCCATGATCGAACTCGACATCGAGTCCGGGCTGCGGTGGGGCGAACTCACCGAACTCCGCGTCCGCGACCTCAACGCCACAACCCGGATGCTCACCGTCGCCCGCGCCGTCGTCGAAATCAGCCCCCGCCACCGCACGCCCGGCGCCCCGCGCTTTCAGGTCAAGGACTACCCCAAAGACGGCGAATACCGCCGCCTCAAACTCTCCACCCCCATCACCCGCGTCCTCTCCGCGCACATCGCCGACCGCGGCCTCGACCCCGACGACCTGCTCTTCGCGTTCCCCGACCCCCAACCTGACGCAGATCAAGAAGGCCAGCCGATCGACTCGCTGCCGCCGCCGCAGGGCCGGACCGAACCCAACGCCGCCGGCCGCACCTACCCCCACGGCAGCATCACCGCCTACAACCTCGGCCGCTGCCGCTGCCCCCACTGCCGCGCCGCCTTCGCCGCTTACCGCGCCCGCCGCCGCGGCGACGGACTCGACGACCCCCGCATCACCGGCCGCACGGTCGACACCGACGGACACCTCCCCCGCCGCTGGTTCCTCACCACCATCTGGCACCCCACCCTGCAAGCTGCCGGACTCGACACCAGCGTCCGCGTCCACGACCTGCGCCATGCCCACGCCTCCTGGCTGCTCGCCGGCGGCGCCGACATCCAAACCGTCAAAGAACGCCTCGGCCACGGCAGCCTCCGCACCACCGAGAAATACCTCCACACCCTCCCCGACACCGACGACACCGCCCTCAACGCACTACATCGCACTAGAACTCGTGCGACGGAGTAGCGTTTGCGAGCGCTCCGCGCTATTCCGTAGACCAGTCCGTCTCCGGGCATCCAGGTCTCTACGCAGCGGGCCAAGCGTGGCAGGCCAGAACAGCGAGCTCGGCGGTGCGCCGGCGAATACTCGGCACCTTCCAGGTCCGCTTGAGCGCCACCTTCTTCGTCAGCACGTAGACGGAGTCTCTATAAGCCGCCCGCTTGCCATCGAACGGCTTGTTTCCGGCTTGGTGGTTGAGGCGCTTCTCCAGCAACGCCAGGTTGCCGAGCTGATTCACGACGGCTGCGTTGGCATCGCTCCCCTTCTTGGTCGAAAGGGGCAGGATGTGCTCGATCGTGACCGCTCGGGTGTGCCATTCAAGCGGACGCTGCGCTCTCCCATTGATCTCATCGTCCGCCTTCTCCAACATCGCCAACAGGTACTTGGCACGCGATACGGACACGTCTCCATAGTTTGTGAAAGCGGCAACGAACTCGGCGTCCGTTGGGATCAGCTTGCCGAGCAGTTCGCGCACCGATGTTTGGTTGTGGGCCGAGCCACTGGTAATGCTGAGGGCCGCCTCGCCAAACGCCTCCTCGGCCACCCCTCCCCCTAAACGTCCCGCGAACTGCGCTCGGATCGACCACTTCGCAAGCTTGACGAGCAATTTGGCGGCGTCGACCTTCTTCCCCTCTGGAATGCCGCGATGATCACCGGAATGCTCGCCTCGAAGCCGAACCGCCGATAGGCATACAGGGCATCGCGAACATCGACGTGTACGTCCGCCCAGTCCGGACTCTCCGGATCGCGGATCGCAAGGTAGATGTCCTGCGCCTTGACGAGGCTGTCGATGTAGCGCTTGACCGCCTTCGGCGTGTTGCCGACGTCTGTCTGTATCGCGCGATACAGCTTGCGGCTCGACACGGGGCCTCGGCGGGAGACGTACTCGTATCGGATGAACTTGACCAGGTCCTCGGCTCGTTCGAAGTTTGCTTCCAAGGCGGTCCAGTTCGTCTCCGCGTAGGCGAAGTACTGGCCAGACGCGCTGAACAGGTAGTTCTTCAACAGGTCAGCCGTCGTCAGGTCGGCGCCTCGATCGTTCAGCGTCTCAAAGATGACGTATGCCTCGGGAAGGTCATTCGCCTCGGCGACGAGGACCTGCACCCTATTCTCAAGCTGCGTCGAGAGGTCGATGAGCTTCTTGTAATCCTGCGTTTTCGGGGCGAGGGCGCGCAGGTGAGCGATGCAACTGTCGTAGCAGATCTTGAGGCGGTTGCCACTTCGAGTGCGTCCGCATGCCCGTCGAGCAGCGAGAGGTATGGCGATACGTCAGCTGCGCTCAGAATGAGCCGCTCGACGTCTTCGTCTGCTGACAGGACATACCCGCGCAGGAACCTCTTCTCGATCTCCTCGGCTTGCTTGTCCATGCTGTACTCGCGCAAGAGGTCACGGACGGCGACGAGCAGGATCGCGGTGGAAGCCAGGCGCTGTTGCCCGTCGACAATTTGGCGCCGTTCGCTGTCCTTACCGGGCCGCGCGAATACAACAGTCCCCATGAAGTAGTCGACATCCTTGGCCCGGGCTTGAGCGAGATCGGCGAGGTACTCGTCGACGTTCCCTTCGTCCCACGAGTAGCTGCGCTGGAATCTGGGAACCTCGAGAAGATAGTCCGCGAGAATGTGCGCGAGCTGGTCGTGGCCGAACTGCGTCGTGTCTGCCAAGTCGGCCTCCGTTGAGTGTGTTACTTGCCAGTGGGGGGTGTCAGGACTCGCTCGTAGATGGAGCCTTCGGCTTCGCGGAGCTCGCGCTCGACGGCGTCGGCGAGGTTCTGGTTGTCGATAAGAACGCCGAACTCGATGTTGCCGTGTTCGGCGCTCTACGAGAAGTTCGCGCTGGTGACGAGCAGGAACCGGTGGTCGATGGCGAGGAACTTCGCATGGTTGCGGACGTAGCCGCCGTCGAATGCCTTTGTTCGCAGGACCGCGCCGGGCCGAAGGTGCGCGGCATCTCCGGGTGGTCGTGGGCGACCAGGCTTCGGGTTTGCGTCTGCGGCCTTGGTGTCGACGTACACGCGCACATCGACCTCCGGCCGGCCCGCCGCTCGCCGCAGCGCGTCCCAGAGGCCCGACGAACGTCTGGAAGTTGAAGGTCGAGCAGATCACCGACTGCCGGGCGCCATCGACCAAGTGCGGCGACCGAGCTCGTCAGGGGCCGCCCTGAGCGAGGTGGCCAGGCATCGTCCACAGCGGCTCGATGGCGGTCGGTCGTAGATCGCGCACCTTCGATTGCCCGCAGCACGCGCGACTGCGGGTCGCGCCAGTCCCGAAGCCCGGCGAGACCAGAGCGACGCACCTCCGGTCTGCGCCTGGCACTGACTGTGAGTGCGGCGGTCAAAGGTGTCGCCGTCGGCAAGTCGGTCGGCGAGCTCCTTCGCCTCGGTGCCGGTGAGCAGCCTCGCCGAGGCGCTCGCGCGGCGTCGTCAGTCGACGCGGTCGAAGAAGCCAAGTCACTCCCCGGCAGAGTCGACGAGGAACCGCCGGTCGAGGAACCGGTTGGCCCGCTCGCAGGACGTCTCCGACGCCATGACGCAGCAGTGGCACGCCGCTCCGTGCAGGAAGTCTTCGGGGTCCTGCGGGGTGCGCATCGCGCAGATCGGGTCCGACGAGCACCGCCGGCCGCTACAGCGCGCCCGACACGACGCGCTGCGAGCGGTCAGGCTCGCTCAGCTGGACCAGCCCGCCGAGCGTGCCGTCGCTGTCGGACGCGGTCGTGCGATCAGCAGCCCGGCCGCAGGGGCCGTCCGGCCTCCGTCGGCCACGCGTAGAGCCGCTCGCTGAGGCTGGCCGCGGAGTAGCCGCAGTCATCGCCATCTCGCGGATCAGCACATGCGCGAAGGTGTGCACGCAGCCAGTAGCGGGGCGGCTTCAGCCGCGCGTCGGGGTCGACCTGCTTGGCGGTCTCGGAGAACCGCCGGTGGAAGTTGCGCCGGTGGGCCTCGCGGTGGGCCGCCCAGAGTTGTGAGTCGGCGACCTTCGCCTCCCACGCCGCGACGGCCCCTCGTCGAGCTGGAGGAAGATCCCTTCGCCGCGGTCCTCGGTGGCCACGGTCCACGTCGGGCGGGCGCGCGGGTCAGCGGCGCGAGCGCGCGGCAAGTCGCCGACCGGTCCATGTCGTCGATCCGGGTGAAGCCGACCAGCGCGTTGACCTTGCGCAGCCGCTCGACGGCCAGCACCCGGGCGATCCCGCCGGGAATGGTCGGGTCAAGCGTGCGTCGGTGAGAGAGTCAGGCCGCTGGCTCGGTCCTCGTGGCTGGCTCGCCGGATCTCGCTGCAGGTAGTCCCACTCGGGCACCAGGAGGTCCACCGGGTCCCAGTTCCGCATGCGCTCCTCCTGCTCCTCGTCGGACTCGGCGGCGCGAGGGCGAGCGCTGACGAGCCGCTCGCAGCTCGGCGTCGGACAGGCGGCGACGTCGACCTTGCCGTCGAGCAGGTCTCGGATGATGTCGAGGTCGTCCGCGTACTTCTCGAGCTTGTCCCCGAGCGCGACGCCGATCCGGTCGGCAAGGATCTCGGCCTTCTCGGCGGGGCGACTCGGCATCACGATGATCGACTGCGTCGGCGGGGAACCACAGGTTCGACGCACCGACCAGCATGAGGCGGGTCTCGTTGGTGCAGCCGCCGGGTCGAAGGCGTCCAGGTGCGGGTGCCGCCCCGGCACCGGGGAAGCTTCGCCCGCCCGCCTCGCCCTGCGCCTCGTTCATCGGGCCGTCGCTGCACAGGACGCACAGACGATGGTCGCCGACGCACCCTTGCCGGCCGTGCGGTCGACCATCTTCAGCGCGGGGAACTCCGCCTTCTGGGCACGGCTGCCCGTGGTGCACCCACAGGTCGTAGGGGAACTCGTCGAGGTGTCCGTCGACGCAGGCGAGCAGGTAGCGCGCGGGTACGGCGGTGCCGGCGGGCCGCCTTCGCCTCCGCCGCTGCCACGGCGCCGGTGCACTTGGCGTGCTCGAAGCGCGCCAGGTCGGTGCGGAACGGGTGGGTGTTGCTGTAGTCGAACTGGCGCGACGGCGCCGAGCATGTCGCACCCGGTGCAGCGCAGCCACTGCGGGAACACCCGGGCCGGCACGCCGAGGTCGTTGCCCTCCGTGGAGACGCGTACTTCTTCGGCTGCCAGGGGAACGGCCGCAGCTCGACGTCTGGTGACCGAGCAGCATGCGCACCACGTCGAGCAGCCGCGGCGCGTGGATGTCGGGATGCCGTCGCGCCGGGCCCAGATGCGGTCCCAGTCGTCCAGGCCGGCGGGCATGATCGTGAACTGGGGCAGGTCCATGATCGCGCCGGGCCCGTAGGTGTAGAGCAGCGACGACGGCCGGCCGGACCCGACCTTGGCGCGGTTGTGCTTGGTGCCCTTCTCGGCCTCCCGCTCGCGCGTCGCCCAGCGGGTCGAGGGCGTTGGACGGGTCGTAGAGAGCCGCCGTCGAGTCTGTCATCCGTCCGTCTCCTCCCGGCTGGCAGTTCCAGCCGGGAGCGCCGGGGGTTCGCGGTACGTACAGTTCTCCTTGATCGGGCTGACCAGCAGGTTGATCTCGGGCTGCACCTCGCGCATCGAGTTGGCGACCACGAACGGCGGAGTCGTCCGTGCGTCCTCGCTGAGCGCTGGCGTTCTCGGCGCTGATCATCAGCGGCCCGTATGCTGGTCGTCCGTGACGCGCTCGTAGACCAGCGGCCTTGCCCTGGGCGGACGGTAGTTGCGGCGCTTGCCCCACTGGTCGAGCCGGTTGAGCAGCCGCTGCCGCGCACCGGTCGGCGGACGTCCTCGTCGGAGGCGTTCAGCGACCCGCTGCGACGAGTCGCGTCGATCGAGGCGTCCACGACCGGCCGTCTGCTGCGTCGATCCGCCCGGCGCCTGCTCGGGCGACAGCCCGTCGGCCACGGCCGCGTCGCAGCACCCGGGCGGCGCTGACCAGCACCCCGTCGAGCCCGCGCTCGATGCGAGGTCACCGAGAACGGTGTCACCGACAGTGCCTCGACCTGGGCGTAGAACGTCTCGTGGTAGTGGCGGAACTGCTCGAAGTGCGCGAGGTCGCGCGGGCGCGCCCAGTTGCCGAGCGTGACGACGAGGCCGGGCCGGTCGGGGTCGCGGCCGACGCGGGAGGACGCCTGGATGTACTCGGCGGTGTTCTTCGGCTGGCCGACGACGAGCATCAGCCCGAGCCGGGTGACGTCGACGCCGACCTGCAGCATCGAGGTGGCGAGGACGGCGTCGAACGGGTTCGTCTCCCGCGTAGGCATCTCGGCCTTCTTGCGTCGCTCGAGCAGCGCCCGGCGCTGACGCCGGCCCGCGGTCGAGTCGAAGTCGGGGTCGAACGGCACGGCCATCTGGTCCAGGGTGGCGGTGATGTCGGCGCTCGAGACCCGAGAGGTGAGCTCGGCGACGTGCAGGTCGCCGAAGTCCGTGCCGGAGCGGCGGGGCAGTACGGACCAGGGCCGGCCCTTGGCCAGCGCGGTCTGGATGTCGTCGCCGCATGTACCGGGCCATGCCGGCCAGCTCTCGGGTGGCGTTGAAGTAGCCGACGAGCGTCAGGTAGGGGTCGGCGGCCGCGCCGCGACCGGTCGAGCAGCAGCTGGCCGGCCGCCATCAGTACCTCGGCGACCCGGATCTCGGCGGTGGTCAGCCGGACGCCGGTGGTGCTGATCCCGACGTAGCGCCGCCCGGGGTTCCTCGGAGACGGGCAGCTCGCGGGAGAAGAACGTCTCGGCCGACGTCGAGCACCTGCGGCGGGAAGATCGTGACGCCGCGGCCGTACAGGCGCTCGCACCTGGTCGGGGCGTTGCGCGCGGTCGCGGTCGAGGCGACGATGCAGCGGCCGGACCGGCTGCCTCGGCGTCGCCCACGATGGTGAGCGACGTCGATGGCGACCTCGAACAGCCCGACGGTGGTGCCGAGCGCGCCGGTGATGAGGTGCAGCTCGTCCTGGATGATGAGGTCCGGCGGCCGCAGCCGGCCGACCGGGTGCACCGCCGCGGCCGGCAGGCCGTCCTTGGCCGGGTGCTTGCTGCCGTCCTTGATGTCGCAGTGCGGTAGTCCGGGTGGACGTAGCCGTGCCGGTCGCAGCGCTGGCGAACGTAGCCGAACAGGCCGCGGCCTCGCCCTCGCGGGCCAGGCGCGCGAACTTGTCGACCGTGGCGATGACGAACGCCGGCGCGAGCCGGTAGATCTCCTCGTCCACGGTCAGGACGGGCAGCCCCTCGTCGACCGGCCGCCCTCGGAGAACGGGCACCCGGCGCAGCTCGTCGCCGCAGTAGACGTGGACGCGGCGGCTGGCCTTCGTCGCCGGACGTCGCGGGCGTCGATCGGCGTGCCGCACCACGGGCAGCGCTGGATCTGCAGCACGGTCAGCCGGTAGCCGCGGCCCTCGTTGACCTTGCGCGAGCTGCTCGTCGGCCTCGTCGAACCGCTTCGGGCTGACGTCGGTGCCGACCCACAGGCCGATCCGGAACGGCTCGTCGCCCCACGTCGCCGGATCCTCCCGGCGCGCCAGCTCGGCGGCGCACACCAGCGCCGTGGCGCGCTGGAACTGCTGGGCGGTGAGCAGGCGCAGCGTGTAGCGCATGAGCACCGCGACGCCGCAGCGCCCGTCGAGCGGCCCGTCGGCGGTGTCGACGACGCCCTGGCGCCGGCGGATGGCGAACGTGTACGCCGCGAGCCCGAGGTAGGCCTCGGTCTTGCCGCCGCCGGTGGGGAAGAACAGCAGCTGCGACCTTGGCGAGGTCGCCCGAGCGCTCGCGCGGCTGCCGGGTCGGTGAGCAGCGGCAGCTGCATGAGGATGAAGGCGAGCTGGAAGGTGCGCCACGAGTGCGCGCTCGCGCCCTTGTCGGCGAGGACGGCGCTCGCGGGCCTGCCTCGATGGTCAGCCTCGGGTCCTTGGCCCGGTGCTCGGCGACCTGGGTCTGGATGCGCTGGTCGGCCATCACCCTGTTCATGAACCGGAAGCACCGCAGCGCCTCCGTCGTCGCCGAGCAGGTACTCCGAGCCCTGTCCGCGAGCTGGCGCTGGCGACCTTGCGCGCCTCGGTCGACCGCGTCGTCGGCCTCGTCGCGCAGGTGCTCGGGCAGGCGCGGCGCGCCTGCTGCTCGCGTCGAGCCAGGCCGCGTAGCCGTCGACGATCGGTCGTCAGCCCGGCCTCAGCTCGTCGCGGCTCGGCCGCGGCGAGCGCGGTCATGTCCAGCAGCGCGCCGTCGATCTCCTCGGCGCGTGGTCTGCGGGGTCTCGCACGTCGGCAGCCAGGTCGTCCAGACCTCGGTGGCCCGCCGGGCGCCGGGGGCCGCGTCCCAGTCGACCGAGCAGGTGCGGCCGACCGCGAACTCCAGCCGGTCGCGGTACTGCAGCTGCAGCCGCCGCAGCTCGTCGTCGCGCTCGTAGCGGGTGTCGACGAGGGCGTCGGTGACCGGGAGGAACACCGTCTCGCCGCCGGCGTCGACGTGTGAGCTTCGTCTGGTAGAGCCACGCGTCGACGGGGATCTTGCGCGGGGGTCTCCCGGTCGTTGCACAGGGCGACCTCGATGAGCCGGCGGCCGGCTCGGGTCGTCGTAGCGGTCGACCCGCAGGACGACGTCGTCCTTGAGCGGGTACGCCGTGGTGATGCCCGGGGCGAGGTCGGCGACGGCGACCGTCGACGGGGATCTCGACCGGCGTGCGCTGGTAGCGGCGCGACCGCGGCGCGTCGTCCTCGCTCGGTCCTTGACTCGGCGCTGGTAGATCCCCCATGAGGCGGCGACGGTGAACGCGTCGAGGTCGGCGGGACCTGGAAGCGCAGGCCCATCGACGCGGGGATCATCAGCCCGCGCTGCTGCGGCTCGTCCTCGACGGTGTCCTCGTCGGCCGCGGCGCGTGCTGTCGTCGACGGCGGTGACCGGGACGCCCCGGCCCTCGTCGGCTCCAGTCGTCGTCACCGACGTCGGTCGGCGGTCGTCGTCGTCGGCGCTCCGCGGGCATCGTCGCGTCCTGCGGTGAGCCGGACCGGGGCGATCCGGCCGACCAGGTAGGCCATGTCGGGTGGCGCTTCGAGGATCTCGTCCGGACCGTTGGCGGGCCGAGCAGCTCGCGCTCGAGGATGTCGACGAGGTTCTCGCGGGCGGTCCACGAGCGGCCGTCGGGCTCGTACGTGAGCCAGTACTCCGGCAGCTCCGTCTTGGTGCCCCGGCCGGGTCGCGATCGAGCGGTCACTCGTCGTCCTCCTCGTCATCGTCGGCCTCGGCCGGCGGCGGCGCTCGCCCTGCAGGGCGGCGCGGCGGTGGTTCTCCTCGAGCAGCCGGTCGAGGATCTCGACCCGGGCGGCCGGGCTGACCGTCCAGCGCGTCATCTGGCGGTACGTGTGGAAGCCGTGGTCGAGCGGCACGTCGCCCCAGCCGTAGGCGGCCATGACGCTCGTCGAGCTCGACGTGGATCTCCCGCAGCCGCGCCACGTCCGGGTCGGTCGAGTCGGCGATGTCGGGGTCGTTGACGAGGTTGTAGAGCTTCGTGAGCCCGAGGTCGCGGCGCAGCATGATCTCGCGGCGCTCGGTATCGAGGGCTCTTGCCGATTCGCTCGAGCCGATCGGTCGGCGTCGGCCGGGGGAAGGTCTCGAAGACGTCGGACGGCGTGTAGCGTGGAGTCAGGTCGCAGCGTCGAGCCGTACTTGATCGCCCACATCTGGTGCAGGCTGACGAGGACAGCACGGCCTGATCGGCGTAGGAGTCCGTCGCGAAGACACCCAGAGCTTGGCTGAATACCTGGCCGGTCGGGACCCGCACGGGCATGACGGTCTTGCTGACGACTCGCGATCACGAGCACTTCATCGAGTGCTGCAATCGCCCTCCGCATCGCCGGCCGCATGCCGGCGAACTGCCACCACTCTCGCGCGAGCCGCCGCTGGTTCGTCGCTCGCTCTGGCTTGACACGGTCGTGCAGACGCTGCTGGAAGGGCAGCTCGTATCTGGCGCTGCCGCAGCTTCTGCGACGGTCATTGAAGTCGATCACCCATCGCGATGCGTGAGCAGTCCGGGCGGGAGTTGAGGTCCTCACCGTTGAGGTAGGGAACGAGACACGTCGGCGTTGCGCGGGTCGGCGTCGATCCACTGTCGCGGCCTCGTCGGGTTCGACAACGAATCCCATGCCGAGCACGATGCAGCCCTGGAACGCGATGCCGCGTTCTCGGCGAGCGCATCGGGCTTGCCCTCGACTCGCCCCGCCGGTTCGAGCAGCGTCGAGATTCGCTGGCCGACGGACATCCATCGGCGACGCGCGGCATCAGTCCGGAGACATGGCCCAGGCGTGCCCCAGACGGCGGCGTACTCGAGGTTGGCGCTCGCAGCTGGCCACGACCGGCTCTGGATCGCCCGCGTGATCGTGAAGCCGTCGCGACCATCTGGTCGAGCCCGACCTCGCGGGTGTCGCCTTGGGCGATGGTGTTCGTGGCGATCAGACCCAAGCGTGCCCGTGGCCGACAGCAGCTGACGTCGCGCGGAGGAAGAAGTAGGCGACGAGGTCGGCGCTTCCCTCGTGCGCCGCCCGCGAGCACGTTGACGAACCAGTCGCGGACGTTGGTGCCCAGCGGCGCCGGTGAGCTTCTTGCCGCCCAGGAACGGCGGGTTGCCGATGACTGCGTCGAAGCCGCCCTGCTCCATGACGTCGGGCACGGCGAGGACCCAGTGCAGCGGCTTCCAGCGCTCGTAGTCCGTCTCGACCGTCGGCGTCAGCCCGGCGTCGAGGATGGCGTCGAGCATCGCTCGGTCCGCCGCTGCGCGACCTCGCCGGGATAGCGCCGGCTCGACGGCGATGCGGAAGGTTCTCGTAGGCCTCGTTGAGCGCCTTGCCCGGCTTGCCGCCGAGCCGCAGGCCGGCGGCGATGACCCCGTCGGCGACGTCGCGTGAGCTGCGCGGTGAGCGTCTGGTACTCGCGCCACTGGCCGTCGCTTGGTGGTGGCGGAGCGCTGCGGGTCGGCGTCGTCGACCTCGGTGGCGAGGCGTCGGCGCAGGTTCGCGGCCTGCGCCGAGCACTGCCGCGCACGTCGAGACGTTCGACCACCTCGTCGCCGAGCAACATCGAAGAGCCGGTCCTGCGCTGGCTGCGTCGGGGTCGATGTGCAGGTGCTTCGAGCTGCCGGACGTCGGTGAGGCCGAGCAGGAGTTGCCGTGCAGCACCTTGTCGTCGACGAAGGAGAACGGCAGCTTCGGGTCGAGCGAGACCAGCCAGAGCGAGAGCTTGCACATCTCGACGGCCATGGCGTTGATGTCGGCGCCGTAGAGGCAGTTCGCCACGACCTGCGCGGATCGCCTGGACGTGCAGCTCGTGCGGCGTACCGATGGCGACGCCCTCGCGGTGCCACGCCTCGACGAGCCGGGCGGCGAGGTACCGGGCGGCGGCGACGAGGAAGGCGCCGGAGCCGCAGGCGATGTCGGCGACCTTGAGGTCGAGGATCTCGTCCGACGACTGACGGCCTCCAGTGCGTCGCGTCGGCGGTCTGGTGCGGGCCCGGGCTAGTAGACGAGCGGTTCGAGCGCGTGCAGCACGACCTCCTCGGCCAGCGACCGCGGCGTGTAGTGCGCGCCCGCGGTGGCGCGCGACGGCGTCTCGACGACGACCAGGCCGCCGGGCTGGACGACGACCGGGCGGTTCGCGCAGGTCGCGGCGGATGATGCCGACGAACGGCCGCAGCCGGTCGCGCAGGTCTCGTCGCGTGGTGACCGCGCGCAGCGCCCGCTCGGCGTCCTCGACGGCGTCCGGCACTGCAAGCGCCTTGGCCAGCGCGCCTTCGTCGGCGGCTTCGCCGCGGGCTGGTCGTCCTTGACCCAGGCGAGGATCGCGTCGGCGAGCTCCGTCGTCGGCTCGGTGTTCGCTCCGGCGAGCTCCTCCAGCTCGGCGAGCGGCATCTCGGGTTCCTCGCCCGGGCTTGCCGATGAGCCCGACGACGACCTCGTCGACCGTCGGCGCAGGAGTAGCCGAGCAGGCCTTCGTAGATGTAGCCGATCTGCTCGACGTCGATGTCGCGGAAGGAGATCCGCCGGGCGGGCTGGCCCCTGAGCTGGGCCACCTGCACCGCTCGCAGCACCTCGAGCATGACCCGGTCGCTGACCGTGACGGCGAGCGTGCCCCGGTCGTGCGGGCCGTGAGGAAGGGGAAGCGGGCCGGGTCGAACAGCGAACCGCCGTAGGACGGGCAGCCGCAGGTCCTCGAACGAGGCGCCGCGGTAGAGCGCCTGCGAGGTGGCCAGCAGCCGGTGCCAGGTCAGGTGCGTGCGCGTCGAGGGCCTCGGCGCCCTCCTCGCGGGCCCGGCGGTCGAGCGCGTCCAGCTCGTCGCTGATGCCGTAGCCCATCGCGAACAGCTGGCCCTGCGGCAGCAGGCCGCGCTCCTCGGCGAAGAGCAGGAACACCACGCGCATCATCACCGTGACGGCCGCCTCGTAGACCTGCGTCGCGGTCGGCCGGCAGCGGGTCGGCTCGCCGCGGTCGCGCGGCGTCGAGCGCCGCCTCGGAGAGCGCCTGGACGAGCAGCTCGACGGCGCGGCGGACCTGCACGCCGAGCGCCTCGGTGATCTCCTCGGCGGCGGCGACCGACTCCCCGAACAGCTCCGTCAGCCGGTCCTCCGGCTTGCCGCCGACGCAGGCGGCGTGCGGCTGAGCAGCTCGACGAAGGCGTTGCGCGGTCTGCGGCTCCTCGACCCAGGTCTGCGCGTCGACGATGCCGGAGGCGACCATCGTGTCTGTCGGCGGGCGCTGACGAGGCCCACCAGCGGCCGTCGGTGACGACCCCGATCGGGCACGCCGGGCTGCGCAGCAGCTCCTCCATGCGGTCGATCGGGCTGGCCGCCCAGCCGTCGTCGAGCGGTCGCGCAGCGAGTCGACCGGGTCGACGACGAGCACCAGCGCGCCGACGGCGTCGCCGTGCACGAGGGCGCCGGTCGCGGTGACGGTGACCGCGTGGTTGGGCGAGCGCACGCCCTGCGCGGCGTCGGCGAGCGCTGCGCCCGGCAGTCGGTACGTAGCTGTCCCCCCAGCCGAGGACGTCGCGCAGCACGATCGTCGACCCAGGTGTCGCGGGCGGCGCGGTAGGCGTCGAGCGGCGTCTCGTCGCTCGCGGTGCCGGTCCCACTGCTCCCACGCCTTCTCGAACGCCGGCTTCGCGTCCGTGAGCGCGGCCATCGCGTCGTGCGTCGAGCTGCGGCATGCCCTTGCGGCCAGACCCGCTTGAGCGCGGGAACGGCGAGGAACGGCCCGTCGGTGTCGACCAGCTCCAGCCACGCGCGGTGCAGGTCGCTCGCCGGTGAGGCCTGGCGGCGTACGGCGCCTCATCGAGCACCGTCCCGGCTGCGGCGTCCTGCGGGGTCAGGGCGAAGACCACCGCGGCGGCGGACACGTGCGGCTTGACGTCGGCGTACCGCTCGGATCGCCGCGACTCTCGCGCGCTCCTCGTCGTCCAGGCTCGCCAGCCGGTCCTCCATCGCGTCGAGGTCGCGGCGGCGCTGCCCCTGCTGGTCGTCGGTGAACAGCATGCTCCTCCTGGCTCGGATCTCGGCGCAGCCGCTCGCGAGACTCGCGCAGGTTGACCCGGAACGCCCCGAAGATCTCCCGGGCGCGGGTGACGTCGGCGTCGCCGGCGCGTCTCGAGCGCCGTCGGTGACCTTCTCCTGGCGCGTCTCGGCGCGCGCGGCTCATCGCCGTCAGCAGGCGGGTGCGCAGCTGCGACGTCGTCGGCGTTCCACTCCTGCGCCAGGGCTGCCGCGCACGGCGTCGTCGGCGCAGGGTCAGGTGCTCGGCGTCCAGCGCCTGCGTCGAGCAGCTCCTCGACCTTCGCCTCGGCCAGTCGCCTGGCCCGCGCATCCGGATGCCGGTGAGGAACACCTCCTCGTGCAGCCGCAGGCCGCCGCGGCCGACCAGGACCAGCCGGGAGACGGCGGCGACGCACGACTGCGGCAGGCCGTCGACGACGACGGCGGTGACCCGGTGCATCGGCGGAGTCGACGCTGAACAGCGCGCTGCGCAGCAGTCGCGCGGACTTCTGCATCAGCGGCGTGGCCGAGGTGGACGTGCACGAGGTCGTGTGCGGCCTTGCCGCGGCCTTGTCGTCGAAGGTGATCGGCCGCAGCACGCCCGGGCTCGAGCCGGGTGTCGAGGCCCTCGCAGCGCGGGCTGCCAGGCGGCGCCGAGGCCGGGACCTCGAAGACCTGCGGCGTCGGTGTCGGTCGTCGCCGACCTCGACCAGCGGGGGCTGCGCGGTGAGGCTCAAGCGCGGTGTCCACGACCCGCCGGGCGTTGCGCGGGCGTCAGGTGCATGTCGCTCCTTGCGCTCGGCGTAGGTCCGCGACAGCTCGGTGAGCCGGCGGTTGAGCTCGACGCCGCCGGCCAGCGCTGCGGTTGATGATCGCGTCGCCGTCGTCCGGCGTCCGGCTTGCGCGGCTCGGCGCGGTGCGCGTCGGGCTGAAGTGCTCCTGCATCTCGGCGTCGATGACCTGGTTGACCGAGCCGAGGTCCTGGGCGACGTTGCCGACCTTCTCGGCGATGCGGCGCATGAAGTCCATGTCCGCGGCGTAGGTCGTGGACGTCGACGTCGGGCGCGAAGTGGTAGATCTCCGGGATCTGCGTCTGGCCGTAGCGGTCGATGCGGCCGATCCGCTGCTCCAGCCGCGACGGGTTGAACGGCACGTCGAAGTTGACCAGCCGGTGGCAGTGGGTCCTGCAGGTCGATGCCCTCGCCGGCGGAGTCGGTGGCCACGAGGACCCGCACCGGCTCCTTGCGCGGGTCCGCGGTGAAGCGGGCGCGGATGTCCTCGCGCTCCTCGGCGTGGCGTCGAGCCCTGGATCGCGGCGAGCACGTCGCCGTAGCCCCGCTGCGTCGAGGACGTCGACGATCCAGTCCAGGGTCGCGGCGTACTCGGTGAACACGACGACGCGCTCGTTCGTCCAGGTGCTGCCGTCCGGCCGGCACACCGCGTCGAGGAACGTGATCAGCGCCTCCAGCCGGGAGTCGGGCCGGTGCTCGTAGCCGCGGCCCCAGTCGACGAGCGCGCTGATCTGCCCGGGCGTCGCGGCGACGAGCGGGTCGGAGCCCTTGCTCTGGCGCAGCGCGGTGAACTCGGGCTGCTCGGCGTCGCCCTCCTCCTCGTCGGACTGCTCGCTGCCGAGGACCTCCTGGTAGTAGTCGTCGTCGTCGTCGAGGTCGGGCAGCCGCGCCCGCCGTGGCGGCGGCTGCTCGTAGAGCTCCATCGTGCGCGGCGAACGCCCACGGGCTGGACAGGAACCGCTTCTTCAGCAGCATCGCCACGATGTCGCCGGAGCGGCCCTTGCCGTTGGCCCGTGGCGCTCTCGGTCGAGGATCGGTCGAGCGTCGGCGAACGCCTGCTGCTCGTCGTCGGTCGGGGTGAACGGCGATGCGCTTGATCTCGCGCGGCCTTGAAGTCCTTGTCCGTGAGCTCGGTCTTGAGCCGGCGGACCGTGACCTCGCGCAGCGCCCGCTCGTCGAGCAGCGCGCCGCGGCTGAACCGGCGGTTGTCGATCATCTCCAGCAGCGCGGTGAACGACTCGGAGTGGCCGTTGTGCGGGCGTCGCGCTGAGGAACAGGCGGTGCTCGCACCTCTCGGCCAGCGCTCGCGTCGCGATCGTGCGCTGGCTGTCGACGGCGTAGCCGCGGCCGCCCGCCGACGGCGCTGGGGCTGGCGGGCGCGACGTGGTGGGCCTCGTCGACCACGAGGACGTCGAAGGCGAACCGGCGGGCGCGTGCTGGTGTCGCGCGACCTGCGCGTAGACGTCGCGCAGCAGGCGCTGGGCGCGCAGCGACGGCAGCCACGCCATGCTGACGATCACCCGGGGGAACAGCCGGAACGGGTTGGCGTTGAGCCCGTGGCTGCGGCGGACCTCGCGCCATCAGCTCGCTGTTGACGATGACGAAGTCGAGGCCGAACTTCTCGCGCATCTCGTCCTGCCACTTCAGCGACAGGCTCGGCGGGCAGACGATGACGACCGAGCGGGCGCGGTGGCGCAGCAGCAGCTCCTGGACGACCAGGCCCGGCCTCGATCGTCTTGCCCAGGCCCACGTCGTCGGCGAGCAGCAGGTTCGTGCGGGGCGACTGCAGAGCCCGGCGCAGCGGCTCGAGCTGGTAGGCCTCGACGTTGGCGCCGCTGCGGAACGGCGCCTGGTAGGAGTTCGGCGTCGGCGGAGGTGACCGCGCCCCAGCGGACCGCGTCGACGAAGGCCGCCAGCGTGTTGGGGTCGTCGAAGCCGTCGGTGCGTGATCGTCTCGGGCAGCCCCTGGTCGGGCGCGACGGTGTGGCCGACCTCCAGCTCCCACACCACGGCGAGCTCCTCGCCGAGCCGGTCCTCGTCCAGCGACTGCAGGGTGACCACGTGGGTGATCCCGGCGTGCCCTCGTCGGCCGGGCTGCGCGGCAGCCCCTGCTGACGGACGTCGGCGACGGCCCAGGTCGAGCCGCGAACGTTGACGACCTGACCCGGCTCCGGCACTGGCGGCAGTGCATCGGCCGGAGCCGCTCAGTCGCGGTTCGGTCGCGGTTGTCATGTCGGCCAGCCCATCCGGCACTCGATCATTCGGTCAACGACCGATCCCCTCACAATCCGGTCGCCGGAGGCCATCGTGCACTGATCTTTGCGATTTTCGCAAGTGTCTCGCTACTCTCTCCTTATGACCAGTACGACGACCGCGTGCGCGACCCTGATCAGGGGTCGGGCAGAGCCAGCACGACTTCGCGGTCGCATCGGTCTGGACGACTCCAAGATGTCGAAGTCGCTCAGCGGAGCACGGCGCTTCTCGTCGTGGATCTTGCCCGCATCGCCGACCTATGCAGAGTCACTGTCGACTGGCTGATCACCGGCGGCGAGCCCGACGCTCGCGGTCGCGGCCCGAACCACCGGCGGCAGCGCCGAGAGCGTGGCCGAGGCCCGACGGCTGCACGTTCGCGCACCGACCTCGCTGATCTGGGCTTCCCATCGCCCTGGCGACCGTTGGCGTACCCCTCGCCGGACCGGCCGTGCCGTCGATCAGGGCATGCGGCTTGCCGAAGCTGCGCGCGCGCGCCTTGAGGCGCAGGCTCTGGACGTCACCGATCTCGCGACTGATCGAGACGGGGCTTCGGCGCCGACGTTGCCGTCATCGAACTTGGCCGATGGATTCGACGGCCTTGCACCTCGTCCGAGACGTCTCACGCCGATCGTCGTCGGCCACGTCATCGGTCCCGACCCGGCAGCGGTTCACCCTTGCGCACGAGCTCGGACATCTGCTCGCCGGCGACGACCATGGCGTCCACCTCGACGAGGACATCTTCGATAAGGCTCAGAGCGGGACCTGAGCGAGATGCGAGCGAACGCCTTCGCGGCTGCGTCTCTTGATGCCGGAAGCCCGACTCCGTGCCGCAGTCGGCAGCACCGGATTGACCGAACGCGACTTCGCGTCTCTCGCCTGCGACCTCCTGGTGAGCCCTTCCACGCTTGCGTACCGACTAGAAGCTCCGCCTCATCGACGCGGGATCTGCGACCGGTTCGCGGCCTCACCGCGCGCCGGCGCGGCGCGCTGGCCGGGCAAGGACCGACGAGTTCGCCCGCCAGGTCGACGAGGCCAACAGACAACGCCGCCCCGGGCTGCTATCCGCGACGCCTACGCCGCCTACGAAGCTGGCGCACGACCCTGCGCCCTTACGCCAACCTGCTAGGCGTCGACGTCGACAACTCCGAGCAGCCTTGAAGCGGATTCGGGAGCAGTCGGCGCGCCGTGACCGAATCCTCTTCCCCGACAACACCGTCCTGTGCAATTTCGCCACCATCGACCGTCTCGACGTACTGCGCACCGTCCTGAACGGGCGGGGCCGCTGGACTGAAGCCGTCGCCTACGAGGCATCCTTATCTGCGCGGACCTTGACGCCGCTGTTCCGCTTGCCCGAAGAGGGTTGGCTGGGCGAGCCCATTGAGGTCACGGCTGACGCCGACGTCCGGCGAATTGAGCAAATCCGGCGAGCAGTCTTTGGCGGAGACGAAACGAGGCCGCTTCAACACCTCGGCGAAGCCCAGACCTGCTTCGTGATTAAGGAGTGGCCCGAGTTCTCGGGATCGTGGTGGATCTCCGACGATCGCGAGGCCCTGCGGTACGCCCGATTCCAGGGAATCACCACTCGCGAAACGATCGACCTGATGACGATCGCCGTGGCCAGCGGCGACCTCGGTGCCGATGTCGCGTTCGAATTGTCACCGCATGGCCTATGCCGATCGCTCATTGCGCCTACCAACTCGGCCCGGCGATCTGCTGGGCTGACGCTGATGGCTGACTCGCCGTGCCGCCCGATGATCGCCCGTGGTTGACCTTCGCTTGGGGCTTGCTGGGCGTGGGTAAGGAGTGCTGCTCTGCTTGGCGATCCCACATTAAGTCTCGTCTTGCGCTGTCGACGGCGGCCGGTGTCTCATCGCGGCCGCCGCGATCCACGAGGAACTGTCGGCCGACCGTCAACCACTCCCGCGCCAGGCCGACCTCCTTCGGCTGATTCGGCCTCACCCCGACACGCCTCGTGCAGTGCGCAACTACCTCACGAAGACGGTCGCACTCGGAAGCGCCGCAATCCGCGCACGGGTCGGTGCCGGGCGACCGACGACGTCTGTCAGGTCGGACGGTCAAGTCGGCTGGATGCAGCTACTTCTTCGCCCGGGCCTTCTCCTTAAGCTTCTCCATCTTCTCGATGTGCTTGGCCTTCTCCTGCAACCGTCGCGCCTCGGCGCGCAGCTCGCGCGGCGTTCGGTTCTTGGCGCCGAGTGTTCGTGCCATGTGGCGGTCTCCCAAGGAGTGTTGAAACAGTATGTTTGTCACTACTGCATCCCGCGCGCAAGTGGAACAGTGCCTCCGAAGACGGCAGTACTCTGCCGCGAGTGGAAGCCATCCCACTTGCCGCGGTGTCGACCAGTCAGTCGATCCGCTCCGGTGCAAACTTCACTGCGCGGTGTTCAACGGGGAGCGATACCCGATCGACGTACTCACAGGGGACCCCGACGAATGGCTGGGCTGGAACTCGTGGCGCGGCCCTAAAGATGACTTCAACCGCCAGTTCGTCTTCTCCCTGGCGCAGAACCGCCAGGACCCGGCGCTCTGGCTGTTCGGCGGCGTCTTCGAGGTCCTCGCGCGCAGCGGAGTGCCGGGCGAGCGTTCGTACACCGTCACGCTGCGCGAGGACATCATGGGCGCGTTCATCCGGCGTCTCGTGGTGCGACTGGTGCTCGTCGGCCGGCAGCGGCGCCGGACTATGGGAAAGCTGCATCGACGGTATGACCGTCGCCTCGATCCTTCCCGAGCCCTACGAAGGCGACCCCTTCCCGGGCCACGACCGGATCAATCACTCCCTGGCCGAGATCGTGTCGATCGTCGCCCAGAACCGCCCGGACTGGCGCATCGCCCTGGAAAGCATGAAGGGCGTCTACGTCATCACCGACAGCCTCACCGGCGAGCGATATGTCGGCTCGGCCTACGGCGACACCGGCATCTGGCAACGCTGGAGCTACTACGCCGAGACCGTCCACGGCGACAACGTCGGCCTGAAAGCCTTCGTCGAACGCGTCGGAGCCGAGTACGCCCGCCAGAACCTCCGCTTCGCGCTGCTCGAGTTCTGGTCCATGAGGACCGAGGACCAACACGTCCTCGACCGCGAGACCTACTGGAAGCAGGTGCTGCTGTCTCGGTCGCTCGGCCACAACCGAAATTAGGTTCGGGCACAACCCCAACCGCCGATGAGGGGGTGTGTCACAGGACGGTGTCACGCTCGGTGATGTCAGTGCGGCACCCCGGCCGCAGGAGGACCAATGACCGCTACGACTGCCTTCGACGATCTCGCCCCGATCGAGGTTGAGCGCGGCGAGCGCACGTTCCGCGTCGAGTTCGAGCCGTCCCCGCTGGCCACCGGCTGGATGCTGCGCGAGCGGCACCACGACGGGTGGCCGGTCATGGCCGGCCCCTTTGACACCCGCCAGGCGGCCGTCGATGGCATCGAGGAGCTGCTCGAGGCCGGGCCGCTGTGCTGCTACGAGGACGAGAACGGCTACCAGTCCTGCTGGGTGTGACCCGCCCGCACAAGCTCACGTCCGCTCGACACGCGACGAATCTGCCGGGTCACCGCCTACCCTCATGATCATGACCGAGACACCAGAGCGCCCGACCTCCCCCAAGGCTGGCCGCGCGAACGACGAGGTGTCTCGCGCGGTCGACGCCGCGATCGCCAACGCAGCACTGGAGGGCATCGAGATCCCCGAGGACGAGCGCGCGCTCATCGAGGCCCACCAGCGCGGCGAGTTGTCCCGCGAGGACTTCCTGGCCGCTGCCCGCCATATAGCCCAGCGCAAGGCCCTAACCGACGATGACGATCCGAGGCAACACCGAGCCCGCTAGTCTGAGCAGCCACGCCAGGACCCCAAGCAGACCCCGGAATGGCTGTCCTACCTGATGCCCGGCACCACCGTGCTGCGCACCGTGGCCGGGTTGACCGACCCGACCGCGCTGGCGATCTTCGAACGCATCGTCAGCGCGACGCCGAGGCAGCCCTGCGGACAGACCGTGCCCGGCAGCGCACGCTCGACCTTGCGCACCTCGACGACATCCACGGCCGCCTGTTCGGCGAGGTCTACCCCTTCGCCGGGCACACCGCTACGTCGACACCCAAAAGCCCGGCCAGACCGGCGAACCGTTCCTGCACCACCGCTGGATCAGCACCTACGTCGACGCCGTGATCGACCAGCTGCGCGCCGAGAACAACCTGACCGACCTCGCCGACCCCGGCAATGGGCCGACCGCGCCGCCTACTACCAATCCGCCCTGCTGCACGCGCACCCCTACCGCGAGGGCAACGGCCGCACCGTCCGGCTGTTCCTGGAAGACCTCGCCGACGGCGCCGGACACACCCTGGACTGGACGCGCAGCAGCCACGAGCGCAACAACCTGGTGGCAATCGCCGCCGCGCACGGCGACTACGAACCAGCACGTGCCCTACTCACGGTCGTGGCCGGCGGCAGTACCGGCATCGACCGGCCGATCACGGTGCTCAACGACCTCGACAAGTACCTGCACGGCCAGGCGTGGCGCGCACCGGCCTGATGTTCGGCACCGAGCAGGAGAAGCAGACCGTGACCGGTTATCTGCGCGAACTCGACACCCGGGCCGGCGACGTCGCGCAGCACTTGCGGAGCCAGCACCCGACGCGCGTCGACAGCCGCGACCAACCCGCCGTCGACCGGTGGCGCGGGCTGGTCGACTCCGTCCATCCGAGCCTGACCCGCGACCCGCTGTGGCCAGGCTTCGCCGCCGAGCTCGACACCAGCGCGGCCGCGGGCATCGACGTCGCCGCCGAGCTGCCGCGCATGTCCCGTCCAGACGCCACACGTGACGCTCCCGCCCGCCGCAGCGACCTCTGCGGCACCGCAACAGCGACCCGGTAGCCACCTACGCCAACGGCTACACCCCGGACCCCAACGTCCCACCAGCGGCGGCACCGGGACCGTCACCGTCCGGACCCCGCCCGCGCGGAGCGGGACCGCAGCGCTAACCGTCCGCGTGCCGATCAGCGGCAGGCTGATGTGTGGCCGAGCACCGAGGACAGCGTGCGGGCGTCGGCGGCGACCACCGGCAGGCGGTACTTCACCAGCACGCTGACGAACCGAGCCGCGTAGTCACAGCGAAACCCCCGCGCCGGCGGCAGCCACTGCGACGGCCCGTCGTCGCCCTTGGCCTGGTTCGCCGCCCGGCTCGCCGCCACCAGCTCCAACGGGTCGTTCGCGAACGCGACCCGCGTCGGGTAGGGCCACCGATTCGCTCCCAAGTCCCACACGTAGGCCAATGGAGCGACGTGGTCGATCTCAACAGCGTCCGCCGCGGCCTTCTGGAAATGGATCACTGACCCGGTGTAGGGATCACGCAGAACGCCGGACACAACGATGCACCGCGAGCCGGCGCGCAGCTGAACCTCGGTCAAGCTCGCGCGCAGCACGTCGTCTCGCGTCCGGCACCCGTTGTGACCCTCCGGCGCGCCCTGATCGTCGGTCCACGCCGGACCGAACACGCAGCCCTGGCCCTGGCCACAGTCGCGCTGGTAGCCAGGCGCGTACGGCCTGCGCGGCAACACCTGCAGGGTGCTCAACGCCCGCCGAGCTGCGGTCCAACTCAGCAGGCGATCACCGGTAGCCCCCATCGGCGCCGCCTCCGTCGACGACGTGGGCGACGACGTGGTTGGCCCGGTGGCCGGGCGCGCAGTGCGGTGGGACTCAGCCCGCCACGCGACTCCCAACGCAGCGACCAGCGCCAGCGCCACCGCGACCCAGCGCCGCCCGACGCCACGCTGGCGCATCAGCGCACCGCGACAGCCGGCCCCGCGACCGCTGCCGACAGCGTCGCCGGCGACTGCGGCACCTGGCCCCCGGCCAGTTCCAGCTCGTACAGCGCGTCGAGGCGCTGCGCGACCGACGGGTGCCGTGCGGTGAGCCGCTCGAGCAGACCGCGACGGCGGTGCTCGCTGCCGTCATCCATGCGGGCGAGCGCGGCGGCCAGCGCGGGACCGTAGCCGGCACGGGCGGCGTAACGGTCGGCGGCGTACTCGTCGCGTCGGCTCAACGCGGCGTCGGCGAGCGGGCAGGCCACACCGGCCACTGCGAGGCAGATCAGCAGCGCAGCCACCATCGGCTGCCCGTGCTGGATGGCCTGGACCACCGCCAGGACCACCACGACGGCGGCGAGCAGGGCGAGTAGGCGGCGCGGCTGACGGCCCGCGAAGGCCAGACCGAGCGCGAGGAACAGGCGGCTCGCGAATCGCCACGGCGCGGCCAGCCACGCCGTGACCAGCCCGATACGAGTGCTGTTTCCGGCCCAGTGCCCCAGTTCGTGCGCGAGCAGAGCCTCGACCTGAGCCGTGTCCGGCGCCTGCTCGGGGTGCTGGACTAGGTGGGGTTTTACAAATTCTGCTTGCGCGCCGGTCGTCAGGGCCACGCTGCGGCCGCCAGCGGCGAATGCATTCACGGCGCGGCTGCGCTGCAGGTACAGGTCGACGTCGCCCGGATCGATCTGGCAGCGGGCCAGGACCTGCCGCCACGCGGGATCAAGCTGTGCCCGCTGCCGCGCGCTGGGCCGGACGAACCCGCACGCCCACCGCACCGCCGCCCGCTCCCCCGCCGGCGTGCACACGGCTGCCGCGCTGGCCAGCCAGCCCAGCAGCAGCAGCAGCTCCCACTGACCGGCCCAGCTCATCAGCACCAGCAGTAGCAACAGGCTGCCGATCATGGCCGGCGCCGCGACCAGCAGCCTGGCCACCCCGACACCGCGGTGCGCACCGCGTCGGTCGCGGGCGCACCGTCTGTCGTCTCGTGCGTTCATCACACACCGCCTGCCTGTCCGCTTTTGTGTCGATACGAGCGTGACACCACGTACTGACACACACCGGGCCCCGTTTCGGGCCGCACCAGCCGTCACAGCGCCGCCAGGCACGGATCCGGTGCGACACTCGTGAGCAGGCTGCACGCATGGCCGGCAGCGAACCGACGCAACCGCCGACACGACCCCAACGTGTCCGACGGGCAGATGTCGTTCGACGCGCTGCTGTGGGGCCCCGCCGACGACGCTGCTGGCGGTGCCGATGCGGATGACCGTGCCGCAGCCGCGACGAACACGGCGACGAGCTCGGCGCCGGAGACGGGAGAAGGTGCAGGCGATGAATCGCTACGGGCGACTGGCTCAGCAGCACTGGGCGAAGTGGCGTCCGAATCAGCTGCGCCAGATCGAGGACCCGGAGACGTTCTTCACCGACCTGGGTCAGGAGGTGGAGACCCAGATCGAGGCGCTGGAGATCAGCCTCGCGGGGGACGACCCGGGTGGCGAGGAGTACCTGGACAAGGTGGGCCGGCTACGGATGGCCAGGGTGACCGCAGAGTCCCAGATCCTGCGGGAGCTGGTGCTGCTCGAACCGGAACCGGGTCACCCGGACGCGGAGGACCCGGCGGACTCGGGCCGGACGCCGGACCGGGAACCGGGAGTGATCGGCCAGACGGAATGGATGCCGATGGTGCTCACCCCGGACCACCCGAACTACCGCGACCTGGACGACAGCCCGTTCCTGCACTACGTGACCCCCGAGGAACTGGCAGCACGTCAGGCCGCGACACAGACGACCCGCCAGCGACCCCGCGGGCGACCCCGCCGCCGAGCTAGCCGACACCGCTGCGCCCGCGATGCCGGCCGATCGAGCAGGCCCCCGTGTGCAGCGCGCGGGCGATCGGCTGTTCCTGCAGTTGCCGGCCCCGCAGCAGCCGACCCTCGATGCCGGGCACCCCGGTGAGCCGGCTGCCGAGATCATTGCACCAGCGCCGCCAGTGGCGTACCGGCCCCACTCCCAGCACGATCTCGCGCCAGCCGGGGCAGCTGCCAAGGTCGCGGCCAACGTGGCCGCGCTGCGGATGCTGCGTCAGCTACAGACCGAGGACCGGCCAGCGACCGCCGATGAGCAGGCCGTGCTGGCGCGCTGGTCGGGGTGGGGCGCGGTCCCCAAGGTGTTCGACGAGGCGGACCAGCAGTTCGCCGCCCCGCGCGCCGAACTGCGCTCGATGCTCGATGAGAGGGAATGGCGGGCGGCGTCGAAGACGACGCTCAACGCGCACTACACCGACGCCGGCCTGGCCCAGGCGATCTGGGACGTCGTCGCCGAGCACGGCTCGACACCGCGGCGGCGACCGGCGGCCGGCCGCTACGCCTGCTCGAACCCGGCTGCGGAGCGGGCACCTTCCTCGGACTGGCCCCGGACGCTGCGCGGGAGAAGGACGCCGCGTGTTCGGCGTCGAGCTGGACCCGACCACCGCGGCGATCGCGCAGCACCTCTACCCGCAGGCCCACATCCGCAACGAGTCCTTCGCCGACACCCGCCTGCCGCGACGGCTACGTTCGACCTGGCGATCGGCAACGTGCCCGTTCGGCAACATCGCCCTGCACGACAAGACCCACAACGCCGGCGGCCACTCGCTGCACAACCACTTCATCATCAAGTCGCTGCACCTGACCCGCCCCGGCGGTGTGGTCGCGGTGCTCACCAGCCACTACACGATGGACGCCGCCAACCCCGCCGCGCGCCGCGAGATCGCCGAGCTCGCCGACCTGGTCGCCGCCGTCCGGCTGCCGACGAGCGCGCACCAGCAGGCCGCCGGCACCCAGGTCGTCACCGACGTGCTCGTGCTGCGCCGCCGCGACCCCGCCGACGGGCCGGCGCGACGCCAGCGAGTGGGACAGCCCGTCGCATCGGCGGCGACGGCGAGCGGCAGGTCCTGGTCAACGGCTACTTCGCCGAGCATCACCCCCGACCACGTGCTCGGCGAGCGTCGGCACCGCGCGCGGGCCAGTTCGGCCCCGAGCGTCGACGTCACACGTCGACGCGACGTCGACCGACGACACGCCGCCGACTGCTGCGCGACGCCCTCAACGGCGCCGTCGCCGCAGAACCGCGCCTCGGCAGGCGGCCTGTTCGCAGCGCCACTGCCGCGCGACCAGCGGCAGCCGCGCCGGCGCCGATCGCGCGCGGCACGCCGCGCTCGACGCCGGAGGGCCACCTCGCCGTCGACGCCGCAGGACGGCGGAACGTTCACCGTGGTCACCGACGGCGCGCGTCGCCGCACACCGTGCCGAAAAGCCAGGCCAAGGAACTGACGCGCGCTGCTCGGGCTGCGCGACACCACCGTCGCGCTGCTCGAGGCCGAGGCCGCCACGGCCGACGACACCGACCAGCTCGCCGGGCTGCGCGCCGAGCTCAACCGCCGCTACGACGCCTACGTCAGCCGCGTCGGGCCGATCAACCGGTTCAGCTGGCGCCGCACCGGCCGCGCGACCCGAGGTCACCGGCGAGGACCGGCTGGCGCGCGATCAGCCCACCGCAGGGCGGCTTCCGCGCCGACCCGCTCGCGCCGGCGTGTACGCGCTGGAGGACTTCGACGCCACCACCGGCACCGCCCGCAAGGCCACGATCTTGCACCGAGCCGGTGGTCGCGCCCCGCGCCCCACGGCTCGGCGCCGACACCCCCGCCGACGCCGCTGGCCATCTGCCTGGACACCCACGGCGAGGTCCGACCTGGACGAGGTCGCGCGGCTGCTCGGCAACGAGCGACGAGGCCCGCGCCGCGCTCGGCGGGCTCGTGTTCGACGACCCGACCGCACCCGGCGCGGCTGATCCCCGCCCCGGAGTACCTGTCCGGCAACGTGCGCGCCAAGCTGGCCGCCGCCGAGGCCGCCGCCGAGCGCGACGCCGCACGCGACGGACGCCGCCGGTGGGACGCCAACGTCGCGGCGCTCGCGAGGTCTTGCCCGCCGACCTCGACCGCCGACGAGATCGACGCGCGCCTGGGCGCGGCGTGGATCGACGCCGACGTCGTCCAGCAGTTCCTGCGCGAGCTGCTCGACGACCGACATCGCGCGTCGAGCACGCCGGCGGCGCCATCTGGGCGGTCCGCGCGGCCGGCGGCACAGCGTGCTGGCCACCACCACCTAGGGCACGACCGCGCGTCGGCCAGCGAGCTGGCCGCAAGCCTGCTCGAGCAGCGGCAGATCAGCATCTACGACGATCGACGACGGCACGCCGGCGTCCGAACCTCGACCGAGACGCTCGCCGCGCAGGAGAAGGCCGGCGAGCTCAACGAACGGTTCCCGAGTGGGCCTGGGAGGACCCGGAGCGCGCCGCCGCCTGGCGCGCCGCTACAACGACCGGTTCAACGCCATCGTGCTGCGCTCCTACGACGGCGCCACTGCGCTGCCCGGCCTGGCCGTCACCTTCAAACCCCGCGCCGCACCAGCTCGCCGCCGTCGCCCGCATCATCAACGAGCCGGCCGTGGGCTGTTCCACGAGGTCGGCGCCGGCAAGACCGCCGAGATGGTCGATCGGCGCGATGGAGCTGCGCCGGCTGGGCCTGGCGCACAAGCCGTGCGTCGTCGTCCCCAACCACATGCTCGAGCAGTTCACCCGCGAGTGGCTGCAGCTCTACCCGCAGGCCCGCGTGCTCGCCGCGTCGCATGGAGGACCTGGACCGCGACAGGCGCCGCGCTGTTCGTCGCCCGATCGCCACCGGCGACTGGGACGCCGTCATCGTGTCCCGCATCGCGTTCGAGCGGATCCCGATGTCGCCGCGACGCGCAGAAGGCGCTACATCGACGCGAGGTCGAGCCGACATGCGCAGCCAGCTGGAGCGCGCCAAGGGCGGCCGGCGGCCTGACGGTCAAGCGCCTGGAGAGCTGAAGTGGCCAGCGCCGAGGAGCGGCTCAAGAAGCTCGCCGACTCGCGACAAGGACCCCGGCATCACCTTCGAGCAGACCGGCATCGACTACCTCTTCGTCGACGAGGCCCACGGCTACAAGAACCTGCGCACGGTCTCCAACATCCACGGCGTCGGCCGTCGACGGCTCGCAACGCGCCACCGACCTGGACATGAAGATGGACTACCTGCGCGAGCAGCACGGCGGCCGCGTCGCCACGCTTCGCCACCGCGACACCGATCGCCAACTGGTCACCGAGGCGTACACGATGCAGCGCTACCTGCGCCCCGACCTGCTCGACGACGCCGGCGCTGACCGACTTCGACCCTGGGCGGCCACCTTCGGCGAGGTCACCACCGACATCGAGGTGGCCCCGGACGGGCGCGGTTCCGGATGAAGCGCGGTTCGCGAAGTTCCGCAACGTCCCCGAGCTGCTGCGGATGTGGCACGTCTCCGCCGACATCAAGACCGCCGAGGACCTCCAGCTACCCACGCCCGCACCTGCGCGACGGCGCGCGCCGAGACCGTCGTCGTCCCGGCCACGACCAGCTGCGCGAGTTCATGGCCGAGCTCGCCGAGCGCGCCGAAGACGTGCAGGCCCGGCAGGTCGCAGCCGGACGAAGACAACATGCTGCAGCGTCGCCACCGACGGCCGCATGGCCGCGCTCGACCTGCGGCTGGTCGGCCGCGACCCCGGCCGAGGACGGCAAGGTCGACGTCGCCGCCGACCGCATCGCCACGCATCTACCACGCCAACGCCGACCGCGCCTACCCCGATCCGACGTGCCGGGCGCGCTGCAGCTCGTGTTCGGCGACCTCGGCACGCCCGCGTCCGCGACCGCGGCACGCCGGCCGGCCGGCGGCTGGAACGTCTACGACGAGCTGCAGACAGCTGCTCATCGACCGCGGCGTCCCGCGCGAGCGGATCCGCTTCGTGCACGAGGCCAACAACGACCACGAAAAGGGCGAGCTGTTCGCCGCCTGCCGCACGGCCGCGTCGCGGTGCTCATCGGCTCCACCGAGAAGATGGGCGTCGGCACCAACGTGCAGGCCCGCGCGGTCGCCCTGCACCACCTGGACTGCCCGTGGCGGCCGGCCGACATCGCGCAGCGCGACGGGCGCATCCTGCGCCAGGGCAACCAGAACCCCGAGGTCGAGATCCTCCGCTACGTCACCGAAGGCTCCTTCGACGCCTACATCTGGCAGACCGTCGAACGCAAAGCCCGCTTCATCGGCCAGGTCATGCGCGGCAAGCTCGACGTGCGCGAGATCGAGGACGTCGGCGACACCGCCCTGTCCTACGCCGAGGTCAAGGCGCTCGCCACCGGCGACCCGCTGCATCCTGGAGAAGGCCCAGCTCGACGCCGAGGTCACCCGCCTCGAACGCCTGGAGCGCTCGCACACCCGCAACCAGCGGACCCTGTCCGGCACGATCGACAAGGCCGAACGCCAGCTGCCCACCCTCGAGCACGAGCTGACCCAACTCGACCAGGCCATCAGACACCGCGTCGACACCAGCGGCGACCGATTCGCCATGACCGTCGGCGCCCACCGATGGAGCACCCGCGCCGACGCCGCGATCGCGCTGCGCAACGCGCTGGCCGCGATCGGCGGCACCAACCCCGACACCACCCAGTTCGCCGCCTGGGACAAGCCCACCCACATCGGCAACCTGGCCGGCTTCGACGTCATCGCCACCCCCCGCCGCTTCCTCGAACCGCACCTGTCCCTGGAGCTCGCAGGCGTCCCCCGCAGCGCCATCCAAGTGGCCTACGACGAGCTGCGCACCGACCGGCCGCTCGGCATCGTCATCCAGTTGGAGAACCGCGGCCGCGACCTCGAACGCACCCGCGACAAGATCAGCGCCGAGGCCGACAACCTCGCCCGCGAAGCCGACCGCGCCCGCGCCGACTACGGCCGCCCCTTCACCCGCCGCGACGCCCTCGACATCGCCCGCGCACGCAGCGCCGAACTTGCCGCCCAACTCTCCGAACAGGACAAGGACCGCCAGCAGCCGACCAGCGACCCATCGACACCGGACGACCGCACCCGCACCGCCGGCGGCGGCGCACCCGCCACCACGCTGCACCAGACACCACGACTCGACCGACCACGCCGAGCACGGCGCCAGCCGAGCCGGCCTCACCTGCTGCCTCCTCGTCTGCCGCGGTGGCGCGCGACTGGACCGCGCAGCCGCCCCGCACCCCCGCCGAGCACCAGCAGATGGCCAAAGACACCGCCGCCGCCACGTTCGCCGCCCGGGTCCCCGTCGCCGAGATGGACCGCCCCAGCGTCGAGCGCGAGCTTCGGCACGCCCACGGCGACACCGCCTACTACGGCACCGCCCACGCGGCCCGCGACGCCCTCGCAGCCGCCCGCGCACGCGCAGACACCCCGGCGACGTCGCCGGCTCCCACCGCCGCCGCGACCACCCCCGCCGGCGGCGAGTCGCTGCACCAGGTCCAGGCCACCTACAGCGGACAGCGGGTGTACGTGACCTTCGCCGTCGACCTGGACCGCACGATGCGGATCGAGCTGCAATCGGAGCCAACCACTCTCAAGGCCCGACACCTGGAACGGCTGCTGCGCCGTATCAGCCAAGACCCGAGCCTGACCGACATCACCGTCGACGGCCAACCACACATCAGCGGGACCGCCGCAGCGCGAGCCGGAGCAACCCAGCCTCTGGCGTCGAGCCCGACAACCCCGTCGAGCGAACCCCACCCGGCGGCTGGACCGAGGCCGATCGCGTCCAACCCGAGCAGCCACGCGACACCAGCTCCTACCGCTCCGCCCAACTGTTCCCGCTCGGCACATCCGCGACCGTGCACGCTGTCACCGAAGACGGCGGGGCAGGTCGACGCCTCGGGCACGGCCGGGTCGTCGACCACCCAAGCCCGGACCACGTCATCATCGAGTCCCACTACGGCACGCGCCGCGTCGCCCATCTCAACCAGGTCAGCCAGCCCACCCAGCCCGGTGCCGCAGCGCCCCCCGCCCGGCCAGCCCCGACACCCCCGCCGGCCGCCGAGGACCGCTGGGCGGCAGCGTGCCACGCGATCGACCCCCGCGTTCTGGACGACCCGCACTGGCCCGCGCTGGCCCGCTCCCTGGACCGCATCGCCGCCAGCGGCCACGACGTCGAGCAGCTGCTACGCGAAGTCACCAGCCGCCGCAGCCTGCCCGACGGCAACCCCGCCCGCAGCCTGGACTACCGGCTGGCCGACGCAACACCCGACGTGCCCGCCGGCTCACCCGACCAGCCCTGGCTGGCCGCACCGAACGACCCCACCCACACCACGCCGGCAACGCCCATCAGCGCCCCGCAGCAGCGTCGCACCGGCCCCGCGCGATGACAGTCCCCCGCCAGCAGCGTCGACACCCGATCAGCGCACCCAACCCGGACCCCAAGCAGGAAAACCAGAACCCGACCGAGTCCAACACAACGTGGCCCGAAGAATTTTCGCGCCAGGTGATAGTGATCAGCCTCCGTTTGCACCTGTTCGTGGTGAGAGCACACCTCGCCACCAGGAGCAGACATGGCCGCGAACCCGCGGATCACGCCACCGGACGCCGATCGGCAGCCGCAGCGCCTAACACCGTCGCGTGCATCTCGGCCGACCCTGCCGGCCCAACTCGCACCGCACAGCGCCGATCACGACGCGGCGACGCAAGCGGCCCGACGAGCCACGCGCAGCATCGCAGCGCTGCGCGCCGACGTGGCGTCAGGGGCTGCTGGGGCTCGCGATCGGGTGCACCGTGCGGCCGTTGCTCTCGGCCCACGCCTTGACCTGCTCGTAGGACCAGACCCGACCCACGCTCAGGTGCGCGATCGGCGCCGGGAAGTCCTCACGCGCCACCAGCTGCGACACGCGGCGCTTGGTCACATCCAGCATCTGCCCGACCTCCTGATGGGCCACGACCGGCGGCTGCTCATCCACCCCCAAAGCGTACCCCGGAGGGGTGCTACCCCACTTGCGTACTACCCGAATAGGGTAGTACCCTATAAGGGTACCCACTGTGAGGAGGCAGCCATGACCACCACCCACGCAGCCCAGCGTGACAGCACCACCCCGCACACCCCGCACACGCCTCACCAGGTCAACGACCGCGTGCAGGTCCACCGCGCCGGAACCCGCCGGCCCGGGCGCATCAGCTCGATCCACCACCACGACAACGGCATCGAGTACGTCGTGCGCCTCGAAGGCCCCGACGGCGGCCTTGGCGCGGTGGTCAACGTCTGGACCACCTCCGGCCACTCGACGTTCCTGACCCCCGCGCCGAGGCAGGCGAGCAGCGATGACCTGCAGCTCCCACAGCCCCGACCGACTGTGCTGGACCGCGCTGGGCCAGCGCATGGGCTTCACCAGCGAACACGCCCAGCGCGAGGAGATCCTCGCCGCGATCGACCGCATCAACTGGGTCGAGACCCCGGCCCGGCCGCCCTGCCTCGACAGCCAGGTCGTGCACGCCATCGTCATGGCCGTCTTCCACCACCGGCGCGACCAGCTGCGCCTGGTCGGCAGCGCCCAGCTCAACGGCGGCCGTGCAACTGATCGGCCTCGAGGACACCCTGGGCACCCGCAGCTACGTGCTCGACCTCGACGCCGAAGCCATCTACGTGCTCGCCGAGTTCACTCACCCGCTGCCCCCGGCGGGCGGCCACCCCACCACCCGCACCGTCGACCACTCCTGCACCGACGGGGTCGACAGCGCCCACGTCGCCTGAGCTGCGCGACCCGCGACCAACCGACGCACAAGGGAGACCACCGATGACCGACCTCGCCGGCTACAGCGCCGACCAAGCACTCAACCGCGACCTTCTCCTCAACGCCGTCAACGGCGCCAGCCTGCACTGGGCCCGCGTCCACGGCTACACCGCCGACTGCGCACCCGACGAGGTGCGGGCCGAAGGCATCGACCTGGGCACCCGCGCCGTGTGGAGCGTCGACCTCGACGACATCGACCGCGCCGTCACCATCCTCATCGACCAGCCCCTCACCTACGCCCACCCTCGACCGCATCAGCGACCCGCAGACTGCTCACCCTGGTCAGCAGCGCCCTGGCCGTCGCCCGCGAACGCGGTGTCAGCACCGTCGCCGAGATCCCCGGCGTCGCCGACGGAGTCACCGACTACGACCCGGCCGCCTTCGAGTCACTCGTCGTCGACGTCGTCTTCCAGATCGCCACGCTCGGCGAGGTGATCCGGTGATGACCACCGCCACCGCGGCCCCCGCCGCTCCCCCGGTCACCGACCCGGCCGAAATCACCGACGAGATCCGCGCGGCCGCCGCCGACCACAGCGAACGCCGCGCCCGAGCCCTCATCGCGCAGGGCCTGGACGAAGACACCGCAGTCGCACAAGCCACCGACGAGGCCATCGAGTTCACCCGCCGCACCGTGCAGATCGCCCGCCAGTGCCGCGCACTGGTCGAACTGGTCGAGGCCTACGCCAGCTACGGCACCGGCAGCACCTACCGGCTGCTGCGCGACCTCGGCGACCACCTCAACCTCAGCATCGCCTACGTCGACCGCGCCACGATCGAAGCCCACCTCGAACGCAGCCTGTCCGCCGCCGAGTGGGCCGCCACCAGCGGCCAGTTCCACGCCCTGGACTTCGACGACCACGTCGGCGACGCCAACACCTTCCGCACCGACTGGATCGAGACGCTGCTCGACAAGGCCGGCGTGCCCGGCTACGGCTACACCGCCGACGGCGAGGTCGCCTGATGACCAGCGGACGGCCCAACGACCGCGACCTCGGCGTGCCCAGCGTCACCGACGACCTGGCCACCCCTGAGCAGATCGCTGAGCTGCGCGGCGAGGAACTGGCCTACCTCGGCCTGCTGCATCAGACCTCGGCGCGACTGGGCAACCTGGCCAGCTACCCACATAGCCGCCTGGCCCGCGCCGCGCTCGACGTCGCCGCCGAGCACGTCCGCAGCGCCGAGAAGCTCCTGCGCGAACTCGACGACGTGTTGGACCCCAAGCAGAGCCCGACCGGGCGCGACCTGTCGGCCCGGCACCTGCGGCAACGCGTCGAGCGCGAGCAGCACGCACTGAAGCTGATCCTCGGGCAGGCGGGTTGAGATGGCCGTCGCCCCCACGGGCCCGATCACCCGCAGCTGCCGCACATGCGGGTTCACCCGCACCTACCCCAGCCTGGCGCGGGCCAACCAGTACTTCGTGCGGCACTCCTGCCAGACACAGCTGAAGCTGGCCGCCATCGCCCGCGCCCGCGCCGAGCGCGAGGCCAGCGGCCCGCGCCGGGACTGCCAGCACCCCGGCCACCCGCACGAGCACGGAACGACGCTCGCCTACATCAAAGACGAGTGCCGCTGCCCGGCCTGCCGCGCCGCCAACGCCGCCGCCACCCGGGTACGCAACCGCGACCTCACCTACGGCCGGTGGAACCCGCTCGCCGACGCCGACCTCGTCCGCGCCCACCTCGAGCGCCTCCGCACCGCCGGCCTCGGCGTGCCCCGCATCGCCTACCTCGCCGACGTCAGCGAACGCTGGCTACGCCGCATCATGAACGGCCAGAATGGGCAGCTGCAAGCGCACGTGCGCGCCGACACCGCCCGCCGCATCCTCGCCGTCGACGCCGACCAGGACAACCTCGCCCCCAACCGCAAGATCGACGGCACCGGAACCCGCCGGCGCCTGCAGTCCCTCGTCGCCCTCGGCTGGCCCCCCGCCTGGATCGCGCAACGCCTCGGCCGCGACCGCGGCAACTTCCGGATGACCCTGCTCTCCGGCGACGAGGTCACCGCCCGCACCGCCAGCGACGTCGCCGCCCTCTACGACCAGCTGTGGAACACCCGCCCCCAGCCGCAGAACCCGCGCGGCGAACGCGCGATCGCCGACGCCCTCACCATGGCCACGCAGCGCCAATGGCTCACCCCCCTGGCCTGGGACGACATCGACACCGACCCCGAACCCCCAACACCGCCCAGCGAGGCGCTCGACGACATCGACGAGATCGCCGTCGAGCTGGCGCTCAGCGGACGCAGCATCCGCCTGTCCCAGCTGCCCCCGGCCGAACAAGACGAAGTCGTCCGGCGCCTCACCGAGAACGGCAAGTCCGTACGCGACATCGCCGAGCAACTGGCCACCAGCACCCGCACCGTTTCCCGACGGCGACGCATCAGCGCCGCCTGACACCGCTCCGCGCCCACAGCGACGCCCGACCGAGAGAAGCTCAACGTGGCTAACAGCCTTGATCGAGCAGACCTGATCTCAACACCAATGACACCGAGCGAAACGTTGGACGCCGCTGGACAGGCCGTCCGCGCTTTCAATCACCGAACCAACACCCGGTTCGCCGACTACCGCAACGGCTGGAACCACGTGCCCGACGTCTACCGATGCCTCGGCGAGCTCACGTACCTGACCGGCGGACTCCGGCAGGCGATCTGGCACATGAGCGAAGCGATGCAAGCTCAGTTGCAGGCCGGTCACGTCGACGCCGACTCCGGATCCGAGTACGACGGGCGACCCGAACACGCAATCGCATCAGCGTGCGCGGCTCTAGCTGACGCGCGAGCCGCGGCGGCCAGGTTGTACGCCGGGCTCGACTCGGCCCAGACGGCGATTAGCCGGATTCACTACAGCGGTCCCGACCTGCACGGCGACGACACGTGAGCGAAAGACCAGATACGGGTCTCGCCACTTTGCTTGGCTAACAGGTCTTCGGCCACGGCGGCGTGCAGATCAGCGCCGCCAGCAGCAGCGACGCGCAGCGCGTAACCGCAGAAGCGCACAGCCACTGCGCGCGCCCGGCCGCTTGTGCGTCGGCGGCGGAGTGCCGATGTACATCGCTTCCGTCGGCGCCCGGTTCATCGTCAAGCGGATGCCCGACACCGGGATGGTGCACCCACCGCTCGCCCCTTCTACCTGCCGCCCGCGGTGTACCGCTCTCAGCGCGTGCCATGGCGGTCAGCTGGTCGATCAACGTGCGAGCGGCGAGTGCCGACAGCAACGGCCGCCCGCAGACCCGGGTGCTGATGCGGCTGCGCCTCGGACCGATCAAACGCGTCTGGCAGGCCAAGAGCGCAGGCTAGTTCATCGACGTCCTCGCCATCGCGGCGCCGCCGCCGGTCTGCGCGAGCGGCCCACCGAGGCCGCGGACTAGCTCCGCAGCGGCGCTCGAGTCCGGCTCGATTCACACCTCGACCGAGCGAAACGCGATGATCGCTTGAGTCCGTTCGATCAACCCGTTCACCTCCTCGACGAGGCGCTGAACTTCCCCGTCGCGTGGTCCGGTCTGCCGGTCATCGGCGTAGCGGGCCCAGCCGCGCAGCTGCTGCAGCCGCCGGATGGCGAGCGCGTGCGCGTTGTCGGCGTTGCCCAACCGGGCCCAGCCGTCGAACCAGGCATAGCGCGAGCCATGCCGGTTCTGCGGGTCCTCCGGCATGGCGTGCGTGCGCATCTGGATCATCACCGCGAGCTCAGCGGCGGCCAGGGCGTTGTCGATCGCCGGGCCGAAGCGCCGCGCGGCGAGGTCGTCGGCAGCTGAAGCCGTGAACTCCTTGGCGCGCGCGAGCACATCATTCGAGCGTCCGAGGTCGTAGCGGAAATCGAAGGCCAGGTAGAGGCGGCCGTCAGGCAGGGCGAGGAAGGTGATCCAGCCAGCGTCCTCGTCGATGCCGACAGGTTTGAGAGAGTGCACCTCGTCGAAGTCGGAAGCGCGGATCTCCTCGCCTTTCGCGATAGCCCGTGTCGCCCGGACGGTCGCCATGAGCTCCACCTCCTCGTTGACCTTGACGAGGGGGCTCTGGTCCCGCTTCAGCACGACAAGCGCCTTGCGCACCTGCAGGTCCGCCGGCGTGAGACCGCGCCGTTCGAGCTCTGGCTCGACCCAGATCTCGAACATGTGCTCGACGGTGACCATGGAGGCTGAAGGCTCAGCCTCACCGGCGTTGTCAGCCGCCGGCAGGGATTGCTCGCTCACGAGAACATGATCCCGCGCCCGTCCAGCCAACTTAGCTGCCGGCGCGTGACTCGTCGCCTCTCTCGTCGCCCATCTCGTCCTCCGGCCACGGCAGCGCGTGGTTCTTGCGCATGAGTTCCTCGCGCGACGCGCCTTCTTGCAACGGGATGCGCTGCGCGACCCAGGCCGTCGCCTCCCCGAACAGCGCGCGAACGTCGACGCCGGAGTACTGGGCGTACAGCACGACTCCGTACTGCGACATCGTGCTGGCAGCCTCCAGGACCTCGGTGATACCTGCGGCGTCCGGAACCTGAACCGTCCGATGGTGGCCGGGTTCGTACTCCTCGCCCACTTCGATGCGTTGCAGATCGAGCGTCGGCCAGTACTTGCCGTGGGCCGCGCCGCTCGCGGCGCGCCACAGTCGCTCCGCGGTGTCGGCGTCTAGCTCGAGCGACTGCGCGTCGCACGCTGCGCGGATGACGTCGAGGTAGGAGTTCGGCGGCTTGATGTCGGCCGGTGACTCGCTGCGACACGCGCCGCAACAGCTCGTCCTCGCGGGCCTTGACGACTTCCTTCGCCTGCGGGTCGAGTTTGCTCTTGCGGTGTTCCTGCAGATCCCAGCGCATCAACGACAGGTGCCGGCGGATGCACTCACGAGGGTCACGCGTGTCCATGAGCCACACCGCCTGGGCGGACGCCTCGATCGTTGCGCGCGCGAGGGTGTAGGCGGGACGCAGCATGACGGTGCTGACCTGGTCCTCGTGGAACTTCAACGGCGCATGGGCGTCGGCCCACATCAGCATGTGCTCCAGGCCGGCCGTCAGGTAGGCGCGCACGCGGTCGGAGACCTTCTCATACGGGTACAGGCGGGCCACGTCGGCGAAGTTCGAACCAGGTGCGGGGTCGCCGATCAGTCTCAACGCCCGGTGGTCGACGCGCGCGGTGTGCGAGACGACGGTCCACGCCTGCGTGTTGTCCTCGTCGACGGGAAACGGAACGCTCACGTTGGCAACATAGCGACCGCCACGGACAGCAATCACCGCTCGCCGCGGAGCGCAGGTCGCCGATGGGGCCGTCGTCTGCACGTTCCTCGTCATGTGGTCCCCGTCAGCGCCCGGCCAGGGACGGGCCTGGCCGAGCGGCAGGCCTTTCCGGCTCTCCCACAGCTCGACGTACCCGAAGAACTCCTCGGTCGCGCGGACCATCGCTGACAACAGCTCCAACCACAGCGTTGCCGGGACGACACCGGGGCGCATCGGCACACCGCCGCTGACCGCGGCGCCTTCGATCTGCCAGGCGCTGTGCACGTGATGGGGCGAGAAGTGCACCCACCCGGAGGTTTGCTGGTAGACCGCCTTCACCCACGGGTGCTGCGGTTCGGCGAGTTCCACCAACCTGGCGTCTGTCAGCTGCCTGCCTTCGGCGTCCTTCATCTTGCGGAACTCGGTCCCCTTGTAGAGTTCCTGGACGACGTCGTCGGCCGACGGTGCGTAGGTGACGAAGCAGACGCGGACAAGGGTGTCTAGCTGCATGCGCAGCAGGGGAGCAGCCGCCACGAGATTGTAGGCGTCGACGCAGTCGATGACGGCCTCCACCAGCCCGTAGCTGCGTTGCAGCATCGCGCCGAGAAGGAAGTCTGGCCAATACAGATTGCCGTCAGCGACCTCGATCATCCGTCGCGTCAGGTCGAGGTGGTGGACACGCAGACGGTCCAGCGCCGCCCGAGGCCGCCTCAGCTCGGGGAACCGGTGGGCCGCCGTGCCGGCGAAGATCGGCCGCGGCGCACGCGGCGGCCGGTACGCCGGAATCTGCTGCTCACCGGCCGATCCCGCGTCCGTAGCAACTCGTTCGCTCACCTCGACATTGTTTCATCGCGCCGCCGACGCATTTCTGACAGCGCGCAGAGGGTCAGACGGCCGCCTAGCGAGATGATCAGCGCGGCGTGCGCGACTAGCCTCAGCGGCGTGGAGCCACCTCAGGAGCCGACGCCGACGCGTGAGATCCAGCTCATCAGCGACGGCGACGGGCTGGCAGTCATCGGCGAGGCCGCCGACGTCGAGCGTTTCCTCGCAGAAGAAGGCCTCGCGGCAGAGGGCCCCAACGCGAAAGACCTCGGTCTGGCCCGGTTCCGAGACATGCTGGGCATCGGTTCGGCTGCCGCGCAGGCCTGGGCGGAGGTCGCGGCCAACACAGGCCGATGGGTCAAGCTGACCAAGGAGACTGCGGGAGCCGCGAAGAAGTACGGGTTGATGAAGAGCAAGGAGACCGGGCTGGACCTGGGGGTGGTGTACGCGAAAGGGGAAGCCGCAGGCATCAAGCGGCTCGTCCAGTTCGAGAAAGGCCCCGGCTCCCTCCTGAACCCCTCCAGTATTTCCGGAGTCGCCGGGATCATGTCGCAAATGGCCATGCAGCAGGCCATGGACGAGATCACCGACTACCTCGCGAGCATCGACAAGAAGCTCGACGACGTGCTTCGCGCCCAGACCAACGCGGTGCTCTCACGCGTGGACGGCGTGCACCTCGCCATCCAAGGGGCCATGAGCGTGCGCGCCGCCGTCGGCCGAGTCTCGGAAACGACCTGGTCGAAGATCCAGGCGTCGGACACGACGATTCTCGAGACCCAGGCCTACGCACTGCGCCAGCTCAAGGACCTCGCCGACGAGACCAGCTCCAAGACCAAGGTCGGTGACATCGCCAAGGCGGGCAAGCAGACCGAGGCCGAGGTGCAGAAGTGGCTGGCCGTGCTGGCGCGCTGCTTCCAACTGCAGGACGCGATCGCCGTGCTCGAACTTGACCGGGTGCTGGACGCCGCACCGGACGAGCTCGACCGGCACCGTCTCGGTTTGAAGGCTGCGCGCGAGAACCGCCTGGAGTCAATCACGGCCGCGACCGACCACTTGCTGGCGCGCATCAACGCCACTGCCGACACCGCCAACGCGAGGGTGTTGCTACATCCCAGCAAGTCGCCGTCAGTGGCCCGCTCGAGTGCTCGCATCGCGATCGAGGTCCAAGACTTCCACGGCCGACTCGGCATCGAAGCCGTGGCGCACGGGCGTGACGCCCGGCGCTGGGTGGACGCCGCTGCCGACGTGCGCGACAAGGCGCTGGAGGCCGGTGCTGACGGCGTCGCTGTCGCGCGTCGCTTCGGCAGCGACACAGCGAGCCGAGCGCGGGATACGACCAGTCGACTCGCCAGCGAGATCGCCGACCGGGCTCGCCGGCGAGGTGGCAGCGACGAAACGTGAGCTATCGCCGGCCGGCGCGCGAGCAGATCCACCGACGCCGTGCCCGAGACTGACCGAGTTCGTCGTGGAACGCGGCCGGACCGGTCGCCAGCACGGATCGGGCAGCCGTGCGATACGGGACGCAGGGCCTCAAGGCGGGATGTCGCACCCGCGGCCCGCCGACGACGCGCGACTCGTCGCCGGCCACCAGCGAGGCCTTGGTCGTCGTCGCCTGAGCTGTCGTCGCCTGAGCCGGCGAAGCCTGAGCCAGTGACGCTTTCGGTGTCCGGGGCGCCGTCGGGATGGTGTCGCCGGTCTCGCTGGGTTTGCCACGCAGCGTCGCCACGACGCCGCGTCCAGGCTGCGTGTGATCAGACGAGTCGGGCCAGGTCACTTGACGAAACGCACCAGGCCGCCGAGCACCGCGACCGTCGAATGATTCATGTCCGCGGCGAAGGTTCACATGGCCCAGTAGTGCCGGTTGCCCCAAGCCGAGGAGAGCAGACCTCACGTCGGCCGGCGCTATCGACTGGCACAGCGGGTTGTCGCGGCGGTGCCCGAGCAACGGCACGAGTTCCAAGGCTCGACGCCGTGCTCGAGCGCGAACGCGAAGCGGTGCGCGATGAGGACGACGTCGCGGCCAGCAGCGCGGCCCAGCCAGAACCGGCCGTGTCCTCGGCCTGACACTGCACCCGACCACAGGACCGGGCAGCTGTAGCCCGGACGTGCACCGTGTGCGAACGAAAGCGGGTGGCAGTGGCCTCGTCAGCCACCGCCGCCCGCAGCAGTTCCCGCGCGGCCTCAGCCAGTCGGGCGTTCGGCGTCCGCGCCCTGGCCCCCGTCCGGCCCAGCCGCCGGCGGCTGCTTGCCCGACGTCCGGCCGCTCATCGGCGTCACGGTCCGTCGTCGCCGGCGCTGCTGTCCTTCGCCTCTGGGGCCGGCTTGTCGGCCGCCGCCTTGGAGAACCGACGGACCTCGGCCGCGTCCAGCTCGAGCAGCGCCGCCGCCCGGTCGACGTCGACGTCCTCGGCCAGGAGCGTGCGTACCGCAGTGCCCACCTCGGCCGTAGCGTCGGCGACGGCCGCCACCGTTTTGTCGTAACGACCCAGCGCGACGATCGCGGACGCCGAGGCCGCCGCGATCCGTTCGCGCCGCGCCTCGCGCCGCTCGTCGTCCTCGCGGTCGAGCTCGCGCTGCCGCTCCCGCATCTTCTTCAGCGCCTCCGCGCTGCGGATCTGGCTCCTGGCCATCGTCGAACCTCCTGGGCGAGTGATCAACTTCCTGACTGCGTGATGCTCACACCCACCTTCGCCACACCCCTGCGCCTCGCCTCGGCGCCGCACCTCGGCCCGTCACCCCGCGCCTGCGTCTCGTCGTGTCCACGCTCGCGATCCTCGCGCGGCCCTCCGACACTTCCGCCTCACCCGCGCCCGCCTGTCCCGAACCAGCGCCGGCCCGACTTCCAGCCCACGCCCGCCCGTTGTTGAGCGCGCAACCGCGTCTGTCACCCCAAAGACCCAGGATCGACACACATCATGCATCCCGGGTGCCGTGGCGAAGGTGCGCGCGAATCTCGGATCGTGATGAAGGTCCACAAGCTCACCGCGGGCGACGGGTACACGTACCTGACGCGCCAGGTGGCCGCCCCGGACGCGACGCACCGCGGCCGATCCGGGCTCGGCGCCTACTACACCGAGAAGGGCGAGGCTCCCGGCGTCTGGATGGGCCGGCGGAGCGAGTGCTGGACTAGGCGGGGTTTTAGATTTTCCGCTTGGCGAGCACGTCACCGAGGAACAGATGCAAGTCTGTTGTTCGGCGAAGGCCGGCACCCGAACGCCGCGCGATCGAGCGGGCCGCCCGCGGCCGCAGGCAAGTCCGAGCGCGAAGATCGACCGGGCCAGCATGCTGGGCTCCGCCCTACACGGTCTACGAGGACGCCAACGAGTTCCGGGCTCGCTGCGCCGAGGCGTTCGCCGACCAGCAACAGCCGCGCCGGGCTGCCGCGCGACTGGCCGGTCGAGGCCGAGCGAGCGCGCCGCGATCCGCAGCCGAGATCGCGCGCGAGATGTTCCGTCGAGACCTACGGCCGCGAGCCGATCGACGCCCGCGAGCTGTCCGGGCACCTCGCCCGGATCAGCCGCCAGGCCACCACTGCGGTCGCCGGCTACGACCTCACCTTCTCCCCCGTCAAGAGCGTCTCCACGCTGTGGGCGATCGCGCCCCGCGAGGTCGGCGAGGTCATCGAGCAGGCCCACCGCGACGCCGTCACAGACACCCTGACCTGGATCGAGGACAACGCAGCCTACACCCGCCGCGGCCGCAACGGCGTCGCGCAGGTCGACGTCAAGGGCTCATCGCGGCCGCGTTCACCCACCGCGACTCGCGCGCCGGCGACCCGGACCTGCACACCCACGTCGCGGTCTGCAACAAGGTGCAGGCCCTTGACGGCACCTGGCTCGCCCTCGACGGGCGGGCGATCTACAAGAACAACGTCCCCGCCTCCGAGCGGTACAACACCCGCCTCGAGGCGCTGCTCATCGAACGCCTCGGCGTCCAGCTTCGCCGACCGCGAGCCCACCGGCCGCAGCACCGAGGGCAAGCACCCGATCCGCGAAATCGTCGGAATCGACGGCGACCTGCCCCGGCACTGGTCCAAGCGCCGCGCCCAAATCGACCTGCGCCGCGCCGCCCTGTCGGCCCACTTCCAGCAGCGACACGGCCGCCCGCCGACCCCGAAAGAGGCCGGCGAACTCGCCCAGCAGGCCACACTGGAGACCCGCCAAGCGCAAGCACGAACCCCGCTCCTACGCCGAGCAGCGCGCCACCTGGCGCGCCGAAGCGATCACGGTGTTAGGCGGCGAGATCACGCTGCGCGGCTACCTGCGCGCCGCCCTGCACCCGCCCGGCATGCGGCGGCGAACGCGGCGTGCGGCTCACCGATCGGGGGTGCAGAGCATGCCGAGGAGGTCCTGCTCGGCCAGGTCGGCCGGACGGTCGCCGGTCGACGCGGTGCAGAGCCAGCGCGCGGTCTGGCAGGAGAACCACGTCCGCGCCGAGGCCGAACGGCGCGTCCGCGCCGCCGGCATCCGCCGCCGCCGACGTCGACGCCGCGGTCGACGCCGTCGTGCGCGCGGCGCTGGCCCCGGCCATGTCGCTGCCGTTGGACACCCACGACCGGCTGCCGGCGCGGACACACCCGCCGCTTCTGCGCCGCACGCGACGGCAGCTCGGTCTACACCGTCGCCGGCACCCGGCTCTACACCTCGACCGCCGTCGTGCAGGCCGAACAGGCGATCCTGGCCGCCGCGGCGCAACGCGGCGGCCGCGACTCACCGACGCGCAGGTCGACATCGCGCTGCTCGAATCGGCCGCCAACGGCGTCACCCTCAACCCCGGCCAGGTGCAACTCGTCCGCGAGCTCGCCACCTCCGGTGCCCGCGTCCAACTCGCCCTCGCCCCCGCCGGCACCGGCAAGACCACCGCCATGCGGGTCGCTGTCCGCGCCTGGACCGGCGCCGGCGGCACCGTCATCGGCCTCGCCCCGTCCGCCGCCGCCGCCGCCGTGCTGCGCGAGGAGATCGGCACCCGCACCGACACCCTCGCCAAGCTGCATCGTACGACCTCGCCGGACCGACCCGCACCGCTTCGCGGATCCCGCACCTACCTCAACGTCCCGTTCGCCGAACGCGCACGCCGCCCAGCGGGCCGGCGCACGCTTCGACCCGGCCGTCAAGGCCTGGTACGCCCCCGACGGCGATGGCGCAGCTCGCCGCCGGCGCGCCACTGGCCCGCTGGCGCGACTGGCTCACCACCGTCGGCCCCAACACGCTCGTCGTCATCGACGAGGCCGGCATGGCCGCCACCCCCGACCTGGACGAGGCGATCGCGTTCGTGCTCGGCCGCGGCGGATCGGTGCGCCTCATCGGCGACGACCAGCAACTCGCCGCGATCGGCGCCGGCGGCGTGCTGCGCGACATCGCCGCCCGCGACGGCGCGGTCACCCTGTCGCAGGTCATGCGGTTCACCCACCCCGCCGGCACCCGACGCCGGCGCACCGAACCACGCCGAAGGCGCCGCCTCGCTCGCGCTGCGCGACGGCGACCCCGCCGCGCTCGCCTACTACCTCGACCACGGCCGCGTCCACGTCGGCGACCTCGCCACCTGCGCCGACGACGCCTACGACGGCCTGGCGCGCCGACCGGCCGCCGGCCGCGACGCGCATCATGCTCGCCCCCACCCGCGACCTGGTCACCGAACTCAACGCCCGCGCCCGCGCCGACCGCCTCGCCGACGAGCCGACGCCGCAGGACGGCCGATCGACCCGGCACCGAGCGTCACGTGCAGCTCGCCGACGGCTGGCCTGCTCGGCCGGCGACACGATCATCAGCCGCCAGAACAACCGCACCATCCCGTTGGCACGCACCGACTGGGTCAAGAACGGCGACCGCTGGACCGTCGACGCCGTCCTCGAATCCGGCGCGCTGGAGGTCACCCACCTGCGCACCCGCAGCGGCACATCACCCTGCCCGCCGGCTACGTCGCCGAGCACGTCGCACTCGGCTACGCCTGCACCGTCCACGGCGCCCAAGGCGTCACCGCCGACACCTGCCACACCGTCGCCACCGGCGAGGAGTCCCGCCAGCTGCTCTACGTCGCGATGACCCGCGGCCGCAGCGCCAACCACGTCTACCTCACCACCGCCGGCGACGGCGACCCGCACGCCGTCATCACCCGAGACGCGCTGCTGCCGCCCGACCGCGGTCGACATCCTCACCCGCGTCCTCGGCCCGCGACGACGCGCCCGTCTCCGCGACCAGCACCGCCCGCGACCTCACCGACCCGACCCGCACGCCTGCGCCACGCCGCCGACCTCTACTTCGACGCGCTCACCACCGCCGCCGCCGCCACGCTCGGCGCCGACGCGCATGGCCGCCATCGACAGCCGCCGCCGAGGCCGCGCTGCCCGCACCTGACCGAGCTCGCCGCCTACCCCGCGCTGCGGGCCCACCTCGCCCTGTGCGCCGTCGACGGCGCCGACCCGGCCGAGCTGCTCACCCGCGCTGTCGCCGACGCCGACCGCGGCCTCGGCCGACGCCCGCGACGCCGCCGCGGTGCTCGACTGGCGACTCGGCTTCTCCACCGGCCCGACCACGCACTCCGCCGGTGGCCCGCTGCCCTGGCTGCCCGCCATCCCCGACTCGCTCGCCAACCGACCGCGACTGGGGCACCTTCCTGACCAGCCGCGCCGACGACGTGCGCCGCCTCGCCGCCGCGGTCGCCGCCCAGGCCACGCAGCTGGACGCCCACCAGCGCACCGCGCTGGGCGCAGCCACTGCTCGATCTGACGACCGCGATCCGCCACGACCTGGCTGTCGGCGACCTCGCCGTCTGGCGCGCCGCCAACGGCGTCGACCGACGACGACTGGCGCCACACCGGCGAACCGCACTGCCCGCCGCCGAAGCCCGCGCCCAACGCGCAGCTCGACCAGCGCATCACCCGCGTCCTCGGCGACCCCAACCGCTGCCAGCCACCACCTGGAAGCCGCTCGCCGACAGCATCGACCCGCGGATCACCAGCGACCCCTACTGGCCCATCCTCGCCAGCCGCTGTCCGCAGCCGCACCGCGCCGGCATCGACATCACCACCCTCGCCCGACGCCGTCGCCGACGACGCGCCGCTGCCCGACGAACAGCCCGCCGCCGCACTGTGGTGGCGCCTGTCGCAGCCACCTGTCCCCCGCCGCCACCACCGCCGACGGCCAGCAGCGGCAACGACACGCTGCGCCCGGACTGGACGCCCGACCTGGCCGACATCCTCGGCGACACGAGCCGCCGCGCGATCGCCGCCGACCCCGCCTGGCCCGGCCTCGTCGCCGCCGTCACCCACGGCGCCGCGCGCCGGCTGGCAGACCCGAGCGACGCTCGACGCCGCCCACGACCTGCTCCGCGGCGGGCAAGCCCGACGACGCGCCGCTACGCGTCCCGGCGAACTGACCACCGCCCTGATCTGGCGCGATCAGCATGCTCACCGACCCCGACCCGTCGCCGGCCGTCGCGGTCAGCGCGCTCGGCGACAGCCAGACCCGACGTGCAGCGACCCGCTGCCCGACGCCGACTCCGTCACTCGACGACGCCTGGCTCGCCAGCCTGGCCGAACCCGACCCGGCCCCGACGACGATGGCTGGCCAGCCTTGCCGACCCGACGAGACGCTACAGCGACGCCGAACCGCCCCGAGGACCGTCGACAACCGTCCGCGACGCGACCCACCGCTCGCGCCGACGATGGCCAGGCCACCGACGAGGTCGTTTGGGTCGCCGACGCCGGCGACACCGACCCCAGCCGCGGCGCGCTGTACGAATACCCGGCCTCGCGCCGCGTTCCCCGCGACCGCGTCGTCGCGCTCAACCAGCCGGCCGCCGACTTCTACGCCGACGCCTACCCCGCGTCGTGGGCCGCCACCTACGTCAGCGACCGGCTCGGCTCGACCCCGCGACCGTCGCCCGCCACGCAGACGCGCACGTTCCTCGCCGACTACCGACTCGGCTACGCCCCCGACGACTGGACCGCCTCACCGACCACCTGCGCCGACAGCGCAGGCCACCGACCACGAACTCGTCGCCGCCGGCCTGGCCAGCTACGCCACCACCGGCCGCCTCATCGACCCCTTCCGCGACCGGCTCGTCTTCCCCGTCACCGCTCTCGGCGCCGAACCGGCGAGACCGAGATCCACGGCTTCATCGCCCGCCGCAACCCCGACCACGACCCGCACCCGGCGCGCAGCCGACCCCGTCACCGACGCAGCACGGCCCGAAGTACCTCAACACCGCCGAGACCGACCTGTTCCGCAAGGGCCACGAGCTGTTCGGCCTCGCCGAGGCCCGCACCCTGCTCGCCGCCGGCGCCACCCCGGTCCTCGTCGAAGGCCCGATGGACGCCATCGCCGTCACCCTCGCCGGCGACGGCCACTACGTCGGCCTCGCCCCGATGGGCACCGCGCTCACCGACGTCCAGGCCGACCAGCTCATCCCGCCCGCAACCCAGCCGACCATGGTCTGATCTCGGCGACAATACGAAGCGCCAGCGCGGCTCATCGTTGCCACCGACACCGACCAGGCCGGCACCGAAGCCGCCCACCGCGCCTACTGGCAGCTGGTCCTGCGCGGCGAGAGCCCGCGTCGACTCACGCTCACGGCGGCAAGGACCCCGCCGAGATGCTGCACGACCACGGCGCCGCGAGCACTCCGCGACGCCCTCGACAGCTCCCCCTCGCTCGCCGGCGCGCTCGTCAACGCCGTCATCGACGGACACGCCGACCGGCTCGACACCGTCGAAGGCGGCGTGGCCGCCACCCGCCGCTGCAGCCGAAATCCTCGCCGCGCTGCCGCCCGATCAGTGGGCACCGCACCTCGCCCGGCTCGTGCAGCGCACCGGCGTCGCCGTCGACACCGTCACCAGCGAGGTGTTCGACGCCCACGACGAATGGCTCAGCCGACCCAGCGAGGTCGCCGCGCGCCAGAGCGGCCGCCGCCTGCCCACCACCACGACCACCGACACCGACCGCACGCTGGGCGCAGCTCGCCGAAAGCATCAACCCGCGCCTCACCGTCGACCCCAGCTGGCCCTCGCTGGCCCGCGCGCTCGACCGCGCCGCCGCCACCGGCTACGACGTCCAAACACAACTACCTGCGCTCGCCAACCGTCGCCCGCTCCCGCACGAACACCCCGCGCGCAGTCTCGAGTACCGCCTACTGGACGCCCACCCCGACGCGGCCGACCCCACGCACAGCACACCCAAGCTCGGACAGGCCCGCGCGGCCGAAACCGACGCCGCGGCCCGGCTAGCCGCAGACGCACCCCACCAACCGACCCCGCAGCAGCCGCGCGCCTCCGCTCCGGCCGTCAAGCCGCAGCCCGTCGTCACGCCGACGGACAGCCCTACCCGCGACCGCGCACGGGAGCAGAGCCCGCGCCGCTGACCTACCTATGGAGCGGCTCGCGATTGCTGTTAGGCGCAGATCGTCGACAACGGGGCTCCAGCAAATCGGGCGGTTCAGCCTCCAGATCTTCGACGTCGAGGTCGGGTCGGACCCGTTGAAGCCGCGCGGCGCCCACGGTCGGGCCGGACGGTCGTCGCGTAGCTAGGTGAGCGCCACCCACGGAAAGTGTCGGCGTCGCACGAGAGCCTTCGCGGCGTGTCCTACATCCACTCTGTGACCTTTCCCGACGGTTGGGTTCTCTCGCTCCGGGCGCTGTTCTGCCAGGCGACCTACGCCGACCACGAGGACGGGGCATCAACGCGCCGGACCAACGATGCGCGTATCGAGGCTCTCCTTGGCAAGGCCACGGCGCTGTTCGGCCCAACACCCGTCCACCTGGTCCGGCCGGTTCGAACGGTCGGCCGCGCCATCGACGGACGCGGGATCGAGGGCGAGCCGGTCCGGTGCGAAACTCTGCCGCCGCTGTGCTGCATCGGCGACTTCGGGGCGGACCTCGCAGCAGGGCCGGATTGGCGCGGGTCGGGTCTGGTCGTCGTCTGGTTCCAGTCCGAGCTGCCGCCGGTGCCGATCGAGCCCGACCTGGTGAATCTGTTCTACGACATCCCTTGGGATGATCTCGCCGTCAGCTATTGGTATTGAGGACGGGTCGGGAACATGGCCACTGACGTGGAGCGCATCGTCGGGGAGTACCCGCGCCGCGACGCAGTTTCCGGGCAGTGGTTCGACTTCCGGCCCGCGTGGTGGACGTCGGTGATCGCGACCGATGTCTTCGATGGGCTGCCTGCCGCTCCGGCCAAGGGCGACGGTTGGCGACGGATCGACCGCAGCGACCTGTTCCGGATCGCCGCCACGCCAGGGCGTGAGGTCGACCTGCTTATCGCCTGCTACGCGTGGGGAATGGGGGCCTCGACCGGCAGCCTCAACCGCTACCGCAGGCCGCTGAGGGTTGGGCGCGAGATCCTCGCCGCGAAGCTGTCCGGTGCTCGCCTCACCCTCGATGAGCAGGGACCGATAGCCGCCTACCGCTCCCTGGCCGCCGGCGGCCCCTTTAAGGTCGCGTTCCTCGGGCCGTCGTTCTTCACCAAACTGCTGTACACGATGGATCTCTCCCCCGATCGCATCACTCGGGCGTTGATCTTGGATCAGTTCGTCGTCGCCGCTCTCAATCACCTCGCCGAACTCGGCGTGGCCACCGGCCAAGCTCGGCGGCTCAGCACGAAGATCGCGTGGCCGCCCGCGGTCTATGAACAGTGGCTCGATTTCGCCCATGATGAGGCGGCCCGCGCATCGAGCGCCGCGCACACAATCCAGGCCGACGCAGTCGAGGTCGCCCTGTTCAAGCATGGCCGCAAGCTGGTGCTCGGCTGATTACGCCGCTGGCCTGGCCAGGCTGTAGCGCCAGTACATCACTCGGACGTGCCTCACCAGCCTCGTTCGGCGAATCCGCACTGGCCGCGCGCAATTCAAGGGCGTGATCGACCACGGGAAGCGTTGCAGGTCTCGTCCGACGTGCCTGGCATGCTCGTGCCGTGTCGAACGAACCCGCGGGTGGCCCCTCCGCACGCTCGCAGGAATCGTTGCGTACCGCGCGACGCATGGGTCTACGGGCGGGCTGGGCGCTGTGCGAGGACGCCGTGGCCACGAACAACCGGTTCCTCGGCCACGCACGGTTGGCCGAGCTCGCAGCATCGTTCGACGACGGCGTGCTGAGCGCTATCCGGGCCTACCGGCTACGACACCCGCAGACCGAGCTCGACCTCGGGGTCGACCGGCGGGTGGCGGCGCTTGTCCGCGAAGAGTCGCGCGCGTGGAGGAACGACGTTCTGGCCCGAGCGCAGACCTCGGCGCTGGAACGGGCGAAGCAGAACCCATGGGTGCGCCCTGAACCGCCGAACGACGCCAGGCAGGAGCTGTAACGGTTGACGTCCGCAACCACCTCACGAGGCACACCGACCGGATCGGGAGGTAGCAGATCGAGGCCTTCGACCGACGCGCAGAGGTACAGCGTGCTCGGCCGCGCCTGGCTGATTCGGGAGGGACCTCGACGGCCGCGGTTTGCCTCCGCAACGAAGCCGCGTCTTGCGGTTATCGTCGTCCAGTTCGGGTTCCGTTACACGAACGGCACGTCTGACCTGCGAATCCGTACAGGCTGGCTGTGATCGTCATCGTCGCCGCCGAAGTCCTGAAGGATCGGGTCCTCATGATTGTGGCGAAAACCGCCGCGCCGTAGGGCGGCAGCGACACCGGCACGCGCTACGGGCGCCACATCGACGGTCGGGCTTCACCGTCGACGGCCGTCTCGGCAGACCTCGAAGTTGGGCTGCGTCGTGCAGCGCCGCCTCCTGAATCCGCAGCCGGTGGGTGTCCGGCTTGAGCTGCTAGTAGCGATCAAGCACTGCCCGGTAGCGGCCCCGTCCAAGACGGATCGACCGGGGCGAAGGTCGTCTCCGAGGCCGCCGGCTACTGCCAGTCGGGCCCGCCTTCCAGGACATCGACGGGCGGTGTCGGCCACTCCAATGGGTCCGTTCAATCGCGTCGCGAACACCTTGATCAGTCCGATACGCCTGAGCTCGACGCGCGGTCTATCGCTTTCCCCACCGGAACGAGAACCCCTTGGCAAATGCGGTAACTGCCCCCGCCGCGACTATTGAACGTGGCGCGTCCGATGCGTCGACTGTAGGACGCGCCGGACTTGCTCAGATTCAGGAACGAGTTTGCGCCAGTCTTGATCCGGCGTCGGTAGTTGAATCCCATCAGTGTCCCTCCGCATCTTGGTTGCCGGAGCTTCCCGTGACCGTCGCTCCGCCGCTCGGCCCGAACCGCCGAACCGCCCCGGCAGCGGCGACCACGAGCGTCCCGATGAAGGTCGCGCGAGTCGTCCACAGTTCGACACCCGGCTGGCGAAACCAGCGAAGCGCGCCGATCACGACGTACCGGCTTCGGCGCCGACATTCGCCACGTCGATCATCACCGGAGCGGCGGTCATCGTAAGGAATCGATCAGCGTGTGCTGCTATGTCAGATAGTTCGGATGACGCGGCGCTGCGGGACTGGTCGGCCGAGACGATGTCATCACGCAGCTGGTCGAGACGTGCCAGCATCTCGTTGAACGGTGGGTCGATGATGTT